>NZ_QZCS01000001.1 GCF_003594915.1 Enterobacter chuandaensis
AACCTGCCGAGCTTTCAGGTCGCGCTTTAACTCATTTATGGTTGCCAGGACACTAATGTCTGAATAGGTGAAGCAAGCCACTGCATCAATAATCACCCATTTAGGCTGTAATGCTGCACCATCAACTAAGTTCAACACCCGACGTTTAAAATAAGCCACATTAAAATAGGTCAACGGTGAATTAAATCGATACATCAGGACGCCTGGGACCATTTTAATATCGGTCGTATTGCCTAATGAGTGAATCATCCCATTTTCGTCAGTGCCCAGTAAGTGCTCAGAGGGACGAAACACGGTACGCAGGAACTGTAACAGGCCAAGCAATACAGCAAGGCCGATCCCCTGGATAACGCCGATAATTAAAACACAGCCAAATGTGAAGAAGGCCAGGCGAAATGCCTGTTTATTTCTGCGCCTCAGGTTCCATAGCCCACGTAAATCAATTAATGACCACGATGCGTACATCAGAACAATGCCCAATGCAGATACCGGAATAAACCGTAGTGGCTGAGTGAAAAATACCACTACGATACCGATGAGTAAGGCTGCGACCACGGAAACCAGCTGGCTTTTCCCCCCGGTTGAATCATTAACCGCGGTCCGGGAATCGGCGCCACTGATAGCAAACCCCTGAGATAATCCAGACATGAGGTTCGCAATACCCAGCGCTCTGAACTCAGCATCGGCATCAATTTCATAGCCATTTTTCGCGGCGAAACTGCGCGCGGTCAGCATCAGGCTGACAAAGCTGACCAAAGCCAGGTTCAGCGCCGGGATCACTAAATCACGCATGGGACCGGGCTGGAACGCCCCCCAGTGAACGACAGGTAAACCAGACTGGAAGCCGTCCCCCCCAATGGTAGCGATACCGTACTGTTGCGCAGATGTTCCCCATACCAGTAGCGTTGTTATTACAATGGCAATCAGAGGTGCCGGCCAGTGGCGACGATACGTTTTGATAACCATTAAAATAATTAACGTTAAAAGCGATATTCCTATTGTTAATAGATGACTGTCTAAAATTCGGCCTGGCAAGGCCATTATTTTCTCAATAACCTGTGCTTCATCTAGCTTTATTCCCAAAACCTTGCCTAATTGCCCGACAATAATCGTCACGGCTACGCCATTAAGCAAACCTGTAAGAATGGGATGAGAAAGCAGATCGGCAAGCGCGCCCAGGCGAAATTTACTGGCCAGCAGGCACCATCCGCCCATCATCAATGTCATGACGATCGTCAGCTGCCAGTGCAGTTCTGGATTTCCCGCAGAAAGAGGAAACACGACGGCCGCAATCACCGCGCAGGTCGTGGCATCAGGACCCACAATAAGCTGACGTGAAGAGCCAAACAGTGCGTAAGCTATCATCGGTAAAACGCAGGAATACAGCCCTACTATTGCCCCAACCCCCGCCAGCTCAGCATAAGCAATAGCAACGGGAAGCGCGACAGCCGCAACGGATAACCCGGCTTTAACATCATCTTTTAGCCAGCTTTTATCGTAGGCTAGCAAATTTTGTAACCCTGGCATGTAGTTCAACAATAGCTTTCCGAACACGTTATTCTCCGGACATTAATATTACCCGCGAAATGTTGGCACACTTTTAAGTGAGGTTCTGGCTTTCAAATGCTCCGGACGAAGGCCGATGCCTCTCGATACTTAATAAAACTTCAGTCAACTCGTTATTCTGACTGCTGTTAAACATCATTTAAAAACTACCGCCCCGCTATCTTAAGCGGAGCGGCTTATATATGTCGCTATTGCGCGCTCATATCCATAAACAAACCGCAATCAGAAGCTGTACGTCATCTTCAGGCTTCCCGTTGGGGACGTTTTACGTTGCACGATCGGGCTGTCGGCCGCATCCCCCGTCAGCTGCGTAACGCCCGCGGAGGTAAGGACGCTCCAGCGTGAAGTGAGCCTGTAGGTCCTGTCAAGGTTCATTGAATAAGCATAAATTCCGGCCCCGGCGTCATGTCGGGCAAAACCCGATGCGGCCGACTGGGTGGCATTGACCCCATAGTATGTTTGCATGTACTTGTCGGAGCCCCAGCTGCCGGTCAGCGCCAGCGTAACCTCATTTGTCGATGACGTATAGAGCGGGCTGCTAATGCCGAAATGCACCGCTTCACCGTTGTCTCTCTCTGAAACCGGGATCTCAGCCTGCAACTGCAGATTGAGCCAGTCGGTCACCTTATATCCCAGCCCAGGCACCATGATAGCAGAGCCTTTGATGTCGCCCATCCCCCGCAGGTAGTCGCTGCCGGAGCTGATCGAATCGCTGCTCACATCTTTATCTTTACGGCCCGTTCGGTAGCTCACTGCGGCGTTGTAATCCAGGTTGCCAATGTTGTTTCCGTAACCAATGCCCCGCGTGGTGCTGATAAAGAAACCATTTGCCATGGAATAATCCACTACCTGAGCTGCTGAGACCCGGCTTTTATCCGAACCCGAGTAGCGTGGCGCTACGTCCACGCCTCCCCCCAGAGTTAGCACGTTGCCCTGCTTCTGCTCTGCCGCCAGTACCGGGGTGGCCAGTAGCGCCAGAATGACGCCCGGCACGATGTTTTTCAGGCTGCGGCCCGGGAGTAAATAGGGAAACGTATGACGCAGTTCGATGTTTCTCATTGAAGAAGTCCTTTGGATTCAAATGATTGCAATGCAAGCGGTTTACACGCCAGAGCACTCATTCTGAATACGCACCCTGAGGTTCTTATGAGCCGAAAATGAAGAAACGCTGAAGTACGTGCGGGCGCTGTCAACCTGGCAGATTTCCTGATACCGTTTTTTCTTAAGTTGTTCTTCATTCACGGTTGATACAGTTACCAGTGTGAAAATTTTACTGATCGAAGACGACCTGGATCTCGGCAATGGCGTACGTATCGCCCTTGCAGATCAAGGATTTGATGTCATATGGGTTCGCCGTAAAGAGGATGCGCTGCATCAGCTTGACGTCTGCGTGCCGGAACTTATTTTGCTCGACCTGGGGCTGCCCGACGGCGACGGCATGAGCCTGATGACGCGCTTGCGCCAGCAGCTTAAGGGGATCCCGGTCATCATCCTGACGGCGCGAGGCACGCTGCAGGATCGCCTGTGCGGGTTGGATGCTGGCGCAGACGACTATCTTGTCAAACCCTTCGTTCTCGCCGAACTGCTGGCGAGAGTAAGAGCCCTTGCGCGGCGCAGTTACGGTTTTGAAAATGAAGCGATAGAAATTCGGGGGTTGTCCCTTCACTCGCCGACGCGGCGCGTGACGGTGAGCGCGCGTCACGTTGAGCTGACGGCAAGCGAATACGCGCTGCTTGAAACATTAATGCTGCGCGCTGATCGCGTGATTACGCGACGGTTCCTGGAAGAGAGGATATTTGGTGCAAAGGAAAATCTCAGCAATGCGCTCGACGTGCATATGGGGAATTTGCGGCGAAAAATCGGCGACGGCTATGTACGAACGGTTCGGGGCGTCGGGTATGTCATTGATACCGTCGCTATCCAGAAGGTGACAGATTAATGCGAAATGTCTGGCACCAACTGAGGCGTCCAACGCTGGTACGGCGAATTATCATCGCCCAGATGCTGCTGCTTACCCTGCTGTGGTGTCTTTTTTTAACCTTTATTTTATTGGAAGACCTGCGTAGCCCCCCGATACTTACGGGCAGTAAGACCTACGAAACCATTTTTACGCTGGTTGAGCTCAGTGACGAGCGCCCGCAGGATCGTAATGATGTCCTGGAAGCCTTCAGCAAAGCGTTGCGGGAAGGCTATGGCGGCGGTGAAGATCCGGAGCTGTCGATTAACCTGATCGTTCGCAAAAACAACGAGGTCATTTTCTCATCTGAGGGTGCACCTACGGGGGTAAAAAACACCAGACTGGGCGAAATGCAGCGCGTTCAGGGTGAAGGTCACGCCTGGACGAGCCGCACGCTCAAATCCCCCCACTCCAACGTGGAGGTCACCCTTTTCACCCCTGCCGGAAGCTGGAACTTCTTTATCTACCTGAACTCGCGGGGCTACTACATTATGCCGCTGCTGGTGTGCATTCCTTTTCTTCTGTTTCCTGCGTGGCTGTCAATCCGCATTGCTATGCGCCCCTGGAGCAAGGTGGTTAATGAAATTTCATTACGTTCGCCAGACGATCTCTCCCCTTTAAAAGCTGTACCTGGGCATAAGGAGCTCCGCCAGATGGTGGACGCGATTAATGATTTTCTTGCCAGAGTGCGTGAAAGCGCTGAACGGGAGCGGGTTTTCATTGCTGACGCGGCGCACGAGTTGCGTACACCGCTGGCGGCGATGCGAATCAACGTTGAGGCGCTGCAGTCCTGGGTGAGCAGCGAAAGCCAGCGGCAGCTGCTTGCAGGGATTGTGCGCAGCAACAGCCGGGCCGCCCGTCTCGTCAACCAGCTGTTGCTGATGATGCACAGCGAAGCGCGCATTGACACGGATATGCAGCCCGTGCCGCTAACCACGCTCATACAAGAGCGGATGGCTGCGCTGGAGCCGCTGGCATCCGGGCGCAGGATTGAACTGGAATTCTTCTCTGAGGATGAAGTCTGGATCGCTGGCGTCAGGGAACGCCTGATGTCGCTGATAGATAATCTGATTGAAAATGCCGTGAAGTACAGTCCTGAAGGCGGGCGAATTCAGGTTGATGTTCGCTCATCAGATAAAGTAGCCCAGCTTCGCGTCTCCGATGCGGGGCCTGGTATTCCGGTTGAACTACGAGAGCGCGTGTTCGACCGGTTTTTCCGCGACCCTAATCAGGTGCAAAGCGGGAGCGGACTGGGGCTTGCCATCGTTAAAGCGGTGGCGCAGCAACATAACAGCAGCGTAAACCTGTGTACCTCAGCGGAAGGTGGCCTCCTGGTGACGGTTGACTTCCCGGACCGCACGTTTAGCTAAACAGGAACAGGGTGTTCGATCGCAAATGCCGCAGATTGCTTCAAAAAAATTCCCGTATTTGTTATATTGTTGTTTATTGCTTATTCACCTCTGCGGTGCCAAAAAGAACAAGATTCACCGCAACCCAGGAAAGAGAAATGTTAGATTACCGCTTCCCGACAGCTTTGCAGATGGTTCTCAGCGTAGCGATGGCGGAGCAACTAGGAGAACGTTCGACGAGTGCGATTCTGGCTTACGGCCTGGAAGCCAACCCGAGCTTCATCCGCAAATTGATGGTTCCGCTGACGCGTGACGGCATTATTGTTTCGACGCTTGGCCGTAACGGCTCAATTCATCTTGGTCGCCCGGCGGAAGAGATCACTCTGCGCGACATCTACCTTTCGGTCATCGAAGATAAAAAACTGTGGGCGTCGCGCCCTGACGTACCGGCCCGCTGCGTGGTCAGCGCTAACGCCTGCTGGTACTTCAAATCTATCTCCGAAGAAGCCGAAGAGGCTTCGTTAGCGGTATTAGCCCGCCACACCGTGGCAAGTGCCCTGGAAGAGGTCAAAAAGGCCGATACCAGCGGCTGCGATCCGGTGCCTGAGCTTATCGCCAAATATAAAGAAGCCCTTTAACTTTTCTTGAGTGCAAAAAAACCGCCTTCACTGTGAAGGCGGTTTTTTGTTATCTGCAACGTTCTACGCGGGAAGAACCTCTCTTTCTACTTTGCCGCGCGTCACGAATTTACGCAGCGTGACGTAGAAGACCGGCGTCAGGAACAGACCAAACAGCGTCACGCCCAGCATTCCGGAGAAGACCGTGATCCCGGTGACGCCGCGCACTTCTGCCCCCGCCCCGTGGCCGAGGATCAGCGGGATGGTCCCGGCGATAAAGGCAATGGAGGTCATCACAATCGGACGGAGACGCAGGCGACACGCTTCCAGCGCGGCTTCGATAATGCCTTTGCCCTGAATTTCCAGCTCGCGGGCAAACTCCACGATAAGAATCGCGTTTTTACAGGCCAGCCCCATCAGTACCACCAGCCCCACCTGCACGAAGACGTTATTATCGCCGCCGGTCAGCCAGACACCAAACAGCGCGGAGAGCAGGGTCATCGGCACGATGAGGATCACCGCCAGCGGCAGCGTCCAGCTTTCATACAGCGCCGCCAGCACCAGGAACGCCAGTAGTACCGCGACCGGGAAGACGATCAGCGCCGTGTTGCCCTGCGTCGCCTGCTGGAAGCTCAGATCCGTCCATTCAATGTTCATCCCGTTCGGCAGGATTTGCTTCGACATCCCTTCCAGCTGCGTCATCGCCTGTGTGGACGAGAGTACGCGCGGGTCGGCATCGCCAATCAAATCCGCCGCCGGGTAACCATTGTAGCGAATCACCGGGTCCGGCCCGTAGGTGGTGCTGATATTCACCATACTGCCAATCGGTACCATTTCGCCCTGGTTATTGCGGGTGCGCAGATTCGCGATATCTTCCACGCTGTCGCGGAACTGCCCGTCGGCCTGCGCCATCACTCGCCAGGTACGCCCGAACTGGTTGAAGTCATTCACGTACGACGAGCCCAGATAGGTTTGCAGCGTCCCGAAGAGATCGGTCAGCGACACGCCCTGCGCTTTCGCCTTATCGCGGTCAACCTGCACGTCCAGCTGCGGAACGTTAGCCTGATAGGTTGAGATCGGGAAGTGCATTCCCGGCGTCTGCATAATCGCCCCGGACATGGTGTTCACCGCGTTTTGCAGCGCGCCATAGCCCAGACCACCGCGGTCCTGGATGTACAGCGAGTATCCTGACCCCTGACCCAGCCCCAGAATCGGCGGTGGCAGAATGGAGAAGCCAAAGCCCTGCTGGATTTGCGCGATTTTCGCGTTGATTTCAGCATTTATTTCCGCAGCAGTGTGTTTACGCTGGTCGAACGGTTTCAGGCCGAAGAACACCGTCCCGGTATTCGGCGTATTGGTGAACTGCAGCGCGTTGAGTCCCGGGAACGCGACCGCGTAGTCCACGCCTTCGGTATTCATCCCGATTTCGCTCATTTTGCGGATCACCGCGTCGGTGCGCGCCAGCGACGAACCTTCCGGCATTTTCACGCCGCCAATCAGGTACAGCTTATCCTGCGTCGGAATAAACCCGCCGGGAACCGCTTTAAACATCACGCCTGCAGCACAGAGCAGCAGCAGATACACCACAAATACCGCCCCGCGTCGGCCAAGCGTTTTGCCCACCAGCCCCTGATAGCCGTTTGAGCTGCGATGGAAAAAGCGGTTAAAGGGACGGAAAATCCAGCCGAACAGACGATCGATAAGCCGGGTCGGGAAGTCTTTCGGCGCGCCGTGCGGTTTTAACAGCAGTGCCGCCAGCGCCGGAGAGAGCGTCAGCGAGTTAATGGCGGAGATGACCGTGGAAATCGCGATCGTCACCGCAAACTGCTTGTAGAACTGCCCGGTTACGCCGGAGAGGAACGCCATCGGCACAAACACCGCGCACAGCACCAGTGCAATCGCGATAATCGGCCCGGACACTTCCCGCATCGCCTGATGCGCCGCCGCAAGCGGCGCCAGCCCCTCTTCGATATTTCGCTCGACGTTTTCCACCACCACGATGGCGTCGTCCACCACGATACCAATGGCCAGCACCAGCCCGAACAAGCTCAGGGTATTCAGCGAGAAGCCGAGCAGGTAGAGAATACTGAACGTTCCCACCACCGACACTGGCACCGCGATCAGCGGAATGATCGACGCGCGCCAGGTTTGCAGGAACAGGATCACCACCAGCACGACCAGCACCACCGCTTCCAGCAACGTTTGCACCACCGCACGGATCGAGTCACGCACGAAAACCGTCGGATCGTAAGGTGCCGCCCACTTCATATCTTCCGGGAAACGCGTGGAGAGCTCGTCCATTTTGGCGCGTACCGCATTAGACAAATCAATGGCGTTCGCCCCCGGCGACTGGAAGATACCAATCCCGACCGCGTCCTTATTATTCAGCTGGGAACGCAGCGCGTAGCTGCCGGACCCCATTTCGATACGCGCCACGTCGCGCAGGCGGACGACCGTACCGTCCTGCGTCGTTTTCAGGACAATATTGCCGAACTCTTCTTCGGTATGCAGACGGCCCTGGGCGTTAATGGAGATCAGGAAGTCGCTCTCTTTCGGCAGCGGCTCCGCGCCAAGCTGCCCGGCGGACACCTGCACGTTTTGCTCCTGCATCGCGGTGACCACGTCCGAGGCCGTCAGCCCGCGCGCCGCCACCTTGTTGGGATCCAGCCAGACGCGCATCGCGTATTCACCCGAGCCGAAAATCTGGATCTGGCCGACCCCAGGCAGACGCGCCAGCTCGTCCTTCACCTTTAGCGTGGCGTAGTTGCGCATATACAGGGAATCGTACTTACCGTTGGGCGAAAACAGATGCACAACCAAAGTCAGCGTCGGGGACTGTTTCTGTGTCGTGATGCCCAAACGCCGCACGTCTTCCGGCAGACGCGCCTCGGCCTGCGCGACGCGGTTTTGCACCTGCACCTGCGCCTGATCCGGATCGGTACCCGGACGGAAGGTGACGGTAGTCACCAGCACGCCGTCGGAGCCCGCGACGGACTTCATGTACATCATGTTTTCAACGCCGTTGATCGCCTCTTCCAGCGGCGTCGCCACGGTCTCGGCAATTACTTTCGGGTTGGCGCCCGGATACTCCGCGCGCACCTGCACGCTTGGCGGCACGACGTCAGGATATTCGCTCACCGGCAGCAGCGGGATGGCGATCAATCCTGTAATAAAAATCAGAATCGACAGCACCGCGGCAAAAATCGGCCTGTCGATAAAAAAGCGGGAAAAGTCCATGGGTAGGATTCTCAGGTCAAGGGATCAGTTGAGGGCGCTGGTGGCGGTCATAGCAACGGTTTTGGCGTTAACCGGCATACCCGGCATAAACACTTTTTGTAAACCATCGATAATGACTTTATCGCCTGGCTTCAGACCCTGCTGCACGATGCGTAAACCGTTGGCCAGCCGCCCGGGCGTGATGTCACGGCGCTGCGCTTTCCCTTCTTTATCCACGATATAAACGTATTTACGATCCTGATCGGTCAGCACCGCTTTGTCGTCGATAAGCGTGGCGTTGAACTCCGCGCTGCCCGGCAGACGGACGCGGGCAAAGAGCCCCGGCGTGAACTGACGCTGCGCGTTATCCAGCAGCGCGCGCATACGGATGGTACCGGTGCTCGGCGTCAGCTGGTTATCCAGGAAATCTACCTTGCCCTGATGGGGATAACCCTCCTCGCCCGTAAGGCCAATCTCAACCGGAAGCGCCGTATGGTGGCTGGACGCCCCCTGCCCGCTGCGGGCCAGATTTTGGTAGTGAAGGTAGGTTGACTCATCCACGTCGAAATAGACGTAAACCGTCTTCTGCGAAACCAGCGTGGTGAGCACGCTGGCGGTGTCGCCCGCAGTCACCAGGTTCCCGCTGGTGATCAGCGCCCGGCTGGCGCGGCCGTCGATAGGCGCGGTCACTTTGGTGAAGTCCAGGTTGAGCTGAGCGGCGTCCACCGCCGCCTGCGCGGCGCGAATGTCGGCCTGCGCCTGAACGGCAGCCGAACGACGCTGCTCCCACTCTTCCCGTGAGACCAGATGAGTATTAATCAGCTTATCGGTACGGTTAGCCTCACTTTGCGCCAGGCTCGCCTGCGTTTTGGCTCTTGCCAGGTTCGCCTGCGCCTGTTCCAGCGCCGCGCGATAGGTTCGGTCATCTATCGTGAACAGCACCTCGCCCTTTTTCACTTCCTGGCCGTCGGTGTAATTCACTTTATCGATGTACCCGGAGACGCGCGGGCGCAGCTGAACGCTTTCTACCGCTTCAATCCGACCGTTAAAACTATCCCACTGGCTAATGGATTTTACCACCACGTCAGCGGCACTGACGGCAGGCGCAGGCGGCGCGGCATTTTGCGCGACGCTGTCGTCACACCCGGCGAGCACCAGGGAGAGTAACACCGCCCCCAGCGCGCTCAGATGATAGTTACCCCAGGTTTTTTGCAGGCTCATTATTTTTATTCCGGTAATTGTAGCCGCCGGGCAAGACGCTGCGGGAGACGCCGCGCCACTTCCTTTGTCCGGTAGCTGGCTTAAGGCCATTTGTGTCGTTCATCGCCACAAAACTGTAACAGTTGCGAATACACTATCGCGGCGATTGTAGGAAGGCGCTTAACTAAGTGCAAGAATAATTGTTGCACTTTATGTGCTATTTGAGTCGATGTTAAAAGACCCGTTTCAGGCAGGGATTTAAATGCAACAATAAAACTTGCAATTAACTCAAAAACGCGCCACCTTTTAATGCAACAGACAAAGATACTTTTACTATGCTGAGTGGGAGTAATCAGATGAACACTGGCGCATTTATGCATGATCTACTCGACTGGATCGACAACAACCTGGATAGCCGTCTGGACATTGAGTCCGTCGCCAGGCGCTCCGGCTATTCAAAATGGCACCTCCAGCGTCTGTTCAAGGAACATACGGGCTATCCCCTCGCCGGGTATATTCGCGCGCAGAAGCTGCAAAAATCGATGGAGCGCTTAACCCACAGTGACGAGCCGATTCTGAACGTGGCGATCGCGCTGGGCTTTGACTCCCAGCAGTCCTTCAACCGCAGCTTTAAGCGTCAATATGGTCAGGCGCCCGGGGCATGGCGGCGGAGCATGGGTGGCCCGGAAACGCAGCAGCTACGCTAATAATACATATTTTGCTGCAACGTCGATCTGTTGCTGCTATACTGTATATAAATACAGTATAGCGAGGTGCACGATGGCTGTTGAAACAAAATTTGTTGTCGTAAGAAAAGGTGTAGAGAAAATGACTTTTGCCAGCAAGAAAGAGGCCGACGCTCACGACAAACTGCTCGATATGGCAGACGCGTTCACTGACTGGCTGCTGCAAAGCGGCATGCAGATGGATGAAACGCAGGCTGAAAATCTTGGCATGTATCTCGCCGAGCAGAAAGAGACCGTGCAGCATATTCTGCGTACCAGCAAGCTTCCCGACCTCAACGCTCAAGCTGCAGCGGATAAAACAGAATCCGACGCGGCTGACACGAAAAAAATCAGGGCTATGAAAGCGGCCTGATTGTCAGCCCAGCTTAACATCGTTCCTGTCGCCGCAAGCAGAAAGCTGCTTGCGGCTTTTTTTGATGTTCTTGCTCTGTAAGCGTTCTCCAGCAACGAGAGAGCTGCATTAATGCAGGCATGGTAAGATCTTTAATTCTTTATTGTTATTTGCGTACCAGTATGTTCCCTCAAGGAAATTGGACGCCGTTAATATTTCTTCGTTATTGAAATCTACAAGCACTTTATCCTAGTTTGGTCCCAGATAAATTACACTCGCTTCGCCATCTTTTAAATTTGAGCACGCGTTTTTTTTGTTAAAATCTAGTTGATGAGCTAATAAATATACTTTTCTGTTTAATACTTCATCATTGAAATTACTACTCACCCACCCCAGGGCAAAGTAACTAAACATGCATGTAAAGAATATATAAAGGAGTGCCCCAAAAGAAAATTCCACCTCATTTTTTCCGTCCCATTTTGACTTAAAGTAAGCCAGTATATTTATAACACAAACAATGCCAGCAATAGCGAGAAGATAAACGAGAAAAGAAATTTTTTTGAAGAAAAGATAAGCAACAAGAAAGCTTCTTGTAAAAGGAAAAAATGAGGGATCGATATTAAACACTTCATTTATTATAGCAGAAGCCTCTGAGGTACAATAGACAATCAATCCGGTAAACGATAAAGAAAGTATAATTTTCGCCGTATTAAATTTCCAAATCTCTTTGAATACCAGCGTTTTTTCAATATTAATCCCTATCCATACCGTTGATAACATTATTGATATAATGTATGCGGGCAACTTCAACTCCTCTATAAAATCAGAATCACTTCGATTACCCGTAGAGAATAAAAATATCATTATCGCCACAAAAGCTAATATGTTAAGTGCTATAGATGAACTCCATTCCTTATTGAATTTATCATCATCGTTTTCTCTTTTAAGGAGTAAGACGGTATCTCGTATATCTTTTATTACCTGCTTGGTAGATTTCTCTTTCGTATACAGGTACCTTGCGTTCTCACTCGCATCAAACTCTGCTGCCAGTTTGTCGATGGGATCCGCATGAACTTTTTCATTAATCATTATGAAGTACTCTATTTAGTTAAGCGTAAAAAGCCACATCATGCTCTCCATTCACCAGAGAATAGAGAATTTTGCCAATGTTCATTTCATTTATCGTAGAGAATACCCCCATCTAAATTTTCAACGTATCAATCACCGCCCTCAGAGCTGGCGACACGTTACGGTGCGGATAATAGAGGTACAGCCCGTCCATGCGCAGGCTATAGCGCTGCAACACCCGAATAAGCGTGCCGCGCTCCAGATCGTCAGCCACCAGTTCCACCGGAACATAGGCCAGACCGAGCCCCAGACGAGCCGCTTCAGCTTCCATATAGCTGTCCGACAGCGCCCATTGCCCTACCGGGGAGTGAGTTATTTTCTTGCCGTCCTGTACGAGCTCCCACTGATATAAATTGCCATCGGCAAACTGGTAGGCAATGCAGGGATGAGCATTTAGTTCTGCCGGTATTTGCGGAAAACCGTAGCGCCGAAAATGTTCCGGCGTGCCCACCACAGCCATTTCCATATCCTGCGTGATGCGCACCGCGATCATACCCTGTCCCACCTCCGGGCCCAATCGGACACCCGCATCGAAACGTTCGGCGATAATGTCTACGAAGCGGCTTTCATTCATCAGTTCCAGCCTGATGTCGGGGTAACGCTGTTTAAAAATGGCGAGCTTTGGCAGGAGACATTTGTCGATAGCGTGCTGGCTGGCATTAATACGCACCGTGCCGGACGGCGTCTGGCGGTAATGGGCCAGGGTCGCCAGGCCTGAATCCAGCGTATCGAAGGCGGGCTCGGCGGTTTTATAAAGCTGCTCCCCGGCGTGGGTCAGCGACAGCTTACGGGTAGTGCGAACCAGAAGCTGAACGCCCAACCGCTCTTCCAGTTCGCGTACCGAACGGCTGATCCCGGATTGCGCCAGCCCAAGTCTTTGCGCAGCCGCCGTGAAGCTCCCCTCTCTTACAACCTGCATAAACAGGTACAGCTCATTATAGTTTTCCCGCTTTGCCATCATGCCCAACCAATCTATAACAATATGGTATTAATTCTAGCAGAATTTGACCTCTAATCAGCACTATTTCTGCTAATTATAATGCCTGTACCACAACAACACAGGGCCCCTTTTCATGAAAACAATCACCCAAAAATTGTCTTTAGCGATGCTGCTATGCGCATCATTAAGTGGAGTGACCTCAATGAGTTATGCAGAAACCACCAACCCAAACGCGCCTGTTTCAATGGTGACAACATGGGACAAAACCTTCGCCGAAAGTAATAAGGTCGACCACCGCAAAGTATCCTTCCAGAACCGTTACGGTATCACCCTGGTGGGCGATCTTTATCTTCCTAAAAACCGTGGTGACCGTAAGCTGGCGGCGATTGCGGTCAGCGGGCCGTTTGGCGCGGTCAAAGAGCAGTCCAGCGGACTCTATGCGCAGACACTGGCGGAAAAAGGGTTTGTTACCCTGGCGTTCGATCCATCCTATACGGGCGAAAGTGGCGGCGAGCCGCGTAACGTCGCCTCGCCGGACATCAACACCGAAGACTTTAGCGCGGCAGTGGATTTCCTGGGACTGCAGAGTGAAGTCGACCGTAACCGCATCGGTATTCTCGGCATCTGCGGCTGGGGCGGCATGGCACTGAATGCAGCATCCATGGATACGCGCGTAAAAGCGGTCGCCACCAGCGTAATGTATGATATGAGCCGGGCGATGGGTCACGGCGTGGGCGACGGTAAAGATCGCTATTCAACAGCTGACCGCCGTGCCGTTCTGCAGTATTTGAACGAACAGCGCTGGAAAGATGCAGAGAACGGTACCTTCGCGCATGGCGGCCATGACATTTATGTCGATGATAACGGCAAGGTAACGGCGGCTGAACGTATTCTGCCGGAGACCTTGCCCGCGGATCCGCATCCGGTTCTGAAAGAGTTCTACGACTACTACCGCATGCCACGCGGCTTCCATGTCCGCTCCGTTAACTCCACTGGTGCATGGACAGCGACCATGCCGCTATCGTTTATGAACATGCCACTGCTGAGCTATGCCGGGGAAATTACTATCCCAACGCTTATTGTAACCGGTGAGAAAGCGCACTCCCGCTATTTTGCTGAAGATGCGTTTAAAGCAGTCGGCAGCAAGCATAAAGAGCTGGTGATTGTTCCAGGCGCAAATCATGTCGATCTTTACGACAACGTTGCCGGGAAGATCCCTTTTGCACAGTTTGAGCAGTTCTTTAAAACCAGCCTGAAATAAACTCCTCTGCCGCCCGTTTTCACCGGGCGGCTCTTCGCGAAATCTGACTATGTCCATATTAAACCACACCACCTCGCAAAATGAGGAACACGCGCACTGGGGCGGCATTTTTGCCATGACACTCTGCGTATTCGTTCTGATTGCCTCGGAATTTATGCCCGTAAGTCTGCTCACCCCGCTTGCCAGAGATTTAAGCGTTACGGAGGGGCTTGCCGGCCAGGGGATTGCCATATCTGGCGCGCTGGCGGTCCTGACCAGCCTCTCCCTTGCACAGCTTGCCGGGAATATAAATCGTAAATACCTTCTGCTGGGAATGACCCTACTGATGGCGCTCTCGGGGATCATTATTGGTTTCGCCCCGAACTTTCTGATGTATATGCTCGGTCGTGCCCTGATCGGCATTGCTATCGGCGGGTTCTGGTCCCTGTCTGCCGCAACGGCCATTCGCCTTGTGCCGCAACATCAGGTCGCTCGCGCGCTTGCCATTTTCAATGGCGGTAACGCGCTGGCAACGGTGGTGGCCGCCCCTCTTGGCAGCTACCTGGGTGCCACCCTTGGCTGGCGCGGCGCCTTTTTTTGTCTGGTGCCCCTGGCGATAGCGGCTTTCTTCTGGCAGTGGTTTAGCCTGCCGGATATGAAAGGAAATAAAAACGGTGCATCGCGGGGAAGCGTCTTTCGGCTATTCCGCCGCCCTGCGGTTTCCGTCGGTCTGGCGGCCTGCGGCCTGTTCTTTATGGGACAGTTTGCGCTGTTTACCTATGTGCGTCCGTTTCTTGAGACCGTCACGCAGGTTAGCGGCTCCGGGTTATCGATGATTTTGCTCGCCATCGGGATTGCCGGTTTCGTTGGCACCCTGCTCGTCGCCCTGGTTCTTAACGCGGCGTTTTACCTGACGTTAATGGCGATCCCCCTGTTGATGGCCGCGATTGCAGGCGCGTTGCTTCTGACCGGACACAGCATCTGGATCGTTCCCCTGCTCTTAGGCTTCTGGGGACTGCTGGCGACGGCGGCGCCCACGGGATGGTGGACATGGATCGCGCGAACGCTGCCTGAAGATGCCGAAGCTGGTGGCGGGTTGATGGTCGCGGTGATCCAGCTCGCCATTGCGCTCGGTTCAACGATGGGCGGTGTGGCGTTCGATCATCTCGGCTGGCAGAGCACGTTTGCCCTAAGTGGAATATTGCTCCTCAGTGCAGCTGTGCTGACGTTTATGCTTTCACGTCTCCACCGATAGCGCGGCGGGGTTAAAGGGAACGGAAATAACGGCAAGGTTTTCATTATTCACATCCGCATCTTGAGCAAGGATATTTTATTTAATTACTAAACCCTTAAACGCGTCAGAGGGAATAATAATTAAGCCATATCCTGGACAGCCCGTTGCACCGCTTTGCTAGCCTGACTATTCAGGCAAAGCTCAACCCGGAGGTATTCTTGCTGATTAGACTCAAGAAAGAACGAACGCACCAGGAGGATCGCCAGCTTGCTCTCTGGCTGGCGACCTCGGCAGGTTTGCTGAATGCCATCGCTCTCGGGGCGTTTGGTTTTTTTCCCTCACATATGACCGGTAACACCTCACAATTATCCAGCGAAGTCTCCTCCACCGACCTGAGCGATATTATTTTCTTCGGCTCAATTATTCTCTCCTTTGTCGCAGGCGCTATTCTTGCCCGCATGATTGTAATATGGGGCATTATCCATAACGTCAGGCTGGTTTTTTGCCAGATCCTGTTTGTCGAGGGGATATTGTTGACCGGCGTCTCGTTTTACGAAATGTATTTTCATGCCCTCACCAGCAACCGCGAAATTATTCTTTTTCTCTGCGGTCTGATGGGCATTCACAACTCCACCTCCACGCAGCTTTCCGGCGGACGGGTGAGATCGACGCACATAACCGGCACGCTGACGGACGCGGGGATATCCCTGGCCTCCGTACTGGTGGCGATGCTGCGCAGGGATTACTCCAAAGATACGGCGGCGCAAAAAAGTCAGCTGAAAACCCATTTAACCACCCTGTTCTCGTTTATGACGGGCGGTATCGCGGGACTGCTGCTGTTCAGGTGGGTTGGGTTTAACGCCATGCTGGCGCTCGGGTTGATGCTTGCCGTAGTCGCGACGGCGTCCATAATAAACATCTCAGTGCGTGTACGCCGCGTTCGTCCTCTGCTAAACAGATAATGATTGCTTGTGGGTGTGACGAGATATTAATAAACGTGACACCGTCACTTTATGAAACATACTTTAGGACTATTCTGCCTGTCCCATAATCAGGCCTTACGCCATAAGGCCTGACCTTAGGTTGTCACTAGTTTCATGGGGTTACTGATTTTCCCCCTTCGCTGGAACCCTTCCCAAACGCTTGCTATAGGTGAGATACCCCTGCCGAAACATGGCATAACAACAGGCAACCGATGGTTGCTATAACGCATGCGCACAGGGAGACACACCGCAATGCACCCATTACTCAAACGTTCGCTGCTGTTTGTCGGCGCTATCATCGTGGTCCTCGCCCTCCTCGTCTGGGGGATCGGGCTTGAGACCATCAAGGCGCGCCAGGTTGACCTGGTCTATCTCGGGCAACAGCACATGATTCTGGTTTTCTCGTCGATGTTTTTTGCCCTGCTGGTGGGTATTCCGGCCGGTATTCTGCTGAGCCGCCCGGCCGCACGGGGCGTCGCCGAATACGTGATGCAAATCTTCAACGTTGGCAACACTCTACCGCCGCTGGCCGTTCTGGCGCTGGCGATGGTGGTGATTGGTATCGGCGATACGCCCGCCATCATCGCCCTGTTCCTCGCCTCGCTGCTGCCGATTGTGCGCAATACCTACGCCGGGCTGTGCTCGGTTCCCGCGTCGTTACTGGAAGCGGCAAACGGCATTGGGATGACCAAATGGCAGCGCCTGCGTCAGGTTGAGCTGCCCAGTGCCTGGCCGGTCATGCTTTCAGGGATCCGCATCGCCACCGCCATTAACGTCGGTACCGCACCGCTGGCGTTCCTGATTGGCGCCAGCAGCTACGGCGAACTGATTTTCCCGGGCATTTATCTGAACGATTTCCCTACCCTGATCCTCGGCGCGGCGGCCACCGCCCTGTTCGCCCTGATCCTCGACACCCTGCTGGCGGCACTGGGTCGCGTGATGAGCCCCCATCTCGCTCGATAACAATAACAAGGAGCTCTTATGAGACTGTTTTCCAGCCTGACGGCACTCTGTGCCGCCGCGCTGTTCACCGGCCAGGCGATGTCAGCCCCGCTGATTCTGGCAACCAAAAGCTTTACCGAACAGCACATTCTTTCGGCGATGACCGTACAGTACCTGCAAAAGAAAGGTTTCCAGGTTCAGCCAAAAACCAATATCGCCACGGTGATCTCCCGCAACGCGATGATCAACAAGCAGATTGATATGACCTGGGAGTACACCGGCACGTCGCTGATCATCTTCAACCACATCAACAAGCGCATGTCGCCGCAGGAATCATACGAGACGGTGAAGCGACTCGACGCGAAGCACGGTCTGGTGTGGCTCAAGTCCGCCGACATGAACAACACCTATGCTTTCGCCATGCAGCGCAAGCGAGCCGAGGCGGAGCATATCAACACCATGTCGGAGATGGTGGCGAAAATTGAGCAGATCCGTAAAACCAACCCGGACAAAAACTGGCTGCTGGGCTTAGACCTGGAGTTTGCCGGACGCAGCGACGGCATGAAGCCGCTGCAGGCGGCGTACAACATGGAACTGGATCGCCCGCAAATTCGCCAGATGGACCCAGGCCTGGTCTATAACGCGGTGCGCGACGGCTTCGTCGATGCCGGGCTGGTGTACACCACCGACGGGCGGGTGAAGGGCTTCGACCTGAAGGTGCTGGAGGACGACAAAGGCTTCTTCCCGAGCTACGCGGTGACGCCGGTGGTGCGTAAGGACACGCTGGAGGCCAACCCCGGCCTGGAAGAGGCGCTCAACACCCTCTCCGCCCAGCTTAACAACGACGTTATCACCGAAATGAACAAGAAGGTGGATATCGACCATCAGTCACCGCAGCAGGTCGCCCGCGATTTTCTGCGTAGCAAGCAGCTGCTGTAGGAGGCGCTATGGAGACGATTCACTACATTCTGGACAACTGGGATTACTTGTTAACCCTGACGCTGCAGCATCTGTGGCTGGTGGCGCTGGCCGTGGGCTTAGCGATTATCATCGGCGTCCCGCTGGGCATTTTGATTGTGCGCCACAAGTGGCTGGCGACGCCGGTGCTGGGGATAGCCACCATCGTACTGACCATTCCGTCCATCGCCCTGTTTGGCCTGATGATCCCGCTGTTTTCACTGATCGGTCAGGGTATTGGTGCCCTGCCCGCGATCACGGCGGTGTTTCTCTACTCGCTGCTGCCGATTGTGCGTAACACCCATACCGCGCTCGACAGCCTGCCGCCGGGCCTGCGCGAAGCCGGACGCGGCATCGGCATGACCTTCTGGCAGCGTCTGCGCTGGGTCGAAATTCCGATGGCGCTGCCGGTGATTTTCGGCGGGATCCGCACTGCGGTGGTGATGAACATCGGCGTGATGGCAATCGCCGCCGTGATTGGCGCGGGCGGGCTTGGCCTGCTGCTGCTTAACGGCATCGGCGGAAGCGATATTCGTATGCTGATTGCGGGCGCGCTGATGATATGTCTTTTAGCGATTGTGCTCGACTGGCTGCTGCACCGTCTGCAGGTGGTTCTGACTCCAAAGGGGATTCGATAATGATAAAACTGGAAAACCTCACCAAACAATTTTCACAGAAACACGGCCAGACGTTTAAGGCCGTCGACAACGTCAACCTGAACGTGCCTGAAGGGGAAATGTGCGTCCTGCTCGGCCCGTCCGGCTGCGGGAAGACCACCACCCTGAAGATGATTAACCGCCTCATCACCCCAAGCAGCGGGAACATCCTGATTAACGGCGAGGACACCAGCGGGATGGACACCGTAACCCTGCGCCGCAACATTGGCTATGTGATCCAGCAGATTGGCCTGTTCCCGAACATGACCATTGAAGAGAACATCACCGTCGTGCCGCGCATGCTGGGCTGGGATAAAGCGCGCTGCAAAACCCGCGCCGAAGAGCTGATGGACATGGTGGCAATGGATCCGCACAAGTTCCTCCACCGCTACCCCCGCGAGATGTCCGGCGGCCAGCAGCAGCGTATCGGCGTCATCCGCGCCCTGGCGGCGGATCCTCCCGTACTGCTGATGGATGAACCCTTCGGCGCGGTTGACCCGATCAACCGCGAGGTGATCCAGAACCAGTTCCTGGAGATGCAGCGTAAGCTGAAGAAAACCGTCATGCTGGTGAGTCACGACATCGACGAAGCCCTGAAGCTCGGCGACCGTATTGCGGTGTTCCGTCAGGGAAAAATCGTCCAGTGCGCCAGCCCTGACGAATTGCTGGCGAAACCGGCGAATGAGTTTGTCGGCTCGTTTGTTGGTCAGGACCGCACGCTGAAGCGCCTGCTGCTGGTTTCCGCAGGCGACGTCACCGACCAGCAGCCAACCATTACGGTGCGGGGATCTACTCCGCTTCCTGACGCGTTTGCCACCATGGACGATAACGATATTCGCGCAATTACCGTGGTTGACGAGCACGGCAAGCCACTGGGCTTTGTGAAGCGTCGCGAAGCCCGCAACGCCAGCGGTACCTGCGCCGACATTCTGCATCCGTTCCGCATGACCGGCAAGGCCGAGGACAACCTGCGCGTGGTGCTTTCCCGTCTGTATGAGAGCAACACCAGTTGGATGCCGATCGTGGACGAGGACGGGCGCTACAACGGCGAGATTTCTCAGGACTATATTGCTGAGTACCTGAGCTCAGGGCGTACGCGCCGGGCGCTGAATATTCATAGCGAGAGTTAATCTTTCCTGCCGGGCATCGCCCGGCTTTTTCGCACGCATACCTTTTGCTAACCCCGCGATTTCCCGCCACAATATCGTATCGACCCCGTTTAATCGCGACCCATGCAACGTCTTCACGCTTATCCCGACATCCGCGCGATGTTTCGCCGACTGCTGATTGCCACCGTTACCGGCGTGCTGGCCGCGCTGGCCGTTGCGGTATTCCGTCACAGCATGTACCTGCTGGAGTGGCTGCTTCTCAGCAACGACAGCGGCAGCCTGGTGAATGCCGCCGCGTCGCTCTCACCCTGGCGACGCGCGCTAACGCCAGCGCTGGGTGGGCTGGCTGCCGGTTTGCTGCTCTGGGGATGGCAGCGCCTGAACGCCCAGCGTCCCCACGCGCCGACCGATTATATGGAAGCGCTGGAGACCGGTGACGGCCAGTTTGACTACGGCGCCAGCCTTGTGAAATCCCTTGCGTCGCTGCTGGTCGTTGCCAGCGGAAGCGCCATCGGCCGCGAAGGGGCGATGATCCTGCTTGCCGCCCTCGCCGCCTCCTTTTTCGCCCGGCGCTTTACGCCCAAATCCGAATGGAAATTATGGATCGCCTGTGGTGCCGCCGCCGGGATGGCCAGCGCCTACCACGCCCCCTTAGCCGGAAGCCTGTTCATTGCTGAGATTCTGTTTGGCACGCTGATGCTGGCCTCGCTCGGCCCGGTGGTTATCGCGGCGGTGGTGGCACTTCTTACCACGCAGCTTCTGGCACCCGGTGCCGGTACGCTCTACGAGGTCCATCTGAGTGGCATCCTCACCGCGGCGGATTATGCCCTGCTGGTCGCGATGGGGCTGGTGGCAGGTCTCTGCGGGCCGCTGCTGATGTGGCTGATGGCGTTCAGCCACGGGCTTTTCCTGCGTCTTAAGCTTTCGCCGCCGTGGCAGCTGGCGCTCGGCGGCTTGATCGTCGGCCTGCTGTCACTTCTGACGCCAAAGGTGTGGGGGAACGGCTACAGCGTGGTTCAGGCTTTTCTGCTCGCGCCGCCGCTGCTGTCGGTGGTTGCCGGGGTGTTTATCTGTAAATTACTGGCGGTGCTGGCAAGCAGCGGTTCGGGGGCGCCGGGCGGGGTGTTTACGCCCACGCTGTTTGTCGGTATGGCAACGGGGATGCTGTTCGCGCAGCTGTTCGCGCTGTGGTTGCCGGGTTCAGAGACGGCGATTCTGCTGGGGCTGGCGGGAATGGCAACGCTGCTCGCTGCGACCACGCATGCGCCCATTATGTCGGCGCTGATGGTCTGTGAAATGACCGGGCAGTATGTTTTACTGCCCGGTTTACTGGTCGCCTGCGTGATGGCGTCCGTACTGTCGCGGACGTTACGCCACGACTCGATCTACGGTCAACACGCTACCGAGGGCAGAGAGATCGATGTACTGCGCTAGCTCACGCTGCTCGGCGCGAGGCAGATAAGGCAGCTCGCCCACCAGCGGGCCAGGCAGTTTGGTGCTCAGCACGTCGATGATCTCCGCGTAGTGCGCCAGGCCCGGATTAATGCGGTTTGCCACCCAGCCAACCAGCGGCAGGCCGTCATTGACAATCGCCTGCGCCGTCAGCAGCGCGTGGTTGATGCACCCTTCCTGGATACCCACTACCATCACCACCGGCAGCTGTTCCTGCACGACCCATTCAGACAGCGGGCGCAAATCATTCATCAGGCTACGCCAGCCCCCCGTCCCTTCGACGACGACGTGATCAACCTTCTCGCTCAGGTTCGCCAGGCCGTCGGATAACAGGGGATAATTAATCAGGCCGCTGTGCGCCACGCTGCTTTCATCTTCGCTTAACGCAATGGGATTGACCGCGTGGTAAGGCAGTTCCAGCGACGAGACGCTTTGCAGCACCAGGGCGTCTTTATTACGCAATCCCTCTGGCGTCTCTTTACTGCCTTTTGCGACCGGTTTGTACCCTGCGACGCGTTTACCGCTTGCTGCCAGAGCCTGCAGCAATGCGCGGGATACAACGGTCTTGCCGACAGAGGTATCTGTACCAGTAACAAAGAAACGCTTAAGCATGACTCACTCCACCTCTTGGGTATGCTTCGAAAATATCAACCAGGTAAATAATTCAGTGGAGGAAGTCTACGGGATGCGTGCGCTACCCGGCTTGAGATAGCGCAATTTTTCTTACATCTGCGGAAAAGAGTTAACCCTGTAACAGGCGGATAAGCAGCGAGCCGTTGTACATGGCATCTTTGACCAGCGCCGCACCTGCCATTGTGCCCTGATTGGAAAACTGAGTACTTTCCACGGCAATATTCCTGCTGTAGGCGGGTAGCGACTGCTGCTGAATACAGGCCGTAATCGCCGGGAAAAGGATCTCCGCCGCCTGGCTCAACGGTGAGCCAATCAGGATTTTCTGGGGATTGAAGAGATTCACCATAATCGCCAGAATGCGGCCTACGTTATTTCCCACCCCGGTAATAATGTCCTTCGCCAGCAGGTCCCCCTGGCGCGCGGCGGCGCAGAGTGAATCCACCGTCAGGGGTTGGCCGTGCAGCGAGGAGCTCATGGACTGGCTGAGCCTCACCTGCGCCAGCTCCAGCACGCTTTCCACGCTGGCAATGGTCTCCAGACAGCCATGGTTCCCGCAGTAGCAGCGCTTACCGTACGGGTCGACCTGGGTATGGCCGATTTCAACCAGGCTGCTGCTTCCGGCGTGGAGAAGACGTCCATCGGTAATCACCCCCGCGCCGACGTTGTGATCGATGACCACCTGAATGACATCCCGCGCACCGCGCGACGCGCCGAACAGCGCTTCCGCCATCGTCCAGGCGCTGATGTCGTGCTGAATATAGACCGGCACGCCGGTATGGTTTTCCAGCACTTCGCCCAGGGGCATCTCTTTAACATCGTCGTAAAACGGCATGCGGTGAACAATACCATTTTCGGTATCAATAATGCCGGGCATGGTGATGGCAATCGCCGTTAGGCGTTCAAGCCGTTGCTGATGGCGGATAAAAAAGCGATCGATATGGGAGACAATCGCATCGAGAAGCGGTTCCTCGGCGTTGAGCGGCAGTTCGAGCTGGTCTTCCACCACCAGCTTGCTGCTGAGATCGCGCAGTGCCAGGAAGATCTCCCCGCGGCTGATGCGCAGTGACAGGTAGTGCCAGGCTTCCGTCTCAACCACCAGCCCGACCGCCGGACGGCCACGGCTGCCCGGCTCCTGAATTTCCGTCTCCTGGACCAGGTGCGCTTCCAGCATTTCGCGGACAATCTTGGTGATACTGGCAGGTGCCAGTTGTGCCAGGCGCGAAAGATCGATACGCGAAACCGGACCAAGCTGATCAATCAGGCGATACACCGCGCCAGCGTTGGTCTGCTTAATCTGATCGATATGCCCTGGCTGACTATCAGCAACCACCTCGTACTCCCTTATTTTCGAGCTTCGAAATAAACTTTTGGCTATGGTGAAGCACTTCCATGGTTGCCGTCAAATATTTACTTAGCCATGTGATTTACCGCACAATTTTACCCGTTTTTCATGCAAAATATCAGACGGCAGATGCGCGAATTAACTGTTGTTTAAAGCGCTGCGCAGCATGACTCTGTTCACGATGTTTTGACCACACCAGCCACATCTCCGAAACGGCATCCTCTTCGGTGATGGTAACCCAGCGCATTTCACGCAATTGTACCCGCTTAAAGGAGGCCGGGAGTATCGACACGCCCAGCCCGGCGGCAACCAGACCGATAATGGTCATCGCTTCCCCGACCTCCTGGGTGATGACCGGGGCAAGATCGTAGCGGCGCATCAGCCCCAGAATATCGTCATACAGTCCCGTTCCGACCTGCGGGTCAAAAAAGACAAACGGCTCTTTTGCCAGTTCTGCCAGCGAAACTGTCGGACGCGTTGCCAGCGGGTGATCCTGCGGGATCATCGCCATCAGCGGTTCACGCAGGATCACCTCCCACGCCAGCGTGTCCGGCAGCTGGGTATTACGCATTAATCCCAGATCGAGCGCCCCCTCATTCAGCGGCGCAATCTGCTCGCGGGTATTAATTTCGCGCGTCTGAATATGCACATCCGGAAAATGACGGCGGAATGTCGAAAGCGTCTGCGATACGGCGCTGATAAACGGCGCGGACGAAGTAAACCCGATCCGCAGCTCTCCGGCTTCCCCGAGATAGAGCCGTTCCGCCCGCGCGGCGGCGTCGTCGACCATGCTCAGGATTTGGCGGCTGTCGGCCAGAAACTGTTTTCCCGCTGCCGTCAGGCTCACGCTGCGGTTAGTGCGGGCCAGAAGACGCGCCCCCACCTGCTGTTCAAGGATCTGAATCTGCTGGCTGAGCGGCGGCTGAGAGATATTCAGCCTTGCCGCCGCGCGGCCAAAATGAAGTTCCTCAGCGACGGCGACAAAGTAGCGAAGATGACGCAGCTCGATATTCATATTTTTAAAGTATCATTTGAGATTATTAATATATTAGACAGAATATTTACATTTTCCTACCCTGAACAGGTGGTCATACCCGTCACCAGAAATCACGGGGATGTTTAAGCAAGGAAATTGTGTGAGTCGTACAACTACCATTGATATCGATCCGGCCAGAGATATTAATGATTTGCCTGTAGCATCGCAGCCGGTTCAGTTCATCAAACGCGGTACCCCCCAATTTATGCGCGTCACGCTGGCGCTTTTTTCCGCCGGTCTGGCAACGTTTGCCCTGCTCTACTGCGTTCAGCCGATCCTGCCCGTTCTTTCGCATGAGTTTGGCGTATCGCCCGCCAGCAGCAGTATTTCCCTTTCTATTTCAACCGCGATGCTGGCGATTGGTCTGCTCTTTACCGGCCCGCTCTCCGACGCTATTGGCCGTAAACAGGTGATGGTTACCGCCCTGATGCTGGCCTCGGTCTGTACATTGCTCTCTACGATGATGACCAGCTGGCACGGCATTCTGGTGATGCGCGCGCTGATTGGGCTATCGCTCAGCGGCGTGGCGGCGGTCGGGATGACCTATCTCAGCGAGGAGATCCACCCGAGCTTCGTTGCCTTTTCGATGGGGCTGTACATCAGCGGGAACTCGATTGGCGGCATGAGCGGGCGTCTGCTGAGCGGGATATTTACTGACTTCTTCAGCTGGCGCATCGCGCTGGCGGTGATCGGATGTTTCGCGCTGGCATCTGCGCTGATGTTCTGGAAAATCCTGCCGGAATCGCGTCATTTTCGCCCGACCTCTCTGCGCCCGAAAACGCTGTTTATCAACTTCCGTCTGCACTGGCGCGACAAAGGGTTGCCGCGACTGTTTCTGATGGGATTCCTGCTGATGGGTTCATTCGTCACGCTGTTTAACTATATTGGCTACCGGCTGATGCTCTCGCCCTGGCATCTGAATCAGGCCGTTGTGGGTTTGCTTTCCGTGGCCTATCTCACCGGCACGTGGAGCTCGCCGAAAGCCGGGGCAATGACGGCGCGCTTTGGTCGCGGGCCGGTGATGCTGGTGTTTACAGGGGTGATGCTGCTCGGCCTGCTGCTGACGCTCTTCTCTTCCCTGTGGCTCATCTTTGCCGGGATGCTGCTCTTCTCCGCTGGGTTCTTCGCCGCTCACTCTGTCGCCAGCAGCTGGATTGGTCCTCGCGCGCGTCGCGCCAAAGGACAGGCATCGTCGCTGTATCTGTTTAGCTATTACCTGGGTTCCAGCATCGCCGGAACGCTCGGCGGCGTGTTCTGGCATCACTACGGCTGGAACGGCGTGGGCGGGTTTATCGCGCTGATGCTGTGCGCGGCGCTGCTGGTGGGGGGAAGTCTGCATCAGCGTTTGAAATAAAAGCTTTTTTCATTACTTTTTAAAGGGTAATAATTCCCAGACCGAGGAAAACAGGGATGAGCAAATTTTATCTTTTAAAAATCACATTGAATGGCGTAACGCCCTCTATCTGGAGGACATTTACCGTGCCTGCCGATATCTCGCTGGATCGCTTGCACGATGTTATTCAAATCGTTATGGGCTGGGATGACAGTCATCTTCACCAGTTCACGTTCAAAAAGCGTGTTTTTACCGAATTCCCTTCCTCCATTGAAGATGAAGATGAGAGTGAAGTTCGCCTGAGCGAGTTACTAACAAAGAGAAAGAATACGCTTACCTATACCTATGACTTTGGTGATGACTGGGAACATACGCTCTTTCTTGAAGACAGCGACTTTAAGCCAGCGGGTCCGGATATGCTTTTCGAATGTTTTGCCGGCGAAAATGCGTGTCCACCGGAAGATTGTGGCGGCAGTTATCAATATCAACGCATGATTGACGCGATGAAAAATCCGGCAAAGAATCCTCAAGACTTCGAGGAGTTCTCTGAGGTACTCGATATTGCTGATAACGTTACCCCTGATGATTTTAAAGAATTTATCCGTTTCTTCGATCCGGATGCGGTGACCAGTGCATTGATGCTCTATGCCCGCTGGTCTCGAGAGAGACCGTTACCCCTTTTCAATGATGATCTGTTGTATTGAAACGTGTGATTATGAGACACAAAGCAACCTCTACATGTGCAAACTTATAGAGGTTTGTTATTTTGGAACACCTCCAACTGAACGAGAACAATAACGATGACGAAAAACGTGTCTTATCAGCAACTCACCCGCACCTTCCAGCGTCTCTCCCGCTTCTCCCACCTCTCCTCCATAGCCAGCTGGGATATGTTCACCATGATGCCGACTGGCGGCAGCGCCGCGCGCGGTGAAGCGCTCGCAGAGATGAGCGTCCTGCAACACCAGATCCTGACCGATAAAAATGTGGGCGACCTGTTAGCGGCCGCAGCAGGAGAAGATCTGAATGACGTAGAACAGGCCAACCTGCGTGAAATGACGCGCCACTACCAGCAGGCCACCCTGTTGCCGGAATCGCTGGTGGAAGCCAAATCGCTGGCGGGCAGCAGGTGCGAGCACGCCTGGCGTACTCAGCGCCCCGCCAACGACTGGCAGGGTTTTTCCGCCAATTTAAAAGAAGTGGTGAAACTCAGCCGTGAAGAAGCCCGTCTGCGCGCCGAGGCCAAAGGCTGCACGCCGTACGACGCGCTGCTGGATATTTTTGAACCGGATATGACCAGCGCGCGCCTGGACGTGCTGTTTGGTGATATGAAAACCTGGCTGCCGGACCTGCTGGCGAACGTGGTAGAGAAGCAGGCTCAGCGGTCATTTGTTCCGCCGCAGGGCCCCTTCCCGACGGCAACCCAGCGCGAGCTGGGGCTGGAAGCGATGAAGATGCTTGGCTTCGATTTTAACGGCGGACGCCTGGACGTGAGCGCGCACCCGTTCTGCGGCGGCGTACCGGAAGACGTACGCATCACCACGCGCTATGACGAGGATGAACTGCTCAGCGCGCTGTTTGGCGTGATCCACGAAACCGGGCACGCGCGCTACGAACAAAATCTTCCACGTGCGTGGGCAGGCCAGCCCGTTGCCCTCGCCCGCTCAACCGCGATCCATGAATCCCAGAGCCTGTTCTTTGAAATGCAGCTGGGACGCAGTGAAGCCTTCCTCAAACACCTTCTCCCTGCGGTCCACGCCCGCTTTGGCACCCAGGCGGCGTTCAGCGAAGAGAACTTTATCGCCTGGAACCAGCGCGTGAAGCCAGGCTATATCCGCGTCGATGCTGACGAAGTGAGCTACCCGGCACACGTGGTACTGCGCTATGAGATTGAGCGCGCGCTGATTAACGGCGAGATCGAGGAGGACGATATTCCGGCCCTGTGGGATGAGAAAATGCAGGCGTGGCTCGGTTTATCCACCAAAGAGAACTACCGAAACGGCTGTATGCAGGATATCCACTGGACCGACGGCGGATTTGGTTACTTCCCGTCATACACGCTGGGCGCGATGTACGCCGCGCAGCTGTTCCATGCAGCAAAGACCGCGCTTCCGGACCTGCAGACCGCCATCGCTGAGGGTGATTTTTCGGCGCTGTTTGACTGGCTGCGTCAGAACATCTGGCAGCACGGCAGCCGCTTCAGCACGTCGCAGTTAATCACCCAGGCGACGGGGGAAGATCTGAATATCCGCTACTTCCGCGAACACCTCACCTCACGCTACCTGTAATGACAAGGCCGGGGTTCTTCCCCGGCCTTGTACATATGGTTACACGCCGATACCAATCACTCACGGAAACCCCGAATTTACAGGGATATAGTTATTTCAACGGCCCCGCAGTGGGGTTAAATGAAAAACCAAATTCGAGGGTATGAACATGAAAAAAGTATTAGCTCTGGTTGTTGCCGCTGCTATGGGTCTGTCTTCTGCTGCGTTTGCTGCTGAAACCACTGCTGCACCCGCTGCTGCGGCACCTGCTGCAACAACCACCGCTGCGCCAGCAAAAACCGTACATCACAAGAAACACCACAAAGCCGCTAAACCGGCTGCAGAGCAAAAAGCGCAGGCTGCGAAAAAGCACCACAAAAAAGCCGCTAAACCAGCCGTAGAGCAGAAAGCGCAGGCTGCGAAAAAGCACCACAAGAAAGCCGCCAAACCAGCCGTAGAGCAGAAAGCGCAGGCTGCGAAAAAGCATCACAAAAAAGCAGTAAAACACGAAGCTGCTAAACCAGCTGCACAGCCAGCTGCGTAAGCGTACAAGCTTAACCGTGCCCTTCGGGGCACGTTGGTAAACCGGCGCTGAACCGGAAAAGGTTCTGCGCCGTTTTTTTTATCCGGAGGGCGTATGCTGCGACGCTATCGGTTTGAGCTGATTCTTATCCTGCTTATTTTATGCGCGCTCATCGCAAGCCATTTTTATCTTTCCTGATTGTAGCACGCTGATTTTACTCCCACTTTAGCGCTGTCCCGTCTATAGTATTTTCATAGGGTTCACTTTTAATAATCATAATTACCCCCACCAGAGTGTGATATGCGTAAATCTGTTGTGTTGTTGCTGGGAACGTTTGGTCTTTTTTCTGGATTTTCACAGGCGGATGATGGCGGTGATGATGCCATTAGCGCGAAAGAGCTAAAGACGCTTTTTTTCGGTCATGACGATCGTACTCGCGTCAGCGATCCTACTCAGGCGCCCTGGGATGCTATAGGGCAGCTGGAAACCGCCAGCGGTAACCTGTGTACCGCAACGCTGATCACCCCGCAATTAGCCCTGACGGCAGGCCACTGCTTATTGACGCCCCCCAACGGCAAGCCAGACAAAGCAGTTGCCTTACGATTCGTGTCGCAAAAAGGGATCTGGCGCTATGAAATCCACGGCATTGAAGGCCGGGTGGATGCGTCGCTCGGTAAGCGTCTGAAACCGGATGGAGACGGCTGGATTGTGCCGCCCGCGGCGGCATCCTGGGATTTTGGCCTGATTATTTTGCGCTACCCACCTTCAGGCATTACGCCGCTGCCGTTATTTGACGGCGATAAAGCGGCGCTCACCGCTGCGCTGAAAGCCGCCGACCGCAAGGTAACGCAGTCAGGTTACCCTGTCGATCATCTTGATGTGCTTTACACCCATACGGACTGTATCGTGACGGGCTGGGCGCAGACCAGCGTGCTCTCCCACCAGTGCGATACGTTGCCCGGTGACAGCGGTTCACCGCTGATGCTGAAAACCGATAATGGCTGGCAGTTGATTGGGGTCCAAAGCTCCGCTCCGGCGGCGAAAGACCGCTGGCGAGCCGATAACCGGGCTCTTTCCGTCACCGGTTTTCGCGATAAGCTGGAAGCGCTGGCTAAAGAGTAAGCCAGCGCGGAGGCCTGAAAATCAGAATCACTACATATCAGGCCAGTTTTATCATGATCATGCCCGCCAGCAGCAAGATCAGCCCTATCCAGCCTTTATTATTTAAACGCTGCCCGAAAAGCACCCAGCCCGCGGCCAGGGTAGCGGCGATCCCAAAACCGCCCCACAGCGCATAGGCCACCGAAAGATCGATCCCTTTCACCGCCTGAGACAGGGCGCTGAACGCCCCCAGCACCGCGGCAATCGACAGCAGGCCGTAAACTTTACGACGAAAACCGTCAGAGAACTTCAGCAGAACGTTTGCCAGGATCTCCAGCACGATGGCGAGCCCCAGCCATGCCGCATGTACCCATTCAAACTGTTGCATGGTTCTGCTCCTTCTGCTGTTTTGTCGGTTTGCGGGTACCTGATTTAATCAGCACGATACCCGCAACCAGCGTCGTTAACCCGGCGACCTTCATTGTTGTTAATGTTTCGTCGAATATCAGAACGCTGAACAGCGTAATCAATAAAATACCGATCCCTTCCCACAGCGCATAGGCCACACCCAGCGCAATTTTCTTCACCGCAAACGAGAGGAAAATATAGGAAAGGGAAATCATCACCAGCATTAAAATAAAACCGGTATTGCCCTCACTGATGCTTGCCCATTTCATAGACAGCGTGCCGGTAATTTCAGCGAGAATTGCCAGGGCTAATAAGATCCAGTAAAACATGTTTATCTCCTGCTTGAGAATATAATCCATCGTGGCCCGCCGCATGCAGCAAACCAAAAAATATGAAATTAAATCAGACAGCTAAGCGCGTAGCGCCAGCTCAGGCAGAAGAGGTGACTATAGTGCGGTGCGCCAGTGTTGCTCACCAGCAATCAGGCAGAAGGAGGTAGAAAATACAGCAGCGTTGTTTGAAGAATACGTCCTGAACAAATTGTCCATAAAATTACAATTATCCGCGTTGTTGCTTCTCGTCTTTGCGGATGAAAATTGTCCTCGGTAGTTGAACACACCAGATTTGTACCATAAGCCAGGAATTTACTCAAAGTCTTTTCAATTCTTTACCCATCTCGTTTGATTTTGGTTAGTTTATTGCAAGGCGTTTACCCTTTATTATAAATAAAAAGCGTATTTCGGAGTCACCATGGCTAAACCCATTATTACCCTGAACGGGTTAAAAATTGTCATCATGCTGGGCATGCTGGTGATTATACTCACAGGCGTTCGTTTTGCCGCCGATATCATCGTGCCCTTTATTCTGGCCCTGTTTGTTGCGGTGATCCTTAACCCGCTGGTCCAGCGCATGACGCGGCTGCGCATCCCGCGCGTGCTGGCGATTACCCTGCTGATTAGCGTCATTATTGTCGCCATGGTATTACTGGTTGCGTATCTGGGTAACTCCCTGAACGAACTGGCGCGAACGCTGCCGAAATACCGTTCCTCGCTGGCGATACCGCTGCTGCAACTTGAACCCTGGCTGCAGCGCGCGGGAATAGAAATCTCGGTTGAAGATCTTCTTAAATATATCGATCCCAACGCGGCGATGACCATTGTCACCAGCCTGTTAACACAGCTTTCCAATGCCATGACCTCCATTTTCCTGCTGTTTTTAACGGTGGTGTTCATGCTGCTGGAGGTGCCGCAGTTGCCCGCAAAGTTACAGCAAATGATGGTTCGTCCGGTTGAAGGAATGGGAGCTATTCAGCGCGCGCTGGACAGCGTTTCACGTTATCTGGTGCTGAAAACCGCCATTAGTCTGGTCACCGGGTTGGTCGTCTGGGGGATGCTGGTGGCGCTGGACGTCCGCTTTGCGTTCGTCTGGGGTTTACTGGCGTTTGCGCTCAACTATATTCCCAACATCGGCTCCGTGTTGGCGGCGATCCCCCCTATCCTTCAGGTGCTGGTGTTCAGCGGGTTTTATGACGCGCTGGTTCTGCTGGCAGGCTATCTGGCGATTAACCTGGTGTTCGGGAATATTCTTGAGCCGCGGATGATGGGACGCGGGCTGGGGCTTTCCACACTGGTGGTCTTTTTATCCCTGATTTTCTGGGGCTGGCTGCTCGGCCCCGTAGGCATGCTGCTCTCCGTTCCGCTGACCATTATCGTCAAGATTGGCCTGGAACAGACGGCGGGCGGGCAAAGCATCGCCGTGCTACTGAGCGACATGAGCCATCAATAGCCGTCATTCCGCCATCGACAGGAGGGGCTTGCTTGCCCTTCCCCCTTCACGATACGCGCTGAGCGCCCTCTGCCATTCCGTCAGGGGGTACACCGTACCGGGGCTGTACTCACTGGCGCGCATCCGGGGCCAGATTTGGTCAAACTCCGCGCGCCACGCCTCTGCGCTGAGCCCATCCAGATAGTTACGAATATGGAACCACGCCACGCGCGGCAGGGGCCGCTGCTGGCGGAAGGTCTGCCCGGAGAGCAGCCCGTAGCAAACAAATACGCCCTGCTCAGGCATCACGCTCAGGATCGCGTCCGCCAGCGTCCCGCCGGTTGCATCGTAAACGACGTCGGCACGCGCGGCAACGGAGCGAATCCGCTGCATGTCATGCTGTGCCACAGGAACGATCCCCATCGCCTCCAGCCGTTCAGCGTGAACGGGAGAACGATGAATACCGTACACCGCCTCTGCCCCCGTCAGATGCGCCCACTGCCCGAGCAGAATGGCGCAATCCGAACCGGCGGCCGTCAGCAGCACCCGTTTTCCCTGCGGCGGGAAGTGGGTCAGCATCATCTGCGCCGCCAGCGGGTTGATATAGGCCCGCGCGGCCAGGCGTGAATCGATATCGTCCGGCACGGGGATCGCATACTCTGCCGGGCAATCAACATAGTGCTGCCACGTGCCCGGCCCGCGCAGCGGCAGAACGCGTTTACCCGGCAGATGCGCAAACGACGCGGGCGCCTGAATGACAACGCCGACGCCTTCATACCCCGCGACGGCGGGCAGCGGGGTTCTGTGGCGATAGGCGCCGGTAATGGGAATGAGATCGGACGCATTCACCGGCGCATACAGCATTTGCACGCGCAGGTGACCCGGCGCAAGCGTCTCCAGCGGCGCGGCTTCAGGTTGCAGAACAGATTCCGGCTCGCCAAAACGGCGATACCAGAGGGCCAGGTTTTCCATCACAATCTCATGGCTGAAGGCGGAATACTTAATCGCGCCAGCCCATTGCCGGTGCGACATGTTTGAGAATGGACTCAATCACGTGCGCATTATAATCCACACCGAGCTGGTTCGGCACGGTCAGTAATAACGTATCTGCCTCGGCAATCGCCTCGTCCTTTTTCAACTGCTCAATCAGCCTGTCAGGCTCCGCGGCATAGCTGCGCCCGAATATCGCGCGCGTTTTCTCATCAAGATACCCAACGCTATCGCTGTCGTTGCGGCTGGCGCCGAAGTACATCCGGTCGCGGTCGTCCATCAGGGCAAAAATACTGCGGCTGACCGATACACGTGGCTGCCGCGTATGCCCTGCCTCTTTCCACGCCTGACGGTACGCGCGGATCTGTTTTGCCTGCTGAATATGGAACGGTTCGCCGGTTTCGTCGTCTTTGAGGGTTGAGCTTTGCAGGTTCATGCCGAGCTTAGCGGCCCATACCGCCGTCGCATTCGAACCGGCGCCCCACCAGATGCGCTCCCGCAACCCTTCGGAATACGGTTCCAGGCGCAGCAGCCCAGGCGGATTGGGGAACATCGGCTGTGGATTCGGCTTTGCAAACCCTTCGCCGCGCAGCACCTCAAGCAGCACCTCGGTATGACGGCGCGCCATGTCCGATTCGTTTTCCCCTTCCTGCGGGACATAGCCGAAATGACGCCAGCCATCAATGACCTGCTCCGGGGAGCCGCGGCTGATGCCAAGCTGCAAACGGCCGCCGGAGATCAGATCTGCCGCGCCCGCATCCTCGGCCATATACATCGGGTTTTCATAGCGCATATCAATCACGCCCGTACCGATTTCAATGGTTTTCGTTTTCGCGCCTATTGCCGCCAGCAGAGGGAACGGCGAACTCAGCTGACGGGCGAAGTGGTGCACGCGGAAATAGGCGCCGTCCGCCCCCAACTCTTCGGCGGCCACGGCCAGGTCGATGGACTGCAGCAGCGTATCCGCCGCCGAACGCGTGCCGGACTGCGGAGAAGGCGTCCAGTGACCAAACGATAAAAACCCGATCTTTTTCATAACCCTGTGTCCTGATAATGCGTTGCGTTCTGTCCACTTTACGCATTACCCCGTAAGAATAAATGCCGTTTATTTAACGGAAAGCATCAAATAAATTGACGGAATAGAGGGGTTCGTCATTCCGCCCCATAATGGATATAATATCCCCCACTTTTTTCATGGCAGGTAAAACCGGCAATGGCTCTGATCCCTAAAAACTACGCGCGACTGGAAAGCGGCTATCGCGAGAAAGCATTAAAAATCTATCCCTGGGTCTGCGGACGCTGCTCGCGGGAGTTCGTCTATTCCAATCTGCGTGAATTGACGGTTCACCATATCGATCACGACCATACTAACAACCCGGAAGATGGCAGCAACTGGGAGCTGCTGTGCCTGTTTTGTCACGATCACGAGCATTCGAAATACACCGAAGCGGATCAGTACGGCACCACCGTGGTCGCCGGTGAAGACGCGCAAAAAGACGTGGGTGTCGCCACGTTTAACCCGTTTGCCGATTTAAAAGCGATGATGGATAAGAAGAAATAATCTTCTCGTCCGCTCGTGCTCCGCGATTTTAAAATGTCCAGGTGATAGCGGCGGTTGCAGACCCCTCATTGCGCCGCATCACTATTGGGCTTTCATTCGCATGTTCGCCAGGCCAGGTATAATCCGCGCTCAGGACCGTCCCCCAGTGAGCATCGAACTGGTGGCTCCAGGTCAGGCTGGTGTCGACGCCATAAAATCCCCCCGGCGCTGAATAGCGGCGATAGCCGGTGCGGCGGCTCTGCTGCTCGCTGACCCCATACCAGGTATTCAGATAACGGCTGTCGCCAAACAGAGCCGCAGACTGAAGGGCGATCGTGTCCTCGCTGTTTTGTAGGGGAATCAACGTAACGGACGCCTGATAACTTACGCCCTGGCTGTCCGTTAACGGTAGCGTCGCCTTACCCTCAACGCTCAGCCAGGACGCAGCCTGCCAGCCGACGGCCAGACCGGTATTCAGGGTGGCATCAATGTCCCCCATCCCCTTCAGATTGTTTGCGCCCTCACGCCAGCCAGAATTTTTCTCTGCCCTCCCGAGGTCGTAACCCAGCGTATGTTCCAGGTACCAACCGCTGTCGTTTTGCAGGTCATATCCCACTCCTTTTTGTGCATCAATAAAGAAAGCACCCTTGCGCCCCTGCAGCACAGGAACCACCTGCCACACCTGCTTGTCTGAGCCTGAATAACGGGGGGCATAGTGACCGCCCAGCCCGACGGTTAAAGAGCCGGAAGCGGCGTCATCATCCGCCTGCACACCTGAGGCAACGGCCATCAGCAGCGGAACGGTCATATACAGGCCTTTTTTTATCGCTATCATACTGTTCTCCACGCAGACGCTGGCGTCTGCTGATTCAGGGTCTGCCACACAATGTTGGCGCAGTATGGTTTGGCTAAATCAATGAATCGTCGGGATAGTGTTAAGAAACGGTCAAGGTGAACGGATGTTGTCCAGAAGAGTGCTGATTATTGAAGATGACGCCGATGCGGCTGGCGTGCTTGAAGCCTATTTACGTCGTGAAAATTACGATGTCACCATTACCGGAGACGGCCTTTCCGGGCTGGATATGGCGCAGCGGTGGAAACCCGACCTCATCCTGCTGGACGTGATGCTGCCCGGGCTTAACGGCACCGAAGTGCTGGCCGGACTGCGTCGTAAAAGCGATGTACCGGTGATCATGGTCACCGCCATGGGCGACACCCCCGATCGCATTGGTGCCCTGCGGTACGGTGCCGATGATTATGTTGTGAAACCCTATCATCCGGGAGAAGTCGTGGCTCGTGTACAGGCGGTGCTGCGACGCAGCAGTAAAAAAGAGACAGACGACGAGATCCTTCGCTGGCAAACGCTGGAGGTGGATGTGGCCGCCATTGTGGCGAGCGTGGATAACGGCGGCGACGCGCCCGTGATGCTCGATCTTACGCCAACGGAATTCTCGCTTCTGGCAACGCTGCTGCGCTCTCCCGCACGCCCCTTTTCCCGTCAGTACCTGCTGGAACACTGTCTGCCGGAAAGCGAGGCGCTGGAGCGCGTGGTGGACACCCATATTTATAACCTGCGTAAAAAACTCGAAGCGGCGGGTATTTCCGGCGTGTTGATTAACGTTCGCGGCGTAGGATACAGGTTCAGACAACCATGATAAAAAACCGACACTCCTCTCTCTGGCGCTGGATTTGCGCGCGTATCCTGGCGCTGGCCATCGGCAGCGTGATCGTCATTGCCACCTGCATGTGGCTACGTTATGCGGTACAGAACTACTGGATAATGGGCAGAATGCCAGCGGCGGTCCGGCAGGAATTTCTGACGCTCAGCCAGAACCCACAGGCCGATCCGGCCCGCTTCCACAGCATTGTGGATACCTGGTGGGGGCTGAGTTATTCCACGCCATCCATCGCCTCTGCGGACTGGGTTACGGTGGCCCTGCTGGTGCTGGTGATGATCCCGTTTATTGTGGTGATGGGGTTAAAACACGCCCGACCGCTGGCGCTGCAGTTCAGCCGTCTTCGCGATGCCGCCAAAGATGTCGCCGACGGGCAGTTTGGCCGTCAGGCGGAACTGGTCAAGGATGCGCCAGCGGAAATGGTCAGCTTTGCAAACGACTTTAACTCCATGACGGGGCAACTCGCCCGCTATGAAAAAGAGCTCCGCGCCTCGCACGTCGCGATGGCGCACGAGCTGCGCTCGCCCCTGACGGCCGCCATTGGTCGTCTGCAGGGCATGTTGGACGGTGTGTTTGATGCCAGCCCGGTGCAGCTGGGAATGGTGATGAAACAGCTTCAGCATCTCAATCGCCTGACCGATGAGCTTCACCTTCTCTCGTTAGCGGACGCGGGAAATCTGGTGCTGGAAGAGCAGGCCTTTTCTCTGGATGAGCTGATTCAGGAGCGGGCGGCCTGGATCATGCCGCAGGCCGAAGCGCATCATTTTACGATTACGCTGCGTAACCCGCGTACGTGCCCGTTCAGAGGCGATGCGTTCCGCATGGGGCAGGTATTTACTATCCTTATGGAAAATGCACTACGCTACGGGCGCGAAGGCGGCCATCTTGAGGTGGCGCTGCACTACGCCAGCGGGCATTACGCCATTGAATTTCACGATGACGGACCTGGCGTATCCCCCCAGTTCTTACCGGACATGTTTAGGCGCTTTAGCCGTGAGGAGCAGTCCCGCGCGCGGCATTCCGGCGGCAGCGGCCTCGGTTTGTCTATCGCCCGGGCGATTTGTCAGGCACATGGGGGCACGATCGAGGCCTCATTACCGGAAACGGGCGGCCTTGCGGTGCGTATTTTGTTACCCTGGCAGCCGTCCGGTAATGAAAATATCCACTCTTGATAAACCCTTGACAGAACATCGAATCTTTCTCGACGTAGCGCGCATTTAATAACGCCCTCATTTTTATGGAGCGGCGTTATGTCAGACGAATTTGTTCTCTCCCTCCGCCACTGCCTGCACCATCTGTACGGCGTGGCGCGCACTCTTTCCTGGGTAAATTTTCTCCCTCTGGTCCTGCTCGCGCTGGTGATTTTTCCGCTCACCGGCTGCGGTGACAAACAGGAAAACAAGCCTGCCCCTGTGCGTACGGTGCGCTACGTCGTCGTACGTACAGCCCAAACCCTCCCCGCGCTGGAAAGGACCGGTGAGATCCATGCCCGCGATGAAACGACGCTGAGCTTTCAAACCGGGGGGCGAATACTGACGCGCAGCGTTGATATTGGCGATCGGGTTAATGCCGGGCAGCTGCTGGCCACACTTGAAAATACCACCGGACAAAATCAGCTCGACAGCGCAACGGCCGACTATGAAGGGGCCAAAGCCTCAGCGCAGGTTGCCGCGCTTAACGTCAGCCGAATGCAAAAGCTCATGCCGACGGGTGCAATAGCCCGCACGCAACTCGACAGCGCTCGCGCGGACTGGCTTGTCGCCCGTGCGCGATTAAAAAGCAGCGAGGCCGCGTGGCGTAACGCCCGCGAAAGCCTTGGCTGGACGCGCCTTATCGCACCACAAACCGGCACGATCACCGAGGTGAGCGCCTCTGCGGGCCAGGTTGTCAGCGCGGGACAGACGGTGCTTACGCTGGCAACCGGCGAAGCCCGCGACGTAGCGTTTGATATCGCCACGCCCGATGCGATACCGCCGCTGGATAAGGCGGAATTGCGGGTTTCCCTGCTCAGCGACCCGTCGGTACAGGCATCTGCCGTGCTGCGGGATATCACCCCGCAGGCCGATCCTCAGACCCGCACCTGGCGCGTCAGAGCCACCCTGATAAACCCGCCAGCGGCGATAGCCCTGGGTGCCAGCGTCACCGTCACCCTGCCCTCGACTGGCCCGCGAGGTTACGTCATTCCCGCATCGGCGCTGAGCCGAACAGGCGATAGACCGGCGGTGTTCGTGATTAATCCGCATTCGCAGGCGCAGCTGCGCGCGGTGGTGCCTGCCTGCTATACGGCCTCCTCGGTGATTATCGCCTCCGGCCTTGAGCCAGGCGACCGGGTGATTACGGCTGGCGTGAGCAAACTCCGTTCCGGAGAGCCAGTGGTACCCGGGGAGGTTCAGCCATGAACACGAAACCGGAAGCGAAATTTAACCTGTCCGCATGGGCGCTTAACCATCAGCAGATGGTCAGTTTCTTCATGCTGCTGATCGTGGCGATGGGCGTGTTCTGCTACGAAAAACTGCCGCGTAATGAAGACCCGGCTTTTACCATTAAAACGGCGGTCGTCTCCGCGCAGTGGCCGGGCGCGTCCGTAACGGATACCACCCGTCTGCTGACCGATACGCTTGAAAAAAAGCTGCAGGAAACGCCCTGGCTTGATTATCTCGAAAGTGAAACCCGCGCCGGGAGCACCGTTATCCATGTGAATCTTCGCGACGATACCCCGCCGCAAAAGGTGCAGGACATCTGGTATCAGATCCGCAAAAAAATGCAGGACATCGCGCCGTCTTTACCGGAAGGCGTTCAGGGCCCGGCCGTGAACGACGAATTTGACGATACGTTCGGCACGATTTACGGCTTTATTCCCGACGGCTACACCTTACGGGAAGTGCGGGACCGCGTTGAGACAATACGTCGTGAGCTCGCCTCCTTGCCAGATATCGGCAAAACCACCCTGCTGGGCGAACAGCAGGATCAGATGGTTCTCGCCTTTTCTCCGGCCCGCCTGGCGGGTATGGGGCTGGATATTCAGGCGGTCGCCGATGCGCTGCGGGCGCAAAACGCGGTTGTCCCGGCTGGCGTTATGCGTACCGGGCAGGAGAACATCGCGATCAAGGTCAGCGGGGCGCTCACGTCCGAAGAGAGTTTACGCGCCGTCACGCTGCACATTAACAATCGCTATATTCCGCTGACCGATATCGCCACCGTCACCCGGGAAGCCGCCGAGCCGCCGGCCCCCGCGTACCGGGTAAACGGCAAACCGGCCATCGGGCTGGCGGTGTCAATGGCGCCAACGGGCAACATGCTGCGTTTTGGCGCCGCGCTGAACGCCAGAATGACAGTCCTCAGCGCCGGGCTGCCGCACGGTATTGAGATGGTGAAAGTTGCCGATCAGTCGGCGGTGGTCAGTGACGCGGTAAGTGGTTTTGTCCGGGTGCTTATTGAAGCGGTTGTTATCGTGCTGGCGGTTTCATTTGTCTCGCTGGGTTTGCGGGCGGGGCTGGTGGTGGCTGCGGCCATTCCGCTGGTGCTCGCCATGACGTTTGCCGGCATGATGCTCGCCGGCATCGGGCTTCAGCGTATCTCGCTTGGGGCGCTGATCATTGCGCTGGGTCTGCTGGTGGATGACGCCATGATCGCCGTCGAAACGATGGTCTCCCGACTGGAAGCCGGGGATTCCCGTCGGCATGCGGCCACCCATGCATTCAAAACGACGGCCTTCCCGATGCTCACCGGAACCCTGGTGATGATTGCCGGGTTTATTCCCGTTGGTTTTGCAGCCTCCAGCGCTGGTGAATACTGTTTTTCCCTGTTTGCGGTAGTGCTGATTGCCCTGCTCTGCTCCTGGGTTGTCGCGATCCTGTTTTCGCCGCTGACGGGCACGTGGCTGTTGCCGGAGAAGGTCAGACATCGCGCGGCAGGCCCTGGAAGGATCGCGCGCGGGTACGGGCGGCTTTTAGGGCTGGCGCTACGTCACCGGCTCGCCACCGTGCTGATTGCGCTTTCCGCGCTGGGGCTGTCCGTGTACGGCACGACGTTTATGCAGGGTGAGTTCTTCCCCGCGTCGGACCGGCCTGAGCTGCTGGTCAGCCTGACGCTTCCGGCCAACGCGTCGCAGCCCGAAACGTTAAGAGAGGTGGAAAAGCTGGAACACGCGCTGGCCGGCAACAGCAATATCGAGCGCTACTCGACGTACGTCGGGTCAGGAGCCATCCGTTTTTACCTGCCGATGGACGTGCTGCTGGAAAATGAAAACATCGCCCAGGTTGTGGTGGTGGCGAAGGATCTTCAGGCGCGGGATCGTCTGCATGGGCAGTTGAACAGGCTGCTGGCGGCGCAGTTTAGCGACATCATCACGCGCGTGTCGCCCCTGGAGCTTGGGCCGCCCGTCGGCTGGCCAATCAAATACCGGGTGAGCGGGCCTGATTATCTGCAGGTCCGGGCGCTTGCGAACCGTCTGGCCGACGCGATTGGCCAATCGCCGCTGTCGCGCGAGGTTAACCAGACGGCCGGAGAGCCGGAGAGGATCATTACTCTGAAGGTGAATCAGACGGCGGCCAGGGCGGCAGGAATATCGTCAGAAACTCTCGCCCGCACCTTGAATACCTTCTGGTCCGGCAGCGTTGTCACCTCGGTCAGGGATAACGATCGCCTTGTCGACGTGGTGCTGCGGGCCACGGACAATGAACGTCACAGCACCGCCACCCTCTCCTCGCTGACCGTTCAGGGGAATGACGGTAAAAAAATTCCGCTCAGCGCCGTCGCGACGCCGGTCTGGAGCGTGGACGATCCGGTCATCTGGCGTCGACAGCGGTTGCCTTTTATTACGGTGCAAACTGACCTTGCGCCGGGGCTGAGGGCCGAAGCGGTATCGGCGGCGCTGCGTCCGGCGATCGACACGCTGCGCGCGGAGCTGCCTGCCGGTTACAGCATAGAAGAAGGCGGCGCGGTTGCCGAATCAGATAAGGGGAACAGCTCCGTTTTTAGCGTTCTTCCGGTGACGCTTGTCATCATGTTGATGCTGCTGATGCTTCAGTTGCGCCGATATTCCCGGATGCTGCTGGCGCTTCTGATGGCCCCGTTTGGTTTACCGGGGATCGTGCTGGCTATGCTGCCCGGCGGCACGCCGATGGGATTTGTCGCGCTGCTGGGCGTCATCGCCCTGGCGGGGATGATCGTGCGTAACGCGGTGATACTGATTAGCGAAGTAGACAGTAATCTTGCTCAGGGGATGGCAAACGATGCCGCGATTGTGACGGCTGCGGAGCATCGGGCCAGGCCCATCTGTCTGACCGCCTGCGCCGCCATTCTGGGCATGATCCCGATCTCTCATCAGGTATTCTGGGGGCCAATGGCCTATGCGATTATCGGCGGGCTGCTGGTCGCGACGCTGGTAACGCTGACCGTATTACCCGCGTCGTTTAGCCTGCTGTTACAGTGGGGGACTCAGCGCAAAGCCGCAGAAGAAAGGTGAGCTGAGGCTCAATCGTTCCCCGGCAGATTACGCAGCAGTCAGCGCAAAACGGTTCCTCAGGATCCGGGGGATCTCATCCTCCGTCAACTGCTGCGGCTAAACTGCGCAAACGAACCCACGCCTCGCCTGCTGAATGCCATGGAACGGATTGGCGCGCGGTGTCATGAACGGGCGGCTCCTCTCCGGTGGCAGTTTTACACTAAACTTTCCAGCCACTCGGTAAAGGCCCGTACCTTGCGGGAGAGATGACGGTGTGGATAGAGAAGCGACAATTTACGATCCGGGGAGCGATGCTCCGGTAACACTTCAACCAGTTGGCCGCGGTCAATATAGGGCTGCAGAAAAAGATTCATTCCCTGTATTAACCCTAACCCGGCCAGGCCCGCCGCGATGTAGGCTTCGGAGTTATCCACGACCAGCTTGCCGGGCAGCGTTATTTCCGCAATGCCTTCTGGCGTAGTAAACGTCCAGGGTTGAATTTTTCTGCTGTTGTTATTAATCCAGTTGATGGCCTGATGTTTGTATAAATCATCCAGCGTTTCTGGCGTACCGTGTTTTGCCAGCCAGGCCGGGCTGGCACAGGTCGTGATGTTAATGTTCCCGATTTTGCGCGCGACATAGTCACCATCGTCCAGTTCCCCCACTCGCAGCACGCAGTCCAGGCCATCGCGCAGCATATCCCGACGGCGGTCAGAGCTGCTCAGTATGATGTCGATTTCAGGATGCTGCCGATAAAAATCCGGCAGGTTGGGTATGACCCTCAGCGCCGCAAAAGCGATGGGCATATCCACCCGCAACTGACCGTGTATTGCCCGGCCAGTGCCAAACGACTCCAGTAAATCGTCCGCCTGCGCCAGCAGGGGTTTACTTCGACGATAAAACGCCTCGCCGTCCGGCGTCAGGCTAATCCGCCGCGTTGTTCTCTGCAGCAAACGCGTGCCGCTGTGCTGCTCCAGATGCTGTAACGCTTTGGTGACCGCCGGACGGTGGATCTGCAGATTTTCCGCCGCCTGGGTCAGGCTGCCCGACTCGACAATTTCAATGAAAACTCTAATTGATTCAAAGAGATTTAGTTGCATTGGTTGTCTCTTTTTCCGTCACAGGAATGTCAGGATTATTACTTATTTTATAACAGTGATGAATCTTTTTGGCTGTTTTTCCTAACAATCTTCCGCCCTACACTCTCCTCCATTCAAACGTGAGGAATGTTCTGCTATGAAAAATAACCGTATCTGTCAGATCCTGGGTATCGGAAAGCCTGTTATTCAGGGGCCACTTTCCTGGCTCACCGATGCAAGGCTGGTCGCCGCCGTCAGCAATGCCGGAGGGCTCGGCGTGCTGGGGCCTAATGCCGGTTTAACCGCCGACACCGCGGTTTCCACGCCGGAAGAGACCGCCGAAAAAATGCGCGAAGAAATTCGCAAAACCAAACGGCTGACCGAAAAACCGTTTGGCGTGAACCTGATCCCCACGGCCGTTAATGACGTCTGGACTGGGCCTATCCTTCAGGTGGTGAAAGAAGAAGGCGTCAGAGCCGTTGTGTACACGGGCTATGGGGAAGGCAGCATTATTCCTGCGCTATTCAGTGAATTAAAAGAGGCGGGTATTGCCATTATCTACCGCGACATTAATCCCACCCCGGAAAACACCCGTCTCGCGGAAGACGCAGGGGCTGACATTATTGTGGCCACCGGTTTTGATGAAGGCGGTACCTTACCCGCAACGGCGCTTGGCACCTTTTCCATCGTGCCGCTGATTGCCGATGCCGTGAAGCACGTCCCGGTGATGGCTGCGGGCGGCATTACCGATAACCGCACCGCCAGAGCGGCGCATGCATTAGGTGCGGAAGGTGTGTTTGCCGGCTCGGTGTTTATCAGCACGGAAGAAAGCCGAGTGCCGCAGGAGGTCAAAGAAAAAATTGTTGCCGCCAACGGCCTGGACCTGCTGCTTTTCCGCACTGTCCCCCACTACTATCGTTCTCTCCCCGGCAAGCTGGCGGAAAAACTGGCGGCGATGGATAAAGCTGGCGCAAGCAATGAAGCGCTGGGCAAGGCGATGGGAGGATTACGGGGCCTGCGCCTGGGCATGCTGGAAAATAATACCGATGAAGGTTATATCGCGCTCGGCACGGGGATCGGGAATATCCGCAGCGTGAGAAGCGTGGCTGAGGTTGTCGATGCGTTAACGGTTGAGTAAGCCCTTAACCCTAATGCTATGGACGCTGCACAGAAGCGGCGTCCGTAAACCGTCTTCGGCTCTTTGTCACACATAGCCGCCTTTCATCTCGCTACCGGCAAATCCGCGTACCGCGTCGTATAGGCCGGTGACAGCATCTCGCGTTTCATCGCCCAGGCTTTCTCAATCCCCTGCCCGGCAAACCATATTTTTCCTTTGCCGGAATGATTTACGCTGTCGATCGTCGCCATCAGCGCCGCGCTGTTGGCGCTCGGGCGGTTATCGTCAAACAAATTCAGTTGGGCAACGCCGCTGCTGAAAAAGTCTGCCAGCATCACCCCCGCTTTCATATAGCGATATCCGTCAAGCCAGATACGACCCAGCGCCTCCGTGGCGGCACGGATGATATCGCGCGAATCATTGGTGGGCGTCATCAGGGTGACGGAAGCCTGGTTGCCGTAATAAATTTCGTTGTCCGCGTGTGGGCTGGTGCGCACAAACACGCTGATAAAGCGGCAATATTGATGCTCGCCGCGCAGTTTTTCCGCAGCACGTTCCGCATAGGCGCAAATGGCCTGATGCATCTCCTCGTATTGCGTTATACGGTGCCCAAACGAACGGCTACAGATAATTTGCTGCTTCGTGGGGGTAAACTCTTCCAGATCGAGGCAAGGCTCACCGCGAAGCTCGCGCGCCGTGCGCTCCATTACCACGTTAAAATGTTTGCGGATGACCCAGGATGACGCTTCCGCCAGCTCCAGCGCCGTGGTTATCCCCATCGCGTTAAGCTTTTTCGTGATGCGTCGTCCTACGCCCCACACCTCCTCCACCGGAACCTTCGCCAGCAGTTTACGCTGCCGTTCACGATCCGAGAGATCGACCACGCCACCGGTGGCTGACCACCGCTTCGCCGCATAGTTGGCCAGCTTCGCCAGCGTTTTGGTCGGCGCAATCCCGACGCCAACGGTTAAGCCCGTATTTTTAAAGACCTGCGTGCGCATCTGGTGGCCGAATGCGTCCAGCGACATGCAGTTGCTGACCCCCGAAACGTTCACGAATGCTTCATCAATGGAGTAGATCTCAATGGCCGGCGCGAGATCGGTCAGCGTCTGCATCACCCGGCTGCTGAGATCGGCATACAGCGCATAGTTCGAGCTAAAGACGTAAACCCGTGACGGATAACTCTTCTCTTTGAATTTAAAATAGGGTTCACCCATTTTTATGCCGAACTGCTTTGCCTCCCGCGACAGCGAAATAATGCAGCCGTCGTTGTTGGACACCACCACGATGGGCTTATCCACCAGATCGGGGCGAAATACCCTCTCGCAGGAGGCATAGAAGCTATTTACATCAACCAGCGCGAACATGTTTATGCGTTTTGAGAGTGTGGGTGACGACGCCGAAGATTTGCAGCTCCTCTTCGGACTGAAAGGCGATCGGCTGATAGCGGGCATTACGCGGCAGCAGCCGCAGAACCGGGCGGGTCTGTAGCTCTTTCACCGTAAACTCACCGCCGACCGACGCCACGACGATATCCCCATGTTCGGCATTTAACGAACGATCGACCACCAGCAGATCACCGTCGCTAATCCCCGCGCCGATCATGGAGTCCCCGCTCACTTTGATAAAGTAGGTCGCGCTGGGGTGCCTGACTGCCAGCCGGTTAAGATCGAGACGATCCTCCACATAATCCTGCGCAGGGCTTGGAAAGCCACAGGCAACACGTTCTAAAAATAAAGGTAATTCAATGATTTGTTTTGGTTGATAAGAAAAGAGAGTGTCCATGATGCCTTTCCTGCCAGATACTGTATATAAATACAGTATTACGGATTATGGACAAGGATCAAGGTCATTTCCGGAGGCGCACCCAAACGCGTTGAAGTTTGAGCGGATTTTATTTGGCAACATCCACTGCGGGTCACCCGCTCTATGATTTTTAATACCCCACCTAAAAGTCACACATAAGTCACGACCAAATCACTTTGCTATGACTTATAAATAAGATAGCAAAAATAAAATCACTATTAACACACTATATATTGACTTTATTGTGATAAAAAAGCATATTCATCGCACGAATTATTAAGACTTCCCGGAGGACGTTTCCTGTGCCAGCTCGTGACTATCCTGACAAGCGCGTTGCCCGCGGTTTAGCCAAGGAGGCCGATCTCAGAATGTTCAGCGCCCGCATCGAGGCTGACCTGATGGAATACATCAGAATCACCGCCTTTGAGACGCGTAAAAGTAAGCAGGAAATTGTGGCGGAGGCCTTAGCGCTTCACAGACAGATAAGTCAACGAGAAGTCTGAAAAAGCAAAGCCCGGAAGTGCCCTTCCGGCTTTGCCCATGTCGCAATTAGTCCATCAGCGCGTTCAGTTTTTCCAGCGCTGCGGGCGGTAACTGCAGTTCTCCCGCCGCGAGGTTTTGCCGCAGATGCGCCACCGAAGAGGTGCCGGGGATCAGCAGGATATTTGGAGAACGTTGCAGCAACCATGCCAGCGCAACCTGCATCGCCGTTGCGCCCAGGGAATCCGCGACGGCCTGCAGGCCGGTGGACTGCAGTGGCGTGAAGCCTCCCAACGGGAAGAACGGCACATACGCAATCCCCTGCTGCGCCAGTAAATCCACCAGCGCATCGTCGCCGCGGTTCACAATATTGTACATGTTCTGCACGCAGACGATCTGCACCATCTTCCGCGCCTCTGCCACCTGCGTGGCCGTGACGTTGCTCAGACCAATGTGGCGTACCAGCCCTTGCTGCTGTAATTCTGCGAGGGTGGAAAGCGGTTCCGCGATCGATCCTTCCGCAGGGCCATGTGCGCTGAACATGATCCGCAGGTTCACCACGTCCAGCACATCCAGCTTCAGGTTGCGCAGGTTGTCATGCACCGCCTGGGTCAACTCCTGCGCGGAAAAGGCCGGCAGCCAGGCCCCTTTGTCATCGCGGCGAGCGCCGATCTTGGTGACGAGGGTGAGATCGTCCCGGTAAGGATGAAGCGCCTCGCAGATCAGCTGGTTCGTCACATGCGGGCCGTAAAAATCGCTGGTATCAATATGGTTCACTCCCGCCGCCACGGCTTCGCGCAGCACCTCCAGTGCGGCTTGCTTATCCTTCGGTGGGCCAAATACGCCCGGCCCGGCAAGCTGCATCGCCCCGTAGCCCAGTCGTTTAACCGTCCGCGTTCCAAGCGCGTACGTTCCGCTTCTATCAATGCCGCTCATGTTGACCTTCCTCATAAAAATGATCCGGATTTACAACAGGTTCCTGACCGGAGCCCGGAGTTAAGCGCGAGTTAAATTAAAGTTTAAATTCTATACGACGATAGTATGGGTGTACCTCTGCATCTTTTTAACGGACGACCGCTATGCTGAAAAATCTGCACGTGATTACCGGTATTATCTTTGCCCTCACCATATTCTGTCTGCTGCAAGTTGTCACGGGAGGGTTGTTCTACTCTGCCGTCAGCAACGATCGCCATAACTTCCAGAACTCCGGCGTGCTGAATGCCCAGCAGGAAAGCCTGAGCGACAGCGTGAACACGCTGGTAAAAACACGCGTTACCGTTACCCGCGTGGCGATCCGCTACCTGAAGAACCAGCGCGACCCGGCGTCCCTTGCCGCGATTAACAAACTGCTGGGCACCGCAGGCGACTCGCTGGCTAAAGCTGAAGCCTATAACAAAGAATGGCAGAAAATGCCGCAGGTTAACGGCCAGAATGCGGCATTAACCGACGAGATGCAGAAGTCATGGAATCAGATGCACGAGGTGATGCGTTTGTCGATTGAGTACCTGCGCGCCGACAACTACCAGGCCTATGGCGATCTGGACGCTCAGCAGGCCCAGGACGACATGGAAGCGGTCTATAACCGCTGGCGTGCCGAGAACAACACGCTGCTGAAGGCGGCAACCGAAGAGAACCAGAGCAGCTTCACGCAGATGCAGTGGACGCTGGCAGCCATTTTCCTGGCCGTTATCGCCGTGCTGGTGGTGATCTGGCAGGGTTTACAGCACCTGCTGTTAAAGCCGCTCAACACCATCATGAACCATATTCGCGCCATTGCGGGAGGCGACCTGACGCAGAATATCGCCCTCTCTGGTCGTAATGAGATGGGGCAACTGGCGGCTGGCCTGCATGAGATGCAGCAGTCGCTGGTGACGACCGTCAGCGCCGTACGCGGCAGCACCGACTCCATCTACACCGGCGCGGGTGAAATCGCCGCCGGAAGCAACGATCTCTCCGCCCGCACCGAAGAGCAGGCCTCCTCGCTCGAAGAGACTGCCGCCAGCATGGAAGAGCTGACCGCAACGGTTAAACAAAACTCCGATAATGCCCGTCAGGCGACGCTGCTGGCGAAAAACGCCTCAGAAACGGCGGCTCGCGGCGGCCACGTCGTGGATAACGTGGTGCGCACCATGAACGAAATTGCCGACAGTTCGCAGCAGATTGCGCACATTACCGGCGTGATTGACAGCATTGCGTTCCAGACCAACATTCTGGCGCTTAACGCCGCGGTAGAAGCGGCCCGTGCGGGCGAGCAAGGCCGCGGATTTGCGGTTGTTGCGGGTGAAGTCCGTACGCTGGCCAGCCGCAGCGCGCAGGCGGCGAAAGAGATCAAAGGACTTATCGAGAACTCCGTCAGCCGGGTGAACACCGGTTCTGAGCAGGTCAGCGAAGCGGGCGCGACCATGAAGGAGATTGTCGCCGCCGTCACCCGCGTCACCGATATCATGGGCGAGATTTCGTCCGCATCGGATGAACAGAGCCGCGGAATTGAGCAGGTGAGCCTGGCCGTGTCGCAGATGGACAGCGTGACGCAGCAAAACGCCGCGCTGGTGCAGCAGTCCGCCACGGCGGCAGCGGCGCTGGAAGATCAGTCCGAACAGCTGCGCCAGGCCGTGGCCGCGTTTCGTCTGAACGGTAAAGCAAACGCCACCGCCCCGCGCCCGGCCAATGTGAAAACGCCGCAGCTGTTACGCCCGGCAACGGCTAACGCCACCCCTGACAGTAACTGGGAAACGTTCTAAGCCACAGGCGGGCGAGGATATCGCCCGCTAACGGCTGCGCTTGGCGTGCCGTTCCCAGTTCTCCTGCTTCGCTTCGTCGGATTTTCTCAGGGAAACATAGCAAGCTCCGCTGCCGCCATGATGCGGCAGCGCCACGCAGAACGCCTGCACTTCCTCGAACTCGGTTAGCCAGCGTGCCAGATAGCTACGTACCACATTAGGATGCGAATTCTGCTCGCGCCCTTTCCCGTGAATAACGATCAGGTTACGTAATCCGTCACGACTGGCCTGGCGAATAAAGGAATACAGCATCTGGCGGCAGCGTTCAGCCGGCTGACGTAACAGATTTAAGCTGGCCTGGCGGGAATATTTACCGGAACGCAGCTTATCAATAACGCCCTGCTGAACGCCTTCACGCCGGAACGCCAACGGATCGTCAAGCGGCAGTAACTCAAGGAAGCCCAGGGTCAGAAAGTTGTCGAGCTGTTCGGTATTGATGTCCTGGCGAGCCCGGGTATTACGGCTTTGCTGCCAGTGGATATCGGTGCAGCGTTTCAGGGGCTGGACATCCTCCATGGCGTCAAGAAAAAGGGATTTGTCGTCAGGGTTCATGGAAATCCTCCGGCTACATCTGGCCCTGTACTATACCTGCGCCAGACAGGTGTCTCAATAACCCTGACAGGACGCAGGGCGTGAAAAATATTAACCTGATGAATATATATAGTAGTTATAAAACTCACTTAAACCTGACTTAACTAAAATTTCATCAAAACTGAAATAAGTGATTTACGTTAAAATTTTGTAAAATCAACAACTCTCTTTCCTTTCATTTTTCGGGAAAGGTGTTATAACTACATTAACCTGCCCCATGGATATAATACTCAGGACTTGCGAAAGGACGCACTGCTGTGTGTACTGTAGGGTCTGTCTGATGTCGGACAGACTCTGTTTTTTTATTCTGTGGATTTCACCCGGTAATTATTTTCCTAGCTTCCCTTCTGAATTGCGTAATTAATGATTCGGCAAGGGGCGTCTGGCGTGAATCACGGCGCTGAATTAAATAATATGTTGCTTTTGGAAGCGATTCGGCAACCGGCAGAATGACCAGACGGTGCGCCAGCAGCGGGTCACAGCCCAATTCCTGCGGCAGGATGCTTAAAAAATCACTCTGCGCGACAAGGCTAATACAGGAGGAAAAGGTTTCGCATACCACACCAATTTGCGGTATTTGTGAGCGGTGGCGAAATAGATCTTCTAATTGCTTATAATAACTTCCCCGCGGCGTTGGCATTGTCCAGTTATAATGCAGCAGATCGTTAATAGATGTTGCCCCTGTCGCCGGATGCCCTTCCCGGCAAAATACCGCAAACGGTTTTTCGAAGAGTTTTTCAAACGTAAACTCATGGTCATAAGGCCCCTGATAATAGGTGTTGATGGTGAAGTCCAGTTCGCCCTGGCGTAATTCATTGATCATCGACACCAGCTGACCTTCCATAATTCGCACTTTAACCTGCGGGTGCTGGGCGTGGAAACGGGTGATGACGGCGGGCATCAGGCTGCGTGACACGCTGGCCCCCATCCCGATATTGATCTGCCCGGCCAGATCCCCCTGCCGCTGGCGAATGTCATCCTGCGCCGCACGCAGCTCTTCCAGAATCAGCCTGGCGCGCTGGTAAAACCCTTCCCCGCACTCGGTCAGCGCAACGCCTTTACTCCGGCGCACAAAAAGCTGCGCCGCCATGCCCTCCTCCAGCTCTTTGATGGATTTGGTCAGCGCTGGCTGCGAGAGATTCAATGTCCGGCTGGCACCGCGAATGCTGCCCTGACGCGCCACTTCAACAAACGCCCGGATTTGATGAAATTTAATCTGAAATGACATAGCTCAACCGATAACCGTTGTTTATCAGAGTAAAGAAACTGTCATCTACTTTAATGGAAAGGGATGTGCGAGGGTAATTCCTGAACGGTTAAAACTGTGAAAAAACGGTTAGTGATAAGTAAAAACTATCACAGCGTGAAGCAGTTCACATTTTTTAATGATGACAGGAACAGATATGGACACACTGGCGCAGTACATCCAGACATTATCCCCCCAACTGATCGCATGGCGTCGCGATTTTCACCATTTTGCGGAATCCGGCTGGGTAGAGTTCCGTACCGCCGCGAAGGTCGCGGAAATCCTCGACTCCCTGGGTTACGAACTGGCGATGGGTCGCGACGTGGTCGATGCCGAAAGCCGTATGGGGCTGCCCGATAACGCCACCCTGGAAAAAGAGTTTGCCCGCGCGCGCGCGCAGGGCGCGCCTGAGAAATGGCTGGCGCCGTTTGAAGGCGGATTTACCGGCATTGTGGCGACCCTGAATACCGGCCGCCCTGGCCCGACGCTGGCGTTTCGCGTCGACATGGATGCCCTGGATTTAAGCGAAGCGCTCGACGACAGCCATCGCCCGTTCCGCGACGGTTTTGCCTCCTGCAACGCGGGAATGATGCACGCCTGCGCGCACGACGGCCACACCACCATTGGTCTGGGGCTGGCAAAGGTGCTTAAGCAGAACGAAGCGCAGCTCAACGGTACCATCAAGCTGATCTTCCAGCCTGCCGAAGAAGGCACCCGCGGCGCGCGCGCCATGGTCGCCGCCGGGGCGCTGGACGGCGTGGACTATTTTACCGCCATCCATATAGGTACCGGCGTCCCCGCCGGAACGGCGATCTGCGGCAGCGATAACTTTATGGCGACGACAAAATTCGACGTGCGCTTTACCGGCGTTGCCGCACACGCGGGCGGCAAACCGGAGGACGGACGTAACGCCCTGCTTGCCGCCGCGCAGGCCACCCTCGCCCTGCATAGCATCGCCCCGCACAGCGAAGGCGCTTCCCGGGTCAACGTCGGAGTGATACAGGCCGGTAGCGGACGCAACGTAGTGCCCGCCAATGCCCTGATCAAGGTTGAAACCCGCGGTGAAAGCGAAGCCATTAACCAGTATGTCTTTGAACGCGCGCAGGCGGTCATTACTGGTGCGGCCGCGCTCTACGGCGTGAGTGCCGAAATGCGCCTGATGGGAGCCGCCACCTCCAGCGCGCCGACGCCGGCCTGGGTTGATTACCTGCGTGAACAGGCGAGCCAGGTTTCCGGAATTGTACACGCAATCGATAAGGTGAAAGCACCGGCAGGCTCTGAAGACGCCACGCTAATGATGGCCCGCGTGCAGCAAAACGGCGGCATGGCGTCGTATATGGTTTTCGGCACGGATTTGAGCGCAGGGCATCACAACGAAAAATTTGACTTCGATGAGCAGGTCATGGTTATCGCCATCGAAACACTGGCGCGAACTGCGCTTAATTTCCCGTGGACGCGAGGTGTGTAATGCAGGAGAACTACGCTTTTATTGCCGATGCCATCGACACGCGATGTCAGACGTTAACCGATATTGCCGACGCGATTTGGGATCGTCCCGAGACCCGCTTTGAAGAGTTCTGGTCCGCCGAACGACTCGCCAGCGAGCTGGAAGCAGAAGGCTTTACGCTGACCCGCGAGGCTGGCGGTATCCCCAACGCGTTTATTGCCAGCTTCGGCAGCGGAAAACCGGTTATCGCTCTGCTGGGCGAATACGACGCACTGGCCGGGCTAAGCCAGCAGGCGCACTGCGCGACGGCGCAATCCGCCACGCCAGGAGCCAACGGCCACGGTTGCGGGCATAACCTGTTGGGCACTGCGGCGCTTGCGGGCGCGGTAGCGGTGAAAAGCTGGCTGGAACAGCACGGCGGCAGCGGAACGGTGCGTTTTTACGGCTGTCCGGGTGAGGAAGGCGGATCCGGGAAAACCTTTATGGTGCGCGAAGGTCTGTTTGATGACGTCGATGCCGCCGTGACCTGGCACCCGGAGGCCTTCGCGGGAATGTTTAACGTCAGCACGCTGGCGAATATTCAGGCAGCCTGGCGTTTTCAAGGGGTGGCGGCGCACGCGGCCAACTCGCCCCATTTAGGGCGCAGCGCACTGGATGCCGTAACGCTGATGACCACCGGCACCAACTTCCTCAACGAACACATCATCGAGAAAGCGCGCGTCCATTACGCCATCACCGACACCGGCGGGATTTCGCCCAACGTGGTTCAGGCTCAAGCCGAGGTGCTGTACCTGATCCGCGCCCCGGAGATGGCTGACGCGCAGCAGATCTACGAACGCATCGAGAAAATCGCCCAGGGCGCGGCGATGATGACCGAAACCACCGTGGAATGCCGCTTTGATAAGGCCTGCTCCAGCTACTTGCCGAACCGCACGCTTGAGGCGGCGATGTACCGCGCGTTGCAGCACTACGGCACGCCGGAGTGGACCGATGAAGAGCGCGACTTTGCCCGCGAAATCCGCGCTACGCTGACGCCCAACGATCTGCAGAACAGCCTGAAAAACATTGCCGCAACGGGGGGAGAAGCAGGCAAAGCCTTTGCTCGCCGCCATCAGGAGACGCTGCTGGTGGATGAAGTCGCACCCTATGCTATCACCGACAACGTGCTGGCTGGCTCCACGGACGTGGGCGACGTCAGCTGGAAAATGCCGGTCGCCCAGTGCTTCAGCCCTTGCTTTACCGTCGGCACGCCGCTGCACACCTGGCAACTGGTGGCGCAGGGGCGTACCTCCATTGCCCACAAAGGCATGCTGCTGGCCGGAAAAGTGATGGGCGCGACCGCGCTTAATCTGCTGCAGGATGCTGATCTGTTGAAAAAATGCCGTGAAGAGTTCGAACAACAAATTGAAGAAAAACCGTACGCGTGTCCGATCCCACAGGGCGTGACGCCGTCACCTTTAAAATAAAAAAACACAACACAACAACACAACACTCCCGAGGAACGCCCATGAGTATGTCATCCATACCTTCGCATTCCCCATCCGGTAAGCTCTATGGCTGGGTTGAAAGGATCGGCAATAAAGTGCCGCACCCTTTCCTGCTGTTTATCTATCTGATTGTGATTTTGATGGTCGCTACTGCTGTACTTTCGGCTTTTGACGTCAGCGTGCGCAGCCCGGCCGACGGCAGCCTGGTGGCGGTAAAAAACCTGCTCAGTGTTGACGGACTGCACTGGTTTTTACCGAACGTGATCAAAAACTTCAGCGGTTTCGCCCCGCTGGGGGCCATTCTGGCGCTGGTGCTGGGCGCCGGGCTGGCTGAACGCGTGGGCTTATTACCCGCGCTGATGGTAAAAATGGCGTCGCACGTCAGCGCGCGTTACGCGAGCTATATGGTGCTGTTTATCGCCTTCTTCAGCCACATTTCGTCCGATGCCGCGCTGGTGATTATGCCGCCGATGGGGGCGCTGATCTTCCTCGCCGTCGGACGTCATCCCGTGGCGGGCCTGCTGTCGGCCATTGCAGGCGTGGGCTGCGGATTTACCGCCAACCTGCTGATCGTCACCACCGACGTGCTGCTCTCGGGCATCAGTACGGAGGCGGCGAAAACCATTGATGCGGCCATGCACGTCAGCGTGATCGACAACTGGTACTTTATGGCGAGCTCTGTGATTGTTCTGACAATTGTCGGTGGGCTGATTACCGATAAGATCGTCGAGCCGCGTCTGGGCAAATGGGAAGGCCGTAGCGATGAAAAGCTGGAGACGTTGAGCAAAGAGCAACGCTTCGGCCTGCGCGTGGCCGGGCTGGTTTCGCTGGCGTTTATCGCGCTGGTGGCGCTGATGGTGGTGCCGGAAAACGGCATTCTGCGCGATCCGGTTAAACATACCGTCCTGCCCTCGCCGTTTATACAGGGCATCGTGCCGCTGATTATTCTCTTCTTCTTTGTCGTTTCGCTCGCCTACGGTATCGCCACCGGCAAAATCCGCCGTCAGGGCGATCTGCCGCAGTTGATGATCGAGCCAATGAAAGAGATGGCGGGCTTTATCGTGATGGTGTTCCCGCTGGCGCAGTTCGTGGCGATGTTTAACTGGAGCAACATGGGCAAGTTTATGGCCGTGGGCCTGACCGACGCGCTGGAGGCTGCCGGACTAAGCGGCGTACCGGCGTTTGTTGGTCTGGCGCTGCTGTCATCCCTGCTGTGCATGTTTATTGCCAGCGGCTCCGCCATCTGGTCAATTCTGGCGCCGATCTTCGTGCCGATGTTTATGATGCTCGGGTTCCACCCGGCGTTTGCCCAGATCCTGTTCCGCATCGCGGACTCCTCGGTGATCCCGCTGGCGCCCGTCTCACCTTTCGTTCCGCTGTTTTTAGGCTTCCTGCAGCGCTATAAACCGGAGGCCAAACTGGGTACCTACTATTCGCTGGTTTTACCCTACCCGCTTATCTTTTTAGGGGTATGGCTGGTGATGCTGGTGGCATGGTATCTTGTCGGCCTGCCGATTGGGCCGGGGATATACCCGAGGCTAAACTAAAGGAATGACGATGCTGAGATTACTCGAAGATAAAATTGCGACGCCGCTCGGGCCGCTGTGGGTTATCGCGGATGAGACATTCAATCTGCGCGCCGTTGAGTGGGAAGAGCACAGCGACCGCATGGAAGAACTGCTTAATATTCATTACCGCGCACAGGGTTATGAACGCATCAGCGCCACCAACCCTGGCGGGCTGAGTGACAAGCTGGCGGCGTATTTCGAAGGCGATCTCAGCATCATTGATACTCTGCCAACCGCCACGGCAGGCACGCCTTTTCAGCGTGAAGTGTGGCAAGCGCTGCGGGCGATCCCGTGTGGACAGGTCATGCATTATGGCCAACTCGCAGAGCAGCTAGGCCGCGCAGGCGCCGCACGCGCGGTGGGTGCCGCCAACGGCTCCAATCCGGTCAGCATTGTGGTTCCCTGCCATCGCGTCATTGGCCGCAACGGCACCATGACCGGCTATGCCGGTGGCGTACAGCGCAAGGAGTGGTTACTGCGTCACGAAGGGTATCTCTTGCTGTAGATTCCAGGCTTTTTGTGCTTAATTTTCTACTGGTTAGGCCCAAAATCCATAAGCAAGCTGTGGAATTTCAAGAAGATGGCAACACGTTGCCATCTCTTGTCCTTATTGATGGTTTGTCAGGCTTACGTACTTACCAAAAAGATGTTAAAATTGACCAATATCAATTAAGGCTTGAGCAAACCTATGATCCCGGAAAAGCGAATTATACGACGCATTCAGTCTGGCGGTTGTGCTATCCATTGCCAGGATTGCAGCATCAGCCAGCTCTGTATCCCGTTTACCCTGAATGAGCATGAACTCGATCAGCTTGATAACATCATCGAGCGCAAAAAACCTATTCAGAAAGGGCAGACGCTGTTTAAAGCGGGAGACGAACTGAAATCGCTCTATGCTATCCGTTCTGGCACCATCAAGAGCTACACCATCACCGAACAGGGTGACGAGCAGATCACCGGCTTCCATCTGGCAGGCGATCTGGTGGGCTTTGATGCCATCGGCACTGGCCACCACCCGAGCTTTGCTCAGGCACTCGAAACCTCTATGGTTTGTGAAATCCCGTTTGAAACGCTGGACGATCTGTCCGGTAAGATGCCTAACCTGCGTCAGCAGATGATGCGTCTGATGAGCGGTGAGATCAAAGGCGATCAGGACATGATTCTTCTGCTTTCTAAAAAGAATGCAGAAGAGCGCCTGGCCGCGTTTATCTATAACCTCTCCCGCCGCTTCGCCGAGCGTGGTTTCTCGCCGCGTGAATTCCGTCTGACCATGACCCGTGGCGATATCGGTAACTACCTGGGCCTGACCGTTGAGACCATCAGCCGTCTGCTGGGCCGTTTCCAGAAGAGCGGAATGCTGGCCGTTAAGGGTAAATACATCACTATCGAAAACGGCGAAGCACTGGCTGTTCTTGCCGGGCACGCCCGCAACGTGGCGTAACTCTCCGCATGTTGATAACCAGACTGATACATTCTCGTGATTTATTGGTCTGGTATAATCACTTCCGTTTCAAGACATTTTCACCGTAGCACGTCCCCGCACAGCACCTGAAAGGTTGTCGTTGAGGTTATGAATTGAGAGAAAGTTTGTTTTTCGTTTCAGTCGTGATTGCCTCAGTGACCTTTATCTTCATCTGGATCATGCTTGTCGGCCCGATGAAGGGTGAGGAAAAAACCTACGTTCAGGATTCCACAACGTTCGCGATAGCGGTGATGGTGCTGCTGTTCATTGCGTTTATCGCGGTAACAACCACCGTGCTTTTCCTCTGATAAATTTTCATGAATTATTGATCTGGCAAAAGCTCCCCTCTGTTTCATTCAGGATATATAGGTTACTCTTTTAATTACAGACTGTGGTGACAGTAGTAAGGAGACCTGTATGGCCAAGTATCAAAACATGCTGGTAGCTATCGATCCGAATCAGGACGATCAGCCAGCATTACGACGTGCTGTGTATTTACATCAACGGATTGGTGGCAAAATCAAAGCGTTTTTGCCGATCTATGACTTCTCGTATGAGATGACCACCCTTCTGTCGCCTGACGAGCGCACCGCTATGCGTCAGGGCGTCATCAGCCAGCGTACCGCGTGGATCCGTGAACAGGCGAAGTATTACCTGGAAGCGGGAGTGCCTATTGATATTAAAGTGGTCTGGCATAACCGACCTTTTGAAGCCATTATCCAGGAAGTTGTTGCCGGTGGGCACGACCTGCTGCTGAAGATGGCGCACCAGCACGATAAGCTGGAGTCCGTGATCTTTACCCCGACCGACTGGCATTTGTTGCGTAAATGCCCTTGCCCGGTCTGGATGGTGAAAGACCAGCCGTGGCCTGAAGGCGGGAAAGCCGTTGTGGCGGTTAACCTGGCGAGCGAAGAGGATTACCACAATTCCCTCAACGAGAAGCTCGTGAAGGAGACCATCCAGCTTGCCGATCAGGTTAACCATACCGAAGTGCATCTGGTGGGAGCCTATCCAGTTACCCCGATCAATATCGCCATCGAGCTGCCGGAGTTTGACCCGAGCGTCTATAACGACGCGATCCGCGGTCAGCACCTGCTGGCGATGAAAGCGCTGCGCCAGAAGTTCAGCATTGATGAGAACATGACGCACGTGGAAAAAGGGCTGCCTGAAGAGGTGATCCCGGATTTAGCCGAGCATCTGCAGGCCGGGATTGTGGTGCTGGGCACCATTGGCCGGACCGGTATTTCTGCCGCCTTCCTCGGTAATACCGCCGAACAGGTGATCGACCATCTGCGCTGTGACCTGCTGGTCATTAAGCCGGATGAGTATCAGACGCCGATTGAGCTGGACGACCCGGAAGACGATTAACGTAAACATCAAGCCCGCCGCTCCGGCGGGCTTTTTTTATCAGCTCTCCATTACCGGTTTCGGCTGTTCACCTGACGCCTCCTGCATCCACGGCGCGTGCAATACCATACTGGGCAGCGCCAGCTTAATCTCCTGGGCGTTCAGCCCTTCAAGAATACGGATATTGATCTCCTGCTGGATGTCCATGTATTTGTTGTAATCCGCGGTATTAACAATATGGACGACTTCAAACGTCAGGCGGTCGCGGTCGAATCCCAGAAAATGGGCGCGATCGAATTTTGTCTCACCGACATCGGTAATGATCTGCCTGACCATATCCCCCACGTAGCGCAGCTTTTCGGGCGGCGTGTCGCTGGCAACACCAAAGGTGAAGACGATGCGGCGCGTCTGCATGCGTTTGTAGTTGTGAAGCGTCTGCTGAAGCAAAATGGCGTTACCGCAGACAATCTGCTCCCCGCTCAGGCTGCGGATACGGGTCGTTTTCAGGCCAATGTGCTCTACCGTCCCCGCCACGTCGTTGAACACCACAAAATCGCCAATTTCGAACGGCTTATCAAAACCGATAGACAGTGAGGCAAACACGTCACTGAGGATCGTTTGTACGGCGAGGGCGATGGCAATACCCCCTACCCCAAGGCTGGCAACCAGAGCAGTGATGTTGACGCCCGCGTTAGCAAGGATAGACAGCAGCATCACTGACCAGACGATGGCACGGAGAATAAGCCCCGTGATCACCAGCGTGACCGGGTTTTTATGGCTTCCCGGCGCCAGCATGACGTGACGAAGCCACGACACAACCCCTTGATCCATCCACAGCGCCACCTGGATAGCGAAAACCAGGAACCAGGCGTGGCTGACGGTGCCAAAAAGATGATCGGGTAAGTCAACAAAACGCAGGCTGAAGAGCAGCGCCACCACAAACAGCAGGAAGCGGCTGGTGCGGTTAAGCATTTCGGTCAGGATAAAACGCATCCGGCTGGTGGTCGGGTGCTTGTCGCCCCAGGTGGTGATCCCTTTCTTAACGAACGCGATCAGGCGCGTCAGCAGCCAGTACACCAGCAGCGTCACAAAGACAACCGTGGCGGCGCCTATCCAGAATGTCGGCGTCATCATCAACGCAATGATGTCGAAGCGGGACAGAAAATGCATTACACCTCCTCATATTACGCAAAGGGTAAAGTATAGACAGAGGAGAAAAGCCGACCGCAGAAATAAGAAAACCGCCCCGAAGAGCGGTTTGTCAGGAGAAAGCGAATTACAGCGCTTTCAGAATCGCATCCACGCTGGCTTTGGCATCGCCAAACAGCATATGGGTGTTCTCTTTAAAGAACAGCGGATTCTGCACGCCAGCATAGCCGGTGTTCATGGAGCGTTTGAAGACAATAACGTTCTGCGCCTTCCACACTTCCAGAACCGGCATCCCGGCGATTGGGCTACGCGGATCGTCCTGTGCCGCCGGGTTAACGGTGTCGTTGGCACCAATGACCAGCACGGTGTCGGTGTCGGCGAAATCATCGTTGATCTCGTCCATCTCCAGCACGATGTCGTATGGCACCTTCGCTTCCGCCAGCAGCACGTTCATGTGGCCCGGCAGACGCCCCGCTACAGGGTGAATACCAAAGCGTACTTTGATACCGCGCGCACGCAGCTTCTCGGTGATTTCCGCCACCGGATACTGCGCCTGCGCCACCGCCATGCCGTAGCCCGGGGTGATGATCACAGAATGCGAGTTTTTCAGCATCTCTGCGGTGTCTTCCGCGCTGATTTCACGGTGCTCACCCACTTCCTCATCGGAACCGGTCGAAGAGCCGTCAGAGCCAAAGCCACCGGCAATCACGCTGATGAACGAACGGTTCATCGCTTTACACATGATGTAAGACAGGATCGCACCGGAAGAACCGACCAGCGCACCGGTGACGATCAGCAGGTCGTTGCTCAGCATAAAGCCCGCCGCCGCCGCCGCCCAACCGGAGTAGGAGTTCAGCATCGAAACGACCACCGGCATATCCGCACCGCCGATGGACGCCACCAGGTGCCAGCCAAACGCCAGCGCGATGATGGTCATCACCAGCAACGCCAGTACCTGCAGGCCCACGCTTTCGGTACGCACGAAGACCACCAGCAGCACAAACGACACCACCAGCGCCGCCAGGTTCAGCTTGTGACGGTTTGGCAGCATCAGCGGTTTAGAAGAGATCTTACCGCGCAGCTTGCCGAACGCCACGATAGAACCGGTGAAGGTCACAGCACCGATGAAGATGCCGAGGAACACTTCGGTCAGGTGAATGTTGACCAGAATCGGCTCCATGGCCGGTTCGTGATACAGGTAGCTGTTGAAGCCCACCAGCACCGCCGCCAGACCCACGAAGCTGTGCAGAATCGCCACCAGCTCCGGCATCTCGGTCATTTCAACGCGCTTCGCCAGGCGAATACCAATCGCGCCGCCGATGATCATCGCCACCAGGATCCACGCCACGTTGCCGGTATCCGGCCCGAAGATGGTGGCGATCAGCGCAATCGCCATCCCGGCGATACCAAAGTTATTCCCCTGCTGAGACGTTTCGTGTTTGGAAAGCCCCGCCAGACTGAAAATAAACAGGATTGCAGCAACAATGTATGCGGCTGTAACTAATCCTCCAGACATATGCTACCCCTTAGCCTTTACGAAACATTTTCAGCATGCGCTGAGTCACGGTGAAACCACCGAAAATATTGATACTGGCGATCAGCACCGCGATAAAGCTCAGGAAGCTGATCCAGCCGCCGTGCCCAATCTGCAGCAACGCCCCCACCACGATGATCCCGGAGATGGCGTTAGTGACCGACATCAGCGGCGTATGCAGCGCGTGCGAGACGTTCCACACCACGTAGTAGCCTACGACGCAGGAGAGCGCGAAGACGGTAAAGTGGCCGAGGAACTCTTTCGGCGCGACGTCAGCCAGCCAGCCGAACAGAATAATAACCAGCGCCATGATGGCGTATTTACGCCACGGAGAAGCCGGTTTAGCCGGTTCTTTTGGCTCAGGAGCTGCTTTCGGTGCCGCCTGAGGCTGCGCGGAAACCTGAATAGGCGGTGCAGGCCAGGTGATTTCACCTTCGCGAACGACGGTAACGCCGCGCACCACCACATCGTCAAAATCGACGGTGATGTTGCCGTCTTTCTCTTTGCAGAGCAGCTTCAGCAGGTTAACCAGGTTGGTGCCGTACAGCTGAGAGGACTGGGTTGGCAGGCGGCCAGGCAGGTCGGTATAGCCGATCACCTTCACGCCGTTAGCGGTCGTGGTCACCTGATTAGCAACGGTGTACTCACAGTTACCGCCGTTCTGCGCCGCCAGGTCGACAATCACGCTGCCCGGCTTCATGGAGTCGACCATCTCACGGGTGATCAGCTTCGGCGCTGGTTTACCCGGAATAAGCGCGGTAGTAACAATAATGTCGACGTCTTTCGCCTGCGCGGCGAAGAGTTCCATTTCGGCTTTGATAAAGGCTTCGGACATCACCTTCGCGTAACCATCACCGCTGCCCGCTTCTTCCTTGAAGTCCAGCTCAAGGAATTCGGCCCCCATACTCTGGACCTGTTCCTTCACTTCAGGACGGGTGTCGAACGCGCGCACGATAGCGCCCAGGCTGTTTGCCGCACCGATTGCGGCAAGACCCGCCACGCCCGCGCCAATCACCATCACTTTCGCCGGTGGGACTTTCCCCGCCGCGGTGATTTGACCGGTAAAGAAGCGTCCAAATTCGTGGGCTGCTTCAACAATGGCGCGGTAGCCAGCAATGTTTGCCATGGAGCTCAGCGCATCCAGCGACTGCGCGCGCGAAATACGCGGCACGGAGTCCATCGCCATCACGGTCACGCCACGAGCCGCCAGCTTCTCCATCAGTTCAGGATTTTGTGCAGGCCAGACGAAGCTCACCAGCGTTGTTCCCGGATTCAGCAGCGCAATCTCACTCTCTTCCGGCGCGTTGACCTTCAGAATCACAGGCGACTGCCAGACTTCGGCCCCGTCCACCACTTCCGCGCCAGCCTGAATAAAGGCGTCGTCATCGAAACTCGCCAGCTTGCCTGCGCCGCTTTCAACCGCGACGGTAAAACCCAGTTTAAGCAGTTGCTCCACCGTTTTCGGTGTTGCCGCTACGCGGGTTTCATTGGCTAACCGTTCTTTTGGTACCCCAATACGCATAGTTTTCCCTTCCATCGGTTTTTGATGATGGTTTGTCGATAAATGCCCGCGGTTTGTATCAATTTTCGCCACCTCGATAGCGACGAGAAATGATTAACCCCGGAAAATAAAACAGTAACAAACTGTCTATAACCTACTGAAAATAGCGCCCGCGATCTACCGCCAGAAAACACTATTTCTTACTTTATCTGTGAAAAATAAGCGAACGGCGTCACTGACAGTGATATTTACCTTAAATTCATCGCCAGAACCGATAAATCGCGCAAGCGAAGCGGTAAAAACATGATATAGCGCCATAAGAGAACAAGTTATTAACATTAAATTAACTTGTAAAAGTCATATGCTTTATCAGTTTTGCTTGTCAAACGCCTGTTTTTTCAACATATCACTAAATGTTATCGAATTCGTTAATTCAGTGAGCACAGGCAGTGAAAAATGGCGCAGACAGCGACGGGTTTTAAATGCCATAATCGGGACCGTTTCAAATTAACAACAATACCAGTACATGGTTTGCGCAAGGCGAAGGATTATTTTTATGAAGCTTAAGAACACACTCCTGGCGTCCGCACTTCTCTGTGCGACCGCCCTGTCTGCGAATGCCGCAACAGAGTTAACGCCAGAGCAAGCGGCAGCGTTAAAACCTTTTGACCATACGGTCATTGTGGGTCGTTATAATTCTATTGGCGATGCTGTCGCCGCCGCATCAAAAGCCGCGGATAAAAACGGAGCGGCCTCGTTTTACGTTGTTGACCAGTCCGATTACGGCAACAGCGGTAACCAGCGCGTGACCATTGCGCTGTATAAAGATAATGCGCCAAAAGCTGACGCGCCGAAAAACCGCGTGATCAACGGTATCGTTGAGCTGCCAAAAGATCAGGCGATTGAGCTGGAACCTTACGACACCGTCACCGTTCAGGGCTTCTATCGCAGCCAGCCTGAAGTGAACGATGCCATCACCAAAGCCGCGAAAGAGAAAGGGGCTTACTCTTTCTATATCGTCCGTCAGGTGGATGCTAACCAGGGCGGCAACCAGCGCATTACCGCATTCATCTACAAAGAAGATGCGAAAAAACGCGTTCTGCAGAGCCCGGACGCCATCCCTGCTGACTCCGAAGCGGGTCGCGCGGCGATAGCAAAAGGCGGCGAAGAAGCGAAGAAAGTCGAAATTCCAGGCGTAGCGACCTCTGCGGCGCCAAGCGCTGAAGTGGGTCGTTTCTTTGAAACGCAATCCACGAAAGGTGGTCGTTACTCTGTGACGCTGCCGGACGGCACCAAAATTGAAGAGCTGAACAAAGCCACTGCCGCGCAGATGGTACCGTTCGACAGCATCAAGTTTACCGGCAACTACGGCAACATGACGGAAGTCTCTTACCAGGTCGCGAAGCGTGCGGCGAAGAAAGGGGCTAAGTATTACCACATCACCCGCCAGTGGCAGGAACGTGGCAATAACGTGACCATCAGCGCCGATCTGTATAAGTAACAAAATCGTTTACGAAAGGCGGCGCAATGCCGCCTTTTTTGTTACTTTTTTTGAATTTCTGCCACACATCATTGCATGCTTTCGTTACACTCCGTAAAATCCCGCGCCTTAGTGTGATCCACCATTTTTATGCGCCTCAGCGAAATAATTATTCTGGATTGGGACTTTTCATAACAGGAAGCCAATGGAAAAGAAACTTGGCCTGAGTGCTTTAACTGCACTTGTATTGAGCTCAATGCTGGGCGCGGGCGTATTCAGTTTACCGCAGAACATGGCGGCCGTCGCAAGCCCTGCCGCCCTGCTCATTGGCTGGGGCATTACCGGTGTCGGCATATTGCTGCTGGCGTTTGCCATGCTGCTGCTGACGCGCATTCGCCCGGATCTGGACGGCGGCATTTTCACCTATGCACGTGAAGGTTTCGGTGAGCTGATTGGCTTCTGCTCCGCCTGGGGCTACTGGCTGTGCGCGGTCATCGCCAACGTCTCCTATCTGGTGATCGTCTTCTCGGCGCTCAGTTTCTTTACCGATACCCCCGAGCTGCGCCTGTTTGGCGACGGTAATACCTGGCAGTCCATCGTCGGCGCCTCGGTGCTGCTGTGGATTGTTCACTGGCTGATTTTACGTGGTGTCCAGACCGCCGCCAGCATCAACCTGGTGGCGACGCTGGCGAAACTGGTCCCCCTTGGCCTGTTTATCGTGCTGGCCTTCATTGCGTTTCGTCTCGACGTGTTTTCGCTTGATTTCAGCGGCATTGCGCTGGGCGTTCCGGTCTGGGAACAGGTGAAAAACACGATGCTGATTACCCTGTGGGTGTTTATCGGCGTTGAGGGTGCCGTTGTGGTCTCTGCCCGCGCGCGTAATAAACGCGATGTGGGCCGCGCCACGCTGCTGGCCGTCCTGGCGGCGCTGGGGGTGTATCTGCTGGTGACGCTGCTGTCGCTGGGCGTGGTGGCGCGTCCTGAGCTGGCCGAAATGCGTAACCCGTCCATGGCAGGCCTGATGGTGAAAATGCTCGGCCCCTGGGGCGACGTGGTGATTGCCGCAGGGCTGATCGTCTCCGTCTGCGGCGCTTACCTGAGCTGGACCATCATGGCGGCTGAAGTGCCGTTCCTGGCCGCGACGCACAAGGCGTTCCCGCGCCTGTTTGCCCGTCAAAACCAAAATAATGCGCCGTCAGCCTCACTCTGGCTGACCAACATCAGCGTTCAGGTCTGTCTGGTGCTGATCTGGCTCACAGGTTCAGACTATAACACCCTGCTGACCATCGCCTCGGAGATGATTCTGGTACCCTATTTCTTAGTGGGGGCATATTTGTTAAAAATCGCCACGCGACCGGCGCACTATGTCGTGGGTATCGGGGCCTGTATTTACGGCCTGTGGTTGTTGTATGCTTCCGGGCCTATGCATCTGCTGCTGTCAGTGGTGCTGTACGCACCGGGTCTGCTGGTGTTTATCTACGCCCGCCGCACGCATCAGCTGGAGAACGCGCTGAAACGCCGTGAAATGGCCTTAATCGGGATGTTACTGGTTGCTGCCGTACCGGCAACCTGGATGTTAATGGGATAGCACCGCCTTTCCCATTGTTGAACTGTAAAGGAGAATACGATGGGAAATGCACCGCTTCGCCCAATACTGATTACCGGTGGAGGTCGCCGTATCGGCCTCGCCCTCGCCCATCACTTTCTCAACCTTCGCCATCCGGTCATTGTCAGCTACCGTACAGAATACCCGTCGATTGACGGGCTGCGCCAGGCCGGGGCGGTCTGCATTCAGGCTGATTTTTCCACCGATGAAGGCATTCTGGCCTTTGCTGAACAGATAAAATCCTCCGTGACGGGGTTACGTGCGGTGATCCATAACGCCAGCGCATGGTGTGCTGAGAAGCCCGGTACGTCACTCAGCGATACGCTCTCCGCCATGCTGCAGATCCACGTAAATGCCCCCTATCTGCTCAACCACGCGCTGCAGGATCTGCTGCGCGGCCACGGGCATGCGGCGGGTGACATTATCCACTTCACCGATTATGTGGTGGAGCGCGGCAGCGACAAGCACATCGCCTATGCGGCCAGCAAAGCCGCGCTGGATAACATGACGCGCTCCTTTGCCCGCAAGCTCGCGCCCGAGGTGAAGGTGAACGCCATCGCCCCGGCGATGATTTTGTTTAACGAACATGATGATGCGGAGTACCGCCAGCAGGCGCTGAATAAGTCGCTGATGAAAATTGCCCCAGGCGAGAAAGAGGTGATCGATCTTGTAGATTACCTGCTCACCAGCTGCTACGTCACCGGCAGAACCTTTGCCGTGGACGGCGGCCGCCCGCTGCGCTAGTGAAAGCGGCTCCAGAAGAATATTAACACCCAGGCGCTGAGTCCCCAGCAGACCACTGCCCCGCCCAGCGCCAGGGGAAGCCGCAGAAAACCGGTGAAATACCACAGGGAAAGCAGGTAGAGAAAATAGGGGATGATTGACCACATGCCAAACACAATGGTCGTGCGTAGCGCTTCCGTACCCCGCTCAGAGGCCACGATATAGTGGGCAATGAGCGCAAAGGTCGGGAACAGCGGGATCAGCCCGGCAATATAGTAATTTTTGGTTTTTGCCAGAATGCCAATCAGTAACACCACCAGCGCCCCCAGCGCGGCTTTGATCACCAGCCCCATATTTTTCCTTATGACAATCAAATAACAAGAAACGTCAGAATAACGGAAGCGGCGTTAATTTAGAAAGATTAATGGAAGGTTAAGGTTCCGCGGTGTATGTTGGCTTTTTTCACGAAAACAGACGCTGTATGAATAAGATTGTTTATGTTGAAGACGAACCCGAAGTCGGGCAATTGATCGCCGCCTATCTGGGTAAACATGATATGGACGTCATTGTTGAGCCTCGCGGCGATCGTGCCGAAGAGGTGGTCGTCCGTGAAAACCCGGATTTAGTGCTGCTGGACATCATGCTGCCAGGCAAAGACGGCATGACACTCTGCCGGGACCTGCGCGCCCGCTGGGACGGCCCTATCGTTCTGCTCACCTCACTGGATAGCGATATGAACCATATTCTGTCGCTGGAGATGGGGGCCAATGACTACATTCTGAAAACCACACCGCCTGCCGTCCTGCTGGCCCGCCTGCGCCTGCATTTACGCCAGCACGCCAGCAGTGAACGCGAAGCGCCCGCGCCGTCTCTGACGCCGCACAAAGCGATGCGCTTCGGTACGCTGTCTATTGACCCGGTTAACCGCCAGGTTCTGCTTTCCGGCGAGCTTATTGCCCTTTCCACCGCTGATTTTGACCTGCTGTGGGAGCTGGCCACGCATGCCGGGCAAATCATGGACCGCGACGCGCTGCTGAAAAACCTTCGTGGCGTGAGCTATGACGGAATGGATCGCAGCGTTGACGTGGCGATCTCGCGTCTGCGCAAAAAATTGCAGGATAACGCCACCGAGCCCTACCGCATTAAAACCGTGCGTAATAAGGGTTATCTGTTTGCCCCGCACGCCTGGGAAACCTGATAAAAAGATAACGTGCGCGAAATGAAGGCATTATGCGTAGAAGTCCTTTCTTTCGCGCGTTAATTTACACGTTTGCGCAACAATTAACTTGATAAGCGCGCGAACTAATCCATAATTAATACTCAAACGTTCTCTCCTTTAAGCCGCGCCGGCCAGCTATAAGGCCACACCTTTTCAGCACATTCTCTCCCATAAAATCTTGAAATGAGGATTTAAGCCCATGAAATATGTATAGCTACCATGAAGTAGAAGCCATCAAAACCAATCTTGAATGGATTGTTAATCAGGCAGCGTTTAGCCATTCCTCACCCTCACGCGCCGATCAAAAAGCGCTCATTGACCTCCTTGAACTTATCCAGTCTTACGAAATACTCCTGGATTTAATTAACGAATTTGGGACCGCCGTGATCGATCCACAGATTGCGGAAGGTCTGGCCATAACGGAAACACTCATCGCCAGGGTAAAAAACAGCACGAATGCCATGTAACACGCTTCACAGACATGAAAATATCGACGGGTTTTCATGTATATTCTGCACAAAGCGTTTCTTCGGTGAGATCCAATGAAAAAGCTGTTTGTGCAGTTTTATCTTTTGCTGTTTGTCTGCTTCCTGGTGATGACCATGCTGGTCGGGCTGGTCTATAAATTCACCGCCGAACGTGCGGGCAGACAGTCGCTGGACGATCTGATGAAAAGCTCGCTGTATCTGATGCGCAGCGAGCTGAGAGAGATCCCGCCGCACGACTGGGCGAAAACCCTGAAAGAGCTGGACCTGAACCTGTCGTTTGATTTACGCATTGAGCCGTTAAAAGATTTCGATTTAGATCCGCCCACCATGCAGCGCCTGCGCGACGGGGATATCGTCGCGCAGGATGAGAAATACACGTTTATCCAGCGCATTCCGCGCAGCCATTACGTGCTGGCCGTCGGGCCGGTGCCCTATCTCTATTATCTGCACCAGATGCGTCTGCTGGACATGGCGCTGATGGCCTTTATCGCCATTTCGCTCGCGTTTCCGGTCTTTATCTGGATGCGCCCACACTGGCAGGACATGCTGAAGCTGGAGTCCGCCGCGCAGCGTTTTGGCGAGGGGCATTTTACCGAGCGCATTCACTTCGACAGCGGTTCCAGCTTTGAACGTCTGGGCGTGGCCTTTAACCAGATGGCCGATAACATCAATGCGCTGATCGCCAGTAAGAAACAGTTGATCGACGGAATTGCCCACGAGCTGCGCACGCCGCTGGTTCGCCTGCGCTATCGTCTGGAGATGAGCGAGAATCTGACCGAGGCAGAGAATCAGGCGCTTAACCGCGACATTGGCCAGCTAGAAGCGCTGATTGAGGAGCTGCTGACCTACGCGCGCCTCGACCGCCCGCAAAACGAGCTGAACCTCAGCACGCCGGATCTCCCCGCCTGGCTGCAAACCCACATTGACGACGTTCAGAGCGTAAACCCGCAGCGCACGCTGTTGACGCGCGTCACCCCGGGTGACTACGGCGCGCTCGATATGCGCCTGATGGAGCGCGTGCTGGACAACCTGATGAATAACGCCATGCGCTACAGCGAGAGTACGCTCCAGATTGGGCTGGATTTGCAGGGCAATCAGGCCAGCCTGACGGTGGAGGATGACGGCCCGGGAATTGCCCCGGAAGCGCGAGAAACCGTGTTTGAACCCTTTGTCCGCCTCGACCCCAGCCGCGATCGCGCTACCGGCGGATGCGGCCTGGGGCTGGCGATTGTCTACTCTATCGCGCAGGCGATGGGCGGCACGGTGCACTGCGAGGAGAGCGACCTCGGCGGCGCGCGCTTCTGCTTTAGCTGGCCGGTGTACCATAACATCGCCCTTCCCGTCCCTGCCTGACCATAACCGCACGCTGGCCTGACCCGGCGTGCTGTGCTATATGATAAGTATGTTGTAACTAATGAGAGTGTTTATGGCGACCTACGATCTCATCGAACGGCTTAACGGCACGTTTCGGGAAATAGAACACGAACTCCTGACCCTGACCGAGCGTTTGCAGGCCTGCCGCCTGCTGGCCGCGCGCGTCTTTACCCTGCCGGATGTGGCTAAAGGGGCCGAGCATGATCCGCTGGACACCATCGAGGTCGAACAGCACATCGGCAGCGCCGCCCTTGAGCTGGCGCTGAAACACTATCGCCGCCTGTTTATCCAGCAGCAGTCAGAAAACCGCAGCAGTAAGGCGGCCGTGCGTCTGCCCGGCGTCATCTGCCTGCAAACCGATGCAGCAACACGTGAAGCGCTGGAAAGCCAGATTGCGCATATCAACACCCTGAAAGCGACCTTTGAAAAGATCATCACCGAAGAGTCCGGCCTCGCCCCTGCCGCCCGGTTTGAATGGGTGCACCGCCAGCTTCCGGGGCTGATTACCCTGAATGCCTACCGAACGCTGACGGTACTGCGCCACCCCGCTACGCTGCGCTTCGGCTGGGCGAATAAGCACATCATTAAAAACTTCACCCGGGATGAGATTCTGGCCCAGCTGGAAAAAAGCCTGAAGACGCCGCGCACCGTCGCACCGTGGTCGCGGGAGCAGTGGATTGAGCGCCTGGAGCAGGAGTACCACAGCATCGCCTCGCTACCGGCGGATACGCGCCTCAAAATTAAGCGCCCGGTGAAGGTGCAGCCTATCGCCCGCGTCTGGTATTCCGGCCAGCAAAAGCAGGTGCAATATGCCTGCCCGACGCCGCTGATTGCGCTTTACGATGCCGATCAGGGCGCGGTGGTACCCGATATTGGGGAACTGCTGAATTACGATGCGGACAATGTCCAGCACCGTTACAGACCTCAGGCGCAGCCGCTACAGCTGATTATTCCGCGGCTGCACCTGTATGTGGCGGGATGATTATTTTAGGCTGCCGACCATCGCTTCCGGACGAACCCAGGCGTCGAACTCCGCCTCCGTCAGATAGCCCAGCGCCAGGGCGGAGGCTTTCAGCGTCAGCCCCTCTTTATGCGCTTTTTTAGCGATCTCGGCGGCCTTGTCGTATCCGATATGGGTATTGAGCGCCGTCACCAGCATCAGGGATTCATTGAGCAGCTGGCTGATGCGCTCGCGATTCGGCTCAATCCCTACCGCACAGAGCTCGTTAAAGCTCTCCATCCCGTCCGCAAGCAGACGAATCGATTGCAGCACGTTGTGGATCACCATCGGGCGATAAACGTTCAGCTCGAAGTTGCCGGACGCGCCGCCCAGGTTGACGGCCACGTCGTTGCCCAACACCTGGCAGCAGAGCATGGTCATGGCTTCGCACTGGGTCGGGTTGACCTTACCCGGCATGATGGAGCTGCCCGGCTCGTTTTCCGGGATGCTGATTTCACCGATGCCGCAGCGCGGACCGGAAGCCAGCCAGCGTACGTCGTTGGCAATTTTCATCAGCGAGGCCGCCAGCCCCTTCAGCGCGCCGTGGGTGTGGACCAGCGCATCGCAGGTCGCCAGCGCTTCGAACTTATTGGGCGCCGTGACGAACGGCTGTGCGGTGATGTTTGCCAGCTCCTCCGCCACGCGCACCGCGTATTCTGGATGGGTGTTTAACCCGGTACCGACCGCCGTCCCGCCGAGCGCCAGCTCCGCCAGGTGCGGCAGGCTGTTCTCGATATGCTTCAGGTTGTGTTCCAGCATCGCCACCCAGCCGGAAATCTCCTGACCGAGCGTCAGCGGCGTGGCGTCCTGCAGGTGCGTACGGCCAATTTTAACGACGTCGCGGAAGGCCTGCGCTTTCTCGTTGAGGGTGGATTTGAGCACGTTGAGCTGCGGGATCAGCTGCTCGCGGATAGCGATCACCGCCGCCACGTGCATCGCCGTCGGGAAGACGTCGTTAGAGCTCTGGCTTTTGTTGACGTCATCGTTCGGGTGGACCTTACGCTCCATGCCGCGCACGCCGCCCAGCAGTTCGCTCGCCCGGTTCGCCAGCACTTCGTTCATGTTCATGTTGCTCTGGGTACCGGAACCGGTCTGCCAGATGGCGAGGGGGAATTCGTCAGGATGCTTGCCCGCCAGCACTTCGTCGGCGGCGTTGATGATGGCCGTGGCTTTGTCTGCCGTCAGCAGACCTAAATCCTGGTTCACTTTCGCCGCGGCGCGTTTGGTCAGCGCCAGCGCCTGAATCAGCGAGACGGGCATTTTTTCGGTCGAAATACGGAAGTGCTCCAGCGAACGCTGGGTTTGCGCGCCCCATAGCTTGTCGGCCGGGACGTCGATGGCGCCCATCGAGTCTTTCTCATGGCGTACCGTGGTCATTACTTTCTCCTTGATAACAAAAGAGGGATTGCTCACATGCTTAAGGGATAAGTATTGATGACTTCTGAGAAACGGTATGGCGCTTTGTGCGCTCTTTTAGATGTCGGGTGGCGGCTACGCCACCCGGTTTTTTCAATTTACTTCACGCACGCCGAACACTGGGACGACTGGATCTGCTTGAAGAAGTCGTTGCCTTTGTCATCCACCAGGATAAACGCCGGGAAGTCTTCCACTTCGATTTTCCAGATTGCTTCCATACCCAGCTCCGGGTACTCCACGCACTCCAGGCTCTTGATGCTGCCCTGCGCCAGTACCGCCGCCGGGCCGCCGATGCTGCCGAGGTAGAAGCCGCCGTGCTTGTGGCACGCGTCCGTCACCTGCTGGCTGCGGTTGCCTTTCGCCAGCATGATCATGCTGCCGCCGTTAGCCTGCAGCTGATCAACGTACGAGTCCATACGCCCTGCGGTGGTTGGGCCTAACGAGCCGGAGGCATAGCCTTCAGGCGTTTTCGCCGGGCCTGCGTAGTAGATCGGATGATCTTTAATGTACTGCGGCAGCCCTTCGCCGTTGTCCAGACGCTCTTTCAGCTTCGCGTGCGCGATGTCGCGGCCTACGATAATCGTGCCGTTCAGGGAGAGACGGGTCGAAACCGGGTACTGTGAAAGCTGCGCCAGGATCTCTTTCATCGGACGGTTCAGGTCAACGCGAACCGCTTCACCCTCACCTGCTTTACGCAGTGCTTCCGGGATGTATTTGCCCGGGTTATTTTCAAGTTTTTCGATCCACACGCCTTCGCGGTTGATCTTGGCCTTGATGTTGCGATCCGCAGAGCAGGAGACGCCCATCCCGACCGGGCAGGAGGCACCGTGACGCGGCAGACGGATCACGCGCACGTCGTGGGCGAAGTATTTGCCGCCAAACTGCGCCCCGAGCCCCAGATTACGCGCCTCTTCCAGCAGTTCCTGCTCAAGCTGCACGTCGCGGAACGCCTGGCCGTGCTCGTTACCTTCGGTTGGCAGACCGTCGTAGTATTTGGTCGAGGCCAGCTTGACGGTTTTCAGCGTGCTTTCCGCCGAGGTACCGCCAATCACGAAGGCGATATGGTACGGCGGACACGCTGCGGTGCCGAGGGTACGCATCTTCTCAACCAGGTAATTTTTCAGCTTGCCCGGAGTGAGCAGCGCTTTGGTTTCCTGGTAGAGATAGGTTTTGTTGGCTGAACCGCCGCCTTTGGCGATACAGAGGAATTTGTACTCATCACCGTCGACGCTGTAGAGGTCAATCTGTGCAGGCAAGTTGGTGCCGGTATTGACCTCTTTGTACATATCCAGCGCCGCGTTTTGCGAGTAGCGCAGGTTGTCTTCGGTGTAGGTGTTGTAGACGCCGTGCGCCAGCGCCGCTTCGTCACCGCCGCCGGTCCAGACGCGCTGGCCTTTTTTGCCGACGATGATCGCCGTGCCGGTGTCCTGACAGGTTGGCAGAATGCCTTTCGCCGCGATGTCTGAGTTACGCAGGAACTGCAGGGCAACGTATTTATCGTTCTCGCTGGCCTGCGGGTCGCTCAGGATATCGGCAACCTGCTGCTGGTGCGCAGGACGGAGCATAAACGAGGCGTCGTGGAAAGCGTGCTGCGCCAGCAGCGTCAGCGCCTGCGGATCCACCTTGAGGATCTCTTGTCCTTCAAACTCAGAGACGGAGACGTGATCGCGGGTTAACAGGTAATACTCGGTCTGATCCTTACTGAGGGGGAAAGGATCCTGATAATGGAAGGGTTTATTCGACATTGGTCTCTCACTTACTGCTTCGGTCTGTTTATTCAGGGCAGATGTTCCGCTGCCCGGCTTAAAAGCGAGTCAGCTTATCCTACACAATTTTTTAACAAAAACTGAGACTAGTACGACTTTTTACATCCACAGGTTACTTCCACGTGGTTTATTGCTTTAATACCCGGAGTTAATTCCACAATTGAATCAGGGCTTGATAATGCAAAAACTCATTAACTCAGTGCAAAACTACGCCTGGGGAAGTAAAACTGCGTTAACGGATCTCTACGGTATCGCGAACCCAAACAACCTGCCGATGGCAGAACTGTGGATGGGGGCGCACCCGAAGAGCAGCTCAAAAATTGAAGACGCCAGCGGCCAGGTACGCTGCCTGCGTGACGTGATTGATGCCGATAAAGCCGCGCTGCTGGGCGACAAAGTAGCTCAGCGCTTTGGCGAACTGCCGTTCCTGTTTAAAGTGCTGTGCGCCGACCAGCCGCTCTCCATCCAGGTTCACCCGAACAAGAAAGCGTCTGAAATTGGCTTCGCGAAAGAGAACGCGGCGGGTATTCCGTTAGACGCCGCCGAGCGTAACTACAAAGATCCTAACCACAAGCCGGAGCTGGTTTTTGCGCTGACCCCTTTCCTGGCGATGAACGCGTTCCGCGAGTTTTCAGAGATCATTTCCCTGCTGCAGCCGGTCGCGGGTGCCAACAAGGCTATCGCCCACTTCCTCGAAAACCCGAACGCAGACGCGCTGAGCCAGCTGTTCGCCAGCCTGCTGAATATGCAGGGTGAAGAGAAATCTCACGCGCTGGCGGTGCTGAAAGCGGCCCTGGACAGCCAGCAGGGTGAACCGTGGGAGACCATCCGTCTGATTTCCAAATTCTACCCGGACGACAGCGGCCTGTTCTCCCCTCTGCTGCTGAACGTGGTGAAGCTGAACCCGGGCGAAGCGATGTTCCTGTTCGCTGAGACTCCGCACGCCTATCTGCAGGGCGTGGCGCTGGAGGTGATGGCCAACTCCGATAACGTGCTACGCGCGGGCCTGACGCCGAAATATATCGACATCCCTGAGCTGGTTGCCAACGTGAAGTTCGTGGCGAAGCCTGCCGCGGAACTGCTGACTCAGCCGGTGAAAAACGGTGCAGAGCTGGACTTCCCGATTCCGGTTGAGGATTTTGCGTTCTCCCTGCATGACCTGAGCCAGACAGAAACGACCATCGCGCAGGAGAGCGCGGCGATCCTGTTCTGCGTCGAGGGCGAAGCAACGCTGCACAAAGGCGAACAGCGTCTGGTCCTCCAGCCTGGTGAGTCTGCATTCGTTGCAGCCAATGAGTCCCCGGTCAGCGTGAGCGGCACCGGTCGACTGGCGCGCGTTTTTAATAAGCTTTAGGGACTTACTGAATTTTTTAACAACTCTTGCTAAGCTAGTTGCAGGTTTTATATCTCCGGGCGGTTTCTACCGCCTGGTTTCATTTTAGGGATAGTCGCAATGAAAAAATCGGTCGTAGCGGTTGGAGTGATTGTAGCGTTAGGCGTGGTCTGGACGGGTGCTTCCTGGTTTACCGGGAAACAGCTGGAAGGCCGTCTGGCAGAGATGGTGGCGCAGGCAAACGGCGAAATTAAGCGCAGCGCGCCGGAGGCGGGTCTGGAGCTGAGCTACCAGAACTATCACCGCGGTGTGTTTACCAGCCGTATGCAGCTGGTAGTGAAGCCGGTTGCCGGTGCAGAAAACGGCTGGCTGAAGCCGGGACAGAGCGTGGTGCTGGACGAGGTGGTGAGCCACGGTCCGCTGCCGCTGGCGCAGTTAAAGTCCTTTAACCTGATCCCATCGATGGCGTCCGTTCATACCGTGCTGGTGAATAATGACGTCACCAAACCGCTGTTTGACCTGGCGAAGAATGAATCGCCTTTCGACATTAATACCCGCATTAGCTATGCCGGTGACACGAGTTCGGATATTGCTCTGAAAGCGCTGAACTACGAGAAAGAAAACGAAAAAGTTGCCTTTAGCGGCGGTCATTTCAACGTCGAGGCGGATCGGGACGGCAACGTCTTCTCCCTGACCGGTGAAGCGGAAAGCGGCCTGATCAACGCCGTGAACGAATACAACCAAAAAGTTCAGCTTACCTTTAACAACCTGAAAGCCGACGGCAACAGCCGTATGACCGACTTTAAAGAGCGCATCGGCGATCAGAAGCTCTCCGTTGATAAAATTGCTGTCGCGATCGAAGGCAAAGAGATGGCCGTGCTGGAAGGCATGGATGTCAACGGTAAATCCGACGTATCCAAAGACGGTAAGAGCATCAATACCCAGCTGGATTACACCCTGAAGAGCCTGAAAGTAAAGAATCAGGATCTGGGCACCGGCAAGCTGTCGCTGAAGATCGGCAATATCGACGGCCAGGCATGGCACGAATTTAGCCAGAAATACAGCAAAGAGAGCCAGGCGCTGCTGACCGATGCCGCGCTGCAGCAGAACCCGGAAGTGTACCAACAGCAGGCGATGGCGGTACTGTTCAACAACCTGCCAATCCTGCTAAAAGGCGAGCCGGTGATAACCGTTGCGCCGCTGAGCTGGAAAAACAGCAAAGGCGAAACCAACTTTAACCTGTCTCTGTTCCTGAAAGATCCGGCCGCCGCCACGGGTGAACCGCAGACGCTGGCGCAGGAAGTGGATCGCAGCGTGAAGTCGCTCGACAGCAAGCTGACCATCCCGATGGATATGGCGACCGAGTTTATGACCCAGATTGCGAAGCTGGAAGGCTACGGCGATGAAGATGCCGGCAAACTGGCGAGCCAGCAGGTGAAAGGTCTGGCGGCGATGGGTCAGATGTTCCGCATCACCAAAGTGGAAGACAACACTATTTCCACCAGCCTGCAATATACCAACGGCCAGGTAACGCTGAACGGCGACAAAATGCCGCTGGAAGATTTCGTCGGCATGTTTGGTATGCCGACGCTGGGGATGCCGGAACCGGCTGAACCGGCAGCGCCAGCCGTACCGGCGGCACCGCAGCAGTAAACGTCAAAACCCCTCGCATGAGGGGTTTTTTATTGCCGGGTGGCGCTGACGCTTACCCGGCCTACGATCCCGAGCCGTTCCAGGCCCGTGCAAGCGCAGCGCCGCCGGGCGATGTGCAGTGGAGATCATTTCACCGCCACCAGCCGAGCCGCCACAATCTGGTGCCCGGCCTGGACATCCGTATTGTCGATGCGCTGCATAATTCTGTCTGCCAGCGTGTAGCCCATCTCCCGCGCAGGGGTGGTAGCCCAGACGATGGGGAGATCGTCCAGCGCGTTTTCGCCCACGTCGGCGAAGGCCCCTAACGCCACCTGATGGCCGAAAAAGGTTTCCACCCCGCCCTCGCCGCTCTGACGCCCGGCGCGGATCAGGCCAAACCAGGCCCCCATGGCAATCACATCGTTGTAGCAAATCACGGCGCTGATCGTCGGATTGCTTCGTAGCAGCGCGCCAATCGCTTCCGCCGCTTTCTTCTGGCTGGATTCACACTCAATGACCCATTCGCTGTGGAACGGCAGACCGTATTTAATCAGCGTCGCGCAGTAGCCGCCTACCCGCTCGGCGCGCGTCAGGGACGAGCTTTTCCCGCCCAGCCAGGCGATGCGCTGATGCCCACGACGAATAAGATGTTCGGTCAACATTTGCGCGGCCTGCATGTTATCCGGGCACAGCGTGTCCGCCTCGTCCAGGTAGCTGGCGCGCGAGGCAAATACCAGCGGCACGCCCTTTTCGGCGGCACGCTCGCACAGTTCGCTGCCCACGCCCGACGCTCCGGCGACGATCACCCCGTCCACGCCCTGGGTCAGCAGCATATCGAGACGGGAGAGAAGCTGCCCGGCCTCGCGCCCGCCGTGCAGCAGAAAGACCATCCGCCCCTGCGCTTCCAGAGCCTCGGTTAACCCGGCGGTCAGCTCCGCATAGAAAGGTGACGTCAGGTCGCGGACAATCAGGCCAATCACCCCGCTTTGCCCGCCGCGCAGTGCCGACGCCTGGCGGTTACGCACAAAGCCCAGCTGTTCAACCGCTTCATTCACCCGCTGACCGGTTGCGGGCGAGATACGCCCTTTCCCGCTCAGCACCAGAGAAACGGTGCTGACGGAAACGCCCGCCGCCAGCGCGACATCGTTGATAGTGATTTTTTTCGCTACAGCCATGTGTCGGCGTGACTCCCTGAAATGAGATCGGTAAAACGTTTTATCAATACGTTATCTTTATACTACCAGTAAAAGCCTGAGAATGTGATTCAGCGCGCACTAAACTTTGATAAAACGTTTTATCTTCTCGCAGCATTGAAGCAGACAAACTGATTTTAACAATAAAGGAGTCGTTTTATGACGGCGAAAGCAGCACAAAAAATATCGCTGTGGGAGTTTTTCCAGCAACTGGGTAAAACCTTTATGCTGCCCGTGGCGCTCCTCTCGTTCTGCGGGATCATGCTCGGGATCGGCAGCTCGCTGAGCAGTAAAGACATCATCACGCTGATCCCGTTCCTCGGTACTCCCGTGCTGCAGGCGATCTTTATCTGGATGAGTAAAGTCGGCTCCTTCGCGTTTAGCTTCCTGCCCGTGATGTTCTGCATCGCCATCCCGCTGGGCCTGGCGCGCGAAAATAAAGGCGTCGCGGCGTTTGCCGGGTTTGTGGGTTACGCCGTGATGAACCTGGCGGTTAACTTCTGGCTGACTGCGAAAGGCATTCTGCCGACGACCGACGCTGCCGTGCTGAAAGCCAACAACATTCAGAGCGTGATTGGCATCCAGTCTATTGATACCGGGATCCTCGGGGCGGTGATCGCCGGGGTTATTATCTGGATGCTGCACGAGCGCTTCCACAACATCCGCCTGCCGGATGCTCTGGCCTTCTTCGGCGGTACCCGCTTCGTGCCGATTGTCACCCTGGTGGTGATGGGCCTGTTTGGTCTGATCATTCCACTGATCTGGCCGGTCTTTGCGATGGGCATCAACGGCATTGGCCGCATCATCAACGGCGCGGGCGATTTTGGTCCGATGATCTTCGGCACCGGCGAGCGTCTGCTGCTGCCGTTCGGCCTGCAGCATATCCTGGTGGCCCTGATTCGCTTCACCGAAGCGGGCGGTACCATGGAGGTATGCGGTCACGACGTGAGCGGTGCGCTGACCATCTTCCAGGCGCAGCTGAGCTGCCCGACGACCCACGGCTTCTCCGAAAGCGCCACCCGCTTCCTGTCCCAAGGTAAAATGCCGGCCTTCCTCGGCGGTCTGCCGGGTGCCGCGCTGGCGATGTACCACTGCGCCCGCCCGGAAAACCGTCATAAAATTAAAGGCCTGCTGATCTCCGGCGTGATTGCCTGCGTCGTGGGCGGCACCACCGAGCCAATCGAATTCCTGTTCCTGTTTGTTGCGCCGGTGCTGTATCTCATCCACGCGCTGCTGACCGGTCTGGGCTTTACCGTAATGGCGGTGCTGGGCGTCACCATCGGCAACACCGACGGCAACGTGATTGACTTCGTGGTGTTCGGGATCCTGCACGGCTTGTCCACCAAGTGGTATCTGGTGCCGGTCGTGGCGGCTATCTGGTTTGCGGTGTACTACGGCATCTTCCGCTTCGCCATCACTCGCTTTAACCTGAAAACACCGGGCCGTGATACCGATACCGCCACCAGCGTTGAGCAGGCGGTGGCCGGGACCGTGGGCAAATCCGGTTACAACACCCCGGCCATTCTGGCTGCGCTGGGCGGTGCGGATAACATTACCTCGCTGGATAACTGCATTACCCGCCTGCGTCTGTCGGTAGCGGATATGTCAAAAGTGGATACCAACGCCCTGAAAGCCAACCGGGCCATCGGCGTGGTACAGTTAAACCAGCACAATTTGCAGGTGGTTATCGGCCCGCAGGTGCAGTCGGTGAAGGATGAGCTGGCCACCCTGATGCGAACAGTGGAAGCCTGATGCCTCGCCCCCTCGCTCTGAGGGGGTTTTACTTTAAGGACGCACGTCATGTTTGATTTTTCTACCGTCGTGGATCGTCACGGCACCTGGTGTACGCAGTGGGACTATGTTGCCGACCGCTTTGGCGCGGCGGATCTGCTGCCTTTTACCATCTCAGATATGGATTTCGCCACTGCCCCCTGCATTACCGACGCGCTTCATCAGCGCATCAACCACGGCGTTTTAGGCTATAGCCGCTGGAAAAACGACGAGTTTCTTGCCGCCGTTGCGCACTGGTTCCAGCAACGCTTTAACAGCCGCATTGATAAAGAAACCATCGTTTATGGCCCTTCCGTCATCTATATGGTGTCAGAGCTGATTCGCCTCTGGTCGAAGCCCGGTGACGGCGTGGTGGTTCACACCCCAGCGTACGATGCGTTTTACAACGCCATTGGGGGTAATTCGCGTCATGTGGTGCCCGTTGCGATGGGAAAACAGGCTGCAGGCTGGCAAGGCAATATGGCGGCGCTTGAAGCGGCGCTGGCTAAACCGGAAAACAAAATTCTGCTGCTGTGCAGCCCGCAAAACCCGACCGGCAAGGTCTGGACGCGGGAGGAACTGACGCAGATGGCGGAGCTGTGTGAGCGCTATGACGTGGCGGTGATCAGCGATGAAATCCATATGGACATGGTATGGGGTGAACATCGTCACACGCCGTGGAACGCGGTGGCGCGTGGCAAATGGGCGCTTCTTACCTCCGGTTCGAAAAGTTTCAATATTCCTGCACTCACGGGCGCGTACGGCCTGATTGGCGACGAAGAGAGCCGCAAAGGTTATCTCAGCGCGTTAAAAGGCCGGGATGGGCTCTCTTCCCCTTCCCTGTTGGCGCTGACGGCGCATATCGCCGCCTATCAGCAGGGAGCGCCGTGGCTGGATGCCTTGCGGGGTTATCTGGAAGCGAATCTGTTGTATATCGCGCAGGAATTAAACAGTGCTTTTCCGAAACTGAACTGGCAGCCGCCGGAGGCAACCTATCTGGCCTGGATTGATCTGCGCCCGCTTAATATTGACGACAGGTCGCTGCAAAAAGTGTTAATTGAGCAGCAAAAAGTGGCGATCATGCCGGGATATACCTACGGAGATGAGGGTAATGGGTTCGTGCGTCTGAACGCTGGCTGCCCGCGTAGCAAGCTGGAACAAGGGGTGCAGCGCCTCATCGCCGGGATTAACGCGCTCCTGTAATCTGTTTGCGCAACGGAATATTCCCTTGCGCAAATAGCTTTTTACCCCGATTTGTTTTTATAATATGGCGCACTTTAACCAGAAAAGAGTGCGACCATGATTGATACACGCCTGCCTTTAACTGATATTCATCGTCACCTTGACGGTAACATTCGTGCCCAAACCATCCTCGATCTTGGCCGCCAGTTCAACTTAACGCTTCCCGCTCAGACGCTTGAATCGTTGATCCCACACGTACAGGTCACCTCCAATGAACCGGACCTGGTCAGCTTCCTGAGCAAGCTCGACTGGGGCGTGAAGATGCTGGCCTCGCTGGATGCCTGCCGCCGCGTGGCGTTTGAGAACATCGAAGATGCGGCCCGTAACGGCCTGCATTACGTCGAGCTGCGCTTCTCGCCGGGCTATATGGCGATGACCCACAGTCTGCCCGTTGCAGGCGTGGTGGAGGCCGTCATTGAAGGCGTCCGCGAAGGGTGTAAAACCTTCGACGTTCAGGCCCGCCTGATTGGCATTATGAGCCGCACGTTCGGCGAAGCCGCCTGCCTGCAGGAGCTGGAAGCGCTGCTGGCGCACCGCGATGCCATTACCGCCGTCGACCTCGCTGGCGATGAGCTGGGTTTCCCGGGCAGTCTGTTCCTCTCCCACTTCAACCGCGCGCGTGATGCCGGCTGGCATATCACCGTCCATGCGGGCGAAGCGGCGGGTCCGGAAAGCATCTGGCAGGCCATCCGTGAACTGGGCGCAGAGCGTATCGGCCACGGCGTGAAGGCGGTAGAAGATCGCGCCCTGATGGATTTCCTGGCGGAGCAGCGTATCGGCATTGAGTCGTGCCTGACGTCCAACATTCAGACCAGCACTGTGGCATCGCTGGCCCAGCACCCGCTGAAAACCTTCCTTGAACACGGCGTGCTGGCCTCGCTGAACACGGACGACCCGGCGGTTCAGGGCGTGGATATCATCCATGAGTATAACGTCGCCGCACCGCAGGCGGGCCTGAGTCGCGAGCAGATCCGCCAGGCGCAGATCAACGGGCTGGAGATAGCCTTCCTGACGCCTGAAGAGAAGCAGGCGCTGCGGGATAAGGTGGCAACCGCGTAAACCCTTTGCCGGGTGGCTTCTGCGCCTTACCCGGCATATAAAAATTATGCCAGACAGAGCGTGGCGCGATGTTTGGCAGATTCAATTCCCAGCTCGATCAGCTCCATTATCTGAATCGCCTGGCTCGCCGGAACCGGATTCTCCCCCGTTCCGTTCAGCGCATCACGAATGGCCGCGTAGTAGGCCGGATAGTTACCCGGGATCGTTAACAGGGTTTCCTCAACCAGCTCCTCACCTTCAACCCGCGACACGACGCCGTCTCGCATATCATAGCCCCAGTCCTCCTGCGGCAGACGTTCACCGTTTTTAAGACGGTCTTCCTGCGGATCGAGGCCAAACTTCACGTAGCTCCCGCGCGTGCCGTGAATAATATAGCGGGCAGACTCAGCGGCAGCGACCATCGTGCCGTGCAGCACAATCCGGCGCTGCGGGTAACTGAGCACCGCGTGGAAGTAATCGGTTGTCTGCGCCCCGGGCCTGAGCTGGGCCAGATCGACCGTCATGCTCACCGGCAGACCAAAAAGATTCACGGCCTGGTCCAGTAGATGCGGGGCTAAATCGTACCAGATACCACTGCCCGGACCGGCCTGCTCGCGCCAGCGGTTTCTCACCTGCGGACGGAAGCGGTCAAAGTGCGATTCAAAAAAAACGATCTCCCCTAGCGTGCCTTCACTGATTAGCGTTTTAACCGTCAGGAAGTCGCCGTCCCAGCGGCGGTTATGAAACACGGAAAGCAGTCTGCCGAGGCTTTTTGCCAGCGCGTCCAGTTCTCGCGCCTGTGACAACGTCACGGTGAAAGGTTTGTCGACAACGACGTGTTTACCCGCCTCCAGCGCGGCTTTAGCCAGCGGGAAGTGCGTGTCGTTCGGGGTGGGAATCACGATTAAATCAATATTCGGATCGTTGAAGAGATGTTTCGGCTCAGAGACAACCGGCACAACGGGCCAGTCAGCGTGGACTTTGGCGGCGTCGCTGCTGGATACCGCCGCCAGCGCCATGCCGGGCGTGCCGGAGATGAGCGGCGCATGAAACGTTTTGCTCGCATACCCGTACCCTATCAGCCCGACGCGGATGTTATCATTCATCGTATGGTCCTCTTTTATGCGTTTCTTATTTCATACTGGCCAGTCTGGCATTCCCCTCATTAATAATGAGCCATCGAGCTTAAAATAGCAGGCTGTAGCGGTTATTTTTGTTACATAGTATTAACCTTCTGATTTTGATTAAGGGAATCGTTCCCAAAGCGCTTGCCGTCGGAGAAACAGCGCTGTAACATTTGCGACCTGTATTTATGGATAAATTACAACAGCGAATCATGGCATCAATTATTAATCGAATCATCGAATTAGCGGGATGGATTGTTCTTGGGGTTTCGGTCATTTTGCTCGGCGTCGCCAGCCATATTGATAACTACCAGCCGCCGGAGCCTGCTACGGTCGCCCAACCTAAGTAACCGGTTACGGCCATAAAGAGTGACATAATGTGTCAGTTACGTATTGCCAGCCCTGGTGAACACGGTTAACCTTCTCTTCCAGGCATCGCCAGCTGATGCCTGATACTTTCAGCAAAGAAAACTCCTAATTTCGTTGCATTACCTGAGTGGGCTGTTTACGTCTTTATTAATCCGTTTATTATTCGACCGAATTACCGTAACTGGTATTACTCACTTTTATATGGAAACTTATTAATATGACAGTTCAGGACTATTTATTAAAATTTCGCAAGATCAATTCGCTTGAGAGCCTGGAAAAACTGTTTGACCATCTGAATTACACCCTGTCGGATAATCAGGACATTATCAATATGTATCGCGCCGCGGATCATCGCCGTGCGGAGCTGGTCTCCGGCGGACGCTTGTTCAACGTTGGGGAAGTGCCGAAGTCTGTCTGGCGTTACGTTTTATAAGAAAGTAGCCATCCGCGCGAAATGTTATATACTCTCCGCCCTGCAAACTGGCTGTAATACATTTCGCGCAGATAATGGGAGAGTTCATGACCGCAACGCCTGGAGAACGCATTGGAGGCTGGTTAATCGCCCCGCTGGCATGGCTGCTGGTTGCCTTGTTAAGCGCATCACTTGCGCTGCTGCTTTATACCACCGCATTAATTACCCCTCACGCTATCCAGACGCTGATGTCGCAAAGCGTGCCGAATATTGCGATGTGGTTTCTGTCGTTCGTTTTCGCGATCGGGATGTGGTACTACACCCTGTGGCTGACTATCGCTTTCTTCAAACGCCGCAAAAGTGTGCCTAAGCACTACATTATCTGGCTGCTCGTTTCCGTTCTGCTGGCGGTTAAAGCGTTTGCATTCTCGCCGGTGTCTGATGCGCTTGCCGTGCGCCAGCTGCTTTTCCCGTTACTGGCCGCAGCGCTGCTGGTGCCCTATTTCAAGCGCTCAACGCGGGTGAAAAACACCTTCGTGAACCCGTAATAACCTTACAGATAACCTGTTGTCGCCTGCCCCGGTTTGTCCGATAATAGGCGGCTTTTTTATTTCAGGCTAAATAATGACCGATTACTTACTGCTCTTTGTCGGCACTGTGCTGGTTAACAACTTCGTTCTGGTGAAGTTCCTTGGCCTGTGCCCGTTTATGGGCGTGTCCAAAAAGCTGGAAACGGCGATGGGCATGGGGCTGGCGACGACCTTCGTCATGACGATGGCGTCCATCTGCGCGTGGTTGATTGATACCTGGATCCTCATCCCGCTGGGGTTAATCTATCTCCGTACGCTGGCATTTATTCTGGTCATTGCGGTTGTGGTGCAATTTACGGAAATGGTGGTGCGTAAAACCAGCCCGGCGCTCTATCGTCTGCTGGGTATCTTCCTGCCGCTTATCACCACCAACTGCGCGGTACTCGGCGTGGCGCTGCTGAACATCAACCTTGGCCATAACTTTATGCAGTCGGCGCTGTACGGTTTTTCCGCCGCCGTCGGTTTCTCCTTTGTTATGGTCCTGTTCGCGTCGATTCGCGAACGCCTGGCGGCAGCGGATATCCCTGCGCCATTTCGCGGTAATGCGATTGCGCTGGTCACCGCGGGTTTAATGTCTCTGGCCTTTATGGGCTTTAGTGGTCTGGTGAAGTTGTAATGAATGCTATCTGGATTGCCATCGCCTCTATCAGCGTCCTGGGGTTGGCGTTTGGCCTTATCCTGGGTTACGCCTCCCGCCGTTTCGCGGTAGAGGACGATCCTGTTGTTGAAAAAATTGATGAGCTTTTGCCGCAAAGTCAGTGCGGACAGTGCGGCTACCCGGGCTGCCGCCCTTACGCTGAAGCGGTAGGCATCCAGGGTGAAAAAATTAACCGTTGCGCCCCCGGCGGCGAAGCGGTGATGCTGAAAATTGCCGCCCTGCTTAACGTTGATCCGCAGCCCATTGATGGCGATGCGGAAGTCCAGGAGCCGGTTCGCGCCCTCGCGGTGATCGACGAGGCAAACTGCATCGGCTGCACCAAATGTATTCAGGCCTGCCCGGTTGACGCCATTGTCGGCGCGACCCGCGCCATGCACACCGTTGTGGCGGATCTGTGCACCGGCTGCAACCTCTGCGTGGCCCCCTGCCCGACGCAATGTATTGAACTGCGCCCGGTTGAAACGACTACCGAAAGCTGGAAGTGGGATCTTCAAACTATTCCGGTTCGCAATATTCCTGTGGAACAACATGCTTAAGTTATTTTCTGCTTTCAGAAAAGAGAAGATTTGGGACTTTGACGGCGGTATCCATCCGCCAGAGATGAAAACCCAGTCCAACGGCACGCCGCTGCGTCAAATTCCGCTGGCGACGCGTTACGTCATGCCGCTCAAGCAGCATATTGGCGCTGAGGGCGAGCTGTGCGTGAAAGAAGGCGATACGGTGCTGCGTGGCCAGCCGCTGACCTTTGGACGCGGACGTATGCTGCCGGTGCACGCCCCGACCTCCGGAAAAGTGGTGGCGATTGCCCCTCATACGGTGGCGCATCCATCCGCGCTGTCGGAACTGAGCGTGATTATTGAAGCCGACGGCGAAGATCGCTGGATCGACCGTGACGGCTGGAGCGACTACCGCAGCCAGAGCCGCGACGCGCTTATCGAACGTATTCATCAGTTCGGCGTTGCCGGGCTGGGCGGCGCGGGCTTCCCGACCGGCGCCAAGCTGAGCGGTGGTGGCGATAAGATTCAGACGCTAATTATCAATGCCGCCGAGTGCGAGCCGTATATCACCGCTGACGATCGTCTGATGCAGGATTGCGCCGCCCAGGTGGTGGAAGGCATTCGCATCCTCGCGCACATCTTACAGCCGCGAGAAGTGCTGATTGGTATCGAAGACAATAAACCGCAGGCTATCTCGATGCTGCGCGCCGTGCTGGCCGGTAGCCATGATATCGCCCTGCGCGTTATTCCCACCAAGTACCCCTCTGGCGGCGCAAAACAGCTGACGCAAATCCTCACCGGAAAGCAAGTGCCACACGGCGGACGCTCGTCGGATATCGGCGTGCTGATGCAAAATGTCGGTACCGCTTACGCGGTGAAACGTGCAGTGATTGACGGCGAGCCGTTGACCGAGCGCGTGGTCACGTTGACCGGTGGGTCAGTTTCTCGTCCGGGTAACGTCTGGGCGCGCCTCGGCACACCGGTGCGCCATCTGCTGGAACAGGCTGAGTTTTGCCCGGCCAGCGATCAGATGGTGATCATGGGCGGCCCGCTGATGGGCTTTACCCTGCCGTGGCTCGATGTCCCGGTGGTGAAAATCACCAACTGTCTGCTCGCCCCTTCCCCAACCGAAATGGGGGAAGAACAGGAAGAGAAAGGCTGCATTCGCTGTAGCGCCTGTGCCGATGCCTGCCCGGCGGACCTGCTTCCGCAGCAACTGTACTGGTACAGCAAAGGCCAGCTGCACGACAAAGCCAAAGCCCATAATCTGGCCGACTGCATTGAATGCGGCGCCTGCGCCTGGGTTTGCCCAAGCAATATTCCGCTGGTGCAGTATTTCCGCCAGGAGAAGGCCGAGATTTATGCCATCTCCATGGAAGAAAAACGTGCAGCAGAAGCCAAAGCGCGCTTTGAAGCACGTCAGGCGCGACTGGAACGCGAAAAAATCGCCCGTCAGGAACGCCATAAACAGGCTGCGGTTCAGCCTGGCGAAAAAGATCAGGATGCGATTAACGCCGCACTGGCGCGCGTTCGTGAGAAGAAAGCGAATGCCGCCCAGACGGTGGTGATCCAGGCCGGTGATAAACCGGATAACAGCGAAGCGATTGCCGCCCGCGAAGCGCGTAAGGCTGCGGCTCGCGCCCGTCAGGCGGAAAAAGCGCCAGCGGCGCAGCCGGAAGCTGGAATCGATCCACGCAAAGCTGCCGTCGAAGCGGCCATTGCCCGTGCCAAAGCCCGCAAGGCCGGGGAGCAGCCAGTGGTGGTTGAACAGGAAACGGTTGACCCGCGTAAAGCCGCCGTTGAAGCGGCGATTGCCCGCGCCAAAGCGCGCAAAGCAGCTCAGCAAGCGCCAGCCGCAGAACCTGAAGCACCGGTTGACCCACGCAAAGCCGCCGTCGAAGCGGCGATTGCCCGCGCCAAAGCGCGCAAAGCAGCACAGCAGGAAGAGCAACCGCAGGCCGCAAACGATGACCCGCGCAAGGCCGCCGTCGCAGCCGCGATTGCGCGCGTTCAGGCGAAGAAAGCCGCACAGCAAGCCGTAAACGAGGATTAAATGGTTTTCAGAATCGCAAGTTCCCCTTACACCCATAACCAGCGCCAGACCTCGCGCATTATGATGCTGGTCTGCCTGGCCGCACTGCCGGGTATTGCCGTTCAGTGCTGGTTTTTCGGCTGGGGAACCCTGTTCCAGATTGTCCTGGGTTGCGCCAGCGCCGTCGCGGCGGAAGCCCTCGTGCTGAAGCTGCGCAAGATGGCGGTTTCCCGCATCCTGGCTGATAACTCCGCGCTGCTGACCGGCCTGTTGCTGGCCATCAGTATCCCGCCGTTTGCCCCGTGGTGGATGGTGCTTCTTGGCACCGTTTTTGCCGTAATTATTGCTAAACAACTGTATGGCGGGCTGGGTCATAATCCGTTTAACCCGGCCATGATCGGCTACGTGGTGCTGCTGATCTCCTTCCCGGTGCAGATGACCAGCTGGCTGCCACCCCACGAGATTGCAGCCACGGTTCCGGGCTTTATGGATGCCCTGCACGTTATCTTTACCGGCCATACGGCGCTCGGCGCGGATATGAACGCCCTGCGCATGGGCGTGGACGGTATCAGCCAGGCGACGCCGCTCGATACCTTTAAAACGTCCCTGCACGCCGGGCACAGCGTTGAGCAGATCATGAAATCCGCGATCTACAGCGGCATGCTGGCGGGTGCAGGCTGGCAGTGGGTCAACCTGGCGTACCTGCTGGGCGGCCTGTTCCTGCTGCAGCAGAAGGCCATTCGCTGGCATATTCCGGTCAGCTTCCTCGTGACGCTGGCGGTCTGCGCCTCGCTGGGCTGGATCTTCTCTCCTGAATCACTGGCCAGCCCACAGATGCACTTGCTCTCCGGCGCGACCATGTTAGGCGCATTCTTTATCCTGACGGATCCGGTGACGGCGTCCACCACCAACCGCGGCCGCCTGATCTTCGGCGCGCTGGCGGGGTTGCTGGTATGGCTCATTCGCAGCTTCGGTGGCTATCCGGACGGCGTGGCATTTGCCGTCCTGCTCGCCAACATTACCGTTCCGCTCATCGACTACTACACGCGCCCGCGCGTGTACGGCCATCGCTAAGGGTTTCGCCATGTTAAAAACGATGCAAAAACACGGCGTCACGCTGGCTGTCTTCGCCGCAGTCCTGACGGGGCTGACGGCCCTGGTCAATGCGTTGACCAAAACGACCATTGAGGAACAGGCCTCAAAGCAGCAAAAGGCGCTGTTCGACCAGGTGATCCCGTCCGATTTCTACGATAATGACCTGCAAAAAAGCTGCTTTGTGGTAGACGCGCCTCAGCTTGGGAAAGGCACGCACCGTATCTTTATCGCCCGCAAAGGGGATAAACAAGTAGGCGCAGTGATGGAAGCGACGGCGCCCGACGGCTATTCCGGCGCTATTCAACTGCTTGTCGGCAGCGATTTCACCGGCACGATACTGGGCACACGCGTGACGGAACACCATGAGACGCCGGGTCTTGGCGATAAAATTGAAACCCGGCTGAGCGACTGGATTTTGCACTTTGCCGGTAAAGTTATCCACGGCGAAGATGACACCGCGTTTGCAGTGAAGAAAGATGGCGGCGAGTTCGACCAGTTCACCGGCGCAACCATCACGCCGCGCGCCGTGGTGAACGCCGTAAAACGAGCCGGGCTGTATGCTGAAACGCTGCCCGCGCAAATCAACAATCTTCCGGCCTGTGAGGAGTAATCATGAGCCAGGTTAAAGAGGTTATTGTCCAGGGGCTGTGGAAGAACAACTCCGCGCTGGTACAGCTGCTGGGGCTCTGTCCACTGCTGGCGGTGACATCTACCGCTACCAACGCGCTCGGGCTGGGCCTGGCGACCACGCTGGTGCTGACCCTGACCAACTTCTCTATTTCCGTTTTGCGCCGCTGGACGCCGTCGGAAATCCGTATTCCGATTTACGTGATGATCATCGCGTCGGTGGTAAGCGTGGTGCAAATGCTGATTAACGCTTACGCGTTCGGGTTGTATCAGTCGCTTGGCATCTTTATTCCGCTTATCGTCACCAACTGTATCGTCGTTGGCCGCGCTGAGGCGTTCGCGGTAAAAAACAGCCCGGCCATGTCGGCGCTGGATGGTTTTTCCATCGGTATGGGCGCGACTGCCGCCATGTTCGTCCTCGGATCCCTGCGTGAAATTCTGGGCAACGGGACGCTTTTCGATGGCGCTGATGCGCTGCTGGGCGGCTGGGCCAAAGTGCTGCGTATAGAAGTGTTTCACACCGATACGCCATTCCTGCTGGCGATGCTGCCGCCTGGTGCATTTATTGGCCTGGGCATGATGCTGGCGGTAAAATACCTGATTGATGAGAAACGTAAGCGCCGCGCGGCTGAGCGCAGCGTTCCGGAAGGGACACCTGAGAAGGCTTCATGAATAAAGAAAAGCGCATTGCGATCCTGACCCGTCTGCGGGACGAGAACCCGCACCCGACGACGGAGCTGAATTTTACCTCCCCGTTTGAGCTGCTGATCGCCGTGCTGCTCTCTGCGCAGGCGACCGATGTGAGCGTCAATAAAGCCACCGCCCTGCTCTATCCGGTCGCCAATACGCCAAAGGCGATGCTGGAACTGGGCGTGGAGGGCGTAAAATCCTATATAAAAACCATCGGCCTGTTTAACAGCAAAGCGGAGAACGTGATTAAGACCTGCCGGATCCTGCTGGAACAGCACGGAGGCGAAGTGCCGGAAGATCGCGCCGCGCTGGAAGCCTTGCCGGGCGTGGGGCGTAAAACGGCTAACGTCGTGCTCAATACCGCGTTTGGCTGGCCGACCATCGCCGTGGATACGCATATTTTCCGCGTCTCTAACCGGACCAACTTCGCACCGGGTAAAAATGTCGAGCAGGTCGAAGAGAAGCTGCTGAAAGTGGTTCCCGCCGAATTCAAGGTTGACTGCCATCACTGGCTGATTCTGCACGGGCGTTATACCTGCATTGCCCGCAAGCCTCGCTGTGGCTCATGCATTATTGAAGATCTCTGCGAATACAAAGAAAAAGTCTATCCCTGATCGTCACATTCCCGTGCCAAAAGAAGGGCTACCGTTCGTTCTTCTTTTGGCCGTTATTTGTTCGTCCTTCGCTTCTCCCGGCTTGCCACTTGTTCGGCTGTTTAACGCTCAAACAGGTTAATACTTTTTTCATAGCCAAAAATTTCTATATATCTGTGACCGCGATCACCCTGATAACTTCATGTTGTTTTTTTGTTGTCAAAATCGGCCTAAACCCTTTGTCTGCCAAGATACTTCCTCTCCATTGCCGAAGATAAGACCAGCTATTTTTCAGAATATGGGCTATATCACTGCTCAAAGCGGCAAATAGCAGAACATATCGCCACAAGCCGTTCGGGATGGGTAGTTACCAGTCGAAAAAACTACCTTTACGCATCGTATAAAATTTAACGCTGAATAACATTTGCCCGAGCCGACGATTATACCGCACCAGATATATGTAACAGATTATTACAAACGTATTGCCAGACGGGGCAGGATAGTGAACATTACCCGCCGTTTCTCCTCCCAATATAACTATAAGGCGTATGGACTACGGCCATCACGCTATGAACACCCCCGTTAATATGGGATGTAAAAAAAGAGGTATATGTGTCGACTGCAAACAATAAACCAACAGATGAAAGCGTGAGTCTTAACGCTTTTAAACAACCAAAAGCGTTCTATCTCATCTTCTCTATCGAGTTATGGGAGCGTTTTGGTTACTACGGCCTGCAAGGGATCATGGCGGTTTACCTGGTTAAACAGCTGGGTATGTCCGAAGCCGATTCCATCACGCTGTTCTCTTCCTTCAGTGCCCTCGTCTACGGTCTGGTTGCTATCGGCGGCTGGCTGGGTGATAAAGTTCTCGGAACGAAACGTGTCATTATGCTGGGCGCCATTGTTCTGGCGATTGGCTATGGTCTGGTTGCATGGTCAGGGCATGATGCCGCTGTCGTGTATATGGGTATGGCGACGATTGCCGTCGGTAACGGTCTGTTCAAAGCGAACCCGTCCTCCCTGCTCTCTACCTGCTACAGCAAAGATGACCCACGTCTGGACGGTGCATTTACCATGTACTACATGTCCATCAACATTGGCTCCTTCTTCTCCATGCTGGCAACCCCATGGCTGGCCGCCAAGTTCGGCTGGAGCGTGGCGTTTGCGCTGAGCTTCGTGGGTATGCTGATCACGGTAGTGAACTTCCTGTTCTGCCGCAGCTGGGTGAAAGACTACGGTTCAAAACCTGACTTCGAGCCTGTACACATGGGTAAACTGCTGGCGACCATCGTGGGCGTTGTCGTCCTGGCGGCGATCGCTACCTGGCTGCTGCACAACCAGGGTATCGCGCGTGCCGTTCTGGGCGTGGTTGCGCTGGGTATCGTGGTCATCTTCGCGAAAGAAGCGTTCGCTATGCAGGGTGCAGCCCGTCGTAAGATGATTGTGGCGTTCATTCTGATGCTGGAAGCGATTATCTTCTTCGTGCTGTACAGCCAGATGCCGACCTCTCTGAACTTCTTCGCTATTCGTAACGTTGAGCACTCTATCCTGGGCATCGCGTTCGAGCCGGAGCAGTATCAGGCGCTGAACCCGTTCTGGATCATGATTGGTAGTCCGATTCTGGCTGCTATCTATAACAAGATGGGCGACCGTCTGCCAATGCCGCACAAGTTCGCAATCGGTATGGTGCTGTGCTCCGGTGCGTTCCTTGTGCTGCCGCTGGGTACCAAATTCGCGACTGACGCCGGTATCGTGTCCGTTAACTGGCTGATCCTGAGCTATGCGCTGCAGTCTATTGGCGAACTGATGATCTCCGGTCTGGGTCTGGCGATGGTTGCGCAGCTGGTTCCGCAGCGTCTGATGGGCTTCATTATGGGTAGCTGGTTCCTGACCACTGCCGGTGCGGCGATCATCGCTGGTAAGATTGCGAACCTGATGGCTGTTCCGGAAAACGTGACCGATCCACTGGTCTCCCTGAACGTCTACGGTACCGTGTTCATGCAGATTGGTATCGCTACGGCGGTTATCGCGGCGCTGATGCTGCTGACCGCACCGAAACTGAATCGAATGACTCAGGACGACGACAAGACGGCGGAAGCGAACAAAACCGCTACCGCGTAAAATCCGTGAGAAACGACTGAAGAGAAGCCGCTAAGAGATTAGCGGCTTTTTTTTTGTTCCTTCGCGCACTAACATAGCTGAAACCTCAGCAAAAAGGAGTTACCGATGAAACTGTTCTACAAACCGGGCGCGTGCTCTCTTGCTTCCCATATTACCCTGCGCGAGAGCGGCAAAGATTTCACGCTGGATGGCGTTGATCTGATGAAAAAACGCCTGGAAAATGGCGATGATTACCTTGCCATTAACCCGAAGGGACAAGTTCCGGCGCTTCTGCTGGATGACGGTACTCTGCTGACCGAAGGCGTGGCGATTATGCAGTTCCTGGCGGACAACGTACCGGATCGTCAGCTCCTTGCCCCTACCGGCAGCATTGCACGCTATAAGGCGCTGGAGTGGTTGAACTATATCGCCACCGAGCTGCACAAAGGCTTTACTCCCCTTTTCCGTCCGGATACGCCGGATGAGTACAAACCGACCGTGCGCGCCCTGCTGGAGAAAAAGCTGCAGTATGTTAACGAATCGCTGAAAGACGATCAGTGGATTTGCGGTTCGCGTTTCACGATTGCCGATGCGTATCTGTTTACCGTACTGCGCTGGGCGCGTGCGGTTAAGCTGAACCTGGAAGGGTTAGACCATATCGCATCGTATATGTCACGCGTGGCGGAGCGTCCTGCGGTGGCTGCGGCGCTGAAAGCGGAAGGGTTGAATTAAGCGAGCCGTCTGTGTTGCCGGGTGGCGCTGACGCTTACCCGGCCTAAGAACTCTGGACGATTATAATCGTGTGGCGCTGAAATAATGCTCCGGCTTCGCAATACGATCCTGTGCCGCAACCACCTGCAGTTCATATTCCTGCATTTCCTTCGTTGCAATCATGATTTCGTACACCGCAGCAGTTACATGCTCCAGCGCGTCTCTCACCGTAGCACCCTGCAGCAATTTCACCAGCAACAGTCCGCTGGTCACATCACCCACGCCCACCGGTTGACGCGTGCCGAAATCCACCAGCGGCCGGCTGATATGCCAGGCTTCATCCTTCGTCACCAGCAGCATCTCAAAACGGTCTCTGCTCAATCCTGCGCGGGCGAGATGTTTTACCAGCACAATCTCTGGCCCCTGGGCTATTAGCTCGCGAGAGGCACTTACCGCCTCTTCTACGCTATTAACCGGATGCTCACAGAGGATTTCCAGCTCAATGAGGTTAGGCGCGATGATGTCGCTGGCCGGTAGCGCATGGCGAACGTGGAACTCCGCTACCCCAGGCGCAACGATGCACCCTTTCTCCGGGTGGCCCATGACGGGGTCACAGAAGTATTTCGCTGCCGGGTTTACCGCTTTCACCTGGCGCACGATCCCGAGGATATGCTCCCCCTGCTCCGCTGAGCCGAGATAGCCGCTCAGCACAGCGTCACAGCGTTTGAGCTGGTCGATATCCGCAATGCCCTGCACAACCTCTGTGAGGTGCGAAGGCGGCATCACGCAGCCGGTCCATTTGCCGTATTGCGTGTGGTTAGAGAACTGCACGGTATTGAGGGGCCAGACGTTAGCACCGAGGCGGCGCATCGGGAATTCCGCTGCGCTATTGCCAGCATGTCCAAACACAACGTGGGACTGAATGGCGAGGATGTTCTTCATCTTTTTCTTACCAAACCCTGAAAAAACAAAAAGGGCGTGGTTTCCCACGCCCCTCGAGACTTTTACTTACTTCCAGCAGACCAGACAGTAGTTTTTCTTACCGCGACGCAGCAGCGTGTAGCGGCCATACAGACGATCGCCGTCTACGAAGGTGTATTCCGGGTCAGCCTGCTTTTCACCGTTGATGGTGATAGCGTTAGAGGCAATCGTTTTACGCGCCTGGCCGCGAGACGGTTGCAGCTCAGCGTCCACCAGCGCCTGCATCAGGTCTGCGCCTTTTTCCATCTCAACCATCGGTACGCCGTCCTGCGCCAGCTGTTCGAAGTCCGCTTCGCTCAGATCGCTCAGCGTACCGTTGAACAGGCTCGCCGTGATGCGTTTCGCCGCAGCCAGACCTTCTTCACCGTGAACCAGTTTGGTCACTTCATCCGCCAGCACGTACTGGGCACGCGGTGCTTTACCGCTGTTCTTGTCTTCTTCTTCCAGCGCATTGATCTCTGCAATGTCCATGAAGGTGAAGAACTTCAGGAAGCGGTAAACATCGGCATCCGCCGTGTTGATCCAGAACTGGTAGAATTTGTACGGGCTGGTTTTCTTCGGATCGAGCCACACAGCGCCGCCTTCGGTTTTACCGAATTTAGTGCCGTCTGCTTTGGTGATCAGCGGAACGGTCAGGCCAAAGACCTGGTTCTGATGCAGGCGACGGGTCAGGTCGATACCGGAGGTGATGTTCCCCCACTGGTCAGAACCGCCGATCTGCAGAGAAACGCCGTGCAGCTTGTTCAGGCAGGCAAAGTCATAGCCCTGCAGCAGGTTGTAGGAGAACTCGGTAAAGGAGATACCCTGGTCGTCACGGTTCAGACGCTGCTTAACGGCTTCTTTGTTAATCATCTGGTTAACAGAGAAGTGCTTGCCGATATCACGCAGGAAGGTCAGCACGTTCATGCTGCCAAACCAGTCGTAGTTGTTGGCAGCAATGGCAGCGTTATCGCCACAGTTGAAGTCGAGGAACGGTGCAACCTGCTTGCGGATTTTATCCACCCACTCCTGCACGGTGTCTTCGGTATTCAGTTTACGCTCAGCGGCTTTAAAGCTTGGGTCACCAATCAGACCGGTCGCACCGCCCACCAGGGCAACAGGCTTATGGCCCGCCATCTGGAAGCGTTTCAGGCATAACAATGGAACAAGATGCCCCAAATGCAAGCTGTCAGCGGTGGGATCGAAGCCGCAATAGAGCGCGATCGGGCCTTGCGCCAGTCGCTCTGCTAACGCTTCCTCGTCCGTCACCTGGGCCACGAGGCCCCGCTCTTGCAATTGTTTAATCAAGTTACTGCTTGCCATCAAATTCTCCATGTATAAACGACTGCACCTTTGCCGGTACACGACTTTTCGCCTGATGCGAAAGGACCATAGAATAAAGCGCCAGCGCGGTGTGCGCTAGCGCTTAAATCAACAAATTTTGGGGATTACGGGGCCAGTCTGTCGATTTTCCAGCCACCGTTGTCGCGCTGGTATAAAAAGCGGTCGTGCAGGCGATGCTCACCGCCCTGCCAGAATTCCATCTGCTCAATCGGAATGCGGAAACCGCCCCAGAAGCCTGGCAGAGGAATTTCACCCTGCTGGAACTTCTGTTTCAGTTCGAGGAATTTGCTTTCCAGCACGCCGCGAGCAGAGATCCGGCTGGACTGTTTTGACACCCAGGCGCCAATCTGGCTGTCACGCGGGCGGCTGTGAAAATACTTCACCACTTCAAGGGTAGAGAGACGCTCCGCTTTGCCGGTGACCATCACCTGGCGATCCAGCATATGCCACGGGAACAGCAGGCTGATGCGTGGATTGTTTTCTAAATGGTGCGCTTTGCGGCTGCCAAGGTTGGTGTAGAACACCAGCCCTTTATCGTCATAATGTTTGAGCAAGACGATGCGCTGATAGGGTTGACCATTTTCATCTACCGTCGCGACTACCATTGCGGTGGGATCGACGATTTTAGCTTCACAGGCCTGTTTCAGCCAGTGTTCAAAGAGCTCGAGGGGTTCAGCGGGAAGATCCTGGCGACGCAGGCCGCCTTTAGTGTATTCACGGCGCAGGTGCGCAACTTGCTGCAGTTCGTCGTTATCTGACATGGCGTTAGCTGACCTTGAGATTGGGTGGCGCTATTGTGCGCCGCCCCTGTAAAAATCTCAACGCTTCGGATTTTCAAGCTGGCAATTGTTCAGCACAATGCGGTCGCGTTTGTAGACCGTGGCGCTGTCGCCTTTCGACCAGAAGACATAAATGCCGTCCGAATAACGTGCCCCGGAGGCCGAGATACCCTGCTTAAGGGTCAACAGTTTATTGTCGTAAACAAAGCTGGCTTCCTGACGCGGGTTATTCAGCTTCACGGTCAGCGGTTTTTCATCGCAGCGGTACTCCAGCGTATCGGTCTGCATGCGCTCAAGGAACTGATTGTAGACGCTGCATCCTGACAGCAATAAAGGCACGGCAATAAGAAGAAGTTTTTTCATGGGCGTATTCCGAAGACTTTCCTGGTCCTGGAGGGCGTGACTGCCCTCCTGTTTCGTTCCATTCTAACGACGACACGCTGTGCTGGAATTCAGTTAACTCTGATTATGACGCGGATTTGCCGGGAAAATCGCCCCGAGGACGCTGGCCTCGCGCGCGCCGGTCACCGACGGCAAATTGCCCGGCAGTCCGGCTATGGTGCGCCAGGCAAGCCAGGCGAAAGCCAGCGCTTCCATATCGTCACCGCTGATGCCGGCCTCATCCGTCGTGGTCACCTCGGTGCCCGGCAGCAGCCCGGCAAGACGCGCCATCACCAGCGGATTGCGGCTTCCCCCACCGCACACCAGCAGGCGTTCGCATCCGCCGCTGAGCAGCACTTGCTCGGAAATCGACACGGCCGTTAATTCTGCAAGCGTCGCCTGGACGTCCTGCGGAGCGAGTGCCGGGAACAGCGCCATCTGGCGCTCGAGCCAGCCAAAGTTGAAATATTCCCGCCCCGTACTTTTCGGTGCCGGTAAGGCAAAATAAGGATCGCTTAACATGGACTGCAGCAGCGGGAGGATCACCTTCCCTTCGCTCGCCCACCCGGCGTTTTTGTCATACGGTTGACCGCACTGCCGCCAAATCCAGGCATCCATTAACATATTCCCCGGGCCGGTATCGTAGCCGCGAACGGGCTGGCCCGGAATAAGCATCGAGAGGTTTGCAATGCCCCCAATATTGAGCACCATGCGGCGTTCTGAAGGGTGTGCCAGCAGCGCCTGATGGAAGGCAGGCACCAGCGGTGCGCCCTGGCCGCCAAGCGCCATATCGCGGCGGCGAAAATCCCCGACGACCGTTACGCCAGTCTTCGCCACAATCTGGTTGTTATCGCCGATTTGCATCGTATGCGGCGCATCGCCCGTCGGCTCATGCCAGACCGTTTGTCCGTGACACCCGATGGCGACCACATCCTGCGGGCGAAGATGTTCTTTTTGCATTAAAGCCTGCACCGCATCCGCAAACAGCGCCCCCAGGCGAACATCGAGTTGGCCAAGCTGGGAGAGCGTCAGCTGCTGCCCCTGACAGATACTCAGAATATCCTCTTTCAGCGAAAGGGGGATTGGCCAGGTCAGGCTCGCCTGCTGCGCCACCATGTTTTCATCAATGGCGGCCAGAACCACATCAACCCCATCCAGACTGGTGCCTGACATCACACCAATGTAGCGACCCGATTTCATGCGCTTTCCTTACGTTGCGTGGGCTAAGGTTATCCACTCAACCATAAACAGCGCTGCTTTGCTATCCGACGATAATATTTTTTAACAATGTGATGCGGGTAAACCGGGCGGACCCTGTTTATGTCTCGTTAAGCTAAATTCAAGTACAATTTTCTTATTGTTAGTACAAAGATATGAACTATGGCCCCTTATGCCATATAATTTAGCCATAACGGATGCCCCCGATTGGGCGTTTTTGGTGAACAGGAGATTCAAATGATTTTACGTGTACTGGGCGTTTCGCTGATTGGTTTAACCCTGGCTGGCTGTGTTAACGACAGTTCGCTCTCTGGCGACGTTTACAGCGCTTCTGAAGCGAAACAGGTTCAGAGCGTGACTTACGGTACCGTTGTTAACGCCCGTCCTGTACAAATTCAGGGTGGCGATGATAACAACGTGATGGGCGCAATCGGCGGTGCCGTTCTGGGTGGTTTCCTGGGCAATACCGTTGGCGGCGGCACGGGCCGTTCTCTGGCGACCGCAGCGGGCGCCGTAGCAGGTGGTGTCGCGGGTCAGGGCGTTCAGGGTGCAATGAACAAAACCCAGGGCGTAGAGCTGGAAATTCGTAAAGACGACGGCAGCACCATTATGGTTGTTCAGAAACAGGGCAACACCCGCTTCTCTGCCGGCCAGCGCGTCGTGCTGGCGAGCAACGGCAGCCAGGTTACCGTTTCTCCGCGTTAATTAAAAAATGGATGTGGTCAGATGGCCACATCCATTTACAATATATATCACTTGCACGAATATATTTACAAATTATATTCACCACACCAATAATTAACCTCACCGTATATTGTTTCCGCGCAAAGTATTTATTGCATTAATTGGTTAGACTCTTCGCAATTACCTCCCCACAATTATTTTTATTTTGTAAAAATTTATATGCTTGCGAATAGTCGTTGTATAAAAGTTCGTTATCTCTCGTTCTGTTTCGGCTGCCTTGTCGTCATCGGAATATTACAAGCTCTATTTTCAAAACTGGTTGAATGGGTTCCGTCCTTCTCGCCTCTTTTGTTCCCCACGCTCACCATTTTTTTACTCGTGTTCCACCTGTTTATTGCCTGTTTTATGGCAATGAAATACTGGTGTGATAAGCGGCGGCTCTATCTGGTTGCGATCTCTTTTGCCTTTGCCGGTTCGGCATTGCTGATGGTCGGAACGTTGACCAGCTTTCCGGCGTGGCTGGATCTCTATCAGTTCAACGTTGTGAACTACAACGATGCGATGATCTACTACATGTTCCGCCACCTCTTAATGGCGGTCCTGATGATCGTTTCGGCATTACTTTATCCCACACGCAATCAGCCCCTTTCACGGTTGGCGCATATCATCATCGTTAGCGGCTCATTTCTTTTTACCGCATGTGTGATGATTCTGGCCTGGATGTATTCCAGCCATTCTTCGTTTTTATCCCTTGATCTGGTTGATAATGAAACGCGTCAGTTTATGGTTCTCTGGAGCCAGTGCATTAATATTTCATTAATCGTTCTCTGGGTCGTGACATTAGCCACGCTGATGTTTATTACGCGCGTGCGTAATCTGTTCTGGGTAGGCGGTAATTTTCTGTGCGTCTGCTATGTCGTCACGCTCTCAATGCTGTTAGTTGGCGGGCATCCAGAAGATATATCCTGGTACCGCGCCCGATTATTTGAAACCGTCGCGACGCTGATTATTATTTTTGTGCTGCTCTATGATGTCTTCAGGTTGTATCGTGACTCCCATTTGAAGTATCAGCAGTCGTATCAAAATTCGATTCGCGATCCGCTCACGCGCCTTTATAACCGCAGCTATTTTTATGAGTCGTTAAACCAGGCGCTGGACATCGCCAAACCCAGCCGCCCGGTTTCGATTATCGTCAGCGATCTCGATCGTTTCAAGCGTATCAACGACAACTACGGTCACCTGCAAGGGGATAAAGTCCTGCAGTTTGTCGCCAATCTGCTGATGGATTCCGTACGTCCGCAGGACATCGCGGCGCGAATCGGTGGCGAAGAGTTTGTCCTGATGCTGGCAAACACCTCCGCAGAAGACGCATATCAGGTGGCGGAGCGCATTCGGCTGAAGCTAAGCGGTTTTGATAAAATGAGCAGCGAGGGTCAGTTACCAGAGCCGATTACCATCAGCATGGGGGTGTTTACGGCAACCTCTTCGTCGGTAAGCGCAGAAGAGTGCGTGGAGAGTGCCGATAAGGCGATGTACGAAGCAAAAGAGACAGGCCGTAACCGCGTCGTTGTCTTTAAGTAAAAACAAGGCCTTGCAGATGCAAGGCCTTGTTGTCTGGTCAGTCGCGAGACTGTAGCTCGTGAATGTTTTGCTCAAGGCGCGCAATGAGGCTGATGAGCATTTCAAGCTCCGCCGGTGAAACGCCTGACAGGATTTCACCGCGCGTTTTGGTGATCACCGCTTCCATTTCAGTGATGATAGGCGCCGCTTTCTCAGTGAGCTTAATGCGCTTGGCGCGACGATCGCTGGCGCAGGTCTGCCGGGAGATCAGCCCCTTTTCCTCGAGCTGGTCAAGCGTACGCACCAGCGAAGGCTGTTCAATACCTATCGCTTTTGCCAGTTGAATTTGTGACTGGTCAGGCGGCAGCTGATGAATGTTGTGCAGCGTGACCCAATGCGTCTGTGTCAACTCCAGAGGTTTCAGGCGATGGTCAATCAGAGCACGCCAGACGCGTACCAACCTTGCCAGATCAGAACCTAGTGGCGATTCCAATTTCATCTCCTTATAATTAGCTTGCTAAGTTATTATACTGATTTTAGAATAGTGTGCAGCATTTGTATTGGCAAAACAAATGCAATACTGCATTCATCGAACTCAAAAGTATGACTTACACTGAATTGTGATGCTTCCTCATACTCAGACAAGCCGTCGCGGCAATCTGTTCACTGCAAAGGATTTCTGCCTGTGATCTTTTTTCATCGCTCAGAAGGTTTACCCCTTCAGGACCTGATTTTCGGTGCGTCAGTCTACTTTCCTCCCCTGTTTAAAGCCGTGCTGGTGGGCTTTGTTCTCTGGCTCATTGCGCATCGTTTGCTTCGCGACTGGATGTACTCCGGCGAAATCTGGCATCCCATGTTGATGGATCTCTCCCTGTTTGCCCTCTGCGTATGCCTGGGCCTTGCTGTTTTGACTGCGTGGTGAATATGTCCCTGAAAACGCTGAAGTACTTTTCCACTCTCTTTGTGCTTGCCCTCGCGCTGGTTGCGGGCTGGTGGTTGTGGAATTTTTATATGCAGTCCCCCTGGACGCGTGATGGCAAAGTTCGCGCTGAGCAGGTCAGCATCACCCCGCAGGTATCGGGCAGTATCACGACATTACTGGTTAAAGATAACCAGTACGTGAAAAAGGGAGAGGTTTTATTCCGTATCGACGACACCCCGTATCATATTGCGATTCTGAATGCCCAGGCTCAGCTGGCAAAAGCCCAGTCTGATTTAGCAAAGGCCAATAACGAAGCAAACCGCCGCCGCCACCTGTCGCAAAACTACATCTCAGCGGAGGATTTAGACACCGCTAATATCAACGTTAAGGCGATGCAGGCGAGCGTCAACGTAGCGGAGGCGACACTGAAGCAGGCGCAGTGGGAGCTCACACAAACCGTGATTACTGCGCCTGTCGATGGGTGGGTGACGAACCTTTCCGCCCGCGTGGGTAACTACGCCACTACCGGTCAGCCGGTTTTTGCTCTCGTCGACAGCCACTCCTTCTACGTGGTGGGCTATTTCGAAGAGACAAAACTTCGGCATATTCGCGAGGGATCGCCCGCCGCGATTACGCTTTACAGCGGCTCGCAAAAGTTACAGGGTCACGTATCCAGCATTGGCCGCGCCATTTACGATCAAAGTGTCGAAACGGATTCCGGCCTGGCGCCGGACATTAAGCCGAACGTGCCGTGGGTACGTCTTGCTCAGCGCGTTCCGGTACGCGTGGAGTTTGACCGCCTACCCAAGGACATTACGCTGGTATCGGGCACCACCTGCACCGTCTCCATCGGAAACGATTAATGAAGCTGTCGGCGCTCTCCTGGCAAAATACGCCGTGGATGAAGGCCACGCGTCCCCAGTGGCGCTACGCGCTGCGTAATGGCATAGGCATGTGTCTAGCGCTAAGCGTTGCCTACTACCTGAACCTGGATGAACCCTACTGGGCGATGACCTCTGCGGCTGTCGTGAGTTTCCCCACCGTTGGCGGGGTGATCAGCAAAAGCCTGGGCCGTATTGCAGGTAGCCTGCTGGGTGCCACCGCGGCGTTGATTATCGCGGGTCATACCCTGAACGATCCGTGGCTGTTCCTGCTGAGCATGGCGGCATGGCTGGGATGCTGTACCTGGGCCTGTGCCCATTTTACCAATAACGTCGCCTATGCTTTCCAGCTGGCGGGCTATACCGCCGCCATTATTGCCTTCCCGGTAGTGAACGTGCTCGACACCACCGAGCTGTGGGACATCGCTCAGGCCCGCGTCTGTGAAGTGATTGTCGGGATCCTCAGCGGCGGCTTCATGATGATGATCCTGCCCAGCACGTCCGACGGCACTGCGCTTATTACCGCACTGAAAACCATGCATACCCGCCTGCTGGAACATGCCAGCCTGCTGTGGCAACCCGATACCAGTGATAATATTCGCCTCGCCCATGAAAAGGTTATCGGACAGATCCTGACCATGAATCTGTTGCGTATTCAGGCGTTCTGGAGCCATTACCGTTTTCGCCGTCAGAACACCCTGCTTAACTATTTGCTGCACCAGCAGCTGCGCATGACCAGCGCCATTTCCAGCCTGCGTCGGATGCTGCTCAACTGGCCGACGCCCCCCGAAAATACCCGTGCCGTGATCGAGACCCTGCTCGCGGCGCTCGCGCGCCCGGATGCTGACATCTACACCGTCGCGAGGATCATCGCCCCGCTCGCTCCCGTGGATGAATATGATTATCGCCATCGCGCCTTCTGGCAGCGGCTGAATTATTTTTGCCGGTTATATCTGCGTAGCAGCCGCTGGATTAACGCGGTTGAGAATGCCACCCCGGTCACGGAGTTTAACGTTCCCGGCAGCCCCGCTCTCGCACGTCACACCGATTATCTGGAAGCGCTGTGGAGCGGTTTTCGCACCTTCTGCGCACTGATGCTGGTGGGGGCGTGGAGCATCACCACGCAGTGGGAATCCGGTACGGCCGCCCTGACGCTTGCCGCCATCAGCTGCGTGCTTTACTCCGTCGCAGCCTCGCCGTTTAACTCGCTTACGCTGCTGCTACGCACGCTTGTTTTGCTGTCACTGTTTAGTTTTGTGGTGAAGTTTGGTCTGATGGTGCAGATAAGCGATCTGTGGCAGTTCCTGCTGTTTCTTTTTCCGCTGTTAACCACCATGCAGCTACTCAAGCTGCAAATGCCGAAGCTTGCTGGGCTCTGGGGACAGCTGATTGTCTTTATGGGCTCGTTTATCTCCGTGACGAATCCGCCGGTGTATGACTACGCCGATTTTCTGAATGACAATCTGGCGAAGATCCTTGGCGTCGGGCTGGCGTGGCTGGCTTTTGCGGTGTTGCGCCCCGGCTCAGACGCACGCAAGAGCCGTCGGCATATCCGGGAATTACGCCGGGGCTTTGTCGACCAGCTCAGCCGCAAACCGCATCTGCGTGAAAGCGAGTACGAGTCGCTGGTTTATCATCATGTCAGCCAGCTAAATAACAGCCAGGACGCGCTCTCCCGCCGCTGGCTGCTGCGCTGGGGCGTGGTGCTGTTGAACTGCTCGCACGTGGTCTGGCAGCTTCGCGCGTGGGAAACGCGCTCCGATCCGCTGTCGCAGGTACGTGACGTTTGCCTCTCCCTGCTGCGCGATGTAATGAGCGAGCGCGGCGTTCAGCAGCGGCCTCTGGAGGCTACGCTGGCTGAACTACAGCGGATCTGCGATACCCTTGCGCGCCATCATCTGCCCGCTGCCCGTGATTTAGCCTCGATAATCTGGCGCCTGCACTGCTCGCTCTCGCAGCTGGAACAGGCACCTCCGCCGGGAACGATTGGGGATCAGATCACCCCGCAGGCATAACGTGCCCCGCCACCGCCAAGCGGTTTAGGCTGATCGGACATGTTATCGCCGCCCACATGAATCATCAGAGCCTTCCCTTTGACCTCGTCCAGCTTTTTCAGCCGCGGGGCCACGACCGGATCCGTGGCTTTACCGTCATTGTTCACCACCAGCACCGGGAGATCGCCGAGGTGTCCCATACCGTCTGGCCCTTCATGTTTGCCTGAGTTCTGCGGATCGAGATGCCCCCCGGCTGCTTCCGCTGCCGACGGTTTACCCTCTTTCATGGCTGGCTGACAGCTTCCTTTGGCATGGACGTGGAAACCATGTTCGCCAGGCGGGAGTGCTTTGAGATCGGGTGCGAATTCCAGCCCTTTGTCGGTTTCAGTGATTTTCACCGTTCCGATGGACTGACCCACACCCTGTGAGGTGACGAGATTCATTTCTACTTCGTCGCTGGCTGCCTGCGCCCCTGCGCAAACAACCAGCGTGACCAATGCCAGAGCAAAACGCTTCATATGACCTCCGCTGGTTATTTTTTGCCCCTTAAGTGTATACCAGGGGCACAGATTTCACCGGAAAGTCACCCTCTTGCGGTTTAAGGCACGTCGTAACCCAGTGCGGCCTTGCGAATGCGGAACCACTGCTGGCGGGTCATCTGCAGCTCTTCCGCTGCCAGGGCAGAACGCACGCGTTCAATTTTACCAGAACCGATAATTGGCAGCGGTTTTGACGGCAGGCGCAGGATCCAGGCGTAAACCACCTGCTCGATGCTCTCGGCGTTCAGCTCGCGGGCGATGGTTTCAAGCTCGTTGCGCAGCGGCTGGAACGCATCATCATTGAACAGACGTCCGCCTCCCAGGCACGACCAGGCCATCGGGCGAATGCGCAGCTGTTGCAGCTGATCGAGAGTACCGTCCAGCAGCAGCGGCTGGTGTACCGGGGAGATCTCAACCTGGTTCGTGGCCAGGGTAAACGGCAGACGAGACTGGAGCAGCGCAAACTGTGCAGGTGTAAAGTTGGAGACGCCGAAGTGACGCACTTTCCCGCTCTGATGCAGGCTCAGAAACGCCTCCGCCACCTCATCGGCATCCATCAGCGGATCCGGACGGTGAATTAACAGCAGGTCAATACGATCGGTTGCCAGATTGACCAGCGACTGCTCAGCGCTGCTGATGATATGCGCGCTGTCGGTGATGTAATGACCGAGGGCATGTTCAGGTTTTGCCGTGGTGGCAATGCCGCATTTGGTGACAATCTCCATGCGATCACGGAGCGCCGGAACCAGCTTAAGCGCCTCGCCGAACGCGGCTTCACACTGATAGCCACCGTAAATATCCGCATGATCGACGGTGGTAATGCCTAAATCGATATGCTCTTCAATAAAGCTTGCCAGCTGGAGGGGGGACATATTCCAGTCCATCAGGCGCCAGTAGCCCATGACAAAACGGGAGAATTCTGGCCCCTGGGGGGCAAGGGTAATTCGCTGAACCATAACATTTTCCTCAAGGACGTGATGTCATGAGTATACGCAATTACCGTGTTAAAACAGTGAAGGCTGCTGGGGTTCTTCGGTCTCAGAGGCTTTGTTTGCGCGGATTTTGCGCAAAAGACGCTGCCGACAGAGCCGGAGCACCTCCTGCTTTTGCGTGTCGCTGAAGTTTTGCCAGTTAAAACGTTCATCACGCGTGCGCATACACCCACGGCAATATCCGCGTTCATCCACCTGACAAATCCCCCGGCACGGGCTCTGGATGGGGAAAAACTCCAGCTGCTCTGCCACACTCACCTCCAGTTAACCACTTTCTCTACAGTGAAGACGCTAAACTCGCCGCGTGCAAGGGCTTTACCACAGTTTTGTGGCATTAAGGTTTCACTAATCTTCCCTCTCTATACTCGCCACATCATGACAATGACAGGTTTTACGATCGATGTGGTTAAGTAAAAAGTTACAATGTAACGACATTAAATTTACTCTGGGCTGTGCACTCTTCTTTACTCTGCTTAACGGGCTGTTTATCCAGCGCAGCTGGGCCATTATTGCCCCTGCGCATCTGCACGATATTCTCTTCGCCGCCTCCGTGCCGGTGGTGCTGTTTTGCGGCTGGGTCATTGTGTTTAGCCTGCTCAATATCCCGTATATCCGTAAGCCGCTGCTGATCGTCTTAACCGTCGGGTGCGCTGCGGCAACGTATTTTATGTTTACCTACGGCGCAGTCATCGATCAGAACATGATTGTGAACGTGTTCGAAACGAACTCCCAGGAAGCCACCGCGCTGGTGACCCCGCAGATGATTCTGTGGATTTTCATAGCCGGTCTTGTTCCATCCCTGGTGCTGGCGCTGACCCGCATTCGTACCGAAAAATGGTGGTATGCCCTGCTGACGCGCGTGGCCGCGATGCTCGGTGCCCTGCTGGTGATTATCCTTATCGCCGCCGTGTTTTATAAAGATTACGCCTCGCTGTTTCGCAATAACAAAAGCATCGTCAAAATGGTCACCCCGGCGAACTACGTCAGCGCCGTGGTGAAATACAGCAAGATGCGCTGGTTTGCCGGCGATCAGACGCTGGTGCGAATTGGCGAAGATGCGCATAAAGGACCGCAGATTACCGGTCAGCAAAAGAAAACCGTTCTGGTGCTGGTCATTGGCGAAGCGTCGCGCGCAGCGAACTACTCCCTGAATGGCTACGAACGTGAAACCAACCCGGAACTGAAAAAGCAGGATGTGATTAACTTCCCGCGGGCCTCCTCGTGTGGTACTGAAACCGCCGTATCCGTGCCCTGCATGTTCTCCGGCATGACGCGCAGTAAATACGATGCCGACCTGGCGCACCATCAGGAAGGGCTGCTCGACGTGCTCAAGCATGCAGGCGTCAACCTGCTGTGGCGCGACAACGATGGCGGCTGTAAAGGCGCCTGCGACCGTGTGCCCCATACCGACATGACGCAGTGGAAGCTGGATCAGTTCTGTAAAGATCAATCCTGTATTGATGACGTGAACTTCTACCGCCTGGACAACGTGCTGGACGGTCTGAAGCAGGATACGGTGCTGGTTATCCACCTGATGGGCAGCCACGGCCCGGCGTACTATCGCCGTTACCCGGATAATTTCCGTAAATTCACCCCCACCTGCGACACCAACGAAATTCAGGATTGCGATCATCAGGCGCTGATGAATACCTATGACAACACCATCCTGTATACCGACAGCATGGTCAGCAAAACTATTGATGCGCTGAAGGCCCGTCAGGCGAACATGAACACCGCGCTGATTTACCTCTCAGATCATGGGGAATCGCTCGGTGAGAGCGGTATTTATCTGCACGGCACGCCGTACATGCTGGCGCCGGAGCAGCAGACGCACATTCCGTTTATGTTCTGGCTGTCACCGGATTATGCGAAAAACTTTGGCATCAACGAGCAGTGTTTACGCGACCACGCAGCAAAAAATGCGGTTTCGCAGGACAATTTGTTCTCGACGGTGCTGGGCATGATGGACGTTAAATCAACGGTTTATCAGCAGCAGCTGGACATTCTGAGCGCGTGTCGTCGGTAAACGCGCTTGCATTAGACCGAACGGTCTATTAGAGTGAATCCATGAGCAGAAATACTGAACACGATACCCGCGAACATCTCCTGGCGACCGGCGAACTGCTGTGCATGCACCGTGGTTTCACCGGTATGGGGTTGAGCGAGCTATTAAAAACCGCTGAGGTACCGAAGGGATCGTTCTATCACTACTTCCGGTCCAAAGAGGCCTTTGGCGTGGCGATGCTGGAGCGGCACTATGCTGCCTACCACCAGCGCCTGGCGGCCCATTTCGCTACAGGTGAAGGTAACTATCGGGATCGTGTTCTGAACTACTATCAGGAAACGCTGAACCAGTTCTGTCAGCAGGGCATTATCAGCGGATGCCTGACGGTTAAACTCTCTGCCGAAGTGTGCGATCTCTCAGAAGATATGCGTACGGCAATGGATAAAGGCGCCAGCGGCGTTATTGCCCTGCTGGCGCAGGCGCTGGCGAAGGGGCGCGAAGAAAATACGCTCGTCTTCCCCGGCGATCCCTTAACGCAGGCTCAGGTGCTGTACTCTCTCTGGTTAGGCGCCAACCTGCAGGCCAAAATTTCGCGCAGTGCCGTGCCGCTGGAAAGCGCCCTGGCACATGTGAAAAGCAGCATTACTGCGCCTGGCATTTAACAGGCGTTTTTATTTACCCAACTACTAGTCGACTGGTCTACTCAGGAGTCTTTATGTCAGCTGAAAAATTATTTACCCCTTTAAAAGTGGGTGCCGTCACCGCGCCAAACCGCGTTTTTATGGCTCCGCTTACCCGTCTGCGCAGTATTGAGCCGGGTGACATCCCAACCCCACTGATGGGTGAATACTATCGTCAGCGCGCAAGTTCTGGCCTGATTATCACCGAAGCCACGCAGATCTCTGCTCAGGCCAAGGGATATGCGGGTGCGCCGGGTCTCCATAGCCCGGAGCAGATCGCCGCATGGCAGAAAATCACCGCGGGCGTTCACGCGGAAGAGGGTCGCATTGCGGTCCAGCTGTGGCATACCGGTCGTATCTCTCACAGCAGCATCCAGCCTGGCGGTCAGGCGCCAGTTTCAGCGTCTGCCCTGAACGCGAACACCCGCACCTCGCTGCGCGATGAAAACGGTCATGCGATCCGCGTCGATACCAGCACGCCACGCGCGCTGGGGCTGGACGAGATCCCGGGTATCGTAAACGACTTCCGCCAGGCCGTTGCTAACGCCCGTGAAGCCGGTTTCGACCTGATTGAGCTGCACTCCGCCCATGGCTACCTGCTGCACCAGTTCCTGTCACCGTCCTCTAACCATCGTACCGACCAGTACGGCGGCAGCGTCGAAAACCGCGCTCGCCTGGTGCTGGAAGTGGTTGACGCCGTATGCCAGGAGTGGAGCCCGGACCGTATCGGTATCCGCGTCTCCCCAATCGGTACGTTCCAGAACGTCGACAACGGTCCGAATGAAGAAGCGGACGCGCTGTATCTGATTGAAGAGCTGGCGAAACGCGGCATTGCCTATCTGCACATGTCCGAACCGGACTGGGCAGGCGGTAAGCCTTATACGGAAGCCTTCCGTCAGAAAGTGCGCGAGCGCTTCCACGGGGTGATCATCGGTGCGGGTGCTTATACGCCGGAGAAAGCCGAAGACCTGATTAATAAAGGGCTGATCGACGCCGTGGCGTTTGGCCGCGACTATATCGCTAACCCGGATCTGGTTGCGCGTCTGCAGCAGAAAGCGGCTCTGAACCCGCAGCGTCCTGAGAGCTTCTACGGCGGCGGCGCGGAAGGCTACACCGACTACCCTTCTCTGTAATCTCGCCATTGTTCATTGATAGCGGCGGCACTTCGCCGCTATACTAAAACATCGTTTCTGTTCAAAAAGATACTCTACTCCATTGGTTAATGAGGAAATTATGCGCCTACTTCACACCATGCTGCGCGTTGGCGACCTGCAACGTTCTATCGATTTCTACACTAACGTCCTGGGCATGAAGCTGCTGCGCACCAGCGAAAACCCGGAATACAAATACTCGCTGGCGTTCGTGGGTTACGGCCCGGAAGCGGACGAAGCGGTTATCGAGCTGACCTACAACTGGGGCGTGGACAGCTATGAGCTGGGCACGGCTTACGGCCATATCGCGCTGGAAGTGGACAACGCTGCCGAAGCGTGTGAACGCATTCGCAGCAACGGCGGTAACGTCACGCGCGAAGCGGGCCCGGTAAAAGGCGGCACCACCGTAATTGCGTTTGTGGAAGATCCGGACGGATATAAAATCGAGCTGATTGAAGCCAAAGACGCCGGTCGCGGTCTGGGCAACTGATCCCGCAGGGCGCAATATGCGCCCGTAGTTTTACTGCATCACCCTGCAAAATTTGCCATAATGTGCACTGCTTTTTCCCCTTGTAAGAGACCCTGATGTCCGATAACGCTCAATTTAGCGGTCTTTGCGACCGTTTTCGTGGTTTTTATCCCGTTGTCATTGATGTAGAAACAGCCGGATTCAACGCTAAAACCGATGCGCTGCTCGAAATTGCCGCCATCACGCTGAAGATGGATGAACAGGGCTGGCTTACACCGGACACCACGCTGCATTTCCACGTTGAACCTTTCGAAGGGGCAAACTTACAGCCGGAAGCGCTGGCGTTTAACGGTATCGATCCGCATAACCCGCTGCGTGGTGCAGTCAGTGAGTATGATGCGCTGCACGCCATTTTTAAAATGGTGCGTAAAGGCATGAAAGAGAGCAACTGCAGCCGCGCCATCATGGTGGCCCATAACGCCACGTTCGATCACAGCTTTACCATGGCCGCCGCCGAGCGTGCCGCGCTTAAGCGCAACCCTTTCCACCCGTTCGTGACCTTTGACACCGCCGCGCTAAGCGGCCTGGCGCTGGGACAAACGGTTTTATCCAAAGCCTGCATTACGGCGGGTATACCGTTTGACGGTACCCAGGCGCACTCTGCACTGTATGACACGGAGCGCACCGCTGAGCTGTTCTGTGAGATCGTCAACCGCTGGAAGCGTCTGGGCGGCTGGCCGCTGCCGATGGGCGAAAGTGAAGAATAAAAAAAGCGACCTCTTCAGGTCGCTTTTTTATTAACGCAGATAATTACTCTGCGTCCGGCTCTTCCGTTTTGTACTTCGCAGCCGTTTCTTTAATCAGCTGCTGCAGTTCGCCGCGCTGATACATCTCAATCAGGATATCGCAGCCGCCCACCAGCTCGCCGTCTACCCACAGCTGTGGGAAGGTCGGCCAGTTAGCGTATTTTGGCAGCTCAGCGCGGATGTCCGGGTTCTGCAGGATATCAACGTAAGCAAAACGCTCACCACAGGCTGACAGCGCCTGAACCGCTTGCGCGGAGAAGCCGCAGCTTGGCAGCTTCGGAGAACCTTTCATATACAGCAGAATTGGGTTTTCAGCGATCTGGCGCTGGATTTTTTCAATAGTGGTGCTCATGTCTTGCTTCCTTTAACTTCTGTTACGGCAGTAGTCTGACATTGTAGCGGGTCAGGCTGGCATCGGAAAATAACATTTTCATCACGTTTATATATTTTACCCCGACTCCACAAAAGTTGCATTGCAAATGACGTTTACCCCGTCGCTCGTCAGGGTTTTGCTTAGGGAGTGAACAATTGTGCGACAGAACGATGAATTTTTTTGCACTTGCTAACGAAACACGTTTTTAGATTGAAAAATGCTATTAACTTCTCGGGTTTTTATGGATTAGAATCGACGGGCTTTGTAAATCATACGCGGGCATTATTGATGGCCTGCAATTATCAGGGGACTGCCCAGTGGCGCGGATAAATAAAATCTCGATCACGCTCTGTGCTTTACTGTTTACATCACTCTCTTTCACGCCAGCGGCAAACGCCTCTCAGCAGGCGCGGCATTCTGCTGTGCAAAAAAGCCATCTGGTGAAAGCCACAGAGCGTAAGAAAAAGACCAGCAGCAAGAACGACAAGAAAAAAACCACCGCTCAGACGAAACAAACCGCTTCCAGCAAAACGAAAACCAAACCTTCCCGCACAGCCCGCACCGCAAAAAATAAAGCTTCGCAGACCGCCGCTAACCTCGTTACTGAAAAATGCATCGCGCGTAAAGGCCATAAAGCAAAATGCACGAAAGTGACGAAACTGGCAGACGTGCATAAAGTTCGCGTGCAGAAAGCGCAAAAAACGGCGATGAACAAGCTGATGGGACAAATTGGCAAACCTTATCGCTGGGGCGGCAGTTCACCGCGTACCGGTTTCGACTGCAGCGGCCTCGTCTATTATGCCTATAAAGATCTGGTTAAGTTCCGCATTCCACGCACCGCCAATGAGATGTACCACCTGCGCGATGCGTCACCGGTTAACCGGGGTGAGCTGGAAAATGGCGATCTGGTCTTCTTCCGCACCCAGGGTCGCGGCACGGCTGACCACGTGGGCGTCTATGTCGGCAACGGGAAATTCATTCAGTCTCCACGCAGCGGTCAGGATATTCAGATCACCTCTCTCAGTGAAGACTACTGGGTACGTCACTACGTTGGCGCGCGTCGCGTCATGACGCCAAAAACCATTCGTTGATCCCTGCCCTGCCGCACCTGCGGCAGGGTAAGTTCCTCTTTTGCATACCCTTTCAATTTGCTATCCTGTCCTTGTTGTCTGTAGGGTTATTGGCAACACAAAATACAATAAGGAGAGAAGCAATGTCGTTCGAATTACCTGCACTACCGTATGCAAAAGACGCCCTGGCACCGCACATTTCTGCGGAAACCCTGGAATATCACTACGGCAAGCATCATCAGACGTACGTCACCAACCTGAACAACCTGATCAAGGGCACCGGTTTCGAAGGCAAAACGCTGGAAGAGATCGTCCGCAGTTCAGAGGGGGGTGTCTTTAACAACGCCGCTCAGGTGTGGAACCACACCTTCTACTGGCACTGCCTGGCACCAAACGCCGGTGGCGAACCTGCCGGTGAACTGGCAACCGCCATCAACGCTGCATTTGGCAGCTTTGCGGAGTTTAAAGCGAAGTTTACCGATGCAGCCATCAAGAACTTCGGTTCTGGCTGGACGTGGCTGGTCAAAGAGGCGGATGGCAAACTGGCTATCGTATCCACCTCTAACGCAGGCACCCCGCTGACCACCAGCGCTACGCCGCTGATGACCGTGGACGTATGGGAACACGCTTACTACATTGATTACCGCAACGCGCGCCCGAACTACCTGGAGCACTTCTGGGCACTGGTAAACTGGGAGTTTGTGGCGAAGAATTTCGCCGCGTAAGAGACACGCAGAAGGGTTCGCCCTTCTGCGTTTTTGCTTATTCAGCCGTGCAAACCGCTTCTGGCTGTTTACGACCGGACATCATCACCAGCAGCAGGCCGAGCGCGGCAATAATCGCCCCCATCACCGGCACAAAACTGTATCCCAGACCACCTGAAATTACGGCTCCCCCGGCGGCAGCGCCCAACGCATTGCCGAGATTGAACGCCCCGATATTCACGGAAGATGAGAGCCCAGGCGCCTCATGGGCGACGCGCATCACACGCATCTGCAGCGGTGGAACCACGGCGAAGGTAGCTGCGCCCCAGACGACCATCGCAATCGCCGCGCCGAATTCATTACGCGCCAGCCACGGAATCGCAATCATGATGACAATCAGCAGGGTTAAAAAGCCTTTCAGTGTCCCGCTCACGGAACGGTCGGCAAATTTCCCGCCGAGATAGTTGCCAATTGAGAAGCCGACGCCAATCAGCACCAGCATCGCGGTAACGAAGAGAGGCGTTGCGTGGGTGATATCGTGCAGCACCGGTGAAATATAGGTGTAGAGGGTAAACATCGCCCCTGCCCCCAGCACCGTGGTGAGCAGCGCGGAGAGCACCTGCGGACGCATCAGGACCGCCAGCTCGTTACGCACTTCCGGACGTTCGCCGGCGCTGCCTTTCGGCAGAGAGAAGAACAACGCCACCATCGCGATCACGCCCAGCCCGGCTGTCGCCAGGAAGGACATCCGCCAGCCAATCGCTTCGCCCAGCCAGGTTGCCGCCGGTACGCCGCCGATGTTGGCAATCGTCAGCCCCATAAACATGGTCGCCACGGCGCTTGCCTGCTTGTGTTTTGGCACCACGCTTGCGGCCACGACCGACCCCAGCCCGAAGAACGCGCCGTGGTTAAGGCTGGTCAGAATGCGCGACAGCATCAGGGTGGTGTAGTCCGGCGAAATGGCCGAAAGCACGTTGCCCAGGGTAAAAATCGCCATCAGGAAAATCAGCGCATTGCGGCGCGCGCGGTGCGAAAGCAGAAGCGTCATCAGCGGCGCGCCCACCATCACGCCGATGGCGTAGGCGCTGATTAACATCCCGGCGGCCGGGATCGAGACGTCCACGCCCCGGGCGATAACAGGCAGTAACCCCATCGGGGAGAATTCAGTGGTGCCAATCCCAAAAGCGCCAATCGCCAGGGCCAGCTGGGGAAAATTGATTTTCATGCGTCAACTCCGGATGCCGTGTCATGTGGTGACACAGAACAAAGAAGCGGAAAGCATGACATCAATCACAAAAAATGAGAAGTTAACAAAATGGCAAAAGATTTTTGCCCGAGAAGTAACAATCAGGAGATCGGAAGGGAGAAGGCTCTCCCCCCGCGTAAATCAGTGCAGCGCAGCCGTCAGGCCAGCCGCGACAATCAGAGCCAGCACAATAACGGTGGTGAACAGCGAAAACTTCAGATCGGAACTCATCAATTTTTCTCCTTTTAATCCCCCCACGAAAAGTGAGCTTGCTCATTTTTGCATAGTTTAGCTCAAAAATCTTCCTGGATTTAAGCTGATAAACACTTTAGCTCTTCCCCTTTTCATCAAGATAGGCCAAAATTCCACGCTAAATTTATTAGCGTACCGGCCATTGACCCCCTCCTGACGTCCCGTGTCGTTTTCCTGGCGTACCGCAATCCAAAATTGCGCGATAAGGGTGAGAGAAGGCAAACGTTTACCTTCAAGTTTTTCAGGAGTTTAGGATATGGTCTGGAGTGACATTTAATGGCAACAATTAAAGACGTAGCAAAACGCGCAAACGTTTCCACTACAACCGTATCACATGTAATTAACAAAACCCGCTTTGTGGCGGAAGAGACGCGCAACGCCGTCTGGGCAGCGATCAAAGAATTGCACTACTCACCGAGTGCGGTTGCGCGTAGCCTCAAGGTTAATCACACCAAGTCTATTGGTCTGCTGGCAACCAGCAGCGAAGCGGCCTATTTTGCCGAGATCATTGAAGCGGTAGAGAAAAACTGCTTCCAGAAAGGCTATACCCTGATTCTGGGCAACGCGTGGAACAGTATTGAAAAACAGCGTGCCTATCTGTCGATGATGGCGCAAAAGCGCGTGGATGGCCTGCTGGTAATGTGCTCCGAGTACCCGGAATCCGTGCTGTCGATGCTGGAAGAATATCGCCATATCCCTATGGTGGTGATGGACTGGGGCGAAGCGCGCGCCGACTTCACCGACTCCGTCATCGATAACGCCTTCGAAGGCGGTTACATGGCGGGCCGTTATCTGATCGAACGCGGCCACCGCGAGATTGGCGTGATCCCGGGTCCGCTGGAGCGCAACACCGGCGCGGGCCGCCTGGCCGGTTTTATGAAAGCGATGGAAGAAGCGCTGATTACCGTGCCGGAAAACTGGATCGTGCAGGGCGACTTTGAGCCGGAATCAGGCTACCGCGCGATGCAGCAGATCGTCTCCCAGCAGCACCGCCCGACCGCCGTTTTCTGCGGGGGCGACATCATGGCCATGGGTGCACTCTGCGCCGCCGACGAGCTTGGCCTGCGCGTCCCGCAGGACATCTCCGTGATCGGCTATGACAACGTGCGCAACGCGCGCTTCTTCACGCCAGCGCTGACCACCATTCACCAGCCGAAAGATTCGCTGGGTGAAACGGCCTTCAATATGCTGCTGGACAGGATCGTCAACAAGCGTGAAGAGTCGCAGTCCATTGAAGTTCATCCACGCCTCATTGAGCGCCGCTCCGTTGCGGATGGTCCATTCCGCGACTACCGTCGTTAATCTTCTTACGGGGCCAGTCACTCTGGCTCCCGTAACCATTCCCGGTTAAGCGTTTCGCTGTCACCCAGATAATCCAGCAGCCAGGCCATGGCGGGCGAGACATCATTTTGTTGCCAGGTGAGACAGCAGGCCGCATCCGGGAACGGGTTCTCCAGCGTTAGCTCTACCCACTCTCCGGTGTCGATTCGCGGACGCGCAAAATGGGCGGGCACCATGCCTACGCAGAGTCCGGCACTGAGGCACGTCGCCGACGATCCCCAGTCAGGGGCGACAACCCGCCGCTGGTTGTCCAGCAGCCAGGTAATTCGCTTCGGCAGTGAACGGGAGGTATCCTCCAGCACCAGCGACGGCCAGCTGCGCAGGGTATCGTCGCTCAGCGGCCCTTCCGTCGCCGCCAGGGGATGATCGCTCGCCACCACGCATTTCCAGCTCAGCATCCCCATATCGCGAAAGGCGTAACGTCCCCCGACGGGGATCGCCTGGGTTGCGCCAATCGCCATCTCTACCCTGCCGTCCGCCAGCGCATCCCAGACGCCGTTGAACACCTCCTGCGAAACCCGCAGTTCAACGTCAGAAAAATGCCGATAAAAATCGACAATCATCTGCCGGGTGCGCTCGGGCTTAACGATGTTATCCACCGCAATGGAAAGGTGTCCCCGCCAGCCGTTCGCGATCTGCTGACACTGCTCGCGGGTGATCTGCATTTTTTTGATAACAGAACGCCCTTCCTTTAAAAACCACGCGCCTGCGGGCGTTAATTCCACATCACGATGCCGCCGTTCAAACAGCGGAACCGCCAGCCATTCTTCAAGCTGACGTACCGTATAGCTGATAGCCGAAGGGACGCGGTGCAACTCCTGCGCCGCAGCGCTAAAGCTGCCGTTACGCGCGACAGCATCGACCACTTCAAGAGAATAATCTGACCACATTTTCTGCCTGCAAAAAATTTGAATGCACCCGCCAAATATTAGCGTTTCACAAGCGGCTTTGCACTCCCTACACTCAGCGCCAATGTATACCTGCCTCCTCAGGAGAATAAAACAGTGCAACCCAGGAAAGGTTTTTTAGTCTGGCTCGGCGGCTTAAGCGTGCTGGGCTTTTTGGCCACCGATATGTACCTGCCGGCCTTCGCCGCCATGCAGGAAGATTTGCAAACCCCTGCAGCCGCCATCAGCGCCAGCCTGAGTTTGTTCCTCGCCGGTTTTGCTTTCGCACAGCTGCTCTGGGGACCGCTCTCGGATCGTTTTGGTCGTAAACCGGTATTGCTGCTGGGGCTGGCTATTTTTGCCGTTGGCTGTCTGGGAATGTTATGGGTGCGCGATGCCACCTGGCTGCTGGTGCTGCGGTTTGTTCAGGCGGTCGGCGTCTGTGCCGCTGCCGTGACCTGGCAGGCGCTGGTCACCGACTACTACCCGGCGAACCGCACAAACCGTATTTTCGCCACCATTATGCCGCTGGTGGGTCTCTCTCCTGCCCTCGCCCCGCTGTTGGGCAGCTGGATCCTCGCGCACTTTGACTGGCAGGCTATCTTTGCCACGCTGTTTGCCATCACGCTGGTGCTGATGCTGCCGGCGTTCGCCCTCAAGCCAGCGCATAAAAAAGAGTCGCATGCTGACGCGAAGCCGATTACCTTCACCTCCCTGCTGAGCGCAAAAGCGTATCGCGGCAACGTACTGATTTATGCCGCCTGCTCGGCGAGCTTCTTCGCGTGGCTGACGGGTTCGCCCTTTATTCTGCACGATATGGGCTACAGCCCGGCGGCCATTGGCCTGAGCTACGTTCCGCAGACCATCGCGTTCCTGGTGGGCGGTTACGGCTGTCGCGCGGCACTGCAAAAATGGGAAGGTCAGCAGATGCTGCCGTGGCTGCTGGTGCTCTATGCGCTGAGCGTCATCGGCACCTGGGCCGTTGGCTTTATTCCGGGCGCGGGTCTTGCCGAAATATTGATTCCATTCTGCGTGATGGCCATCGCGAACGGGGCGATCTACCCTATCGTTGTGGCGCAGGCGCTGCGTCCGTTCCCGCAGGCGACAGGCCGCGCGGCTGCGCTGCAGAACACCCTGCAACTGGGGCTGTGCTTCCTGGCAAGCCTGGTGGTCTCCGCACTGATTGCCACGCCGCTGCTGACAACAACCAGCGTGATGCTGGTTACCGTCGCGCTGGCGGCGTTGGGTTATCGCATGCAGGCCTCCGCACAGCGCGTACAGGATGAGAGCACGCAGGTGAAAACCTCGCATGCCTAATCGCGCCAGAAACTATGTTAATTTCCAGTGATTAGGTTGCTAAGAATTTTCTATTGAATCACCAAATTTTGAGGCCTATACTAAATTTGGTTCGATTAAATACGATAAATATTAAGTGTTAACGGGAGCCGGAGTGCTCCCGTTTTACCATGGAAGGCATTTCGGCAAGGGTTATCTCCCTTCCTCTGTTCTACGTCGGATACTAGCCTCGCGGTGTTTACCGTGAGATTTCTCACAAACCAAAAAAAGCGTCTACGCTGTTTTAAGGTTCTGATCACAGTAGGGTGATGGAGAAGCTATGAGTTCATCGTGTATAGAAGAAGTCAGCGTTCCGGACGATAACTGGTCCCGGATCGTCAGTGAACTGTTAGGTCGAGCAGGCATCACTATCAACGGATCATCCCCATCCGATCCTCAGGTTAAACATCCCGACTTTTTTAAACGCGTATTGCGCGAGGGGTCGTTAGGCCTGGGAGAAAGCTATATGGACGGCTGGTGGGAGTGCGAGCGGCTGGATATCTTTTTCGCCAGCGTGCTGCGTGCCGGTCTGGAAAAACAACTCCCTCGAAATCTCAAAGACACCCTGCGTGTCGCCTCTGCCCGACTATTTAACCTGCAAAGTAAAAAACGTGCCTGGATCGTCGGCAAAGAGCATTACGATCTTGGCAACGATCTGTTCAGCCGCATGCTGGACCCTTTCATGCAATACTCCTGCGCTTACTGGAAAGAGGCGTCGACGCTTGAAGAGGCTCAGCAGGCCAAACTGCGCCTGATCAGCGAGAAACTGCAGCTGCAGCCCGGTATGCGCGTGCTGGATATCGGCTGCGGCTGGGGCGGGCTGGCGTATTTTATGGCGAAGCACTACGGCGTCAGCGTGGTCGGCGTCACGATCTCCGCCGAGCAACAAAAAATGGCGCAGGAGCGCTGCCGGGGGCTGGATGTGGATATCCGCCTGCAGGATTACCGTGACCTGAACGAACAGTTTGACCGCATCGTTTCCGTCGGCATGTTCGAGCACGTCGGGCCGAAAAACTACGACACCTATTTCGAGGTGGTGGACCGTAATCTGAAACCAGACGGCATCTTCCTGCTGCACACCATCGGCTCTAAGCGGACCGACAATAACGTTGACCCGTGGATCAACAAATACATCTTTCCGAATGGCTGTTTACCGTCCGTACGCCAGATTGCCAACGCCAGCGAACCCCATTTCGTGATGGAAGACTGGCATAACTTCGGCGCGGATTACGACACAACGTTAATGGCGTGGCATGCACGTTTTCAGGAAGCCTGGCCTGACATTGCCGACAACTATTCTGAACGATTCAAGCGGATGTTTAGCTATTATCTGAATGCCTGCGCGGGGGCGTTTCGCGCGCGCGATATTCAGCTCTGGCAGGTTGTTTTTAGCCGTGGGATTGAACACGGATTACGTGTCGCCCGCTAAAAAAATAACCCCGGTTAGCCGGGGTTATTTTTTTATTCTTCTTCTGCGGCTTTAATTATTGCCGCCTCTTTGGCCGCCAGCACGCGCTCAACGGTATCAACGACCGCCTGGGTTTGCGGATCGATTTCGATATTCACGCGATGTCCCAGTTTTTTCGTCCCCAGCGTGGTGCGCTGCAGCGTTTCGGGAATTAAATGCACGCAAAAACGCGTCGGGGTCACTTCTCCCACCGTCAGGCTAATCCCGTCAATGCCAATAAATCCTTTGTAGAGGATGTATTTCATTAATGCCGGATCCTGCACTTTAAACCAGATTTGGCGGTTATTTTCCGAGGTGACGATTTTCGCCACTTCGGCGGTGGTCATAATGTGCCCGGACATCAGATGGCCGCCAATCTCGTCGCTGAACTTCGCCGCGCGCTCAACGTTGACGGTATCCCCGACCACCAGCTCGCCCAGGTTAGTGATGCGCAGGGTCTCTTTCATTAAATCAAAGCTAATCTGGTTGCCATTAATTTCGGTTACCGTCAGGCAGCAGCCGTTATGGGCAATTGAGGCGCCGGTTTCGATGCCATCGAGCATATATTCCGGCAGCTCAACCACGTGAGTACGGAAATTAGGTTTTTCATCAATGGACACCACTTTGGCGGTGCCCTGCACAATACCAGTAAACATGCTTACAACTCCTGTTTTTTCCGGACGGTGATGACACCGTTTAATCCCACCACAATATCAGTTGGAAAAACAGGTTGCCAGCGGAGCGCATTTTCTGGCGATTTTTTCACTAGATAAATAGCTAAAGCCCGCTACAATAGCTGGCACCCCCCTGCATTTTCTTCTTGCTGCCAGTTACGGCGGCTTTTTTAGTCTCTCAAATAACTACAAAATAAAGGTGTTCACGTGCAGAAGTACATGAATGAAGCGCGCCAGCTATTGGCACTGGCAATACCAGTGATCGTCGCGCAAGTGGCCCAGACCGCAATGGGATTTGTGGATACGGTAATGGCGGGTGGCTACAGCGCCACCGATATGGCGGCCGTTGCCATCGGCACGTCAATCTGGCTTCCGGCCATCCTGTTCGGCCATGGTCTGCTGCTCGCACTCACGCCGGTTATCGCTCAACTCAATGGCTCCGGGCGACGCGAACGCATTGCCCATCAGGTCCGTCAGGGCTTCTGGCTGGCCGGGTTTGTCTCCGTGCTGATCATGGTCGTGCTCTGGAACGCAGGTCATATCATCCGCGCCATGCACAATATTGATCCGGCGCTGGCGGACAAAGCCGTCGGCTACCTGCGCGCCCTGCTCTGGGGTGCGCCCGGCTACCTCTTTTTCCAGGTGGCGCGTAACCAGTGTGAGGGTCTGGCGAAAACCAAGCCCGGCATGGTGATGGGCTTTATCGGCCTGCTGGTTAATATTCCGGTGAACTACATCTTTATTTACGGTCATTTCGGGATGCCGGAGCTGGGCGGCGTCGGCTGCGGCGTGGCGACGGCGGCCGTTTACTGGGTGATGTTCTTCTCGATGATCACCTTTGTAAAACGCGCCCGTTCAATGCGCGATATTCGCAACGAGAACAGATTCAGCACGCCGGACTGGAGCATCATGACGCGCCTGGTGCAGCTAGGCTTGCCGATTGCGCTGGCCCTGTTCTTTGAAGTGACGCTCTTTGCCGTGGTCGCCCTGCTGGTCTCCCCGCTGGGGATTGTTAACGTGGCCGGGCACCAGATTGCGCTTAACTTCAGCTCCCTGATGTTCGTCCTGCCGATGTCGCTCGCGGCGGCGGTGACGATTCGCGTTGGCTTCCGCCTGGGACAGGGTTCAACGCTGGATGCGCAAACAGCCGCGCGGACCGGGCTGGGCGTGGGTGTCTGCATGGCCATCTGTACGGCGCTCTTCACCGTGGCGCTGCGTGAGCAGATCGCCCTGCTCTACAACGACAATCCTGAAGTGGTGATGCTGGCCTCGCACCTGATGCTGCTGGCTGCCATTTATCAGATCTCCGACTCCATTCAGGTGATTGGCAGCGGCGTGCTGCGAGGATATAAAGACACACGCTCTATCTTCTTTATCACCTTTATCGCCTACTGGGTGCTGGGTCTGCCAGCAGGCTACGTTCTGGCGCTGACCGATCTGGTGGTTGACCGCATGGGTCCGGCAGGGTTCTGGATGGGCTTTATCATCGGCCTGACGTCGGCGGCGATCATGATGATGCTGCGCATGCGCTTCCTGCAGCGCCAGCCATCAGCGGTGATTTTGCAGCGCGCCGCACGTTAAATACGCAGTAACCGCCGTCTGGCGGCTACTTTCTCCTCACTTTGCGCGGTAATGAAGCAATCGCGTGAAATCAGAGAGAAAAATGCGTTTTCCCTCTTGCCTCCTTGATGCTGTGCCGCTAATATTCGTCCCCGTTGTCACCGACAACACGTTGCGTTCATAGCTCAGTTGGTTAGAGCACCACCTTGACATGGTGGGGGTCGTTGGTTCGAGTCCAATTGAACGCACCATTCTGCGTCCGTAGCTCAGTTGGTTAGAGCACCACCTTGACATGGTGGGGGTCGGTGGTTCGAGTCCACTCGGACGCACCATTTCAGTCCTGAAATGGTGCAAATCCTCTTCTGATATCCTGAATTCTCCTAATCCCTTATTTTCATCATTATTCTCCTGCTACGCTTTTCTTATGGAAAAAAAACAGGAAGACCGTCGATGAAGAGAATCGCGATTATTGGCTCCGGCCCCACAGGGATTTACACCTTTTATCATCTCCTTAAAAACAGCACACCGCTCTCTGTTTCCATCTTTGAACAAGCCGCTGAAGCTGGCGTGGGCATGCCCTATAACGACGACGATAATTCTCGCCTGATGCTGGCGAATATCGCGAGCATTGAAATCCCGCCCATTTTTATGACCTACCTCGACTGGCTCAGGCAACAGAGTGACGCTCATCTGGCGCGCTTTAAGGTTGATAAAGCCCGCCTGCATGACCGGCAGTTCCTGCCGAGGCTCCTGTTGGGAGAGTATTTCCGCGACAGCTTTCTTTCCGTCGTAAAAGAGGCAAAAAAGCTGGGGTTCAGGGTTGATGTCCATGAGTCTGCAAAAGTCACTGACATCATCCCCGCGACAACCGGCGTTACGCTGTCCGTCAACGACACCACCTTGCCCGACCAATTCGACCTGGCGGTTATCGCTACCGGTCACGTCTGGCCGGAGGAGGAGGAAGCCACGCGCACATTCTTCCCCAGCCCGTGGTCGGGGTTGATGGACGCCAGCATTCCGCCATGCCGCGTTGGTATCATGGGGACATCGCTGAGCGGGCTGGACGCGGCTATGGCGGTGGTGATGCAGCACGGTGAGTTTCGTGACGGTAAATTCATCCTCGACAAGGGCAGCGAAGGGTTAAACATTACGCTGATGTCCCGGACGGGCATTCTGCCTGAGGCCGATTTTTACTGCCCTATTCCTTACGAGCCGCTGTCGGTATTGACCGAATTCACGGTTGAAACCGAGATCGCCAAAGGGGTCGATGGCCTGCTCGACCGCATATTTTCCCTGATGGTGAAAGAGCTTGAGCTCGCCGACCCGGCGTGGTGCGAGAAAATTGCGCTGCGCAACCATAATGCCGACAGCCTCCGCGATGCCTGGTTTGAGGATCGTAAACTGCACGGTCCGTTTACCTGGGCGGAAGAGAACCTTATCGAGGTTGAACGCAACAAACGCGAACGGCGCACCGTGGCCTGGCGCTATGCCGTCCTCCGACTGCATGAGGTGGTTCAGGAGATTGTGCCCCACCTCAACGAAGAGGACAGGGAGCGCTTTAAGCAGGGCCTCGCCCGCGTGTTTATCGACAACTATGCGGCCATCCCGCCGCAGTCTATTCGCAGGCTGCTTGCGCTTCGCGAGGCGGGCATCATTAGCGTAGCGGCGCTCGGTGATGATTACACGCTTGATGCCGGCAGCGATCGGACGGTCATTACCACCAAAGAGACCGTTTACCGTTTCGACGTATTTATTGATGCGCGCGGACAAAAGCCGCTCAAAACAAAGGATTTGCCTTTCCCTACGCTGCGTAAACAGCTGTTGGAAACGGGCGACGAGATACCCGACGTTGGCGAGGATTACACGCTAAAAGCGCCTGAAACCGTTCGCGGGCGCATTGCATTCGGTGCGATACCGTGGCTGATGCACGATCGTCCCTTCGTTCAGGGGCTGGCGGAATGTGCTGAGATTGCAGAGGCGATGGCGAAAGCGGCTGAACAATCCGCTTCGGGTTCACGACGGCGATTACCATACGTGGAGAACTGACAGGGCTTCCATGCCCTGAAAAGCGATATTACTCGAAGAAGACTTCCGGATTTTCAGACAGGGAAACGAAAGTTTTCGTCGCTTTATCCAGCGCACGGATTTCGCCGCTTTCAATGTCGTACACCCAGCCGTGCAGTCGGATAGAGTTGTTGCGCAGGCCCACCGCGACGGACGGGTGGGTCTTAATGTTGCTCAGCTGGGCAAACACGTTTTCCTGCACCATCGCATTGACTTTGTCGATCGGCTTGTCCCAGGCTTTCTTCTCCACCACGGCTTTCGCCGCGTCGGAATAGCGCAGCCAGTGGGAGACGGCAGGCATCGGCTCCAGGTTGGCGTTATCGGCAATCGCCTTCATCGCGCCACAGTTGGAGTGACCGCAGATCACGATATCCGTCACGCCCAGCGCTACCACCGCGTACTCGATAGTTGCAGATACGCCGCCCGGCTCCGGTCCGAAAGGCGGGACAATGTTGCCAGCATTACGAATGACAAAGAGCTGTCCCGGCTCTTGCTGGGTAACCAGTTCAGGGACCAGGCGGCTGTCGGAGCAGGAGATGAACAGCGCTTTGGGATTCTGGCTGGACGCTAAACTGCGAAAGAGCTCTTTACGTTGCGGGAAAATCTCTTTTTGAAAGCTGAGAAAACCTTCAATGATATGTTGCATAGCAATTTCTCTTTTATCTGTTTTAGTTTAGGTATGATCGCGATCACACTTGTAAAGTTTACCCACCGTACTTTACCTGAGACAAGCAATATATTTCTGGCCCGACCGCTGGACGATGTCGTCGGCGTTCGCCGAAATAGTCTGCCCTTCAAACGCCCCGTAAAGACGGGCGAACGCTTTCCCTTTCAGACGCCGGGTGACGTCCTCAACCGTACGGGCTGGCAGAGGGAGCATATTCGGGTAACTCCACATAAACGACACCGCATCTTTCCCCGGGGTGACCTGCAGGATATCACCCGCCAGTAAAACGCCCTCACCCTCCTGCCAGTGCAGCACCGTCCCGCCCGCAAAATGGCCGCCGAGACGCAGCAAGGTGACGGACGGCCAAATCTCCAGCGCCTCTCCCTCCCAGAAATGAATTGCCGGGCTGTCACGCATCACCCACTCGCGGTCACTGGCGTGCAGATAGATCGGTGCATCGAAAGCCGCGGCCCACTCCTGCATCGTGGTGTAATAGTGCGGATGTGAAATCGCAATGGCGCTTAGGCCACCGAGCGCGGAGACGAGCGTTTCGGTTGTCGGGTCAAGGTTGGCGATGCAATCCCAGAGAATGTTGCCGTGCGGGGTGCGCAGGAGCAGCGCCCGCTGGTTAATCGCAAAAGCGGGCACCGTTTTGATACTGAACAGCGCGGGCTCCAGCAACTGCCATTTATTGTCGTGCGTGGCCGTTACCGTCGCGTACTCAATCCACGCCTGGCCGCTGGCCGGGACGTACTGGCGTTCATCCTCGCAAATCGGACATCTTTCGGGCTTTCCATCATAGGCGGTTCCGCAGGTTTTACAGAGGGTAATCATGAGCGCTCCTCAGCCATAAAGCACTGAGTATGGCAGGGATTATCCTTATGTGCTGCGAGGTACATTACCGGCGTTTTTTACCCTATACTGTGCCAGTATCAAAAACTGAACATAGCAGGTGCCACATGGAAATTGATCTCGATAACTTGGTTTTTAACGGACTGGATGAAGCGGAAGAGCGTAACGCGGAACGTCTGGACGACGCGGATAAAAAAGCGCAGGCGATCGTTGCCGATGATGACTGCGGTGATGCCTGCAAAATTTGATAAAAAAAAGCACCGTAAAACCGGTGCTTTTTTATATTACTTTTTCAGCCCGTCAATGGCCGCCTGAGCACAGGCTTCATCAAGGTGACCGCCCGGCGCACCGCCGATGCCGATCGCCCCAATCACCTCATCGCCTTCTTTTACCGGCAGACCACCGGCCAGCAGCAGGAAGCCAGGAATATCACGCATGTTCTGTGCGCCCGCATTGCTCTGCGCCGCCTCCATCACTTTGCCTGACGCATTTTTTGCGCTAAGTGCCGTAAACGCTTTCATTTCGCTGGCTTTTACCGTGTGAGGACCGGCATTATCCATACGCTGCACCGCTTTTACCACGCCCGCACGGTCAACCACCGTGACCGCGACCTGGTAATTTTTCGCTGCACAGGACTGAATGGCGGATGTTGCCAGCGCGTTTGCCTGCGCCAGAGAGAGATTTTTTTGGGTCAACGTCTCGGCCTGTGCGGCCAGACTTACGCTACCCGCGACCAGTGCCGCAACCATCATGACTTTTTTCATTGCACTTCCTCGAGTGTTGTTTGACATCTCAAAGGTTACTTAACTGCACAACGAAACGTAATTCGGTTGATTACGCACTCCACCTGGTAGTTATACGGATTGCAATTTGTCATATTCCCGGCTTGCCTGAACCAGGCTGGTGACCCCGAGCTTGGCAAACGCCGCCGCGCGGTGCGCTTCCACGGTTCTGTGCGAGAGGTTCAGACGCGCGGCCACCTCTTTATTACTGCACCCTTCAATTAACACCATCAATACCTCGCGTTCCCGCGCGGTTAACTGCTCAAAGCGCGCTTTAAGCCGCGCAATTTCCTGCCAGGCGGTAAAACGCCGCTGGCTTTCTGCAAGGGCCAGTCCCACCGTTTCGATAAGCTTATCGGCATCGAGCGGCTTGGTGAAAAACTCGAATACGCCATTACGAAACGCCCGACGACAGGCATCGACGGTGCCGTGCCCGGTCATAATAATCACCGGTAGTTGCGGCCACGGCCATTCGCCTTCTTCCAGCCAGGTCAGCCCGCCTTTGCCCGGCATGCGCATATCCAGCAGCAGACAGCCAACCAGCGCCGGTTCACCACTGTGTGCCCGCGTAAAGGCGTCGACGCTCTCAAACGTCTGCACCTGCCAGCCCATTCCCGACAGCAGAAACGCTAATGATTCTCTGATGGACTCGTCGTCATCGATGAGCCAGACCATCTTATCCATGCTTTGTCTCCTTTCCTTCCGCCAGCTGCAAGCGGATCTGCGCCCCACCCTGCGGGGCATTGCCCAGGGCGATCGAGCCGTTCATGCGCGTTATCAGCGTTTCCGTTAACGTCATCCCCAGCCCAATTCCGCCGGGGCGTCCGCTAAAGAAGGGCATAAACGCGTTCTGCAGGGCTTCCGGGCTAAACCCGGGCCCGCCGTCGGTCAGGGTGACCAGAATACCCTTCTCATTTTTCTGACTGTCGATTCGTACCCAGCCGTGCGTGTTCTCCTGCTGCGCCTGAATCGCATTGCTGAGCAGATTATGCAGGATCTGCTCCAGCCAGAGTCTGTCCGCCAGCACGGTCGTTGCATCTGCGGCAAACGCATGGATTATCGCGATACGTCTGGATTTGCGCTCGTGCTCGAGTAAATTTTCCACCTGCTGCCAGCACTGTACCAGATCGGTTTCCCGCAGGGTCACCTTCTCCTGAACAACATGCTCTCGGAAACGCGTCAGCAAGGCGCTAATGCGCTGCGTTTGCAGCAGCGCCGCCGCGAGCGCCTGCGACACAGCCTGCGGATTCCCCTGCTGGTGCTGCCGCTGCGCGCCCTGGATCCAGGTTTGCACGGCGGTCAGCGGCTGGTTGATTTCATGGACGATGCCCGCGGTAATCTCTCCCAGCGTGTTAAGCCTGGCGTGTTGATAATAGAGCGCACGCTGTTCGGCCTGCTGGCGCTGTTTGCGCTGCCAGAGCACGGTTCCCGCGCCCGCAATCACTATTCCCCACGCCAGAAAGAGCAGCGGATAGGGCAACCAGGCAACCCGGAACCAGTTCGGATTTGCCGAGGCGGAGAGGATAAAAGGCTGAGTGTGTTGCGGAAAGGTGCGCTGCCAGTGCCAGAACGCCCCCGTCGACGGCGGTGTATCATCATTCGTGACGCTTAAATGCAGCTGTGCAAAAGTATGGCGCGCCGGAAGCAGCGCGCTTAAGTCAATCAGAACGCGGATCTGCCGCCACGGGTTGTATAGCCAGTACTGAACGCCGCGAAACGGCTCCACGCGGGCAGCGTCCAGCGCGCGACCGGTGGTTTTTTCCAGAGCCTTAATATGCGGGAATTTTTTGCGTAACGCGGTGATATCTTCATCGCCATTCAGAAGCGGCAACACCGACTCGTTTTGCGTCAGCACGGCGCCGATCGCCGAATAGAGTGCCGTAAACTCGCGATCGCGCTCCCAGAACTGGCGGCGTATCTGTTCCGCGTACAGCAGCACGCCGCTTATCAGGCAGATCACTAGCCACGCAGCGATACTGCGCTTTATCATCTTTTTTATGCTCATAGCGTTAACTGGCCCGTCATTCAGGCTGTCGACATTACCAGTTAACGTTGATGAGAACAAAAAAACGCGGGCGTAATCAGATCTCCGGCGTTTTGCTAAAGCCGGTCAGCATCAGGATCAGGCTTTGCGGGGAAGTAGCCGTCTCAAACTGGTAATGATTTCCCTGACGATCGCCGCCGATGTACCACGAAATCTCGGTTTTCCCTTCAGCCAGCGCCTTGCGCACCGCTTTATCCACGTCCACCATCCGGTACTCGCGGGCGTGGTTCAGGTAAAGCACCGCATCCGAACGGTAGCTGCAGGCTGGCCGCGACTGCCAGCTCACGCTGGCCGGATCCCAGTCATTGCTTGCCGGATAGAAGAAGATTTGATCCGCGCCGTTGGTTTCCACTTTCCCGCCATAAATACGCACGCGATATTTAAACTGCGAAGGATCCTGTCCGGCAGGCAGCGGGGGAATATGGAACTTCACCAGCGACAGCGTTTCGCTGTTTTTGGTGCGCCCGCCGTTCTGCCAGTTATCCTGCACCAGTAAAACCTGGGGATCCGGCTGGGAAAGCGCGGGCTCCAGGCTACTGAGCCAGACGTTAGCCTTCGCTTTTGAATAACCATACGGAACGGTGGAGCCGCAATCCAGACCGCGGTTCATGCACAGGTCGGTCATAAAGCGCGCGGCGTCTTCCGTCCAGCCGTTCATGAAGTCCGCATGGGCCGTATATAGGCTTCCCCACCGCTCTTCCCGCTCGCTGCCGTGCATGATGGGATCGAGAGAAAGCTGCGCTTTGTTGGTATCGAGCGAACTAATCGTCGGGAGCACGTACGCAATATTCATGTTCACGGTCGGGATTTTCACCGGGAAGGCGGACGGGCACTGCCCTTTCGTGTCATAAGTGGCATTGACCAGCCCGTGGGCGGGCTTCAGGTTGACCCCGTCCCAGCAGTTCGGAAATTGAATGCCGATATTAAACTGCACGGCATCGTTCGCCTTGCGTAAGCCGCAAACTTCGCCCGTTTTGGTGGTGTAGCCCTTGCCGTTGGCGCATAAGAAGGTGATATGCGGATTCGGCGCGGTACCGTGATGATCCCCCGCCAGCAGCGACAGCCCCGCCGGGAACGGGTGCAGCGGCCAGGCGTCCACGTTCGATGCCTGATAATAGGTTTTTTGATAGGCCGGTTTGACCACCGTTCCGTCAGGCAACCTCAGTGAGGGAGCCCAGTAGGCCGAGCTGTCGGCTTTGTTATCGCAGGTGGTCTTTTCATCTCTACGCAGCGATTCGCGGCTGGAGAAGGCATCCGTTTGCACGTTTCCAAAAAAATCGTGCAGCATGGCCTCGTTGGGCATGCCATACATCATAATGGCATCGTCGCCGAGCGTGTGGGAGTAGCCGCAGACAACGTGCGCCTGTGGCGCAGCGTGCGCCGCCTGCATGGCAATCAGTAATGCAGTGGCAGAAAGTGCCGGGGTTAATACTGTCCGTTTCATTATCATCTCCATCTCTGAAAGGAGATAGTGGTAACAAAACGGCCATCGTTTACCGAGGATTTACCCGCGTATTTTTCCGCTCATCCCTGCTTTACAGCCATCACGCACAACTCGTTCCAGTACATTTCGCGCGTGCGGCGCAGTTCAGCGTGACGTTTTATCATGGAACCACTCCGGGTCGATGTTGGCCACGTCTACGCCGTACAGGCTGGCGACAGGCAGTATTGACTCCAGAACACGCTGCGCGCTGTTCTCCGCATTCGCTGGCCGGGTCGCAAAAAACCGCCGTAGCGTGCTGATCCATTTTTTCATTGCCTTTACCCCTCTCGCTTCACCTGACCTGAGTTAAGCACGCGTTTCCGGGCAGCGGAAATATCAATTCCGGCAGTCGATGTGCAGGAAGTGCAAATAGCTCCGTTCATTTACCTGCCAGTAACATGCTGTTCACTAATGCTTTTTTGTATATAGCAAAGAACGATTTCTTATTTGGCGATAGCTTTTGCTTATGGGAGCGTAACGGTGCAAAACAAAAACAACGGGACGAACGATAACTATGGCAGCAAAGATGAATGGGTTTAAAAAAGGGACGGTTGTGCTGGGATTACTGGCCGCCGGGAGCCTGTTTTCAACGCAGGCGCTGGCCGATCGACTGGCGGATATTAAGGCCGCGGGGGTGGTGAAAGTCGCCACATTTGACGCCAACCCGCCGTTTGGCTCTATTGATGCAAAAACGCACGAGATCGTGGGTTACGACGTGGACTTTGCCAAAGCACTGGCAAAATCACTCGGCGTGAAGCTTGAACTGGTTGCCACCAATCCGGGGAACCGTATTCCACTCCTCCAGTCCGGTAAAGCGGATCTGATTGTGGCGGATATCACCATCACCCCGGAACGCGCGCAGGTGATTGATTTCTCAACGCCCTATTTCGTGACCGGACAACAGTTCCTGGTTCCGGCTAAATCACCGGACAAGCTTGATGACTACAGCCGGGCGCGCATTGGCGCGGTCAAAGGCACCACGGGGGAACAGGCGCTCCACCAGCGTTTCCCGCAGTCCCGCGTGCTCTCTTATGATGACATTCCGCTGGCGCTGACGGCGCTGCGCAACGGCAATGTGCAGGCCATTACCCAGGACAGCACCATCCTGGCGGGTCTGCTGGCGCAGGCCCCGGATAAAGCGAACTTTAAAATCCTGCCCGACCTGCTCAGCAAGGAAGAGATTGGCGTCGGGGTGAAGAAAGGCGAAACGGCGCTGCTGAAAGCCGTTAACGATGAGCTGGTTAACCTCGAGAAGAACGGTCAGGCGGCAAAAATCTATGACGTCTGGTTTGGCCCAAACACGCCCGCTCCACAGCCTCGCGCCTTTAAAATAGAAGCCCAGTAATATGCTCTCAGGTTTATTTTCCCACTCCGCGGCCGGTGCCGCGGATTTTTCACATCTGGAACAGGCCAGCGTTGAGTTTCGTCACGTAGACAAACGCTACGGCGACCATCAGGTTTTACGCGACATTAACCTCTCCATCACGCCCGGTGAAGTGGTTGCTATTCTCGGCCCTTCCGGTTCGGGTAAATCAACGCTGATCCGTCTTATCAACCAGCTTGAAACCCTGAGCGGCGGGGAAATCCTTGTCGACAGCAAGCCGACCGGGCAGCTTTCCGGCAGCAGGCTGCGCCAGCTGCGCTGCCGGGTTGGGTTTGTGTTTCAGCAGTTCAATCTGTATGCCCACCTCACCGCCAGCCAGAACATCACCCTGGCGCTGGAGCATGTGCACGGCTGGAAACCGCAGCCTGCTCAGGAGCGCGCGCTGGCGCTGCTGGAAAAGGTCGGGATGCTGGAAAAAGCCCATCATTTTCCCGCGCAACTTTCCGGCGGCCAGCAGCAGCGCGTGGCGATTGCCCGCGCCCTGGCCTCGTCGCCGCAGATCATCCTCTTCGACGAGCCGACGTCGGCACTCGATCCGGAGATGATTGGCGAAGTGTTATTCGTCATGAAAGCCCTTGCCCATAGCGGGATCACCATGATTGTAGTGACTCACGAGATGCAGTTCGCCCGGGAAATTGCCGACCGGATTGTCTTTATCGACGGCGGGCAGATTCTTGAAACCGCGCCGCCGGCGCAATTTTTCAGTCAACCGTCGCATCCCCGGGCGCAGCGTTTCCTGCAAAAAGTGCTTAACCCGCTGCACCAGGAGCACCTCTGATGCCCGCCCTCGACTGGCAAGGCGTGCTGACCGGACAGCCTCTGCAGTGGATACTCTCCGGATTTCTCACCACCCTGTGGGTGACGCTGGCGGGGGGGCTGATCGCCAGCCTGCTTGCGCCGTTCTTTTTGCTCCTGCGTCTTTCCGGTGGACGCATCGGGAATGCGGTCGTCAGCGGCTGGGTATCGCTGTTTCGCAATACGCCGCTGCTGGTGCAGCTGCTGTTCTGGTATTTCGCCGCCTGGAACGGGTTACCGCAGGGCTTTCGGGACGCGGTGAACGCGGATCACAGCTGGTCAATTCTGCCCGGCGACGTCTGGTGGTTTACCCCTGAGTTTTTATGTTCTGCCTGGGGGTTAGGCGTCTTTACCTCGGCGTTTTTAATTGAGGAAGTGGCATCGGGGCTGCGTTCTGTTCCTGCCGGACAGCAGGAAGCGTCGCTGGCGCAAGGGTTCTCCTCGTGGCGTTTATTTCGCTACATTCTTCTGCCGCAGGGGCTCGCCAACGCCTGGCAGCCCGTTGTCGGCCAGTACCTCAATTTGATGAAGCTCTCCTCGCTCGCCAGCGGGATTGGCTTTGCTGAGCTAACCTACCAGGTCCGGCAGATTGAAAGTTACAACGCCCACGCCCTGGAGGCGTTTATCGTCGGTACGGTGCTCTATTTGCTTACCGGCATTGTCATGGGGATGGTGCTGGTGCGCGTCGGCCCGCATTCAGGGAGGAAAAAAGATGATTGCCGGATTTAACGTTATTGTCGAAAACCTGGATTATCTGCTGTGGGGACGAACGGCAGCGGGTGAACCCGGCGGCGTACTGCTCTCGCTACTGATGGCCGCAGGGGCCGCCCTGCTTGCGCTTCCCGGCGGCGTGGCGCTGGCGTGCCTCGCCTGGCGCTATCCTGGGCTGGTGCGCAGGGGGCTTTTTCTGTGGGCGGAGTTGATTCGCGGTATTCCCCTGATTTTTGTGATTTTCTGGATGTGGTATCTGTTGCCGCTGATAACCGGCGGGGATCTGCCGGGGGCGCTGACCGTGACGCTGGCGCTGGCCTGGTTTACGGCGGCATCGGTGATGCATTCAGTTTTTGCCGGGCTCAGGGCGCTCCCATTGGGTCAAAACGAGGCCGCGCTGTCTCAGGGGTTCAGCACGCAGCAAACCCTGTGGCGCGTGCTGCTGCCGCAGACGCTGAGAAATATTTTGCCGTCGCTGGTGGGGATTTTTATCAGCCTGCTGAAGGATACGTCGCTGGCATTCATCGTGAACGTCCCGGAGCTGACCACGGTGGCGGGACAGGTAAATAACCGGGTGCAAATCTACCCGGCGGCCATCTTTATCTTTACGGGTGCGGTCTATTATCTGCTCTGCTGCTCGCTTGAACAGGTCGCGAAACGCTGGCGCGTTAGCCGGCCAGCGCCTTAACCACCGTTTCCATCGCTTCGGTTGTCAGTGCGCTGCGCTTGATGCGCTGGTTCGCCAGCGCCGTGCGCAGCACGCCCGCAATGACAATATGCTTCGGCTCCTGCCCTAAATCACGCATCTCAAGCACCACTTTGCCGACCACCCGGCACATCTCCTGGTACAGCGCTTCATCTTTGGTCACGTTACCCATCGTCATCACTCCATTGCCTTTTAAACGTTGAGCTTAAATGATTCTCCCGCCGGATACAAAAAAGAAGCCCGGCGAGAGACTCGCCGGGCTTCATCTGTAAAATCAGTAAATTAGTTATTTACGGGAATGACTGCGCCTTTGTACTTGGTGCGGATCCAGTCCTGAATCTCTTTCGAGTGCAGCACGTTCACCAGCGCGACAATATCTTTCTTCTTCTCGTCGCCGCGATGCACGGTAATGATGTTGGCGTACGGGTTATTTTCACCGCTCTCTACCGCAATCGGGTCGTGAACCGGGTCCAGACCGGCGTCAATCGCGTAGTTGGCGTTAATCACCACCGCGTCGCCTTCGTCGTTGTTGTACATCTGCGGCAGCAGGGACGCTTCCACGTTAGGCGTGAACTTCAGCTTTTTCGGGTTCTCAACGATGTCGCTGATGCGCGCGGTCACTTTATCGATGCCCGGCTTCAGCTTGATCACGCCCTCTTTCTCGAAGATGGAGAGAATACGGCCTTCCTCGGAAACCGCGTCACGCATGATGATCTTGCCGCCTTCCGGCAGGTCCTTCAGCGACTTGTATTTTTTGGAGTAGATGCCGATTGGCTCAATGTGGATCGCGCCCGCACTGACAAAATCGTAGTCCTTATCACCCGCGTGATCTTTCAGCACGCTGTTCAGGTAAGGAATGTGCTGGAAGTAGTTGGCGTCGATGTCATGACCCGCCAGCGCGGTGTTCGGCAGAATGTAGTCCTGGAACGGTTTGATCTCCAGGTCGATACCCTGCTTCGCCAGAATCGGCCTGGCCTGCTCCAGAATTTCGGCGTGCGGGGTGTTAGATGCGCCCACGGTCAGGGTGTCGGCCCAGGAGGCAAAGCTCAGGGCGCTCAGGGTTGCGGCGGCAATCAGTGTCAGTGTCTTTTTCATGATGTGGTTCCTGTGTGTATTTATTAGCGTTTATCTAACAGTGAAGTAATGACATCGCCGCAGAACTGGATAATGAAAACGATGATTAAAATGGTCACCGTTGCCACCAGCGTGACGTCACCATGGTTGCGCTGGAATCCTTCCAGATAAGCCAGATTTCCCAAACCACCGGCGCCAATCACCCCCGCCATTGCGCTGTAGCTCACCAGCGCAATCAGCGTCACCGTAATACCTGAAACCAGTGCAGGTGATGATTCCGGCAGTAAAACCCGAAACACGAGCGTGCTCAGTCGTGCGCCCATCGAGCGCGTTGCTTCAATGACCCCTTTGTCAACCTCACGCAGGGCGATTTCGACCAGACGTGCGTAGAACGGTGCCGCGCCAACAATCAGGGCTGGCAGCGCCGCGTTAGCGCCAAGGATGGTGCCGACGACGGTCTTGGTGAACGGGATCAGCAGGACAATCAGAATGATGAACGGGATCGAGCGAAACACGTTCACCACAATCGAAATGACGCTGTAGACCGTGCGGTTGTGGAACAGCCCACCGCGCGCGGTTAAAAACAGCGCCAGGCCCAGCACAATGCCCAGCACAAACGTCGCCACGCCGGAAAGCGCGGTCATGTACAGCGTCTCCAGCGTCGCCGCCCAGAGCTGATCCCACTTGAGATGCGGAAAGAGATTCTCAGCCATGTTTAATTACCTCGCCTTCAATATCGCTGTGCTGCAGGTCGGCGAGGATATTGTTCAGTTGTTCATCGGATGCCACGACGTGCACCCAGAGCTGACCAAACACCCCGTGGGCGGTTTGCGTCATTTTCCCGTGCAGGATGTTAAACGGCAGGCCGTAGCGCAGGGTTAATTCCCCGACAACCGGCTTGTGCGTGCTGTGTCCGGTAAAGGTTAGTCTGACCACCGTCCCTTCCAGATCGTTAGCCAGTTCGGTATTGAAGGTCTCTTCCTCCGCGTACTGGCTTACCTGACGGACAAACTGCTGCGTAATGGGCTGCTGCGGATGGGTAAAGACGCTCAGCACGTCGCCCTCTTCCACCACTTTGCCGTTCTCCATCACCGCCACGCGGTCGCAGATTTTGCGCACCACGTGCATCTCGTGCGTGATCAACACGATGGTCAGTTTGAACCGACGGTTAATGTCTAACAACAAATCGAGGATCTGATCGGTGGTCTGCGGGTCGAGCGCGGACGTGGCCTCATCGCAGAGCAGCACGTCGGGGTTGTTGGCCAGCGCGCGCGCAATCCCCACGCGCTGTTTTTGCCCGCCGCTCAGCTGCGACGGGTACGCATTCTCGCGCCCCTTCAGGCCTACCAGCTCCACCAGTTCGGCGACGCGCGCCTTAATGTTAGCTTTTGGCACACCGGCGATTTGCATCGAGAAGGCGATATTCTCGCTCACCGTGCGCGACCACAGCAGGTTGAAGTGCTGGAACACCATGCTGATCTTCAGGCGCGCCTGACGCAGCGCTTCACCTTTCGCAGCGGAGATATCCTGCCCGTTAATGGTGACGCTTCCGGCGCTGGGTTTTTCCAGGCCGTTCAGCAGGCGGATAAGCGTGCTTTTTCCGGCGCCGCTGTAGCCGATAATGCCGTAAATCTGCCCCTGCTCAATCGTCAAATTGACGTTATCCACGGCCGTCAGCGCGACTTTTCCGTTGTCAAAAACCTTCGAAATATTCCTGAGTACGATCATTCTTATACGTTATCCGTTCCGCACATAGCGGTTTAGCAGTATGGATGTCCAAATGATAGTAAACAGGCGTTATCAGCTTTTAAATGAACAAAAAAGCATGTCTTATAACTTTCAGAAATAAACAGCGGTTTTGCCGGGTGGGAAGGATTTAGACCAATTTCAGCAATGATTATCTACCAGATGCATATCTGCTGGCTGACACCCCGTAAAAGCGGTCGTTTTTTCAGCATTCCATGCCGATATAGCCATCCCCACATCCAGACAACTTTACGTCTTGCTGTCCTGACATCCAAAAACGGCATTTATATTCTTTTCTGTTCTAAAAGACAGTGAACTGTTCTTTATTGCGAAAAATTCACCGCCCTATCATCCCGTCATGACATCCAGAAAGGAAAACATCATGACGATTTACCACTCCGTCACTGAACTGATTGGCCGTACCCCGCTTATCCAGCTGCACAAGCTTGATACCGGTCCCTGCTCGCTGTTTCTGAAGCTGGAAAACCAGAATCCGGGCGGTTCGATTAAGGATCGCGTCGCGCTGTCGATGATTAACGAAGCGGAGCGCACCGGGCAGCTGCAGCCGGGCGGCACGATTATTGAGGCAACGGCGGGGAATACCGGCCTCGGCCTGGCGCTCATCGCCGCGCAGAAAGGCTACTCGCTGATCCTCGTAGTGCCGGACAAAATGAGCCGCGAGAAGATTTTCCACCTGCGCGCGCTGGGTGCTCAGGTGGTGCTGACCCGCTCGGACGTGAATAAGGGCCACCCCGCCTATTACCAGGATTACGCCCAGCGCCTGGCAAATGAGCTGCCCGGCGCGTTTTATATCGACCAGTTCAACAATGAAGCCAACCCGCTGGCGCACCGCACCACCACCGCACCGGAGCTGTATGAGCAGCTTGACGGCAGAATTGACGCCATTGTGGTCGGCGTGGGTTCAGGCGGGACGCTGGGCGGCCTGCAGGCGTGGTTCGCCGAGCATTCGCCGCACACGGAGTTTGTCCTGGCTGACCCCGCCGGGTCGGTTCTTGCCGACCAGGTCGAAACCGGACGCTACCACGACGCGGGCTCCTGGCTGGTAGAGGGAATTGGCGAAGACTTTATTCCGCCGCTGGCGCACATTGAAGGGGTGAATCGCGCCTGGCGCATCTCCGATCGCGAGGCCTTCACCACCGCGCGCGATCTGCTGAAAACGGAAGGTATTCTGGCGGGCTCCTCCACCGGCACGCTGCTGGCGGCGGCGCTGAAATATTGCCAGGCGCAGACCTCGCCGAAACGCGTGGTGACCTTCGCCTGCGACAGCGGCAATAAGTATCTATCGAAGATGTTTAACGACGACTGGATGCGCCGGCAAGGGCTCATCTCGCGCCCGCAGGCGGGCGATCTCTCCGACTACATCGCCCTGCGCCACGATGAAGGCGCTACGGTCACCGCCGCCCCGGACGACACGCTTTCCACCGTGCTGGCACGCATGCGCCTGTATGACATCTCCCAGTTGCCGGTGCTGGAGAACGGCAAGGTGGTGGGCATTATCGACGAGTGGGATCTCCTGCGGCATATCGGCGGCAACGGCGAGCGCTTTGCCCTGCCGGTGACGGCAGCCATGACGCGTCAGGTAGAATTCCTCGATAAACACGCCCCGGAGAGCGCCCTGCACGCCATTTTTGACCGCGGTCTGGTGGCCGTGATTAATGATAATGACCGTTTTCTCGGTCTGATTACGCGCAGCGACGTTCTGACCGCCTGGCGCAACCGTCTTCAGCAATAAAGGAATAGATGATGAAAAACCTGGCAACCCTCAGCGTCCACAGCGGCGCGTTCAACGACCAGCACGGCGCCGTCATGCCGCCGATTTACGCCACCTCGACGTTTGCGCAACCGTCACCCGGCGAACATACCGGCTATGAGTATTCCCGCAGCGGCAACCCGACCCGCCACGCGCTGGAAACCGCGATTGCCGAACTGGAAGGCGGCACGCGGGGCTACGCGTTCGCCTCCGGTCTGGCGGCCATCTCCACGGTGCTCGAGCTGCTGGATAAAGACAGCCATATTGTTGCCATTGATGACGTTTACGGCGGGACGTATCGCCTGATTGAAAACGTGCGCAAGCGCAGCACCGGCCTGCAGGTCAGCTGGGTTAAGCCGGACGATTTAGCGGGGCTTGAGGCCGCCATTCGCCCGGAGACCCGCATGGTGTGGGTCGAAACGCCGACCAACCCGCTTCTGAAGCTGGCGGATCTGGCGGCCATTGCGGCGATCGCCCGTCGTCATAACGTCATCAGCGTAGCGGATAACACCTTCGCGTCGCCGGTGATCCACCGCCCGCTGGAAGCGGGTTTCGATATCGTGGTGCACTCCGCCACCAAATACCTGAACGGCCACTCTGACGTGGTGGCCGGGCTGGCGATTGTCGGGGACAACAAGGCACTGGCGGATAAGCTGGGCTATCTGCAAAACGCGGTGGGCGGCGTCCTGGATCCGTTCAGCAGCTTCCTGACCCTGCGCGGTATTCGCACCCTTTCGCTCCGGGTAGAGAAACACAGCAGCAACGCGCTGGCGATTGCGCAATGGCTGGCGCAGCATCCTCTGGTCGAAAAGGTTTTCTATCCCGGGCTGGAATCGCATCCGCAATATCAGCTTGCCCGCACGCAGATGGCGCTGCCCGGTGGGATGATTTCCGTCGTGGTGAAAGGCGATGCGCAACGCGCCACCGAGGTGATTCGCAACCTGAAGCTTTTCACCCTCGCGGAAAGTCTTGGCGGCGTGGAAAGTCTGGTTAGCCAGCCTTACAGCATGACGCACGCCTCCATCCCGCTTGAGCAACGGCTGGCAAACGGTATTGTGCCGCAGCTCATCCGCCTGTCAGTAGGCATTGAAGATCCGAGAGACCTGATTGCCGACCTCAGCCAGGCGCTGCAAAAATAAGCAAAACGCGGCAGGTCAATCACCTGCCGCCATATGTTGTCATCATGGCTTAACGCCTTGATAACAATATTATGTGAAACAACATTGATTAATTCTGAAACGCTGTTTCCATTTTCCTTTTATCTTAAAATCAGCGTATAATGCGCGCCAAATCCCTGGTGAATGGTTTCAGCGCTTGGAATACAAAAAACAACGTACAACTTCTCCTCTCCTTCGTTGGGCTGTCACTCAGGCACACTTTCTTCTGCACGCTCATTTGATGTCTCCTATCCTTAGTGCGTGTCATATACTCTTTTGCAACACAGGTTTGACTCCGCGGCGGTGCGCCCCCGGAGCGAGATTTCCATATCCTTCCCAACTTAAAGACTAAGACTGTCATGAAAAAGACGAAAATTGTTTGTACTATCGGCCCGAAAACCGAATCCGAAGAGATGCTGAGCAAAATGCTTGACGCCGGCATGAACGTGATGCGTCTGAACTTCTCCCACGGTGACTACGCAGAACACGGTCAGCGTATCCAGAACTTGCGCAACGTGATGAGCAAGACCGGTAAAAAAGCCGCTATCCTGCTCGACACCAAAGGTCCGGAAATCCGTACCATCAAACTGGAAGGCGGTAACGACGTCTCCCTGAAAGCGGGCCAGACCTTCACCTTCACCACCGACAAATCTGTTGTGGGCAACAACGAAATCGTTGCAGTCACCTATGAAGGTTTCACCAGCGATCTGTCCGTGGGTAACACCGTGCTGGTCGACGATGGTCTGATCGGTATGGAAGTCACCGCTATCGAAGGTAACAAAGTTATCTGTAAAGTGCTGAACAACGGCGACCTGGGCGAAAACAAAGGCGTTAACCTGCCGGGCGTTTCCATCGCGCTGCCTGCACTGGCTGAGAAAGACAAGCAGGACCTGATCTTCGGTTGCGAACAAGGCGTTGATTTCGTTGCGGCATCCTTCATCCGTAAGCGTTCAGACGTGGTTGAAATCCGTGAGCACCTGAAAGCCCACGGCGGCGAGAAGATCCAGATCATCTCCAAAATTGAAAACCAGGAAGGCCTGAACAACTTCGACGAAATCCTCGAAGCGTCTGACGGCATCATGGTTGCACGTGGCGACCTGGGCGTTGAAATCCCGGTTGAAGAAGTGATCTTCGCGCAGAAGATGATGATCGAGAAATGCGTTCGCGCGCGTAAAGTGGTTATCACCGCAACGCAGATGCTGGACTCCATGATCAAAAACCCACGCCCTACCCGCGCAGAAGCAGGCGACGTGGCGAACGCCATCCTCGACGGTACCGATGCAGTCATGCTGTCCGGCGAATCCGCGAAAGGTAAATATCCGCTGGAAGCCGTTTCTATCATGGCAACCATTTGCGAACGTACCGACCGCGTGATGAAAAGCCGTCTGGATTACAACAACGACAGCCGTAAACTGCGCATCACTGAAGCTGTTTGCCGTGGTGCAGTAGAAACCGCAGAGAAACTGGAAGCGCCACTGATCGTGGTTGCAACTCAGGGCGGTAAATCTGCGCGCGCCGTACGTAAATACTTCCCGGACGCCACCATCCTGGCGCTGACCACCAACGAAACCACGGCTCGTCAGCTGGTGCTGAGCAAAGGCGTGATCCCACACCTGGTAAAAGAGATCGCGTCTACCGATGATTTCTACCGTCTGGGTAAAGAAGTGGCGCTGGAGCTGGTCGATCGTGGTCTGGCACAGAAAGGCGACGTTGTGGTTATGGTTTCCGGTGCGCTGGTACCAAGCGGAACCACCAATACTGCATCCGTTCACGTGCTGTAATAATTCACGAACGAATTAATTCTGATAAAAAGCGCCCAATGGGTGCTTTTTTTATAACCGTCATTAGCCAAATTCATTCAAAAAGCAAATCGGGTTTTTCTATTTAATTGCGATTTATCTAAGATGAATCCGATGAAAAATGCCTTTTTTTACATAGCTTTTTACGCAAAATGCACTGATTCGATGCTTCTTTGAGCGAACGATCAAAAATAGGCGTATTCCCATCAAAAAAATATTCTCAACCCAAAAAAGTTTGTGTAATACTTGTAACGCTACATGGAGATTAACTCAATCTAGAGGGTATTAATAATGAATCGTACTAAACTGGTACTGGGCGCGGTAATCCTGGGTTCTACTCTGCTGGCTGGTTGCTCCAGCAACGCTAAAATCGATCAGCTGTCTTCTGACGTTCAGACTCTGAACGCTAAAGTTGACCAGCTGAGCAACGACGTGAACGCAATGCGTTCCGACGTTCAGGCTGCTAAAGACGACGCAGCTCGCGCTAACCAGCGTCTGGACAACCAGGCTACTAAATACCGTAAGTAATAGTACCTGTTAATAAAATGGCGCACATTGTGCGCCATTTTTTTTGCCTGCGTCAAACCGCTACTGCGTCACCTTCTCCCCTTCCTCTTCTGCTACCGCAGCAGATACCCGGCTATTCTGCACCGACAATACGCTATTGCTGGCTGACGGGCCGCTACCTGCTGATACGATAACCGGGATCCCGGCACGGCGTGACAGGGCTTTATCAATCAGCGCCTTATCGCTTCCCGCCTGAGAAACAAAGGTCGCAAAATCTGCGGAGTGGGTAATGGGCGAAATCTGCGGGTTCTCCCCTTCCACCTGGGCCAGCGGACGGTGGACCTCAATATAACGCTTGCCGTCCGGCTCAACGGAGAATTTCACCGGCTCATTGATAATTTGTACCCGCGTGCCAACACGCACCTGCTCAAACAGGGCTTTAATATCCGGGGCGTTCATTCGCATACAGCCGGAACTGACGCGCAGGCCCACGCTGTCCGGCGCGCTGGTGCCATGAATAAGATATTCCCCATTACCTATTCCCAGACGCAGCGCATAGCGCCCCAGTGGATTATTTGGTCCAGCCGGAACGACGGGCGGCAATTTAATTCCCTGGGCCAGCGAACGCGCTCTGATGCCCGCCGTTGGCGTCCAGGTTGGATTAGGGATTTTTTGGCTAACGCGGGTGGTGCTCACCGGCGTTTCCAGCCCCAGCTGTCCGATGCCAAGCGGGAATACCTGGACACTATTTTCTCCCGGCGGGAAGTAGTAGAGCCGAAGCTCGGCCAGGTTCACGACAATCCCCTCGCGCGGCGTGTCCGGCAGCAGCATCTGCGACGGGATGGTGATGACGGTACCCGGCGCGGGGTTTACCGGCGCAATGGTGTTGTTCGTTTCAAGGATCACCTGCGCGGCGGTATTAAATCGACGGGCAATGGTCTGAAGCTTATTATCCCCTTCCTGTATCGTATAGGTTTGATTTTGCCCAATCAGGCGACTGCCTGCGGGCGGCAACGGGTAATCCATCGCGCGGGCCGAATTAAACGTACCGAGCGAACTGAGGAGTAATAGCGTTATTAGAGGCGCGCGCTTCATGCTGAGATTCCTTATTCACTGGCAGGATGCCAGAAAGCTGAAAAACCAGCGAGGCGGGAACCACCTCGCGAAACAGAATGAATGCTGTTCTGTAAGTCTAGCTAAGGATTGCAGCTTTGGCGCGAATGGCGCGAATCATCGCTTCCAGCCCCTGGGAGCGGGACGGGGTGAGGTGTTGGGTGAGGGCCATTTTTTCAAACCACGGGCGGACATCAAACGCGACAATATCCTGCGCCGACATCTGGTGATAAAGAATAAACACGACCGCGATCAGCCCTTTTACAATGGCCGCATCGCTGTCGCCGTGCAGGGTTATCGTGCCGTCGTCAGACTGCTCCATGACAATCCACACCTGGCTCTGACAGCCCTGAATAATATTATCCGGGTTATGCGCCTCTTCACCGAGCGGCGGCAGACGCTGCCCCAGCTCGATAATGTAAAGGTACTTCTCTTCCCAGCTTGCGCAACGCCCGAAGTTGCGCAGCAGTTTATCTTTGTCCGGCAGCTCTGCCATTTTTTTGCCTCTCCGTTAGCCCAGCAGCTGGTGAACGCGTTTCAGCCCCGCCACCAGCCTGTCGACCTCTTCCGTTGTGTTGTACATCACCAGCGAGGCGCGACACATTGCCGGCACCTGGTAAAACGCCATCAGCGGCATGGCGCAGTGGTGCCCGGTACGGACGGCCACGCCGTAGTTATCGAGGAAACTCCCTACATCATAGGCGTGATGTTTCCCCAGGTTAAACGCAATTACGCCTAACCTGTCAGCAGGCCCGTACAGGGTAAGATCCGGCACGCTGGCAAGCTCCTGCAACGCGTAGTGCATAAGCTGCCGTTCGTACTCCTGAATGGCGTCCAGGCCGATTGCGGAGACGTAAGAGACCGCCGCGCCCAGACCGATAATCCCGCCGGTGTTGGGCGTTCCCGCCTCAAAGCGCCACGGGGCGCGAGCGTAGGTGGTTCCTTCGGTCAGGCTGACGGTGGCGATCATCGATCCGCCCCCTTCCCACGGCGGCATCGCCTGCAGGATGTCCTCTTTAACGTAGAGCACGCCGATGCCGGTTGGACCATAGAGCTTGTGCCCGGAGAACACGTAGAAATCGCAGTCCAACGCCTGCACGTCAACCGCGTGGTGCATCACCGCCTGCGCGCCGTCAATCAGCACCTTTGCACCGGCCTGATGGGCTTTTGCGATAATCTCTGCGACCGGATTTTCGGTACCCAGCACGTTAGAAACCTGGGTGACGGCCACCAGCCGGGTTTTATCGTCCAGCAGGGCGTCAAGCTGCGCAAGCTGCAGCGTGCCGTCTTCGTTCAGCGGAATCACCCGCAGCTGCGCGCCGACACGCTCGCAGAGCATCTGCCACGGAACAATATTGGCGTGGTGCTCCATCTGGGTGATGATGATGTTATCGCCCGCGTGAACCTGAGCGTTGCCCCAGCTGTTGGCAACAAGGTTAATCCCCTCGGTGGTGCCGCGCACAAACACCAGCTCTTCCGGCGATTGCGCGTTAAGGAAGGCCGCAATTTGCGTGCGCACGTTCTCCATGCGCTGGGTCGCCTCAGCGCTCAGGGTATGAATACCTCGATGCACGGCGGCGTAGCCGTGGCGGTAGAACTCCGCTTCCGCATCCACCACCTGATTCGGCTTCTGCGCACTGGCCGCGCTGTCGAGATACGCCAGCGGCAGGCCGTTCACTTCACGGGTCAGAACCGGGAAATCTGCCCGTACCTTCTCTACGGGAAAACTCATGCTTCGCCTCCGGGCAGACGCTGACCAATGCGGGCCAGCACCTGCTGCTTCAGTACGCCATCGCGCAGCGCTTCCGTCAGCTCCGCCGCAAAGGCATAGATAATCATTTTCTGCGCCGCCTGCCGGTCAATACCGCGCGAGCGCAAATAGAACATCTGTTCGTCGTCGATCCGCCCGACCGTCGCCCCGTGGCTGCATTTCACGTCGTCAGCGTAGATCTCCAGCTGCGGTTTGGTGTCCACCTCCGCAAGTCGCCCCAGCAGCAGATTGTTGTTGGTCATCTGCCCGTCGGTTTTAATGGCGTGCTGGGCCACGTTAATCAGGCCGTTAAACACCGCGCGGCCTCTATCGCTGACGATGGTTTTGTGCAGCTGGCGGCTGTTGCAGTAGCCTTTGTTGTGCTCAAGCCAGGTGCGGGTGTCGCACACCTCTGCTTTAACCGGCATCGCCAGGCTGTTGATGCGTAGCGTGGTATTTTCACCGTTAAGCTGCGTGCTGGTGTTGTGGCGCAGCACCGCGCCGCCGAGCAGGAAGCTGTGGCTGTACGCCGCGGCATCCTGGCCCAGCAGGATATCGTTATGCGCAAAGTGGTGGCTCAGCGGGTTCTCAAACGCCAGCTTAATGTGATGAAGCTGCGCATTGGCGGCAACGTTCATCGTCAGACGCGACCCGGTAAAGTGGCGGGTCTCGTTGAGGCTGACGTAATGCTCAATCACCGTGGCCTCGGCCCCTTCAGCCAGCTCAAGATGATGGCGATAGTGGGCAGTATTGATTTCATCGCCCTCTACGCCTTGGGTGATATGCATCAGCAGCAGCGGTTTTTCCGGGCGCTGGTTACGCTTAACCTGAATATGCGTCACGCTGCGGGCCAGGCTCTCGGTCAGGTGCAGGAACACTTCAGGCTGAACCGGGGCGCTCAGGGTCTGGCGATCGTCATTAATCACGATCCCGAACCCGCTATCCTGGGTATCGTCGCTCAGTTCAGGACGGTAGACGCCGTCGACAAAGACCAGACGCACCGCGTCCACCGTCAGCGCCAGGGCATCACGCCGGGCCGGGCTGATGTCCGCCAGCCGCATCACGAACTCGCCGTTCAGCAGCCCGTCCAGCGGAGTGTATTTCCAGTTCTCATGTTTACGCGTCGGCAGGCCGAGACGCAGCATTTGCTGCAGGTGCTGCTGCGCCTGCCCGGAGCGCGTATTACCCTGCGCTTCAAACAGCCGGTGCCACTGCTGGAGTGCATTACTGCTGTTCGGTAAGCCAGCCATAACCCTGCTCCTCCAGTTGTTTAACCAGCGTGAAATCACCGGATTTCACAATGCGTCCCTGGTAAAGCACGTGGACGTAGTCCGGCTTGATGTAGTCAAGAATGCGCTGGTAGTGAGTGACGATAATGAACGAACGTTTGCCGTCGCGCAGGGCGTTCACCCCATCAGCGACAATCTTCAGGGCGTCGATATCCAGACCGGAGTCCGTCTCATCCAGAATGCACAGCTCGGGCTCCAGCACCGCCATCTGCAGGATGTCGTTACGCTTTTTCTCGCCGCCGGAGAAGCCAACGTTAACCGAGCGGGTCAGCAGGTCTTCCGGCATTTTCAGCAGCTTGATCTTCTCTTCCATCAGGTCCTGGAAGTCAAAGCGGTCCAGCGCTTCCTGGCCGCGATACTTGCGCACCGCATTAAGCGCCGTCTGCAGGAAGAACTGGTTGCTGACGCCGGGAATTTCCACCGGATACTGGAAGGCCATAAAGATGCCCTCGCCCGCGCGGTCCTCCGGCGACATTTCCAGCAGATCTTTACCGTTAAACTCGACCGAGCCGTGGGTTACTTCGTAATCTTCGCGCCCTGCCAGCGTCGCCGAAAGCGTACTTTTCCCGGAACCGTTCGGCCCCATGATGGCGTGGACTTCACCCGGCTTGACGTCAAAATTGAGACCGCGCAGGATCGCTTTCTCTTCCACGCTAACCTGTAAATCTTTAATACTTAACATGTGCTTTCCTTAACCGACGCTGTGTTCAAGACTAATGGCGAGGAGTTTTTGGGCTTCAACGGCAAATTCCAGCGGCAGTTCAGAGAACACGTCCTTACAGAAGCCGTTGACAATCATCGAGATGGTATCTTCTTCACTGATCCCGCGCTGCAGGCAGTAGAAGAGCTGATCTTCCCCGATACGCGAGGTTGTCGCCTCATGTTCAAGCTGGGCGCTGTTGTTGCGGCACTCCACGTACGGGAAGGTGTGCGCCCCGCAGTCGGCGCCGATCAGCATCGAGTCACACTGGGTAAAGTTACGCGCGTTGGTGGCCGTCGGCATGATTTTCACCAGCCCGCGGTAGCTGTTCTGGCTGTGCCCGGCGGAGATCCCCTTCGAGATAATCGTCGATTTGGTGTTTTTCCCGATATGGATCATCTTGGTGCCGGTATCGGCCTGCTGATGCCCGCTGGTGAGCGCCACCGAGTAAAACTCGCCGATGGAGTTATCCCCGCGCAGAATGCAGCTCGGGTACTTCCAGGTAATGGCGGAGCCGGTTTCCGACTGCGTCCAGGACATCTTGCTGTTTTCACCTTCGCACAGCGCGCGCTTGGTGACGAAGTTCAGAATACCGCCGGTGTTACCGTCGCCGGGGAACCAGTTCTGCACCGTGGAGTATTTCACCTCGGCGTCTTTGTGGATGATGACCTCGACCACCGCCGCGTGCAGCTGGTAGCTGTCGCGCACCGGGGCGGAGCATCCTTCGATGTAGCTGACGTAGCTGCCTTCGTCCGCCACCAGAATGGTACGTTCAAACTGGCCGGTTTTTTCGGCATTGATGCGGAAATAGGTTGAGAGCTCCATCGGGCAGCGCACGCCTTTCGGCACGTAGATAAAGGTGCCGTCAGAGGCTACTGCGGCATTCAGCGCGGCGAAGAAGTTATCGTTGCTCGGTACCACGGTGCCGATGTATTTTTTTACCAGCTCCGGGTGATCGTGAATCGCTTCGCCGAAGGAGCAGAAAATAATCCCCTGTTCGGCCAGTTTCTCACGGTACGTCGTTGCCACCGAGACGGAGTCAAAAATGGCGTCCACCGCCACCTCTTTCCCTTCGCGCACGGGCACGCCCAGCTGGTTAAACGCCTCTTCTACCTCTTTGCTCAGAAAGCTGTTCTCGGCACCGGTCTGCTGTACCGCGCCGGGCTGCGAGGCGCAGGTATCGTCACAGCTGCCGCAGGACGGCGCGGAGTAGTAGCTGTAATCCTGATAGTTCAGCTTGTCGTAGTGGGCTTTCAGCCAGTGCGGCTCTTCCATCTCCAGCCAGGCGCGGAACGCGCTCAGGCGAAATTCGAGCATCCACTCCGGCTCGTTACGTTTGGCCGAGATGGCGCGCACCACATCTTCATTAATGCCTTTCGCCAGCTCGTCGGTTTGCAGCTGCGTGAAGAACCCCTCTTTATAGTTGAGGTGTCCGCCGCTCCAGGTGTTTACATCACTCGTTGCTTCAGTATTACGAGACATAGTACCGCCTATACCCCAAAGCTTTCGCCGCAGCCGCATTCGTTCTGGGCTTTCGGGTTATGAAATTTGAATAACTGGTTTAAACCTTCCCGCACGTAATCCACTTCGGTTCCGTCGATAAACGGCATGGCCTGCAGCGCGACGTACAGCTTTGCGCCGTCAGTTTCAAACACCAGGTCATCTTTTTCCGGTGCGGTGACGGTATCCAGTACGTAGCCAAAGCCCGCGCAGCCGGTCTGCTTAACGCCTAAGCGCACGCCGAGAATGTCGGGATTTTTTGCCACCAGCTCGTGGATATGCGCCGCCGCCGCAGGCGTGAGCGTTAATCCGCGCCAGGCAAAATCGGCAGGATTGAAGGTTTCTGAATGCAGTTCCATAGGTCCACCTCATCTGATTAGCCATCAGGGCATAACACCATGTTAGTGATAACGATTATCACTTCAACCCTCTGACAGCAGGGGCATTCGGCTAAACCGCCCTTTTTGTCTACTTTTATTAAGCATAGACCCTGTCACAAGATGCGGGCGGGATGGATATAATTGTTCAATGCTTTGAAAAATAATGGCTTATTTCATCAGGCAGGCAGTGGAGAGAGGAAAAGTAAATATGCATCGGAAATGCCTATTTTTAAAATAGCTTTTGTTCAGGAAGTGACAAAAAACAAAAAAGGCCCGCAAGGCCTCTGATAATCAGTGATGGAATGTAACGGTGAAACCCTGTTCACGCCAGTGATCGAGCTGTTCCTGCTGGCGCGGTGTCGGCGATTTTCCGGTCCAGACGAAGATTTTCTGCCCGGGGAACAGTTCGGGACGTGGCGAATCAATTGGCTCCGCCAGTACGTCAATGTGCCAGCCTTTCTGTGCCAGGCGCGCGGCTTCAAGCCACAGATGGGTGCGGTCGTCGCATTCCCAGCCAATAAGCAGCGCATCTTTGCCCGCTTTCTTGCGCGACTCCGCCAGGTTTGCAATCGCGAATTCAATCAGGACGCCGTCCAGCATACTTGCCATGTGGCGCACGGTGTTTTGATCCTGATTCATTCGCTGGCGGACGGGGGAAATAATGTTATCGATCAGCGCATCCATCGGGTGATCCCGGCGGAATTCGCCTATTTTGGCACGCAGTTTAGCCGGGCTGGCATAGCGCAGAACGGTCATCATCTCTTCCTGGAAAGTAGACCAGTTACCCTGAGTCATCACTTCCTTGTTTTCCAGCAAGGCTTTCACTTTTCCGACCGACACGCCGCTCTTCATCAGGCGTTTGATCTCTTCGATACGCAGGATATCTTCATCGTCGAACTGACGATGACCCCCTTCGCTGCGCTGCGGCTTCAACAATCCATAACGGCGCTGCCAGGCACGCAGCGTAACGGGGTTGATACCGCATCGTTCGGCCACTTCGCCGATACTGTAATAGGCCATTAACTCCCTCACGCTCAGAACTTCCATACCTAACTGCACCAACCTTATCAGATTGTACAAACCATTTGTATAACTAAGACCCTATTTTGCACGGGTGGATGGGAGACTCCCCCATCCATCTGTTAATACATTGTTGTATAAAATTTGCCGTTCGTACAGTTAAGAGTGCCGGTTTATGTACAGCTTTATTATTATTCGAACTTTTTCTCTGGCCACGCTATCGCCGGAATGCCGCCATGCCGGGGGCTGGCGAAAAGATGCCCCTGGAACTGGGAAATTCCCGCAGATTCCAGCCACATCCACTCTTCCGCCTTCTCAACACCGACCGCGCAGATCTGAATTTCCAGCGAGGAGCAGCATTTGATAATCGCCTGAATAATGGCTTGTCGGGGACCGCTTTTATGCACGTTCGCCACCAGATCGCGATTAATCTTAATTCGGTCAGGCTGGAACTGGGCCAGCAGCTGAAGCCCGGCAAAGCCGGCGCCAAAGTGATCGATCGTCACGCTGATACCGGCACTTTTTAGCTGCCTGACTGAATCCGTGAACTCATCGAAACGTGAAATGGCTTCACTCTCGGTGAACTCCACAACGATTTGTTCGGGTACAAACCCATTAGCGTCGATGGCGGTAAGCAGAAAATCTACCGCGTTGGGGACGTTAACCAGCGTCATAGGCAGCAGGTTCAAGGATAATGTCTGGTCCTGTAATCCCAGCGTGCAGGCCATAGAGAGCGCCACCCGCTTGCTTTGCAAATCAGATGCATAAACTTCTTCACGCAGGCGGTTGGCAAAATAGGCTCCCGGCGGATCGCCGAACGGGGTGCGGAGAAGCGCCTCCCAGGAGACGACCTGCTGCATAAACGGATCGACGATCGGTTGAAACGCAAAACTGCAATCCGCCCCTTTCGCAACGACCTCAGGCTGTGCCGATAAATCCGTTTCTTCAGTAACAAAATCCCACGAGTCCGCGGGAGGCAGTTCAAAATAGTTGGCCTTCTCGGTGGCCTCGACAAAGGTGCGGAAAAACTGCAGCGGACGGTCGTTATAGGTCAGCTGATAACGCGTTGTGCCCCTGTTGAGCACCTGCTGCAGCACCTCTTCCCTGTCGAACTGGCGCAAATCAAACAGCTCCATGCCGAGGTTGCCAAAGCGCCGGACAGGCCCGTGATCGCGCATCAGCTCAACAACGTTATGGTGGCGCGGGTCGTTACAGATCTGCTCATAGATAGCCGAAACGTGCTCCACCGGTCCTTCCAGCAACTGGAAAAAATGTGTGCCGTTAAACAGCAAGATCCCCGTGACATTGGATTGCCGGTTTTTATGATTTGCAGCAGCGACCATGGTTTCCAGCGCTTTCACCGGAACGTCCTCGCAGATATGACTGCGGTAAATGATGGTTGTGAGCATGCGATTCCTGGGGTTAGGGTTTTGGCCACAAAAGAGGTGGGTAAGGATCATTTATAGCACATTAATTGCCTGACAAATAATTTACATCTCAACCATTTACGGCACTTAATGAACCTTTTTAATGTGCTGTACAACTTAGCAACACCATATCATTTTGTACAATATATCCTGTAGCATTGTCGACGCACAACAAGCCCGCAACAACATGAAAAGAAAGAACTTTATAAAATATATCACAATAAAATTAAAAATCTGTACATTTTTGATGTACAGATTTGGAAATTATGTATACCTTAAATGTAACGTTACTGATTACAAAATTTTACAGGAGCGAAACATGCAGCAGAAAGGTTACGTCACAGATTCCGCAGCAGCGATCGCACAGTACTTCGAAAAAGCCGCGCTTCCTACCCAACAGGAAACGCTGGGTCAGGTGGTGGTTGAGATCCTTAGCGACGGGCGAAACCTTAACCGCAAATCGCTCTGCACTAAACTCTTAAGCCGCCTTGAAAGGGCCAATGGCCCTGAAGAGGAACAGCATTACCACATGCTGCTTGGTTTACTCTTCGAACGATAACGTTATGAATCGTAGTAACGCGGACAAACTGACCGATCAGTTGATTGGCGAAGCTGTACTTTCTCTTTTGAAAGCGCATGGCCCCGTCACAACGGAGGCTCTGGTTCAGCGTCTGCGGGATATGAAAGCACGCGAAAAGGATCCCCGGCGGCGGGAGACACTGGCGAAGGCGATTGCCGACATCGGCTCAAACAGCTTCGCGTTAAAACGTCGCAGAACCGCGCAAGGACGAACGAACAGAGAGGGATCTCTCAATGACAACAGAGACAATGTAGTGCCGTTATTTGGAAATGGAAAACCGTCCGATCCCAAAAAAATACATTGACTGCAATTCAACAGCTACGGTGAGAACAAATGAGACAAAATATTCAGCTTCAACCCGAATACCATTCTGCTTTTTTAGAAAGCGCGCTGTCGGAATATTTCCGCCACGCAGGCGATCGTTTTGCTGAAGAGTCCGTTGTTTTTTCTACTGCAGTACGCTGTGTTCTGGCTTCCGAAGGCCATCTGTCCAATAAAGCCATCATCCTGTGGTTGATTCAGACCCTGGAAGCGACCCACGACGTGGTACAGGCGGATGTGATCCGCAAAACGCTGGAAATCGTCGTCGGTTACACCATGGACGATCTTTAATCTCCCCCCCCTTCAGCAACGGGTAATGTGTCATCGTCAAAACTGACGATGGGTATGACGATGACACCCTCTCTTCCTATAACACCCTGTAAATAAAGCGCGTTAAAAATGGCACGGTTTCTGCTTACTCCCTGTTACGGGACTGGGCTTACCAGTCATTTTGCTTCATTTCTTAACAGGTCTGTTATTGATGAAAAAAATCGCCAGCGTCTGCCCATACTGTGGTGCAGGCTGCAAATTAAACCTTGTCGTTGAGAATAACCGTATCCTCCGGGCCGAAGCGGCGGAGGGCGTCACAAACCAGGGCACCCTGTGTCTGAAAGGTTTTTACGGCTGGGACTTTCTTAACGATACCCGCCTGCTCACTCCTCGCCTGACCCAACCGATGATCCGCTACCGCAAGGGAGAGCCCTTTACCCCTGTAACCTGGGAAGAGGCTATCCGCTACACCGCCCAAAAGCTCAGCAGCATTAAAGCGCAGTTCGGCCCGCGCGCGATCATGACCACCGGGTCATCGCGCGGAACCGGGAATGAAACCAACTACGTGATGCAAAAATTTGCCCGCGCGGTGCTGAATACCAACAACGTCGATTGCTGCGCGCGCGTCTGTCACGGCCCTTCCGTGGCCGGGTTACAGGAGACCATCGGCAACGGCGCAATGAGCAATTCCATCAACGATATTGAACACTCTAAATGCCTGCTGGTCTTTGGCTATAACTGCGCGGATTCCCACCCTATCGTCGCCCGGCGCGTGCTTAAGGCCCGTGAAAACGGCGCGAAAATTATCGTCTGCGACCCGCGCCGCATAGAAACGGCGCGCATTGCCGATCAGCATCTGCAGCTGAAAAACGGTAGCAACATGGCGCTGGTAAACGCCTTTGGCTATGTGCTGCTGGAAGAGGAGCTGTACGACAAGAACTACGTCGCACGGTTTACCGAAGGACTTGAGGCCTATCGCCAGACGGTGAAAGAGTATGCCCCAGAACGCGTAGAACACCTCACCGGCATTCCCGCCCGCGACGTTCGTCAGGCGATGCGCACCTTTGCGGCGGCCCCTTCCGCTACCGTGATGTGGGGAATGGGCGTCACGCAGTTTGGCCAGGCTGTCGATGTGGTCAAGGGACTTTCAAGCCTGGCGCTGCTGACGGGTAACCTTGGCCGCCCTGCCGTCGGCGTCGGGCCGGTGCGCGGGCAAAACAATGTTCAGGGCGCCTGCGATATGGGCGTTCTGCCCAATATGTTCCCCGGCTATCAGGACGTCACGGACCCGGCGGTCAGACAGAAGTTCGCCGACGCCTGGGGGATTGACGTGACTAAGATGGACAATCGCGTCGGGACGCGCATTACCGAGGTGCCTCACCTTGCGCTGGAGGGCAAGATCAAGGCCTACTACATCATGGGGGAAGATCCGCTCCAGACGGAGGCCGATCTTGGCCTGGTCCGCAGCGGGTTTGACGCCCTCGACTTCGTGGTGGTTCAGGACATCTTTATGACCAAAACGGCTGAAGTGGCGGACGTTCTGCTCCCCGCCACCTCCTGGGGCGAACACGGCGGCGTTTTTACCTGCGCCGATCGTGGGTTCCAGCGTTTTGGTAAAGCCATTGAGGCCAGCGGCAACGTTAAGCGCGACTGGGAGATCGTCAGCCTGCTCGCCACCGAGATGGGCTACCCGATGCAGTATGACGATAACCAGCAGATCTGGGACGAGATGCGCGAGCTTTGCCCGCTCTTCTACGGCGTGACGTACGAAAAAATGGGCGAAATGGGGCATGTTCAGTGGCCGTGCCCGACGCTCGATCATCCCGGCACGCCGTACCTGTACAAGAACAATCAGTTCGACACGCCAACCGGCAAGGGGCAACTCTTTGCCGCGCCGTGGCGTGCGCCGGCAGAAATCCCTGATGAGGATTATCCTCTGGTGCTCTGCACGGTGCGCGAGGTGGGGCATTATTCATGCCGCTCGATGACCGGGAATTGCGCCGCGCTACAAAGCCTGGCCGATGAGCCTGGCCGGGTGCAGATGAATCCTGTCGATGCGGATAAGCTGGGCATTACCGACGGTAAGCTGGTCTGGGTGCGTTCGCGCCGGGGTAAGGTTATCTCCCGCGCCAGCATCAGCGAGCGCATCAATGCCGGCGCGGTCTATATGACCTACCAGTGGTGGATTGGCGCCTGCAATGAGCTGACGCAGGATAATCTCGACCCCACCTCCAAAACGCCGGAAACGAAGTATTGCGCGGTGCAGCTGGAAGCGATTGAGGACCAGCGCTGGGCGGAGGATTTCGCGGCGTCGTCTTATCAGACGATGAAAACGCGATTGATTAATGCCGTGAATGTCTGAGGAAAAGAGGCTCACCCGGTGAGCCTCTGGCTTTTATGCGTTTATCCAGTCAGCAGCAGACAGGGTAAATCATCACCACCATTGATTTTTTCAATCGCAAAGTCCATGCGCACGTCACTAGTCTGATTGTGCATGGTCTTTTCTGACAGGCAGGACGACTCGCACAATTTTTGCCACTGCTGATTAATCCCGTCGAATTTTGCGTCCAGCTCAGACGCGTCGTTCAGGCCAGCGACGTCCAGATACGAGGCAATCTCTGCATGCGGGGACAGCACATACTTTTTGCAATTCACAGAATCGAGGGCGCAATTTAGCCGTAATTATTGACCAGATAATCGCGCAGCCGGTTCGGATGGGCATTCTTTTCTACCATCCGGTGAATCAGGGCCATTAGTTCAAAATCGCTGCGCAGGTCGAATTTCTGCATCAGCAGATATTTATGAGTAAAAATGGTTTTATCACTGGTGTTAAGCTTATTCGCAATCTGCCCTACCGATAAGCCGCGGTAAAAATTGACCATAACGCGAATCTGCTGCGGCGATAATATTTTGTGCTGACATTCGTAGCAGCTTTTATTCTTCCAGCGGTAGCCCGGTAATTGCGTGCGATACCATGCGATAAAGAGCGCCTCACTTATCCGATCGAGCGAGGCCCGGCGAGAGATAAAAATCATATCCTGAAAACAGGAGGGAAATGCCGAGAAACGCTGCTCATCATCAACCAGGCCGATCACAATCCCTTTTTTCCGTGCCTGTAGCTCGGGATAACAGGTCAACGTTTCCCCCTGGCATAAAGAGAGAAAAATGATATCCGCGGCACTGACATTTTCCGGCGTAAGTTCAACCTCAAAATGAAGCTGATGTCTGAAATTATGAAAGAAGAACTCCCCCAGAAAACGCTGCAAGCCATCTCGAAAAAATGAATCTGTCTCTTTTATCAGAATATTCAACATTAACGTTACCGACATCTGTCAATCATTAAGAAATATCAACCAACATACTGATTAGTTGTACTGCATCGTCATGACGACGACGGCACTGATGCTCCCCGGCGTTGCGCCGCCCGTGGAAGATCTGACCGATGCCAGCATGGCCATCGTTGCGGTTCTGTCTGCAGAAATAGCTTGCGTAATACTTGTTCCGGTCCCCTTCATTACCCCTGTTGCGGCCTCACTCATCGCAATCGCGACGTTCGTGGCCGAACCGCTGTTCATGTAATAATCCGCCCCGGCGACCGGATCGGGGTTTCCGGTAAAGGAGACCGTCACGCTACGCGTCCCTGCCGGACACTGGGTAAACAGCAGGTTAAATGGTACCGGGTCGGACGATGACCCCGGCGTGGCCATGTTGGATGCCTGAATATTACCGAGGTTAATATCGAGATTGTCATTTCCCCCGTTAAAGATACAGGGAGAAGCAACAATATTTCCGGTGACGCTGACATTAACGCTGTCCGCCGCAAAGATATTGCTGCTGATTAATGTGGCGGCGAGCGCGGCCGTGCGCAGAATATTCATCGTTTTATCCATTACTGATACGTCAAATTTAAGGTTGCAGACGCATTGGCGGTACCGGGTTCGACCGTCGTTTGGGTCTGGTAATAACGCGCCGTTAACGGAAATGCCTGCTGCCCACCCGCAGCGGCATTTAGCGGCAGACGGGTATTTAACGTGAGAGGCGTACCGTTATAGAGTAACTGCACGCCAACCCCTTTTGCCGTGCCGGTATTACCCTGCCCCGTCAGCGCGAGCACGCTCGTTGTTGCCACGTCCGGGTTCTGAATACCGCTGAGCGAAACGTTGACGTTTGCCCCCGGATCGCAGTTCAGACCCAGGTTTTGCGTATTCTGTGCACCCGTCGGCGTGATGCCGACCGTTGAGCCAAAAGCTGCGGCAGAAATATCACCGATGGGAAACGTCAACTGCGGTGTCGTAATGGTGCAGGCCAGCACGTTGATGGTTCCGTCCAGCAGCGTAGCCGTCAGGCCATCATGATAAACACCATCGCTCCCCTGCAGCATAACGACACCCAGTACACCGGGCGTCAGCGAGCCAGAAGCAACGGGGCCGGTAACGACAAGTTCTATTTTGCCGCCCCACCATTCGACATAATTTGTCTGCGCGTTATAAGAAAAAATATAGGTCGGGTTTTCAAAATAATTACCTGATGAAAAGCGCACGCCAATACCGCTTACATTGGTGTTATAAACGTGATTACCGTAAGTACTCAGCGTTGCATTTAGATAACGCATGCTAAATCCGAGCATTAACGGATTGGTACAGCTGCTTAAATAAGATCCGGTGACCGACGCATTTTTTGAAAATAATACCGTGCCCACCGCGACATCACGCTGCACCGTAATTGTGCCAATGGATAACGTGGATTCCTGTGGCGTAATCGTTGTGCAGGTTCCTGCATGAGCACTATTCCAGGCCGCGGTGATACACAGCAGGAACAGGATGTTAAGTATGCGCATTTTTAAAAACCCTAAAGACAATTGACGTTAATTTCTGTAATTCCGCCTGCCGGAGATTGCGGTGAAAGACGGAACGGCGCGCGGCACTGCCGATCGCTTTCCGCTCCCCACGTGACGAATACTGTCCCCTGTGTATCCAGGCCGGTGACGTATACCTGACCTCTGTCGCCAACAATAAAGCTGCTGTTGTCGCTTCCTTTCAGGCTCGCGATTGCGCCAAAGGGAACAAAATGGCCGTTATGCATTAACGTAATTAATGCCCGCCGTCCCACTTTCGCCTGATAGTCGGCCAGGACGATTGCACCGCGCGTCGGTGTTACCGTGCGGGTATTAATATCCAGCTCAACGTCATCCGGCATACTTTCCGGGGCAAGCGTGATGTCATTTTTACGGTACACAGAAAGGTTACTGACCACCGTGTATCCCCGGAAATCTGTTTTTACTCCCGGCTGATTACGGATATCCACATCGTGCGCGCCCGGCGCGCTAATCAGAACGTTAGTCTCCCCCAGGGGCTGAGACAGCGTGATCCCTTCCCTGTGAGCAAGAATGCCCCCCTGCAGACCATAGTTAAGACGCTCGCTGTTTTTGTCGTAGCTGTAGCCCGCCGTCACTTCGCCGTACGTGCCCCTGTAATCCCCGTTCATGTTGCCCGTGTAGCCCACGCCGTCCGACCCGTACCCTTGCTGAACGTTCCAGTTCAGTGCATGGTTTTCCAGCGCCACGCCGTTCAGACCAATATTCTGCGTGGTGCCGTTATTCTTGCTGGCGCTCACGCTATAGTTAGCCCAGGTCTGCGGCAGGAATTTTTCAAGCGGAATGCTGACGTTAAAGGCCAGCAGCTGATCTTTGTCGTAGCGTTTATTGCCGTCATATGAACCCGCGCTGCCGTTTTTACTGTAAGTCCAGGTGAGTCCGTAGCTGATGTTGTGCCAGTAGTTGTTGTAACCCAGGCTGTATGACGCCATCGTTTTGCCCGAATTCCAGTAATCTTCACGGGCCGCGCTTAGCGTCAGCGAGCCAAGATTGCTGCCCAACGTCTGGCTCATCGTGAGTTCGGCACGGTTACGACGACGGTCCTGGAGCGCAGAGCTGTCGCCCCAGGAATCGAGGACCTCCTGCATGCCGTAGTAACCGCTGGTCGAATAGCGGTAGCCCGCAATCGAAAATTGGGTCCCTGTCCCGGCAAAGTTCTTGCTGTATCGCGCACGCCAGGACTGCCCGTTGGATTTTTCTCCCCCCTGCGGGGTTGACCAGGCCTGGGTCATATCCGCAGAAATCGCGCCGAAATCGCCCATATTTTTCCCGATCCCGGTGGCGATCGACTGATATTTGCTCGACTCCTGCAGCCCGCCATACAGCGTGAGGCCATACGGCAGACCATAAATCCCCGTGATTTGGCCAAACGGGGTCTTATCCACGCTGCTGCTGTAAGAACGATACTGCCCTCCGGTCACCGCATACTTCAGGCGTCCTTCGCGCTGCAAAACCGGTAATGAGGCATAAGGCAGCGTGAAATGCTGCTCGCTGCCGTCCGCTTCCTTAATGGTGACATCCAGATCGCCCGCGCCACCGGTGGGATACATATCGGTAATTTCAAAGGCGCCTGGCGCGACATAGGTCTGGTAAATCTGATAGCCATTCTGGCGAACAATGACCTGAGCATTGGTGCGCGCAATCCCACGCACGACGGGCGCATAGCCTTTGAGCGAATCCGGGAGCATGTCGTCATCTGAAGCCAGCTGTCCGCCGCGAAACGGCATACTGTCGAACACGTCGGCGGGTGCGGAGCTGTCACCCAGGGTGAGTTCGGCCCTGAACGGAATAATGGCCCGCTGAGCATAGGTGTAGACGGTATCCCATTTATCGTGCCCGTTCTCATCACGCGACCAGGTGGTGTAATTGCGCAGTCGCCATGGCCCAACGTTGAGGCCTGGACGTAAGTTGGCATACTGGCTGCTGCTGTTTTTACTCTCACTCTGTTTCGCCCAGCTGTTGGCTCCGCTCAGGCTGTAATTAAGCATCGCGGCGGTGATCCCCTCATCCCACTGTTCTGGCGGGACATACCCTCTGGCAGGCAGGTCGATCGCGGCCTGAGGAATGCTGATAACAAGCCGCTGTGCGCCAAACTGAAAATCCGCAGTGGCATGAGGAATTGCCTGCAGGTTGACGCAGGATGTGCTTTCAACCGCCAGGTTAGGAAACAGCGCCGTTTTGACGCCCCATTTTTTTAGCTGATCCATGCTCAGACAGGGCTGCAGGCTATCGTTTTCCTGCCCGTCTTTCCCGGCAACAAAATCAATATCGCTGGTCTCAATAAGCTGGTCGTCAAGGATGATGTCAACATGGTATTTCCCTGGTGCCTGCGAACCTGATTCAAACGCAGATAAATCGGCTTTACCCATTCCCGGATTATCCAGCTCCACCAGATCGGCGTTAAAGGAATCACGGGCGTTAACCACGGGTATTGCATTCGCCAGCGCGAAGGCAATACACATTGCCAGACGCGCGGGCTGCATTTTTATATTTTTCGTTGCCATCATCATAAACCTGACTCGATATTGAGGATGCCGCTTTTTTCAGGAACTAAAAGCTGGCCTGATGTATTATTCCCGGGCTGCCATAGTCGTTAATCACTTTGAATACGATCTGATTGCCATTGACGCCTGGGGGTAAGCGAAATGCTGCCACTGCACCAGGCGCAACCCAGGAAACATCCTCCAGCTTTTTACCGCCGACGCTTATTTCATTAAAGTTGATCACATACGGTGTAGGGTTGGTGACCTGAAGGTTATTTCCACTACGAGACCAGGTTAATTTATTCGCCTGCTCTTCCGGCGTTGACGCCTTCAGGCTTGTCGGGCGATAAATAAGCTTGATGCGTGTTTTAACGGCAATTTGCAACGAGTTTGCCTGTTTGCTCGCTGAAGGTATCGCTTTAATATTTAACCAGAAGAGGCTTTCTTTATCCTGCGGCAGTGAGCCCGAGAGTAAAATACGTTCAATATTTTGCTGGCCGCCGTTCAGTCTGTACAAAGGTGGCGTGACGATAAAAGGTGCTTTATTAGCATTACCCTCTGGCATGTCGACCCAGGACTGGATTAAATAAGGGGCGGTATCCGCATTATTTACACTGATGGACGCCTCTTTCTTCCCGCCATCAAAAATTACGCGAGTGCCACCAATAATAACCCCGGCATAAGCGTGCGAAACAGATGCAGTAATAACCGCCGCGCTCAGCAGGGTTTTGCTAATAAAATTCATTTTGGACCTCTTAAAACAAGGGGGCAGTTTATGCCCCCGCGCAGCGCCTCGCGGAGCTGACTCTTGTTCTGCTTAATGACTAGTTGTAAACAACGGAGAAGTTAGCGACGGAGTTTGCAGGACCGGCCGTTACCGATGCCGCCGTTGAAATATACTGTGCGTAGAAATTCAGCGTATTGTCAGCGGTGCTGCTCAGTACATAGTTGTAGCCGTTGCTGCCGTGCAATGGCAGATCGGCTTTATCAGCGGTCATCAAATTAATGGCGACACCCGTTGCCGCACCGGCGACAGAGGTATCAATCGCCAGCAGATCGGCATTAGTCAGATCGGGCGTACCGTCAAAACGAACTTTAGCACTGGTGACCGTAACCGGGCAGTTCTTCAGAATAATATCGAATTTCGTTGCCGCCGTTCTGGAACCCGTCGTCGGGAATTCTGTTTTATAATAATCACCTAATACGACCACCTGGTTTTGAGAGGCTACCGCCACGTCACAGGCTGAATCCAGGATGTTACCATTAAAATTAACGGTTCCTGCGGCGGCGAGAGCATTGCCCATCATTAAGGCTGAACCCGTCGCAACCATCGCTAAAATAATACTCTTTTTCATAATGTTCATTTTCCTGTTTACGGGATAACTTTATTTATTATTGAAATTCAAGCAGCAGAAGACCGATAAAAGAATCGCTAAGGGTTCTTTTATTTTTCGCTGAATGGCTTAAGGTCTTCCTGACTGACTGGTCAAAATTTATATAATCATTTTAATGAATACAACTTTTAGATGGTCTAGCTGTAGACTCTGATTTAACGAAAATTCAACATTTGCGTCAGGAAATTCTTATCTGGTATTGCAGAAGTCTATTATTAGACCTTGCACGCTTTTTCTTTCTATTCAAATAGTTAGTTTTCGAAGGGTGCCCGGTCTACTTTTAGACCTCACCAGAATATTCCCTGAGTTCTTCATTTTTAAGATAATTCTCTTTGCCGATCAAAAATTGATCACACAAGAAGTCGATGTGAGGTATCTTATGAATACACGTTTAACCACCCCACTGAATAATTATCAATCCTCAGTTCTGGATTTAAAGCCGTTCGCCGATATCGACGCCCTGATTAAACATGTGCTGCCAGCCGCCAGCAGAATGATCATCGGTCGGGGGGAGACGGTACATTATTATAAAGATGATGTTCGGCAGTGTTTTTTGTTAATCCAGGGCAGCGTGGCGCTTCACCGTCGCGGCGACGGTATTGTGTTAAATTCTGAATCTGCGCCGTTTATTCTGGGCGTCAGCAGCCAGTTTTCCTCTGAGCACCTGTATGTCAGGGCGCTGGAGACTGCCGAGATCGCGCGCGTGTCGCTGGAGAGTTTCAACCAAATTGTGTCGAAGCATGATTTATGGGAGCACTTCTCAAAGCTGCTTATTTATACCGCCTCGCGTGTGTACGAGCATTGCGCACAAATATCGCAAATGTCCGCTTACGATATCATCCGCTTCCAGCTTGTTGAACTGATGCAGGAGCCGGACGCCATACGGCAAAATACAACGGCGGCGGCCTACATCAAAAGCCGGACGTATCTTTCGCGCAGCGGAATTATGCGAATCCTGGCGGAACTGCGGAACGGGAAGTACATCACCATGGAGCGCGGCGTGCTGCTTGAAATCCACCATCTGCCACGAAAATATTAAGCGGCCCCGTGCCTGTGCCCGCGAGAGACGCTATAATTAGCCAGGTTATTTTTAAGGTTACCGGCTACCATGTCCCGTCCAGAAACGTCTCACCGTGGCTCGCCCTACGCACAAGAGCTTATTTCTTATTTACTGCCTGAATGTACAACACGAAGAACCGCTCGCGGCGAGCGGCTTGACCTTCAAATCAACGGTCAGGGAATGTGCTATTTAATTCTTGAGGGGACGATCGCCATCTACAGAAGAAGCGACGATATGATGCTCTCCACGGCCCGCAGCCCCGCCCTCTTCGGCCTCGCGAACCTCACTGATATCTATTTCAATGATTATCTCAAGACCGTTACCCCGTGCCTGATAGGCACGCTCACCACCGAACGCGTGAATGAGATTATTAAAGAAAAAGCGCTGTGGGGGCTGCTCTCAAAACAGCTTATGTTTGTATACAACCGTCTGTATAACAACGTCATGCCGCAGGGCGCACCGACGGCGTACGAGATGATTCGCCAGCAGTTGATAAAACTGATGGATGAAGATGAAAGCTATCGCGAAAGCGTGACGGCGGAAAGGTATATCAGGGAGAAAACCCAGCTCTCCCGCAGCGGTGTAATGCGTATTCTGGCGGATTTAAAAACCGGTGGGTTTATCGAAATAGAAGACGGGCGGCTCATCAAAATCAACAAACTTCCCGCCCGTTACTGAATTGCGGGCACAAAAAAGGCCGCTCAGGCGGCCTTCTCAACAACACTCACTTAATGGACGTGAACGCCCAACCGCCAGGCAAAGTAAATCTCTTCTCGTAACTCATTTGAAGAGAGCGCCAGCAGATCCGTGAACTCCAGCTCAAGCTGTTTCAGCTTTTTCAGGTACTGCGCCGGAGACAGGTTGCTCTTATCGCGACGTAAATATTCAATTGCCAGCTGTGTTGGGGTTATTTCAGTATCCATGATGTCCTCGCTTATGTACAAATCCTGACCAGTATATCACAACACACTGGCTAGTTTTTGACCAAGGGCAATTCATCTGAAAACTTTACACGACCGCCGTCGTCAGACGCGACGAGCAACACAGGCGATCCTGCTCGTCGAGTATATCGATCTGCCATACCTGGTGGCGGCTACCGGCGTGCAGCGCGCGGCAGACACCGCGAACGCGCCCGCTGCGCACCGAGCGAATGTGGTTAGCGTTCACCTCAAGCCCGACAACCTTCTGCTCGCCTTCGGTGCAGAGATATCCCGCAACGGAGCCAAGGGTTTCAGCCAGCACGACGGATGCCCCGCCGTGCAAGAGGCCAAACGGCTGGTGGGTGCGGCTATCGACAGGCATCGTCGCCTCCAGATCGTCTTCCCCGATACGGGTGAACTGGATATCCAGCAGCCCCACCATATTTCCCTCGCCCATGGCATTCAGCGCCTGCAGCGTGACGGCACGTTTCCAGATCATCCGATTATCTCCAGTAAAGCCTGTAATGGGTGGCGTACGCCGTTACCCTCTACCCGTTTCACCTGGCTGCGGCAGGAGTAGCCCGTCGCCAGACAGCGGTTGCGCGGCAAACGCTGCATCGCCTGATGCCACGAGAGCTCATAGATGCCGAGCGAGTTGGCGTGGTTTTTCACTTCGTGGCCGTAGGTGCCCGCCATACCGCAGCAGCCCACGCTGACGCTCTCCAGCTTCGCACCGAAACGCGCAAAAATAGACGCCCACTGTGCCGGCGCGCCGGGCAGCGCCGTCACTTCGGTGCAGTGGCCGAACAGATACCACGACTCACCGCTAACCTCCTGAATGGCTTTCTCTTCAAGCGCCGCAGGCAGCCACTCGTGAACCAGCATGACGTGGAAATCGCCGCGCTTTTCACCCAGCGTCTGCTTGTATTCATCGCGATAGCAGAGCACCAGCGCCGGATCGACGCCGACCATCGGCAGCCCAAGCCCGGCGACCCGGTTGAGAAAATCAGCGGTTTTTTGCGCCGTTTTCGCAAAGCGGTTCAGGAAGCCCTTAATGTGCTGCGCCTTGCCGTTTGGCGAGAACGGCAGCACCACGGGCTGATACCCCAGTTTTTCAGCCAGGCGGATGAAGTCAGCGACCACCTGGGCATCGTAGTAGCTGGTAAACGGATCCTGAACCACCAGCACCACATTCGCTTTTTGCTCAGGGGTCAGTGCCTCAAGCTGTTCGAGGGTCATGTTCGCCGAGCGGTGGCCGACGAGCTGTCGCTGCAGCGACGGCACCGACAGCAGCGGCAGATCGACCATACCGATATGCTTTTCGGAAAGCTTGCGCACCAGCGGCTGATTGATAAAGAAGTTGAACGTCTTCGGCGCGCGCGCCATCAGCGGCGCATAGCTTTCTACCGTCGCCACCAGATGGTCGCGCACCGGGCGCAGATAGCGGGTGTGGTAAAGCTGCAGGAAGCGCGAACGGAACTCCGGCACGTCAATTTTAATCGGGCACTGGGTGGAGCAGGCTTTGCAGGCCAGGCAGCCGGACATCGCCTCTTTCACCTCGTGGGAAAAATCATACTCGCCCTTGCTGGCATGCCAGCTGTTGCGGGAGCGTTCAATCAGCGAACGCAGGCTGGCCCGTTTTTCCGGCAACGCCTGCTCCAGCTTGAGCGGATCGACGCCACGGTCGGCAAGCAGGCGCAGCCACTCGCGTACCAGCGTCGCGCGCCCTTTCGGCGAGTGTATGCGGTTGCTGGTGATCTTCATCGACGGGCACATCGGGCTTTTCGCGTCGAAGTTAAAGCACAGGCCGTTGCCGTTACACTCCATCGCGCCGCGCCAGGAGGCGCGCACCGCAATCGGGATCTGTCTGTCATACGTGCCGCGCTTGACGGCATCAACCTGAAGCATCGGGGCATCCACGCCTTCAGGCGGGCAAATTTTTCCCGGATTGAGGCGGTTATCCGGGTCGAATGCCGCTTTCACCTTGCGCAGCTCTGCATAAAGCTGTTCGCCGAAGAACGCCGGGCTGTATTCCGCGCGGAACCCTTTCCCGTGCTCCCCCCACAGCAGACCGCCATATTTGGCGGTTAAGGCCACCACGTCGTCGGAGATCTGCTTCATCAGGATCTCCTGCTGCGGGTCGCACATGTCCAGCGCCGGACGCACGTGCAGCACACCGGCGTCGACGTGGCCGAACATGCCATAGCTCAGGCCGTGGCTGTCCAGCAGGGCGCGAAACTCCACGATATAATCCGCCAGATGCTCAGGCGGCACGCAGGTATCTTCGGCAAACGGAATCGGCTTCGCCGCCCCTTTCGCATTGCCGAGCAGGCCCACCGCTTTTTTACGCATCGCGTAAATACGTTCGATACCGGCCAGATCGTTACACAGCTGCCAGCCAATCACGCCCCCTTCGCCCTGCGCAATCCGCTCATCCAGACGCTGGCAAAGCGTCGTCACCTGGCGCTCAATCAGTTCGGCGTCATCACCGGCAAACTCCACGATGTTGAGGCCGAGCATCTCTTTATCCGGCACGTCGGTAATCAGATCGCTTACGGAGTGCCAGACGATATCTTCCCGCGCCAGGTTGAGCACTTTAGAGTCGACGGTTTCCACCGACAGCGCCTGCGCGTCAACCATAAACGGGGCATTGCGCAGCGCAGAGTCGAAGGAGTCGTATTTGACGTTCACCAGGCGACGCACCTTCGGCAGGCGGGTGATATCCAGCCGCGCCTCGGTAATAAACGCCAGCGTCCCTTCGGAGCCGGTCAGCACGCGGGTTAAATCAAACTGGGTCAGGTCGTCATTAAAGACGTGGCGCAGATCGTAGCCCGTTAAGAAGCGGTTCAGTTTCGGGAATTTGTCGAGGATCAGCTGGCGGTTATCGCGGCAGCGTTCCAGCACGGTGCGGTAGATGCGCCCGCTGGCGGTATTGTCTTTACCCAGCGTTTCCGCCAGTTCAACCGGCATCGGCTGCGTATCAAGGATATCACCGCCCAGCAGAACTGCACGCACGCCAAGGACGTGATCGGAGGTTTTGCCGTAGACCAGCGACCCCTGCCCGGAGGCATCGGTGTTGATCATCCCCCCGATGGTTGCACGGTTGCTGGTGGAGAGTTCAGGGGCAAAAAAGTAGCCGTAAGGCTTGAGGTACTGATTAAGCTGATCTTTGATGACGCCCGCTTCGACCCGCACCCACCCCTCTTCAGGGTTGATCTCAATGATGCGATTCATATAGCGCGACATATCAATGATGATGCCCTGGTTCAGCGCCTGACCGTTGGTCCCGGTGCCACCGCCGCGCGGCGTAAAGACCAGCGAGGCGAACCGCTCCTGCGTTGCCAGCCGGGCGATGAGCGCCACGTCGGCCGTTGAACGAGGGAAAACGACCGCATCGGGAAGAAGCTGGTAGATACTGTTATCGGTTGCCATCGTTAGCCTGTCGGCATAGTTCGTGGCGGTATCACCTGTAAAACCCTGTTGCTCCAGTGCCTGCAAAAAATTAAGCACCAGCTGAACGACGCCAGGTGCCTGAGAAATCTGTGGGATCATGACTGTCGACCCTAATTAGAGTTGTATGAAATCGTTTGCGTGTATCTTAAAAGTTTTATCACATTTTTTTCTTATAATCTCTGCTGAATTACAGGCAGAATTCGCCTGTCAAAAACCGCTGACATCACTAATGATTAGAGAGACGCGGTTTTCCATTCCCGCCAGTCGTACTGGCGTTCTTTAAAGGAAAGTTTCATTTATGGTCAATCTTCGCCAGCCCAGGGATGTTGCGCAAATTCTGCTGTCGGTGCTGTTCCTGGCCCTCATGATTATTGCGTGTCTGTGGATTGTTCAACCCTTTATTCTCGGCTTCGCCTGGGCTGCGACCGTTGTCGTCGCCACGTGGCCTCTGCTGCTGCGCTTGCAGAAACTGCTGTTTGGCCGCCGCGGGCTAGCCGTGCTGGTGATGACCCTGCTGCTGTTCCTGCTGTTTATTATCCCGATTGCCCTGCTGGTGAACAGCCTTGTCGACTCCAGCGGCCCGGTGATCCGTGCGGTGACCAGCGGCGACCTGACGCTGCCGGACCTCGCCTGGCTGAACAGCATTCCTGTCGTGGGCGCTAAACTTTACAGCGGCTGGCATAGCCTGCTGGAGATGGGCGGCAGCGCGCTGATGGCGAAAGTACGGCCTTATATCGGCACTACCACCACCTGGTTTGTCGGTCAAGCCGCGCATATTGGCCGCTTTATGATGCACTGCGGCCTGATGCTGGTCTTCAGCGCCCTGCTCTACTGGCGCGGTGAGCAGGTTGCTTTAGGGGTTCGTCACTTTGCCACCCGCCTGGCGGGAAAACGCGGTGACGCTGCGGTGCTGCTGGCCGCGCAGGCCGTGCGTGCGGTGGCGCTGGGCGTTGTGGTGACGGCGCTGGTACAGGCAGTGCTGGGCGGTATCGGCCTGGCGATTTCCGGCGTACCGTACGCCACCGTATTTACCGTAGTCATGCTGATGACCTGCCTTGCGCAACTGGGGCCCTTGCTGGTGCTGGTTCCGAGCATTATCTGGCTTTACTGGACGGGTGATACCACGTGGGGCACGGTTCTGCTGGTCTGGAGCTGTGTAGTCGGTACGATGGATAACGTGATTCGCCCCATCCTCATCCGCATGGGGGCGGATCTGCCGCTGATCCTGATCCTCTCAGGGGTCATCGGCGGACTGATTGCCTTCGGGATGATCGGCCTGTTTATTGGCCCTGTCCTGCTCGCCGTCACCTGGCGTCTGTTCTCCGCCTGGGTGCATGAAGTGCCGCCACCAGAAACCGACCCGGACGCGATTCTGAGCGAACTGGAAGAGCTCGAAGAGAAAAACACGCATTAAGACTTTTTTGCCGGGTGGCGCTAACGCTTACCCGGCCTTCACTGTTTCGCACGATACTTAAACAGTGCTAAAGTATTTATTCGTTGTTCACTGGTCAGACCCATCATTTCAGCAGTAAGTCCGCTATTATCCTCAAGAAATCTTTACGTCTCTTTAACTATTGAGACGAATCTGATCGACGCTAAAAATTACAATGCCTACTATTAGCTCACGGTTATAAATCAACACCTTGATTTATAAGCATGGAAATCCCCTGAGTGAAACAACGAATTGCTGTGTGTAGTCTTTGCCCATCTCCCACGATGGGCTTTTTTTTATCCTGACTACGCGCGCTTCACGTCACAACGGCTGAGCATCTGCCACTCACCGGACAACACCCGCGTTTCCCCTGTCACAGTGACCGTCACCGCCTCGCGAATATCCGCTGACGATGCGCCAATTTGAATTTCAAACTCGCCCGGCTCAACGACACGCTGGCCGTCACGACGGGTGAAGTTGAACATATCAACCGGCAGCGTGAAGGTGAGCGTGGCGGTTTCGCCCGGCGAGAGCGTGACGCGCTGGAAGGCCTTCAGCTCCTGAAGCGGCCGCACCTGCGTGGCAACCTTATCCCTGACGTAAACCTGCACCACTTCGCTGCCGCTGCGTTCGCCGGTGTTAGTCACGTCAATACTGAGCACGACATTGCCGTCAACCGGCACGCGGCTTTCAGCCAGGCGCGCCTCTCCCCAGCTAAACGACGTCCATCCCAGGCCAAAGCCGAACGGATAACGTGAACCAAAATGGAACGCGAACGGCGTGCCACCGCTTTTCAGCTTGTGGTTATAGTAGTACGGCATCGCCCCGGCGCTTTTCGGCACGCTGACCACCAGCCGACCCTGTGGCTCCGCGCGTCCGGTTAACACATCCGCAATCGCCCAGCCCCCTTCCTGCCCCGGTGCCCAGGCCATCATCAGCGCGGCGACCTTATCCTCCAGCCCCTGCAGGTTGTACGGACGCCCGCCGGTCATCACGACGATCACCGGTTTGCCGGTGGCGACCAGCGCCTCCAGCAGCCGTTGCTGCACGCCGGGTAGATTCAGGGAATCGGTATCGGAGCCTTCCCCTACCGTGCCGCTCTGGAACAGCCCGGCGAGATCGCCCACGCAGGCCACCACCATGTCACTCTCCTGCGCGGCGCTGACCGCCTCGGGGATAAGTGCGGTACTTTGCGACACCGGAGACTGCTGCATTGGCTTGCCGCCGCTGTCGCCGGGGAAGACCGGCGCGCCCGCCATCCGTTTTTCGATAATGTGGCACCCTTTGGCATAACGGACGTTCGATGCGCCAAGGTACTGCGCCAGCGCCGCGCGCGGGGTCGTCACCTGCGAGGTCTCTTCCACCATGTCGCTGATAATCAGATGAACCGGGAAGCTGTACCCGCTGAGTAACGCCAGCGGATCGTCTGCCGTCGGCCCGATCACCGCCACGCGAGGTTTGCCATTCAGCGGCAGAATGCCGTTGTTTTCCAGTAGCGTGACCGATTTAGTTGCCACCTCCCGCGCCACCTGCCGGGTAGTCTCATTTTGCAGATCGATAGCGTTTTCATCCGCGTACGGTTTTTCAAACAGGCCAAGACGGAATTTTTCGGTCAGCGTGCGCGCCACGATCTCATCGACTTTCGCCATAGAGATCAGCCCCCGCTCTACCGCTTCCGCCAGATGGCGTGCGCAGTCATCCTTCGGCAGCTCAACGTCCAGCCCGGCGTTAAAGGCCAGCGCGGCGGACTCCGCTGCGTCGTGGGAAATGCCGTGGTGCTGGTGCAGCAGGCTGACGCCGCCGTAGTCCGCGACAACAATCCCGTCGAAGCCCCACCGTTCGCGCAGGACGGTGGTCAGCAGGAAGCTGTCGCTGTGCCCCGGCTGGTTATCGATGTCGTGGTAGGCGGGCATGACCGAACCGGCGTTTGCCAGCTTGACCGCCATTTCAAACGGCAGCAGGAAGGTATCGTTCAGCTCGCTGAAGCCAAGATGAACCGGGGCGTGGTTGCGCGCCCCTTCGCTGAACGAGTGGCCCACGTAATGCTTGAGCGTCGCCAGCAGATCGCGCTTATCGCCCTGCAACCCTTTCACGTAGGCGGTTGCCATCACTCCAACCAGCCAGGGATCTTCCCCGAAGGTCTCTTCGGTTCGCCCCCAGCGCACGTCGCGGGACACGTCCAGCACCGGCGCAAGCCCCTGCTGGCAGCCAACGGAGCGCGCCTCTTTGCCAATCTGCTCCGCCGCGCGCTGCACCAGCGCCGGGTCCCAGGTCGAGCCGTAGTTCAGCGACGATGGGAACAGGGTGGCGTCTTTGCACAGCAGCCCCACCAGGCACTCCTCGTGGAACAACGCCGGGATGCCAAGACGCGTCTCTTCCATCATCATGCGCTGCAGGCGGTTAGCGGCGCGCACCCCGGTTTTCGCGTCAACGATGTGGGTGCCGAGCGGACGGGTGATCTGCCCGACGCCCAGCTTCAGCCGCTCGCTGAGCGCGGCGTGCTCGCTCACGCCGGAGAATTCGTCGCTCAAATCGCTGCGCTCGCGGTGGTTGCCGTTTTCATCGAGGATCAGCCAGTAGGCGTGCATCTGGGCGAACTTCTCTTCCGGGGTCATGCGCGCCAGTAAATCGGCGACGCGCTCGTGTACGGGACGTCCCGCATCCTTATAGATAGCCGTCATGTTTTACTCCTGTAGTGCGGAAGGGGTTGCCGGGCTAAGCTGCCCTGCGTCGGGTCTTACCTCACGCTTGCTGGCCAGCTCCCGGGCGATGGAATCCACCAGCCGGCTGTTGAGCTTATAGATGGAAAGCAGCGCCACCATGCAGAGGAACAGCGCGCACGGAATAAGGGTGAACAGCGCGTTGATGGTGGAGAGCACGTGTGGCGCCTGAGTGGCCTGGCCGGGCGCGTAATCCACCATGCCGAGCACCCAGCCGACCACCGCTCCGCCCAGCGCCAGGCCAAACTTGATGGCAAACAGCGCGGTGGAGAAGACCAGCCCGTCCAGGCGGCGGCCGCTGCGATGCTCTTCGTAGTCGACCACATCGGAGAACATGGTCCACTGCAGCGGCGTGGTGAGGTTCTGAATAAAGCTAAAGACGATGTTAAGGCCAAAGATCAGCCACACCTGCGAAGGCGGCAGGAAGAAAATCAGCGCGCCGAAAATGACGAAGGAAATAATCGTCCACTGATAGGCGCGTACGCGGTCAAATTTCCCCAGCAGGCGTTCGGATAATAATGCGCCGCTTAACGAGGCCACCATCCCGGAAACAATAAAGGCAAAAACCAGTTCCGGGCGTAACAGCACATAGTTGACGTAATACATGGTGGCGGAGCCGCGCGTTACCACCGCCGTTAACAGCAAAATATTAAACACAAAAACAATACGCCACTGGCTGTTCCCGGCCAGCAGTTTTAAATCGGTAAGCATGGAGCCGGAGGTATCATTGCGCGGGGAATAACGCTCGCGGGTCATCAGGAAACAGCAGAAAAACAGCACAATCCCCAGCAGCCCCATCAGGCTCATGGCGTAGAAATAGCCTTTCTGCACGTTGCCCTGGCCCAACAATGAAACCAGCGGCAGGGCAATGACCGTCACAATTAACCCGCCGATAAACGACAGGCCAAAACGCCACGACTGCAGGGAGTGACGCTCGCGCGGATCCAGCGTCAGCGCGCCCGGCATGGCGCAATAAGGCACGTTAATGGCGGAGTAAATCAGACTTAAGATCGCGTAGGTCACGCAGGCATAAACGATTTTCGCCGTCGGCCCGACGTCCGGGACGTAGAAGGTAATAAGGCAGCTTACGCCAAAGGGAATAGCAAACCACAGCAGCCATGGGCGGAAACGGCCATGACGCGTCCGGGTGCGGTCAACCAGCGCGCCAATGCACGGGTCGACAAACGCATCCACCACGCGCACCACTAAAAACATGGTACCCATGATCGCGGCAGGCAAACCAAAAACGTCCGTATAGAAATAAGCGAGAAATAACGTTGCCGTTTGCCAGACCAGCGCGCTGGCCATATCGCCTAAGCCATAACCTATTTTATCTTTGGTACGCAATACAGAGGAGAGTGTCATTGTTATTTGCCTTTTTATCAGGTTAAAACGTATTTCAACCAGTTGCGCATCTTCTGAAAGGAAATGCGCAGTAAGGCTCAAGTATTAGCAACGCGTTGCGCACTAACAATTGTCTTAATTAACAGACAAATTATGATATTTGGTTTTTTAGTTTATTTGTGATGGGGAGCAAATTAGCGGTGAAATAAAAAAGGCGAGGAATAATATCCTCGCCTTTTTCCGATCAGAATGGTGTTACTTGTTCAGTTCCGCCAGGCTCAGCCAGGTTTGCACTACGGTGTCCGGATTCAGGGACAGGCTATCGATCCCCTCTTCCATCAGCCAGGCGGCAAAGTCTTCATGGTCGGATGGACCCTGACCGCAAATCCCGACGTATTTACCTTGCTTCTTCGCCGCGCGGATGGACATGGAGAGCAGCGCTTTCACCGCCTCGTTACGTTCGTCGAACAGCTCGGAAACCACGCCGGAGTCGCGGTCCAGGCCCAGCGTCAGCTGCGTCATGTCGTTCGAACCAATGGAGAAGCCGTCGAAGTGCTCCAGGAACTGCTCGGCCAGCAGGGCGTTGGACGGGATCTCGCACATCATGATGATCTTCAACCCGTTCTCGCCGCGCTTCAGACCCTGACGTGCCAGTTCGTCCACCACCGCTTTCGCCTGATCCACGGTACGCACGAACGGGATCATGATTTCGACGTTGGTTAGCCCCATGTCGTTGCGCACGCGTTTCACCGCCTCGCACTCCAGCGCGAAGCAGTCGCGGAAGCTGTCGGACACGTAGCGTCCGGCGCCGCGGAAGCCCAGCATCGGGTTCTCTTCTTCCGGCTCGTAGCGCTCGCCGCCCACCAGGTTGGCGTATTCGTTAGACTTAAAGTCAGACAGACGCACGATTACGCGTTTCGGGTAGAACGCCGCGCCCAGCGTGGCGATCCCTTCGGTCAGACGGCCGACGTAGAACTCTTTCGGCGAGTCGTAGCCTTTCATCATCTCGCGGATTTCGTTCTGCAGTTTCGCGTCCTGGTCGTCAAACTCCAGCAGCGCGCGCGGGTGAACGCCGATCATGCGGTTAATGATGAATTCCAGACGCGCCAGGCCAACGCCTTCGTTCGGCAGGCAGGCGAAGTCAAACGCACGGTCCGGGTTGCCGACGTTCATCATGATCTTCAGCGGCAGGTCCGGCATGGTATCGACGCTGGAGCTCTTCACGCTGAAGTCAAGGATATCGGCATACACGTAGCCGGTATCGCCTTCGGCACATGAGACGGTCACGTTCTGTCCATCCTTCATGCGTTCGGTGGCGTCACCGCAGCCGACAACCGCAGGAATACCCAGCTCGCGGGCAATGATCGCCGCGTGGCAGGTACGGCCGCCGCGGTTGGTGACGATGGCCGAGGCTTTTTTCATGATCGGTTCCCAGTCCGGGTCGGTCATGTCGGTCACCAGCACGTCGCCGGGCTCAATGCGGTTCATCTCGCTGATGTCGTGGATCACCTTGACCGGACCAGCACCGATGCGGTGACCGATGGCACGGCCTTCCGCCACGATTTTACCCTGCGCGTGCAGCGTATAACGCTCCATCACCTGGCCGCGAGAGCGAACGGTTTCCGGGCGCGCCTGAACGATAAACAGCTTGCCGGTGTTCCCGTCTTTCGCCCATTCGATATCCATCGGACGGCCATAGTGTTTTTCAATCTGCACCGCCTGCTTCGCCAGCTCCTGCACTTCGGCATCGGTCAGGGAGAAGCGGTCGCGCTGCTCCTGCGGCACATCTTCAATCTTAACCTGCTTGCCATGCTCCTGGGTCGGGGCATAGATCATGCGGATTTTTTTCGAGCCCATGGTGCGGCGCACCACCGCCGGACGGCCCGCGGCCAGCGTAGGCTTGTGAACATAGAATTCGTCAGGGTTCACCGCGCCCTGCACCACCATCTCACCCAGGCCCCATGCGGAGGTGATAAACACCACCTGGTCGAAGCCGGATTCTGTATCAATGGAGAACATCACCCCGGAGGAGCCCACGTCGGAGCGCACCATGCGCTGCACGCCCGCGGAGAGCGCCACGCCGCGATGGTCGTAGCCCTGGTGTACGCGATAGGAGATGGCGCGGTCGTTAAACAGGGAAGCAAACACGTGCTTCACCGCAACCAGCACCGCATCGTAACCCTGGACGTTCAGGAAGGTTTCCTGCTGCCCGGCAAACGAGGCGTCTGGCATATCTTCTGCGGTTGCAGAGGAACGCACGGCAAAGGAGGCCTGCGCATCGTCAGCGGAGAGCTGGTTGTACGCGTCGTGAATGGCTTTTTCCAGTTCCGGCTGGAAAGGTGTGTCGATGATCCACTGGCGGATCTGCGCCCCGGCTTTCGCAAGCTCGGTGACGTCATCAATATCCGTTTTATCCAGCAGGTCGTAAATGCGCTGGTTTACACCGCTCTGGTCTAAAAACAGGTTAAACGCATCGGCGGTCGTGGCAAACCCGTTTGGTACGGAAACACCCATACCGGACAGATTTGTAATCATTTCACCCAGGGAGGCATTTTTGCCCCCAACTCTGTCTACATCATTCATGCCGAGTTGGTTATACCAAAGCACCAGCGGTGACGAGCCATTGTTGGACATCGAAACAATCCTTTTGTGATATTTGATCGGAGTAAGTAACACCTGACTACGTATTTATACTGGCATATTTATTTGCGCTAAAAAAACGGTGAATCGTGTAAGCAATTTAAATTTTCAACTTTTCGGATAGTTTCCCACCAGCCAATAACCAGATGATTCATCTATATTCAGTCAGAAACCCCAAAAATAAAGTCGCTATTTGAAAAATGAAATCCGCTTTTCAGGAAAACCAAAAACATCATTTCATTTTAAATTCAGATAACTTCTTTGCTGTGCAATTAACTTTTTTAATTTATGCTTTCAGACAATTACGTATGATATTCAGGGTGGGTAAAATGGATAATGCTGTCGATCGTCACGTTTTTTATATTTCTGATGGTACGGCGATCACCGCCGAGGTGCTGGGCCATGCGGTGATGTCGCAATTCCCCGTTTCGATTAACAGCATCACGCTGCCGTTTGTGGAAAATGAGAGCCGCGCCAAAGCGGTGAAGGACCAGATTGACGCCATCTTCCAGCAGACCGGCGTGCGCCCGCTGGTGTTCTACTCCATCGTTATTCCTGAGATTCGCCACATCATTCTGCAAAGTGAAGGCTTCTGCCAGGATATCGTGCAGGCGCTGGTGGCTCCGCTCCAGAGCGAGCTGAAGCTTGACCCGACGCCTATCGCGCACCGCACCCACGGGCTGAACCCCGGCAACCTGACCAAGTACGACGCGCGTATCGCCGCCATCGACTACACCCTGGCGCACGACGACGGGATTTCGCTGCGCAATCTCGACCAGGCGCAGGTGATTTTGCTTGGCGTGTCGCGCTGCGGCAAAACCCCGACCAGCCTCTATCTGGCGATGCAGTTTGGCATCCGCGCCGCCAACTACCCCTTTATTGCCGACGATATGGATAACCTGGTGCTGCCCGCTGCGCTCAAGCCGCTGCAGCACAAGCTGTTCGGCCTGACGATCAACCCGGAACGTCTTGCGGCGATCCGCGAAGAGCGCCGCGAGAACAGCCGCTACGCCTCGATGCGCCAGTGCCGCATGGAGGTTTCCGAAGTGGAGGCGCTCTACCGCAAAAACCAGATCCCGTGGCTGAACAGCACTAACTATTCGGTAGAAGAGATTGCCACCAAAATTCTCGACATCATGGGGCTTAACCGCCGCATGTACTAATACGCTAGTACGTTAGCTCAGATTCATGTATCATCCTTTTCAACAACGGGGCGATGTCGCCCCGAACTTGAAATCAGCAGGGATTGGTTTAATGTGATGCCCATCACTTCCCGGTAGTCTGCCGATGAAGCAAAAATTTTCTGAGACACGTCATGAATAAAACCGATGAACTCCGCACTGCGCGCATAGACAGCCTGGTCACCCCGGCTGAGCTGGCCGAGCGGCACCCAGTTTCCGCCGCGGTCGCGGAACATGTGACGGCCTCCCGCCGCCGCATTGAAAAAATCCTCAATGGTGAAGACAAGCGTCTTCTGGTAGTGATTGGGCCCTGCTCCATCCACGATCTGGATGCCGCGATGGATTATGCAAAACGCCTTCAGGGGCTGCGGGATAAATACCAGCATCGCCTTGAGATTGTGATGCGCACCTACTTTGAAAAACCGCGCACCGTCGTGGGCTGGAAGGGGCTGATCTCCGACCCTGATCTTAACGGCAGCTACCGCGTGAACCACGGCATCGAGCTGGCGCGCAAGCTGCTGCTGCAGGTCAACGAGCTGGGCGTGCCGACGGCCACCGAGTTTCTTGATATGGTGACCGGGCAGTTTATCGCCGATCTCATCAGCTGGGGCGCGATTGGCGCGCGCACAACCGAAAGCCAGATCCACCGCGAAATGGCTTCGGCCCTCTCCTGTCCGGTCGGCTTTAAAAACGGGACCGACGGTAACACCCGGATTGCGGTCGATGCGATCCGCGCCTCGCGTGCCAGCCATATGTTCCTCTCACCGGATAAGAGCGGCCATATGACCATCTACCAGACCAGCGGTAACCCTTACGGGCATATCATTATGCGCGGTGGGAAGAAGCCTAATTACCATGCGGAAGATATTGCGGCAGCTTGCGAAACGCTGGCCGAATTCGACCTGCCGGAACATCTGGTGGTGGATTTCAGCCACGGTAACTGCCAGAAGCAGCATCGCCGCCAGCTGGACGTCTGCGATGAGATCTGCCAGCAGATCCGCAGCGGCTCGACCGCCGTTGCCGGGATTATGGCCGAAAGCTTTATCAAAGAAGGCACGCAGAAAATCGTTGCCGGACAACAGATGGTGTACGGTCAGTCAATCACCGACCCGTGCCTGAGCTGGGAAGACAGCGAGCTGCTGCTGGAGAAGCTGGCAGCTGCGGTTGATTCACGCTTCTGATGTTATTGTCGGGTGGCGCCCTTCTCCCTCTCCCTCAGGGAGAGGGTTGAGGTGAGGGAATCAGGCCGCACCTCCCCCTAAATTTGATCCCGTCACACAATTTTCACAAAAACGCTTGCCGTGAATTTGCAGTTTATTGATAATGATTATCATTGTTACATTGATTGTTATTTATAAACATAATGTCACCTACGGATAACAGCGCGGCAACGCCAGCAAAAAAACACACAGCACCGTCCCCTGCCCCTGGCGATCGTCGTATCGACAGTAAAACCCTGCTGGGTGACGAGGGCCGGGTGATTATCGAGCATGACGGCCAGCACTACCTGCTGCGCCAGACCCATGCCGGAAAATTGATTCTCACAAAATAAACTAAACCCTTCGCCAGCCACCCAGGTGATCCCCAGGCAGCCAGCGCTTTCGATTCTTGATGGAGAGTTGCTATGCCACACCTGCAATCCGCACGTTTACGCCCGTCCCTTCTGGCGCTGGCGATTGTCAGCACCCTGCCGGGCATCGCGTTTGCTGCCGCAGATGAAATCACCGTCACCGCGACAGGCAACGCCCGTAGCGCCTTTGAAGCCCCGATGATGGTGAGCGTGATTGACGCCACCGCCCCGGAAAAACAGACCGCCAGCTCAGCCGCCGACCTGCTGCGCAACGTGCCCGGCCTGACGCTGGACGGCACCGGCCGCACCAACGGTCAGGACGTTAACCTGCGCGGCTACGATCGCCGCGGCGTGCTGGTGCTGGTCGACGGCGTACGTCAGGGTACCGACACCGGTCATCTCAACAGCACGTTCCTCGATCCGGCGCTGATCAAACGGATTGAAGTGGTGCGCGGGCCGTCTGCTCTGCTCTACGGCAGCGGCGCGCTGGGTGGCGTCATTTCCTATGATACCGTCGACGCCAACGATCTGCTGGAAGCGGGCAAAAACAGCGGATACCGCGTGTTTGGTACCGGCGCGACGGGGGATCACAGCCTCGGCCTGGGTGCCAGCGCCTATGGCCGTACCGATACCCTGGACGGTCTCGTGTCGTGGTCCAGCCGAGATCGCGGTGATATCCGCCAGAGTAACGGCGCGACGGCGCCAAACGACGAATCCATTAATAACATGCTGGCGAAAGGCAGCTGGAAGCTCGACCCGGCCCAGACGCTGAGCGGTGCGCTGCGCTACTACAACAACGCCGCGCAGGAGCCGAAAAACCCGCAAACTCCCGACGCCAACAGCAGCAATCCGATCACCGACCGCTCCACCATCCAGCGTGACGCGCAGCTTGGCTACCGCATTGCTCCCGAAGGGAACGACTGGCTGAACGCCGAGGCAAAAGTCTACTGGTCCGAAGCGCGCATTAACGCCCAGAACATCGACAGCACCGGCGAGTTCCGCAAACAGACAACTAAAGGCGGTAAGGTGGAAAACCGTACCCGCCTGTTCAGCGACTCCTTTGCCTCTCACCTTCTGACCTACGGCGGGGAATACTACCGTCAGGAGCAGCATCCGGGCGGGGCCACCACCGGCTTCCCGGAGGCGAAAATCGACTTCAGCTCCGGCTGGCTGCAGGATGAGATCACCCTGCGCGATCTGCCGGTGACCCTGCTGGGCGGCACACGCTATGACAACTACCGCGGCAGCAGCGACGGCTACAACGATGTGGATGCCGATAAGTGGTCATCCCGCGCCGGGTTAACCGTCAGCCCAACCGACTGGCTGATGCTGTTCGGCTCTTACGCACAGGCCTTCCGCGCGCCGACCATGGGCGAGATGTATAACGATGCCAAACACTTCTCCATCGGCAGGTTTTACACTAACTACTGGGTGCCTAACCCGAACCTGCGCCCGGAAACCAACGAAACGCAGGAGTTTGGTTTCGGCCTGCGCTTTGACGACCTGATGCTCGCCAACGACGCGCTGGAGTTCAAGGCCAGCTATTTCGATACCAAAGCCAAAGACTACATCTCCACTACCGTCAATTTTGCCGCGGCGACCACCATGTCGTACAACGTCCCGAATGCAAAAATCTGGGGCTGGGACATGATGGCAAAATACTCTGCCGACCTCTTCAGCCTCGATCTGGCCTATAACCGCACGCGCGGAAAAGACACCGATACGGGCGAGTATATCTCCAGCATTAACCCGGACACCGTCACCAGCAAGCTGGACATTCCGGTAGCGCAAAGCGGTTTCTCCGTGGGCTGGATCGGCACCTTTGCCGATCGTTCAACCCACGTCAGCAGCAGCTACAGCAAACAGCCGGGCTATGCGGTCAACGATTTCTACGTCAGCTACAAAGGCCAGGAGCAGCTCAAGGGCATCACCACCACGCTGGTGCTCGGCAACGCCTTCGACAAAGAGTACTGGTCTCCGCAGGGTATTCCGCAGGACGGTCGTAACGGTAAGATTTTCGTGAGTTATCAGTGGTAACGCATATTGAGAAGGAAGAGACAATGAATCACTACACACGCTGGCTTGAGCTAAAAGAAGACAATCCGGGTAAATACGCGCGCGACATCGCAGGGTTAATGAACATCAGCGAAGCGGAGCTGACCTTTGCGCGCGTGGGCCATGACGCCTGGCGACTGCACGGTGAAATCCGCGAGATTTTAGGCGCGCTGGAAGCCGTGGGCGAAACCAAGTGTATCTGCCGCAACGAATACGCCGTTCACGAGCAGTTGGGCAGATTCACCAACCAGCATCTTAAAGGTCACGCCGGGCTGGTGCTGAACCCGCGCGCGCTGGATCTACGCCTGTTCCTCAACCAGTGGGCGAGCGCGTTCCACATCAGCGAAACCACCGCCCGCGGCGAGCGGCAGAGCATTCAGTTCTTCGATCGTCAGGGCGATGCCCTGCTGAAGGTCTACACCACAGATAACACCGACCTCGCCGCCTGGGGCGACGTGCTGACCCGCTTTATTTTTGCCGATAATCCACCGCTTGAGCTGAAGGCTGCCGATGCGCCCGCTCACGCGGAACACGCAGATGCCGCTCTGGTGGACAAAGAGTGGCGCGCCATGACCGACGTGCACCAGTTCTTCAGTCTGCTGAAGCGCCACAACCTCAGCCGCCAGCAGGCGTTTCGCCTGGTGGGAGATGACCTCGCCTGTAAAGTCGAGAACACCGCGCTGGCACAGCTGCTGGAAACCGCGCGTCAGGACGGGAACGAAATCATGATCTTCGTGGGCAACCGCGGCTGCGTGCAGATCTTCACCGGCTCGGTGGAAAAAGTCGTGCCGATGAAAGGCTGGCTGAACATCTTCAACCCAGCCTTTACCCTGCATCTGCTTGAGGAGACGATCGCGGAGAGTTGGGTGACACGTAAGCCGACGGCTGACGGTCACGTCACCAGCCTGGAGCTGTTTGCCGCCGACGGCACGCAAATCGCCCAGCTTTACGGACAGCGTACCGAAGGCGAACCGGAGCAGAGCCAGTGGCGCAGCCAGATTGACGCCCTGACGCCAAAAGGGCTGGCCGCATGAAAACGTGGTTAGCCCTGCTGAGCGCCCTGCCTCTGGTGGCGTTTGCCGCCGCACAGGAGAAAATTGTCACCCTCGGCGGCGACGTGACCGAGATTGTCTATGCGCTTGGCGCGCAGTCTTCACTGGTCGCGCGCGACAGCACCAGCCAGTGGCCGCAGGCGGCAAACGATCTGCCTGACGTGGGGTATTTACGTCAGCTAAACGCCGAAGGCATTTTGTCCATGCGCCCTACGCTGGTGCTGGCCAGCGCTCAGGCGCAACCGTCGCTGGCGCTAAAGCAGGTTGCACAAAGTCACGTCAGGGTGGTTACCGTTCCCGGCCGCAACGATCTGAGCGTCATTGAGGAAAAGGTTCGCGTGATTGCCGACGCCACGCACCGTGAAGCCGAGGGGGAAACCCTGCGCAATACGCTGCGTCAGGCGCTGGCGGCGCTGCCCTCAGCGTCCCTCAACAAACGGGTGCTGTTTATCCTCAACCATGGAGGAATGACCGCAATGGCCGCCGGACAGCAGACCGGTGCAGACGCCGCCATTCGTGCCGCCGGGCTACAGAACGCCATGCAGGGTTTCACCCGCTATCAGCCACTGTCGCAGGAGGGCGTGATTGCCAGCCAGCCCGATCTGGTGGTGATTTCGCAGGACGGCATGAACGCGCTGGGCGGCGAGGAAAATCTGTGGAAGCTGCCCGGTCTGGCGCACACTCCAGCGGGACGGAACAGGCAGGTACTGGCGATTGATGATATGGCGCTGCTGGGCTTCAGCGTGCGAACGCCGGAAGCCATCCAGCGGCTGCGCGCCAAAGCGGAGCAACTGCCCTGATGTCCCGGCGCATCAACCTGTCGCTATCGATGCTGACTGCGATCCTGAGCATCATGACGCTGGCGGCAACCGGGTTTGGAGCATTACACCTGCCGGTCAGCCTGCTGTGGAGCGGCAGCGATGAGGCGCTGCGTCAGATCTGGCTTACCATTCGCCTGCCCCGCGTACTGCTGGCGCTGGTGATTGGCGGCTCGCTGGCGCTGGCGGGGTGTGTGATGCAGGGACTGTTCCGCAACCCGCTGGCGGACCCGGGTTTGCTGGGGATCAGCAGCGGCGCGGCGCTGGCGGTGGCGCTGTGGGTGGTCATTCCGATCGCGTTACCTGCCCTGATGATGCTGTATGCACCGATGCTTGCGGCGTTCCTTGGCGCACTGGCCGCAACCGTTATGATCTTCCTGCTCAGCCAGCAGCGTAACAGTTCCCTGTCCCGCCTGCTGCTGGTGGGGATCGCCATTAACGCCCTGTGCGGCGCGGCCGTCGGCGTGCTCTCCTGGCTCAGCAATGATGCCCAGCTTCGTCAGCTTTCACTCTGGGGGATGGGCAGTCTCGGTCAGGCGCAGTGGTCCACCCTGCTTGCGGTGACGTCGCTGATGGTGCCTGCGGTTCTGGCTATCTGGCGGCTGGCAGGCCCGCTCAACCTGCTGCAGCTGGGCGAAGAAGAGGCGCACTACCTCGGGGTGGATGTTGCCACGGTGCAGCGGATCCTGCTGCTGTGCAGCGCCCTGCTGGTCGCCGCGGCGGTGGCCGTCAGCGGCGTGATCGGCTTCGTTGGCCTTGTGGTGCCGCACCTGATGCGCATGTGGCTGGGAGCCGACCACCGGGCCGTCGTCCCCGGCTCGGTGCTGGCCGGTGCGCTGCTGTTGCTGGTTGCCGATACGCTGGCGCGCACGCTGGCCGCCCCGGCGGAAATCCCCGTCGGCTTGCTGACCAGCCTTCTCGGCGCGCCGTGGTTCCTGTGGCTTATCTTTCGTCGCGGAGGTACGCATGGCTGAGCGCTATTGTGCAGAGAACATTTTCTTTCACGCCGGACAACGGACGCTGATCGACGACGTTTCGCTTACCCTGTCTCAGGGTGAGCTGGTCGCGCTGATTGGCCCCAACGGTGCCGGAAAATCGACATTATTGCGGCTGCTCACTGGCTATCTCAAACCGGCAAGCGGGCGGTGCACTCTGGCAGGTACGCCGCTTGCGGCCTGGCCGCCGAATACCCTCGCCCGCTACCGGGCGGTGATGCGCCAGAATACACAGCCAGGGTTCGACTGGCCGGTGGAAGCGGTGGTCGGAATGGGTCGTGCCCCGTGGACTCGTATCCCTGAAGCGTCGGTGGTTGAGGAGGTCATGGCAATTACCGGCTGTTTACCGCTGGCGGGCAGGCAGTACGCGGCGCTCTCCGGTGGCGAGCAGCAGCGGATACAGCTCGCCCGCGCGCTGGCCCAGCTCTGGTGCGACGGCGCTCCGCGCGGCTGGCTGTTTCTTGATGAACCCACCTCCGCGCTGGATCTCTATCACCAGCAGCACCTGCTGCGCCTGCTGAAATCCCTGACCCGCCGGGGTCATCTTCACGTCTGCGTGGTACTGCACGATCTGAATCTGGCGTCACTGTGGGCGGATCGTATCCTGCTACTGCATGACGGCAGACTGGTCTCCCGGGGTGCACCGGAAGATGTATTGCAGGCCGGGGAGGTGGCACGCTGGTACGGCGCGCAGGTGCTCGTCGGCAGCCACCCGGCTCACCCCGTGCCGCAGGTGTTTCTTGCGCCCTAGCTTGAGCAGCTGACCTCCAGCCGCTTGCCCCAGTCCGGCGGGCGGCTGACATAGTCATCATCCCGGTCGGCAAACGGCGTGCGCAGCGCCAGGTGCAGGCGGTGTAACTCGTCGTACTCCCCCTGCTCTGCCTGCTCAATCGCCCGCTGCGCCAGCCAGTTGCGCAACACCATCACCGGGTTCGTCGCGTTCATCTGCATCTGCCGCGCGGTGTCGTCTACCTGCTCCTGCTGCAGCCGCGAGCGGTAACCTGCAAACCAGTCGTCAAACGCCTGACGGTCGATAAACTCGTCGCGCAGCGGAGAGGCGGCGCTGTGCTGCTCCGTCTGGCCCAGCATCCGGAAAGTGCGGGTATAGTCGCTTCCCTCACGCGCCATCAGGGCAAACAGGCCGTTGAGGATGTCATTATCGCCTTTCTCCTGAGTCGTCAGCCCCAGCTTATTGCGCATCAGCGTGCCGTATTCCCGCAGCAAAATGTCCTGATAGCTGTCGAGCGCGTCATTCAGGGCATCGACGTCGATAAACGGCGACAAAGTTTGCGCAAGACGCTGCAGGTTCCACAGCCCAACCGCAGGCTGATTGTCAAAGCTGTAACGCCCCTGATAGTCGGAGTGGTTGCAGATGTACCCCGGCTGATAATCATCGAGGAAACCAAACGGACCGTAATCAAAGGTCAGGCCGAGGATCGACATGTTATCCGTGTTCATTACGCCATGAGCAAAGCCTACCGTTTGCCAGCGCGCAATCATCGTGGCGGTACGGGCAACCACGTCACGGAACCAGAGAACGTATTTATCCGCCTCATCCTGCAGGTGCGCCCAGTGGTGGCGAATGGCGAAGTCGGCGAGCTGGCGAACCTTGTCCGGCTCGCGGCGATAGTAAAAGTGCTCAAAATGTCCAAAGCGCAGATGGCTTTGCGCAATGCGCATCAGCATCGCCCCTTTTTCTACCGTTTCGCGCACAACCGGCGTGTCGCTGGTGACGATCGACAGCGCGCGCGTAGTAGGAATGCCCAGCGCATGCATCGCTTCGGATGCCAGGCTCTCGCGAAGAGTTGAACGCAGCACCGCGCGCCCGTCGCCCATGCGTGAATAAGGGGTAAGACCCGCGCCTTTCAGGTGCCAGTCAACCGTCTCCCCGTTGGGAAGCCGCTGTTCGCCGAGCAGGATCCCCCTGCCGTCGCCCAGCTGTCCCGCCCAGACGCCAAACTGGTGTCCGCTATAGACCTGAGCCAGAGGCTGCATACCGGCGAGAAGCGTTTCACCTCCCCAGACGCCAGCGCTCTCAGAACGCTGAAACAGGTCGGGTGGAATGGCCAGTTCTTCGGCCAGCAAATCGTTATGCCAGATAAGACGTGAATTATGTAACGGTGTTGGTTTGAGTGCGGTATAAAAGCCGGGCAACTCGTCATGCCAGTGAGCAGTAAAAGACAGGGTCATAAGTCCTCCTGCTTTTAGTGTAGAGGGTTTACCCGGACTTAAACACGGGCGAAAGGCAGGGTTATCGCTGCTGAACCAGCGTGGTAACGTGCTCCGCAGACACGGCAGGCCAGAGCGCGCCCTGCATGGCGCCAAAATTGAAGGACAGAACGCGCTGCAGCAGACCGTGGTCGTCGATGCCGGAGACAATCACCGACTGGCAGTGCGGCGTTATTTGCCAGAGGATAGCGCGCATAAAAGGCTCAAAAGAGAGCTCAGAGGCGCGCTGCTGGATGAACCCTTTATCAAGAATGACCCGTTTAAATAATCCATCATAAACCGCTTTGAGCGATGCGGCGCCTGCACCAAAGTTTGCCAGGACCAGCGGGAAATGGATTGCCATTCTCGCCAGTTGCAGATCGTCCTTTCCGTTATTTAAACTTGGATAGTTCTCATTAACAGTAAACTCAAGAAATGGATAACGCTCAAGGATTGAAACAGCGTTCCCATTACTTAATAAAAACTCAACTATTGCAGGTGTAATATTGATCCATGCAATTAACTGATGCTGAATAAAAAACAGTTTGCAGGTATCAAGCAATTGCAGTTTTTCGTTAAACAGCGCTAACTCTTCCTCCGCTGAAAGCCGGGGGATAACGAGCTCAGTGGGGATCCTCACATCGGTACCGACGCCAGTAAAGTTAACCAGTATTTCTAAACCTTTTAGCTCACCGGCGCTATTACGTGCAGGCAGGAGCATCAGTTCAGACTGGTAAGCATTATCTAGCGTAATAATCATTGCACTCGCCCCGCATTAAAGATGAGAGAGGACATCCTGGAGCAATTGCTGACACAATTCCACTGTCTTGATTTTAATAAGTTTAATTTCATTAGTTCCGTATTAATTTTCAGATTTATCCCTGAATCTAAAATAATCTTATCCTGGTTACCGAATAATAGCCAGTTTTAGATAAAACAGACACATAAGGACGTCGCTAATTTTAGGTAAATTTAACTTTAATCAGCTTAATTGAGAAAAAAACGGCATGGTTTAATAGTTACCATGCCAACATAAAAGACGTGTGCGGCAGACTAAATACGTCGTGCCTGCCAGAAATTTTTACGCCAGTACACATTATCAAGAGAAGAGCGCATCACCCCCCGGCTTGTCGAGGCATGAATAAACTGGTTGTCCGTATCATAAATGCCAACATGAAGGCCGCTTTCACCCGAGCCGGTTTTGAAAAACACCAGGTCTCCGGGCAGCAAATCGTCTTTATCAATTTCTGTGCCGATTTCCGCCTGCTTGCGCGTTTCTCGCGGCAACTTTAAATCGAACTTGTCGCGAAACGTCATCAGGACAAAACCTGAGCAGTCCACGCCGCCGCGGCTCATGCCGCCGTAGCGATAAGGCGTGCCGCGCCAGTTGCTCAGCTGATCGTTAAGGCTGGCAATGACGGTGATAGAATCTGAAAGCCGTGGGTTGGGCGGCGGTGCACGATGGCTACTGCATCCTGCAAGAAAGAGTGCCGCTGTCAGGAGAAACCAGAATCGCATTTTCAGACGAATCCTCTGCTTTTATTGTTCTTTCGGTAATTTAGCGTGCAATCGTGCTAACAGGCAAGAAACGGTTACTCTTGTCCGGTAGAAATCAGCATCTTATGTCCCTCTATATCCAGCCTGCGGAACGCCATATTGTAGGCGCGGGCAAGATTCGGCGGCGTAAGAACCTGCTCCCGCGTACCGCTGGCGATCATCCTGCCGTGCGACAGTAGCCACACCCGGTGGGCGTGACGCAACGTATGGTTCAGGTCATGGCTGCTCATGACCACGGCAATGCCTGCCCGGCTCAGCGCGCTTAACAAATTATCCAGCGCCGCCTGCTGGGCGACATCCAGACCGTTCATCGGTTCATCCAGCAGCAGCATTCGCCCGTGAGGATTGCCTGCGGGGTGGATCTGCAGAACAACCGCCGCCAGACGCACCCGCTGCCATTCACCACCGGAAAGCTGGCTGGCGTGCCGGGAGAGTTTATCTTCCAGCCCTAATGCCGCAGCCACCTCAGCAAGCAGCGCCGTATTCTGTTTGTCGTGCAGGTGCAGCATCAGATAATGCCAGACCGGCATCGCAAAAGGGGGGACCTGCTGCTGAACAAGATAGCTGCGCCGGTGGGCCAGCGAGGCGGGTGACCAGTCAGCAAGGTTATGCTCAAGCAGGACGATCTGCCCTTCCCCGGTCGTCAGGCCCGCCATGCGCGCCAGCAGCGTGCTTTTTCCGGCACCGTTGGGCCCCACCAGATGGAGGATTTCGCCCGTACTGATGGCGCAGGTGATCGGCTCAAGACGCCCCTTCTCGGCGACGTCCGTGAGCTGCATCAGCAGTGACATTATTTCGCCAGCGCCAGCTTGATAGATTCCATAACAATCGGATCTTCAGGCGTCATATCCGGGGAAAAACGCTGAACGACCTGGCCGTCGCGGCCAATCAGGAATTTTTCGAAGTTCCACAAAATGTCGTCCGGATAAAGCGGCGCGCGGCCTTTGCTGGCCATACGTTCGTAAAAACCGCTTCCTTCCGGCGCAACGGCCTTCGGCGCGGCGGCAATCAGCTTCGCATACAGCGGGTGGCGGTCTTCACCGTTGACATCAATTTTGCTGAACATCGGGAACGTCACGCCATAGGTGGTGCTGCAGAAGGTTTTGATCTCTTCTTCGCTGCCCGGCTCCTGGCCCAGGAACTGGTTGCACGGGAAGCCCAGCACGGTAAAACCGTCTTTTTCCCAGGCCTTCTGAATGTTTTCCAGCTGCTCGTACTGCGGCGTCAGGCCGCATTTAGAGGCCACGTTTACGATGAGCAGCACGTTGCCTTTGTAGCCTTCCAGCGTAGTGTTATCGCCATCAATGGTGGTCACTTCAGTATTCAGGATGTCTGACTGCATAGCATTCCCTCAGGTTGTTTTACGGCTAGTTGATTTAACGTCCGGCTTTTAATAGTAGCCAGATAAAGACCGGCGCGCCCAGCGTGGCGGTCACCACGCCGATGGGCAACTCTGCGGCCGTCAGGGCAAGCCGGGCGATGATATCGGCCACCAGCAGCGTAACCGCCCCGGCAACGGCCGAAGCCGGAAGCAAGGTTCGGTGGTCCGTAAAACCGCACAGGCGCAGCATATGCGGGATAACCAGCCCGATAAAGCCAATCGCCCCCGCCAGGGCCACGCTGACGCCGACCAGCCAGCCAATGGCAATCACCAGCACATTACGCCAGAATCCAATCGGCATGCCGAGCTGACGGGCAGAGATTTCCCCCAGCGCGAGCATGTTCAGCGGCTGCGCCTGCAGGGCTGTCCATAAGATGACGGGAACCAGAAGCGCCATCAGCCAGCCCTGGTGCCAGTCAACGCCACCAAAGCCTCCCATCATCCAGTACATCAGCTGGCGCAGGTCAAAAGAGGTCGAGAAGTACATCGCCCAGGTCATCAGCGCGCTACAGATGATCCCCAGCGCCACCCCGGCCAGCAGCAGCCGGCTGGTCGACAGGTGCCGTCTGGCGAAGCGCAGGAGGATCAGCGTGATCAGCAGTGCGCCGAGAATGGCGCTCAGGCTAATTCCCCAACCAGAGAGCTCTCCCCCGCCCAGCATCACCGCCGCAATCAGCCCGACGCCTGCACCGTTCGAAACCCCGAGAAGCCCGGGCTCCGCCAGCGGATTTTCAAACAGCGCCTGCATAATGGCACCCGACAGTGCCAGCGCAGCGCCGACCAGGATCACCGCAACGGTGCGCGGCAGACGAATTTGCCAGACGAAAAGCTGCCCGTCGGGGCCGAGCCAGCTTTCAGGCCCGATCCAGCTGTCACCCGCGCAGAGACTCACGCCTGCGGCGAGAATGAGCAGCAGCACCAGCAAAAGCAGGCGACGCCGGTCGGAACGGTGCTGGCGATGAGCATAATCAAGCATGTGTACGGTTTGTTAGCGAGTGATGTAATTGATTTTACGGCGGGTTTGCCGGAGAGCGCAAAGAAAAAAGGCCGCGTGGGCGGCCTTTTTAGTTAGTTCATATTACTCTGCTTTGGGCGTTGCGTTTTCGACACGGCTTTTTAACTTCTGGCCGGGTCTGAAGGTCACCACGCGGCGGGCTGTAATGGGAATATCTTCCCCCGTCTTCGGGTTACGGCCCGGACGTTGGTTTTTGTCTCGCAAATCAAAATTGCCAAAACCGGAGAGTTTTACCTGCTCACCATTTTCCAGAGCACGACGGATCTCTTCGAAAAACAGCTCTACCAGCTCTTTGGCATCCCGTTTGCTAAGCCCAAGCTTATCAAACAGATATTCTGACATTTCAGCTTTTGTAAGCGCCATAGGTTCAATCCCTCAATGATGCCTGGAATCGCTCTTTTAATGCCTCTACACATTTGGCGACGGTAGCGGCAATCTCCTCTTCTTCGAGTGTACGGCTGGTATCCTGAAGGATCAGGCTGATAGCGAGGCTCTTGAAACCTTCTGCTACGCCCTTGCCGCGGTACACGTCAAATAAGTTTACGCCAACTACCTGATTTACGCCAACTTTCTTACATTCGGCCAAAATATCTGCTGCGGGCACGTTTTCAGCGACCACAACCGCGATATCACGGCGGTTCGCCGGGAAGCGGGAGACGTCCTGCGCCTGAGGAATGACGCGGTCTGCGACCGGGCTCCACTCCAGCTCGAACACGATGGTACGACCGTTCAGGTCCAGTTTACGTTCCAGCTCTGGGTGCACAACACCAATGAAACCAACGCGTTTGCCGTCTAAATAAATCGCCGCACTCTGGCCCGGATGCAGGGCCGGAATCGCTTCTGCACGGAATTCAATTTCGGATAATTTACCGGTCAGATCGAGAATGGCTTCCAGATCGCCCTTCATATCGTAGAAATCAACCGTCCCTTTTGCCAGGTCCCAGTGCTCTTCATAGCGGTTACCGCTGATGGCGCCAGCCAGCATGAGATCCTGACGGATGCCTAAATTTGCCTGATTATCTGGCACAAAGCGCAAACCGCTTTCGAAAATTCGCACGCGGTTTTGCTGGCGATTCTGGTTGTAAACGATAGTGCCCAGCAGGCCCGTCCACAGGGAAAGACGCATCGCGGACATTTCGCTGGAGATTGGGCTTGGCAGGATCAGCGCTTCCTGACCTGGGTGGATCAGCTGCTGCAGCTTAGGATCCACGAAGCTGTAGGTGATCACTTCCTGGTAGCCTTTGTCGTTCAGCATGGTTTTCACACGCTTCAGGGACAGGTCGGCTTCACGGTGGGTGCCCATCACCAGACCGGCCTGTACAGGCTCGTCAGGGATGTTGTTGTAGCCATAAACACGGGCCACTTCTTCCACCAGATCTTCTTCGATCTCCATGTCGAAACGCCAGGATGGCGCAACGGCTTTCCACTCGTCCTGGCCTTCGGTCACTTCGCAGCCCAGACGCGTAAGGATGTCGGTCACCTGCGCATCGGCAACGTGGTGGCCAATCAGGCGATCCAGCTTGCTGCGGCGCAGGGTAATGGTGGCGCGCTTCGGCAGCGTAGCTTCGTTGGTAACGTCGATAACCGGGCCCGCTTCACCGCCGCAGATGTCGATCAGCAGGCGGGTTGCACGCTCCATCGCTTTGTACTGCAGCGCCGGGTCAACGCCACGCTCGTAGCGGTGAGACGCATCGGTATGCAGGCCGTGACGGCGCGCGCGGCCGGTGATGGAAAGCGGGCTAAAGAACGCGCATTCCAGCAGGACGTTTTGCGTTTCGTCGTTGACGCCAGAGTGTTCGCCGCCGAAGATACCGCCCATCGCCAGCGCTTTGCTGTGGTCAGCAATCACCAGAGTGTCGGCGTTCAGTTTGGCTTCAGTGCCGTCCAGCAGCACCAGGGTTTCACCCTCTTTCGCCATGCGCACAACGATGCCGCCGTCGATACGATCTTTATCGAACGCGTGCATTGGCTGGCCCAGCTCAAGCAGAACGTAGTTGGTGACGTCAACCACGGCGTCGATAGAGCGGATACCACAGCGGCGCAGCTTCTCTTTCATCCACAGCGGGGTTGGCGCTTTCACGTTGATGCCTTTCACCACGCGACCGAGGTAGCGCGGGCACGCGTCAGCAGCGTCAACCTGAATCGGCAGCACGTCAGTGATGGTCGCTTCAACCGGCGCAATCTCCGGCGCGTTCAGCTCGGTCTGGTTCAGCACGGCCACGTCGCGGGCCACGCCGATAATGCCTAAGCAGTCGGCACGGTTTGGCGTGACGCTGATTTCGATGGTGTTGTCATCAAGCTTCAGGTATTCGCGGATATCGGTACCGACTGGCGCATCCAGCGGCAGCTCAATGATGCCGTTGTGATCGTCGGAAATACCCAGCTCGGAGAAGGAGCACAGCATGCCTTCAGACGGCTCACCGCGCAGCTTAGCCGCTTTGATTTTGAAGTCACCCGGCAGCACGGCACCCACGGTCGCCACGGCCACTTTCAGACCCTGACGGCAGTTTGGCGCGCCGCAGACGATGTCCAGCAGGCGGTCACCGCCGACGTTCACTTTTGTCACACGCAGTTTGTCAGCGTTAGGATGCTGACCGCACTCGACCACTTCACCCACCACGACGCCGTTGAAGGCACCGGAAACCGGCTCAACGCCATCAACTTCCAGGCCCGCCATGGTGATCTGGTTAGAAAGCGCTTCGCTGTCCAGCGTGGTATTCACCCACTCGCGTAACCACAGTTCACTGAATTTCATTGTTCTGTCCTGCCCTTATTTAAACTGTTTGAGGAAACGCAGATCGTTTTCGAAGAACGCACGTAAGTCGGTCACGCCGTAGCGCAGCATGGTCAGACGCTCCATGCCCATACCGAATGCAAAGCCGGAGTACACTTCTGGATCGATACCCACGTTGCGCAGCACGTTTGGATGCACCATGCCGCAGCCCAGCACTTCCAGCCATTTGCCGTTTTTGCCCATCACGTCAACTTCCGCAGACGGTTCAGTGAACGGGAAGTAGGACGGACGGAAACGAACCTGCAAATCTTCCTCAAAGAAGTTGTTCAGGAAATCGTGCAGCGTGCCTTTCAGGTTGGTGAAGCTGATGTTTTTATCAACAATCAGACCTTCCATCTGGTGGAACATTGGGGTGTGGGTCTGATCGTAGTCGTTACGATACACACGGCCCGGCGCGATGATGCGGATTGGCGGTTCCTGCTCCTTCATGGTACGGATCTGAACGCCGGAGGTCTGTGTACGCAGCAGACGCGTCGCGTCGAACCAGAAAGTGTCGTGGTCAGCGCGTGCCGGATGATGGCCAGGAATGTTCAGGGCGTCGAAGTTGTGGTAATCATCTTCGATTTCCGGGCCAGTCGCCACGGTAAAGCCGAGCTCACCGAAGAAACTTTCAATACGATCGATGGTACGGGTGACAGGGTGCAGACCGCCGTTTTCAATACGGCGACCCGGCAGAGAAACGTCGATGGTTTCCGCTGCCAGACGCGCATTCAGTACCGCGCTTTCCAGCTCGGCCTTACGTGCGTTCAGCGCCTGCTGAACCTGCTCTTTGGCTTCGTTAATCACCGCACCCGCTGCCGGGCGTTCTTCTGGCGGCAGTTCACGCAGGGTTGTCATTTGAAGGGTCAGGTGCCCCTTCTTCCCAAGATATTCGACGCGGACATTGTCTAACGCGGCAACATCTGAGGCCTGATTAATGGCGGCTGTTGCACTGGCAACCAGCTCTGCGAGATGTGACATGATTTTCCTCATTATGTCGGTGCAGACACCGATTTGGTGGAGTTATTCTCTCAAATTCAGGCACAAAAAAAGCCTCCATCGGGAGGCTTATCTGGCGCTGTTTTTCGTTTCATCTTTCACGCGCTAGCCTCCTGGTATCAGGTGCTAAAGTAAAAGAAGAAGCGGAAAATAGCAGCATGCATGCTTGCGTTACCTTGTGTGGTAAAAACCGTTAAGACCTTATTGAAAAGCCTGCACGGATAAATGTCAATCTTCTGATGGCGTTAAATGAAAAGAGGGAGCCAGGCCCCCTCTCTCAACTGGCTTATGCCAGTGCTGCTTTCGCTTTTTCGACCAGAGCGGTGAACGCTACTTTGTCGAATACTGCGATGTCAGCCAGGATCTTACGGTCGATTTCAACAGAGGCTTTTTTCAGGCCGTTGATGAATTTGCTGTAAGAAATACCGTTCTGACGTGCTGCTGCGTTGATACGCGCAATCCACAGTTGACGGAACTGACGCTTACGCTGACGACGGTCACGGTAAGCGTACTGACCTGCTTTGATAACAGCCTGGAAGGCAACGCGGTATACGCGTGAACGCGCACCGTAGTAGCCTTTAGCTTGTTTCAAAATTTTCTTGTGACGTGCACGTGCAATTACACCACGTTTTACGCGAGCCATGTGTGCTCTCCTGTATCTATTCTAAGTTAAAAAAGTTAAACGTTAACGACTTATGCGTACGGCAGGCACGCGATGACCAGGCCCAGATCGCCTTTAGAAACCATGGCTTTTGGACGCAGGTGACGTTTACGCTTGGTAGCTTTCTTAGTCAGAATGTGACGCAGGTTAGCGTGCTTGTGCTTAAAACCACCTTTACCGGTTTTTTTGAAGCGCTTAGCAGCACCGCGTACGGTCTTAATTTTTGGCATTTTAATAACTTCCACTTCGCATTGTTAAATAAACGAAACATAGGCGAACAAAACCTATGGGGCCCGAAGGCTCCACAGATTTTGCTGCTTGAAGGCCTTACTGTTTCTTCTTAGGAGCGAGCACCATGATCATCTGGCGGCCTTCGATCTTCGTAGGGAAGGATTCGACTACTGCCAGTTCACTCAGATCGTCACGGACGCGGTTAAGCACTTCCATACCAATCTGTTGGTGGGCCATCTCACGACCGCGGAAACGCAGTGTGATCTTGGCCTTATCGCCATCTTCCAGAAAGCGAATCAGGCTGCGGAGTTTTACCTGATAATCGCCATCGTCGGTACCAGGGCGGAATTTGATTTCCTTAACCTGGATAACTTTTTGCTTCTTCTTCTGTTCCTTAGAAGACTTACTCTTTTCATAAAGGAACTTGCCGTAGTCCATGATACGACAAACTGGCGGTTCGGCGTTAGGGCTGATTTCAACTAAATCTACTCCAGCTTCTTCAGCCTTTTCGATCGCTTCTCTCAGACTCACAATCCCCAGCTGCTCGCCTTCCAGACCTGTTAAGCGAACTTCCTGGGCGCGAATCTCGCCATTGATACGATTCGGACGTGCCGTTTGAACTCGTTTTCCGCCTTTAATACCTTATTCCTCCAGTTGTTGAAGACTGCGGCTGCGAATCTCTTGTTGCAGCTTCTCAATCACTTCACTTACGTCCAGGCTGCCCAGGTCTTTACCACGGCGGGTGCGAACGGCAACTTTGCCTGCTTCCACCTCTTTATCACCACAGACCAACATATACGGGACACGACGTAAAGTGTGCTCGCGGATTTTAAAGCCAATCTTCTCATTTCTCAAGTCTGCTTTTACGCGAATGCCCGCATTTTGTAGTTTCTGCGTCAATTCTTTAACGTAATCCGCCTGAGAATCGGTAATGTTCATCACTACGACCTGCACTGGCGCAAGCCAGGTTGGGAAGAAGCCGGCGAACTCTTCGGTCAGGATGCCGATGAAGCGCTCCAGAGAACCGAGAATGGCACGGTGAATCATTACTGGTACCTGACGCTCGTTGTCTTCGCCAACATAAGAGGCGCTTAAACGCTGCGGCAGGGAGAAGTCCAGCTGTACAGTACCGCACTGCCATGCGCGATCGAGGCAGTCATACAGGGTAAATTCAATTTTCGGACCGTAGAATGCGCCCTCGCCCAGCTGGTATTCGAACGGAATGCCGTTCTCTTCCAGCGCCACGGCGAGATCCGCCTCTGCGCGATCCCAGGTCTCATCGCTACCGATACGTTTTTCCGGACGCGTTGAGAGTTTGACGACGATCTTCTCGAAGCCAAAGGTGCTGTACATATCGTAGACCATACGAATACAGGCGTTAACTTCATCACGAACCTGATCTTCAGTACAGAAGATATGCGCATCATCCTGCGTAAAGCCACGAACACGCATCAGACCGTGCAGCGCACCTGATGGCTCGTTACGGTGGCAGCTACCGAACTCCGCCATACGCAGCGGCAGGTCGCGGTAGGATTTCAGACCCTGGTTGAAGATCTGAACGTGGCCCGGGCAGTTCATTGGCTTGATGCAGTATTCACGGTTCTCAGACGAGGTGGTGAACATCGCATCTTTGTAGTTGTCCCAGTGGCCGGTTTTTTCCCACAGCACACGGTCCATCATGAACGGGCCTTTCACTTCCTGATACTGGTACTCTTTCAGCTTGGAGCGCACGAACGTTTCCAGTTCACGGAAGATAGTCCAGCCGTCGTTATGCCAGAACACCATACCCGGTGCTTCTTCCTGCATGTGATACAGGTCGAGCTGCTTACCGATTTTACGGTGATCACGCTTAGCGGCCTCTTCCAGGCGCTGCAGGTACGCGTTCAGGGCTTTCTTATCCGCCCACGCGGTACCATAGATACGCTGCAACATCTTGTTGTTGCTGTCGCCACGCCAGTAGGCGCCAGCGATCTTCATCAGTTTGAAATGATGACAGAAGCGCATGTTCGGCACGTGCGGTCCACGGCACATGTCGACGTATTCTTCGTGATGGTACAAGCCAGGCTTGTCATCATGAGCAATGTTTTCATCAAGAATAGAGACTTTATAGCTCTCGCCACGCTTGACGAAGGTTTCACGCGCTTCGTGCCAGCTGACTTTCTTCTTGATGACGTCATAGTTGGTTTCGGCGAGCTCGTGCATACGTTTTTCGAGCGCGTCGATATCTTCCTGGGTCAGGGTGTGGTCAAGGTCAACGTCGTAGTAAAAGCCCTTGTCGATAACCGGACCGATCGCCATTTTGGTGTTTGGCCACAGCTGCTTGATGGCATGACCCAACAGGTGCGCGCAGGAGTGACGAATGATCTCCAGACCTTCTTCGTCTTTCGCGGTGATGATTGCAAGCGTCGCATCGTTTTCAATCAGATCGGACGCATCAACCAGCTCACCGTTCACACGGCCTGCGATGGTCGCTTTTGCGAGGCCAGGACCAATGTCCAGGGCAACATCCATTGGGCTAACAGCGTGGTCGAAATGGCGTTGGCTGCCATCAGGAAGAGTAATTACAGGCATTTTATATCCTTATTTGCAGTGATGCCCCACACATAAGAGCATATACAAAGAAAATAATCGTGATTTGACAAGAGATTACGAGACCATCTGACCAACAATCGTCAAATTGGTTCGTCATCATTGACCTGCCGAAAAATCAGACAACGTCGGATTTACGACAAGCCCTGCAATGTTAACACTAACAAAAGGGAGAATGCACCCTCTGCGGGCAGATTGATCCGCTGGCGCTTTTACGGGAATTACCGGGCTGCATCTCTCGGCGCTCGCATTTCAGAGATGCGGAGCTATCCTTGTACAGGTTGTTAAACCCAAAGGTATATACCATGAACGTATCCCCAAGAACGGTTGTGATATTGAACATCCTTTCCGCTACCGGTTTATTGTTAATTCTCGCCGACCGATTCCACTGGTTCTGAGCTGAACGCCAGGGTGGCATAACCCGATCCCTCCCCCGAGATGGGGCATTTTTTTGCCCTGTTTGGTAGACTAAGCGCATCAACGAACAAGGATCAGGTTATGCCAACAAAACGATTTGCCGTAAAACACTGGAAAATGGTGGTAGTGCTGATTGCCATCTGCGGCGCGATGCTGTTGCTGCGTTGGGCGGCGATGATTTGGGGCTAAACGCAAACATTGCAGTCCAGAAAATAAACGCCGTTTCGAGTGATGTAAATTTATCGGCGCGCTTTAGCCATAATAAAGAAATACGGTGTTTTCAGGGATGTTGAAGATACGTGATTAAAAAACGGGCCAATATTATTATCGGCCCGCGCGTATTACATTTTATAACCTAATGAGATCGTGGTTCTGCGATCGGTGTGATCGGGCGCACTTGCCGGTGGTGAAGAGTTCCAGGTCACGTTGTAGGCCACTTTCAAACCGAAATGCTCGTTGATAGCCACGTTCAGCGCGCTCTCAGAGTTCAGCGTCGTATCCTCGGCACCAAACACAGAAACGCCCTGAGTAAATTTGGTGTTGTCGGTCATCTGCCACGCGTAAGTGCCCGAAGCATAACCCAGCGGCTGGGTTTCATCTTCGCCATTGGTGTACTCGTCATAGCGTACACCAGGACCGAATTCAAAACGGAAGCTGTGCACCGGACCATTCAGGAACTGACGACCATAACCGGCGGTGAACACATCGCGCTGGCGATAGCCGTTATAACGGTCCGTTAACCAGCTTGCCTGACCAAAGATGTAGTCATAATCAGTCATGTTGTAACGGCTACGCCCACCTACCGCATATTTCTCGGAAGAACGTTCATCATTCGCGGACGTGTTGCTGGCATTTCCCCACAGAGACCAGGCGGTGGTATTGCCATACCAGGTCAGCGTACTGTCCGCCGTCAGAGAAGAGCTTTTCGTGTTACCGGATTGCGCCAGGTATCCGGCATTCAGGTTACCTTCAAACGGTTTTTTCGCGGAGGAAGGATCGTCCATGACAGTAAAAACGGTGTCATCGGCGGTTGCATTCAGTGACGCAAATACGCCACCCGCCAGCATCAGTGCTGCGGGTACTGTCTTCAAAAGCTTCATTTTATTTAAGGAGTCCGTACAACAAAAAAAGAGACCACCACGGTCTCGGAAACTTTCTTGAGGATCAATGACAAGGCGTCCAGAGAAAGGTAACAAATTATAAAAAGCCGCAAATAACATAGCAATGTTTTCTTATTTCATTTTTTGAATAAGAACGATCTCAAAATGCGTTTTAGTTTATATATCCCGTTCAGGTTTTTTCGTTAGTATTCATATTTAAAATCATACTGTTATTTACATTGCCTTCCTGACAAATGGTGCCAGACTAAAAGGAACCCACGCTAAAAGGAGGTAAAGATGGTTTCTATCTACACCCTGACGCTCTCCCCTTCCCTGGATTCCGCAACCCTGACGCCCCAGATTTACCCGGAAGGTAAACTGCGCTGCAGCGCGCCCGTCTTCGAGCCCGGCGGCGGTGGAATCAACGTGGCGCGCACCATTACGCATCTCGGCGGCAAAGCGACGGCCATTTTTCCCGCGGGTGGCGCTACGGGTGAACACCTGGTCTCTCTGCTGGCTGATGAACAGGTTGCCGTGGAGACGGTCGATGCTAAAGACTGGACGCGCCAGAACCTGCATGTCCACGTGGAGTCGAGCGGAGAGCAGTATCGTTTTGTTATGCCGGGGGCAAAACTGAGCGATGATGAGTTTCGCCAGCTTGAAGAAAAAGTGCTGACGATTGAAAGCGGCGCGCTGCTGGTGATAAGCGGCAGCCTGCCGCCTGGCGTAAGCACAGAAAAGCTCACGGCGCTTATTCAGGCGGCTCAGCAGCGCGGCATCCGCTGCATCGTCGACAGCAGCGGCGAAGCGCTGCAGGCTGCCTTGGTGCCGGGCAATCTCGAGCTGGTCAAACCGAACCAGAAAGAGTTAAGCGCGCTGGTCAACCGCGAACTGACGCAGCCTGACGATGTTCGCACTGCCGCGCAGGAGCTGGTGCGCAGCGGCAAAGCGCGACGCGTCGTGGTTTCCCTTGGCCCGCAGGGGGCGCTGGCGGTCGATGAAACGTCATCCGTTCAGGTCGTCCCGCCGCCGATGAAGAGCCAGAGCACGGTTGGCGCGGGTGACAGCATGGTGGGCGCAATGACGCTTAAACTCGCCGAGGGCGCATCGCTGCTGGACATGACGCGCTACGGCGTTGCGGCGGGTAGCGCCGCGACCATCAACCAGGGAACGCGTCTCTGCTCGCTGGCCGATACGCAAAAAATCGTCGATTACCTGTCCCGCAATTAACGCATTCTCCCCTCCCGACCGGGAGGGGAAAGCCGCATCGTAGTCGCCAAATACGGCCCATCGACTATGCTAAGAAAACTTCCATGATAACAATGAGGTGAATTATGAGCAGTGGTGACATCACTCGCTACGTCGTGACCATCAATCTTCATGAAGCATCGCTGACCGAGCTTAATGAGCTCAACAACGCCTTCACGCGGGCTAATTTCCTGCTCACGCTGACGGATGACGAAGGCCATATTCATGATTTAGGCACCCTGACATTCGGGCTGATCGGCGCCCTGAGTGAGGAAGAGGTTCAGGCGCTGGCCGCCAGTCTGGTGGAAAGTGTAACCGACAAGCCAGCAGATATTACCGTAGAGACCTGGGAAAGCTGGCAGAAAAAAGAACAATAAGTGCCCTGTATGAATTTAAACCGCTCAGGTGTGCGTTAGTTCGTATTTTTTTACCGCAATTATGCGCTAACTTTATGATCTGGCAGACAACATGGGAGAGACAACATGTGGCAGGCTATCAGTCATCTTTTAAGTGAGCAACTGGGTGAAGGTGAAATTGAACTGCGTAACGAACTGCCGGGCGGTGAGATCCACGCCGCGTGGCATTTACGCTACGCAGGACGCGATCTTTTCGTTAAATGCGATGAGCGGGAGCTGCTCCCGATTTTTACCGCTGAAGCTGACCAGCTTGAACTGCTATCGCGCAGTAAAACGGTGACGGTACCTGAGGTACTGGCCGTAGGCAGCGACCGGGACTACAGTTTTTTAGTCATGGAGTATCTTCCTGCCCGCCCGCTGGATGCCCATAATGCCTTCATTCTCGGCCAGCAGCTGGCGCGCCTGCACCAGTGGAGTGACCAGCCCCAGTTTGGTCTCGACTTTGACAACGACCTTTCCACCACGCCGCAGCCCAATGCCTGGCAGCGCCGCTGGTCAACGTTTTTTGCCGAGCAGCGCATTGGCTGGCAGCTTGAGTTAGCCGCTGAAAAAGGGCTGGCGTTTGGCAATATTGACGCCATCGTCGAGCATGTTCAGCAGCGTCTGGCCTCCCACCAGCCTCAGGCTTCTCTGCTGCACGGCGATTTATGGTCCGATAACTGCGCGCTGGGCCCTGGCGGACCCTATATTTACGACCCGGCCTGTTACTGGGGCGATCGTGAGTGCGATCTCGCCATGCTGCCGCTCCATCCCGAACAGCCGCCGCAAATATACGATGGCTATCAGTCTGTCTCCCCCCTGCCGCCTGATTTTCTCGAACGCCAGCCGGTATATCAGCTCTATACGCTAATGAACCGGGCCATTCTGTTTGGTGGGCAGCATCTGGTTAACGCCCAGCGTGCGCTTGAACGCGTGCTTGCCGCGTGAGGACAGAGCGGGTGGCCGTACTGCCACCCCTGTCTGCTACAGAAAACCGAGCAGTGAAAAGAAGAAGTATCCTGCCACAATGATGATAACGGGAAGAATATAGAGCGGGAAAATCTGCAGGAAAATGGTGTGACGCGGTACCACAATGCGGGATTCAATTTGCTCGCGGCTCATCCCTTCCGGGCCTTTCGCCTTCTCAAGTATCAGCTGATCTTCCACCCCTTCGCGTAAAAAACGGGCCTGGCGACTCATTCGTGCGCCCGAAGCCTGCAGCGCCATCGCCACAAAAATCAGCGCATAGATAATCCAGAACCCAACGTTCATCTGATGATGAAAGTCAGGCGTTGGCGAATTGAACCAGAAAGCGTTCAGGAACGGCGTGTTGAACCGCATCATCTCAATCATGACATGCGCAAAATCAAGCATTACCGCATTAATGCCCGGCTGTTTTTCGCTGTGATCGTACATAAACTTGAGCACGGAGATCAGCGTTGATATGACGGCGGGAATAAAAATTACCCAGCCAACAATACGTTTTAAGACAGCAATGCGTCCAGCTTGTTGATACGTCATCAGTTCCTCTTCATAAAGACGCGTTATTTGAGCCTAAGTCTACCTGCTGGTTATCAATTTCGCCCGCTCTTTAAAAGCAATATGCTAAATTGCAGACTGTGCATAGCACTTATCGTCTGTCGAACACCCTGGATAAGGAGACGTTGTGATGTCGACACCGCGCCAGATACTTGCCGCTATTTTTGACATGGATGGATTACTGATTGATTCCGAGCCGTTGTGGGATCGCGCCGAGCTGGACGTGATGGCCAGCCTGGGCGTTGATATCAGCCGCCGTAATGAACTTCCCGACACGCTGGGCCTGCGCATTGATATGGTCGTTGACCTCTGGTACGCCCAACAGCCGTGGGTGGGACCCGATCGCGACGAAGTCACCGCGCGCATTATCAGCCGCGCCATCGCGCTGGTGGAGGAGAACAAGCCGCTCTTGCCGGGCGTACGTGAAGCTGTTGCGCTGTGCAAATCGCAGGGGCTGAAGGTCGGCCTGGCCTCGGCTTCACCGCTGCATATGCTGGAAAAGGTGCTGATCATGTTTGAGCTGCGCGACAGTTTTGACGCCCTGGCTTCCGCGGAAAAACTGCCCTACAGCAAGCCGCACCCGCAGGTCTATATGGACTGTGCCGCAAAGCTGGGACTTGATCCGCTTACCTGCGTCGCGCTGGAAGATTCCGTCAACGGGATGGTGGCTTCCAAAGCCGCGCGTATGCGCTCCATTGTGGTTCCCGATGAAGAAAACCGCCACGATCCCCGGTATGCTCTTGCCGACGTCAAGCTGAATTCGCTGGCTGAGCTGACGGTGCAACACCTGCGCGGCGAATAACGCCCCGCTTTCAGGCAGCGTCATGCTGCCTGATAAAAACAAAACATCGTTTCATTTCGTTTGCTTTTCTTATTCCCGCCTCCTATCTTTAACCTCAGAACGACAATAATCAGGCTTCTGAGGCGCGTATGATTCTGGACACCTTTACTCTTTCAGGCAAAGTGGCCCTCATCACCGGGTGCGATACCGGTCTGGGACAAGGCATGGCCATTGCACTGGCGCAGGCGGGATGCGATATCGTGGGCGTAAACCGCAAAGATCCGGAGAAAACGGCGAGCTGCGTCACCTCGCTCGGAAGACGATTTGTAGCTATTCGGGCCGATCTCAGCCAGCAGGATAATCTTCAGCACGTTGTGGATACCGCCGTGGCGGCGATGGGGCGAGTCGATATTCTGGTGAACAATGCCGGGACGATCCGCCGGGAGGATGCGCTGGCGTTCAGTGAAAAAGACTGGGATGACGTCATGAACCTGAATCTCAAGTCGCTCTTTTTCCTTTCGCAGGCGGTAGCCAAACAATTTATCGCCCAGGGCCAGGGCGGCAAAATTATCAATATTGCCTCGATGCTCTCCTTCCAGGGCGGCATTCGCGTGCCGTCGTATACTGCCTCGAAAAGCGGCGTACTCGGCATCACGCGTCTGCTGGCGAATGAGTGGGCGACACATGGCATCAACGTGAATGCCATCGCGCCGGGCTACATGGCGACGAATAACACGCAGCAGCTGCGCGCGGACGAACAGCGTAATGCGGAAATCCTTGACCGCATCCCGGCGGGGCGCTGGGGAGTACCGGATGACCTTCAGGGACCGGTCGTTTTTTTAGCCTCCTCCGCATCAGATTACGTTAATGGTCACACCTTAGCCGTCGACGGCGGCTGGCTGGCGCGCTGACGCGCGTTTGTGACAAACAGTTACACCGTCACCTCTTTCGCCCACTGTATAAAAACCCTATACTGTATAAATTGACAGTTTCGTGGGTTTTATCATGACGGCGGAAGGCCACCTGCTTTTTTCCATTGCGTGCGCAGTATTTGCCAAAAACGCAGAACTTACTCCCGTGCTTGCACAGGGAGACTGGTGGCATATTGTCCCTTCCGCCGTATTAACCTGTCTGCTACCCGATATTGACCACCCGAAATCGTTCCTCGGACAGCGCCTGAAATGGGTGTCGAAACCCATTGCCCGCGCGTTCGGCCATCGGGGCTTTACCCACAGCCTGCTGGCCGTGTTCGCCCTGCTGACGCTTTTCTATTTAAAAGTGCCCGAAAGCTGGATCGTGCCGGGCGATGCCATTCAGGGTATGGTGCTGGGTTACTTAAGCCATATCCTCGCCGATATGCTGACGCCCGCAGGCGTGCCGCTACTCTGGCCCTGCCGGTGGCGTTTCCGTTTTCCCATACTTGCGCCGCAGAAAGGTAACCAGCTGGAGCGCGTATTGTGCATGGCGCTGTTCGCCTACGCCGTCTGGATGCCGCAAACATTGCCCGAAAACAGTGCAGTGCGCTGGTCTTCCCAGATGATTAATTCGCTGCAATTTCAGTTCAATCGTTTTATTCATCACCAGATTGAACAGTAAAACGACAAAATCACTCCGTTTGTCATAAACCATTCCATTTGGATATAAGCGCCACATCACACTTCTGCTAACCTTCCGCCAACAGGATCGGGAAAAACCGATCCCATAATAAATCAGGAGAACGGGGATGAATTTTCCACTCATCGCGAACATTGTCGTGTTCGTTGTATTGCTATTGCTTCTCGCGCAGGCGCGCCACAAACAGTGGAGCCTGGCGAAAAAAGTGCTGGTTGGTCTGGCCATGGGTGTCGTATTTGGTCTGGCATTACAGGCGATTTATGGCTCCGATAATCCAGTTCTGAAAGATTCTATCCAGTGGTTCAACATTGTCGGTAACGGCTATGTCCAGCTGCTGCAGATGATCGTTATGCCGCTGGTGTTTGCCTCTATTCTGAGCGCCGTAGCCCGCCTGCACAACGCAACCCAACTGGGTAAAATCAGCTTCCTGACCATTGGCACCCTGCTGTTTACCACGCTGATTGCCGCGCTGGTAGGGGTGCTGGTCACCAACCTGTTTGGCCTGACGGCCGAAGGTCTGGTTCAGGGTACCGCTGAAACGGCGCGTCTGACCGCAATTCAAACCAACTACGTGGGTAAAGTGGCTGATCTGACGGTTCCGCAGATGGTGCTCTCCTTCATTCCGAAGAACCCGTTTGCTGACCTGACCGGTGCAAGCCCAACGTCCATCATCAGCGTGGTGATCTTCGCGGCGTTCCTGGGCGTGGCGGCGCTTAAGCTGCTGAAAGACGACGCGCCGAAAGGCGAACGCGTGCTGACTGCTATTGATACACTGCAAAGCTGGGTGATGAAGCTGGTCCGTCTGGTCATGCAGCTGACGCCATACGGCGTTCTGGCGCTGATGACCAAAGTGGTAGCTGGCTCTAATCTGCAGGACATCATTAAGCTGGGCAGCTTCGTTGTCGCCTCTTATCTGGGCCTGGGCATTATGTTCGTGGTGCACGGCATCCTGCTGGGCGTGAACGGCGTCAGCCCGCTGAAATACTTCCGTAAGGTATGGCCGGTACTGACCTTTGCTTTCACCAGCCGCTCCAGCGCCGCGTCTATTCCGCTGAACGTTGAAGCGCAGACCCGCCGTCTGGGCGTACCTGAGTCTATCGCCAGCTTCTCTGCGTCCTTTGGTGCCACCATTGGTCAGAACGGCTGTGCGGGTCTCTACCCGGCAATGCTGGCGGTGATGGTTGCCCCTACCGTTGGGATCAACCCGCTGGATCCAGTGTGGATCGCGACGCTGGTTGGCATCGTTACCATCAGCTCCGCTGGCGTTGCAGGTGTCGGCGGTGGTGCAACCTTCGCCGCGCTGATTGTGCTGCCTGCGCTGGGTCTGCCGGTCACGTTGGTCGCGCTGCTGATCTCCGTTGAACCGCTGATCGACATGGGCCGTACCGCGCTGAACGTGAGCGGCTCCATGACCGCCGGTACGCTGACCAGCCAGTGGCTGAAGCAGACCGACAAAGCCATTCTGGAAAGTGAAGACGATGCCGAGCTGGCGCACCGTTAATTACTGCAGACATTAAAAAAACCGCCTGATGGCGGTTTTTTTATGGCTGTTATTCTTCAACCTCTTCATCCTGGCGGATCTGCGTCGCCCACCGCTGCGCTGACTCCGGCACGGTAAACGTGGGCGAGCGGCGGAAATGTTCGCCGATCAGCACAAAGGCCACGTATTTGCCCCGTAACTGCCAGACATCGCGAAAACCATCCACTTTCAGGGCATGGTCAGGCGGCGCGGGCTCAACGCGGGGCACATAGCTAATAACCTGGCGGTTTTGTTGACGAAGAGGTTTCATAAGCGACTGGTTCACTAAAGCAAATTCTTGAAGCAGGAAAATTCTATGATAGCCGATCCTGCTACCTTCCGTCGCGCCCCGAGTGGGCGAGAAGGCTCCTTTCGTCAATAACGGCATGTGAAAACTCTTAGTTAGCGAGCCATTTCACGACATTGTTCTATCCTTAATAGGGTTTTTAGCAATGGATAAAGGAGAAGCGTGCAATGTCGAACAAAGATAAATCACATCAATCACCGATTCATGGCACTGAAGAATCTCAACCGGGTATGGACTCTCTCGCCCCTTCTGACGGCTCTCATCGCCCCTCCCCCGGCCCCTCTGCTCCTGGCGAGCAGCCAACCGTGCCGGGAAGCATGAAATCTCCGGACACCGGAAACGAGAAGCTGAAATCGCTTGAGCCACACCGTAAAGGCGGCGAAGGTTTTGCACTCACTACCAACCAGGGCGTGCGCATAGCCGATGACCAGAACTCCCTGCGCGCCGGGTCGCGTGGGCCAACGCTGCTGGAAGATTTTATCCTGCGGGAAAAGATCACCCATTTCGACCACGAGCGAATTCCGGAGCGCATCGTTCACGCGCGCGGTTCTGCGGCGCACGGCTACTTCCAGCCATACAAAAGCCTGAAAGCGATCACCAAAGCGGACTTCCTCTCCGACCCGGACAAAATCACGCCGGTATTTGTGCGCTTCTCCACCGTACAGGGTGGTGCAGGTTCCGCCGACACGGTGCGTGATATCCGCGGCTTTGCCACCAAGTTTTATACCGAAGAGGGTATTTTCGATCTGGTGGGCAATAACACCCCGGTATTTTTCATTCAGGATGCGCATAAATTTCCTGACTTTGTCCATGCGGTAAAACCGGAGCCCCACTGGGCGATACCGCAGGGACAAAGTGCGCACGACACTTTCTGGGACTATGTCTCCCTGCAGCCTGAAACCCTGCACAACGTAATGTGGGCGATGTCTGACCGTGGGATCCCGCGCAGCTATCGCACGATGGAAGGGTTTGGTATTCATACCTTCCGCATGATCAACGCGGAAGGAAAAGCCACGTTTGTCCGCTTCCACTGGAAGCCTGTGGCGGGTAAAGCCTCGCTGGTGTGGGATGAGGCGCAGAAGCTCACCGGGCGCGATCCGGACTTCCATCGCCGCGAGCTGTGGGAATCCATTGAAGCAGGAGACTTCCCGGAGTACGAGCTGGGCTTACAGCTGATCCCGGAAGAAGACGAGTTTAAGTTCGATTTCGACCTGCTTGACCCGACCAAACTCATTCCTGAGGAGCTGGTGCCGGTTCAGCTGGTGGGTAAAATGGTGCTCAACCGCAACCCGGATAATTTCTTTGCCGAAAACGAGCAGGCCGCGTTCCACCCGGGTCACATCGTTCCCGGTCTGGATTTCACCAACGATCCGCTCTTACAAGGGCGCCTGTTCTCGTATACCGATACGCAGATTAGCCGTCTTGGTGGGCCAAACTTCCATGAAATCCCGATTAACCGTCCAACGTGCCCGTACCATAATTTCCAGCGCGACGGGATGCACCGTCAGGATATTGATACCAACCCGGCGAACTATGAGCCGAACTCCATCAGCGACAACTGGCCGCGAGAAACCCCGCCCGGCCCGAAACGCGGCGGATTCGAATCGTACCAGGAACGTATCGACGGCAACAAAATTCGCGAGCGCAGCCCCTCTTTCGGCGAGTATTACGCTCACCCTCGCCTGTTCTGGAACAGCCAGACGCCGATTGAGCAACAACACATCATCGGCGGCTTTAGCTTCGAACTGAGTAAAGTGGTGCGCGCCTACATCCGCGAGCGCGTGGTCGATCAGCTGGCACATATTGATATTCAGCTCGCCCAGAGCGTGGCGGATAACCTTGGTATCACCCTGACCGATGAGCAGCGCAATCTTGCGCCGCCGAAAGAGGTTAACGGCGTGAAGAAAGATCCGTCGCTGAGCCTGTATGCGGTGCCGGGTGGTTCGATTAAGGGCCGCGTGGTCGCCATCCTGCTAAACGACAAAACCCGCGCCAGCGACGTGCTGGGGATTATGCAGGCGCTGAAAACCCAGGGCGTACACGCCAAATTGCTCTATTCCCGCATGGGTGAAGTGATCGCGAATGATGGTTCCGTGCTGCCGGTGGCGGCGACCTTTGCCGGCGCGCCATCGCTGACCGTCGATGCGGTGATTGTGCCGTGCGGGGATATTGACAGCCTGCTGAACAACGGTGACGCCGTCTATTATCTGCTGGAAGCCTATAAGCACCTGAAACCGATCGCGTTGTCCGGCGACGCGCGACAGTTTAAGGCACAGCTGAAGGTTGCCGAGCAGGGTGAGGACGGCATTGTCGAGGGCGATAACGTTGACGATGCCTTTATGACGAAACTGTTTGATTTGCTCGCCGCGCACCGCGTCTGGTCGCGCAGCAGTAAGATTGACCAGATACCGGCGTAAAAAAAGCCGGGTGGCGCTTGCGCTTACCCGGCCTACATTTCGACTGGTTTTGTAGGCCCGGTAAGGCGAAGCCGCCACCGGACTTTATCTCAAAGATCCCCAAACGTCCCCAACCGATACCCGCGCTCGGCAATCGCATATTTCAGCGAGGCCGACGTCAGCACGTCCAGCTCAGCCAGACGCGGCCAGCAGTAGGCGCTCTTACGCACGGTGTTATCAACAAACGCCGGGTGCGCCATCACTTCCACCGACGTTTCGCCCCGGGCAGCGGACTCATCCAGCACCTTCAGGAACAGCGCTTCGTCGATTTCATCGCCGTAAAATGCGCTGCTAAACCCCTCTGTTGTCGTCACGGCGCACTCCGGTACTCCGCGCACGTCGCGATCCACGCGCATCGCCACGCCTTTACGCTGTGCAAATCCGGCAACAATCGGGAAAATCGCCGGGATCATATGCACATGGTGATGGCTGTCGATGTGTGTCGGCGCCTTGCCAAACACGTCAACAAAGCGGTTGTACTGGCAGTCCAGCTCACGGGCAATCTCTTCGAGCGGCAGAGCACCCTGCTCCGCCAGTTCCCAAATCCATTTGCCCAGCAGGCCGTCACGCGTCAGACCCGGCATTGGCGAAAGCGGCATTCCGAGCGTCAGCACAAAATGCATGCCGACGCCCAGCTCTGGCACCTCACGGCTCAGCTGCGCCGCGTGTTCAACCGCTTCACCATTCACCAGTGCCGTGGTAGAGGTCACTACCCCGCGGCGACAGGCTTCAATAATGCCGTAGTTCTGGCCTTTCGAGAGGCCAAAATCATCAGCATTAACGATCAGCAGGTTTTCCATTGTGCATCCTCTCAGTGTTGTTTGAACTTCAGCTTCTCGATCGTGGCGGCAAAGTTCGGCAACCATTTTTCATGCGCCAGGATCATCTCGCTGGCCAGCTGCTCCGCATCGCGGTCGGAATGCACCAGCGGGCTGAGGTTCAGCGCCAGAAGCACGTCATTGAGTTCACCGCTCAGCGCCGCGTTGCTTGCCGCTACTTCAAAGCCTTTAATGGTGTGGATTAGGCCCATGACCTTATCATCGAAATGGGTGATGCGTGGATGCGGTTTAGCGCCATCGCGACCCAGGATGCAGGTCATCTCGACGGCCCAGTCAGCCGGGATATTGTCGATATGGCCATGATGCGGCACGTTCACATAGTGCTCCGCCTGCTTGTCGTTGTAGATGGCGTTAATCACTTCACACGCTGCATCGGAGTAGTAAGCCCCACCTCGCTGCTCCAGCTCTTTCGGTTTGACGTTCAGGTTCGGATCTTTATACAAATCGAACAGCTGCTTCTCAACTTTCTGAACGATTTGCGCGCGCGCGCCGCCCTTATAGTACTCGCCCATTTCGATGGCCAGCATCTCTTTCTGCTTGAAGTAGTAAAGCAGGTACGAGCACGGCAGCAGATTCAGCGAGCGGATCAGCCCTTCGCTGAACGGCAGGTCAAAGATGTTTTTCACGGAAGCCGCGGTCAGGCGGCCGGAAGCCACGCCGTCGAGCAGTTCGGCAAAACGCGATTTTCCGTTCACGATAACGTCTTTAATGAACACCATATGGTTCAGGCCGAACAGATCGATAGAGAGCTCGTCTTTATCGGTCAGGGCCAGCACGTCGCGGATAAACATCTTCATGCCGATCGGAATATTACAGACGCCGATAAAGCGTTTGAAATTGGTATGACGATAAACCGCCTCGGTTACCATTCCGGCCGGGTTAGTAAAGTTAATCACCCACGCGTTCGGGCAGATCTCCTGCACATCTTTGACGATGTCGAAAATCACCGGAATGGTGCGCAGGCCTTTAAACAGACCGCCCGCGCCGTTGGTCTCCTGCCCCAGGTAGCCGTGGCTCAGCGGGATACGTTCATCCAGCTCGCGCGCTTTAAGCTGGCCAACGCGCAGCTGAGTGGTGACGAAATCCGCATCCTTCAGCGCCAGTCGACGGTCGAGCGTTTTATGCACGGTCAGAGGCACGCCCGCTTTCTCCACCATGCGCTTGCACAGGTCGAAAATAATATCCAGCTTCTCCTGACCTTCCTCAACATCCACCAGCCATAATTCGCTGACCGGTAATTCATGATAACGTTTCAGAAAACCTTCGAGTAATTCCGGGGTATAGCTGCTGCCGCCACCAATGGTTACGACTTTTAATTTCTTTTGCATAATATCTCCCTTAGCGTATCAGGTTAATCGCCTGCAAGGTATAGCGTACTCTTCCCGCTATTTGGGCAAGCCATTAAAGCAATATGTGTGGCGGATAAGCCCGCCGAAATTCAGTTAATTACCGTTAAATTTTTCCGGTAACTGTTCGGTGTGAATGAAGTCAATTTCTTAAAGGTTTTAATAAACAGGCTGGGACTGCTGTACCCTGACTCATAAGCAATATCAGTAACAGAGTAGTTGGTAATTTCCAGCTGTTTTTTAGCAAAGTTAATGCGGATTTCATTAATAATTTGCACAGGCGTTTTACGATAATAACGCTGCGTCGCGCGGGTCAGATATTCCTGGGATTTGCCCGACAGTGACACCATATTTTCCAGCGCATTTTCACTGAACTGGCCTTTATCGTGCATCAGCTCAACGGTACTGCGCAGCCACTGCGGAACATCATCCGTCACCTGCTGCTCTTCACGATGGTGGCGCAACCGGTTCATCACGTAGAAGGTCACCGTTTCAATAAATTCATCAAATTCATTGTCGCGGAAGTTAAGCGAGGCGATAACCGTTTCAATCCAGGTCATGAACTCGTTTTTGACACGGTATACCTGAGAGGCCACAAAGCAGAACGGCACCAGCGGCAGGTAGTGTTTCTCAAAGAAGCGTCTGCTGACGCCCACGTTCAGAATACGGGTGGCACCAAATTCGTAAAAGCTCTGATGATAAGAACCCATCGGCAGGAAGACAAAATCCCCACGTTCAAGCAGGACGCGCTTACCGTTGATCTCCTGGTAGTAGCGGCCGGTCAGAACAATCGTGAACTCATAGTAGTCATGCTGGTGCAGGCCACTGGCGCTCTCCGTCTTGTTGTAGATAACCACGTGAAAATTTTTGCCATTAAACAGCTGCTGTTCAAATGCGGTTTTAATTTCCATCGTGCTGACCTCCTGCTGCAAAATCCGACTCAGTGCATTTTCTCGTGAAGCTCGATTAACTCCGCTACCAGCTCGCGCGCCAGCATGGAGGTCATCAGGTGATCCTGGGCGTGTACCAGCACCAGGCTGACCTTCATCTTCCCTTCGCCCTGGTCGCTTTCAATCAGCTTTGTCTGCACCAGGTGCGCTTCGTTCAGCGCCGTGCGGGACTGCTCCATCATGGTTTTCGCGGCGACGAAATCGCCCTGCTTGGCCTGCTTCAGTGCGGCATACGCCAGGCTGCGTGCCTGTCCGGAGTTGATGATAAGGCCCATCACCACTTCTTCGAGATCGTTCTCTGCGGCTTCGTCTGCGACGATACTATCCAAATCTAACATTTTTAAGCTCCTTGTGGCTGGCGCGGGCTTCCCCGCGCCGGTCAATCTTAGAATTTCAGTGAGAGGGCAATATCCTCTTCGCTCTCTTCTTCATCGATAATGGTGGCGGCTTTGTTCGCAATCGCCACGAATGGCATGTAAAGCAGGGTCGCAATCCCGAGGTTGAATATCGCCAGCAGGAAGGCCGCGACGCTACCGTTGGTGTTGAAGAACGCGCCCAGACCTGCCGGCATGGTCCACGGAGCAATGTTGGTGACCGGTGGAATGATACCCATGTAATAAGCCGTCAGGGTGATGGCTGCCAGCAGCGGCTGTACCAGGATGAACGGGATGAACATTACCGGGTTCATGATGATTGGCAGACCAAACAGAATCGGCTCGTTAATCTGGAAGATGCCTGATGGCAGGGCCAGTTTAGCCACCTGACGATAGTCAGCGCGACGAGAGACAATAAAGACCGCGATGATCAGACCCAAGGTCGCCCCGGTACCACCCAGGAAGATATAGGAGTCAAGCATCGGCTTCGCCCACACATGGAAGGTTTTACCTGCCGCCAGCGCCGCATCAACGGAGCCATACTGCTGGTAAAGCGCAACGTTTTCCAGTGCCCACGGGGTCATAATTCCGCTGTCCAGCGCGGCCAGTGCCAGTGAACCGTGCACGCCGAAGAACCACAGCAGAGAGGTGAAAATCACATACGCCCAACCTACCACGCCACCCATCGACGCCAGCGGCGTAGAGATAGAGTCCATGATGATCTGGTGGAAGTTCGTACCCCAGTGAGAGAGCGCCCAGGCGATAATCCCCATAATGGAGAGAATAATGAAGCCTGGAATCAACGCGGAAAATGAACGAGAAACGGAAGTCGGTACGCTATCCGGCAGGCGGATAACCCAGTTGCGACGGATAATAAAGGTGAACATTTCTGCCACCACCAGGCCGATAACAATACCGGAGATGATGTTGGCCCCGCCCAGCCAGTTGGCACCTACGGCGTAGGCTTCACCCACGCTGTAAGGCGTGACGGTCATAAACGCGGCAACGGATAATAACCCGGCGGCCAGCGGATCCACTTTACGCTCTTCAGCCAGTGCCATCCCGATAAAGAAAGGCGCCATCAGCGACATAATACCTAACGTACCGTTATATACGTTGCCGCCGATGGCTTTAAAACCGTTAAGGGTTTCAATCGTGGAAGCGTCTAACCGAATTCCTAATGAATAAAAGAAGGAACCTTCACCAAAGCTCAGAAAAACGTTGTTAATTAAAACGAACATGGCCCCGGCCAGCGTTAACGGCATTAATTTAATAAATCCTTTTTTGATGGCATTAACGTGAGGCTGCTTTCCTATTTTAACAGCAAAAGGAAGGAGTACCTTTTCAAGTGAAGCGATGACTTTACTCATAGGAAAATACCCTTAAATGCCGTAACGCATGTTACGGCGTAATTGTGTGTGAAATAACTCTTTGACGGGAAAAATAAAAATTAATTAGCAGCTTTTTTAATTGCTGCCACAGCAGCTTTAAGTACACCTAAACCATCAATCTTGCCGTACAGCCCCGAGTCGATCACTTCGACCGGTTTATTCGGTAGCAGTCGTTGAATTTCGGGCAACATATAGGCAATTTGCGGTCCCAGTAAAACAACATCCGCTTTCTGGCCTTTTTCACCCGCCAGCGTCTCTGGAAACGCTTCAATCACCACAGGGACTTCATACTTTTCAGCCTGCGCACGCATCTTTGACACCAGAAGCGAGGTTGACATGCCCGCTGAGCAGAACAGGTAGATATGTTTCTTTTCCATCATAATTTCCCTCTTGTATGACTACCTGCCGTCGCGCTATCACTCGACTCGCTGTCCCGGCAGACAGGTAGCTTGCTTACTGTTGTTTATCGTTAGAGTGAGTATACGCAATGGTACAGACAGGGGATAATTCTGAACAGACCCAAATTGTCTCTCATTGACCTGGCTTGTTGACTACCTTCACATTTCGGGTAAATAATTCGCGCAAAGAAATAAGATTTACGTATGCATAAAAAAACCGGCCCAAAGGCCGGCTTGTTAACATCATCAGGCAAGCAGGGTTACTGCGCCTTAGGTGCCTGCGGGTCGGTGTCGTATTCAGCACAGGTCTGATAGCCGGAGTTAATCACATGTCCGGTATCATCCAGGGCAACAAAGTAGGTTTCAGCCTTACCATCACGTTGACCCAGGATGTAGGTCTGACAGGTTCCCTTCGCATGGATCATGGTCACTTCGGAAGAAGGTTTACCGGCAATCGCAGCCACCTGCGAACGGGTCATGCCTTTTTTGACATCTTTAACCACGGGCTGGGTAAACTGATCCTTGGTGCGATCGTAAGCCGTACACCCTGCCAGCATCGTCAGTACCGCCGCTGCGCTAAGAATTCCTGCTACGTTCTTGTTCATATTCCGTCCTCTTGTTTATCAGCGTGTTATCTAAGCATGGGATAAAAAGTACTATTGTTCAACTTTGTGAATTACGCCAGACGAATTTCGGAAAATTCTAATAAAACAACGATAACCTGCTAAATCGCCGTAAATTAGCGCACTCGAAACTGTGATCCTTGTCGTTTTCCGCCCAAAGGGTTAGTTTTAACAGTTAACACATTCTGTTTATGGAGAGCGTGATGACTCTGCAACAAGAGATTATTCAGGCGCTGGGCGCGAAGCCTGCGATAGATGCACAGGAAGAGATCCGCCGCAGCGTGGATTTTTTAAAGTCGTACTTAAAAAAGAACGCTTTCCTGAAATCCCTGGTGCTGGGCATCAGCGGCGGGCAGGACTCGACCCTGACTGGCAAACTGTGCCAGATGGCGATTTCTGAGCTTCGCGAAGAGACGGGCGATGAGACACTGCAGTTTATCGCCGTGCGTCTGCCTTATGGTGTACAGGCGGACGAACAGGATTGCCAGGATGCCATCACGTTCATCCAGCCAGACCGCGTGCTGACCGTGAATATTAAGGCATCGGTGCTGGCAAGCGAGCAGGCACTTCGCGAAGCGGGCATTGAGCTCAGCGATTTTGTTCGCGGCAACGAGAAAGCCCGCGAGCGCATGAAAGCGCAGTACAGCATCGCCGGAATGACCAAAGGCGTTGTCGTCGGTACCGACCATGCGGCAGAGGCGATCACCGGTTTCTTCACCAAATACGGCGACGGTGGCACCGACATTAACCCGATTTTCCGTCTCAACAAGCGCCAGGGCAAGCAACTGCTGGCCGCGCTGGGCTGCCCTGAGCATCTGTATAAGAAAGCGCCGACAGCGGATCTGGAAGACGATCGCCCTTCTCTGCCGGATGAAGCGGCCCTTGGCGTTACCTATGACAACATAGATGATTATCTCGAAGGCAAAACGCTGGATGAAGGTACCGCGAAAATTATCGAGGGCTGGTACCTCAAAACCGAGCACAAGCGCCACACGCCAATTACGGTGTTTGACGATTTCTGGAAATAAACGCATCTCCACAAATTTATGCGAGCAGTGGACATTCCCCTCTCCCCAAAGGGGAGAGGGTTAGGGTGAGGCGTAGCCGCCACCCGGCTCTTTTTTAACCACCACACTCCTGCTACACTGTATACCTGAACAGTATATGGAGCAGTATGTGAGCAGGCGTCAATCCGCCCCGCGTCTTGAGTTTGAAGCGGCGGCAATCTACGAATATCCCGAGCACCTTCGCCCCTGGCTTGAGGCACTGCCCAAACAGCCGGGCGTGTACATCTTTCACGGTGAAAGCGACACCCTGCCGCTCTATATCGGCAAAAGCGTCAATATTCGCAGCCGGGTGTTATCCCATCTGCGTACCCCGGACGAGGCCGCTATGCTGCGCCAGTCGCGACGCATTACCTGGTTCCAGACGGCGGGAGAAATGGGCGCACTGTTGCTGGAAGCCCGGCTGATAAAAGAGCAGCAGCCGCTGTTCAATAAGCGTCTGCGCCGCAACCGACAGCTCTGCTCCCTGCAGATCAACGACGGCAAGCCGCAGGTCGTCTACGCCCGCGAAGTCGATTTCTCCCACGCCCCGAATCTTTACGGGCTGTTCGCCAATAAGCGTGCCGCACTCCAGGCGCTGCAGACGCTGGCAGACGAGCGACAGCTTTGCTATAGCCTTTTGGGTCTGGAGGCAACCACCCGCGGACGCGCCTGTTTTCGATCCGCGCTGAAGCGCTGCGCCGGTGCCTGCTGCGGGAAAGAGAGCGTTGCGGCGCATCACGTCAGGCTCCTTAGCGGTCTGGCGGCCATCAGCGTGAACTGCTGGCCGTGGGAAAGCGCCGTTGCGCTAAAAGAAGTGGGCGAGGCAATGACCCAGTATCACATCGTCAACAACTGGCTCTGGCTGGGCGCCGTCGACGACATCAGCGACGCGGCTACCCTGCTGCGCACGCCAGCCGGATTTGACCACGATGGCTACAAAATCCTCTGTAAACCGGTCCTGGCCGGAAAGTTTGAGATCATAGTGCTCAATGACCCGGCAGCCACGTGATTTCGCTGAACAATAAGGTACCCTGAGCCTCCAGCAGACGCAGCGTATGGGCACCCTCTTCCCAACTGGCGCCCTGATCGACCGTCAGCAGTTTATCCCCCAGCTGCCATGCGCCGCTTAACACAAACACCACGCCCCCGCGCGAGCCAAAGGTGGTAAAGGTACGGTCAGCAACCCGCACTTTCGCCTGACAGCAGTCGCGCCGGGTCATGATGTTGAAGTCCATCGCCATCCTGCCATCGGAAAGCAGCGCCTTGACCGGCAAATCACCGGCGAAGCTGTAAGGCTGATGCTGCTTCAGGGTATGGCAGAACGCCTGACCGGCATCCAGCGTCACCTCTCCGCCTTCCAGCAGGGTAATGACCCGGTCGACACCGGGAAACGAGGAGAATTCGCCGTTGCTGGCGATGGTCGCAATGCTGGCGCGCCAGCAAAAATCGCGCGTCGCGGGAGGGATACAGCAAATTTCTCGCGTTTCGCCAGCACCATTGCGCCAGAGGCTGACCGGCATCTTACGGATATCAAAGAACTCCATTACCACTCCTGAATGGCACAATCCGTGCCAGGGCAAGGATATTGCTATCCTTGCTGTCTTGTTTGTTATCGTCAGGGACTCACAGACACAGTATCGGCAGCAGAGCGGACAGGCCTTAGCGGAACGTTAATAAAAATTCTAACGTTATGACTCTACAAACATTCTCTGAAGCGACTACAGGAGAATACCGCGCTGGCGGCGGCAGGCAAGAGGGCAGGAAAGAAAAACCGCCGGTCCTGTCCACAGCGATTACGCTTTTGTGGACAGGATCCCGGCGGTCTTAAGATGTTGAACCGATTATTCGGTTGGTGCTGGCATTTTACCTTCCATCGCCGGACGTTCTGTCAGACGCTTCTCAAAATTGGCATTAAACTGTTTTTTCTGTTCCGGGGTCAGAATGTTGTAGATCTTATTCTGGGTTTCCATGTGGGCCAGCATGCGTGCTTTATGCTGCTCGGCCATTTTGTCGATCTGCGCTTCGGCTTTTGCCTTATCGAAGCTGTCGCTGGCAATGATGTCATGCATCGCGCGGCGCTCTTCCAGCGGAGGACGCTTCATCTGGTCACGCTGGCTTTTCATGATGTCGCGGATCTGCTGCTTCTGCGCGTCCGTCAGGTTCAGATCTTTAAACATCATCATTTCATGGTGCATACCCGGCTTGCCTTTATGATGCATCATCATTTTGCCTTCAGCTGGCGCAGCGGTGGTGGTTGCGGTATCTGCGGCGAACGCCATGCTGGTAGCGCCCAGAGCCAGGGTAGAAGCAACAAACAGTGCAGTAAACTTACGCATAATTTATTTCCTTTCTTTCAGTTATTCTTCGGCGCTATGCCGTGTTGACGAGATTAACTTTACGGGGTTTATCGTCAATTAGTCAGAGCAACGGTAAAACAATGAAAGTGTAAAAAACAATTTTTCGCCAAATGTGGAGGAAATAAGGATAAAGCGTGGAGAGTTGCAACAAAAAATATTCAATGCGATGATTTTAAAGAGATTTAGCAGAAGTATAATGAAGTGACGATGAATAATAAAGCAATTTGCCAGGAATATTCCGTAAAAGAAATCGGAACGCTTTAATCGCTAAGAAAAGATTTTAACTTCCCCTCTCCGATGATGAGAGGGGAAACGTTCAGATGATTTTTTCCAGCATCAGGCCGGCTCGCAGGCCAAACGCTACGGAGGGATTGGGGAATAATACATATTCGGTAGTTTTCTGCACCTCATAGCGCTCATCACCATCCTCCGCCAGCAACGCCCCTTTGCGGAACGGGGTGAAGTTCAGGGTGTGCGCGGCCATGTGAAGCTGGAAAGCCTCGCTGCGGCGGGTAATTTGCTGCACAACGCGATAACGCACGACGGCTTCCTTCGCGTGCTCTGGCGCTGTGCCGCCCAGCAGCGCCCGAAGCGCAAGATGCGTTGGCGCAAAGCGGGTCAGATCGTTCTGACCAAACGGGAGCGCTTTTCCCAGCTCCAGCGTACAGGCCAGCGCGCCAAAACGTTCGCAAGTGAAGTGAGTAAAGGTCCCCCCCGGCGACTGATGAAATACCAGCGCCTCCAGCCCGGCATCCCCCAGCCAGCTCAGAAACGCTTCATCCCACGGCTGATTACGCTGCGGCAGAACGCCGAAGCGGACATGGTAAGAAGCGCGGATCGCCGTATGCAGATCAAGATGCCAGCGCGCCGGGCCCGCCGCGGCAAAAAAAGTGGTCACAACGGTCTCCAGCCACGCTGCCCGCGCCGTTTCGTCGCTCTGAGGAAACTGCGACCAGCGGCCGCCGAACATGCGGTTAATGTCGCTCACCAGGTACCGTTTGTTTTGCGCCAGCGCAGGCGGGTTGCCAAGCACCACCAGCACGCGGCACGCAAGCGTGATTTCGCCGCGATATAACGCGCCCAGCAGCCCATCGACGATCTCAACGGGTGCGGTTTCATTGCCATGGATCCCCGTGGAAAGCAGCAGCGATAACGCGCTGCTGGCCGTCGGCGTCATCTCAAGCACCCCGCGCCCCAGCCACCGCCAGCGAAACGAGGGGCCATCCCCCTCGCTCTGTTCGGGCGTTTCGTCTGCCAGAGTCAGCGCCAGTAAATTTTCCATATTCACTCCTTTAGCGCTGGAACGGGTAAACCGATCCCAGCTGCAGGATTGTCGATAATGCATCCAGCGCCTCGCGCCCTTCACGCAGCAGCTGCGGGTCAATCAGGTCAGCCTGCGTTAACCGGTCGCGATAGTAGCGATCCACCCAGTCGTTCAGGGTGTTAAACAGCGTCTCATTCATCATCACTGCCGGGTTAACGGCCTGCATTTCGTCTGGCGTAAGTACCACGCGCAGGCGCAGACAGGCGGGACCACCGCCGTTGGCCATACTTTCACGCAGGTCAAACACGCGCAGCTCGTCAATTGGGTTATCGGCCTTCACCAGTTCACTCAGATAGCGCCACACGCCCTGATGCTCCCGGGACTCCTGCGGCAGCACCAGCATCATGCTGCCATCGTCACGGCTCAGCAGCTGACTGTTGAACAGATAGGTTTCGACCGCGTCCTGCACGCTGACCGCCTGCGTTGGCACCTGGATCGGCATAAAGCCGGGCACGCGTTCGCGCAGCGTGGCGAGCAGCCTCTCCTGCTGGGCAAAGGCCTGCTCATGGCAGAACAGCACCTGGCGGTTGGAGACGGCGATCACGTCGTTGTGGAACACGCCCTGGTCGATCACGTGCGGGTTCTGTTGGGCAAAAACCACCTGTGACGGATTAACCTGGTTCAGGCGCGCAACCGCCTGGCTGGCTGCCAGCGTCTGACGCGCAGGATAACGGGTTGGCGCGGTGTGGCCTCCCTCTTCCCGCCCGTAGATAAACAGCTGCACGGCAGGATCGCCGTAATCGCCCCCCAGACGGTTATGGTTGGCCGCGCCTTCGTCGCCAAACATCGCCACCTGCGGCAGGGCCTGATGCACCTCAAAATGGGCGTCATGCTTGAAAATGGCGCGCAGTACGCGCTCGGTGGTCTCCGCTTCGGTGGCGCGGTGAAATTTATTATTCAGGTTCGCCACCGTCAGATGAACTTTGCCATCCAGCGTGTCGGCTGACGGTGCAACGGTCGCGGCGTTTGCCACCCACATAGAGGAGGCAGAGCTTGCGGCGGAGAGCAGGTGTGGCGTTTGCGTACCCGCTTTTTCAACCACCTGCTCATCGCTACCGGTGAAACCGAGCTGACGTAATACCGCCACGTTCGGGCGTTCCTGCGGCGGGATCACCGCCTGCGGGAAACCGGCATCCGCCAGCGCTTTCATCTTCAACAGCCCCTGCTTCGCCGCCAGCTTCGGGTTAGAGACCTGAAAGCGGTGCTTCGTCGAGGCTTCATTCCCAAAGGAGAGACCGGCATAGTGGTGCGTCAGCCCCACCAGCCCGTCAAAGTTGACTTCACGCGCTTTCATGGCCTTCTCCCTTCGTAAAATCGAGCCCCGGATTAAGCGTCTCCGGCAGCGTCAGCGCCGGGGTTTCCAGGCTCGCCATCGGCCACGCGCAGTAATCGGCGGCATACCACGCGCTGGCGCGATGGTTGCCCGACGCGCCCACGCCGCCGAACGGCGCGGTGCTCGCGGCCCCGGTCAGCGGTTTATTCCAGTTCACAATCCCGGCGCGCGCTTCCAGCAGCAGTTGTTCAAACTTCTCGCGATGCGGCGATATCAGCCCGCTCGACAGGCCGTAGCGGGTGTTATTCGCCATCGCAATAGCCGCATCAAAATCGTCATAACGCCAGACGCACAGCAGCGGGCCAAAGACCTCTTCATCCGGCACGTTGCTCGCACCGCTCATCTCAATGATGCCCGGCGTCAACAGGGACGTCCCCGGCTGAACCTGCTTTGGCTCCAGCAGGGTTTTCGCCCCGCGCGCAACGTGATCCTGCCAGGCTTTAAGCACGTTCAGCGCGGCCTGTTCGGAGATCAGCCCGCCGATAAACGGCTGCGGGTCGGCATCCCACGCGCCAGGCACCAGACGCGCGCTCACCTCCACCAGACGCTTCAGGAAGGCATCCCCCTGCGCGCCGCGCTTGACCAGCAGGCGGCGAGCACAGGTGCAGCGCTGTCCGGCGGTAATAAAGGCGGACTGGATCGTCAGGTGCACCGCAGCGTCGATATCATCAGGATCTTCCACAATCAGCGGGTTGTTGCCGCCCATCTCCAGCGCCAGAATTTTCTCCGGCTGCCCTGCCAGCTGGCGGTGCAACTGATAGCCCGTTCCGGCGCTGCCGGTAAACAGCAGGCCGTCGATATCGTTCAGCGCGCTCAGCGCCTGACCGGTTTCACGTCCGCCCTGCACCAGGTTCAGCACGCCCGGCGGCAGTCCGGCCTGCTCCCACAGCTTCACCACCGCCTCGCCGGTAAATGGCGTTAGCTCACTCGGTTTGAAGATGACGGTATTGCCCGCCAGCAGCGCGGGCACAATGTGACCGTTCGGCAGGTGTCCCGGGAAATTGTACGGGCCAAACACCGCCAGCACGCCGTGCGGGCGGTGGCGCAGCGTGGCCGAGCCGTCCGGCATGTCGGTATGCTGCTCGCCGGTACGGACGTGGTACGCCTTGACCGAAATAGCGATCTTATTGATCATCGCCGTCACTTCAGTGGCCGCTTCCCAGCGCGGTTTGCTGGTTTCGGACGCGATGATGCGCGTCAGCCCGGCCTTGTTCGCCTCCAGCAGCCCGGCAGATTTTTCAACAATCGCCTGGCGCTCGGCGAAAGGCCGTTTTGCCCATGCCGGAAACGCGCGGCGCGCGGCCTGGCAGGCTTGTTCTACCTGCGCAGCGCTGGCGTCATTCCCCTTCCACAGAATTTCTTTCCCTACCGGGTTGGTCTTTGTGCGCTGTTCGCCTTCGCCCGTGACCCAGTCACCGTTAATCCATAATGTCATGCTGTTTTCTCCTCAGGGCAGAGACGCACCAGGCGAACCGTATCGCCGGCGTTACATTTCAGGGCATCCAGTTCTGCAGCCGTCAGCACCAGACGTTCACATTTCGGGTTGGTACGCACCAGCATGGCGCGGAAGTTGGCGTAATTTTCGTTGGCCACCAGGCATGCCGGCCAGTCACCCGGCGCGGGCTGGCCTTCAGCGACCTCAACCAGCCGGCTTTTGCGGATCGCGCGCACGCGGTCGATATCGCATTCAAGCGTTGGCCCGCCGTCAAAGATGTCGACATAGTTCCGGTAGCGGAAGCCCTCTTTCTCCAGCACCGCGCGGGCGGGCGCCGTTTGCGGATGGACTTCACCGATCACCGCCTGCGCTTCAGGCGTTAAGAAATGGGTATAGATAGGATGTTTAGGCATCAGTTCGGCGATAAACGCTTTCTGGCCGGTGCCGCAGAGATAGTCCGCCCGGCTGAACGCCATCGAGAAGAAGCGCTCGCCCAGGCTCTCCCAGAAAGGCGAGTAGCCTTTGTCGTCGATCACGCCGCGCATCTCTGCCACCACTTTTTCGTTAAAGCGATCGCGGAAGGCGGCCATAAACATAAAGCGCGATTTGGAGAGCAGATAGCCGTTGCCCTCTTTGCGCCACGCCGGGTCGAGGAACAGCGTGCAGAGCTCGCTGGCGCCCGTGTGGTCATTACAGAGAAACAGCGTGGGCAGCGCGTTATAGACGTTCAGCTCTTTCGAGGCGTGAACCATGGTGCCGACGCGGTAGTTGTACCACGGGTCGTTAAGCCCGACGGCCACTTCGATGGCGCAGATCCCGGCTACGGTCCCCGTATCGGTGTCTTCCAGCACGAACACGTAACCCTGTTCGCTTTTTGGCAACGTCCCCTGCCAGGTTTGCAGGGCGCGCTCAATGCGCGCCGACAGCGTTTTTTCATCGGCAGGAAGCGAGGTCAGCCCGCCTCCCGTCTTACCGGCAAGCTGCATGAGCCCGGCAATATCGCCGCGCTCAACGGGACGGATGACCATCATGATGACACCCCGGATTTCACCTTCTCACACGCCAGCGCAAAACGGTCCAGACCGGTTTGCACCTCTTCCTCGCTGACGATCAGCGCAGGCGCAAAACGCACCACGTTGGCACCGGCAATCAGCACCATCACGCCCGCTTTTGCCCCTTCCTGTGAAATAAGTTTAGCTTTTCCGGCAAACTCAGCGGTGAGCTCGCAGCCGATCAACAGCCCCAGGCCGCGAATTTCTTTAAACAGGCCAAGCTTGCCGTTGATGGCGTTCAGGCGCTCAACGAACCAGTCGTGACGCTGCTTAACGCCCTTCAGCACCTCAGGGGTGTTAATGATGTCGAGAACCTGCCCGGCGACGGCGGTCGCCAGCGGGTTACCACCGTAGGTCGTGCCGTGGGTGCCGACGGTCATCACGCTGGCAAATTTATCGGTGGTCAGCATCGCCCCGATAGGGAAGCCGCCGCCCAAAGCTTTCGCGGTGGAGAGTACGTCCGGCGTGACGCCGTAGTGCATATAGGCATACAGCTCGCCGGTGCGGCCCACGCCGGTCTGCACTTCGTCGAAAATCAGGACCGCGTCGTGACGGTCGCACAGCTCGCGCAGCCCCTGCAGGAAGGCCTTTTGCGCCGGAAGCACACCGCCCTCGCCCTGCATCGGCTCGACGATCACCGCGCAGGTGGTATCGTTAATCAGCTCGCTGGCGGACTGCAGATCGTTATAGATACCGTGGCGAATATCCGGTGGCAGCGGAGCGAAATCCTGTGAATAAGAAGGCTGGCCGCCCGCGCTCACGGTAAAGAGCGTGCGCCCGTGGAAGGCATTTTTAAACGCCACAATCCCGCTCTTGTGCGTCCCAAACTTGTCGTGGGCATATTTGCGCGCCAGCTTCAACGCCGCTTCGTTGGCCTCTGCCCCGGAGTTACAGAAAAAGACTTTTTCGGCGAAAGTCGCGTCAATCAGCTTTTTCGCCAGGCGCAGCGCGGGTTCGTTGGTGAAGCCGTTGCCGGTATGCCAGAACTTCGCCGCCTGGTCATTCAGCGCCTGACGCAGCGCCGGGTGCGCATGACCCAGCGCGTTGACCGCAATCCCACCTGCAAAGTCGATATACTCTTTACCCTGCTGATCCCACAGGCGCGAGCCTTCCCCACGAACCGGAATAAAAGCCGCCGGAGCGTAAACCGGCATCATCCATTCATCGAAATTTTCACGCGTAATTGACAGAGACATAGCGACCTCATCCGGTAAATAAAAGGTTATTTGAATGTTAAATAATTGAGTGTTTGCACTGTGAATGTAGATTGCAGCCTTCGTGCCAGCCAGCGATAAAAATGCATAAACGGGTTGGGGTAACAGAATATCAAGAGGTTACGATATGGAGTTATTCACTGTTAATGCATAAAAAGTGAATATTTTTACGGCAAGCGGCGCTTTGCCGCATGAAAATCAGAAAGAGTATGCAGAGGCCAAATATAATTCTGGAATTGTGATCGCTCGCGAAATTTATCGGCCATTTACGCCCTGTTTGAGGGCGAAGCGGGTCAGAATGGTGCAAATATTGCACCACCGGCATTATCTGTCGCAGTTATTGGTCGAACCCGGTAACAGTTGACGCAAATTCTGCTACCATCCATGCACTATTCACCTTGCACTGGCAGCGACTATGAAATTTGTCTCTTTTAATATCAACGGCCTGCGCGCCCGCCCTCATCAGCTGGAAGCCATTGTTGAGCAACATCAGCCAGATGTGATCGGCCTGCAGGAGACCAAGGTTCACGACGACATGTTTCCCCTCGAAGAGGTGGCGAAACTCGGCTACAACGTCTTTTACCACGGTCAGAAAGGTCACTATGGCGTCGCGCTGCTCACCAAAGACACGCCGGTCTCCGTGCGCCGCGGCTTCCCCGGCGACGGTGAAGAAGCCCAGCGTCGCATCATCATGGCGGAAGTGCCCTCCGCGCTCGGGAATATTACGGTCATTAACGGCTATTTCCCGCAGGGTGAGAGCCGCGATCACGAGACAAAATTCCCGGCCAAAGCGAAGTTTTATCAGGATCTGCAGAACTACCTGACGACCGAACTGAAAAAAGAGAACCCGGTGCTGATGATGGGCGACATGAACATTAGCCCGACGGATCTGGATATCGGCATCGGCGAAGAGAACCGCAAGCGCTGGCTGCGCACCGGCAAATGCTCCTTCCTGCCGGAAGAGCGCGAGTGGATGGAGCGCCTGCTGGGCTGGGGACTCGTGGATACCTTCCGTAATGCCAACCCGGAAACGCAGGACCGCTTCTCCTGGTTTGACTACCGCTCTAAAGGCTTTGACGACAACCGTGGCCTGCGTATCGATCTGCTGCTGGCCAGCACGCCGCTGGCGGAGCGCTGCATTGAAACCGGGATCGACTACGACATCCGCAGCATGGAAAAACCGTCTGACCACGCGCCGGTATGGGCTAAATTCAAGCTGTAATCACGCGTGAACATGCGAAAAACACTCTTCCTGTGCGCCCTTCTGGGCGCATTTATTTTGACATATTTCTTTCTTCCGCCCGGTACGCTCTCTCTGGCCGGAATTAAAACGCATCAGCAGGCATTACTCTCCCATGTTGAACACGCGCCGCTACGGAGCGCGCTGATCTTTTTTGCGCTGTACGTGGCGGTTTCCGCCCTGTCGATCCCCGGTGCGGCGATCCTGACCCTGCTGGGCGGGGCGCTTTTTGCTCTGTGGGAAGGCACCGTGCTGGTCTCATTTGCCTCCACGCTCGGGGCCACGCTGGCCATGCTCGCCAGCCGGTATCTGCTGCGCGACTGGGTTCAGCGGCGGTTTGCCCGACAGATGGCAACGGTAAATGCGGGCATGGCGCGCGACGGCGCGGGCTATCTTTTTGCCCTGCGCCTGATGCCGCTGTTCCCGTTTTTCCTGGTGAATTTACTGATGGGACTGACCCGCATCACGGTGCGGCGCTACTGGTGGGTCAGCCAGGTCGCCATGCTGCCCGCGACGGTTATCTTTCTGAACGCCGGGCGCGAGCTGGGGAAAGTAACATCACCACGCGATATTTTGTCGCCGGGGATAGCATTCGCCTTTACACTACTGGGGTTATTACCGCTGGCCACGCGCTGGCTCTTTTCCCGTTACACCTCTTCGTTTAAATAGTGAGGCATTATGCGCCGTGTGCGTTTTTGCGCGTTCCTGACCGGTCTGCTGCTGGCAGCCCCCCTCTGTGCCGCCGACGGCTGGCACGCTATTCAACAGCAGGCCAAAGGCCAGACTGTCTGGTTTAACGCCTGGGGCGGCGATCCGGCGGTCAACCGCTACCTTGAGTGGGTCAGCGGTGAGATGCAAACGCACTATGCCATTACCCTCAAAATCGTCCGGCTGGCAGATGCCGCCGATGCGGTCAAACGTATTCAGACGGAAGCTGCCGCAGGGCGTAAGACCAACGGCTCCGTCGATCTGCTGTGGGTGAACGGCGAAAACTTCCGCACGTTAAAAGTGGCGAACCTGCTGCAAACCGGATGGGCGCAGAGTCTGCCCAACTGGCGTTATGTCGATACCCGTAAACCCGTCACGGAAGATTTTGCTATTCCCACAGACGGGGCGGAGTCGCCGTGGGGCGGCGCACAGCTGACCTTTATCGCCCGCAAAGCCAGTATGCCGACGCCGCCGGAGGATCCTCAGGCGCTGCTGGCTTACGCGCAGCAGCATCCGGGCAAGGTCAGCTATCCTCGCCCGCCCGATTTCACCGGCACAGCCTTTCTGGAGCAACTGCTGCTGACGCTCACGACTCATCCCGAGGCGTTACAAAAAGCGCCTGATGATACGTTTGCCCAGGTTACGGCGCCGCTCTGGGCCTACCTCGATAAACTGCACCCGCTGCTGTGGCGCGAAGGAAAAGATTTCCCTCCCTCACCCGCCCGGATGGATACCCTGCTCGCCAGCGGCAGTCTGAACCTGTCGCTGACCTTCAACCCGGCCCATGCGCAGCAGAAAGTGGCGAGCGGCGAACTGCCTGCCGACAGCTACAGTTTTGGTTTTCGCGACGGGATGCTCGGCAACGTTCATTTTGTGGCTATTCCGGCCAACGCCAGCGCGAGCGCAGGCGCGAAAGTGGTCGCCAATTTCCTGCTGTCGCCGCAGGCGCAAATCCGTAAGGCTGACCCGGCAGTCTGGGGAGATCCGAGCGTGCTGGATGCGAAAACGCTGCCCGAAGGTGACGCGAAGCAACTGCAGGCCCATACGCCGCAGGGGCTACCGAAAATGCTCCCGGAGCCGCAGTCCGCCTGGGTGAACGCGCTGGAGCAGGAATGGCTGCGTCGTTACGGCACCCGTTAAGCTGGTTTGTCTGGCTGGCGATGGCGGTGATTTATCTGCCGATCCTGCCCGCTGGCACCATGCTGTTCGCGCCCGCGTTTTCCGAGACGAACTGGCAGCGGCTGCTGAACGATCCGCAGCTACCGCAGGCAGCCATCGCCACACTGGTCTCAACGCTTATCGCCACGCTGGGGGCATTGTTTATCGCCCTTTTCCTCGTGGCCCTCTTCTGGCCCGGCAAACGCTGGCGGCGGCTCAGTACGCGCCTGCCGTGGCTGCTGGCCGTCCCTCACGTGGCCTTCGCCACCAGCGCATTACTGCTGTTTGCCGAGGGCGGACTGTTTTATCAGATCTGCACCGTCTGTTCACCGCCGTTTGACCGCTACGGCGCCGGGCTGGGCCTGACGCTTGCGGTCAAAGAGAGCGCGTTTGTGCTGTGGGCCATTTACGCCGTGCTGCCGGAAAAACGGCTCGCGCAGCAGAAGATCGTCCTGCAAACCTTCGGCTACGGGCGTTTTCAGACGCTAAGCTGGCTGATCCTGCCAGCGATTGCGCCTGCCCTCGGCGCGGTGATGCTGGCGGTGCTGGCGTGGTCGCTGTCGGTTGTGGACGTGGCGATCGTTCTCGGGCCCGGCAACCCGCCCACACTGGCCGTGCTGGCCTGGCAGTGGCTGAGCCAGGGCGACGCGCAGCAGCAGGCAAAAGGGACGCTGCTGTGCCTGCTTCTCCTTCTTCTGCTGGCCGTGCTTGCCGCGCTGGGGTACGGCCTGTGGAAGGTCTGGCGTCGCGCGATTCCGGACCAGACAGGTACGCGGCGCAGGTCGCATCTCGTGCTGCCTGAACGCGCATTCGGCGGGTTTCTGCCCGCATGTGGCATCCTGTGCGCCGCAGTGCTGCTCATGCTGGCGCAGCGGGACGACGTGGGTCCCGTGGGGACCAGCCTCTCCTTCGGTCTGCTTTCGAGCCTGATCGCCCTGATTGTCAGCGTTCTCTGGCTGGAATGGGGGCCGCAGCGCGGCGCAGCGTGGGTGTGGCTACCCCTCGCCCTTCCGGCACTGCCGCTCGTCACCGGGCAGTATACGATTGCGCTGCATCTGCGGCTCGACGGGCATTATGCCGCCGTGCTCTGGAGCCATCTGCTGTGGGTGTTACCCTGGATGCTGCTGGTGCTGCAACCCGCCTGGCGGCGGATCGATCCCCGGCTTATCCTTACCGCCAGAACGCTCGGCTGGCGACGAGCTAAAATTTTCTGCCTGCTGAAATGCCCTCTGCTGGTACGCCCTGCGCTGCTGGCCTTTGCCACCGGCTTTTCCGTCAGCATGGCGCAATACATGCCGACGCTCTGGCTGGGCGCGGGGCGTTTCGCCACGCTGACCACCGAGACCGTCGCGCTCAGCAGCGGAGGCAGCATCCCGGTTCTCGCGAATCGGGCGCTGGGTTTACTGCTGGTCACGGGCGTCGTATTCGGCCTTGCCGCCCTGCTATCCCGGCTCGCGAGCCGCTTCCGTCAAGGATTACGTTAATGCTGAAGGTAAGCAATCTCACCATCGAACCGCTTTTCCGCGAGGTTAATTTTTGCGTTCCACGCGGGGAGATCGTCACTCTGATGGGGCCGTCCGGCAGCGGCAAATCAACCCTCTTTGCCTGGATGGTCGGCGCACTGTCAGGTGATTTTCAGGCGCGGGGCGAACTGTGGCTCGACGAACGCCGCTGCGACGGTTTGCCCGTCGAATCCCGCGGTCTGGGGATTCTTTTTCAGGACGCGCTGCTGTTTGACCCGTTCAGCGTTGGGCAAAATTTGCTGCTGGCCTTGCCTGAGCGGATCGCGGGACGCGCGCGTCGGGAAGCGGTCGAGCAGGCGCTGGATTCCGCCGGGCTGAGCGGTCATTACGACAGCGATCCGGCCACGCTTTCCGGCGGAGAGCGCGCCCGGGTTAGCCTGCTGCGCGCCCTGCTTGCCGAGCCGCAGGCGTTGTTGCTGGACGAACCGTTTAGCCGCCTCGATAAAGCGTTACGCACGTCGTTCCGGGCATGGGTATTTGACGCCGTCCGCGCGCGCAATATTCCGGTGGTGCTGGTCACCCATGACGAGGACGATATTCCACCCGGCGGCGAGGTGATGGAGATCTCTCGCTGGCAATAATGTGCTAACGCAATGTTTTCCGTTTCGGGAGAGACGACAATGCCCCCCTCTTTTACTGACGTCAGGTTATTCGATGAAACGTGTTTCTCAACTGACCGCGCTGGCCCTGATCTGCGGCCTCGCCTCTTTTTCCTCTCAGGCTGCTGATATGGCCAACGCGATGACGCTGTCTCAGCTTCAGGCGCAGCATGGCGCGGCAATCGACACCCGCCCCAGCGCGTTCTATAACGGCTGGCCGCAAACGCTCAGCGGCCCCTCCGGGCACGAACCCGCCGCGCTCAACCTGGCTGCCACCTGGCTGGACGCGATGAGCGACGAGCAGATTGCACTCTGGGCCAGACAGCATCAGCTTACGCCTGCGACGGCCATCGCGCTGTACGGCGACGAGAGCGATAGCCTTGCGGTGAAAGCCCGCCTGGAGAAAGCCGGATTCCAGCATGTTTCGCTTCTCAGCGATGCCCTGCAGGTGCCGGACCGCCTTCAGCGCCTGGCGCACTTTGAACAGCTGGTCTACCCGCAGTGGATCCACCAGCTCCAGCAGGGCAAACCGGTGACCGCCGCGCCGACGGGCGAATGGAAAGTCATAGAAGCGGCCTGGGGCGCGCCGAAGTTTTACCTGCTGAACCACATTCCCGGCGCGGGCTACATCGACACCAACGAGGTGGAAAGCGAGCCGCTGTGGAATAAGGTCTCCGACGAAAAGCTGAAAGCGATGCTTGCGAAGCACGGGATCCGCCACGACACCACCGTCATTCTGTATGGGCGCGACGTTTACGCCGCCGCGCGCGTGGCGCAGATTATGCTCTACGCGGGGGTAAAGGATGTCCGTATTCTCGATGGCGGCTGGAAGGCATGGTCAGCAGCCAACCTGCCGGTTGAACGCGGTATGCCCGGGGAGGTGAAACCTGCCCCTGATTTTGGCGCGCCGATCCCCGGCCAGCCGCAGCTGATGGTGGATATGGAGCAGGCACGCGGGATGCTGCACCGTCAGGATGCCTCCCTGGTCAGCATTCGTTCGTGGCCGGAGTTTATCGGCGAAACCAGCGGCTACAGCTATATCAAGCCAAAAGGTGAAATAGCCGGTGCGCGATGGGGCCATGCGGGCAGCGATGCCACCCACATGGAAGACTTCCATAACCCGGATGGCACCATGCGCAGCGCTGATGACATCGCCGCCCAGTGGAAAAACTGGAAAATCCTGCCGGAACAGCAGGTCGCGTTTTACTGCGGCACCGGCTGGCGGGCGTCCGAAGCCTTTATGTACGCCCGGGCGATGGGCTGGAAGCACGTCGCCGTCTATGACGGCGGCTGGTATGAATGGAGCAGCCACCCGCAGAACCCGGTCACCACTGGCGAGCGCGGGCCTGAAAGCGCTCTCTAAGAGATGAGTGACTTCAGCGTCACGTAGCCGCTCCAGACGCGCGTTGTGGTGGTCAGCCAGCACAGCGCGCCGAATACCCATGCGAACCACGTAAAGTGCGCCGGAAACAGGCAGCACAGCACGAACAGCGCGATGGTCTCCGTCCCTTCCGTTAACCCACCGATGTAATAAAACGACTTGTGCGCATAGCCGGGGTTGTCGATGTCGTGCTTCGCGGCCAGCGCCGCAAACGCCAGAAAGCTGCTGCCGGTACCGATAAACGCGAATAACAGCCAGGCGGCCGCCAGAGCATTCTCGGCCGGTGCAGCCAGCGCAAAGCCAAACGGCACCAGGGCATAGAACAGAAAATCGAGGGCGATATCGAGAAACCCTCCCGCATCCGTCAGCCCTCTCCGACGCGCCAGCGCGCCGTCCAGGCCATCCAGCAGGCGGTTCAGTACGATAGCGGCCAGCGCCGCCGGGTACCAGCCGAGGGCCAGGAACGGCAGCGCCAGCAGGCCAATGGCAAACCCGGCAAGCGTTACTCCGTCGGGCGTCACGCCCGGCTTATCCAGCAAGGAAGCCAGACGATTCAGCGCGGGCTTTACCCGCGGGTGGAGGTGACGGTCAAGCATCAGGCTTCCCCTTAAACGTGGCGCACAGCCCCTGCGCCGGAACATCGAGGGCGGCGTTAAAGCGGGCGGAGAGATTCTGAAAGGCAATGAGGGCCGTCATCTCGGTAATAGCGTCGTCAGTAAAGTGGCATTTCAATTGTGCTTTGACGGCGTCGTCCACCCGGGGCGGCGTGGCGGTGACCGCCTCCGCATAGGCCAGCGCCGCGCGCTCCTGTTCGCTGAACAAGTCAGAATCAGGCCAGCCGCTCACGGCCAAAACTTTATCCAGCGCGCCGCAGCGCTCGGCCAGGCGCAGGCTGTTGGCGTCAACACAGAAAGCACAGTGGCACAGCTGCGATACCCGCGTCATAAGCAGCGAGCGCATCACGGGCGTCAGGCGCGCTTTTCTCCGTTCCAGAAAACCGACGAACAGTGCGACCAGCCAGAACAGACGCGGCATGCGTCCCCACCAGCGCGTGGGATTAAGCACCGCGCCAAAGTGTTTTCGCTGCATCGCGGCAATGGGTTTAACGCTTGCCGGAAGGGTTGGGATGGGATCTACCCAGGTGGACGTCTCTTTCACCTGATACTCCTGATAGCTGGACTCTTTGAAAGGGCACGATAATATGGCGTTTTTCGCTATCAAGTATTGACGACCATGCTAAAAACAGTCGATGTCGTTGCGGCCATCATCGAAAAAGACGGCAACATTTTACTGGCGCAGCGTCCTGCTCACGCCGACCAGCCGGGTATGTGGGAATTTGCAGGCGGGAAAGTCGAAGCCGGAGAAACCCAGCCAGAGGCGCTTATCCGCGAGCTGCGCGAGGAGTTGGGTATTGAGGCGCAGCCTGCGCAATACGTGGCAAGCCACCAGCGGGAAGTCTCGCAGCGGTTGATCAACCTGCACGCCTGGCACGTTCCGACCTTTTGCGGAGAGCTCACGGCGCACTACCACAGCGCGCTGGTGTGGTGTACGCCGGAAGAGGCGTTCGGCTACAGCTTAGCCCCGGCAGACATTCCGCTGCTGGAGGCGTTTATTCTTTTACGCGACGCCAGACCAGCGGATTCGTGCTGATGGTACGCTCATCGCGCTGGCACTGCAGCAGCACGCCATCCGCCTTCACGACGGCCCCTTCAGAATAGTTTTGATCCTGGTAGATGCAGCACTGGTTACACGGCTGCGCGCGCTGGCCGCTGGAGCTAAACACCTCCGGCGGCACATTCACTTCCACATCCGGGCGAATGCGGTCAGCCTGCGCGCCAGCGGTTAACATCAACAATAACGCGGCCATCACGTAACGGTTCATAGACTTCTCTTCCTGTTATGTCCTGATAATGACTATAACGGTAAATCGGACAGAATCTTTAATTTCGCGCACCATCGCTTTTTGTTATGACTCAACCCGCGTCATTAATTTCTTTTTCAGCATGAATTTCTGCTTGCTTCACAAAGCGGTACGGGTGGTATAGTCAAAAAAACAACACAAATCGCATTAGCCATAATCAGAAATTATTATAAGAGGTTCTTATATCTATGGATCAGACACGCTCTCTGGAAAGTTTCCTTGCCCATGTTCAGCAGCGCGACCCGCACCAAAGCGAGTTTGCGCAGGCCGTTCGTGAAGTGATGACCACCCTCTGGCCCTTCCTTGAGGAAAACCCGCGCTATCGTCAACTGTCGCTGCTGGAACGCCTGGTTGAGCCAGAACGCGTGATCCAGTTCCGCGTGACCTGGGTTGACGATCGCAACCAGGTGCAGGTTAACCGCGCGTGGCGCGTGCAGTTTAACTCGGCCATCGGCCCGTTTAAGGGCGGCATGCGTTTTCATCCGTCCGTGAACCTGTCGATTCTGAAATTCCTCGGCTTCGAGCAGACCTTTAAAAACGCCCTCACCACGCTCCCGATGGGCGGCGGTAAAGGCGGCAGTGATTTCGACCCGAAAGGCAAAAGCGAAGGCGAAGTGATGCGTTTCTGTCAGGCGCTGATGACCGAACTCTATCGCCATCTTGGCCCGGACACCGACGTACCGGCGGGTGATATCGGCGTGGGAGCCCGCGAAGTGGGCTTTATGGCCGGAATGATGAAAAAACTCTCCAACAACAGCGCCTGCGTCTTTACCGGCAAAGGATTATCGTTTGGCGGCAGCCTGATCCGCCCGGAGGCGACCGGCTACGGCCTGGTTTACTTCACCGAGGCGATGCTCAAGCGCCACGGCTTAGGTTTTGAAGGGATGCGCGTGGCGGTCTCCGGCTCCGGTAACGTAGCGCAGTACGCTATCGAAAAAGCAATGCAGTTTGGTGCCCGCGTAGTGACGGCCTCAGACTCAAAAGGCACGGTGGTGGATGAAGCGGGTTTTACGGCGGAGAAACTGGCGCGCCTGTGCGAAATCAAAGCCAGCCGCGACGGCCGTCTTGCGGATTATGCCGCGGAGTTTGGCCTGACGTATCTGGAAGGCAAACAGCCGTGGGGCGTGCCGGTGGATATCGCCCTGCCGTGCGCCACGCAAAACGAACTGGACGTGGAGGCCGCGCGCACGTTGATTAGCAACGGCGTAAAAGCGGTGGCCGAAGGGGCGAATATGCCGACCACCATCGAAGCGACCGATCTTTTCCTGGAAGCGGGCGTGCTGTTTGCGCCGGGCAAGGCCGCCAACGCAGGCGGCGTGGCGACCTCCGGCCTGGAGATGGCGCAAAACGCGGCGCGGCTCGGCTGGAAGGCGGAGAAAGTGGACGCGCGCCTGCACCACATCATGCTGGATATTCACCATGCCTGCGTCGAGTACGGCGGCGAGGCGTCACAGACCAACTATGTGCGCGGCGCCAACATCGCCGGGTTCGTGAAGGTGGCGGATGCGATGATTGGGCAGGGTGTGATTTAAGTTATATCGTGCGGCCGGGTGCCCTCACCCCGGCCCTCTCCCCGTGGGAGAGGGAGAAAACCGTGTGTCAGGCCGCGCTCTTTTTCTTTTTAAACGGTTTCTTCGCCCCGCCACCGGGTGCGACCATACCCCGGAACCGCTTCACCGGCGTGCTGCGCGCCTGGTCGATCAGCTGGTAAAGCGTCCCCACCAGCGGCTGCATAAAGTCCTGATAGCGGCACTGCTTTTCGCTGATCTGCGTCAGCACCGATTCCCAGTGCGCGGTCATGTCCGGCCTTGCGGCCAGCTCCGGCAGGGAGTGGATTAGCGCCCGGCCCGGTTCCGTTGAGTGGATGTAGCGGCCCTTTTTCTCCAGGAAACCGCGCTTAAACAACAGTTCGATAATCCCTGCACGTGTTGCCTCAGTGCCCAGACCGTCGGTGGCGCGCAGGATCTTCTTCAGATCTTTATCTTGAACAAAGCGGGCGATCCCGGTCATGGCGGACAGCAGCGTCGCGTCGGTGAAATGGCGCGGCGGCTGGGTCTGGCGTTCAACCACTTCGCCCTTCTCGCACAGCAGTTCGTCATCCTTAGCGACTACCGGCAGCGGCGTGCCGTCGTTTTCTTCGTCACGCTCTTTGTTGCCAAGGAGCGTGCGCCAGCCCGCTTCCGCGAGGAAACGGGCTTTAGCGACAAACTTGCCTTTGGCGATCTCAAGCTCAATGACGCACTTGCGGAACACCGCGTCCGGGCAGAACTGCATCAGATACTGTCGCGCGATCAGGTTGTAGACCTTCGCTTCGTTGTCGGTCAGGTTGACGCTGCTGGCGCGTGCCGTCGGGATAATCGCGTGGTGGGCATCGACTTTTTTGTCGTCCCAGCAGCGATTATGGGTCTCCGGATCAACAACGGGCTGCGGGAGCAGATCCGGCGCGTGGACGCTAATGGCGTTCATCACTGAATGGCGACCCGCAAAATGCTCTTCCGGCAGATAGTGGCTATCTGAACGCGGATAGGTGATCAGCTTGTGGGTTTCGTAAAGCTTCTGGCAGATATCCAGCACGTTCTGTGCGCTCAAGCCAAACTTTTTTGCCGCCTCAATCTGCAGTGCAGAAAGCGAGAACGGCAGCGGCGCGGGTTCTGATTCCCGTTTATCGTTATAGCTGGTAACGATGGCCGGCTGGCCGGTAATGCGGTTAACCACGTGCTCCGCCAGCGGACGATGGAGCAGACGACCCTCTTCATCCTGGTACGACTCGCAGGCGTCGCTCGGCTGCCAGACGGCCGTGAAGCGCTCGTCTTTAGGGGTGACGATATGCGCTTTCACTTCAAAGAAATCTTTGGCGACGAAGTTCTCGATCTCTTCATCACGGCGTACCACCAGCCCCAGCACCGGCGTCTGCACGCGGCCCACGGAGAGTACGCCCTGATAGCCCGCATTACGCCCGAGAATGGTGTAAGCGCGGGTCATGTTGATGCCGTACAGCCAGTCGGCGCGGGCGCGCGCTAAAGCCGAGACGCACAGCGGAATAAACTCGCTGTTGGAACGCAGGCGCGAGATCGCCCGCTCAACGGCCTGCGGGTTGAGATCGTTGATCAGACAGCGCTGCACCTGCTGACGCTTTTCGGGTGCCAGCTCCAGGTAGTCCAGCACTTCATCCACCAGCAGCTGCCCTTCCCTGTCCGGGTCACCCGCGTGGACCACTTCCGTCGCCTCATGCAGAAAACGCTTAATGACGTTGAGCTGTTTGGTGACGGACGGACGAGGCTGAAGACGCCACTTTTCCGGCACAATCGGCAGGTCGTTGAGGTTCCAGCGGGCGTAGCGGCTGTCGTAGACATCCGGCTGCGCCTGCTCAAGCAGGTGGCCGATACACCAGGTGACTACCTGCCCGTTACCGCATTCGATAAAGCCGTCGCCTTTGCGATGCGGTTTAGGCAGCACATCGGCGATGGCACGGGCCAGACTCGGCTTTTCGGCAATAAACAACCGCATCGAATTAACGGATCTCAATCATCGGTCGGCCGCCGCGCGCGGTGACCAGCTCGCCGATCGCCGTCAGGGTGATACCAAACTCGGCGGCGGTCGCCTGAACCTCAGCTTCGGATTCCGGCGTGACCGCCAGCAGCAGGCCGCCGGAGGTTTGCGGATCGCACAGCAGGTTGCGCCACGCTTCAGGCATCTCGCCCATCAGGTGACCGTAGCTGGCAAAGTTGCGCTGGGTACCGCCCGGGACCGCGCCCTGCGCAATGTACTCTTCCACGCCCGGCAGCTTCGGCACGTCCTGATACCAGACCTGCGCCTGCACGCCCGCCCCCTGACACACTTCAGAGAGGTGCCCCAGCAGGCCAAAACCGGTAACGTCGGTCATCGCCTTCACGCCGTCGATATTGGCGAACGCCGCACCGGCGAGGTTCATCTGGCACATCACTTCCGTTGCCAGACCGATATGTTCTGGTTTCAACAGGGATTTTTTCTCGGCGGTGGTGAGTACGCCAATGCCCAGCGGTTTGGTGAGGAACAGTTTGCAGCCCGCCTGCGCAGTGCTGTTGCGCTTCACGCGCTCGGTCGGCACCACGCCGGTGACGGCCAGGCCGAAGATCGGCTCCGGCGCATCAATCGAGTGGCCGCCAGCCAGCGCAATCCCCGCCTGCTGGCAGGCGAAACGCCCGCCATCAATCACCTCACGGGCGATTTCCGGTGGAATGGTGTTGATCGGCCAGCCCAGAATGGCAATCGCCATGATCGGCTTACCGCCCATGGCAAAGATATCACTGATGGCGTTGGTGGCCGCAATGCGACCGAAGTCGAACGGGTTGTCGACAATCGGCATAAAGAAGTCGGTGGTGCTGATAATGCTGGTGCCGTTACCTAAGTCATAAACCGCCGCATCGTCACGCGTTTCGTTGCCGACAAGCAGGTTCGGGTCGACAAACTTCGCCTGTTCACTATGCAGGATGGTCTCCAGCACTTTCGGGGAAATTTTACAACCGCAACCGGCTCCGTGGCTGTACTGCGTTAAACGAATGGTTTGCTCGCTCATGGACGTCTCCTGTCATCTCAATCGCGCTATGGTAGCGCTCATTCCATAAAGAGGTAAGTATGACTGTCTGAATTCTGCGGCGGATGCTCAGAATCCAGACAGTTTAGCGCGTGTAATTAAAAACGGCTGGCGAAAGGCGTGGTGTCCGGCACGCTGATGGTGCTGGAGGCTTTAAGCTGCGGGGTGCCGAGGTAGAGGAAGCCGACAATTTTATCGTGTTCATCACAGGAGAACCCTGCCCGCACGGCGGCACTCTCGGTCAGCGGCCCGGTGCGCCAGATACCGTTAAAGCCCTGCGCGACGGCGGCCATCTGCATCGCCATCACCGCGCAACCGGCAGACATTTCCTGCTCCCAGACCGGCACCTTATGGTCGGCCTGGCATTTCGCCACGACAGCGATAATCATCGGGGCGCGGAACGGGGCGTTACGCGCCTTGTCGATACCTTTCTCATCCTGCCCTGCGGCAACTGCGCCCTGCTCCAGCAGTTGGCTGAAGCGTTCGCGGCCTTCGCCTTCAATCACAAAGAAGTGCCACGGCTGCAGAGTGCCATGATCCGGCGCACGCATGCCGGCACGCAGAATGTTTTCCAGCTGCTCGCCCGCAGGCGCAGGTTCGGCCAGACGTGACGCGCTACGACGGTTAACAAGCAGTTCAAGTGCATCCATTGGTTAACTCCTTTCTTGAAATTTACTCACAAAATTAACACGACGGCAGAATTTGTTACAGCCTGGCAGGCGATTCCTGCTGACAAGTGGCGGTTGGGTCATTACGATAACCCAACATTACCGTCCAGTGGCGACGGAAACAGTCATTTTCTGGTTAGGGAGAATACATGCGAACCCTTTGGCGAATCTTTGCCGGTTTCTTTAAATGGACGTGGCGACTGCTCAACTTCGTCCGCAACCTGGTGATGAACATCTTCTTCATCTTCCTGGTTCTGGTTTGCGCGGGCATCTGGATGCATATCAGCAACGCGAATCAGGCCCAGCATTCGACTCGCGGGGCTCTGTTACTCGATATCACCGGCGTGATCGTTGATAAACCGTCCACCAGCAACCGTCTGGGGGTTATCAGCCGCCAGCTGTTTGGTGCGACGTCAGACCGCCTGCAGGAAAACTCGCTGTTTGATATCGTCGATACCATTCGTCAGGCCAAAGACGACCGCAACATTACCGGTATCGTGCTGGATCTGAAAGACTTTGCAGGGGGCGATCAGCCTTCCATGCAGTACATCGGTAAAGCGCTGCGTGAGTTCCGCGACAGCGGCAAGCCGGTGATTGCCGTGGGCGACAGCTACAGCCAAGGGCAGTACTACCTCGCGAGCTTTGCCAATAAAATCTGGCTCTCGCCGCAGGGAACGGTCGATCTGCACGGCTTTGCCACCAACGGCCTGTACTACAAATCGCTGCTCGACAAGCTGAAGGTCACCACCCACGTCTTCCGCGTCGGCACCTATAAATCTGCCGTGGAACCGTTTATCCGCGACGATATGTCCCCTGCCGCCCGTGAAGCGGACAGCCGCTGGATTGGCGAGCTGTGGCAGAACTATCTGGGTACCGTTGCCGCTAACCGTCAAATTACCGCTGAGCAGGTGTTCCCGGGCGCTCGCGGCGTGCTGGATGGACTGCGTAAGGTTGACGGCGATACCGCGAAATATGCGCTTGATAACAAACTGGTTGATGCCCTTGGCACCAGCGCTGAGGTTGAAAAATCCCTGAGCAAACAGTTTGGCTGGAGCAAAGAGGACAAAAATTACAGCGCCATCAGCATGTATGACTATGCGGCGAAAAAACCGGACGACAGCGGCGACAGCATTGCCGTGGTGTTTGCTAACGGCGCCATCATGGACGGTCAGGAAACCCCGGGTAACGTCGGCGGTGATACTACTGCTTCGCAAATCCGCGACGCACGCCTTGATCCGAAAGTGAAAGCGATTGTCCTGCGGGTGAACAGCCCTGGCGGCAGCGTTAGCGCCTCCGAAGTGATCCGCGCCGAGCTGGCCGCAGCGCGTGCCGCTGGCAAGCCGGTCGTTGTGTCTATGGGTGGAATGGCTGCGTCAGGCGGGTACTGGATCTCCACGCCAGCCAACTACATCGTGGCTAACCCAAGCACGCTGACCGGCTCGATTGGCATCTTCGGGGTGATTAATACCGTGGAAAACAGTCTGGATTACCTGGGCGTGCATACCGATGGCGTTGCCACGTCGCCGCTGGCGGATGTGTCGATGACCAAATCTCTGCCGCCGGAAGTTTCAGAGATGATGCAGCTCAGCATTGAGAACGGCTATAAACGCTTTATCACGCTGGTAGCGGACTCGCGTAAAAAAACGCCTGAGCAGATCGACCAGATCGCACAGGGCCACGTCTGGACCGGGCAGGATGCGAAGAGCAACGGTCTGGTCGACAGCCTGGGCGATTTCGACGACGCGGTGAAGAAAGCCGCCGAACTGGCGAAGCTCAAGCAGTGGCACGTTGAGTATTACCAGGACGAGCCGTCGTTCTTCGATATGGTGATGGACAGCATGTCTGTCTCCGTTCGCGCCATGCTGCCGGAGGCGCTGCAGGCGTACCTGCCTGCTCCAGTTGCTACGGCTGCGAAAGCGATGAAAGCGGAACGCGATAAGCTCGCGGCCTTTAACGATCCACAGAGTCGTTACGCGTTTTGCCTGACCTGCGCTAACGTCCGTTAAAAACCGTCCCCTCTTCCCGTGAAGAGGGGATTTTTTTCTTTTGAAGAACAAGAACTCACTACCATGCAGAAGAAATCGATTTATGTAGCCTACACTGGCGGTACCATCGGTATGCAGCGCTCTGAAAATGGCTATATCCCTGTCTCTGGCCACCTTCAGCGTCAGCTTGCGCTGATGCCGGAATTCCACCGCCCGGAAATGCCTGACTTCACCATCCACGAATACGAGCCGCTGATGGACTCTTCCGACATGACGCCGGAAGACTGGCAGCACATCGCGGATGACATTAAAGCCCATTACGACCAGTACGACGGCTTCGTGATCCTGCACGGCACCGACACCATGGCGTTCACCGCTTCGGCCCTCTCCTTCATGCTGGAGAACCTGAGCAAGCCGGTTATCGTTACCGGGTCGCAAATACCGCTGGCGGAGCTGCGCTCTGACGGGCAGATCAACCTGCTGAACTCCCTGTACGTGGCGGCGAATTACCCGATCAACGAAGTGTCGCTGTTCTTCAACAACCGTCTGTACCGGGGCAACCGCACCACCAAAGCCCATGCCGACGGTTTTGACGCCTTTGCCTCACCTAACCTGCAGCCGCTGCTGGAAGCGGGTATTCATATCCGTCGTCTGGGAACGCCTCCGGCACCAAACACCGCCGGCGAGCTGATTGTGCACCCGATTACCCCACAGCCGATTGGCGTCGTCACCATTTATCCGGGCATCTCCGCTGACGTGGTGCGTAACTTCCTGCGCCAGCCGGTTAAGGCGCTGATCCTGCGCTCCTATGGCGTCGGCAACGCCCCGCAGAACGGCGAATTCCTGAAAGAGCTACAGGAAGCCAGCGAGCGCGGAATTGTGGTGGTGAACCTGACCCAGTGTATGTCCGGCAAAGTGAACATGGGCGGCTATGCCACCGGCAACGCGCTGGCGCATGCGGGAGTGATCAGCGGCTTCGATATGACCGTTGAGGCAACGCTGACTAAACTTCACTATTTACTGAGTCAGGATCTGGACATTCAGTCCATTCGCAGCGCGATGATGCAAAACCTGCGCGGCGAGCTGACCCCGGACGAATAAGGAGTGCTCATGAAACAACGCGCCCTGCTACTGGTCGATTTGCAAAATGATTTCTGCGCGGGCGGTGCGCTGGCCGTCGCCGAAGGTGACAGCACCGTTGACGTGGCGAATACGCTGATTGACTGGTGCAAAGCCCGAAGTGAAGCGGTTGTCGCAAGCCAGGACTGGCACCCGGCGAACCACGGCAGCTTTGCCAGCCAGCACAACGTCGAGCCTTTCACTCAGGGAGAACTCGACGGGCTGGCGCAAACCTTCTGGCCGGATCACTGCGTACAGCAGACCGAAGGTGCGGAGCTGCATCCGCTCCTGAATCAGAAGGCCATCGACGCAGTGTTCCATAAAGGTGAAAACCCGGCTATCGACAGCTATAGCGCGTTTTTCGATAACGGGCATCGCCAGAAGACGGCGCTGGACGCGTGGTTACGTCATCACGAAATCACGGAGCTGATTGTGCTGGGCCTGGCAACGGATTATTGCGTGAAGTTTACCGTGCTGGACGCGCTCCAGTTAGGTTATACCGTCAGCGTCATTACCGACGGCTGCCGCGGGGTGAACATTCACCCGCAGGATAGCGCTCAGGCGTTTATGGATATGGCCGCCGAAGGCGCCACGCTGTATACGCTGGCAGACTGGCTGGAAACGCAGGCGTAGCCTTTTTAGCCGGGTGGCGCTGACGCTTACCCGGCAAAACAACCCACTCCGATCTCCCATAAAGTGAACTCCCTCGCATCCTAAGCGAAACGGCAATGCTATTCTCAACAGGCTGTTTTTTCGCCACGCCTTTTCTGTGGCGTGGTTATTTTTATTAAGTCAAAGAGGAACTTATATGAAACGTTTGCCCTTGCTGGCAGCATTACCCTTGTTTTGCGCTTCACTTGCTTCCGCCGCGCCCCTGATGTCCGTGGGCTACTTTAACGGGGGTGGCGATGTCACCGCCGGACCGGGTGGCGATATCAATAAACTCGACGTTCGCCAGATCACCCACCTGAACTACTCGTTTGGTCTGGTTTATAACGACGAGAAAGACGAAACCAACGCCGCGCTGAAAGATCCGGCGAAACTGCATCAAATCTGGCTGTCGCCAAAAGTGGCGTCCGATCTGGCCCTTATCCCCACCCTGCGTAAACAAAACCCGAACCTGAAAGTCCTGCTCTCCGTTGGCGGCTGGGGCGCGCGTGGTTTCTCTGGCGCAGCGGCAACCAAAGAGAGTCGCGCGGTGTTTATCCGCTCCGCGCAGGAGATTGTTGAGAAATACGGTCTGGACGGGATCGATCTCGACTGGGAGTATCCGGTCAACGGCGCCTGGGGGCTGGTTGCAAGCCAGCCCGCCGACCGGGATAACTTCACCGCCCTGCTGAAAGAGATGCGCGACGCGTTCGGGCAGAAAAAGCTGGTGACCATCGCGGTGGGCGCGAATGCGGAAAGTCCGAAAAGCTGGGTGGATGTCAAAGCCATCGCCCCGCTGCTCGACTATATCAACCTGATGACCTACGACATGGCGTACGGGACACAGTATTTCAATGCCAACCTGTATGACTCCAGCGCCTGGCCAACGGTGGCCGCTGCCGACAAATACAGCGTTGATTTTGTGGTGAACAACTATCTGGCCGCCGGACTTAAGCCGAAGCAGATGAACCTCGGGATCGGTTTTTACGGCCGCGTACCAAAACGTGCGGTTGAACCGGGCATTGACTGGAGCCAGCCAGACGCGCAAAAAAATCCGGTTACCCAGCCCTACTTTGGACCGCAGGAGATCGGCCTGTTTAAGTCGCTCGGCTATGATCTGACCAAAGATACCTACGTGAAGTACAACGATATCGTGAAGAAGCTGCTGAACGATCCGCAGAAACGCTTTACCGAGCACTGGGATGACCAGGCGAAGGTACCGTGGCTGTCGGTGAAGGGTGCCGATGACAATGCGCTGTTTGCGATTTCCTATGAGAACCCGCGTTCCGTTGCGATTAAAGCCGACTACATCAAGGAGAAAGGTCTCGCCGGGGCGATGTTCTGGGAGTATGGTGCGGACGACAATAATCAGTTAGCGAAACAGCTGGCGGAGTCGCTCGGGATTAAGCACTAAGTTGTATGTGCCGGGTGGCGCTTGCGCTTACCCGGCCTGCACGGAGAGCGTTATTTGAAGGTCGCAATCGGCTTCGGCGTGATGCCAAAATCTTCCTTCAGTTCGCGCTTGCTCTTCATCACCATCTGACCGTTGGTGTCGATAGTCATGTGCTGCGCGTCGATGTTATTGCGCGCTTGCCACAGCATTACCAGCTGCAGACTGTTTTCTTTTTGCTCAGGCGTGAGCGCCACACCGTCCGGCCATTTTCCCAGCTCAACGGCGGTTACCAGACGCTGATAAACTTCCGGGGTCATCCCGTTAATCATGTCATCGATATTCACGATCTCTCCTTTTCAAAGGAATAATTTGCTGAATCGTTTTTTCAACCTTTAATCTGGTCGCCGTTTTCATCATCGCTGAAGCTCATTGAGGCTGAGTTCACGCAGAAACGCTCGCCCGTTGGCTGAGGACCATCCGGGAAGACGTGCCCCAGGTGCGCGTCGCAGTTGCCACAGCGAATTTCGGTACGCACCATACCGTGCGACGAGTCGGTCAGATAGCGGATTGCATCGTCGCTCACCGGCTCGTAAAAGCTCGGCCAGCCGCAGCCGGAGTCGTATTTCGTTTGGGAATTGAACAGCGGAGCATCACAGACCAGGCAGTGATAGACGCCGTCTCGCTTGTTGTGCAGCAAACGCCCGGTAAATGGCGGCTCCGTGCCGTGATTCTGCGTCACGTAAAACTGCATTTCTGTGAGGTTTTTTTTCAAATCGTCAGGGTTACGTTGGTTCGACATATGCTTACATCTCGCTGTAGAAACAGACATCTTTTAACCCGGATTCTAACAAAACATTAACACCCTTGCGTGTACTTTTGTTCTAAACTTATGTGTCGCGAAAAGGCGGTCAGGCAATTGTGATCATGTTCACATTTTTATCCTGCGAGGACTTTAAAATTCCGGGCGCAGCCCCCATGTGGTTGCAAGCTCAAAGGGAAAGTGAGGCGAGTCAGTCGCACAAACGTTAGTCACAGGATTGATTTGTCGCAATGATTGACACGATTCCGCTTGACGCTGCGTAAGGTTTTTGTAATTTTACAGGCAACCTTTTATTCACTAACAAATAGCTGGTGGAATATATGACTATCAAAGTAGGTATCAACGGTTTTGGCCGTATCGGCCGTATTGTTTTCCGTGCTGCTCAGAAACGTTCTGACATCGAAATCGTTGGTATCAACGATCTCCTGGACGCTGAATACATGGCGTACATGCTGAAGTACGACTCAACTCACGGTCGTTTCGACGGCACCGTTGAAGTGAAAGACGGCCACCTGGTTGTTAACGGCAAAACCATCCGCGTTACTGCTGAGAAAGACCCAGCTAACCTGAAATGGAACGAAATCGGTGTAGACGTTGTTGCTGAAGCAACCGGTATCTTCCTGACCGACGAAACTGCACGTAAACACATCACTGCGGGCGCGAAGAAAGTTGTTCTGACTGGTCCATCCAAAGACAACACCCCAATGTTCGTTCGTGGTGCAAACTTCGAAACTTACGCTGGCCAGGACATCGTTTCTAACGCATCCTGCACCACCAACTGCCTGGCACCGCTGGCTAAAGTTATCAACGACAACTTCGGCATCATCGAAGGTCTGATGACTACCGTTCACGCGACCACCGCTACTCAGAAAACCGTTGACGGCCCGTCTCACAAAGACTGGCGCGGCGGCCGTGGCGCGGCTCAGAACATCATCCCATCCTCTACCGGTGCTGCTAAAGCTGTAGGTAAAGTACTGCCAGAACTGAATGGCAAACTGACTGGTATGGCGTTCCGCGTTCCAACTCCTAACGTATCCGTTGTTGACCTGACCGTTCGTCTGGAAAAAGCTGCTTCTTATGAAGAAATTAAGAAAGCAATCAAAGCTGCTTCCGAAGGCGCAATGAAAGGCGTTCTGGGCTACACCGAAGACGACGTTGTATCTACCGATTTCAACGGCGAAGTGTGCACTTCCGTGTTCGATGCTAAAGCAGGTATCGCACTGAACGACAACTTCGTGAAACTGGTTTCCTGGTACGACAACGAAACTGGCTACTCTAACAAAGTACTGGACCTGATCGCTCACATCTCCAAATAAGTTGAGATGAGTGCTTGATCCAAAAAGGCGACTTCGGTCGCCTTTTTTATTGTTTTTTAGACAGAGGATTGCTTAATGATTAATAAAATTTTTGCACTTCCGGTAGTCGAACAACTTACCCCTGTGCTCTCCCGCCGTCAGATTGACGGTGCCGATATTATCGTGGTTGACCACCCGCGCGTTAAAGCCTCCGTGGCGCTGAACGGCGCGCACCTGCTCTCCTGGAAACCGGAAGGCGAAGCGGAAGCGCTTTGGCTGAGCGACGCCACCTCGTTCAAAAAAGGGGATGCGATTCGCGGCGGCGTGCCAATCTGCTGGCCATGGTTTGGTCCGTCCGCACAGCCGGGTTTACCTTCGCACGGTTTCGCCCGTAACCAGCAGTGGACGCTGAAAGCGCACAACGAAGACGACAACGGTGCGGTTCTCACCTTTGAACTGAAGGCCAATGATGAAACTCGTGCCCTGTGGCCGCACGATTTCACCCTGTACGCCCGTTTCAAGCTGGGTCAAACCTGTGAGATTGAGCTGGAAGCCCACGGCGAGTTCGAAACGACCTCTGCCCTGCACACCTACTTCAATGTGGGTGACATCAGCGCAGTGAAGGTGAGCGGCCTGGGTGATACCTTTATCGATAAAGTCGATAACGCGAAGGAAGGCAAACTGAGCGACGGCGTTCAGACTTTCCCCGACCGTACCGATCGCGTCTATCTGCACCCGGAAGCGTGCAGCGTCATTCACGACAGCGCCCTCAACCGCAGAATTGAAGTGGTTCACCAGCATCACAGCAACGTGGTGGGCTGGAACCCGGGCCCTGCCCTGTCCGTAAGCATGGCCGACGTGCCTGACGACGGCTATAAAACTTTTGTCTGCGTGGAAACCGCCTGCGTGAGCACCCCGCAGAAAGCGAGTGAAGAAAAACCGTCTCGTTTAGGGCAAACGATGCGCATCGTTAAGTAATAACATCGCTGCACCACATTAAAGCAAACGGGGCGCATAGCGCCCCGTTTTGATGCATGGATTGCACTGTATTAATGCACAATCAGAACTTGTAGCTCACACCCACAGAGAAGATGCCAGCCCAGGACTTATCGACCATCGGGCTATCTTTCACTTCATCACTCAGACGCTCATAACGGCCAGTACCGTAGACGCTCCAGTCGCCAAGGAAGTTGTAGCTCGCGGTCAGCTCCAGGTAAGGATCCCAGCCGTCATCGGCGCTGTAGCTTTTCAGCCCACTGCGGCGGGACTCGTTTTTAGAGACGCCATAGTAGTAGTCGTTGTAGTTTTCACTGTTGTACTGCACGCCGATACCCGGGGTCAGGGTGAGCCCACCGTTGGTATAGCGATACAACCAGGCCAGATCCCAGATAAAGCCGTTGCTGTTATCCAGCGTGTCACCCGCCAGGGCCGTACGCAGGAAGCCATACTGGGTGTTATGGACATAGGAAAGCCCGGCCATCATGGAGCTTTTACGCTTGTCGAGCTGACGAAGCGCGTGGCTATCGCTGTCGCCTGGCTTGAAGTGCGTTGGATCGTAGTAAGCCATGATGGAGAGCTTGTCGGCGGTATCGTTCCACAGATAGTAGCCGCCGCCGAGACCGCGGAACCAGAAGTTATCGCCTTCATAGGTGACAACGGGAACGGGATACACATCACGGTCATACTGCTTGTATGGGCTGTTAATCACGCCAACGCCCGCGCCAACCGTCCACTGACTTTCCGCCTGAGCGGTGCTAACTGCGGTCGCGGCAAGGATGCCCAATGCCAGAAGTTTGAGTTTGGTCACAATCCATTCTTTCCTGTAGTCAAATAATCAGCGGGTGAAGTGTAACCGCCATTCCCGTACATCCCAAAATTTTTTGCCTGCTAATCAGTCTGATTAACCCGTTATTTTTCACTTTTCAGATGACAGCCCGCTTTCATTTATATGACCAGTGAATGAAAAACGCGCTTAAGCCTTATAACTCAGGTGGAAATTTTTGGATGAGTTATTGATATGTCATTGAAATTAGATTTTCTCAGCATGCAAGTTTGGCAAATGCCATCTACGCTTAAATTTAAGAAGAGTTTTCCTGAACACCTGCGGTTCTTAGCGTCTGACCTGGCACACAGGTTGCTGCTCTGGCAGTGGGGTGCGAGAGATTCTCTTCCGGGAGCCTCCACTACTCATACGAACGGCTCTTATCCTGTGCTAAAAAACGAAAGGACGGCATGCCATGAATATATTCGATCACTATCGCCAGCGCTATGAAGCTGCCAAGGACGAAGAGTTCACACTGCAGGAGTTTCTTACCATTTGTCGGCAAGATCGCAGTGCCTATGCCAATGCGGCAGAACGGCTATTGATGGCTATCGGTGAGCCAAACATGGTTGATACTGCCCTGGAGCCACGGCTTTCCCGTCTGTTTTCGAATCGGGTGATCGCCCGATATCCGGCGTTCGAAGAGTTCTATGGTATGGAAGATGCCATTGAACAGATTGTCTCCTATCTCAAGCATGCCGCCCAGGGTCTGGAAGAGAAGAAACAGATCCTCTATTTACTCGGCCCCGTCGGCGGCGGTAAATCCTCGCTGGCTGAACGCCTGAAATCACTGATGCAGCGCGTGCCGATTTATGTGCTGAGCGCCAACGGCGAGCGCAGCCCGGTGAATGACCATCCGCTGTGCCTGTTTAACCCGCAGGAAGATGCGCAAATTCTGGATAAAGAATATGGCATCCCACGTCGCTACCTCGGCACCATTATGTCCCCGTGGGCGGCGAAACGCCTGCACGAGTTTGGCGGCGATATCACCAAATTCCGCGTGGTGAAAGTGTGGCCGTCGATTCTGGAACAGATCGCCATTGCTAAAACAGAGCCGGGTGATGAGAACAACCAGGACATCTCGGCGCTGGTGGGTAAAGTCGATATCCGTAAGCTGGAAAACTTCGCGCAGAACGATCCGGATGCCTATGGCTATTCCGGTGCGCTGTGCCGCGCCAACCAGGGGATTATGGAATTCGTCGAGATGTTTAAAGCACCGATCAAAGTGCTGCACCCTCTGCTGACGGCGACCCAGGAAGGAAACTACAACGGGACGGAAGGTATTTCTGCCCTGCCGTTTAACGGGATTATTCTCGCCCACTCGAACGAATCCGAATGGGTGACCTTCCGTAATAACAAAAACAATGAGGCCTTCCTTGACCGCGTGTACATCGTTAAGGTGCCTTATTGCCTGCGGATCTCCGAAGAGATCAAAATTTACGAGAAACTGCTTAACCACAGCGAGCTGGTACACGCGCCTTGCGCACCGGGAACCCTGGAAACGCTGTCTCGCTTCTCCATCCTTTCGCGCCTGAAAGAGCCGGAAAACTCCAGTATCTACTCGAAAATGCGTGTCTATGACGGTGAAAGTTTGAAAGACACCGACCCGAAAGCGAAGTCCTATCAGGAATACCGCGACTACGCCGGGGTCGATGAAGGGATGAACGGTCTGTCTACGCGCTTCGCGTTTAAGATCCTCTCCCGCGTCTTTAACTTCGACCATGCGGAAGTGGCGGCCAACCCGGTGCACCTGTTCTACGTGCTGGAGCAGCAAATTGAACGCGAGCAGTTCCCGCAGGAGCAGGCTGAACGCTACCTTGAGTTCCTGAAAGGTTACCTGATCCCGAAATACGCCGAGTTCATTGGCAAAGAGATCCAGACGGCCTATCTGGAATCCTATTCAGAATATGGGCAGAACATTTTCGACCGCTATGTCACCTACGCTGACTTCTGGATCCAGGATCAGGAGTACCGCGACCCGGATACCGGCCAGCTGTTTGACCGTGAATCCCTGAACGCGGAGCTGGAAAAAATTGAGAAGCCAGCCGGGATCAGTAACCCGAAAGACTTCCGTAATGAGATTGTGAACTTCGTCCTGCGTGCCAGAGCGCATAACAACGGGCGTAATCCGAACTGGACCAGCTACGAGAAGCTGCGCACGGTTATTGAGAAGAAAATGTTCTCCAACACCGAAGAGCTGTTGCCGGTGATCTCGTTTAACACCAAAACCTCAACCGACGAGCAGAAGAAACACGACGATTTTGTCGACCGAATGATGGAAAAAGGCTACACCCGCAAGCAGGTTCGCCTGCTCTGCGAATGGTATCTGCGCGTGCGTAAATCGTCTTAAAACAAGTGCCCGGCGGTGTCTGTGCCTGCCGGGCCAACAAAAACGCAAGTTGGCAAATGCAGTACGGGGGGTATATGACCTGGTTTATTGACCGGCGTCTTAACGGCAAAAACAAGAGCACGGTGAACCGCCAGCGCTTCTTGCGCCGTTATAAAGCGCAAATTAAACAGTCGATCTCCGAGGCCATCAACAAACGCTCGGTGACCGACGTCGACAGCGGCGAGTCTGTCTCCATCCCTACCGATGACATCAGCGAACCGATGTTTCATCAGGGGCGCGGTGGCCTGCGCCACCGCGTTCATCCAGGTAACGACCACTTCGTTCAGAACGACAGAATTGAGCGCCCTCAGGGCGGCGGCGGTGGCTCGGGAAGCGGTCAGGGACAGGCCAGCCAGGACGGTGAAGGCCAGGATGAGTTCGTTTTCCAGATTTCAAAAGATGAATATCTCGACCTGTTGTTTGAGGACCTTGCGCTGCCGAATCTGAGAAAGAATCAGCATCGTCAGCTTAACGAATACAAAACCCATCGCGCGGGCTATACCGCCAACGGCGTGCCTGCCAATATCAGCGTGGTGCGTTCGCTGCAGAATTCGCTTGCGCGCCGCACGGCCATGACGGCAGGGAAACGTCGTGAACTGCGCGAGCTGGAGAGCAGCCTGAAGGTCGTGGAAAACACGGAACCGGCACAGCTGCTGGAAGAGGAGCGCCTGCGAAAAGAGATTGCCGAGCTGAGAGCGAAGATCGACCGCGTGCCGTTTATCGACACCTTTGACCTGCGTTACAAGAACTACGAAAAACGCCCTGAGCCCTCCAGCCAGGCGGTGATGTTCTGTCTGATGGACGTGTCCGGCTCGATGGATCAGGCCACCAAGGATATGGCGAAGCGTTTCTATATCCTGCTCTACCTGTTCCTGAGCAGAACCTACAAGAACGTGGAGGTGGTCTATATCCGCCATCACACCCAGGCCAAAGAGGTGGATGAACACGAGTTCTTCTACTCCCAGGAGACCGGCGGCACCATCGTATCAAGCGCCCTGAAGCTGATGGACGAAGTAGTGAAAGAGCGTTACGACCCGGCGCAGTGGAACATTTATGCCGCGCAGGCGTCCGATGGCGATAACTGGGCCGACGACTCACCGCTGTGTCACGAGATCCTGGCGAAGAAAATTCTGCCGGTGGTGCGTTACTACAGCTATATCGAAATCACCCGTCGCGCCCACCAGACCCTGTGGCGGGAGTATGAACATCTGCAGGCGATGTTCGATAACTTTGCCATGCAGCATATCCGTGACCAGGACGACATTTATCCGGTGTTCCGGGAGCTATTCCACAAGCAAAGCTCAACAACCTCAAATTAAACCTTGTTAATCAGCCAGTTAGCTTTGTTTTACTGGCTGATTAACTATAGTTTTCACGTTTAAAATTCTCCATAATTTTCATTGCTTTAGTTTTTATTTTGGGGAAGGCAGTTTAGTGGTTATCCGGTTAGATAGTGGGTAACTTGTCCTCCCCTATAATGTTAAGGGTGTGAGTCAGTACGCCGTATACAGTTACATCATCCAGCGCGTCGCCTTCTATCGCTTCACCATCTTCAGTTATCAATGCTGCCCCGTAAAGCTTTGCAAACTCGTTCCTGTTATCCATTCTTACCAGTAGCGTATCTCCCTGCTCTGGCCTAAGAGCAATGTTAATCACAGCCCAGCCACAGGATGTTTCTATTACCCTGCAGTTCCCGTCAATTCCGCATAGCAGATCTATGCTTAACCGCTGTTCCTGGTAATCCATAGCCGGTGAAGGAAAGCCCATCAGAAAATCCTCCCCATATTACGCAAGATCCAGTAACGGTTATCGCTACCATCCGTCGTCTTATCAGCAAAATCTGGCTGGTATCTCTCAATCCATGTATTGGCATCTGCCTGACTGAAATGCCAATTCCTAACGCGTAATTCAGTGATAAATCTGTCTGTGTTCAAACAAAGATATCCCTTGGGGTTCTGTTGTATGGCCGCTAAAAAGGCTGCACGTATATCAGGTTGACGAGGCATAAGAGCGCCCTCACTGGATTATTGACTGTATGCATATACAGTAGTATTTTTGTAAGTACAGATCAAGTTGGGCAGGAGGGATAGTGATGTTTGTTGAACTGGTATATGACAAGCGTAATGTTGCGGGGCTCGAAGGGGCCAGAGAGATCATACTGGCCGAGCTGACGAAGCGGGTGCACCAGATTTTCCCTAGTGCCGAAGTGAAGGTGAAGCCGATGCAGGCAAACGGCCTGAATAGCGATGCAAGCAAAAGCGATCGTGAAAAACTGAACCGCATGCTGGAGGAAATGTTTGAAGAGTCCGATATGTGGCTGGTATCTGAGTTCCCAACAGTTCGCCAGGTTGGGATTTAAATTTTTATCAGAGAATAACGCCGCGCGTTCATGCATACGACCAGCGGCGACTACCCCCTTCTTAAGACCGGGAACTAAGATTTATGCCTTGAGTATGTGATCCGCTCCGGCTACAAGGTTATGCCGTGCGATGAAGCGGAAAAATTCACGCTCGGCGAAATACAGGAAATGATAGCCATAGCAAGGCACGCACGTGATCGCTGGCTGCAACCTTAACCACGCAGGGCAGCCCGCTATTGCATATAGCGAGGCTGCTCAGTTAGCATTAGGACAGTAAGAGATTGTTAAAAATTTTTTAAATTGCACGGACCCAAGGCGCATGGATTAAGCAATGAATATAAAACCAAACAGAATTCTAAACTCCATTCAAATTTTACGCGGTCTGGCTGCGTTATCTGTAGTTCTTTATCATTATGGATTTTACCTTCCCCTTGCTAATGGGTCAGCAGCCGCACGACCGTTTGCATGGGGAGGTATTGGGGTTGATTTATTTTTCGTTATCAGCGGCTTCATTATGATTGTAGTTACCAAAGATTATAGTTCTGGTTTCTCTGAAAGCAAGAAATTCATAATTAACAGGTTAAGTAGAATATTACCCGTATATTATGTAATTTTACTTATAGCCTTTCTTACAAATGGGGCAATGAGTACATTCCATTATGATGAAAAGGTTATAAATTTTATAAGTGCATTAACTTTCACCCCTTATATGCATGATACTGCGCCAATGTACATCCTTAGTGATGGGTTATTTAATGTTCGCTGGACATTAAGCTATGAAATTTATTTTTATCTTGCATTTTCCGTATCACTCCTTTTTGTAAAAAAACACATCCCTCTGATTTTATGGTTCGCCGCTCCAATCGCTATTTGTTTTATTACAGGCGAAAGCATATCCTTTTCAACAAAAGGATATGCTTTTAGCAATGTGTTTATTGAGTTCTTAACCAATCCGATTCTACTTGAGTTCGGAATGGGGGTTGTTGCTGGCTCTTTGTATTTACGCTTAACCAAAAAAAACTACACTCCTAACATCTTAGTTATTTCAATAATCTCCATACTAATAGTGATTGGTATTGGAACAAATTTACTAACTATGTATAGTTTACTTTCTGGACTTGCGTTTTCGATACTAGTGCTGACACTCACTTTATGCGAAAAGTATTTTCAATCACGTTGGCTGAGTTTTCTTGTATATCTTGGGAACATATCGTTCTCTTTGTATCTAATACATAACCCACTTGCTAGTTTTTTATCAAAAAAAATTGAGAAATATTTCCCTGATGTAATGCATAGTGCATTTGGCGTAATTGTCATGCTGCTAACAGCTGTTATTGTAGCGCACATCTCGTATAGATATTTAGAGATTCGTTTGTCTAGGTACACAAAGAACAAACTTGAATCACTTTTCATTCGGAAGTCTAGCCAGCCAAAGCCCCTATGAAGGGGCTACAGGCCATTGTATATCAGGCGCGATATTTAATTCAGTGCGATTTAACTGAATGCGGTATGATTTCCATTTTAATAACAAGGTTTCTTCTTCATCTGTTGCTATACCTAAATCAACTGCATCTTGCAAGGGTGCAATAGCTTTGCTAGCAATATCCATAAGTGAATTTTTTTTGTTGTGCTGCTCTAGTAATGCATTCTTCTTGTGATAAAGGAGGCGGTGAAACTAACATCGGATTGCCTTGTTCATCAATGGAGATGACCTTACCCGCTGATTGTCCTGTTAACAGCGATTTATATTTCTCTTCAGAAATTTCAATTATATCACTAGGCCATGCGCCGGATTTTACATAGACATCCTTCAACTGACCATCATAGAAAGCCAATGCAGCAGGGCTGAAATATATTCCCATCTTTAATATCCTATTGCTAACCAAGAGTATACGGGGTTTGAACCAGATGTATAAACAGTCATGCCAGTTGTTGAGCTGCTTGCTGAGTAGACCGCCCTACCATTGCCAGCATCTGTAACCTGAACTGAGGCGCAAATGTTTGGGAATGATACAGGAAATGCAACATAATTATTTACAGTTGTACCAGAACCCCATTGAGTAATAAGTCCTGTAGCATTATCCTTGTGCCAACCATTCCCTCCTAAGCCTGCTGTTGGTAACATCCCTAATGTAGCTAAAAATATCCCTGAATTATCGTCATGGAGCATGAAGGGCTTGGATTTGTCATTATTATAAACACCTACCTGAGTGATGTATTGACGACCTGGCTTTCCTGTAAGAGCCACACTAACATCATTCTTTGTCGGGAATTTTTCTGACAGATACGCACTTATCCAGCCAGGCCCTGAGCCTATATTCCAGATATCTCCGTAAACATCACCATTTTTATTAAATATCGAACTTCCGGCAGTTAACTTTTCCGATGCTCCTATAGTGCCGAGTCTCGTGCTGACGTATGCCCTGATGACTCCGTCTGCAGAACACTGAAAACCAATACCATTCCATGACTTAATGTTAAGGTTATTGCCATCGAATCCAGCTCCATCAAAATTACCCGTTACGAATCCACCAGAACCATCCCCCACCGAGACAGAAGCTCCAGCCCGGACCGTTGGAGCAGTAATTTCACCAGTGAATTCTGCACCCTCCAACATTGCCGCGTGACGCCAGGAAGTAATTCCTGCACCTGTGCCGTGACCAAACAATACGTTGTTGCCACTGATTGCCAGCACATCAACAATAGATGTTTTGCTCACTACCTCCGTAAGCGTAAGAATTTGCCAGTAGCTGACCTGATCAGGTGCATCCGGAGCCTGAAACGCCCGCATAAACTGGCATCCTGTTGCCGCACGTTCACCGATTGAAGTCCCGTCAGCGGTACCGCTGGAGTAGGTTCCTCCTAACAACCCACCCGCCCCAACTTTCATCACATTACCTGGGTTTATTCCTGTATCACAAATAGCAGCAGTTCCAAGTCCCAGATTTAATCTTGCTTTAGCCTCATCAACTAAATCAGAAAGATTATTGCTGCGTATAAGCGCATCAGGTACGCGGTCAGTAATGAGTTCAACGATGGCCTGATACAGCTGATCATGTTTTGTTTTATCCAGTGTCAGCCCTGCTGACTCTATAGCCGTGCAGATCTCCTCCTGAACGGCATCCCACATGTCGCTGTTGAGGTCTGTTGCTCGGCGGCCGGTGGCCGGATCACCATTTGTAAAACCATTTTTGCCCTGACCAAATTTATCGGCCTGGGCCGTGGGTGTATCAATTCGATGCATTGTCTGTTCCTTCCGGGTAAGCAAAAACGACGACAGTATGTGACGGCGCAAGTTTTTCTATTACGCATTCAGCGACAGTGTCGCCCCAGGTTCTGATTGCGGAGTTGCACGCACTGGTGCAGGTCTGCCAGTTAACGTTGGCGTCAGCCGGAATATTCACACGCCAGTAATAGCGCCAGAATTCCCCCCATTCAGGGTCCGGCGTGCTGTCGAGGTTCTGAAACTGTTCGATCGTCGCGGTGGTATAACCCAGCGCGTCAAGCTGGTTACGGTAGAACTGCTCGTTGATACCGCCCGCCACGTTGGCCTTTGCATCCAGGCGCTGTTGGCGCTGGACCAGCGACTGCACCCCGTCCGGCGTGCAGGAGTCCGGCAGGCCGTAGACTGTTTCATAGCGGTCAATCAGCTCTGTTGTCTGCGCAGGGTCGATTTCCTTCATCAGCGCATCGGCACGCTGATGCACGCGCGTAAGCGACGGGGCAAGGCCTTCAATTAACGGGATCTCCCCCTCCCATGCCGGGCCAGACGGAAGCAGCCTGTAGAGCAGCTGCTCATATTCATCCTGCATTGCCATCAGCTGCTCACCTCCGTATAGGTTGCCCAGGTGATGGTGCCAACAACGGGCAGTTCGGTAGATCCCAGCGCAATGTCTGCAACCGGCGCACGCAGCTGGTGAGCAACCTCACCTGTTGCCAGGCTTATCGCTTCGCTGATGCGTGACAGGTACACTTTTCCGTCAGGAACTCCGTCACGCAGCATCAGTGAATTCAGCTCCGCGGTTAGAGCCTGACTATCGTCCGGTTGGTAAAAAAGTCATGAAAATAATTGGTGGGCTTAGTGATGCTGAACGACAGGGTTTATTTATTAACAATGTCACTGACAGCAATTATTACTTTGTCGAAACCGGAGAGGTAGTGCAGGAACTACTGCTGCCAGATACCTCAGTTAAGTTTCAAGCCCATGCTGGCAATCAATGGATATTCGGTAAATAACCATGGCCAGCAAACTCAAACAGCGGCGCATGCGCCGCCTTAAAGCGGATGTGGCCTGGTGGCGCGAAGAGGCGGAATACGGTAATCGCCGCATTCTCGAGCTGGCCGGGGAAATCGACAGGCTCAAAAAGCTGGTCATCCACGTGCCGATGCCGGTTCTCATTCCAAAGGATATGGCCCACCAGCTCTATTATACCGAAACAAAAAGATGTCGTACCTGCAATGATGGGCTTCGTGGTGGCTGCTCATCTTGCATTTTCTATAAGAGATAGCCGGGTGCAGCCGGTTGAGTGGAGATCAACGTATGGGGCAGTTAGTTACACTTCATGAGTGGGCGTCGGGTCCTAATGGGTTCAAATATCCATTAAGCAACTCAGCATTAAACAAAATAGCCAAGACCAAGCAAACTTTCCCGCCAGCTTTAAAGCAAGGTCGACGCTGGGTTATAGATGAGGACGCTCGTTTTATTGGCATGGTAGGCAATGTTGATATTTCATCATCGTTATCAGACAAGGCTCGCCAGTTAGTGGAGAAAGCGATAAATGGCAGCTCGCCCCAGAAAGCATAACGTTAAAATACCAAACCTTTATTGCAAGTTGGATAAACGTACATCAAGAATTTACTGGCAATATCGCCATCCTGTCACTGGAACTTTTATAGGTTTCGGAACTGATGAAGAGGCCGCAAAGGCCGCTGCTACTGAGTTGAATCGGATAACCTCTGAGCAGGAAACACGGCAATCTTTCACACTGATTGATTTGGCCATGAAGAGTTCAGAAAAGAAAGAACAAGGAATTCGTGTTGCAGACTGGATAAAAAGATACGTAGATATTCAGATGGAAAGGATGTGTGATGGTGAGATAAAAAAACCGACTGTTAAAGCAAGAAGAATATGTGCTCAAGTTCTTGCTGACAGGGCTCCTAATATACGCCTGAAGGATGTAGACACAAAACTAATTGCAACAATTATTGATGAATATAAATCTGAAGGTAAACACAGAATGGGTCAGCTTGTGCGAAGCGTTCTGAACGACGTATTTAAAGAGGCACAGCACGCTGGTGAGGTTGACCCAGGTTATAACCCTGCTTTAGCAGTGAAGAACCCGATTGCTAAGGTGAAGAGAAGCAGACTGAGCATCGAACAATGGAAGTTAATTTATGAAAGCGCTGGATCAATGCCTCCATGTGCTCAGAACTCCATGCTTCTGGCTCTGGTAACGGGCCAGCGTATTGGAGACATAGTGTCGATGAAGTTCAGCGACATCTGGGATAATCACCTTCATATAACTCAGAACAAAACAGGCGTGAAGTTAGCTATTCCGTTGAATTTAAGATGCGACGCCATTGGCCTGACATTATCTGATGTCATAAGCAAGTGTCGGGACAGAGTTGTAAGCCCATATCTAATCCACCACGTTAAACATCACGCCTATGGTAAGGCTGGCTCACACGTACCTGAAAAAACAATATCTAAGTATTTTAAGGAAGCGAGAGACAAAGCGAATATCGTGTGGCCAAAGGATTGTACCGCCTTGCCACCTTTCCATGAGCAGAGATCCCTTTCATCAAGAACCTATGAAGCCCAGGGTATAGATGTAAAAACATTGCTTGGCCATAAGACAGAAGCTATGAGCGCTATGTATGGAGATGATCGCGGTTTGGAATGGAAAAAAATAGTTATTTAAAGTGATGGATGAACCAGAGAGGTTCCCTGATTTCCGATTAATGCGGTATACGTTTTGGGGAGTGTTTTTGGGGATGATTTGGGGAAGAAAATTTCTTAATATATTACATAGAGTTATAATGCTGTGAATTGCTCCACAAGCAATCCACTACCAGCAACGCCTAATACTACAGCCAGCGAACGCGCTGGCTGTTTTCTTCCGACCCCGTTCATCCCGTGCTAATGTAGCAAGTTGCATACTGGACGATCATCGGGGAAATCGTGATGACTTACGACGTAACTGGGACAAGTACCCACCAACAACTGATTACCTTACTCACCGAGCAGGGCGCGCGTTTTCGCGTCATGGAGCACGAAGCGATCGGGAAATGCGAGGCGGTAAGTGAAATTCGTGGAACCGATCTGCGCCAGGGCGCAAAAGCGCTGGTCTGCAAGGTGAAGGGAAACGGCGTAAAAAAACACGTACTGGCGATTCTGGCCGCCGACCTGCAGGCCGATCTGAGCCAGCTTGCCAGCCACTTTGGTGGTCTGAAAGCCTCCCTCGCCAGCCCGGCCGAAGTCGATACCCTTACGGCCTGCGTTTTCGGCGCGATCCCGCCCTTTAGCTTCCATCCTGATTTGGCACTGGTGGCCGACCCGCTGCTGTTCGAGCGTTTCGACGAAATTGCCTTTAACGCCGGTTTACTGGAGAAATCCGTGATTATGGACACCCAGGATTACCTGCGCATCGCCCGTCCTGAGCTTGTAAACTTCCATAAAGCGTCGTCGTGACGGCGCTAGCCTCGTCTTTCCAGAAACAGCACGGAGGCGATGAGAATCACGGCAATAGCGAAAAACGATGAGGAGATAATCAGCGTTTCAACAAACATGTGATCGTTCATGATGGCGATCCCTTGTGCGATATCTGCCTTCGTTTTAATCCGCGTAAATGACAGGGTAATGACAGCGATAAAATCTTTTAAACGCTGTCCTCCGCCACGTTTGCGCGTACAGTAAGCAGGTTAATTATTCTGGCAAGGATTCCCTATGTTTGACCCTACTCTGCTCATTCTTCTGGCGCTCGCCGCGCTCGGGTTTATCAGCCACAACACCACCGTCGCTATCTCGATTCTGGTGCTGATTATTGTGCGCGTGACCCCGTTAAACACCTTTTTCCCGTGGATAGAAAAACAAGGCCTCACCATCGGGATCATCATTTTAACCATCGGGGTGATGGCCCCCATCGCCAGCGGCACCCTTCCCGCCTCAACGCTGCTCCACTCGTTTGTGAACTGGAAATCGCTGGTGGCAATCGCGGTAGGTATTTTTGTTTCCTGGCTGGGCGGACGCGGCGTTACGCTGATGAGCAGCCAGCCCTCGCTGGTGGCGGGCCTGCTGGTGGGTACGGTGCTCGGCGTGGCGCTATTCCGCGGTGTGCCGGTAGGCCCGCTGATTGCGGCAGGCCTTGTCTCGCTGTTTATCGGGAAGTCGTAGTCAGGCTGGCCATGTAACGCGCCGGTGTCTGACCCAGCCCCTTTTTGAACATGGTGATGAACGCGGTGGTAGAGTCATAGCCCAGTGACTGTGCCACCTGCTGCACCGATTTTCCGCTAATCAAATGCTGTAACGCCACGATCAGCTGAAGCTGGTGACGCCAGCGGCGAAAGCTTAAACCGGTCTCTTTCACCACCAGCCGCGCCAGGTTGCGCTCACTCATTGCGAAATGGCTCGCCCATTGCGCCAGCGTCTGCCAGGCGGCGGGCTCTTCCGCCATCCTCTCGCTCATCAGCCGGATTTTGGGATGGGGCGAGACGGGTAGCTGCAGATGCTCCTGGCGCTGGAGCGGCAGCTCGTCAAACAGGACGTCCACCAGGCGCGACGTGGCCGCAAGGTGACGCTGCTCGTGCGATTTCTCCGCCAGGGATAAAATCAGCTCTCGTACCAGAGGAGAAATTTTCAGAGTGCAGCAGCGCTCGGGCAAGCTTGCCGCCCCCGGTTCAATGAATAAAAAGCAGAGCTGCGCGCCCGGCGTAGCCCTGTTGCTGTGTGGCATTTGGCCCGGGATCCAGACGGCGTACTGGGGCGGTACCATCAGCATGGCATTTTCCACTTCGCAGGTGATGGCGCCGCCGAGCGCCAGAATCAGCTGCCCCTTACGGTGATGATGCACGGGAATATATTGCTCCTCCGCCACCACGCGGATGCGAAAGGCGACGGCCGCAGCGTGCTGGCTATCAGGATCGTAGCCCTCCAGTCCCAGACCAATCATCAGGTTGTCCGATATTAGCGATAAACTGTCATTTTAGCCTGATTTCAACCGCTGAGAAAATCGGTATTGTGTGCGCTCGCTTGAACGTATGAGAACATAATGACTACTGCTATTCGCACCTCAGGAAAACACGGCGCGCTGTTGATTGCAGGCATCCTGATGATTGCCACCACGCTTCGCGTCACCTTTACCGGGGCAGCCCCGCTGCTTGATACCATTCGCCTTGATTATGGCTTAAGCACCGCGCAAACCGGTCTGCTGACCACCCTGCCCCTGCTGGCTTTCGCCCTTATCTCCCCGCTTGCCGCGGGCGTGGCCCGGCGTATCGGCATGGAGCGCAGCCTGTTTATCGCCCTGCTGCTGATTTGCGCCGGGATTGCGCTTCGCTCTCTGCCGTCCGCGGCTCTGTTGTTCATCGGAACGGCGGTCATCGGCTGCGGGATCGCGCTCGGGAACGTGCTGTTGCCCGGCTTGATTAAGCGGGATTTTCCGGGTCAGGTTGCCAGGCTGACGGGCGCCTATTCCCTGACCATGGGCGCCGCTGCCGCCCTGGGCTCGGCGCTGATCGTTCCGCTGGCGCAGGGTAATGCGGGGTGGCATGGCGCGCTGCTGATGCTGATGGTGTTTCCGCTGATTGCCCTGCTGCTCTGGCTGCCCCAGTGGCGACAGAAACACGTTGCGACGGTAACGGGCGCTGGCGCGCTGCATAACCGCGCGATCTGGCGCTCGGCCCTCGCCTGGCAGGTGACGCTCTTTCTGGGGATAAATTCGCTGATTTACTACGTTATTATCGGCTGGCTGCCGGCCATTTTGCTTAGCCATGGCTTCAGTGAAGCGCAGGCTGGCTCGGTGCATGGACTTTTACAGCTGGCGACGGCGGTGCCGGGTCTGGCCGTTCCGCTGGTCCTTCAGCGTCTGAAAGATCAGCGAACCATCGCCGGTGCGGTGGCGATGATGTGCGCGGTCAGCGCGGCCGGGCTGTGGTTTATGCCAGATCTGGCGGTGATGTGGACGCTGGTGTTTGGCTTTGGCTCCGGGGCAACGATGATCCTTGGCCTGACGTTCATCGGTCTGCGCGCCAGCTCTGCACATCAGGCGGCGGCGTTGTCCGGCATGGCGCAGTCCATAGGCTACCTGCTCGCTGCCTGCGGCCCCCCGCTGATGGGCAAAATCCACGATTCGGCAGGAGACTGGCGGATCCCGCTTCTCGCCTGCGCGCTGGTCGCTGTCGTCATGGCCGTCTGCGGCGTCCTTGCCGGGCGCGACCGGGAGATCGCGCCTCGTTAAACACAGTGGCAGACCACGGGGTCTGCCTTTTTATCCGCGCGCTGCACGCAGCATCGCCTGCACTAGTACGACCGGGCGGCCTGCCAGCGCAGCACGCTCATGCTGGAATAAGGTGATGACAAAGAACGGGTGAGTAACCAGTTCCGCCGCGCGAATTTCCCCCTGGTCGTCCCAGCCGGTCACCCGCATATCTCCGCTTTCCAGCTCCTGCGCAAACGTCGCCGACACGCCATAGTTACAGTGATAGCCCTCTTCAATTTCCGGCTTGCCGTAGGCTTTCGCGATCAGCGTATTACTCCGCAGTTCAATGGCATCGGTTTTTTCTACCAGCGAGCAGGTCAGCGGCGCAATCACCATCGTGCCTTCGGTATCCGTCTCAGCGTGAGCCGCGTCGCTCCAGCCCAGCACGTTGCGGGCATACTCAATCAACGCATGCTGGAATCCCCCGCAGGTCCCCAGGAAAGGAATGCTGTTTTCGCGGGCGTAGCGTGCGGCGATAAAGGCCGCTTCGGTGTTTTTATAGGGACTTGCAGGAACCAGCCAGATGGCATCGTAGCCCACCAGATCTTCCGGGCTGGTCAACTCCGTGGTCGCAAGCCAGTCATAATCAGCGGTGAGGTCAAGAACTGCCGCGGCGTCATCAATAGCCAGCGGGATCGCCTTGTGTGCAGTAACGTCAGGATTGTAGTCGCCAACCAGCGCAATGCGCAGCGTCGTTTTAACCGGGAGGTGTTCCATGAAAGGTTCCTTATGCCAGAGTATTATCAGATAACATAAGGAACCTCAGACTACCGATCTTCTGCAATTATCACAATACTTTAAATCAGGAGGATGGAAATATGATTCAGTGCAAACGCGTCTATGAGCAGGCAAGCCCGGACGATGGGTATCGGGTTCTGGTGGACAGGCTCTGGCCCCGGGGGGTTAAAAAAACGGACCTCGCGTATGACGAATGGTGTAAAACGCTCACACCATCCAGTGCGTTACGCAAGGATTTTCATAGCGAAGCCATTGATTTCACGGCCTTCACTAAAGCCTACAAGGAAGAGCTGGCGCAGCATAAGGATGAGGGGCAGCGTCTGGCAGCACTGGCAAAAAAGCAGACCTTAACTCTGCTCTACGGTGCGAAAGATAAGGAGCAAAATCACGCTCTGGTCTTAGCCGACTGGCTGCGCCATCTGTGATCAGCCGACCGTCAGCTCATCCTGGATTTGCGGGGCGTCGTCCGGGGTGAGCGGCATCAGATGTTCGGCGCGAACAAACGCAAAGCCGTGCTGATTGTCAAAGGCGTAAACATCACCGGTCACCAGCCAGAGCGCGCGGTCCGCGCTTTCAGGTAACTGCGTCATCACGCCATTGACCGGGTTAACGAAACGCTGGCCGGGCTGGCAGAGGCCAAACAGCTCAACAGATTTACCAATATTGCGACGGCCTGACGCCGTGCGGGCACCGACGATCATCGCCACGCTGCCCGGTTTAAGCTGAAACATACTTCTCTCGCGGTAACGGTAGCCAGAAACTGGCTAAGAATAATCCTAAAGAGAAGTGTATCGCAGCACTATCCCTCTGTCACCTGGCTGGTTGCGGATGATCGCGACGATAGAGCGTCCATTCGTCGATCACTTCGCCACCGGGCAGTTTGCACTCGGTACGGACACCCTGCGGGCTTTGAACGGGGATCTGTTCTCCGCCTTTTTCCAGGCAGTAAACGGAAGCCGGGTTTGCCATCCCCACGGTATGCGGTGGTTTCGGCGCATCCGGTGGCGTTGTTTTTGCGGTGCAGGCCACCAGCGGGAGCGCCAGCGCAAGAAGCAGAACTCTCATCTCATTGATCCTTTTGACATCATCTTTGCCTAAGGGTAACGGCTCGCCGCCACTTTCTCCATGATTTCTCCATTTTAACTGCACTTTTTATCGCTAACGTGTTGTCTGTTCTCGATTTGACCAGAGAACATCATTCCGTAATCAAGATGTCTTTGCCCCGGCCTCAACGTCGGGGCTTTTTTTCCCGCCCGCCCCTCTTCCCTCTGCGTATATTAAATTTCCCCTATTCATGTTTTACTATGCCTGAAGTCTAAAAATTCAGCATAACATGCAGATGCAGACGTCTTCTGCGTGGGAGTCAATCTACGTCATGTCGGATATTATCCTTGCCCGTGTTTCAGAAACCCTCGCCACTGAACAATCCCTGGAAAGTCTCGTTCGTCAGCTGCTGGAAATGCTGGAGATCGTCACCGACATGGAGTCGACCTACCTGACGAAGGTGGATATCAAAGCACGGCTGCAGCACATCCTCTATGCCCGCAACAGCAAGCAGATGACGATCCCGGAAGGGCTGAGCGTGCCATGGGATGAGACGCTGTGTAAGCGCGCGCTGGATAGCGAAACCCTATTCAGTAACGATGTTCCCGAACGCTGGCCTGAGTGCGAAGCGGCGAAAGCGCTCGGCATTACCACTTACATGAGCATCCCTGTCCATCTTGCTGACGGTTCGCTTTACGGCACGCTCTGCGCCACCAGCACGGCAAAGAAACCCCTCAGCACACGCGGTGAACAGATGCTAAAACTCTTCGCCGGGTTGATTGGTCAGTACATTCAGAAAGAGTCTCTGGTGACTCAGCTCCGTGAAGCCAATGCGGCGCTTATTGCGCACTCCTACACGGATGCCCTTACAGGTTTACCCAACCGTCGCGCCATTTTTGAGGATCTGACCACTCTGTTTTCACTGGCGCGACACCTGAAACGTAATGCCATCATCGCGTTTATCGATCTGGATGATTTTAAACTGATTAACGATCGATACGGGCATGAAGCAGGCGACCAGTTCCTGATTGAAGTGGGCAAGCGTTTGACCGCCGAAAAACAGCAGGACGATATCATCGGCCGGCTGGGCGGCGATGAGTTTCTGGTGGCCTCGCTGAGTAATACCAACCATGAGGAGCAAATTAACCTTCTCAGAACGCGCCTCAGCGCCCGAATTGCAGGGGAATACTGGCTGGGCAGCGTCAGCATCATCTATCCTGGTGCCAGCCTCGGCGTGATCGAAGTGGACCCTGGCGTAACGGATCCCGATAGCGCGTTACGCGCCGCGGACATCGCGATGTATCAGGAGAAGAAAGGAAAAAGCAAAACACGCTTTCTCACTATGGATTAACCCCGTACACTCTACGGCGTTACAGAAACCGAAACAGGTGATGATATGAGAATAGGGATCCTCTTCCCGGTCGTTATTTTTATAACGGCGGTGGTTTTTCTGGCGTGGTTTTTTGTCGGTGGTTACGCTGCACCGGGAGCATAAATGAGAAAAACGACGCTCGTTATGTTGATCGTTGCCGTCGTGGCGTTTGCCGGCACGCAGCTTGGCTGGTGGTAACCCCCACTACGTAAAAAGGCCGCCATCTGGCAGCCTTTTTTAACGCTTCAGGTTTTAGCTTTTGATCTTTCTGTAGATAAACAGCACAACCAGCGCGCCGATCACCGCGACCGCGAAACTGCCGAAGTTAAAGCCATCGACCTTACCAAAACCGAACAGCGTACTGATCCAGCCGCCGACTACCGCGCCGACAATACCCAGTATTATGGTGACGATAAACCCACCGCCATCTTTGCCCGGCATGATCCACTTCGCCAGAATACCCGCAATAAGCCCAAAGATAATCCAGGATAAAATTCCCATAACTTTCCTCTCTGTATGGTTTTTGTCATTAAATCAACGACACAAAAAAGGATAGCACAGGATCTGAGAAAGGAAATTTGTGATACCCCTCACAGAGAGAGTCTGCGCGTTTCTTCATCAACAGCCTTCCACATGAAATGTGGGGTTGCATCTTTTATTGAGAAAGATTATCTTTCTCAACACTGAATAGTTGAGAAAAATACTCAGGTATTCAGTACGACATTGCTCACATTGCTTCCAGTATTTCTTGCCCACTTTTGAGTGGGCTTTTTTTTTGCTCATACCCCTACAAAAGCGTAACGATTACGTCCGGCGCGTTTGGCCTGGTAGAGCGCCTGGTCGGCGGCAATAATGATATCCTGCTGACTCCCTGCGATGTCGACGGCACGCGCGGTAGAAACCCCAATGCTTACCGTAACGCGCCCGAAGGGGCTAAAAGCATGTTCGATTTGCCGTGAAAAGACAGTGCGAATAATCGTCTGCGCAAGGCGGAGCGCCTCCTGGATATCCGTTGCCGGTAATATCAGCGCAAACTCTTCCCCGCCATATCGCGCCACAAGCTGATTGTCGCGGGTGAGGCTCTCCCTGAGCGTATTACCCAGTACCGCGAGACAACGGTCCCCTTCCGGATGGCCGTAGTTATCGTTGTATTTTTTGAAGTAATCCACATCCACAATCAGCATTGATATCGGCGCGTCATCTGCGGCGCAACGCGCGATGTCCGAGAGGATTTTTTCATCAAAGGTGCGACGGTTATAAAGCCCGGTCAGCGCATCCTCAGACGCAATAATCTTCAGCGCGTTATTATCCCGCGTTTTTCTGGAGAGGTCGGAATAGAGAAAATACGACGCCACAATGAGTATGGCGGTAAAAACGAAAATGAGTACGGCGAGCTGAATCGCCTGCTTGCGCCAGGGTGAAAGAGCTTCATCAATGCTGACGGCAACCGTGGTGACCAGTCCGTAGCGTCTGTTTTTCTCATAGGCATAAATGCGCTCGATTTTATCGAACCGGGAGACGGAGCTGGCTATCCCCGTATTTTGTACCTTTAGGTATTTCCTGAAGAGAGGTGAATCCGAAAAAATCGTGCCGATATAGGTATTTTTGAAGGGATGGCGAACCAGCAGCACGCCTGACTGTGTCGTTAAGCCAATCACGCCTGAGTGACCGATATTAATTTGCCCATAGAGCGCCAGAAAATTCTCGATACCCAGCGTCACCACCACGACACCGTTAAATGCACCGGTGGGCGTTTCAAGGCGCCGGCTAATGGTTATGACCCATTTGCCGTTGGTTCTGCTGACCACGGGCTCACCAATAAAAATCTGCTGGCTTTTATTTTCCTGATGATAAACAAAAAAAGACCTGTCGGAACCTTTGCGCGGCCCCGCAAACGTTTCATGCAATGCGGTGAAAATATCGCCATGCGCATCGTAAACAACCACATTATTAATCTGAGAAAGAAGATTATCCTGATTGCTTATCATCCGCTGAATATTGGACGCCTGCTGCGGGGTCATGCCATAAATTTCGATTATGTCGGAAACGGTAGCTATGAGCATTTCGCTTTGGCGCATGATCCCCTCAGTGTAGACATCCAGGGTATGGCTGAGGTTAGCAACGCTGGTATTAATTTGCTGGATTGACTGCTGTCGGGACGTGGCAATCTGGACGGCAAGCGACAGCGAAATAATCAATGAGACAATGATGACGGTAATGGTTGTTGTGTAAAAAGTATTTTTCACATGCACGAGCTTTTCCACCTTATCACGCCTGATATCCCTGGCTGACAACTCTCGTCACTGTAACAAAGCTCAGGTTAAGAGGAAAATGAATTGCACTTAAGCGTAACGGCTGCCGTTATTATCAGACTTGTAGCTTACCCTGCCTGTGTTAAGATTTGTGAAATCAGGGAGCGGACGGGGTATCTGGAAAATGAAAAAAATCATTGCCGTTGCTATCGTTTCAACGCTTCTGGTCCTCCTGTCTCTTTATGCGATCAATGCTGCCATCGTGAGTCAGCAAAAAATCAAACAACGTGAAATTTCGCATACTCTTTTACGTTATTCCGAAAGTTTGTCTCAAAACGTGGCGCAGTCTCTTAAAAGCATGACCACCCAGGGATGCGACAAAGCCAGCCTCGATCGCTACCGGCAGATAAAACTTGAAAGCCTCTATTTTGCAGACATCGGTTTTATTGAAAAGGGAAAAATAGCCTGCACTGCTTTTTGGGGAAAACTCGCGATCCCAGTTCCCCTTCCAGCGGAACTCCATAAAACGCCCAGAGGATTCCTGCTGGCGCAATTTTCCAGAAAAGATTTTTTTACGGGCAACGCGGCCATCTATAATAATCTTATTATCTTCACTTCCCGCTATGCTTACGATAAATTCACCCCGATTACGGCAAGCTATTCTCTCAGCACCACCACCAAAGACTTTGGACGAACTTTTTTTTCGGCTACGCCTGAGTTGGCACAGCAGAGTTGGCTACCTGCCTCGTTGTTTACCCTTACCCACACACAGTGCAGCAGTGCCTGGGATTTATGCGTTATAGTGAAGCATCACAACGCAGGACTGGCGGCGTTATCTCCGGCTGTGCTTATCATTCTCGCGATCATTTTATATTTCATCTGGATTGCGATAACGCTATTTTTCTTTCGCATCAATGAGGATCGGTTCTCACTGGAGCGGACGCTGGTCAAAGCCGTTATTACCAACACCATTGCCGTTCACTACCAGCCGATTGTCCGGGTTCAGGATAAAAAAATCGTAGGGGTGGAAGTTCTGTCGAGATGGCGCGATCCAAAGCACGGTGACGTCTCACCGGAGCTGTTTATTCCATTGATTAAGAAGATTGGCCTGTATAAAAAATATTATATTAACATCCTTGAAAAATCGCTTTCAGACATTGCCCCGCTGGCCAATAAGCATCAGCTGGTTGTTTCACTCAACGTTGGCCGTACGGAAATTGAAGACGGACAGTTTATTCGCATTTTACGCAATGGCTGTTTGGCCAATCACATTCCCCTTTCGCTGATAAAAGTTGAGCTCTCTGAAAAGGCGGTATCCGCGGCGAATATCCTGGAGGCGTTCTGCCGGGAATTAAATTCGCTTGGTGTGAAAATATCCATTGATGACTTCGGAGTGCAAAACTCGAACCTGGCCAGACTGTCGCATCTTGAATATGATGAAATCAAAATCGACAAGTCGCTGGTCGATGGCATCAGCGAGCATTATAAGCAGAATATATTCGTCATTTTTAGCGACGCTCTGGCTAAGCTGAATAAAACCCTTGTTTTCGAAGGGGTTGAAAGTGAAATACAGTATCGCTTCATTGCTGAGAGATATCCCGACGCTTTTGTTCAGGGTTGGTATTTCTCAAAATCCGTCACCCGCAGCGGGCTGGCGAAGCTGCTTGTTGGCGTAGTGCGGTAAAGCGGGATGTCAGGTTGCGTGATGCCAGGCAGTATCGCATAGCATCATCGCGTTGCGGCAGGCTACTCGTTTCCCCACTGATTAAGGAAATTCGCAATATCATCAATACGTTCGGCAAGAACTCCTGCTTCACGCGCCATCTCTTGCTGGGCGTCCTCACCAATCTCTTCATTATTTGATAAACGCGTAAGCAGCAGCTGGAAATAATGCGCCAGCGCGTCGTGTTCTGACTCGCTCACGGACTGCTCGGTTTCCGTCACGTACTCATCGACGATGTCATAATATTTCAGTGGGATATCGTTGTTCATAACAGTCTCATATCTGACCTGTAAGGGTGAAGCCATAAGTATATCGGACGACACACGCCGACCATAGCACTGCTTCAGATAAGTAGCGCAAGGAGAGCAGCGAGGGCCGGGATGGCCTGCACGTATAAAATTTTTCTGCTGGCAGTCGCTGCGCCAAAGAGTCCGGCAACCAGCACGCAGGCCAGGAAGAAGATGGCGACGTGGATCCCTTGTTCACCAAGCCAGAGGCTCCAGAGCAGGCCCGCCGCCAGGAACCCGTTGTACAGCCCCTGATTCGCGGCCAGCACGCGGGTTTCACGCGCAAACTCAGGGCTGAGATTAAACGCCTTATGCCCCGTTCGGGTATTCCACAGAAACATTTCCAGCACAAGAATATAGAGATGAATTAACGCAACGACAACGATAAGGACAGTGGCTAACATCGTGCTGTCTCCCGCAGGCAGAGGCAAAAAAAACGGGAACCCTCAGGCCCCCGTTACTGTTTAACCCAGAATCTGGATTACATGTTCGCGATAATCGCGTCGCCAAACTCTGAACATTTCAGCAGCTTAGCGCCTTCCATCAGACGTTCGAAATCGTAAGTTACGGTTTTCGCGTTGATCGCGCCTTCCATACCTTTAACGATCAGGTCTGCGGCTTCGAACCATTCCATATGGCGCAGCATCATCTCTGCGGACAGGATGATAGAGCCTGGGTTCACTTTGTCCTGGCCTGCATATTTAGGCGCAGTACCGTGGGTCGCTTCGAACAGGGCGCACTCGTCACCGATGTTCGCGCCTGGGGCGATACCGATACCGCCAACCTGTGCTGCCAGGGCGTCAGAGATGTAGTCACCGTTCAGGTTCATACAGGCAATCACGTCGTATTCTGCAGGACGCAGCAGGATCTGCTGCAGGAACGCATCGGCGATCACATCTTTAATGATGATCTCTTTGCCGGTGTTCGGGTTCTTGATCTTCTGCCATGGGCCGCCGTCGATCAGCTCACCGCCGAACTCTTCGGTCGCCAGCTGGTAACCCCAGTCTTTGAACGCGCCTTCGGTGAACTTCATGATGTTGCCTTTGTGAACCAGGGTCACAGAGTCACGGTCGTTGGTGATCGCGTATTCGATTGCCGCGCGCACCAGACGCTTGGTCCCTTCTTCGGAGCACGGCTTGATGCCGATACCGCAATGCTCAGGGAAGCGAATTTTCTTCACGCCCATCTCTTCGCGCAGGAATTTAATCACTTTTTCTGCGTCAGCAGAGTCCGCTTTCCATTCGATACCCGCGTAGATGTCTTCTGAGTTTTCGCGGAAGATAACCATGTCGGTCAGTTCAGGGTGCTTAACCGGGCTTGGGGTGCCCTGATAGTAACGAACCGGACGCAGACACACGTACAGGTCCAGCTCCTGACGCAGTGCCACGTTCAGGGAACGGATACCGCCGCCGACTGGGGTGGTCAGTGGGCCTTTAATAGCAACGCGGTAGTCGCGGATCAGGTCCAGCGTTTCTGCTGGCAGCCAGACGTCCTGGCCATAAACTTGAGTCGATTTCTCACCGGTGTAAATTTCCATCCAGGAAATTTTACGCTCGCCTTTGTAGGCTTTCTCAACAGCGGCATCAACCACTTTCAGCATTGCCGGGGTAACGTCTACACCGATGCCGTCACCTTCGATGAACGGGATAATCGGATTGTGAGGAACGTTAATCTTGCCGTTTTGCAGGGTGATCTTTTTACCTTCCGCCGGAACAACTACTTTGCTTTCCATTAACCTCTCCTTCGAGCGCTTCTGGTTGTTACTGATCTTATGTTAATAAATTGTAATGAGCCCTTCGATAGTACCTGATTGTCCTGCGCCATGAAAGGTCTTCGTTATTAGGCTATAATGCGGCAATTGATAACGCCTGAAAATACCATGAAGAAAACTTCTTTTACAAAACACCGGGTTGAGCGATTCAGCTCGCGACAAGCCACCAGAAGACCCCAGCAAACCCAGCCGAAGCGGGTGATTTTGTTCAATAAACCCTACGATGTTTTGCCGCAGTTTACCGATGAGGCCGGACGCAGCACGCTGAAGGACTATATTCCCGTTCAGGGCGTCTACGCAGCCGGGCGTCTGGACCGCGACAGCGAAGGCCTTCTGGTCTTAACCAACGACGGCGCTTTACAGGCGAAGCTTACGCAGCCAGGCAAACGCACCGGCAAAATTTACTTCGTGCAGGTCGAAGGCGAGCCGGATGAAGAGACGCTGGCGAAACTGCGCAGCGGCGTGACGCTGAACGATGGCCCCACCTTGCCCGCCGGTATTGAACGCGTGAATGAACCAGAGTGGCTGTGGCCGCGTAACCCGCCCATTCGCGAGCGCAAATCCATTCCGACAAGCTGGCTCAAAATCACCCTGTATGAAGGCCGCAACCGCCAGGTTCGCCGCATGACTGCGCACGTCGGCTTCCCTACTCTGCGTCTGATTCGCTACGCCATGGGCAGCTACACGCTGGAAACACTGGCAAACGGCGAATGGCGCGACGTTGCCCCTTAAGGAGAAACGATGTTTAAACCCCATGTCACCGTCGCCTGCGTGGTTCACGCGCAGGGTAAATTCCTTGTTGTCGAAGAGAGCATCAACGGCAAGGCGCTGTGGAATCAGCCTGCCGGGCATCTTGAAGCCAATGAAACTTTACTGCAGGCGGCGAAGCGCGAGCTGTGGGAAGAGACCGGCATTCGTGCTGAGCCCCGGCATTTCATCCGTATGCACCAGTGGATTGCGCCTGACAGCACGCCATTCCTGCGCTTTTTATTCGCCGTTGAGCTTAGCGAAATGTGCGCCACTGAACCGCACGATGACGATATCGATCGCTGCCTTTGGGTGACCGCCGACGAGATCCTGAGCGCGCCAAACCTGCGCTCGCCGCTGGTTGCGGAAAGCATTCGCTGCTGGCAGTCAGGCGCACGCCTACCGCTGGATGTCATCGGAGAATTTAACTGGCCGTTTACAGAGGGTGTCAACGGTGGGGGGGCGTGATAGAATACGCCGCCTTGAAGTTCAATGTCGTGAGTATTCCATGTCAGATAACAGCCAGAAAAAAGTGATCGTCGGCATGTCCGGCGGTGTCGATTCCTCCGTTTCCGCCTACCTGTTGCAGCAACAGGGCTATAAGGTGGAGGGTCTGTTCATGAAGAACTGGGAGGAAGACGATGGCGAGGAGTACTGCACCGCCGCAGCGGATCTCGCCGACGCGCAGGCCGTATGCGACAAGCTCGGCATTGAGCTGCACACCGTTAACTTTGCCGCAGAATACTGGGACAACGTTTTTGAACTCTTCCTGGAAGAGTACAAAGCGGGCCGTACGCCGAACCCGGATATTCTGTGCAACAAAGAGATCAAATTTAAAGCCTTCCTGGAATTCGCCGCGGAAGATCTGGGCGCTGACTACATTGCGACCGGTCACTACGTGCGTCGTGCAGACGTGAATGGCAAAAGCCAGCTGCTGCGCGGCCTCGACGGCAATAAAGACCAGAGCTACTTCCTTTATACGCTGAGCCATGAACAGATTGCGCAAAGCCTGTTCCCGGTCGGCGAACTGGAAAAACCGGAAGTGCGTAAAATTGCGGAAGAGCTGGACCTGATCACCGCGAAGAAAAAAGATTCCACCGGCATCTGCTTCATTGGCGAGCGCAAATTCCGCGACTTCCTGGGCCGCTACCTGCCCGCGCAGCCGGGTAAAATTGTCACCGTTGATGGCGATGAAATTGGTCAACATCAGGGGCTGATGTACCACACCTTAGGCCAGCGCAAAGGCCTGGGTATCGGTGGAACCAAAGAAGGCAGCGAAGATCCATGGTATGTGGTCGACAAAGATGTCGAAAACAATATTCTGGTTGTCGCCCAGGGGCACGATCACCCGCGTCTGATGTCCGTTGGCCTTATCGCGCAGCAGCTGCACTGGGTCGACCGTGAGCCGCTGAAAGGCACGCTGCGCTGCACGGTGAAAACGCGCTACCGTCAGACCGATATTCCTTGCACCATTACCGCGCTCAATGACGATCGCATCGACGTCCGTTTCGACGAGCCGGTCGCCGCCGTCACCCCGGGCCAATCTGCCGTCTTCTACAGCGGCGAAATCTGCCTGGGCGGCGGGATTATTGAACAGCGCCTGCCGCTGCCCGCTGTTTAACCGATTGCACACATAAAGGAGACCGTGTGGCGAAGAATTACTATGACATCACCCTGGCGCTGGCAGGAATTTGCCAGTCTGCCCGTCTGGTGCAACAGCTGGCGCATCAGGGTCACTGTGACGCTGATGCCCTGCACGTTTCGCTGAACAGCGTTATCGATCTCAACCCCGGCTCCACGCTGGGGGTTTTCGGCGGCAGTGAAACCAATCTTCGTCTCGGTCTCGAAACCCTGCTTGGGGTGCTTAACGCCAGCAGCCGTCAGGGGTTAAACGCGGAACTGACCCGCTACACGCTGAGCCTGATGGTGCTTGAACGTAAGCTGAGCGCCGCAAAAGGCGCGCTCAATACCCTGGGCGATCGTATTGCCGGATTACAGCGCCAGCTCGACCATTTTGACCTGCAGTCCGAAACGCTGCTCAGCGCGATGGCCGGCATTTATGTTGACGTCATCAGCCCGCTGGGCCCGCGTATTCAGGTCACCGGTTCCCCTGCCGTGCTGCAAAGCCCGCAGGTGCAGGCGAAGGTTCGCGCCTCCCTGCTGGCAGGGATCCGCGCCGCCGTGCTGTGGCATCAGGTTGGTGGTGGTCGCCTGCAGTTAATGTTTTCTCGTAATCGCCTGACCACTCAGGCAAAACAAATTCTTGCTCATTGTTAACCTCCCGGAGTTGCGAATTATGGAATTATCCTCACTGACCGCCGTATCCCCTGTCGATGGACGCTACGGCGATAAAGTCAGCGCGCTGCGCGGGATCTTCAGCGAATATGGTTTGCTGAAGTTCCGTGTTCAGGTTGAAGTACGCTGGCTGCAAAAGCTGGCCGCCCAGGCAGCAATCAAGGAAGTTCCTGCTTTTGACGAAAAGGCAAACGATTACCTTGATAAAATCGTTGCTGAGTTTAGTGAAGAAGATGCCGCGCGCATTAAGACCATTGAACGCACCACCAACCACGACGTGAAAGCGGTTGAGTACTTCCTGAAAGAGAAAGTGGCAAGCGTCCCGGCTCTGCACGCGGTATCTGAGTTCATTCACTTCGCCTGTACTTCCGAAGATATCAATAACCTCTCTCACGCGCTGATGCTCTCTACCGCGCGTAAAGAGGTGGTACTGCCTTACTGGCGTAAAATCATCGACGCGGTGAAAGCGCTGTCCGTGGAATACCGCGACATTCCGCTGCTTTCCCGCACGCACGGCCAGCCAGCCACCCCATCCACCATGGGGAAAGAGATGGCAAACGTGGCGTACCGTATGGAGCGTCAGTATCGTCAGCTGGAGCAGGTTGAAATCCTCGGCAAAATCAACGGCGCGGTCGGTAACTATAACGCCCACATCGCCGCCTACCCGGAAGTGGACTGGCACCAGTTCAGCGAAGAGTTTGTGACCTCGCTGGGCATTCAGTGGAACCCGTACACCACCCAGATTGAGCCGCACGACTACATCGCCGAGCTGTTTGACTGCATCGCGCGCTTCAACACCATTCTGATCGACTTCGATCGTGACGTGTGGGGCTACATCGCGCTGAACCACTTCAAGCAGAAAACCATCGCCGGTGAAATCGGCTCCTCCACCATGCCGCACAAAGTGAACCCAATCGACTTCGAAAACTCCGAAGGCAACCTGGGCCTCGCGAATGCCGTGCTGCAGCATATGGCGAGCAAACTGCCGGTTTCCCGCTGGCAGCGCGACCTGACCGACTCCACCGTTCTGCGTAACCTGGGCGTGGGTATTGGCTACGCGCTGATCGCGTATCAGTCCACCCTGAAGGGCGTGAGCAAGCTGGAAGTGAACCGTGACCGTCTGCTGGACGAGCTGGATCACAACTGGGAAGTGCTGGCAGAGCCGATTCAGACCGTAATGCGCCGCTACGGTATCGAAAAACCGTACGAGAAGCTGAAAGAGCTGACCCGCGGTAAACGCGTTGATGCCGAAGGTATGAAGCAGTTTATCGACGGTCTGGCACTGCCGGAAGAAGAGAAAACGCGCCTGAAAGCGATGACTCCGGCGAACTACATTGGCCGCGCCATCACCATGGTCGACGAGCTGAAGTAACACCTCTTCCCCCCCTTTCCGCCCGGAAAGGGGGTTGCTTTTCCTCGGTTTACTGAATGTTTATCCCCACAGCAACATAATCAGCGTTAAACTATTCATACTATTTATTCTGGGAGAAAAGATGATGCGCGTACTGGTTGTTGAGGATAACGCATTGCTACGCCACCACCTGAAAGTTCAGCTTCAGGAGATGGGACATCAGGTGGACGATGCGGAAGATGCAAAAGAAGCCGATTATTATCTCAATGAACATCTGCCGGATATCGCCATTGTCGATTTAGGGCTGCCTGATGAAGACGGCCTGTCGTTAATTCGTCGCTGGCGCAGCCATGATGTTTCTCTGCCGGTTCTGGTTCTGACGGCACGCGAAGGCTGGCAGGACAAAGTTGAAGTGCTCAGCGCCGGTGCGGATGATTACGTCACCAAACCGTTCCATATTGAAGAAGTGGCGGCGCGCATGCAGGCACTGTTACGCCGCAACAGCGGGCTGGCCTCGCAGGTTATCTCGATTCCACCGTTCCAGGTCGATCTCTCCCGACGCGAGCTCTCCATTAATGATGAAGTGATCAAGCTGACCGCGTTCGAATACACCATCATGGAAACGCTGATCCGCAACAGCGGCAAAGTGGTGAGCAAAGACTCCTTAATGCTCCAGCTCTACCCGGATGCGGAACTGCGAGAAAGCCATACCATTGACGTGCTGATGGGCCGTTTGCGTAAGAAAATTCAGGTGCAGTATCCGCAGGATGTGATTACGACCGTCCGCGGTCAGGGCTACCTGTTTGAATTACGCTAAATGAAACGAATTTTGCGCCACATTCTCCCCCTCTCGCTGCGGGTTCGCTTTTTGCTGGCGACGGCCGCGGTGGTGCTGGTGCTGTCGCTCTCCTACGGCATGGTCGCCCTGGTGGGTTACAGCGTCAGCTTTGATAAAACGACCTTTCGGCTTTTACGCGGCGAAAGCAATCTGTTTTATACCCTGGCTAAATGGGAAAACAACCAAATCACCGTTGAAATGCCGGAAAACCTTAATCAGCAGAGCCCTACTTTAGCCCTGATTTACAACGAGAAGGGAAAGTTATTGTGGGCGCAGCGCGATATTCCGTGGCTGCTCAAAAGTATTCGCCCGGAGTGGCTCAAAACCAACGGTTTTCATGAGATTGAAGCCGATCTCAACACCACCAGCACGCTGATCCGCGAAGATCGCTCTCTGCAGCAGAAGCTCAATGAAATTCGCGCTGATGATGCCGAGACGGAGATGACGCACTCCGTGGCGATCAATATTTACCCTGCCACAATGAACATGCCGCAGCTGACCATTGTGGTAGTCGACACCATTCCGGTTGAGCTAAAACGTTCTTACAGGGTCTGGAGCTGGTTCGTTTATGTTCTGGCCGCCAACCTGCTGCTGGTGATCCCGCTGCTTTGGGTAGCGGCATGGTGGAGCCTGCGGCCCATTGAATCCCTGGCGCGAGAGGTACGCGAGCTGGAAGAGCATCATCGCGAAAAGCTCAATCCGGCAACCACCCGCGAGCTCACCAGCCTGGTGCGTAACCTCAATCGCCTGCTGAAAAGCGAGCGCGAGCGCTATGATAAGTACCGGACTACTCTAACCGACCTCACCCACAGCCTGAAAACGCCGCTGGCCGTGATGCAAAGCACCCTGCGTTCCATGCGCAGCTCAAAGCTGAGCGTCGACGATGCCGAGCCGGTAATGCTGGAACAGATCAGCCGAATCTCGCAGCAAATTGGCTACTACCTGCACCGCGCCAGCATGCGTTCCGGCAGCGCCCTGCTGAGCCGCGAGCTGCACCCGGTGGCTCCGCTGCTGGATAACCTCACGTCGGCCCTCAATAAGGTGTATCAGCGTAAAGGGGTGAACATCAGCCTCGATATTTCGCCTGAGATCAGCTTTGTCGGCGAAAAGAATGACTTTATGGAAGTGATGGGCAACCTGCTGGATAACGCCTGCAAATACTGTCTGGAGTTTGTGGAAGTCTCGGCGCGTCAGACGGACAACGAGTTACATATTATCGTTGAAGATGATGGCCCGGGGATCCCACGTAACAAACGTGATGTCGTGTTCGATCGCGGTCAGCGAGCGGATACGCTGCGCCCCGGTCAGGGCGTGGGATTGGCCGTCGCTCGCGAGATTGTTGACCAGTACGATGGCAAAATCGAAACCAGCGAAAGCTTGCTGGGCGGGGCCAGAATGGAAGTGATTTTTGGTCGTCAGCAGCCCACATCGGACGATAGTTAACCCGTTATGTGAAAAATGCGAGGATCTCGCAGCCGGGGGCCTGAGCTTCCGTTATAATCCGAGTCAGTAAGAGCCTGCGGAATAAAAAAATATGGATTATCACTTAACACTTAACTGGCCCGAGTTTATTGAACGTTACTGGCAAAAGCGCCCGGTGGTTCTGAAACGCGGGTTCAGCAACTTTGTCGACCCTATCTCGCCTGACGAACTGGCCGGCCTGGCCATGGAAAATGAAGTCGACAGCCGCCTGGTCAGCCACCAGGACGGGAAATGGCAGGTCAGCCACGGTCCTTTCGAAAGTTACGATCATCTCGGCGAAAGCAATTGGTCGCTGCTGGTGCAGGCGGTTAACCACTGGCACGAGCCGACTGCCGCGCTAATGCGCCCGTTCCGCGCCCTGCCCGACTGGCGCATGGACGATCTGATGATCTCATTCTCCGTACCTGGCGGCGGCGTGGGTCCGCATCTGGACCAGTACGACGTGTTTATCATTCAGGGTACGGGCCGCCGCCGCTGGCGCGTGGGTGAAAAAGTGCCGATGAAACAGCACTGTCCGCATCCGGACCTGCTTCAGGTGGATCCGTTTGAAGGCATTATCGACGAAGAGCTGGAGCCGGGCGATATCCTCTACATTCCGCCAGGATTCCCGCACGAAGGTTATTCCCTGGAGAACTCGCTCAACTATTCGGTTGGGTTCCGCGCGCCGAGCGGACGCGAGATGATCAGCGGATTTGCTGACTACGTTCTGCAGCGCGAGCTGGGCAGCTATCGCTACAGCGATCCGGACGTGCCTGCACGCGAACATCCTGCGGATATTCTGCCAGAAGAACTGGATAAGCTGCGCGGCATGATGCTGGATTTGATTAACGAGCCCGAACATTTCAGACAGTGGTTTGGCGAGTTTATCAGCCAGTCTCGTCATGAGCTGGACGTTGCGCCGCCGGAGCCGCCTTATCAGGCTGACGAGATTTACGACGCGCTCCAGCAGGGCGATAAGCTGGTACGTCTGGGCGGATTGCGCGTGCTGCGCATTGGTGAGGAGGTCTACGTCAACGGTGAGAAGCTCGACTCCCCGCATCGCCCGGCGCTGGAAGCCATTGCCAGCCATATGGTGCTGACAGCCGAAACCTTTGGCGACGCGCTGGAAGATCCCTCCTTCCTCGCGATGCTTGCCGCGCTGGTCAACAGCGGGTATTGGTTCTTTGAGGACTGAGTCGCTTTAATGCCCGGTGGCGCTTCGCCACCGGGCTTTTCTTACCGCTTCGCGGTCAACTCCGCTATCCGCACAATCACCTTCACCGCTTTTTCCATTCCTTCCAGCGTCACGAACTCGTGCTTGCCGTGGTAGTTGTAGCCACCGGTAAACAGGTTCGGACACGGCAGCCCCATGAACGACAGCTGCGAACCGTCGGTACCACCGCGAATTGGTTTTAATACCGGCTCAATATCGCAGTCGCGCATCGCCTGCTGAGCGATATCCAGAATATGCGGATACGCCATCACCTTCTCGCGCATATTGTAATAGCTGTCTTCAATGATCAGCTCAATATAGCAATCCGGGTGTAAACCTTTGCCGACCTTTTTGGCGATCTCCATCATCTTACGCTTGCGCGCTTCAAAGGCTTTGCGGTCGAAATCGCGGATGATGTAGTGCATCTGCGCGCTGTCTACGGTGCCTTTGATGCTGGTCAGGTGATAAAAACCCTCATATCCTTCGGTCTGCTCAGGGCTCTCATCCGCCGGGACTTCCGCATGAATGCGCGATGCCAGCGACAGGGCATTTACCATCACACCTTTTGCGGAGCCTGGGTGAACGTTGTTCCCCACAATCTTGATCGTCACCGACGCCGCATTGAAGTTCTCATACTCCAGTTCGCCCACGCCGCCGCCGTCGACGGTATAGGCCCACTGCGCGTTAAAGGCCTCAACGTCGAAATGTTTCGCCCCTTTCCCTACTTCTTCGTCCGGCGTGAAGGCGACGCGTATATCTCCGTGCGGAATATTTTTGCCTTTCAACACCGCCAGCGCCGTCATGATTTCCGCGATGCCCGCCTTGTCATCCGCCCCCAGCAGCGTTTTACCGTCGGTAGTGATCAGCGTCTGGCCGAGCAGTTGATGCAACACCGGGAACATCACCGGTGACAGCACTTCGTCGCCAATACCCAGCGCAATATCACCGCCGCGGTAGTTTTCAACTATCTGCGGGTTCACATGTTTACCGCTAAAATCCGGAGAGGTGTCGACATGGGAGATAAAGCCAATCGCCGGAATATCACCCGCAACATTCGCCGGCAGCGTTCCCATCACAGTGCCTTTTTCGCTCAACGTGACGTTAACCAGCCCCATGGCGTCAAGCTGCTCTTTAAGCAGGTTTAATAGCTTCCACTGGCCTTCGGTGCTCGGCACCTGGCGGACACCCGGCTTAGATTGGGTATCCAGCGAAACGTACTGTAAAAAACGCTCAAGTAATTTATCCATGCAGTCACCCTCACTTTTTGTGACAACATTATCAGTAAGCATCAAAACGCAAATATTGCGTCAGGTCACTTTTATCCCGCAAACGAGAACTTTTTACGTTTATATCTTTATGCGTTAATAAATGTAGCTTATGAATCAGTGACAAGGATTGGCGATTGCAGGGGATTGCCGTAGAATGTCCGCCCTCATTACGAGTCACCAAGGTGGTTACACACAAACCCCGCTTCAGTCTGCTGCCTGAGGCGTCTATATGGGACAGCGCAAAAATTGAATACACAATCCCGTTCTCGTTCACCGCTGGTGCAACTGGAACGAATTCGTAAAAGCTTTGATGGCAAAGATGTCATTTCCGACCTCAACCTGACCATCAATGATGGTGAGTTTCTGACGCTGCTTGGCCCCTCCGGCTGCGGCAAAACCACCGTACTGCGCCTTATCGCCGGGCTGGAAAGCGTTGATAATGGCCGCATCCATCTTGAGAACCAGGACATTACCCAGGTTCCTGCCGAAGATCGCCACGTCAATACCGTCTTTCAGAGCTACGCTCTGTTCCCGCACATGACCGTGTTTGAGAACGTGGCGTTTGGCCTGCGCATGCAAAAAACGCCGGCTAATGAGATCGAACCGCGCGTCACCGACGCCCTGCGCATGGTGCAGCTTGAGACGTTTGCCCAGCGAAAGCCTCACCAGCTCTCAGGCGGCCAGCAGCAGCGAGTGGCCATTGCCCGCGCCGTGGTCAATAAGCCGCGCCTGCTCCTGCTGGATGAGTCCCTCTCCGCGCTGGACTACAAGCTGCGCAAACAAATGCAGAACGAGCTGAAAGCGCTTCAGCGCAAGCTCGGTATTACGTTCGTTTTTGTCACCCACGATCAGGAAGAGGCGCTGACCATGTCCGACCGCATCGTGGTGATGCGCGACGGCAAAATTGAGCAGGACGGCACCCCGCGTGAAATTTACGAAGAGCCGAAGAACCTGTTCGTCGCCAGCTTCATAGGTGAGATCAATATCTTCGACGCCACGGTAATTGAGCGTCTGGACGACCAGCGCGTGCGCGCGAACGTGGAAGGACGCGACTGCACCATCACCGTGAACTTTGCCGTCGAAAAAGGCCAAAAACTCAACGTCCTGCTCCGCCCGGAGGATCTCCGCGTTGATGAGATCCACGACACGGCCGACGTCGAAGGCCTGATCGGTTACGTTCGCGAACGTAACTATAAAGGGATGACCCTTGAATCCGTTGTCGAACTGGAAAACGGCAAGATGGTGATGGTCAGCGAGTTCTTTAACGAAGACGACCCTGACTTCGACCATTCTCTGGACCAGAAAATGGTTATCAACTGGGTAGAAAGCTGGGAGGTTGTGCTGGCTGATGAAGAACACAAGTAAGTTCCAGAACGTGGTCATTGCCACTATCGTCGGTTGGCTTGTGTTGTTTGTCTTTTTACCCAACCTGATGATCATCGCCACCAGCTTTTTGACCCGCGACGATACAAACTTCGTTTCGCTGGTCTTTACGCTGGATAACTACGCGCGCCTGCTCGATCCGCTCTATTTCGACGTACTGCTGCACTCGCTGAATATGGCGCTGATCGCCACCGTGGCCTGCCTGCTGCTGGGGTATCCTTTTGCATGGTTCCTCGCGGGCCTGCCGCAAAAGGTTCGCCCCCTGCTGCTGTTTCTGTTGATTGTGCCGTTCTGGACCAACTCGTTGATTCGCATCTACGGGCTGAAAATCTTCCTCAGCACCAAAGGCTACCTCAACGCGTTTCTGCTGTGGCTGGGGGTGATTGATACCCCGATACGCATCATGTTTACCCCAGGCGCGGTGATTATTGGTCTGGTTTATATCTTGCTGCCGTTTATGGTGATGCCGCTCTATTCCAGCATTGAGAAGCTCGATAAACCGCTGCTGGAAGCGGCAAAAGATCTGGGGGCCAGCAAGCTGCAGACCTTTATCCGCATTATCATCCCGCTGACCATGCCCGGTATTATTGCGGGCTGTCTGCTGGTGATGCTCCCGGCGATGGGCCTGTTCTACGTATCGGACCTGATGGGCGGGGCGAAAAACCTGCTGATTGGTAACGTGATCAAGAGCCAGTTCCTCAACATTCGCGACTGGCCGTTCGGCTCCGCGACCAGCATTACGCTGACGGTGGTGATGGGTCTGATGCTGCTGGTCTACTGGCGCGCTTCTCGCCTGCTCAACAAGAAGGTGGAACTCGAATGATCGGTCGACTGCTTCGCGGCGGTTTTATGACCGCCATTTACGCGTATTTATATATCCCGATTATCATTTTGATCGTGAACTCGTTTAACAGCTCGCGGTTCGGGATCAGCTGGCAGGGCTTTACCACCAACTGGTACAGCCTGCTGATGAACAATGACAGCCTGCTGCAGGCCGCTCAGCACTCGCTGACGATGGCGATTTTCTCCGCCACCTTCGCGACGCTGATTGGCTCGCTCACCGCCGTGGCGCTGTATCGCTATCGCTTTCGCGGCAAGCCGTTCGTCAGCGGCATGCTGTTTGTGGTGATGATGTCGCCGGACATCGTGATGGCGATTTCACTGCTGGTGCTGTTTATGCTGCTGGGCGTTCAGCTGGGCTTCTGGTCGCTGCTGTTTTCCCATATCACCTTCTGCCTGCCGTTTGTGGTGGTGACCGTGTACGCCCGCCTGAAAGGGTTCGACGTACGCATGCTGGAGGCGGCGAAGGATCTGGGTGCCAGTGAGATGACCATCCTGCGCAAAATCATTCTGCCGCTGGCGATGCCTGCCGTCGCCGCCGGATGGCTGCTCAGCTTTACGCTGTCGATGGATGACGTCGTGGTCTCCTCCTTCGTGACCGGGCCGAGCTACGAAATTCTGCCGTTGAAGATCTATTCGATGGTGAAAGTCGGCGTTTCACCAGAGGTGAACGCGCTGGCGACCATTCTGCTGCTGTTTTCGCTGGTTCTGGTGATCGCCAGCCAGGTTATTGCTCGTGATAAAACAAAATCTCAGGGGACAATGAAATGAAAAAAATGCTCGCCGCTGCGGCGCTGGTGCTTGGCATGGGTGCCGCACACGCTGATGACAGCAAAACGCTCTACTTCTATAACTGGACCGAATACGTGCCGCCAGGACTACTGGAACAGTTCACCAAAGAGACGGGCATCAAGGTTATCTACTCGACCTATGAGTCGAATGAAACCATGTACGCCAAGCTGAAAACCTACAAAGACGGCGCGTACGATCTGGTCGTGCCCTCCACCTACTTTGTCGACAAAATGCGCAAAGAAGGCATGATCCAGAAGATCGATAAAACGAAGCTAACCCATTTTTCAAACCTCGATCCGGAGATGCTCAACAAGCCGTTCGACCCGAATAACGACTACTCCATTCCGTACATCTGGGGTGCGACGGCGATTGGCGTGAACAGCGAGGCCATCGATCCGAAAACGGTAACAAGCTGGGCCGATCTGTGGAAACCGGAATACAAAGGCAGCCTGCTGTTAACCGACGACGCGCGTGAAGTATTCCAGGTTGCGCTGCGCAAGCTGGGCTATTCCGGGAACACCACCGACCCGAAAGAGATCGACGCGGCTTACAACGAGCTCAAAAAACTGATGCCTAACGTGGCGGCGTTCAACTCTGATAACCCGGCCAACCCGTATATGGAAGGTGAAGTAAACCTGGGGATGGTGTGGAACGGCTCTGCGTATGTTGCGCGCCAGGCCGGTACGCCTCTGGAGGTCGTCTGGCCGAAAGAAGGCGGGATCTTCTGGATGGACAGCCTTGCCATCCCGGCCAACGCGAAAAACGTGGACGGTGCGCTGAAGCTGATTAACTTCCTGCTGCGCCCGGACGTGGCGAAACAGGTTGCCGAAACTATCGGCTACCCGACGCCAAACCTCGCCGCACGCAAGCTGCTGAAGCCTGAGGTGGCTAATGATAAGTCGCTCTACCCGGATGCCGGCACCATCAGCAAGGGTGAATGGCAGAACGACGTTGGCGACGCAAGCCGCCTCTACGAAGAGTATTATCAGAAGTTAAAAGCGGGCCGATAAAGGACGCATTCCTCCTCACGCCGTCTGCACGGCGTGAGGAGACATTACCCTACCGCATTCTCCCCCGCCCATATTGTCGCGCTTCTCATCGCCTCGACCACCTCGTTCTCCGCAAGGCCCAGCGTGTGACTCAGCCTTGTAGCCTCCTCCCACTGCTGCTGTTCATAGCAACGACAGAGGGCAACCATATCGGCTAACGCCCCCTCCTGATGACACAGCGCGTTGCTCACGCTCTGAGGCACCGCGATCTGCTTCATCAACTCCGCCATCGGCAGCTCAAGAAGAGTATCGAGCAGCGAAAACAGACCGCACATGAAGCCATTTTCAGCCAGCAGCGGTTCGTTCATCTTCCCGGCTATCAGCTCACAAAATTTCCCGCGCATCATACTCAACGGGTAAAGCTCGCTGACGGTGTCATTGCCCGCGCTTGCCAGAACCACAACGGCAACAAACCGTCTCAGCTGGTTCTCACCGAGGTATCTGAGCACTTCGCTCAGGGTTAACTTGCTGAAATTACACGCGCCGACATGTTTAAATGCGGTGTGCTTCATATAGCGCATGATTTTCCAGGAGAGCGTGAGATCGCTTTTTATCAGCGACTCGATAATGCGAAAATCAGGTTTATTGCGTCCGATTTCCATTTGCAGACGGAAAATGGCCAGCTGATTTTGCGATAAGCGTTTATATTTAATGACCTCCGGACGGCAGAAAAAATAGCCCTGAAAAAGAGAAAACCCTTCATTCCGGAATTGAATGAATTCCTCTTTAGTCTCAATTTTTTCAGCGAGATAATTTATATGTTCTGTCTGATGTTTACGCGATGCCAGATACTGTTTAATTTGCGCTAAGGTATAATTTCTGACATCGAATTTCAGAATGGAAATATAGGGCAAAAAAGCATCCCATTCTGGCGCGAGAGTAAAATCATCCAGCGCGAACTGATAACCGTGCGCATGCATCTCCTTGACGGCCTGCAGCAGCTCAGCCCCCGGCTCCGCATCTTCCAGAATTTCAATGACTACACTCTTTTTATCCAGCGCTTCTCCGCTACGGTCGATGACCATCCTGGAGGGGAAGTTAATAAATGACGTATGTTCCCCGGCGATCCGCTGGGAGGGCACGCATAAAAACTGATCGGATATCATTCGGGATGTAGCATATTCCGCCGATACATCCGGAAAACGGTTTGTCATTCCCTCTCTGAAGAGCAGTTCATAGGCAACCGTCTTCATCTCCGGGTTAAAAATGGGTTGTCTGGCGATAAATCCGTACATATCCCATCCTCCTCTACCACTTAATATTTATTAGCATCCCCTTTCTACACGACAATAACGAGCATTATTAAGCGCTATTTTGATTGAATGCACAAAATAAAAGCATCCACACTAATTAACGGGAATTATATTTCTCTTGTTGCGAATGGTAATAGCCTTTTTTGCAGCGCTTTTATAAACAAAAAAGCACCCGTTTATTGGGTGCTTGTTCAGGCTATCGCTATTACAGCCCTTTCAGCAGCTTGTCGACAAACTCCGGCACGACCGCGCTTGCCAGGCCATAGTGCTTCTCTTCAAACTCGCTGCCCACCTGGCTCGGCTCCAGGTTCAGTTCTACCGTATGCGCGCCGTGCAGTCGCGCTTCGTGAACAAACCCGGCCGCCGGGTAGACGTGACCAGAGGTGCCAATAGCAATAAATACGTCGGCCATCGCCAGCGCGCTGTAGATCTCATCCATGCCCAGCGGCATTTCGCCAAACCAGACCACGTGCGGGCGCAGGCGCGCAGGGAACTGGCAGCAGTGGCACTTGTCCTCTGGCAGCACGTCTTCTTTCCAGTCCAGCACCTGACCGCTCCAGGCACAGCGAACCTTGAGCAGCTCACCGTGCATGTGGATGATGTTCTTGTTGCCGGCCCGCTCGTGCAGGTTATCGATATTCTGCGTCACCAGCAGAAAACGATCGCCAAGCGCCTCTTCCAGCTTCGCCAGCGCCAGATGCGCCGCGTTTGGCGCAATCTCAGGCTGCTGAAGCTGGCGACGGCGGGCGTTATAAAACGCCTGCACCAGGTCAGGATCCCGGGCAAAGCCTTCCGGCGTCGCCACGTCCTCTACACGGTGCTCTTCCCACAGCCCGTCCGCCGCACGGAAGGTACGAATTCCTGACTCGGCGGAGATCCCCGCCCCGGTCAGCACCACCACTCTGGGTTTATCCATCGCTTCTGGCATCATTCTGTCTCTGAAAAAAATCCGCTGGCGCAAGCGCTCACGCAAGCGGCGTTTATTTTTGCGAAAACGGCTGAGTCGACCCTGGCGACGCGACAGCATAAAAACCTCGTAAACTAATCGGTAAGATGAAGGAATGCGGCTCCGCGCATGCCTCCTGCGTCCCCGTGTCGCGCGCGTTCAATGCGCGGCACGCGGGCGACCGGCAATAAATGTCGGGGCAAACGCCCGGACAGCTGTTCCGTAATCGCAGTAAAGTTTGACAGCCCTCCCCCGATCACCAGCAGATCCGGGTCGACGATGGTGAGAATATTCCCCAGACACACCGCCAGCAGATCCAGATAGCGCTCGACGTGCTCACGCGCCTGCGCATCCCCTTGCTCCCACAGGGTAATGATTTGAGGGGCTTCAAGTTTCTGATGATAGAAGTGTTCATAAAGCCATGCAAACCCGCGTCCTGAGAGATAGTTCTCGATGCAGCCATGCTGGCCACAGCCGCAGCGGGTCAGCGGGAAATCACGCCCTACCACCTCCAGCGCATCCACCGGCAGACGGATATGACCAAACTCCCCGGTGATGTAGCTGCGACCGGTAATCGGCTTGCCGTTGATGACAATCCCTCCGCCGACGCCCGTGCCGAGGATCAGCCCCATCACCAGCGGATAGCGGCGGAACTCATCGTCCCAGGCTTCAGAGAGGGCAAAGCAGTTGGCATCGTTGTCTAAACGCACGTCGCGTTCAAGGAGAGCGGAGAGATCGGCGCGCAGCGGTTTACCGCTGGCCGCAGGCACGTTGGCGGCGTATAGCGTGCCGTCATCGGTTTCCGGCATCCCCGGAATACCGATGCCGACGCTGCCTTTCACGCCGAAGCGTTCGTCGGCTTGCGCCACCAGCGCGGCAATAGCGGTTAAAAATTCGTCGTAGCTTTCGCGCGGCGTGGGAACGCGGGTTTCCCACTGCAGTTTGAGATTTTTATCAAACACGCCGAGCGCAATCTTGGTGCCGCCAATATCAAATCCATAATACATAGTGCATTCCTCTTTCTGACATAGCGGCCTCAGGACCGCTATACCATGACGTAATTACTGGCCACTTAATACCCTCGCCGGATCAATTCGGCTTGCGCGACGCGCCGGATACCAGCTTGCCAGCAGACTCAGTAAAAGTGCTGTAACCAGCACATAAAAAACGTCCAGCCAGTGCAATTCAGACGGCAGGAAGTCAATAAAATAGATGTCACCCGACAGGAACTGGTGGCCGATCAGCTTTTCAATCCCGTTGATGATTGGCGTCAGCTGCAGGGAAACCACCACCCCAATCACCACGCCGCACAGGCTGCCAAACAGCCCCGCCAGCAAACCGTACCAGACGAAGATGGCGCGAATAAGACCGTCTTTTGCCCCGAGAGTACGCAGCACGGCGATGTCGCCGCTCTTGTCCTTGACCGCCATCACCAGCGTTGAGACGATATTAAAACACGCCACGCCAATCACCAGCACCATCGCCAGATACATAATCGCGCGGATCATCTGGATATCACGGTACATATACCCGTAAGTGCCGATCCAGCTTTTGATGTAAACATAGTTATTGGTGACGCTGCCCGCATCACGCACCAGTTTGTTGGCGTTAAAGACGTCGTTCACCTTAATGGCAATACCCGTCACGCTGTCGCCCATGTCGAGATACTGGCGCGCATCTTCCAGCGGAACCATCGCAAAACTATGGTCAAGCTGACCGCTCAGCTGAAGAATACCGGTAACGTGCAGACGCACGCGCTTGGGCTGCTGTAATTTGTGATCGGCGCTGGCGTTCGGGATCATGATTGACACCCAGTCGCCCTGCTTCACCTTCAGGGCATCGGCAACGCCTTTACCCATGATGATCTGCTGCTCGCCAGCCTTAAAGTTGGTCCACGCGCCGTTCTGGACATATTTCGGTAGCGCGCTGAGACGCTCTTCCTGCGCCGGATTAACCCCTTTAACCTGAATGGCGCGCAGGTTTACCCCGCTCTCCACCAGCCCGGTAAAGTTGATGTAGGGCGCGGCTGCGGCAATGCCCGGTACGTTTTCAACTTTAGCGAGCGCATCGCTCCAGTTGGTCCACGGCTGGTTAACCGGCTCGATCTCCCCGTGCGGCACCACCGCCAGAATGCGGTTATTCAGCTCGCGCTCAAAGCCGTTCATGGCGCTCAAGCCCACAATCAAGACCGCCACACCCAGCGCAATACCAATGGTCGAAATGACGGAGATGAGCGAGACCATGCCGCCGCGACGGCGGCCGCGGCTAAAGCGTAACCCGATGAGTAACGATAACGGTGACGCCATTACTCTGCTCCCATCAGGGTCAGTTCCGCATTCAGATGGCCGTCGCGCATCTCAAGCTGGCGACCCATGCGCTTTGCCAGCTGCAGATCGTGGGTCACCACCAGAAACGCGGTCCCCTGCGAGGCATTCAGCTCGCCCAGGAGCTGGAAGATACTGTCCGCATTGCGCGCGTCCAGGTTACCGGTGGGTTCATCCGCCAGTACCAGGCGCGGATTATTGACCAGCGCCCGGGCAATCGCCACGCGCTGGCGCTCGCCGCCGGAAAGCTCCGACGGGCGGTGATTTCCACGGTGGCCCAGCCCTACCGCTTTCAGCATATCGCTGGCGCGGGCGTTAATTTCTGCCGGTTTCTTTTTGCCAATCAGCAGCGGCATCGCCACGTTTTCCAGCGCCGTGAAGTCCGGCAGCAGGTGGTGGAACTGGTAGATAAAGCCCAGCTCGCGGTTGCGCAGCTCGGCCTTCGCTGCCGAGGACATTTTGCTCATCGGCTGGCCGGAGAAAATTACGTCGCCCTCGGTTGGCGTATCCAGCCCGCCCAGCAGATGCAGCAGCGTACTTTTGCCGGAGCCGGAGCTGCCGACAATCGCCATCATCTCGCCTTCCCCCACGCTAAAGCTCACATTGTGCAGCACGTCGGTTTGCACAGTGCCTTCCTGATAGCGTTTGGACAGGTTGTCGCATTGCAACAGGATCTTATTCATAACGTAAAGCCTCAGCGGGTTGAGTGGCGGCAGCGCGCCAGGAAGGATAAAGCGTAGAAAGCAGCGCAATGGCCATCGCGGCCAGTGCAATACCGACCACCTGCAGCGGCTCGATAGCCACCGGCAGTGCCGCGCCGTCAAGCAGCGCGCCGATGATCGGCATCAAATTATTAAGCTGGCTGGCAAGCAATGCCCCCAGCACGGCGCCGAGCAACGCGCCAATGACACCGGCACTGGCCCCCTGCACCATAAACACCGCCATGATCTGGCGCGGCGTGAGCCCCTGGGTTTGCAGGATGGCGACCTCGCCCTGCTTCTCCATCACCATCAGACCCAGCGAGGTGATGATGTTAAAGGCAGCCACGGCGACGATCAGGCTCAGCAGCAGCCCCATCATGTTTTTTTCCATGCGCACGGCCTGGAACAGCTCGCCTTTACGCTCGCGCCAGTCCTGCCATTTGGTGCCGTCCGGCAGTTTTTGCTGGCTGAGGGTATCGACCTTCAGCGGCTGATCGAGCCACAGGCGCCAGCCGGTGATATTCCCCGCCGGGTAACGCATCAGGCGCGACGCATCCTGAATGTTCACCAGCATCTGATAGCCGTCAACTTCGCTGTTGGCGGCAAAGGTCCCAATCACGTTAAACAGGCGCTGGCTCGGCAGGCGCCCCATTGGCGTAAACTGGCTGGCGGACGGTACCATGACGCGCAGCTGATCGCCACGGTTGACGCCAAGCTGCCCGGCAAGCTGTTCGCCGAGGATGACGTTGTATTTACCGGCTTCGAGATCGGTTTGCTTCACATTGACCAGATACGGCGTCAGCGGGTCTTTTTGTGCCGGATCGATACCCAGCATCACGCCGACCGCCACGCTGCGGGCACTTTGCAGCACCACGTCGCCAGTGGTTAAGGGCGCAACGCGCGTGACACCCTGTAACTTCGCCGCGCTTTCCGGCAGCTGTTGCGGGTTAACCGAACCACTGGTGGATGAGAGAACGGCCTGCGGCATCAGCCCCAGGATATTGTTTTGCAGCTCGCGCTCAAAGCCATTCATGACGGAAAGCACCGTCACCAGTGCCATCACGCCAAGCGTAATGCCAATAGTCGAAAGCCAGGAGACAAAGCGACCGAAGCGGTCCGCGGCGCGCCCACGCATGTAACGTAAGCCTATGAAGAGTGCGACAGGTTGATACATGAAATCCGTCTGTTTGCTGATAGCAGACCCACGAGTATATAAGCGAATCCGTTAAGGGTAAATGACTGAAACCGTAAGCTTTGGTAATCATTTTTCCGATAAATTCAGATAAATCAGCGTGCTATTGGATGAATCCTCGCCTCGCAGCCTCCACCTTTTCCGAAAAACGACCGGATACAGACTGTTACCCGTTACATCCCGGTTCCGTTTAACAACAATTGCTCGTTCGTTTATGGCAATAAGGTAGTCGCGAACAATGAAGCAAAAAGCATTATGGATTAACCAGATAAAAGGGCTGTGTATCTGCCTGGTGGTTATCTATCATTCGGTCATCACCTTCTACCCGCATCTGAGCGGGCTGCAACACCCGCTATCTGGGCTCCTGGCGAAATGCTGGGTCTATTTTAACCTCTATCTCGCCCCGTTCCGGATGCCGGTCTTCTTCTTTATCTCCGGCTATCTGATCCGTCGCTATATTGATGAGGTGGACTGGCGCACCAGTCTCGATAAACGGATCTGGAGCATTGTCTGGGTGCTGGCGCTGTGGGGCGTCCTGCAATGGCAGGCGTTGACTCACCTGAACGCCTGGCTGGCACCCGAGCGTGAGCTTGCCACCTCGTCGAACGCGGCCTACGCCGACTCGTTCTCAGGATTTGTGCTGGGGATGGTCACCGCCAGCACCAGCCTGTGGTATCTGTACGCCCTGGTGGTCTACTTCACGCTGTGTAAACTGCTGAGCCGCTGGAAGCTGCCGGTACTGGCACTGCTGGCGCTGGCAAGCATCGCGATCAACTTCCTGCCGCTGCCGTGGTGGGGAATGAACAGCGTGGTACGCAACATGATCTACTACAGCCTCGGGGCGTGGTATGGCGCAGAGCTGATGGCGTGGATGAAAAGCGTCAACCTGCGCCGCATCTGGCTGGCAACCGGCGCTTTCGCCGCCGTCTCCGTGGTGCTGTGGTTTGCTAACGTTCCGCTGCTGCTCTCATTGTTGTCGATTGTGCTGATCATGAAGCTGTTCTACAGCCTCGAGCAGCGCTATGCCGTTCACCCGAACAACCTGCTGAACGTGATTGGCTCAAACACCATTGCGATTTATACCACCCACCGCATCTTAATTGAGGCGTTTAGTCTGTTCCTGATTGGCGAGATGAATGCCGCTTACTGGCCGGTCTGGGCCGAACTGTGCTTAATCCTGGTCTATCCGTTTGCCAGCCTGCTGATCTGTACCCTTGCCGGGCTCGGGGTGCGTAAACTTTCCACTGCCCTGTTTGGGGACGTTTTCTTCTCTCCGCCCTCTACGCAGACCTTGTCACCCTCTACGCGTTAATGCCCGCTCCGCCCCCGTATTGGGGGCGTTTAGCCCTGCTGTGCGGTTACGATTTGCTTATGTAAAACGATCGAGGATAATAAAGACATTGCGTATCAGTGATATGCCCCAATACTGTTGGTATATCCATAAGAGACTCTGACATAGCCATGCCTGAACACGATCGTTATTCCTTGCCTGTCAAAGCGGGCGACCAGCGCCAGCTCGGCGAACTCACAGGCGCGGCCTGCGCCACGCTGGTGGCAGAAATCGCTGAGCGCCATCCTGGCCCGGTGATCCTGGTTGCCCCGGATATGCAAAATGCCCTGCGCCTGCACGATGAAATTCGCCAGTTCACCGATAGCCTGGTGTTCAGTCTGGCCGACTGGGAGACGCTGCCGTATGACAGCTTCTCTCCACATCAGGAGATTATCTCCTCGCGCCTGTCGACGCTGTATCAACTCCCGACCATGCAGCGCGGCGTGCTGATTGTGCCGGTGAATACCCTGATGCAGCGCGTCTGCCCGCACAGCTATCTGCACGGTCACGCGCTGGTGATGAAAAAAGGCCAGCGCCTGTCGCGCGATGCCCTGCGCGCGCAGCTTGACGGTGCAGGCTATCGCCATGTCGATCAGGTTATGGAGCACGGGGAATACGCCACCCGCGGCGCGCTGCTCGACCTTTACCCGATGGGCTGCGACCAGCCGTATCGTCTGGATTTCTTTGACGATGAAATCGACAGCCTGCGCGTGTTCGACGCCGACACCCAGCGCACGCTCGAAGAGGTGGAATCGATCAATCTGCTTCCTGCCCACGAGTTCCCGACGGACAAAACCGCCATCGAGTTGTTCCGCAGCCAGTGGCGCGACAGGTTCGACGTGAAGCGTGATGCCGAACATATCTATCAGCAGGTCAGCAAGGGTACGCTTCCGGCCGGGATCGAATACTGGCAGCCGCTGTTCTTCAGCGAGCCATTGCCTGCCCTGTTCAGCTACTTCCCGGCAAATACGCTGATTGTTAACACCGGGGATATCGACGCCAGCGCCAGCCGCTTTGAAAGCGAAACCCGCGCGCGCTTCGAAAACAGGGGCGTTGACCCGATGCGTCCGCTCCTGCCGCCGGAAGCGCTGTGGCTGCGCACCGACGAGCTCAACGCCGAGCTTAAGCGCTGGCCGCGCATGCAGCTGAAAACCGATTCGCTTGCCGATAAGGCCGCCAACACCAACCTCGCCTTCCGCACGCTGCCGGACCTGTCCGTTCAGGCGCAGCAGAAATCTCCGCTGGATAATCTGCGCAAGTTCCTGGAGTCCTTTACCGGGCCGGTGGTGTTCTCCGTTGAGAGTGAGGGCCGCCGCGAGGCGCTCGGTGAACTTCTGGGACGCATAAAGGTGGCACCGAAGCGTATTCTTCGCCTGAGCGAAGCGACCGGCAACGGTCGTTACCTGATGATTGGCGCCGCCGAGCACGGGTTCATTGACACGCTCAACAACCTGGCGCTGATTTGCGAAAGCGACCTGCTGGGCGAGCGCGTCGCGCGCCGCCGTCAGGACAGCCGTCGGACCATCAACCCGGACACTCTGATCCGCAACCTGGCCGAGCTGCATCCAGGCCAGCCGATTGTTCACCTGGAACACGGTGTGGGTCGCTATCAGGGTATGACCACGCTTGAGGCGGGCGGTATAAAAGGTGAGTACCTGATGCTGACCTACGCCAACGACGCCAAACTGTACGTGCCGGTGTCGTCCCTGCACCTGATCAGCCGCTACGCGGGCGGTGCCGAAGAGAATGCGCCGCTGCACAAGCTGGGCGGTGACGCCTGGGCACGCGCGCGTCAGAAAGCGGCAGAGAAGGTGCGCGACGTGGCGGCCGAGCTGCTGGATATCTACGCCCAGCGCGCGGCCAAAGAGGGCTTCGCCTTTAAGCACGACAAAGAACAGTACCAGCTGTTCTGCGACAGCTTCCCGTTTGAAACCACGCCGGATCAGGCCCAGGCCATTAACGCCGTGCTGAGCGACATGTGCCAGCCGCTGGCGATGGACCGCTTAGTCTGCGGCGACGTCGGCTTCGGCAAAACCGAAGTGGCGATGCGCGCCGCCTTCCTTGCGGTGGAAAACAACAAGCAGGTGGCGGTGCTGGTGCCAACCACCCTGCTCGCTCAGCAGCATTTCGACAACTTCCGCGACCGCTTCGCCAATTGGCCGGTGCGCATTGAGATGCTCTCGCGTTTTCGCAGCGCCAAAGAGCAGACGCAGATTCTGGAACAGGCAAGCGAAGGAAAGATCGATATTCTGATCGGCACCCACAAGCTGCTGCAAAGCGACGTGAAGTGGAAAGATCTGGGGCTGCTGATCGTCGACGAAGAGCACCGCTTCGGGGTGCGCCATAAAGAGCGCATCAAAGCGATGCGCGCGGACGTCGACATTCTGACCCTGACCGCCACGCCAATCCCGCGCACGCTGAACATGGCGATGAGCGGCATGCGCGATCTGTCGATTATCGCCACGCCGCCGGCACGTCGTCTGGCGGTGAAAACCTTTGTCCGCGAGTATGACAATCTGGTGGTGCGCGAGGCGATCCTGCGTGAAGTGCTGCGCGGCGGCCAGGTGTATTACCTGTATAACGACGTCGAAAATATCCAGAAAGCGGCGGACAGGCTGGCGGAGCTGGTGCCGGAGGCGCGCATTGCTATCGGGCACGGCCAGATGCGCGAGCGCGAGCTGGAGCGGGTGATGAACGACTTCCACCATCAGCGCTTTAACGTGCTGGTGTGTACCACCATCATCGAAACCGGGATCGACATTCCGACCGCGAACACCATTATCATCGAACGTGCGGATCACTTTGGCCTTGCCCAGCTCCACCAGCTGCGCGGCCGCGTCGGGCGTTCGCACCATCAGGCCTATGCGTGGCTGCTGACGCCGCATCCGAAAGCGATGACCACCGACGCGCAAAAGCGCCTGGAAGCCATCGCCACGCTGGAAGATCTCGGTGCAGGCTTTGCGCTGGCCACGCACGATCTTGAGATCCGCGGTGCCGGCGAGCTGCTGGGTGAAGACCAGAGCGGCTCCATGGAGACCATCGGCTTCTCACTCTATATGGAGCTACTGGAAAACGCGGTTGATGCCCTGAAGGCCGGGCGCGAGCCGTCGCTGGAAGATCTCACCAGCCAACAGACCGAGGTCGAGCTGCGTATGCCTTCCCTGCTGCCGGACGATTTCATTCCGGACGTGAATACCCGCCTCTCATTCTACAAGCGCATCGCCAGCGCGAAGAAGGAGAACGAGCTGGAAGAGATTAAGGTGGAGCTGATCGACCGCTTCGGCCTGCTGCCCGATGCGGCGCGTAACCTGCTGGATATCGCGCGCCTGCGTCAGCAGGCGCAGAAGCTGGGGATTCGTAAGCTTGAAGGCAACGAAAAAGGCGGCGTGATTGAATTTGCCGAGAAGAACCATGTCAACCCGATGTGGCTGATCGGTCTGCTGCAAAAACAGCCGCAGCATTTCCGTCTGGATGGTCCAACGCGTCTGAAATTTACCCAGGAGCTGACGGAGCGCAAAACCCGCATGGACTGGGTGCGTAACTTTATGCGTCAGCTGGAAGAGAACGCGATCGCGTAACTCGCCCTTCCCCCCCCGTTAGCGCAGTGCTGCCGGGGGACAATTTACAAACTCTTTGCACTTCACCCGATCTTCCCGACACACCCATTCGCCATAATTATCATTAACGCCTTATAAAACAATAACCTTATCATTTATATGGATTATAGTGATGATGACCTCTTCGCGTTTTACCCGCTGGATAACCCTGTTTGCGCTGGCAGCCACCGTCGCAGTTGCGCTTCCTGCGCGGGCAAACACCTGGCCCCTGCCGCCGCCCGGCAGCAAGGTCGTAGGCGAAAACCGCTTTCATGTGGTTGAAAACAATGGTGGTTCACTGGAAGCGATAGCCAAAAAATATAACGTCGGTTTTCTGGCTCTGCTGCAGGCGAACCCTGGCGTCGACCCGTACGTCCCGCGCGCGGGCAGCGTACTGACCATACCATTACAGACTATCCTGCCGGATGCCCCGCGTGAGGGGATCGTGATTAACCTTGCGGAGTTGCGTCTCTATTATTATCCGCCGGGCAAAAAAGAAGTGACCGTCTACCCTATTGGCATTGGTCAGCTGGGCGGCGATACGCTGACGCCGACGATGGTCACCACCGTCTCAGATAAACGTGCGAATCCAACCTGGACCCCGACGGCCAACATTCGCGCCCGCTATAAGGCCCAGGGTATCGATCTTCCTGCCGTGGTTCCGGCAGGCCCGGATAACCCGATGGGTCACCACGCGATCCGCCTGGCCGCATACGGCGGCGTTTACCTGCTGCACGGAACGAACGCGGATTTTGGCATCGGCATGCGCGTCAGCTCCGGCTGTATTCGTCTGCGCGATGACGATATCAAAACGCTGTTTAACGTTGTTACGCCGGGAACGAAGGTGAATATTATCAACACGCCGATTAAGGTCTCCGAGGAGCCAGGCGGCGTGCGGCTGGTTGAGATTCACCAGCCATTATCGAAAAATATCGGCGACGATCCGCAGACGTTACCCATTAACCTCAATGCCGCGATGGTGAGCTTCAAAACGAACGCGAATACCGATAGCCTGGTGATGGAGCGCGCGATGGAAGCCCGGTCTGGCATGCCGACCGATGTTACCCGGCACCATGATGTCCCCCAACAGTCGATGTAATACAGAAAGAAAAACGCCCTGCTAAGCAGGGCGTTTTTCATTGCAGTGGCATAAATGAGGGTTTATGCCCGGCTTATTTGTAGATGACAGCGGTACCGTGCAGGGTGTTAGGACCGGTCACAGAGGTGATGCGGTAAGATTTTGCACCCATTGCTTCCGCTTTTTGTGCCAGCTGATCTTCCAGTGAACCCAAGTTAGTCCCGGCAGACGCAGAGATCGTCCCGACTTTATGCTGATCGGCTGGGGTGGATTGTACCTGTACAGCAGCAAAGCTTGCGAAAGAGAGTGAACTCAGTACAGCAGCAGCGATGAGGGTTTTTACGTTTTTCATGATGTTTACCTTTGGCAGATGAATTTGGAGGTCGTTATCTATTTAGTTAACGATCGATAGGTAAATAATAAATGTGATCCAGCTCACGCGTCAACATAATTTTATAACGAACATTAATTAAATTTTAAAGTTTTTATTTTTCATACATATATGATTAATTTATTTTTAAGCATTCTGCGCTGGTGATGGGTAGCGTTTATTTTTATAATGGTTATTCAACAAACCAACAGAGGACCAACGGCAAATGACAACCGACGTCACGAGTTGTGCGAAGAAAAGCCGTGGCCGACCAAAAGTGTTTGACAGGGATGCCGCGCTTGATAAGGCCATGACGCTCTTCTGGCAATACGGGTATGAAGCGACCTCGCTTTCCGATCTGGTCGAAGCGACCGGAGCCAAAGCGCCGACGCTGTATGCGGAATTCACCAATAAAGAGGGGCTGTTCAGAGCGGTGCTGGACAGGTACATTTCCCGCTTTGCGGCGAAACACGAAGCCCAACTTTTTTGTGAAGAGAAAAGCGTGGAACAGGCGCTACGGGACTACTTCACCGCCGTCGCCACCTGCTTCACCAGTAAAGAGACGCCTGCGGGCTGCTTTATGATTAACACCTCAGCCACCCTGGCGGCATCGTCAAAAGAGATCGCCAAAACGGTGAAATCGCGTCATGCGATGCAGGAGGAGACGCTCAGCGCATTTCTGGCCCAGCGTCAACAGCGCGGTGAAATTCCCGCGCACTGCCAGCCTCAGATGCTGGCGCAGTATCTGAGCTGCATTTTGCAGGGAATGTCGATCAGTGCCCGTGAAGGGGCGACGCTGGAAAAACTGCAGAATATTAGCGACACCACGCTGCGCCTGTGGCCTGAACTGCTGAAAATCTGACGCAAAAAAAAGCTCCTCAGCCTGAGCGCTTGAGGAGCTAAGTTCAGAGAACATCTTTTTTTACGCTTTGTTATTCAGTACCAGCTGTCCGTTTCCATCCAGTGGAATTTGGGTGCCCGGGTCTTTATCCATGCGGATTTTGCCCTGCTGATCGCCAATTTTGTACGTCACGTCATAGCCCAGCATTTTTTCCGACTTGTCATAGACGGTTTTACAGCGCTGCTGAGTTGTGGTGTAGGTATCGTTATCCTGCATCGCACCCTGCACCTGGTTACCGGCATAGCCGCCACCCAGCGCGCCGACCACGGTCGCGACATCTTTACCCCGACCGCCGCCAAACTGGTGGCCAATCACCCCGCCCGCTACCGCGCCCAGAACAGAGCCGGCAATACGGTTTTCATCCTGTACCGGACGACGATGGGTCACGGAGACGTTACGGCACTCCTGACGAGGGGTTTTCACGGTTTCTTTAATTGGAGTAGCAGAAACCACCTGCGCATACTGCGGGCCGCGATCTAATACGTTGAGACTGGCAACGGCAGCCACACCTAACGCAGCTGCGACACCAATCCCTATACCCGCCAACATTGATTTATTCACGGGACTTCCTCCTTTGTTGCTATTGGTAACAATTTTGCAATGGAGGCACGGCTTCGCCAATAAGACAAAGGATCAAAAAGTGGACGTTGAGGAGAGATATATCGTGTTTAGGAGAACTCTTAAGCAATCAAACTGTGATCTGCAGCATGAAATGCTAAAAACTTCCTCCGGAGGGCCCGGAGGGAGTGAAAGATTAGTGCAGCTTCAGACGCGGACGGATCACACGGTTGATTCTGCCCACCAGCATCATCAGCCCGGTTTTGAAGTAGCCGTGCAGCGCGATCTGGTGCATACGGTACAGGGAGATATACACAAAGCGTGCAATGCGCCCTTCCACCATCATGGAGCCACGCATCAGGTTACCCATCAGGCTGCCGACGGTAGAGAAGTTTGACAGCGATACCAGTGAACCGTGGTCTTTGTAGACATAGGCTTTCATTGGCTTACCTTTGTACTGCGCCAGAATGTTATGCAGCACCAGGCTTGCCATCTGGTGAGCGGCCTGCGCGCGCGGCGGCACGAAGCCCCCTTCAGGACGTGCGCAGGAGGCGCAGTCACCAATAGCGAAGATTTCAGGGTCACGCGTGGTTTGCAGCGTTGGCTCGGTGACCAGCTGGTTAATGCGGTTCGTTTCCAGACCACCGATATCTTTCATAAAGTCAGGCGCTTTGATACCTGCCGCCCAGACCATCAGATCCGCCTTGATGTACTCGCCGTCTTTGGTGTGCAGGCCACCTTCGTCAGCGCTGGTCACCATGGTCTGCGTCAGTACGCGCACGCCCAGTTTAGTGAGTTCATTGTGCGCCGCACCGGAAATACGCGGAGGCAGCGCAGGCAGGATGCGTTCGCCCGCTTCTACCAGCGTCACGTTGAGCGCGTCGTTGGTTAACCCTTTGTAACCGTAGCTGTGCAGCTGCTTCACCGCATTGTGCAGCTCTGCGGAGAGCTCTACACCCGTCGCGCCGCCGCCGACAATCGCGATATTAACCTTGCCGTTCGCACCCAGATTACTGGTGTACTTCAGGAACAGGTTCAGCATTTCCTGATGGAAACGACGCGCCTGGTGCGGGTTATCGAGGAAGATACAGTGCTCTTTCACGCCCGGCGTGTTGAAGTCGTTGGAGGTGCTGCCCAGCGCCATCACCAGCGTGTCATACGCCAGCTTGCGCTCGGGAACCAGCAGCTCGCCTTTCTCATCACGCAGCTCGGCCAGAGTGATGGTTTTGCTTTCACGGTTGATATCCACCACCGAGCCCAGCTGGAACTGGAAATGATGGTTGCGCGCGTGCGCCAGATAGCTCAGCGCGTCCACGCCCTCATCCAGTGAACCGGTCGCCACTTCGTGCAGCAACGGTTTCCACAGGTGGCTGTGGTTACGATCCACCAGCGTGATTTTGGCTTTTTTACCGCGACCCAGCTTCTTGCCCAACTGTGTGGCCAGCTCCAGCCCGCCAGCACCACCGCCTACAATCACTATCTTTTTCAATGGCGTAGTCAACGTGACCCCCTCAAATTATTAACCAATTGTTAATTAAAAGTTATAAAAATAACCCTTAATTAACAACAGGTTACAGCACTGAAACCATTCAGGTGCATTGAGAATACCACGTCAGGCGCATTGGTCATACCAAAATTGATATGCATCAAGTTTTGATGGCTTAAAAGTAGACAATTCTGGACAAAAAGAAACCCGGTGCGCGTTCGCGACCGGGTTACTGAGGTGTCAGGCTGTGGTTTAGCCCAGCGTTTTGAATGCCTTAATGCGCTGGAGGTGCGGGGAGATGTTCTTAAACTTGTGGGTCTGCTCTTCGTCCCAGACGATCTCATAGTAGTGATGCAGCAGCTCTGCAGCCCGGTGGCTGTTGAGCGCTTCATCATTACGCGAGAGGATCACCAGGCAGCGATCGCGGTTTTTCTCTCGGAAGTTGCTCACGCACTTAGTGGCAATATCGGCATACTCTTCCGGACGGTCAATTTTGCCTTCCATGTTCTCGTTCGGGAACAGGTTAGGGTTGAAGACAACCTGACGGATGTCGCACAGGAAGCCAATACGCTCCGCCCAGTAACCGCCCAGTCCCACGCCGCAGATCAACGGGCGATCGTCAACGTTGAGCTGCAGCATCTTGTCCACCTCTTTGAGCAGATGCTGCATATCATGCTTCGGATGGCGCGTGCTGTAGCTGATTAGCCGTACATCCGGATCGATAAACTGCAGTTGCAGCACCTTCTCATGATTACCAGGACTGTTTGAATCAAAACCGTGTAAATAGATGATCATCGTCTTCTCACCACGCTACGCCTTCCGGGAGGGTTTACAGGCTGGCTTTATGTGCCTGCCAGCGCTCATTCAGGTCTTCAAGTCGGGCGTTGACCGACTTCCAGCGCGCCGAATCCATCAGCTCCTGACGGCTAAATGAACCTTTATGATACAAATGCGTAACACGCTCTGCATTGATCGGTGACAGGTTATCCAACACGCTAACGGCACCTTTACGATTATTGCAGACCAGGATCATATCGCAACCTGCATCCAGCGACGCCTGGCCGCGTTCCGCGTAGCTGCCCATAATTGCCGCCCCTTCCATCGACAGATCGTCGGAGAAAATCACGCCGTTGAAACCCAGCTCCTGGCGCAGAACGGTTTTCAGCCAGTGCGGAGAGCCGCTGGCAGGGCGCGGGTCAACGTCGCTGTAGATCACGTGCGCGGGCATAATGGCATCCAGCTTGTTATCGGTGATAAGCGAGCGGAACACCGACATATCTTTGGCGCGAATTTCCGCTTCCGGACGCGGGTCGCGCGGCGTCTCTTTGTGGGAATCCGCCGTCACTGCCCCGTGTCCCGGGAAATGCTTGCCGGTGGTTTTCATTCCCGCATCGTGCATGCCGTCGATAAACCGGGTCGCCATTGCCAGCGCAATACGCGGATCCTCATGGTAGGAGCGCTCGCCAATCGCGGCGCTGATGTGGCCCACATCCAGTACCGGGGCAAAGCTGATATCGATATCCATGGCAATCATTTCACTGGCCATCAGCCAGCCGGCCTCCTGGGCCAGTTTTCCCCCCTCTTCCGTGCCGAGCAGCGCGGCAAAAGACTGGGCTGCCGGCAGGCGGGTAAAACCGTCGCGAAAACGCTGTACGCGTCCGCCTTCCTGATCGACGGCCACCACCAGATGGTTACGCGATGCGGCGCGGATCTGACGCACCAGTTCACGCAGCTGCGCCGGATCGTGATAGTTGCGGGTAAACAGGATCAGGCCGCCCACCAGCGGATGCGCGAGAATTTCACGCTCTTCCGCATCCAGCTCAAACCCTTCAACATCCAACATGACTGGACCCACACTCACCTCTCTTATCCTTTTGTTTGTAACTGACGCCAGGCATCGTCTGCCAGCGCAATAAATTGTTTTTCTCTGGACTGCTGTAAACGCATTTCAAACCAGCCAGCCATCAGCATGATGACCCAGGGGCGCCAGCGTCTTACCTGGCATTCCAGCGCGTCGGCGTCAAGATGTGCCACTCTGGCATACTCTTTGATCAGCTTCTGCCGCGCGGCTTCACTTTCCGTCCAGACAGCGGCCAGCTCCAGCGCCACATCACCGTCTCCGGCGTATTCCCAGTCGATAAGCCTGCCACCCTCTGGCGTGTGCACAATATTCCCGGCATGGACATCCATATGGAGCGGTGAGAGCCGAATCGGTTGCGGCTCGCCCGTTTTACGCAGCCGTTTAAGTTGGGCAAGCCAGCCGGGCGTTCGTCTGTCCGGGGAAGCCTGCTGCCAGTAGTATTCCAGCAATGGCAGAAGGGTGACCCGCCACCCCAGCCGCGGTTGACAATGCAGATGATACAGCATCGCCGCAAGCGCTGGCGTGTCCGGCAGCGCGCTTTTCACCTCCCCCTCCAGATACTCGACGGCCATCCAGCCCTGTCTGAAAAATCGGGGTTCAGGCACGAGATCCGACGGAAGGCGTTTGAGAGCGCGAAACTGACGGCGAAACTGGAAAGCCGGGGCGAAGGGATCGTGGTTCTGCCGCAAGACCAGACGGTGCGCGCCCTGCTCTATAATGCAACTCGCGCCGCTAAGCCCGGAGTGGGCCTGCGGCGCGATAAGGCGGTACTGCGGAAAATAACGCGTCAGAATCTCTTCACGCGTGGCGTCATTGTTGCGTAACCGCACCTTTACCTGACCAGATAATTTCGCCTGTCTGAACCAGCATCAGCTGCATCTGCAGGGCTGGGGTATTCACGTTGCCGGTCGCGTTAGAGTACAGCACATACTGGGCGCCAACGTTGCGGGCAATGCCGATCGCCTTGCTGCGGGTACCGAGACTGTCCTGCGGCGACAGCCCCAGCTGCTGTTTGGCTACCGCGAGCTGCTGAGCAGAGACCAGCGTAAACTTACCGTTGTTTGCCAGCGCATTACGCAGCGTTTCGGTCGCTTCGCCCGCGTTCAGTGTACCGTTGGTGCGGTTGTTCACGCTATCGACCAGCAGCACGCTGCCTGCCGTCACGCCCTGTGCCTGCAGCATTTTACCGACCATCGGCTGCATCGCGCCGTTCCAGTCGTAATGGCGCACGCGCGGCGCAGGCTGTGACGTCTGGTCCTGATGTTCAATCGGGCCTGGCTGTGACGGAATAGACGGTACAGACGGCACGGTCGGCTGGGTCTGCGTTGGTGGTGCCGGCTGCCCGGTACCCGGCTTCGCCTCTTCCACAGGTGCTGGCTGTTCTGTACGGGTCACACACCCTGCAAGGAACAGCGCGAATGCGGTCACAAGCGCATAACGGCTCATATTTTTAATCAAGGTTCACCCCTTAGAGATAAAGATAAAGTCTCACCTTATGCGCACCCAGATAGCTGGCGCTGTCATAGAGCGTTACCGACGACCTTGCCGGAAGAGTGACGCTGCGCGGCGCCTCCAGCGGGTGCATTTCAAGACCTCTTACGTCATACCAGAAGAAACGGTAGTGAACCGTCACTGGTTCATTTCTTTCGTTAAAGAGCGTAGAGGAGGCAGAAGATTTAATTTCACTGATGGTCAGCGCGGGCTGCTGCGCCGTGATGCCCGCAGCCAGCACGGAGGATTCCATCACCAGCGTCTGTTCATCACTCACGGGGATTGCCGGGCGCGTGCTGCACCCCACAATAGCCAACGTCATTACCAGCGCTGCAATACGCCCTTTAAACATGTCAAAGACCTTTGTGAGCCAGCATCGGTCCCAGCGGACGTCCACCCAGCAGATGCATGTGAATATGATAAACTTCCTGGCCGCCATGGCGATTACAGTTCATGATCAGACGGTAACCGTCTTCCGCAATGCCTTCCTGTTCAGCAATTTTCGCGGCCACCGTCAGCATACGACCTAACGCCACTTCGTGCTCGGTTTTTACGTCGTTTACGGTCGGAATCAGAATATTGGGAATGATAAGGATGTGTGTCGGTGCCTGAGGGGAAATGTCCCGGAAAGCCGTCACCAGTTCATCCTGATAGACGATATCCGACGGGATTTCGCGGCGGATAATTTTACTGAAAATCGTTTCTTCAGCCATGACCTTTTCCTTTTTAGTTTAATCTGGCGCGATGCGTCCGCTGTTAATACACTCTCTGGATGAGTGTGTGACACAATTCAAGAGTATGAGCGAGTTTCTCCTGTCCTTTCAACCTCCTCCCCCGAATTCTTTCCTGAATATTCATCAGCTGACTGAAGAGTGACCGCTCGCGCGTCTTAACAGGCTGAAACATTATTTCAGTTCCGGTCGACACATCTGTTTACAGCACTAATAGCAATGCGTATATTTCGCATTTGCATTTTCATGCGCATTTTTAACATAGAAAACGACGTCAGCCCGTATTTGTGGGACTGACGCATACCCTCTTCACCGTTCATAAGGGTTTGATAATGTCTTTCATTAATCACACCAGGGATGGGCAACGTCAGCCTGTCGCAACGCCTTCGTTGTTGGCAGTCTGCATTGCTATGGCATTGACGCCAGCCGCCGCTTTCGCTGCATCAGCAACCGAAGACACCGTCGTCGTGGATGGAGGTTTTGACAATACGCAGGATCCTTCCGCAAGTCAGGACCGGGATTACAGCGTAAAAACCACCACCACCGGCACAAAACTGTTGCTGGTTCCCCGCGATATCCCGCAGTCCGTCAGCGTGATTAGCCAGCAGCGCATGGCCGATCAGAACCTGCAGTCCATTGGTCAGGTGTTGACTAACACCACGGGCGTAACGGCGCAGGTGCAGGACAGCGACCGTACCGTATTTTACTCGCGCGGATTTTTCGTCAGTAACTACGCGTATGACGACCTGCCAACCTCCATCAGTGAGGTGTGGAACTTCGGCGACACCGCCGCCGATACCGCGATTTACGACCGTATTGAAGTGGTACGCGGCGCAACCGGCCTGATGTCCGGTACGGGCAACCCGGCGGCATACGTCAATATGGTGCGTAAGCATGCGGATAGCAATGAATTCAAAGGAAATGTCTCTGCCAGCTACGGCAGCTGGGACAAGCAGCGCTACGTGCTGGATCTCCAGGCACCGCTGGTTGAGTCCGGTAAGGTACGAGGACGCCTGATTACGGGTTATCAGGATAACGACAGCTTCGTGGATAACTATCATTACCGGAAGAAATTCCTCTACGGCGTGGTGGATGCAGATGTCACCGACAGCACCACCCTCTCGGTGGGCTACGAATATCAGGAAAGCCACACCGCCGACCCGACCTGGGGCGGACTGCCAACCTGGTACAGCGATGGCAGTAAAACCGATTACAACCGCAGCCAGACCGTCGCACCTGACTGGGCCTGGTCGGACAAGGACAACACCCGCATCTTCGCTAACCTGACCCAGCGTTTCGATAACGGCTGGGAAGCGCACGTCAACGGCATGCACGCGGAGACCAACTTCGACAGCAAGCTGATGTATATGTCCGGCTATCCTGATAAAGAGACCGGGGCGGGCATGGTGGGCTACGGCGGCTGGAACAAAGGTGAACGCAAACAGGATGCGGTCGACGCGTTCCTGCGCGGCGGTTTCGATCTCTTTGGTCGTCAACACGAAATGATGTTCGGCGGCAGCTTCAGCCGACAGCGCAACCACTATGACAACAGAATGCCGGATGCGCTGTACGGCATGGTGGACGTGGGGAATTTCAAAAACTGGAACGGAAATATCGCCGATCCGCAGTGGACGCCGTGGAAGCTCTACAGCCAGGACGACATTCGCCAGTCCTCAGCGTATACCTCCGCCCGCTTCTCGCTGGCCGACCCGCTGCACCTGATCCTCGGGGCGCGCTACACTAACTACAACATTCGCTATAACCCGGCGGGCTCTCCTGACACCCGTCTGGAAAGCACCAAAGATGACGTAACGCCTTACGCGGGTCTGGTCTACGACATCAACGAAGACTGGTCAACCTACGTCAGCTATACCTCCATCTTCCAGCCGCAGGACAAGCGTAACGCCAGCGGACGCTATCTCGATCCAACCACGGGCAAAAGTTACGAGGCCGGCGTGAAGGCGGACTGGTTCAATACCCGTCTTACCACCTCGCTGGCGATATTCCGCATTGAGCAGGATAACGTGGCGAGCAACACCTATACCTACATGCCGAGCGGTGAGTCGATTTATGAATCGCTGGACGGCGTGGTCAGTAAAGGGATTGAGTTCGAGCTAAACGGCGCACTGACCGATAACTGGCAGTTGACCTTCGGCGCGACCCGCTACATTGCGGAAGATAAGAACGGCAACGCTGTCAGTTCCGATCAGCCGCGCACGACAATGAAGCTGTTTACCCGTTATCAACTGCCAATGCTGCCAGCGCTGACGGTGGGCGGTGGCGTAAACTGGCAGAACAAAGTGTGGACGGATGTGGACGGCGGCCCGGCTGGACGCGACCGTGCTGAGCAAGGCAGCTACGGGCTGGTTAACCTGTTCAGCCGTTATCAGGTCACCAAAGATTTTGCCGTTCAGGCGAACATCAACAACCTGTTCGACAAAGAGTATTACGATTACGTCGGCTCTTACGTGGTTTATGGCGCACCGATGAACGTCTCGGTGAGCGCGAGCTACGACTTCTGAGTATTGGCACAACAACCACAGCAATAAAAAAGGCAGCCCTTCGGCTGCCTTAGTCTCCCCAGGTCACAGCTTAGCTGTTGCGGATGTACTCATCCATTTCAGTTTTCAGGTTATCGGATTTCGTACCGAAGATAGCCTGAACACCAGAACCTGCAACAACCACACCCGCTGCGCCCAGTTTTTTCAGACCCGGCTGGTCTACTTTCGCAACGTCGGCAACGCTCACACGCAGACGAGTGATGCACGCGTCCAGGTTAGTGATGTTCTCTTTACCGCCGAACGCAGCAACCAGTGCCGGTGCCATTTCGCTGGTCGCGCCTGCTTTGCTGTCTTCAGTTGCATCTTCACGACCCGGCGTTTTCAGGTCCAGTGCTTTGATCAGCACGCGGAAGATGGTGTAGTAAACAACGGCGTAGCACGCACCCACGATTGGGAACAGCCACAGCTTGCTGCTGTTACCGGACAGAACGATAAAGTCGATCAGACCGTGAGAGAAGGACGTACCGTCACGCATACCCAGCAGGATACAGATTGGGAACGCCAGGCCAGCCAGTACAGCGTGGATGATGTACAGAATTGGCGCAACGAACATGAAGGAGAACTCGATCGGCTCGGTGATACCGGTCAGGAACGAGGTCAGCGCTGCGGAGATCATGATACCGCCCACTTTTGCACGGTTCTCTGGTTTAGCAGAGTGCCAGATTGCAATCGCAGCAGCAGGCAGGCCGTACATTTTGAACAGGAAGCCACCTGACAGTTTACCTGCAGTTGGGTCGCCCGCCATGTAACGTGGGATATCACCGTGGAACACCTGACCTGCTGCGTTGGTGAATTCACCAATTTGCATCTGGAATGGAACGTTCCAGATGTGGTGCAGACCAAATGGCACCAGGCAACGCTCGATGAAGCCGTAGATACCAAACGCCACAACCGGGTTCTGGTAAGCCGCCCACTGAGAGAAGGTCTGGATAGCGGAACCGATTGGTGGCCAGATGAAGGACAGGATCACGCCAGTGAAAATCGCTGCCAGACCAGAGATGATCGGAACGAAACGCTTGCCCGCGAAGAAGCCCAGATACTCAGGCAGCTTGATGCGATAGAAGCGGTTAAACATATACGCTGCAATCGCACCGGAGATGATACCGCCCAGAACACCGGTATCTGCCAGGTGTTTCGCGGCAATCTCTTCTGCCGGTAAATGCAGAACCAGCGGCGCAACCACAGCCATGGTTTTCACCATGATGCCGTAAGCAACCACTGCAGCCAGCGCAGAAACGCCGTCGTTATTGGTGAAGCCCAGCGCCACACCGATAGCGAAGATCAGAGGCATGTTAGCAAAGACGGAACCGCCTGCTTCAGCCATCACATGGGAAACTACGGCTGGCAGCCAGCTGAAGTTAGCAGAACCGACACCCAGCAGGATACCTGCGATAGGCAGTACGGATACTGGCAGCATCAGCGATTTACCGACCTTTTGCAGGTTAGCAAATGCATTCTTAAACATAATTGAGAGTGCTCCTGAGTATTTGTGCTTTTTTTACGCTTTCACGCATTGGCCCGGGGGGAGTACCGTGCCGTGGACAGGACATCTAAGCGCCCTTTATTTATTACACAGAGTAAAATAATTCCCTCTGAGTTTGTTTGACGGCTATCACGTTTCAGCTTAAGACGGTCGAAAAACTTTCAGTTATTTACAAAAAGCATGTCTGGATGTGTCTAAAAACACCTTCACCGCCCCAAATGAGGCGGTGAACTTTACTCGTTTTATTTATTAATTACGAGCCTAAAAATAACAGGTGTATCAGACAGATTGCAGGCGGGCGGGGTCAATATGGAACAGCGCAGAGAAGTTTTCTGTCGTGACGCGGGCCAGCTCTTCAATACTGACGCCTTTAAGCACGGCCATATACTCTGCGACGTCTCGCGTCATGGCCGGCTGGTTCTCTTTACCGCGATGCGGTACCGGCGCCAGATACGGAGAGTCTGTTTCCACCAGAATACGATCGAGCGGTACATAACGCGCGGCATCACGGAGCTGCTCAGCGTTACGGAACGTCACGATCCCGGAAAACGAAATATAAAACCCTAAATCAAGCAGTTTACCCGCCGTTTCTCTGTCTTCTGTGAAACAGTGTAGTACGCCACCGCAATCCGTCACGTTTTCTTCCTGAAGGATCGCCAGCGTATCGGCGCGCGCATCACGGGTATGTACGATGACCGGTTTGTTCAGTTCGCGGCCAATGCGGATATGGTTGCGGAAGGATGCCTGCTGGCGCGCTTTCGTTTCCGGCGTGTAAAAATAATCCAGCCCGGTTTCACCCATCGCCACGACGCCCTCTTCTGCTGCCAGTCGGCGCAGATCTTCTACGTCATACTCTTCATCCTGGTTCAGCGGATGCACGCCGCAGGAGAAGACGACATTATCGCGCTCGCCTACCAGTTCACGCATGGAGCGGTAACCCGGCAACGTGGTCGCCACGGCCAGGCAAAATTTCACATCGCGCGCGGCGGCTTTCGCCAGCACGTCGTCCACATTTTTATGCAGGGATTGGTAATCCAGGCCATCGAGATGGCAGTGTGAGTCGACTAAAAACATAGTGTCTCTCTCAGAGGTGGGAAACCGGCGGCGTAACGCCTGGTTGCAGGTAGTGTTCAATACGCAGTAACTGGTCGGTCAGTAAAAGCTCACGATTAAGACCCGTCACGGTTAAAAGCTGTTCGCGGCTCTGGCAAACATCATGAAGGATAGCGTGCAGAGACGTGCCTGACAGGCGATTCGCCAGCATGTTCACCAGCGACCACGCGTCCGGGTTAGTCAGCAGCGTTGCTCCTTGCTGTATTTTTAGCGCATCAAGCAATAAAGAGGCCAGCCAGTGCAGACGTTCAACGGCCCGGTCGCTGTTAAGCGCAGGCAGTAAGCTGAGCCAGTCCTGGCTGTTAAGTGAAGATTCGACGGCCCGGCAGAGCGTTTCGCGCTGTGACCAGACGTCAGGCTGTAGTAACGCCAGCGCCGCAGCGGGCGCACCGCTGCTCAGACGCAGCGCAGACAGGGCGCTGTCCTGTGACGTTGTCACCTCTCGCTCAAGCCAGCTTAACGCCCATGATTCCTGAGGTACGGCAAGGTGATGAAGACGACAACGGCTACGCAGCGTCGCCAGTAAACGTCCCGGATCCCGGCAGGAAAGGAAAAACCACGTCTTTTCCGGCGGCTCTTCCAGGGTTTTAAGCAGCGCGTTCGCCGCTGCCTCGGTAAGCAAGGCGGCATCGTTGAGCCAGACCACTTTTGCCCCGCCCAGACGCGCATGTTCGTACAGTTTCTCGCTGACTTCACGCACGGCATCAATGCCGAGCGCGCTTTTGCCCTTCTCAGGCTCAAGCGTGTAGTAGTCAGGATGCGTGCCCGCCTGCATCAGCTGGCAGCCGCGGCATTTACCGCAGCTCTTGTGCCCTTCCGGCTGCTGGCACATCAGGAAGCGGGTGATGGCGTAAATCAGCGCATCATCCCCCATTCCCGGCAACGCCTGAATCAGTAACGCATGATGCCCCCGCCCGGCCTGATAGCTGCCGATCAGTTGTTCAAAGTGCGGGCGCAACCATGGGTACCATTTCATGCCTGCTGCTCCTGTAGCCACTGCGTAACGGTCTGTTGAATGTCGCGCGTGACGTCGTCCAGAGATTGCGTGGCATCAATGGTACGAATTGAACGGTCCTGTGCGGCCAGTTCAAGATAGCGTGCACGCGTGCGGTTGAAGAAGTCCAGGGACTCTTGCTCAATGCGGTCCAGTTCGCCGCGCGCGCGGGCACGCCTGAGGCCCACTTCCGGAGTCACATCCAGATAGAGCGTCAGGTCGGGGCGGAAATCACCCAGTACGGCATTGCGCAACGTTGCCAGCATCGTCTGGTCAATCCCACGTCCGCCGCCCTGATACGCCTGAGTCGACAGATCGTGACGGTCGCCGATCACCCACTTGCCTTCGGCCAGCGCAGGTTTAATCACGGTCTCAACCAGTTGGACGCGCGCCGCATAGAACATCAGCACTTCGGCTTTGTCAGTAATAACCTCGTCTCCAACGGATTTAATATCCAGCACCAGGCTACGCAGTTTCTCCGCCAGCTGCGTACCGCCGGGCTCGCGAGTAAAGACCATGTCAGCGACGCCAAGCGATTTCAGCGTATCCACTACCACGTTACGGGCGGTGGTTTTACCCGCCCCTTCGAGTCCCTCAATGACAATGTATTTACTGCGCATTTTTTTCCTTAAGTGCCTTCAGATAATCCTGAACAGAGCGATTGTGGCTGGCAAGGTTGGTATTAAAGGTATGCCCGCCTTTTCCGTCAGCCACAAAATAGAGATACGGTGTTTTGGCCGGGTGCGCGGCAGCCTTCAGCGATGCTTCACTCGGTGTCGCAATCGGCCCAGGCGGCAAGCCGCTAATCACGTAGGTATTATACGCCGTTGGCGTTTCCAGATCTTTTCTGGAGATCTTTCCGGCATAGCTCTCGCCCATACCGTAGATGACGGTAGGGTCGGTTTGCAGACGCATGCCGATGCGCAGGCGGTTGATAAATACCGAAGCGACACGGTCACGCTCGGCAGCAACGGCCGTCTCTTTCTCAATGATCGAGGCCATTGTGACAAACTGGTTTTGATCCTGATAAGGCAGACCTTCCACGCGCCCTTCCCAGGCTGCATCGACGGCCTCAACCATCTTTTTATGCGCGCGCTTGAGGATAGCAACATCCGTCGTCCCTGCCGTGTACATCCAGGTATCGGGCCAGAACCAGCCTTCCACCCACTCAGGATGTTCAAATTTCAGCACCTCGGCAACCGTCTCATAGCGATCGTCTTCTAGCGTATGCTTGATGTAAGGCGCGTCGCGCAGCTGTTTGAGGTAATCGCTTAAGCGCATTCCTTCAACAAAGCGCAGCGGGAACTGTGCCTCTTTACCGCTTTCCAGCAGCTGCAGCATCTGCCTGACGGTCATGTCTGGGGTAAAGCGATACGTCCCGGCTTTGAAATGAGAGAGTTCAGGCTCAAGACGCAGTAACCACTGAAATACGCGCGGGCGGTTAATGACCTTGTCCCCATAAAGCTGTTCACCCAGTGCAACGCGCCCGGTACCGGCTTTCAGGGTAAAAATCGTTTCGTCTTTAATCAGGATTTTACTGTCCGCCAGCTGGCGAACTTTCCATACTCCCGCTCCGCCAGCGATACCCAGCGCAACAATAAGGAGAAGGACAAAGCGCAACATTTTCTTCATGACTATCTGGTTTGCTCACATATCGGGGCTAAAAACTGGAACAGCTCGCGGGATGACCAGAACCTGTGGTCATAACCGCGAACGGGCACAACAGGCATCAACGCATTGCAGATAACAACTTCATCGGCGGACAGCAGCGCCTCTTCCTTTGCGTTTACTTCGACAACGCGAAAGCCCGCATGTGCCAGCTGTTGCAAACAAAACTGACGCATGATGCCGTTAACCCCAGCCTGTTCCAGCGAAGGCGTGAATACGTCACGGCCCTTTCGCCAGAGTAAATTAGCCGCACAGCATTCCGTAATGAACCCTTCGCTGTCAAGGACTAGCGCCTCATCGGCGTCCGTCTGTTCAAGATGAGTACGAATAAGCACCTGTTCAAGGCGGTTAAGATGTTTTATTCCGGCGAGCATTGGATTTCGCCCCAGCCGTACCGGGCTCAGCGTCAGCGTCACCCCCTCTTCACGCCAGCGCGCATAGTGAGCAGGATACGCTGATACGGAAACAATCCGCGTGGGATGCTGACAGGCAGAACCGCTATACCCTCGCCCGCCGCTGCCGCGGCTGAGGATAACTTTTAAGACACCGTTTGTTTTATCTGCCGCCAGCCGACGCATCTCGCGCTCCAGAATGTCCCACTGCGTGAAGGGGATCAATAACGTCTCACAGGCTTTTTGTAAACGACGGATATGGGCGTCAAGCAGGCACACGCCGCCATCGAGAATACGCGCAGTGGTGAAACAGCCATCGCCGAACTGGGTCGCCCTGTCGCTTGCCGGCAGCATTTCTTGCTCAACGCCATTAATGAGAAACATGGTGGCTCCTTATGCGTGGTGGCTCAGTCTGGCAGGATGTTAAAAGCCGGACAAGGGGATTCTCCCTAATAAAAAAGGCCCGGCAAGCGGACCTTTTTTTATAGCTTTCGGGCAGTCAGGCTCAGACCTTTTTGAAGATCAGAGAACCATTCGTGCCGCCAAAGCCGAAGGAGTTACACAGGGTGTACTCCATACCGCTAACCTGACGCGCTTCGTGCGGAACGAAGTCCAGATCGCAACCTTCATCCGGGTTATCCAGGTTAATGGTTGGCGGTACAGCCTGATCGCGCAGCGCAAGGATAGAGTAGATTGACTCTACGGCACCCGCCGCACCCAGCAGGTGACCGGTCATGGATTTCGTGGAGCTGACCATTACGCGGCTCGCCGATTCGCCGAAGATAGACTTAACCGCCTGCGCTTCTGCTTTATCGCCTGCAGGCGTAGAAGTGCCGTGCGCGTTAACGTAGCCAATCTGTGCCGGGGTAATACCCGCATCACGGATCGCATTTTCCATCGCCAGCGCAGCACCCGCGCCGTTCTCCGGAGGAGACGTCATATGGTAAGCATCGCTGCTCATACCAAAGCCAACGACTTCAGCATAAATTTTCGCGCCACGTTTTTTCGCATGTTCGTACTCTTCCAGTACGATCATGCCCGCACCGTCGCCCAGCACGAAGCCATCGCGATCTTTATCCCACGGACGGCTCGCCGCCTGAGGATTATCGTTACGGGTAGACAGCGCACGCGCCGCGCCGAAGCCACCGACACCGAGCGGGGTACTGGCTTTTTCAGCACCGCCCGCAACCATAGCATCTGCATCGCCGTACGCAATGATGCGCGCGGCCTGGCCGATGTTATGTACGCCAGACGTACATGCGGTAGCGATAGAAATGCTTGGCCCACGCAGACCGAACATAATGGTCAGGTGACCTGCCACCATGTTAACAATCGTGGACGGAACAAAGAACGGGCTGATCTTACGCGGTCCGCCATTCATCAGCGATGTATGGTTTTCCTCGATCAGGCCAAGACCGCCAATCCCGGAGCCGATAGCGGCGCCGATACGGGTTGCGTTCTCTTCCGTTATTTCAAGGCCAGAATCCTGCATGGCCTGAACGCCAGCGACAATTCCATATTGAATGAAGGCATCCATCTTGCGCTGTTCTTTGCGCGAGATGATCTCTTCACAGTTAAAATCCTTTACTAAGCCAGCAAATTTCGTTGCATAGGCGCTAGTATCGAAATGGTCGATTAGGCTGATGCCGCTCTGACCGGCAAGGAGAGCTTTCCAGGTGGACTCTACGGTATTGCCGACAGGAGACAACATGCCAAGTCCGGTCACAACTACACGACGCTTAGACACGTTTGTCCTCCAGGGAGGGATAAAAAAAGAGATTCGTGGGACTAAAAAAGATAAAACTCAGGCGGTCGAATGACCGCCTGGAGATGTTCACTTACGCCTGGTGGCCGTTGATGTAATCAATGGCAGCCTGAACGGTGGTGATTTTCTCAGCTTCTTCGTCCGGAATCTCAGTATCAAACTCTTCTTCCAGAGCCATTACCAGCTCAACGGTGTCAAGAGAATCTGCGCCCAGGTCTTCAACGAAGGAAGCGGAGTTCACAACTTCTTCCTGCTTAACGCCCAGCTGTTCGCCGATAATTTTCTTAACGCGTTCTTCGATAGTGCTCATACTCTTAAATTTCCTATCAAAACTCGCTTTCGCGATGGTTTTCGTAGTGTATAAAATGTTGAAAAATTTGCAACTAAATCCCGGCAGGTCTTACCACGATTTTACGTTATTTTGAGGCCATTCGCCCTAATAACGCAAATATTTTCGATCGTGATTAAACCATGTACATCCCGCCGTTGACGTGGAGGGTCTCACCAGTGATGTAACCCGCTTCGTCAGAGGCTAAAAATGCAACCGCACTGGCGATTTCTTTAGGGTCGCCAAGACGACCCGCCGGAACTGCCGCCAGTGTACCCGCACGCTGATCATCGGTCAGCGCACGCGTCATGTCCGTTTCAATAAAGCCCGGAGCAACAACGTTTACAGTAATACCGCGGGACGCGACTTCACGCGCCAGCGACTTACTGAAACCGATCAGACCTGCTTTCGCCGCAGCGTAGTTAGCCTGACCAGCATTTCCCATGGTACCAACCACAGAACCAACAGTGATAATACGACCATGACGCTTTTTCATCATAGCGCGCATTACCGCTTTTGACAGACGGAATACAGATGACAGGTTGGTTTCGATAATATCGTTCCACTCATCATCTTTCATTCGCATCAGAAGGTTGTCGCGAGTGATCCCGGCATTATTGACCAGAATATCCACTTCGCCAAACTCTGCGCGAATATTTTCCAGAACAGATTCGATAGATGCAGGTTCGGTCACATTCAGTACCAGACCTTTACCGTTCGCACCCAGATACTCGCTGATGGCCTGAGCGCCCTTCTCGCTGGTTGCTGTACCAATCACTTTCGCGCCGCGCGCAACCAGTGTTTCAGCAATTGCGCGCCCGATACCGCGGCTTGCGCCAGTGACCAGGGCGATTTTTCCTTCAAAACTCATGGTATTCCTCTTTTATTGCGAGAGTGCCGCTGACATCGCTTCCGGCTCGTTAATCGCCGAGGCAGTCAGGGTGTCAACAATACGTTTAGTCAGACCGGTGAGGACTTTACCAGGCCCAACTTCATACAGGTGCTCAACGCCCTGAGCGGCCATAAACTCAACGGTTTTGGTCCACTGTACCGGGCTGTAGAGCTGGCGAACCAGTGCGTCACGGATGGCTTCCGGCGCGGTTTCGCATTTCACATCGACGTTATTCACAACGGAAATTGTCGGTGCGTTAAAGGTAATTTTTTCCAGCTCAGCCGCCAGTTTCTCGGCAGCGGGCTTCATCAGTGCGCAGTGAGACGGTACGCTGACCGGCAGCGGCAGGGCGCGTTTTGCGCCAGCAGCTTTACAGGCGGCACCGGCACGCTCAACCGCTTCTTTATGACCAGCAATAACAACCTGGCCCGGCGAGTTGAAGTTAACCGGAGAAACCACCTGACCTTCAGCGGCGTCTTCACACGCTTTTGCAATCGCGGCATCATCAAGGCCGATGATGGCAGACATGCCACCCGTACCTTCTGGCACCGCTTCCTGCATGAATTTACCGCGCAGTTCCACCAGGCGCACCGCGTCCGCAAACGCGATCACACCGGCACACACCAGCGCAGAATATTCACCCAGGCTATGGCCCGCGAGCAGCGCAGGCGCTTTACCGCCCTGCTGTTGCCATACGCGCCACAGTGCAACGGATGCAGTCAGCAGCGCTGGCTGAGTCTGCCAGGTTTTGTTCAGCTCTTCGGCCGGACCCTGTTGGGTCAGCGCCCACAGATCATAACCCAGCGCGTCAGAGGCTTCACGAAAAGTCTCTTCAATTACCGGGTAGTTTGCTGCCATTTCAGACAACATCCCAACGGTTTGAGAACCCTGGCCCGGGAACACAAAAGCAAATTGCGTCATTTTTTATTCCTTATCCTAGAAACGAACCAGCGCGGAACCCCAGGTGAACCCGCCACCGAAGGCTTCAAGCAAGACCAGCTGGCCCCGTTTGATTCGTCCATCGCGTACCGCTTCATCAAATGCGCACGGTACCGACGCCGCAGAGGTGTTGCCATGACGATCCAGCGTCACCACAACGTTATCCATCGACATGCCCAGCTTTTTAGCGGTGGCACTGATGATACGCAGGTTCGCCTGATGCGGCACCAGCCAGTCCAGCGCGGTGCGTTCAAGGTTGTTCGCTTCCAGCGTCTCATCAACAATGTGCGCAAGCTCGGTCACCGCCACTTTGAACACCTCGTTACCCGCCATGGTCAGGTAGATGGAGCTGTCCGGATTAACGCGATCGGCGTTAGGCAGCGTTAGCAGCTCGCCGTAGCGACCATCGGCATGGAGATGCGTGGAGATGATACCCGGCTCTTCGGACTGCCCCAGCAGCACCGCACCGGCACCATCACCGAAAATAATGATCGTTCCGCGATCGGTTGGATCGCAGGTACGCGCCAGCACGTCAGCACCGATGACCAGCGCATATTTGACGGAGCCAGATTTAACATACTGATCGGCAATGCTCAGCGCGTAGGTGAAGCCTGCGCACGCGGCGGCAACGTCAAACGCCGGGCAGCCTTTAATACCGAGCATGTTCTGCACCTGGCACGCCGCACTTGGGAAAGCATGCGTGGCAGACGTCGTGGCGACCACGATCAAACCAATCTCTTCTTTATCGATGCCCGCCATTTCGATAGCACGCTGTGCGGCTTCGTAACCCATGGTGGACACGGTTTCGTCTGGCGCGGCGATACGACGTTCACGGATACCTGTGCGCGTGACAATCCACTCGTCAGACGTATCTACCATTTTTTCAAGATCGGCGTTGGTACGCACTTGTTTTGGCAGGTAGCTGCCGGTACCTAAAATCTTCGTATACATGTACGCTCAGTCACTTTTAGCTAATACAGATTCCAGGCGAGCGGCAATCCGCTGAGGGACTTGTCGCTGCACCGCCTGCACTGCCTGTTCAATGGCGACAGAAAATGCTCGCTGATTGGCGGCCCCATGACTCTTAATCACGATGCCGCGCAATCCTAACAGACAGGCGCCATTATACTGGTCGGGGTTGAGGTGACTGAATCGCCGCGTCAGGCTTTTTTGTAACCAACGCTTCAATAAAATCAACCACCAGGCGCTTTTTTTGCCTTCTCCCTGAGATTTCAGCAGAGAGAGGAACATGCGCACGACCCCTTCCATGGTCTTCAACGTTACGTTTCCGGTGAAGCCATCGCACACCAGAACATCCGTTTTTCCCGTCAGCAACTCATTGGCTTCGAGATAACCAATATAGTTGATGGAGGGAACCTGTTTGAGCAATTCAGCAGCTTCGCGAATGCTGTCCAGGCCTTTGGTCTCTTCTTCACCAATATTCAATAACGCAACGCGGGGATTGTTGATCCCGACCACGTCTTCTGCCAGCACCGACCCCATCACGGCGAACTGGGCCAGCATGGTACTATCACAATCCACGTTAGCGCCCAAATCGAGCACCACCGTCTTCCCCTTCTGCTGGTGCGGCAACACCGTCACCAGCGCCGGACGCTCAATGCCTTCAATCGGCTTGAGCAATAATTTCGACAGCCCCATCAGCGCACCGGTATTTCCGGCGCTGACGCAAGCCTGCGCTCGCCCTTCTTTTACCAGCTCCAGCGCGATGCGCATAGAGCTGCCGCGGCTATTGCGAATAGCCTGCGAGGGGCGCGCATCACTGGCAATAACTGACTGCGCAGGAATAATCTGCAGACGCGAACGTTGTTCAAAGTCAGCTTTTGCAAGTAATGGCGTGATTGTGTCGGGATTGCCGACTAAAAGAAGTGTGAGTTGCGAATTAGAATTCAGTGCCTGCAATGCTGCAGGCACTGTCACGGAAGGGCCAAAATCTCCCCCCATGACATCTAACGCCAGGGTTAGACGTGTCAAGGTATCGTCGCAGCCTGGTTCGGTAACTTCCCCGTTTGCACGGGGAAATCCTCACTAAGCCTAATCACGCTTTCGCGCGATTACTTAGTGATAACCTTGCGGCCGCGGTAGAAACCGTCAGCGGTGATGTGGTGACGCAGGTGTTTCTCACCAGAAGTCTTGTCTACAGACAGGCTGGTAACTGCGGTCAGCGCGTCATGGGAACGACGCATGCCACGTTTGGAACGGGTTGGTTTATTCTGTTGTACGGCCATGGACCTTACTCCTCAATTACTTACGCTTTAAGCTGGCTAATACGGCAAATGGGTTTGGTTTTTGCGCTTCATCAGGCAGTTCCCCAAAGACCATGTCCGCCTCGGACACTTCACAGTGTTCAGAATCATGCACCGGAACCACTGGCAAGGAGAGGATGATTTCATCTTCAACCAGAGCCAGAAGATCGATTTCACCGAATTCGTTAACCTCAATCGGCTCATACGCTTCCGGGAGTGCTTCAGCCTGTTCGTCAGAACGAACCGGACTGAAACAATACGTTGTGTGAACATGCTGTACAAACGGTTTCCCGCAACGCTGACACTCGAGCGTTACCGTTACCTTTGCATCACCGGTTAAAACGGCGAGACGCTGGTTGTCGATAGCGAACGACATGGAGCATTCTACATCACTGTCCACACTGACTACGGATTCGGCAATACGCTCAGCCTGATCGGAAGTATAGATACCTTCGTAATCGAGGCGTTTCTGAGCCGTACGAACCGGATCAAGAGTCAGGGGTAATTTTACCTTTTGCATAGGGCGCGCATATTAACTTTGTAACGTCATAGAGTCAAAGAAAAAGGCAACCAGAGCTGCCTTTTGCCAATTATTCGCACACATTGCGGCCTGTAGTTTAAAATGGCTGGCATCGATACGCTATATCTGGTGATAAAAATATGCCAAATCTCGTACTTGCTTCCACTTCTCCCTACCGTCGAATGTTGCTGGAAAAGCTCGGGATCCCGTTTGAATGTGCCGCGCCGGACGTTGATGAGACGCCGCAGCCGGGTGAATCGCCGCGTCATCTGGTGACGCGTCTCGCTAAGGAGAAAGCGCAATCGCTGGCCGCACGTTATCCTGCACATTTGATTATAGGCTCCGATCAGGTTTGCGTGCTGGACGGCGAAATCACCGGCAAGCCCCATACGGAAGAGAACGCCTGCCAGCAGCTTCTGCGCGCGCGGGGCACTATCGTGACCTTTTACACCGGCCTGGCGCTCTATAACGCCGCCACTGGCCATCTGCAAACCGAATGCGAGCCGTTCGACGTACACTTCCGCCACCTCAGCGAGCAAGAGATTATGGATTACGTGCGCCGGGAGCGTCCGCTGAACTGCGCAGGGAGCTTTAAAAGTGAAGGATTGGGGATTGCGCTGTTTGACAAGCTGGATGGGCGAGACCCGAATACGCTGGTGGGGCTGCCATTGATTGCGCTGTGCCAGATGTTAAGAAGAGAAGAATGTAATCCGCTGTCCATGTGACTTTCGCCCAGCGGCGCTTCACTTGCATGGCCTACGGGTTTCGTAGGCCGGGTAAGCGCAGCGCCACCCGGCACATAATCAGCCGCGCAGAACCTTAAGACAGCGTTTCAACTGCTCATCCAGCGGCGCTTCAATACGGATGATTTCACCGGTATTAGGATGGGTAAACTTCAGCGCGGCCGCATGCAGGAACAGACGCGACAGGCCCGTACCGGCCAGCTGTTTATCAAATTCGCGGTCGCCGTAGCGGTCATCAAACGCAATCGGATGGCCCGCAAACTGCGTATGGACGCGAATCTGGTGGGTACGTCCCGTCACCGGGCTGCAGCGCACCAGCGTAGCAAACTCGTAGCGCTCTTCAACCTTAAAGCGCGTCTCAGACGGTTTCCCTTCCTGGCTCACGCGAACAATGCGCTCGCCGCTTTGCAGAATGTTCTTCAACAGCGGCGCCTGCACCACCTTCACGTGGGACTGCCACTGACCGCGCACCAGCGCCAGATAATCTTTCTGCATCCCTTTTTCACGCAGTTGCTCATGCAAAGAACGCAGCGCGGAACGCTTTTTCGCCACCAGCAGCACGCCGGAGGTATCCCGGTCGAGACGATGCACCAGTTCAAGGAAACGGGCTTCCGGGCGCAGCGCACGCAGCCCTTCTATCACGCCAAAGCTCAGGCCGCTGCCGCCGTGTACGGCTGTCCCTGACGGTTTGTTCAGCACAAGGATATAGTCATCTTCATAAAGAATGACGTCACTCAGCGCGGCAACTTTTTGCAGCTTCGGCGAAACCACCTCTTCTTCACGTTCAGCCACGCGCACCGGCGGGATACGCACTTCATCACCGGCTTCGAGCTTATACTCAGGCTTCACGCGTTTTTTATTCACCCGCACCTCGCCCTTACGCAAGATGCGATAAATCATGCTCTTCGGCACACCCTTCAGCTGGGTGCGCAGGAAGTTATCGATGCGTTGCCCCGCGTAGTCATCCGCGATAGCAACCATTTTTACGGCTGGAGTCTCTGTTTTCATGGTTGGCGATTCTAAATATCGTCAGCCATTAGCGCCACTCATTTTTCTATGCTTATATTTACTTTTATCCGGCCTGCGCCCCGTTTCACGCAATCGATTTGGTGGTTATTAAACCAATCACCACCTTGAGGTGAAGAAACTGTGAGTAACCGGGTGATAATTGGTAAAAGTCATCTTGCTATAACCCGGCGAGCAGTGGAATAATGAGGCTGTTTTCCGCGTTAAATCCGGGTTTTGTAAGGATGTCGACGGAATGACCAATTTTGTCTGACCGATCATCCACGCAGCAATGGCGTAAGACGTATTGATCTTTCAGGCAGTTAGCGGGCTGCGGGTTGCAGTACTTCCCGGTATAAGGATTGTTTTCTGGAGAGTTCTACCCAGGCAATTCCCCTGATAATTGCGCTGTGTTTCCGTATGAAATACAGGCAACCGACACTCTGCGCCTCTTAAGCGAGCGACAACCGTGAGGTTGGCGACGTGAACAGACACGAGGCCATCGGTTCATACCCCGGAAAGCGTCACCTTGCCCGCAGCTTTGTCGTCAATGTAAGAATAACGAGTAAGTTACGATGAAAAGAATGTTAATCAACGCAACTCAGCAAGAAGAGTTGCGTGTCGCCCTTGTGGATGGGCAGCGCCTGTACGATCTGGATATCGAAAGTCCTGGACACGAACAGAAAAAAGCGAACATTTACAAAGGTAAAATCACCCGCATTGAACCAAGCCTTGAAGCTGCATTTGTTGATTACGGTGCTGAGCGTCATGGTTTCCTCCCTCTGAAAGAAATCGCCCGCGAATATTTCCCTGCAAACTACAACGCCCATGGCCGCCCAAACATCAAAGATGTTCTGCGTGAAGGTCAGGAAGTTATCGTTCAGATTGATAAAGAAGAGCGCGGCAACAAAGGTGCCGCACTGACCACCTTTATCAGCCTGGCGGGGAGCTATCTGGTGCTGATGCCAAACAACCCTCGCGCGGGTGGCATCTCTCGCCGTATCGAAGGTGATGACCGTACCGAGCTGAAAGAAGCGCTGGCAAGCCTTGAGCTGCCGGATGGCATGGGGCTTATCGTGCGTACCGCGGGCGTGGGCAAATCTGCCGAAGCGCTGCAGTGGGACCTGAGCTTCCGTCTGAAGCACTGGGAAGCTATCCAGAAAGCCGCAGAAAGCCGCCCTGCTCCGTTCCTGATCCACCAGGAAAGCAACGTTATCGTGCGTGCCTTCCGTGATTACCTGCGTCAGGACATCGGTGAGATTCTAATCGATAACCCGAAAGTGCTTGAGCTGGCTCGCCAGCACATCGCCGCGTTGGGTCGTCCGGATTTCACCAGCAAAATTAAGCTGTACACCGGTGAAATCCCGCTGTTCAGCCATTATCAGATCGAATCCCAGATTGAGTCGGCCTTCCAGCGTGAAGTGCGCCTCCCGTCTGGCGGTTCTATCGTTATCGATACCACTGAAGCGCTGACCGCTATTGACATCAACTCCGCGCGTGCAACTCGCGGCGGCGACATCGAAGAGACGGCCTTCAACACCAACCTGGAAGCCGCTGATGAAATCGCCCGCCAGCTCCGCCTGCGCGACCTGGGCGGTCTGATTGTTATCGACTTCATTGACATGACGCCTGTTCGCCACCAGCGTGCGGTTGAAAACCGTCTGCGCGAAGCGGTGCGTCAGGATCGCGCGCGTATCCAGATTAGCCATATCTCGCGCTTTGGCCTGCTGGAGATGTCCCGCCAGCGTCTGAGCCCGTCGCTGGGTGAGTCCAGCCATCACGTCTGCCCGCGCTGCTCCGGCACCGGTACCGTGCGTGATAACGAATCTCTGTCCCTCTCCATCCTGCGTCTGATTGAAGAAGAAGCGCTGAAAGAGAACACCAAAGAGGTTCACGCGATTGTGCCTGTGCCAATTGCGTCTTATCTGCTGAACGAAAAACGTGCAGCGGTAAGTGCCATTGAAGCGCGTCAGGGCGGCGTTCGCTGCATCATCGTGCCAAACGACCAGATGGAAACCCCGCACTATCACGTGCTGCGTGTCCGTAAAGGCGAAGAAACCAGCACTCTCAGCTACCTGCTGCCGAAACTGCATGAAGAAGAGATGGCGCTGCCTTCCGATGAAGAACCTGCCGAGCGCAAACTGCCAGAGCAGCCTGCATTAGCAACCTTCATCATGCCAGAAGCACCACCGGAAGCGGCGCTGGAAAAACCGGCAGCCAAACCGGCGGCACAGAAACCAGAAGTCGCGGCAGCCAAAGCCCAGCCTGCGCAACCGGGTCTGCTGAGCCGCTTCTTCGGCGCGCTGAAGAAGATGTTTGCTGGCGAAGAAGTGCAGCCAGAGCAGCCGAAAGAAGAACCAAAAGCCACCAAGCCTGAACGTCAGCAGGACCGTCGTAAGCGTCAGAACAACCGCCGCGACCGTAATGATCGTAACGATCGTAATGACCGCAGCGAGCGTCGTGATAGCCGTTCTGAGAATAACGAAGGCCGTGAGCAACGCGAAGACAATCGTCGCAACCGTCGCGAGAAACAACAGCAGAATGTTGAGGATCGTGAAATTCGCCAGCAGGCGGGCGATGAGTCTGAGAAGAGCAAACAGCGCGACGAGCAGCAGCCACGTCGCGAACGCAACCGTCGTCGTAACGACGAGAAGCGTCAGGCGCAGCAGGAAGTTAAAAATCTGAACCGCGAAGCGCCTGCCGAGCAGCAGGACGGCGAGCAGGAAGAGCGTACTCAGGTGATGCCACGCCGTAAGCAGCGCCAGCTGGCACAGAAAGTGCGCATCGGCTCTGCTCAGGCAGAAGAAACCGTAGTGGTAGCGGCAGAAGCGACAGAAACCGCAACGGGTACCCAGGTTGCGAAAGTTGACCTGCCAGCCGTAGTGGAAACTCACGTTGAGCAGGATGAAAACGGTGAAAACCGTGACAACGCGGGTATGCCGCGTCGCTCCCGCCGCTCTCCGCGTCATCTGCGCGTGAGTGGCCAGCGTCGTCGTCGCTACCGTGACGAGCGTTACCCGACGCAGTCCCCAATGCCAATGACCGTGGCGTGCGCGTCACCTGAAATGGCATCCGGTAAAGTCTGGATCCGTTATCCGGTTGCTCGCCCGGAGCAGGCTGTTGAAGAACAGGCTGTGGCTGAAGAGGTGATTGCACCAGCAGTAGTGGTAGAAAAAGTCGAGACTCAAGCAGCAACCGTGGTTGAACCTCAGGTTGTAGAAGCTGAAGCACCTCATGCAGTAGAAGTGGAAACCACCCATCCAGAAGTGATTGCCGCGCCGGTTGATGCCGCACCGCAGCTTATTGCCGAAGAAGATGCCGTGGTGGCTGAGGAAGTCGCTGAAGAAGCTGAACCTGTAGCAGCAGTGGAAGAAACTGCTGAAACCATCGTTGAAACAACGACCGAAGAGGTTGTTCAGGACGTTGAGATTCAGGTTGAGCCTGTTGTTGAAGACGTGAAAGCGCCGGAAGTGAAACCAGAGCCGGTTAAGGTTGCTGCCGCGCCTGCTCACGTTGCGACAGCGCCAATGACTCGCGCTCCTGCGCCTGAGTATGTGCCTGAAGCGCCGCGTCACAGCGACTGGGTTCGCCCGGAATTCAACTTCGATGGTAAAGGTGCTGCCGGTGGCCACAGTGCTACGCACAAGGCGACTGCACCAGCAACCCGTCCGCAGTCAGTTGAATAACGTACGTTAAGTCAAAAAGCCGACCTTCGGGTCGGCTTTTTTTATGGTTGCTGCACGGGCTTTCTCATCCCGGTGACCTCTGGCATTATCTGCCGCATCAACTCCAGAAAACGCCGCAAACGCGCCGGATAATACCGGGACCAGGGGTAAACCAGATGCACCGGTAACGCCGAAGGCTGCCACTCCGGCAGCAAATGCACCAGCCGACCTTCCTGAATATCATCCTGTACCGTCCAGCTGGATACCACCGCCACGCCAAGACCGGTGAGTGCCGTATTGCGTGCGACATACAGACTGTCGGTACTCAGGCGGGGGGTAATCGCCACTCGCACGGTGGCTGACGATGCATCGTGAAAAAGCTCCACATGACGCTGGTAGAAAGAGCTGATGGCAATCCAGGGGAGCTGCTGCAGATCTTCCGGTGTGTTAACCGTCGGAAAACGGTCCAGCAATGCCGGAGAAGCCACCACCGAGCGCGGCACTTCGGCCAGCAGCACGGAGACGGTCGCCGGATCGACCTCCACCCCCACCCGTATAGCGCAGTCAAGGTTATCGCCGAGGAAGTCAGCCGACCGATCGTTGAGCATCCACTCAATCGAGAGCTGCGGGTAGCGCTGCAAAAATTCGGTTAACGGTTTCAGAAGCTGATCCTGACCAAACGCGTGCGGGGCGCGCACCCGCAGTACGCCTACCGGTTCGTCTTCCGTGTGCCCCACCTCATCTTCAAGCGCCAACCAGCTGTCAATCACCCGACGGGCATGCTGATAGCAGCGCTCACCGTCATCCGTCAGCCGCGTCGTGTGGGTGGTGCGCAAAAGCAGGCGCACGCCGAGCATTGTCTCAAGCGACTGCAACCGCCGGCTCACCGTGGCCTGGGTTGTTGCCAGCTGCCGTGCCGCCGCAGAGAGTGACCCTGCCTCAACAATACGGACAAACGTCCGCATCAGCTCCACCCTGTCTATACGCTCAGCTCTTTTCATCGCATTTTCACTTATACGTTCAACGTATAAGCGTTTTACCACCAGGCCCGCTACCGCCGCAAGGCGTAGTGATAAAAAATAGCCACACACGATGAATGAGGAACATCTTATGAACACAACAACCGCCGCCCATGCCGTAAGCCGCTGGGTCATCTTAATGCTGGCGCTCGGTGCGGGCTTCAGCGTGGCATCCATCTATTATGCCCAGCCGCTGCTGCCGCTGATGGGCGCAGACCTTCACCTGAGCATCGAAGGAATGGGCATGGTCCCGACGCTTACCCAGGCGGGATATGCCCTGGGGATCCTGTTCCTGCTGCCGCTCGGCGACCGCCACGACCGCAGAACATTGATTCTGTTTAAAAGTGCGGCCCTGGCGCTGTTCCTGCTGGGCTGTAGCCTGACCGGACAGATCCACTCTCTGCTGCTGGCAAGTTTGCTCATCGGCATGGCCGCCACCATGGCGCAGGATATTGTCCCGGCTGCGGCGATCCTTGCACCGGAAGGCAAACAGGGGAAAACCGTGGGTACGGTGATGACCGGTCTGCTGCTGGGCATTTTGCTCTCCAGAACCGTCAGCGGCGTGGTGGGCGAAGCGTTTGGCTGGCGCGTGATGTACCAGCTGGCCGCGGCGAGTATTGCCTTTATCGGCGTGGTGATGTGGGTCGTACTCCCTCGTTTCGCCATTCACTCCACGCTGAGCTATCCCGCTCTGCTGCGCTCCATGGAACATCTGTGGCGTCGTTATCCCGCTCTGCGCCGTGCCGCGCTGGCACAGGGTTTTCTGTCGATAGCCTTTAGCGCCTTCTGGTCTACCCTTGCGGTCATGCTGCTGGAACGCTATCACCTCGGGAGTGCCGTCGCCGGTGGTTTTGGTATCGCAGGTGCAGCCGGTGCGTTAGCAGCTCCACTGGCGGGCGGCCTGGCGGATAAGCTGGGTGCCGGAAAAGTCACACAGCTTGGTGCCGTCCTCGTGACCGTTTCGTTTGCCCTGATGTTCCTGATGCCCGCCCTGGGGGTTCACGGACAGCTGATCCTGATTGCCGTCTCTGCCATCGGCTTCGATCTGGGCCTCCAGTCCAGCCTGGTCGCGCACCAGAATCTGGTCTACAGCCTTGAACCACAGGCGCGGGGTCGCCTGAACGCCCTGCTCTTTACGGTGATCTTTATCGGCATGGCGCTGGGTTCCGCGTTGGGCAGCAATATTTACACGCTGGCTGGCTGGACGGGTGTGGTGGCGCTGGCAACGGTCTGCGGCATCATTGCGCTGGCAATCCGTATGATTGAAAGCGCGCGCGTCGCCTCAGCACCAGCAGAAATGGCGTAAAAAAATGCCCAATCCAGACGGATTGGGCAGTAAAACATGCCCAGTTTCAAGACATGTTCCAAGAGGTCAAGATGTTATTTGTTCAGCTGGAACAGAGACATGCCCTGCATATCGCTAAACGCTTTATAAGAGGCCTGCAGAGCCGCCTGCTGCATGGTGTAAGAGGAAATCGCTTCGTTCCAGTCCACGTCCACCAGGTCGCTCATCTGCTTAGTCTGACCCAGCGCGCGGTCGTCACCCAGGGTATCGAGTTTTTCCAGCTCGTTCAGCTTGGTACCCACATCCGCAACGACCGTCAGGACGTTGTTCTGCGCGTTTTTAATACCGATCTGCGCGTTGGAAATCACCTGGCCTTGCGCGGCGGCCGCGGCCGGATCGTTCTCAATCGGCGTCTTCAGCGAAGCAATGGCGGAATCAAGGATTTTAAACATGTTGGTATCGCCATAGCCCCCGCCCGGCAGCTCTTCCGCATTACTGGTAATGCTCTCGAAGATCTGCTGGCCGGTATGGCTGATCGCCATATTTCGCGCCGTATCGACCTGCTGAGTGATCGCCTCAGCGCCGCCATTGTAGGTGCCGCTCACGGCATCAAACGGAGCGCTCTCGGTCTTGTAACCCGCAAAGATAAAGCGACCATTGCCATCCGTCGTGTTAGCCAGGTTCATCAGCTGATCGCGGATCCCCTGAATATCGGTCGCCAGAGAGAGACGGTCGTCATCGCTTAAGGTGCCGTTTGACGCGTAAACCAGCTTCTCACGCACGCTTGATAACGCCGTGTTCACCTGGGTCAGCACGTTATCTTCCAGCGACACTTTTTGCGTGGCAAAGGTGCGCGCTAACGCGAACTGGCTGTTTTGAGACTGAGATTGCGACAGAACAATAGACTGTGAAGCCGCGATAGGATCGTCCGACGGACGGTTAACGCGCTTGCCGGTGGACATTTGTTCACCATAGCTCAGCCATCTGCTCTGGGAATCGGTGATCCCGCGCATGTTCTGCTCATACATCATCTGGGTGCTAATACGCATTTTTCACCTCAACCTTAACGAATGTTGATAATTGCATCGAAGAGCGTACTGGCAGTCTGAAGCACCTGCGCGTTGGCGAGGTAATACTGCTGATAACGCTGCAGGTTGCCATACTCTTCGTCGAGGTTTACCCCGGAGATGGTCTGCTGCTGCTTAATTAACTGCGTTTCCACATTGGCTTTCGTCTGGCTGCTTACCTTCAGTGAAGCGGTGGTGCTCCCCACGGTGCTCACCAGCGAGGCGTAGGCATCGTTGAAGGTTTTGTTTCCGCCAACCACTTTGCTGTTTTGCAGATCCAGCATTTTCTGCCCGTTGCGGTTGTCGCTCTCACCGCCGTTCTGCACCGAGGCCATGGCCAGTTTGGACTCGTCGCTGATGGACAGTTCCATGTTCATGATGACGTCGGACACAGGCTTCACGGTAAAGCTGTCTTTGGCGTTAGCCGAACCGCTGACGTTCACGTTGAGACCGTCAAACGACAGATTGCCGCTGGCATCCGGGCTCATCGTAAAGCTGGTCTTGTCCGACGTGCGGGTGATGGTCCAGTCGGTGCCGTTAAACTGCAGCTTATAATCCGTTGCCTGAACTTTGGTGCTGTCCGCAACGGTGGCATTGACGACAGCCGTGCCGCTATTTTTGCTGTTGGAAAGCACAGCCGGAGAACCAAAGCCGAACAGTTTACCGCCCGCATCGCCGTTCGCATCAAAACCGGCCTCATGCTGCTTATTCATTGCGTCAGCAAACGCCAGCGCCATCTGGTTCAGGGTGTTACGAGCCTTGTCCAGATCTTCCGCGCGGAAGGTGAGCAAACCACCTAACGAACCGGTGGTGATCATCTTTTCCGGGATCTCGACATTACCCGCAACCTCATCGACGTAGGCGATAGTGGTACGGGAAGGATCGGCGCTGGACTTCACGGCAGCCAGCTGGTTAGCTTTGCTGCCCTGCACCAGGCTGTAGCCGTTGCCGAAAGAGATGTTAAACGTGCCGCTATCCTGAACCGAAACTTCCACACCCACGATTTTGTTCAGCTCGTTGACGAGCTGATCGCGCTGGTCGAGCAGATCGTTAGGTGATGCGCCCGCGCCGACGCCGGTGAGGCGGGAAATCTGATCGTTCAGATTGGCAATCTGTTTGGCATAGTTGTTGATCTGCGAAACGCTGGTCCCGATCGCCGTATTCACCTGCGTATCCTGATCGCGGAGATACTGATCGTTGGTTTTGAACTGATTGACCAGGCCGCCCGCTTTTCCCAGCACCGTCTGACGTGCAGCCGGGTCTTCCGCGTTGCTCACCAGCGTTTGCAGGCTTTTAAAGAAATCCTGCAGGGTGGTGGAAAGGGAATTGGTGGTATCGGAGAGCACATCGTCAATTTTTGACATTTGCTGATAGCGCGTCGTCAGGCCGCTGCTCTGGGTCTGCGCGGCGCGCAGCTGGTTGGTGATGAAAGCGTCATATTCACGCTGGACACCGGAGACATACACCCCGTTACCCACCCAGCCACCGCCGGTCAGCGTGCTGTTAGATGCACCCAGCACCGTCGTCTGGCGGGTGTAACCTGCCACGTTATAGCTTGAAATATTATTACTGACGGTATTGAGTGCCGACTGCGCGGCACTGAGGCCACTCATGGCGCTGTTAATCAAACTGGACATGGGGGTTCCTTTTATACGTTCAGACACGAGTCCTGATGAAGGTTATCGGCAACCTCCACCGGGACTTGAGAACTTTCAGAACAGATTTTCGATATCTGTGCTATAGGCTTTGCTGACCTTCTCGCCCATGGATTTCAGCTGCTGGATCATGCTGGTGAGCTTGCGCGCGTAGTTCGGGTCGGTCGCGTAGCCCGCGTTTTGCAGTGCCTGAGCGCCCTGCTCCGCCGTTGCCGCCTGCGTAACGGCGGTATAACGCGGATTTCGGCTCAGCAGACCCACATAATCCGACAACGCTTCCAGATAAGAGCTGTAAACGCGGAATTTGGCTTTCACCTTCACCGCCGCGCCGTTCTCGTATTCCGTGGTCGTGATCTCGGTGGTCGGCCCCTTCCAGCTGGAGGTGGCCTTCACGCCGAAGATGTTGAAGCTCGGGTCGCCGTTTTCCTTGCGGATCTGGCGCTGGCCCCAGCCCGACTCAAGCGCGGCCTGGGCCAGAATCAGGTGGTGAGGCACGCCGCTCTGTTCACTGGCCAGTCGCGCAGGCAGAGAAAGCTGCGCCAGGAAGTCTTTGCTGTCACCGGAAAGCGCCTCATCGCCGCCGCCGGTTGCCTTCGGTATCGCTTTACGCACCATCTGCGTCAGCGCCTGGTTCTGATAACTGGTCACCGTTTCCAGGTCGAACTTCATCGGCACCTGCTGCGGCTGAGCTTCTGGCGCAATACCCTGTGCGGCGGCGGTCTGTTTGACAATCATGTCAGCCAGACCGAGGCCTTTACCGGCGGTCATCTGCTGCGCAATCTGCTGGTCATACATGCTGGTGTAAAGACGCGTTGAATCGCTGCTGAACATTCCGTCTTTCGGCAGGGTTTCACGCATGCTTTTCAGCATCATCTGTACAAACATCCCTTCCACCTGGCGGGCAACCGGGCGGATATTCGCCGCCGGGTCTTTGCCTGCTTTGGATTTCAGTTCGTTCAGCGACTGGGCGTCCCAGGCGGCACTGGTCAACAGTTTGCTATCGGTCAGCATCAGATGATTTCCAGTTTGGCGCGCAGGCAGCCCGCGCTTTGCATGGATTGCAGAATCGACATCAGATCCATCGGCGTGGCACCCAGCGCGTTCAGGGCGCGCACCACGCTGTTCAGGTTGGCGCTGGAGCGCACGCTCTGCAGGGAACCGCCGCTCTGACGCAAATCAATCTGCGTTTGCGGCGTCACCACCGTCTGGCCACCGCCAAACGGCGTGTCAGGCTGGCTGACGTTGGCAGAACGGTTAACCGTCACCGACAGGTTACCCTGCGCCACGGCGCAGCTATCCAGCGACACTTCCCGGTTCATCACTACCGATCCCGTACGGGAGTTGATGATCACTTTGGCATCCTGCACCGAGACGTTCACTTCCATATTCTGGATATCTGCCAGCATGCGCACCTGGTTGCTGCTGCCAGTCGAGGTGCGGATCTGCACGGTACGCGCATCCAGCGCCGTCGCATTACCGTAGCCGCGGTTGCGGTTGATGGTGTCCGCAATCTGCTGCGCCATCGTGAAGTCTTCATTATTCAGCTGCAGGTTGATGGTGTTGCTCGCACCAAACTGAGTCGGCAGTTCACGCTCGATGATCGCACCGTTGGTGATGCGCCCGCCGTTCAGCTGGTTCACCTGCACGCTGCTTCCGCCAGCGGATGCGCCTGCACCGCCAACCAGAATGTTGCCCTGCGCCAGCGCGTAGACCTGGCTGTCGACGCCTTTCAGCGGGGTCATCAGCAGCGTACCGCCGCGCAGGCTTTTGGCGTTACCCATTGAAGAGACCACCACGTCAATGGTCTGCCCCTGGCGCGCAAACGCCGGGTAGGACGCAGTAACCATTACCGCGGCCACGTTTTTCAGCTGCATGTTAGTTCCCGCCGGCACGGTAATGCCGAGCTGGGAAAGCATGTTGTTTAAGCTTTGTGTGGTAAACGGCGTCTGGGTCGTCTGGTCACCCGTGCCGTCCAGCCCCACGACCAGGCCATACCCAATCAGCGAGTTTTCGCGAACGCCCTGGACGCTGGTAAGATCGCGAATGCGGTCGGCCTGGGCAAACGTTGCAACAAGAACCAGCGCCGCGGCGAAGATCGATTTAAACATGGGTCACCTCGCTTACATCGGCGATAAATTAAGGAAGAAGCGCTGCAGCCAACCCATATTCTGCGCTTCATTAATGTAGCCGTTACCGACGTACTCAATGCGCGCATCCGCCACCTGCGTGGACGGAACGGTGTTGGTGCCGCTGATGGTGCGTGGATTCACCACGCCCGAGAAGCGAATGAATTCAGTGCCCTGGTTAATGGCGATCTGTTTTTCACCCACGACGTGTAAATTGCCGTTAACCAGCACCTGGTCAACCGTGACCGTCAGCGTACCGCTGAAGGTGTTGCTGGCGTTCGCGCCACCTTTACCGTTAAAGGTGTTGCCGCCGGAGGCCTCAACATCCGCACGGGCATTGCCGAACAGGCCCTGCAGATAGCGTGGAACGGTGTCGAAGCCAAAATTGGTTTTGCCATCGCGGCTGGCGTTCGCTGACGAGCTCTTGCTCGCGCTGACGTTTTCCTGCAGCACAATGGTCAGTGTATCGCCAACATTACGCGGGCGGCGATCTTCAAACAGCGGCTGATAACCGTAGTTAATCGGCTGCGCGGTCTGGAAAATGGAGCCGTTAACAACTGGCGCAGGGCCAGGAACGGGTTGGGCAGTCGTCGCACCCTGGACCAATGGTTTAGACGGGATCAAGGCACACCCGCTGAGGGTGACAGCCAGAACAGTCAATATCGGATAACGAAACGCCGCGTTTTTTTGCATTGCCTTCATCTTCGAAAACAGGGAGCCGGTGCGGCGTTTACCGCACCGGGCTACACCTTAGAGTTGCGTCAGTTTCTGCAGCATCTGATCGGTCGTCGAGACTGCTTTACTGTTAATTTCATACGCGCGCTGGACCTGGATCATATTCACCAGCTCTTCCGCCACGTTCACGTTGGAGGTTTCGACATACCCCTGATACAGCAGACCCGCACCGTTCAGGCCTGGCGTGCTTTCATTTGGCGTACCGGAGGATTGCGTTTCGGTGTAGAGGTTCTCACCAATGCTCTCCAGACCGGTATCGTTCATGAAGGTGGTCAGGTTGAGCTGTCCGACCTGAACCGGCGCGGCCTGCCCCTGCTGGGTCACGCTCACGATGCCGTCACGGCCGATGGTAATGCTCAGGGCGTTCGCCGGAATGGTGATCGCAGGTTGAACCTGGAAACCGCCCGCCGTCACCAGCTGACCGTTCTGATCGACCTGGAAGGAACCGTCACGGGTGTAGGCAGAGGTCCCGTCAGGCAGCTGTACCTGGAAGAAGCCCTGGCCTTTGATCGCCACGTCTTTGCTGTTGTTGGTCTGAGACAGGTTGCCCTGGCTGTGCAGACGCTCGGTCGCCACCGGGCGAACGCCGGTACCGATCTGCAGGCCTGACGGCAGCGTCGTCTGTTCAGATGACTGCGCGCCCGGCTGACGGATGGTTTGATAAAGCAAATCTTCGAAAACGGCACGCTGACGCTTGAAACCATTGGTGCTCACGTTTGCCAGGTTGTTGGCAATCACGTCCATGTTGGTTTGCTGCGCGTCCAGGCCAGTTTTCGCGATCCATAAAGAACTGATCATAAAGAGTCCTGTTAACTCATCGACAGAAGTTGGTTAGCCTTGCCCGCGTTTTCGTCCACGCTGCTGATGATCTTCATCTGCATTTCAAAACGACGGGCGCTGGCGATCATGTCGCTCATGGCGGCTACCGGCTTAACGTTGCTGCCTTCCAGAACGCCGGACATCACGCGGATGCTCGGATCGGCCTGTAATGTAGCACCACGGGTGGCCTGAGCGGCCTGGGTCAGACGGAACATGCCGTCATCGCCACGCTGCACCTCTTTGCCTTCCGCTTTGACCAGCTTCAGACGCCCGACGGGGGCAACGGTGTTGGCCGGATCGCCCGGGTTCAGCGCCGAAATGGTACCGTCCGCAGCGATGGTCAGCTCAGAGCCTTCCGGCACGGTCAGCGGGCCCGCTTCTCCCATCACCGGATGGCCCTGAATCGTCAGCTGGCCGGTGGCGCTGACCTGGATATTCCCGTTTCGGGTATATCCTTCACCGCCGTCGGCGGTCTGCACCGCCAGCCAGCCGTCCTGCTGCAGGGCAACGTCCAGCGGGCGTGAGGTGTAATCCATCTGCCCTGGCGTCATATCTGCGCCAGGGGTGGATGCCGCCACCAGCGTACGGGTCGGCAGGGAGAGCCCTTCCACCGGCACCGCACGCAGCGCATTCAGCTGCGCGCGAAAACCCGGCGTCGAGGCGTTTGCCAGGTTGCTGGCGGTAACAGCCTGCTGGTTGAGCGTCTGACTTGCCGCGCCCATCGCGGTATATATTGCGTGATCCATTGCGCTTTCCTGTTAGCCGCTTAACGCAGGTTAACCAGCGTGTTGAGGATCTGGTCCTGAGTCTTGATGGTCTGCGCGTTAGACTGATAGTTACGCTGCGCGACAATCATGTTCACCAGTTCTTTACTCAGGTCCACGTTAGAGGCTTCCAGCGCGCCGTTGGTCAGCGTGCCGAAGTTACCGGTTCCCGCCGTACCCAGCAGCGCCACGCCGGAGGACTGGGTAGCCGACCAGACGTTATCGCCTTCAGATTTCAGACCTTCGTTGTTGGCAAAGTTTGCCAGCACGATCTGGCCCAGCACCTGAGTCTGCTCGTTGGAGTAGTTCCCGACGACGGTGCCGTCATCGTTAATCTGATAGCTCACCAGGTCGCCCGGCTTGAAGCCGTTCTGATTGGTCGCCACGATATTGTTCGCACCGGTGTTCTGCTGCATGGAGTTAGCAAAACTCATCGCGAAGGTCGCCGGGTCCGCACCCGGGATAGTCTCGGTAGTGATGTTGATGTTTCCACCACCAATCAACGTACCGTTATTATCGAAGGTCAAGGTAGTGGCCACTGCCGCCGTGCTGCCTGCTACGCTGCCGTCCTGGGCATACACTTTCCAGGAGTTAGCCGGGGTCGCATCTTTGACGTAAAACAGGTTCATGTTGTGCGCATTACCCTGGCTATCAAAGACGGTTACCGTACCTTTTTTGTTGTAGGTATCCGGGTTGGCCGGATCGAAGGCTGCGGTTGGTGCGGCATCGGTAGAGTTGAGGTTAATCTGCTGGGAAGCCGTGGTGGTGGACTTCGCGGCCATCAGCGTGGTCGGGATATTAATCGCCTGTGGATTCGCACCGGTCTGGACCGTTGATGGCGTCCCGGCAACCGGATAACCCGTTAATTGCATCCCCTGCATGTTCACCAGGTTACGGTTTTCGTCCAGCTTGAACTGGCCGTTACGGCTGTAGAATACCGAGCCGTTTGCATCGACCATGCGGAAGAAACCGTTCTGGCTGATGGCAACGTCCAGACCACGACCGGTGTTGGTAGTCGTGCCGTCGGTAAAGTCCTGAGTGATGCCAGCAACTTTTACGCCCAGCCCCACTTTGGAACCGGCAAACATGTCTGCAAAGGATGCAGAACCGGATTTAAAACCATAGGTCGCGGAGTTGGCGATGTTGTTGCCAATGACGTCCAGGTTGGTGGCCGCAGCATTCAGGCCGCTGACCGCTTGAGAAAAGGCCATGACTTACTCCTGATAAGTGTTAAGGCTTAGATAATCTGCCGAACTTCGTCGAGTGTGGTGGTACCCGAGGTACCCAAATCCAGTTTGTTGCCGTCGCCCCCTTTAATCACGCCCTGAACCAGCGCGAACTGCAGCGGCTGCGCCACCAGCTGGGTCGTCCCGTTGCTGGCGCTAATCGCGACTTTGTAGGAGCCATTTGGTGCTTTCGTGCCGTCGGTCAGGCTGCCATCCCAGGTAAAGGTGTGAACGCCCGCTTTCAGCTCGCCAATTTCAATGGTGCGTACTACCACGTTGTTGGCATCCGTGATCGTTGCGGTAACCTTGTCAGCCGGTTGTTGCAACTCAACGCCGAACGGCGTTGTGGTGGTGGTCGACGTACCGTCGGTGGTGCTGGTGCCCGCCAGGATCGTGGTTCCCGGGATCATCACCCCGTGACCAATCAGGCTTGCCGCCTGCAGAGACTGGGCGCTGTTAATCTGGCCGGAGACGGAACCGAGGGTCGTGTTCAGTTTCTCAATGCCGCTCACGGTACTGATCTGCGCAAGCTGCGTGGTCAGTTCGTTGTTCTGCATTGGGTTCGTGGGATCCTGATTCTTAAGCTGCGCCACCAGCAGGGTCAGAAAGCTGCTCTGCAGATCGGAGGCATTGCTTCCCGTCAGGGAGCTGGAATTCGTCGAACTTTTGGTGTTGTTAACACCCGAGTTCGTCGGATCATTCACATTTACGGCGATGGACATGCATGTCTCCTTTACTGGCCGAGAGTGAGTGTTTTGAGCATCATGCTCTTCACGGTATTAAGCACTTCGACGTTCGCCTGGTAGCTACGGGATGCCGACATGGAGTTCACCATCTCACCTACCACGTCCACGTTGGGCATCTTCACGTATCCGTTAGCGTCCGCGAGCGGGTTACCGGGCTCGTAGACCAGCTTGTCCGGCGCCTGGCTCTCAACCACATCAGACACCTTCACGCCGCCCGTTGCCGCGCCTGGCGCAGCATCAACCTGAAACACAACCTGTTTGGCACGATAAGGCTGTCCATCAGGTCCGGTCACGCTGTCGGCGTTCGCCAGGTTACTGGCCGCCACGTTCAGACGTTTGGACTGGGCGGTTAACGCCGAGCCGGCGATATCAAAAATATTCAGCAAGGCCATTTATCAGTTGCCCCCCTGCAGGACGTTCATCATGCCTTTGATTTGTCCGCCGAGTAGGGTCAGGCCCGTCTGGTATTTCAGGCTGTTATCGGCAAACTGCGTACGCTCCCGGTCCATATCCACGGTGTTACCGTCGAGTGAAGGCTGGTCGGGAATGCGATAAAGTAAATCGGTCGCTGGCGCGGTCATCGCCTGAGCGGGAATATGGCGAGAGGATGTCATGGCAAGTGCAACACCCGTTCCTTCGGCACGTCCACGCTCCATCACCTTTTTAAGTTCACTGGAAAAATCAATATCGCGCGCCTGATACCCGGGCGTATCGGCGTTAGCGATGTTGGCGGCTAAAATCTCCTGCCGCTGGGCGCGTAAATTGAGCGCTTCCTGCTGAAAACGTAACGCGGCGTCGAGTTTATCGAGCATGTCTCCTCCGCTGATGGCAAAATTTCAGTTCACAGCTTAAATCTCACCCCGTCTCCCCTATCGACGGAATAAGCGCAAAATGCGTCGCTATTTATTCCGTTGATGCAAAACCACTGCAGGTAGAATTCACTCAACTCTGGTAACGGTGGAACTTGCGATGCAAACGTTAAAACGTGGCCTGATGGCAACCTTCTTGCTGTTTAGCCCTCTGGTGCAGGCCGGAGATCTACAGAATGCGCTGACGGATTTTTTCGCGCAGAAGCTGGCGGGCTTTAGCGATGACGTTAACGTGACCATCCGCACGCCGCAGAATCTGTATCCGACCTGCGAGCAGCCGTCCTTTAGCGTGACGGGGACCACGAAGCTGTGGGGCAATGTGAACGTCCTGGCACGCTGCGCCAACGAAAAACGTTATTTACAGGTTGCAGTTCAGGCGACGGGCAATTATGTTGTCGCCGCCGTTCCCATTGCGCGTGGCAGCGCGCTGCAGGCACACAGCGTGACGTTAAAGCGCGGGCGTCTGGATCAGCTCCCGCCGCGCACAATGCTGGACATTAACCAGGCACAGGACGCCGTCAGCCTGCGCGATGTCGCACCGGGCCAGCCGATTCAACTCTCCATGCTGCGCCAGGCGTGGCGTGTCAAAGCGGGACAGCAGGTGATGGTGGTTGCCAACGGAGACGGCTTTAGTATCAACAGTGAAGGGAAAGCGTTAAACAATGCTGCGGTGGCGCAAAACGCCCGCGTCAGAATGTCCTCAGGCCAGGTGGTGAGCGGAACCGTCGATTCTGATGGGAATATTCTGATTAACCTATAATCTTTTTAAAGATTTCGCGGCGCGTGCCGATAAATATTCCACTAATGATGATGTCAGGCGCAAACGCCGCGAACCCTCGATGAGGACAACACTATGAGCATTGATCGTACATCAGCCCTGAAGCCGGTAAGCGCTGTACAGCCTCGCGAAACGAACGACGCTACCCCACAGAAAACGCGTCTGGAAAAACCGTCCACGTCTAACAGCACCAGCGTGACCCTGAGCGATGCCCAGGCAAAACTGATGCAGCCAGGCAGCAACGATATCAACATGGAACGCGTTGAAGCGTTGAAAACGGCTATTCGCAACGGTGAGCTGAAAATGGACACCAGCAAAATCGCTGACGCCCTGATTCAGGAAGCACAGAGTTTCTTACAGAGTAACTAACCGTATGAGTCGACTGTCAGAAATACTGGATCAAATGACGGTTGTCCTGAACGACCTGAAAACGGTAATGGACGCTGAACAGCAGCATCTCTCTTCCGGTCACATTAACGGCAGCGCGCTGCAGCGTATTACTGAAGATAAGAGTTCGCTTCTGGCAACGCTGGATTACCTGGAGCAACAGCGTCGCGCTGAGCAGGATCCTAAGCGCAGCGCTAACGACGACATTATTGAGCGCTGGCAGACCATTACCGAAAAAACCCAGCATCTGCGCGATCTCAACCAGCATAACGGCTGGCTGCTTGAAGGCCAGATTGAGCGCAATCAGCAGGCGCTTGAGGTGTTAAAGCCGCATAAAGAAACCGGATTGTACGGTGCGGATGGTCAGACGGCGACGGCACGTATTGCGGGTGTTAAAAAGATTTCGATTTGAAGCCTGAGCGACAAATCATGCAGTGGGGAGCACCCTAAGGTGGACTCCCCATTTGGCGTTTATGCCGTCCGGCGGGCAAACTCTTTCACTTTGAAGCCCAGCACGGCAAGCGTGGCGAAGTAAGCAACAACCCCAACGCCTACCACGGCCATCAGGCGCATCAGACGATAAGGCATCGTGCCCAGGGACCACTCCGGCATGACATGCATCATCCCGAGTAACGCAGCAGACATCACCAGCACTGCCACAACTAAACGCACGAGGAAACTCGCCCAGCCCGGCTGCGGCGTAAAGATATCCTGTTTGCGCAGCTGCCAGTACAGCAGCCCGGCATTGAGACAGGCCGCCAGACCGATAGACAGTGACAGACCGGCATGCTTCAGCGGGCCAATAAACGCCAGGTTCATCAGCTGGGTCATGATCAACGTTACAATGGCAATTTTCACCGGCGTTTTAATGTCCTGACGGGAATAGAACCCCGGCGCCAGCACTTTGACCACTATCAGCCCCATCAGCCCAACCGAATAGGCGATCAACGCGCGCTGGGTCATCGCGGCGTCGAAGGCAGTGAATTTCCCGTACTGGAACAGCGACACCGTCAGCGGCTTGGCCAGAATGCCCAGCGCCACCGCGCTTGGCAGGGCCAGCAGGAAGCAGAGACGCAGACCCCAGTCCATCAGGCGGCAGTATTCATCATGGTTGCCGCTGGCAAAACTTTTCGACAGCGACGGCAGCAGGATGGTCCCCAGCGCCACGCCCAGCACGCCGGAAGGGAACTCCATCAGGCGGTCAGCATAGTACATCCAGGAAACAGAGCCCGACACGAGGAACGAGGCAAAGATGGTGTTGATAATCAGCGAGATTTGGCTGACGGAAACGCCGAGAATGGCGGGCCCCATCTGCTTGATGACCCGCATCGCCCCGGCATCTTTAAGGTTGATGCGCGGCAGTACCAGCATGCCGATTTTCTTCAGATGCGGCAGCTGATACGCCAGCTGCAGCACGCCACCCACGGTAACCGCCCAGGCCAGCGCCAGCACCGGCGGGTTGAAGTGCGGCGCGGCGAACAGGGCAAAACCGATCATGCTGACGTTGAGGAACGTCGGCGCAAACGCCGGAACGGAGAAGCGGTTCCAGGTGTTCAGGATCGCCCCCACCAGCGAGGCCAGCGAGATGAGCAGAATATAGGGGAAGGTAATGCGCAGAAGCTGCGAGGTCAGGGCAAATTTATCCGCCGTGTCGGCAAAGCCGGGCGCAGTCACCATAATCACCCACGGCGCGGCCAGCATCCCGACGACGGTCACCACGGCCAGCGCCAGGGTCAACAGCCCGGAGACATACGACACAAAGACCCGCGTGGCATCTTCACCCTGCTTGCTTTTATATTCCGCCAGAATAGGTACGAATGCCTGGGAAAACGCCCCTTCAGCAAAAATACGACGCAGCAGGTTCGGCAGTTTGAACGCAACGAAAAAGGCGTCCGTTGCCATCCCTGCACCAAAGACCCTTGCCACAATGGCATCGCGCGCAAAACCGAGAACGCGAGAGAACATGGTCATCGAGCTGACGGCCGCCAGCGATTTTAATAAGTTCATTAACGTGAATTTCCAGAACCATACGGATTTGTAGGCCGGGTACGCGTAAGCGCCACCCGGCAAAGCCAACAAGCGGCGCTTAGTCTAACCGGATTTCAACGAATTACTATCCGCAGATGTTACAGCGGGTTATTCACTCATGGCATCGCGCCAGAGCCTTTCCACAATCCGCTGCGCCAGAATGGCCTGCTCGCCGGACGTTTCAGGAACCGTCTGATTTTGCACGCAGGTGATAAAGTGGCGGGCACATCCTGCGAAACCACGTTGCTCCAGAGTGCTTTGCCAGCCGGGGACCGGCTGCATCACCACGCCGCTGCCCTTCTCTTCCCGCCACTCACGCATGTCGGTAACGTCGTACAGCGCGCCGTCGGTCACCGCCTGCACGGATTCCCGCTGGCTGCCCGCGCGACGGTGCATGCTGGTGGTGACCTGAAGATGCTCAACGGCAAAATGGTGTTCCGCATATACCATCTGCCCCTGCTCGTTGGTGACCAGCGTGCCGCTTTTCAGCTGCGCATTGCCGTTAGTCAGCCACAGCGCGGTGTCCACGACGTGGAGGTAGTCATCGAGAAGGGTAAAGCGCAGATCGTTCGGCCCCACGCTGTCGGTGCGGTGCTTGTCCATGCGCAGCGAGGCCATATTGCCGGACTGCGCCTTCAGCTGCTGGTAAAGCGGCGCGAAGCGGCGGTTGAAACCGACCATCAGCGTCAGGTTTTTACGTGCCGCCAGCTCAATCAGCCGTTCGGCGTCCTGGACATTTTCCGCCAGCGGTTTATCCACGCAAACGTGAACACCCGCATTGAGGAGCTCGCTGACCACCTGGTAATGGGTTGCCGTTGAGGTATGCACAAATACCGCATCGCACTCGCGGGCCAGATCCTGAAGCGATGCCGCATACGGGATACGCCAGGTTTCGCAGATACGTTCTGCCTTTTCTCGGGTAGGTGACCACGCCCCTTGCAGCGTCCAGTCAGACGCAGCGCCCAATACCGGCAGCCAGGCTTTCTGCGCAATACCGCCCAGCCCCACCACGCCAATGCGTAATTTTTTCACCGTTAGTCTCCCAAATGTGCCAGCAGTGCATCCAGACGCTGTTTCAACCCGGCCACCTCGTCTTCCAGTGCCTCTACACGCGCGGCAAGGTCGTCACTGTTTGCAGGGCGATCCGATTCCGTCGCCACGCTTTCGGCGTCAACGTCACCGCTGAACAGATGCATATAGCGGCTCTCACGTTTACCCGGCTCGCGCGCCAGACGCACTACGTAAGGGCCATCGTCGCGCGCGGCCAGCCCTTCCAGCGTCTGCTCGACCTCCTGCATGTCGCTGAACTCATGCATACGGGAGGCGCGCGAGCGCAACTCCCCCGGCGTTTGCGCCCCACGCAGCAGCAGCGTGGTAATAACCGCCACTTCCGCACTGCTCAGCTTCAGGTCGCCAAATTCGGAGTTACAAAAGCGCTGTTCGTATTTGGTCACGCGGTTGCCGAAGCCGCTGACGGTGCGCAGATAGTGGCGTTTTACCAGCGCATCCAGCACGTCCTGAACCTCATGCTCGCTGAGGTTCATCACCGGCTCACGGTTGGTCTTCTGGTTGCAGGCCATGGTCACGGCGTTAACAGAGAGCGGATACTGCTCCGGCGTGGTGACCTGTTTTTCAAGTAAGCACCCAATCACGCGCGCTTCCGTACCGTTTAGCTGATATTTCATCTTTTCTCCTTAACGACCTGCAGTCCAGTCACGGGTGGTTAATGCCGTCAGAACGTGGTCGCGCCACTCTCCGTCTATCAGCAGATAGTCTTTGGCATAACCCTCTTTCTCGAACCCTAAACGCGCCAGCAAATTGCCGCTGCGCTGATTATGCGGCATGTAGTTCGCCATAATGCGATGGATATGCTGCGTGCGTTGCATATAGCGGATGGCTACCGTTAACGCCTCGTACATCAGACCCTGCCCCTGCCATTTCTGACCGATGGAGTAGCCAAGGTAGCAGGCGTGAAACGACCCGCGCACCACGTTTGAAAAATTGGCGATGCCGATAATCTCTTTCTCTTCTGGATCCAGCAGCGCGAAATAGAACGCGCTGCCCTGCTTATGAAACTCAGCAATCATGCCGAGGCGCGCCTGCCAGCCGGAGGGGTAACAATGGCTTTCATCCCGAACGGGTTCCCAGGGTTTTAAAAACTGGCGATTCTCGGCGTAATAATCCGCCAGACGCCAGGCATCACGCTCATGCACCAGACGAACGACCAGCCGGTCCGTTGTCAGACGCACTTTTGGCACATTACTGCGATAGCCAAACATCAATACCACTCCTTCCCGTCACTTCAGCTTACCCATTAGCTTTACTATACCTGCGCCTGTGCCGTCTGTGAAAACAGTGACATACCATTTTGACCTCTTTTCACATTTTTCGATGAGAACTCTCTATCAAAGCACCTTTTTGATAAAAAAATATTGTCGCGCCGAGGGGTGGGAAAAAACGCGGCGACACCGCAGAATGTTAGCGTGCTCATCTTCTTATTTTCCCTGGAGGGAAAATGTCCCGCGTATCACAGGCGAGGAGCCTGGGTAAATATTTCCTCTTAGTCGATAACATGCTGGTCGTGCTCGGCTTTTTTGTCGTGTTCCCCCTCATCTCGATCCGCTTTGTCGATCAAATGGGCTGGGCGGCGTTGATGGTCGGTATTGCGCTGGGGCTACGTCAGTTTGTCCAGCAGGGTCTTGGCGTCTTTGGCGGCGCGATCGCTGACCGCTTTGGTGCTAAACCGATGATCGTGACCGGTATGCTGCTCCGCGCGGCAGGCTTTGCCACGATGGCGGTTGCCCACGAGCCCTGGCTGCTCTGGTTCTCCTGCTTCCTCTCCGGTATTGGGGGCACCCTGTTTGATCCGCCGCGCACCGCGCTGGTGGTGAAGCTGATTCGTCCGCAGCATCGCGGTCGCTTCTTCTCCATTCTGATGATGCAGGACAGTGCCGGGGCAGTTGTCGGCGCGCTGCTGGGCAGCTGGCTGCTGCAGTACGATTTCCGCCTCGTCTGTGCGGCCGGGGCAGTGCTCTTTATTCTGTGCGCGCTGTTTAACGGCCTCTATCTTCCTGCCTGGAAGCTATCGACGGTGAAAGCGCCGGTGCGCGAGGGGCTCGGACGCGTGCTGCGCGACAAGCGTTTTGTTACCTACGTGTTGACCTTAACCGGGTATTACATGCTGGCCGTACAGGTGATGCTGATGCTGCCGATCATGGTGAACGATATTGCGGGCACGCCTGCTGCGGTGAAATGGATGTACGCCATCGAAGCCTGCCTGTCGTTAACTCTGCTCTACCCCATTGCCCGCTGGAGTGAACGGCGTTTTCGCCTGGAGCATCGTCTGATGGCCGGGCTGTTTCTGATGACGCTGAGCATGATGCCGATTGGTCTGGTAAACACGCTTCAGCAGCTTTTTACGCTGATCTGCACCTTCTACATCGGCTCCATCATCGCCGAGCCCGCCCGCGAAACGCTGAGCGCCTCACTCGCCGATGCGCGTGCGCGCGGCAGTTATATGGGCTTCAGCCGCCTGGGTCTGGCCTTTGGCGGTGCGCTGGGCTACACCGGCGGCGGCTGGCTGTTCGATGCCGGCAAGGCGCTGAACCAGCCGGAGCTTCCCTGGATGATGCTCGGCGTGGTGGGCGTCATGACGCTTTTCGCCCTGTGGTGGCAGTTCAGCCAGAAGCGCAGCGCGAGCGGCATGCTCGAGCCTGGCGCGTAGCCTTTCCCTCCGGCGGGAGAAAACTCCCGCCTCACTTCTCAGTATTTTCTGCTGGTTTCTGCCATTTCACACTGACATACTTGCGTAACAGGACAGAAGCGCCGATTTTTCGTTGAGGAACACTATGAAGAAAATTGTCATTGCCGCCGCATTTATTGTCAGCGGTCTGCTGGTGGGCTGTAACCAGCTTACGCAATACACCGTCAGTGAGCAGGAAATTAATCAGGCGCTGGAAAAACATAATAATTTCTCTAAAGACATTGGCGTGCCGGGGCTAGCCGATGCCCACATCGTTCTCACCAATCTCACCAGCCAGATTGGTCGTGAAGAGCCGAATAAAGTCACTCTGGCCGGTGATGCCGATCTTGATATGACCTCTCTTTTTGGTAATCAGAAGGCCAACATCAAGCTCAAGCTGAAGGCGCTTCCCGTGTTCAATAAAGAAAAAGGGGCAATTTTCCTCCAGGAGATGGAGGTGGTCGATGCGCAGGTTTCGCCGGACAAGATGGCGCCGGTTCTGCAAACCCTGATGCCCTATCTGAACCAGTCGCTGCGAAATTACTTTAACCAGCAGCCAGCGTACGTCTTAAGCGAAGACAACAGCAAGGGCGAAGCTCTGGCGAAAAAATACGCAAAAGGCATAGAGGTGAAGCCGGGAGAAATCATCATTCCTTTCACCGACTAACCTGAAGGGCGCTGCGGCGCCCTTTTTTTTACGGAAAAGTGTGCAAACGAAAACGTTTCCGCTTATGATTTGTGTCCGGCAAAAACAGCCATCCTTATGACTGATTCCTGACAAGCCGGAGCTTCCATGACTGCACAACCCCAGGTTCTTAAAATCCGCCGCCCTGACGACTGGCATATCCATCTGCGTGATGGCGATATGCTGAAAACCGTCGTGCCCTATACCAGCGAAATTTATGGCCGCGCGATTGTCATGCCAAACCTGGTTCCGCCAGTCACCACCGTCGATGCCGCGATCGCCTACCGCCAGCGCATTCTGGATGCTGTTCCGGCGGGACATGATTTCACCCCGTTGATGACCTGCTACCTCACCGATTCGCTGGATCCAAATGAAGTGGAACGCGGATTTAACGAAGGCGTATTTACGGCGGCGAAACTCTACCCGGCAAATGCCACCACCAACTCCAGCCACGGCGTTACCAGCATTGATGCCATCATGCCGGTGCTGGAACGTATGCAGAAGCTGGGCATGCCGCTGCTGGTGCATGGTGAAGTGACGCATGCGGAGATTGACATTTTCGACCGTGAAGCCCGTTTTATCGAAACCGTCATGGAGCCCCTGCGCCAGCGTCTGCCCGCGCTCAAAGTGGTGTTTGAACATATCACCACGAAAGACGCGGCAGAGTATGTGCGTGACGGCAACGAGCTGATTGCCGCGACCATCACCCCGCAGCACCTGATGTTTAACCGTAACCATATGCTGGTGGGCGGGGTGCGTCCCCACCTGTACTGCCTGCCGATCCTCAAGCGCAACGTACACCAGCAAGCGCTGCGCGAGCTGGTTGCCAGCGGCTTCTCTCGCGCGTTCCTGGGCACGGACTCTGCGCCTCATGCCCGCCATCGTAAAGAGGCGAGCTGCGGCTGCGCAGGTTGCTTCAACGCCCCAACGGCGCTTGCCAGCTACGCGACCGTCTTTGAAGAGATGAACGCGCTGGAACATTTTGAAGCGTTCTGCTCTCTTAACGGTCCGCGCTTCTACGGCCTGCCGGTCAACAACACCTTCATCGAACTGGAGCGCAAAGCGAGCCACGTTGAGGAGTCCATTGCCCTGACGGATGACACGCTGATCCCTTTCCTGGCGGGTGAAACCGTCAACTGGACGGTAAAACGTTAAAAAATCAGTGCCCCTTGTTGTCAAAACGATAATATACCTGTATAAATAAACAGTATATTACACAGGGGGCATTTATGCGTATTGAAGTCACCATAGCCAAAACTACCGTTCTGCCTGCTGGCGCGCTTGACGCTCTGGCAGGCGAATTATCCCGCCGTATTAACAGCACGTTTCCCGACAACGCGGGCGCCGTAACGGTGCGTTACGCCGCTGCGAACAACCTCTCCGTCATTGGTGCCGCGAAAGAAGATAAAGATCGCATCAGCGAAATCCTGCAGGAAACGTGGGAAAGCGCGGACGACTGGTTCATCACGGATTAACACTGCTCCCTCATTGTGTTTTTTTGCCGGGTCGCCCCGGCTTTTTTTTGTCCGAAATTCCTAAAGTTCAAATTAATTCAGCGTCTTCTTAAAAAATCGTGAACGAGATGGTGTTTTATTGTTCGAACAATCCTAAAAAGCAGAAAAATGTGTTGCTACCTGTTTATTTTTCCCGTTGGAACCCTTATTACTTGGTATACTGAAGATGCTTTCAGAAAAACATGCATTGAACCTCAGAGCCGTTGTCTTCTAACACGCATTTAGGGGGTTATAATGGAAAAGAATAGCGAAGTCATCCAGACCCACCCACTCGTTGGCTGGGATATCAGTACCGTAGATAGCTACGATGCGCTGATGCTGCGTTTGCACTACCAGACCCCGAATCAACTCAACCGTGACGAAGCGGAAGTTGGACAGACGTTGTGGCTAACAACAGACGTCGCCCGTCAGTTTATTTCTATTTTAGAGGCAGGTATTGCAAAAATAGAATCTGGCGACTATCAGGAAAATGAGTATAAACGGCACTAACGTTATGCCCACTTTTCACTCTACAGGCACCCTCGCGGTGCCTTATTTATTTCCCGCTTGTTTACGCCCGCGTTGTTAATTACTCTGCTAACAAAACGTTAGTTTACGAGATGCATATGAGATACGACTTAATCATTATTGGTAGCGGCTCCGTCGGATCGGCTGCCGGTTATTACGCGACACAGGCAGGGCTTAACGTCCTGATGATTGACGCCCATCTGCCGCCCCACAAGGAAGGCAGTCATCACGGGGACACCCGCCTCATTCGCCATGCCTATGGCGAAGGTGAACGCTATGTTCCGCTGGTGCTTCGCGCCCAGACGCTGTGGGATGAGCTGGCGAAACAGACCGAAGAACGCGTTTTCGAGCGTACAGGGGTAATCAACCTTGGCCCGGCGCGGTCGGAATTTCTTGCCAGCGTCGAACGCAGCGCGAAAGCCTTCAATCTTGACGTTGAGACGCTGGACGCGACGGGCATTACCGCCCGCTGGCCTGAAATTACCGTCCCGGATGATTATATCGGCCTTTTTGAAGCCAACTCCGGCGTGCTGCACTGTGAAACGGCGATCAAAACCTGGATCGACCTTGCCGCCAAAGCGGGCTGCGCGCAGCTGTTTAACTGCCCGGTGAATGCCATCACGCATGATGCTAATGGCGTCACGGTGACGACCCCTGACGGCGACTATTCCGCGTCCCGCCTGCTGGTGAGCGCGGGAACCTGGGTCACCCGCCTGCTACCAGATCTGCCCATCCAGCCGGTACGTAAGGTCTTCTCGTGGTTCCAGTCGGATGGTCGCTACAGCGCGCAGAATAAATTCCCGGCATTCACTGGCGAATTACCGAATGGCGATCAGTTTTACGGGTTCCCTTCCGAGAAAGACGCGCTCAAGATTGGGAAACACAACGGCGGGCAGGTTATCTCCTCACCTGAGGAGCGCAAACCGTTTGGCGCCTACCCGCAGGATGGTTCAGAAGCCTTCTCGTTCCTGCGCAATATTCTCCCGGGCGTTGGTGGCTTACTGTATGGCGCGGCCTGTACCTACGACAACACGCCGGATGAAGACTTTATCATTGATACGCTGCCGGGACATGACAATACCCTGCTGATCACCGGGCTGAGCGGCCATGGCTTCAAATTCGCATCCGTGCTGGGTGAAATCGCCGCGCAGTTTGCCCAGGGTATAACGCCGCAGTTTGATCTGACCCCCTTCTCACTCTCGCGTTTTAACGGATAATCGGCAATGGGCTCCGGCAATACCGGGGTCCATTTTCTTCATACTCAGTGGCGGGGCGTTATGCGCAGGATCGTTTCTTTTCTCATCAATAATATTCGCGAGCACCTGATGCTCTATATCTTATTGTGGGCGCTGCTGGCTATCATTGATGTTATTTACGTTGTGTTTTATTGAAATCACTAACTGACATTAATTGACGTTACTTTATGTTTATTTAATCTTTTTTCTTCCGCCTATTGCCTCTTGCACGAAGCCATTGAATTAATCTTGCCGATTCTTTTCAAAATCGCTGAAATAAATAAAATAAAAATCAATAGTCAATTATTTCAGTTGCAATATCACGTCTTCCCGTTCATTTTTACGTTTCGGTTAATTTGAACATGGACATTCTGATGCAATTGCGTAACTCCTCCCGGCGCTACGGAATAATATCCATAAGTTTACACTGGATATTTGCCATTGCCGTCTATGGTATGTTCGGACTTGGACTCTGGATGGTGACGCTCAGCTATTATGACGGCTGGTATCATCAGGCTCCCGAGTTGCATAAAAGCATCGGCGTTCTGCTGATGCTGGGGCTGGTTTTTCGCACTGTCTGGCGACATATTTCCCCGCCGCCTGCGCCACTAAAGACATACGGTAAAATTACCCGCGTCAGCGCCGTTGCCGCGCATATTGCGCTCTACGCGCTGCTCTTTGCCATCCTGATCAGCGGTTACCTCATCTCGACGGCAGACGGTAAACCGATTAGCGTGTTCGGCCTCTTTGACGTCCCGGCCACGCTCAGCGATGCAGGAGCTCAGGCTGACACCGCAGGCGTCGTTCACCTCTGGCTTGCCTGGAGCGTGGTGATCCTGTCCGTGCTGCACGGGCTCGCCGCCCTTAAACACCATTTTATTGATAAAGACGATACGCTTAAGCGCATGCTTGGCCGCTCGTCAGTTGACTCTGGAGCATAAAATGAAAAAACACCTGCTGGGTATCGCCCTGGGTTCTCTGTTATTTACCGCCGGTTCCGCCGTGGCGGCTGATTATAAAATTGATAAAGAAGGCCAGCACGCTTTCGTCAATTTCCGTATTCAGCATCTGGGATATAGCTGGCTGTACGGCACCTTTAAGGATTTTGACGGCACATTCACTTTTGACGATAAAAATCCTGCGGCTGATAAGGTCAACGTGACCATTAATACGAACAGCGTCGACACGAACCATGCTGAGCGCGATAAACACCTGCGCAGCGCAGAGTTCCTGAACGTCACAAAATTCCCGCAGGCGACCTTCGCCTCTACGGAAGTGAAAAAAGACGGTGATAAATTGGCTATTACCGGTAATCTGACGCTGAATGGCGTAACCAAACCCGTTACTCTGGATGCGAAATTGATCGGTCAGGGCGACGATCCGTGGGGCGGTAAGCGCGCAGGTTTTGAAGCGGCAGGTAAAATTCACCTGAAAGATTTTAATATCACTACGGATTTAGGCCCGGCGTCGCAGGACGTTGAGCTGGTTATTTCCGTTGAAGGTGTACAGCAGAAGTCATAATAGATTCGCCCGGCAGGCTTTCACCGTGCCGGGCGTTATTCTCATTCCGGGTCAGGGATACCCAGTTTGGTATTCAGACGGCCGCGTGATTTATTAAAAATCTTGTTGCCGTTTTCACGTCCTGCGCGACGACGACGCTGCTCCTCTTCCGGCAGGATGCTCTCTTCGCTGCACAATTCGCTACAGCAGCCGTTAAACTTCTCGGCACAGGCCGGACACTGGATAAACAGCAGATGACACCCGTCGTTTTTGCAGTTGGTGTGAGTGTCGCACGGCGCACCGCACTGGTGGCAGTGGGCAATCACATCTTCTGAAATGCGCTCGCCCATACGCTCATCAAAGACGAAGTTTTTACCGATAAAGCGTACCGGTAAGCCCTGCTCACGGGCGCGGCGGGCGTACTCGATAATACCGCCTTCAATGTGCCAGACCTTGTTGAACCCATTGTGCTTCATCCACGCGCTGGCCTTCTCGCAGCGGATACCGCCGGTGCAGTACATAACGATTTTTTTATCCTTATGCTCCTGCATCATCTCCACCGCTTTCGGCAGCTGCTCGCGGAAGGTATCGGCCGGGATTTCCATCGCGTTCTCGAAGTGCCCCACTTCATACTCGTAGTGGTTACGCATATCAATGAACACGGCATCCGGATCGTCCAGCATCGCATTCACTTCCGCAGCTTTCAGATATTCACCGACGTCCGCCGGGTTAAACTCAGGATCGTCAATACCGTCCGCCACGATGCGTTCACGCACCTTCATGCGCAGCACCCAGAAGGATTTCCCGTCGTCATCCAGGGCAATGTTCAGGCGCAAGTCGTTTAGGGCCGGATCGAAGCTATAAAGCACGTCGCGGAACGCGTTCACTTTGCTTTCCGGCACGCTAATCTGCGCGTTAATGCCTTCGCGGGCAAGATAGACGCGCCCGAAGACGTTCAGCGCCGTGAAGGCCTGATAAAGCGCATCGCGGGTCGCCTGCGGATCGTCGATGGTGAAGTATTTGTAGAATGAGATGGTCGTGCGCGGTTCGGTTTCAGCCAACATACGCGCCTTTAACATCTCATTCGAAACGCGGTTGTGTAACACTGGCATGGTGTACAAGTCCTGGAATCGTCAGAGAGAATGAAAAATCGGTCGGCATCATATAGCAAACAAAACCAATTTACATCCACACAATTTACGCTACATTTCACACACCCTGATTAATCAGGGTTAACAATTACTGCGGTCGTGCAAGTTTCGGCGGCAGATATTTTGGCTATGTCTCAAAAAATGCGACAATGGCATAACAGGACGTTAGAACACAGGAAAGACATGACCCAGTTACCAAAATTTACCGTCGCCCTTTTGCACCCCCGCTATTGGATGACCTGGCTTGGCATTGGCTTTTTATGGCTACTGGTACAGCTTCCCTACCCTGTTATTTTCCGGTTAGGTAAATCTTTAGGCCGACTCGCGCAAACGTTTATGAAGCGTCGCGCCCGCATTGCGTATCGTAATCTTGAGCTGTGTTTTCCGCAGATGAGCGAGGCAGAGCGCCATGATATGGTCTCGAAAAATTTCGAATCCGTCGGCATGGGGCTCATGGAGACCGGCATGGCGTGGTTCTGGCCGGACAAACGCATGGCGCGCTGGAGCAAGGTTACAGGGACCGGCATGGAACCGGTGCATACGCTTCAGGCTAATCAGACGGGCGTTCTGCTGATCGGCGTCCATTTCCTGACGCTCGAAATCGGGGCGCGTATGTTTGGCATGCAGGCGCCCGGTATCGGCGTTTACCGTCCTAACGATAACCCGGTTATCGATCTCATCCAGACCAACGGCCGCATGCGCTCCAACAAAAGCATGATCGACCGTAAGGATCTGAAGGGCATGATCCGCGCGCTGAAATCCGGTGAAGTGGTCTGGTATGCCCCCGATCACGACTACGGTCCGCAATCCAGCGTCTTTGTCCCCTTCTTCGCCGTCGACGAGGCCGCCACCACGACCGGCACCTGGATGCTGGCACGCATGTCCAAAGCCGCCATCGTTCCCTTTGTGCCCCGCCGTATGCCGGATGGCTCAGGCTACGAGCTGATGATGCTTGAGCCGGAACTCGCGCCGCCGCTTGACGATGCGGAAACCACCGCGCGCTGGATGAACGGCGTGGTGGAGAAGTGCATCATGCTGGCGCCTGAGCAGTACATGTGGCTGCATCGCCGCTTTAAAACCCGGCCTGAAGGCACGCCGTCCCGCTATTGATCCTCCTGCGGCCTTCAGGGCCGCATGCTGTTTTAGCTTTAAAAGCTTCCCCTCATTGCGGCAATCATAACCCAGGCGCATAATTAGCAGGCTTATTACTTCATGCTTCAGGTGCTCTGCACCTCACTATGCGGATTGTTATGTCACCCTCAGATGCCCCCATAAACTGGAAGCGTAACCTTACGGTTGCGTGGCTTGGCTGTTTTCTTACCGGCGCGGCGTTTAGCCTGGTCATGCCTTTCCTGCCGCTCTACGTCGAACAGCTGGGCGTGACGGGCCACAGCGCGCTCAATATGTGGTCTGGCCTGGTATTCAGCATCACGTTTCTCTTTTCTGCGATAGCCTCGCCCTTCTGGGGCGGCCTTGCGGACCGCAAGGGACGTAAAATCATGCTGCTGCGCTCGGCGCTGGGGATGGCGATTATCATGGCGCTGATGGGCGTGGCGCAGAACGTCTGGCAGTTCCTGATATTGCGCGCATTGCTGGGCTTGCTGGGGGGATTTATCCCCAATGCGAACGCCCTGATCGCCACGCAAATTCCACGCCATAAGAGCGGCTGGGCGCTTGGTACGCTCTCCACCGGCGGCGTGAGCGGTGCCCTGCTGGGGCCGCTGGCCGGTGGACTGCTGGCGGATAATTACGGCCTGCGCCCGGTCTTTTTCATCACCGCCAGCGTGTTGTTCCTGTGCTTTATCGTCACCCTGCTCTGCATTCGTGAAAAATTTACGCCCGTCGCCAAAAAAGAGATGCTCCACGCCAGAGACGTGCTGACCTCGCTTAAAAATCCCAGACTGGTGCTGAGCCTGTTCGTGACGACCCTGATTATTCAGGTGGCAACCGGATCGATCGCGCCTATTCTCACCCTGTACGTACGTGACCTGGCGGGTAACGTCAGCAATATTGCGTTTATCAGCGGGCTGATTGCCTCCGTGCCCGGCGTGGCGGCGCTGCTTAGCGCACCGAGACTGGGGAAACTGGGTGACCGGGTCGGCCCGGAAAAGATCCTGATCTGTGCGCTGATCATTTCCGTCCTGCTGCTTATCCCGATGTCGATGGTGCAAACGCCATGGCAGCTGGGCGTACTGCGCTTTTTGCTGGGTGCCGCCGACGGCGCGTTGCTGCCCGCCGTACAAACCCTGCTGGTCTACAACTCCACGAACCAGATTGCCGGACGTATCTTTAGCTATAACCAGTCGTTTCGCGATATCGGCAACGTCACCGGGCCGCTTCTCGGCGCAGGCATCTCCGCCAGCTTCGGTTTTCGCGCCGTCTTTATCGTGACGGCAGGCGTGGTGCTGTTCAACGCGGTCTATTCGTGGTTCAGTTTATCCCGGACGTTACGCCCGGCGACGGAATAAGTCGAACGCCTGACAGCTTATTTTCGCTTTCATACTTGCAGAATCTGATATTCAGCTATTCTTTCCCTGAAACCTTCAGGAAAACAGGGAGACACCAATGACCATGTACGCCACGCTGGAAGAAGCTATTGATGCCGCTCGTGAAGAGTTCCTTGCCGATAATCCCGGCGTTGAGGAAGAAGATGCTGACGTGCAACAACTTAATATCCAAAAATATGTTCTGCAGGATGGGGATATTATGTGGCAGGCCGAATTCTTCGCTGATGAAGGTGAAGAAGGGGAATGTTTGCCGATATTAAGTGGTGAAGGTGCGCAGGCGGTCTTTGATGGCGATTATGACGAAATCGAACTTCGGCAGGAATGGCTGGAAGAGAACACCCTGCACGAGTGGGATGAGGGTGAATTTCAGCTCGAGCCACCGCTGGATACGGAAGAAGGTCAAACCGCAGCCGATGAATGGGACGAGCGTTAATTCACGCTACTCGTACGGGCCGTGGCTGGCATCGATGGGCAGCAACAGCGTGTCGAAAATCAGCGAGAACGGCAGATCGAGTACCGTCAGGTAGCGCCATGCGGAATCCCGTACATCCCATTTCACGCCCGGGTAATACTGATTCCCATGCCCCTGACCTGGAATGGTGCGGCTGATGATGCTGCCGCAGCCGCTCAGCAGGCATGCCATCATGACGACGATGATTATTTTCATCAGTAACCTCTAAAAAAATACCGGCCTTACAGCCGGTATTTTATCTGGCGGGTGGCGCTTTACCTACCCGCCCTGCTTAACAACTTACTTCGCCTTCAGTGCGAGCGGATTCAGCTTCACGTCCTTATAGTAGTTCACCCACGAAGAATACTTCTCCGGAGCGGACCACACGCGATAGTGAAGCCTTGCCATTGTCACCGGATCGCTCAGCAGCACCAGACGACGGTCGCGGTTGAGTTTTTCCGGCGTCTCGTTAAGCGCCTGCTCAACGTGACGATCGCGAGCAATCTCCAGCACCTGGCTTGCGCGGTGACGCGCAGTGGCCATCGCCGTCGCCAGGGCGTTGAATGACGGGTTAAACACGGCGTGCATGAAACCATCATCCAGCGTGCGGTTGCGGTTCTGCTCCAGATAGCGATCGGTATCCACCAGCACCTGCGGCGGAGAATACTCTTCCGGGATCAGGAACAGTTTCCAGCGTTTGGTTCGCAGCCCCACCGTTGAACGGCTGGAGATGACTGACACAAACGGCGACAGGATCAGTGAGAAGACAATCGGTGCCAGCCAGAACAGGAAACGCAGATCCAGCCACGCCATTCCGGCAGCCCACACCAGACCCAGCAGCAGCTGAGAACCGTGGCGCATAAAGGCTTCACTCCATGGCGTGGAGTCATCATCACGCTGCGGTGAGTTCCAGACCACTTCCCAGCCCAGGAACGCACTGACCACGAACACGGTGTGGAACAGCATACGTACCGGCGCCAGCAGCACCGAGAACAGCACTTCCAGCAGCAGAGAAAGGGTTACGCGGAAGAAACCGCCGTACTCTTTCGAACCTTTGCACCAGATCAGGATGATACTGAGCAGCTTAGGCAGGAACAGCAGCACCATGGTGGAGGCAAACAGCGCAATCGCCAGCTCAGGACGCCACTGCGGCCACACCGGGAACAGCTGGCGCGGTTGCAGGAAGTATTGCGGCTCCGTCAGGGCATGAACGACCTGCAGCGCAGTGGAGAGCGCGAGGAACATAAACCACAGCGGTGCGGAGAGATAAGACATCACGCCCGTCAGGAACACCGCACGGTGAACCGGGTGCATCCCTTTTACGAGGAACAGGCGGAAGTTCATCAGGTTACCGTGACACCAGCGGCGGTCACGCTTGAGCTCGTCCAGCAGGTTCGGCGGCAGCTCTTCGTACGATCCCGGCAGGTCGTAGGCAATCCAGACGCCCCACCCTGCACGACGCATCAGCGCCGCTTCCACGAAGTCATGCGACAGAATAGAACCGGCAAACGAACCCTCGCCCGGCAGCGGTGCCAGCGCACAGTGTTCAATGAACGGCTTCACGCGAATAATGGCGTTGTGACCCCAGTAGTGGGATTCACCCAGTTGCCAGAAGTGCAGACCGGCCGTAAACAGCGGGCCATAAACACGGGTGGCAAACTGCTGGCAACGCGCATAGAGCGTGTCCATACCGGACGCTTTTGGCGAGGACTGAATGATACCCGCGTTAGGGTTGGCTTCCATCAGACGCACCAGACCGCTCAGGCAGTCTCCGCTCATGACGGAGTCAGCATCCAGCACCACCATGTAGCTGTACTGGTTACCCCAGCGACGGCAGAAGTCATCGATGTTACCGCTTTTACGCTTCACGCGACGGCGGCGACGACGGTAGAAGATCTGACCTTCGCCCTGCACTTCCGCAATCAGCTCCATCCACGCTTTTTGCTCTGCTACGCAGATATCCGGGTTGTAACTGTCGCTCAGGATGTAAACGTCGAAATGCGCCGCATTACCGGTTGCCTTCACGGACTCCCAGGTTGCGCGCAGCCCCGCAAATACGCGGTCAACGTCTTCGTTACAGATAGGCATAATTAGCGCGGTACGGTGCTCAGGATTGAGGGGTTCATCCCCGACCGTTGACGCCGAAATGCTGTACTTGTCCCGTCCCATCAGCAGCTGCAGGAAGCCCATCAGCGCGGTCCAGAAACCGGCCGACACCCAGCAGAAGAGAACCGCGAACAGCAGGAGTATGCCGCTTTGCAAAATATACGGCAGCAGCTGCATGAAGGAGACCCAGAGATCCTGGCCCATCATGTCAGTCGGGTTGATAAACGCCCAGCCCTGGTAAGGCAGAATGGTTTTCATGTACCAGGTCGCGACAACCGTCTGCGCCAGCGTCAGAAGCAGCAGGATATAACGACGGATTGTCCCCACGGTGCGCCATTTCTGCTCAGAGGCCTGCTCTTCTTTCGTCAGGCGAGACAGATAGCGCGGCGTGACGTCACGCCCGCGCAGGCGATCCCAGAAGCGGCCCACCGGGTTGGTGCGCCATGGATCGGGGAACATTGAAGAGCGGGTCGCCTTCGGCATCGCCTGAAGCTGATCGCGCCCTTCGTCGTCTTTAATCAACTGCCCTTCCGCCAGCGAGTCCGGCCAGGCCTGCTCCAGACGCGCCTTGACTGACCCCAGCGGCGTATCATCATCACGGGAAAACTGACGATGTTCGCCATCCAGCGCGGTATGAACCGCGCGGATGTTGCTCTCAGGCAGTGCCGCTTTTTCGATATCCGTCAGCGGCATGGCATCAATATATTCAGATGTATTATTCATTGGCAGGTAGCTGGTAGCTCCAGGTTTCACTCAGCGGCTGATCTTCACTGACCAGCGCAGCACGCATTTCAGTGGTCTGTTTCGGATCTTTCACTTTCACGCGCAGGGTCAGACGCCAGCCTTTGGTTACCGGGTTGTAACGCACGGTATTTTCAACGATCTCACCGTTATCACCGATGCTGGCCTGGGCCGACACGGCAGTATCCGGAGACAGTTTCTTCATATCCTGGCCGGTGAAGTCCACGACAAACGCCACCGTACCGTCAGGCTGACGGATAAGATTTGACTGCTTCACGTCACCCGTTGAGCGGCGAGTTTGCATCACGTACGCGTTATCCGGCGCATGCAGCTTATCTTCGTCGCGGCTGAAGGTAATGGTGTACTTGAAGTTCATCTCTTTACCGGCTTCCGGCAGCTGATCCGGCGTCCAGTATGCGACGATGTTGTCGTTGGTTTCGTCGTTGGTTGGGATTTCAACCAGCTCTACCTTGCCTTTACCCCAGTCGCCTTTCGGCGTAACCCAGGCGCTTGGACGCAGGTCATAGCGGTCGTCGAGATCTTCAAAACGAGAGAACTGACGGCCACGCTGCAGCAGGCCAAAGCCCTGCGGGTTTTCCATCGCAAAGCTGCTGACCGCCAGATGTTTCGGGTTATTCAGCGGACGCCAGATCCACTCACCGTTACCGGCATGAATAGACAGACCGTTGGAGTCATGCAGTTCCGGGCGGAAGTTGGTTGCCGGAGACGGCTGGTTCGGCCCAAACAGGAACATACTGGTCAGCGGCGCTACGCCCAGTTTGCCCACTTTGTCACGCAGGTAAACCTTAGACTGCACGTCTACGACCGTGTCACGGCCAGGCATAATCACAAAGCGATAGGCACCGGTTGCGCGTGGGGAATCCAGCAGCGCGTAAATAGTCAGACGTTTGTCCGTTGGTTTTGGACGTTCAATCCAGAACTCGCGGAAACGCGGGAACTCTTCACCTGAAGGCAGCGCGGTATCAATAGCCAGACCGCGCGCAGAAAGCCCGTACACCTGCCCCGCGCCAATCACGCGGAAGTAGCTGGCGCCAAGCATGCTGACGATTTCGTCGTTTTTATCTTTGCTGTTGATCGGGTAAAGCACCTTGAAGCCTGCGAAGCCCAGGTCTTTCACCGTATCTTTGTCGTGTTGCACATTGCCAAAATTGAAGTAATCCGGGCTGTATTTGATCTTGCGTACCGCGGTCGCCGTCACTTCATTGATGGCAACAGGCGTGTCGAAGTACATACCCTGATGATAAAATTCAAGCTTGAACGGGGTTTTAATGTTGTTCCAGTACGCTTTATCGTGGTTGAACTGGATCTGCTGATAGTCCGCATACTTCATGTCGCGGAAAACGGAGGGCAAGTTACTTTTCGGCGCTTCGTAGCTCTTGCCTGCCATCGATTTTGCCTGTTTTGCGACATCGTCGATGTTAAAGGCCAGTGCCGATGAGGTATACAGTGATAACACCACTGCAGCACCCAACCAACGCATTTTCATCATCTGTGGTTTATGTTTCATAATAAGTAAGCACTTCCCCCTTTGTGTGCTTATATCGATCCGATCCATTTTAATGGAAACTCAGGCAATCCGACAACATAATCACTGCTTTGTTCAGCTGCTGGCTCATGGATTAAGCAAATGAAAGAACCCGCGATTCACTTTGCGTGCTTATCCTGGAGACAGTGTGTCGGTCTTGGTGTAGGGTTGGCTTCGAATGTAACCATTATGAGCCTTAGGGATAAGGCGAAAAGTCTGAGAATGCACAACGTTATATGAGCACAACACCGATACAACGGGAATATTTCCTCGACTCGATCCGGGCATGGCTGATGCTATTGGGGATCCCCTTTCATATTTCACTGATTTACTCCAGCCACACGTGGCATGTTAATAGCCAGATGCCTTCCTGGTGGCTGACGCTGTTTAATGACTTTATTCACGCCTTCCGCATGCAGGTGTTTTTTGTCATCTCCGGCTATTTCTCGTACATGCTGTTTTTACGCTATCCGCTTAAGCGGTGGTGGAAAGTGCGCGTCGAACGCGTGGGCATTCCCATGCTGACCGCCATCCCGCTGCTGACGCTGCCGCAGTTCATTATGCTGCAGTACGTTAAAGGCAAGGCGGAGAACTGGCCGAATCTCTCTCTGTATGAAAAGTACAACACGCTGGTCTGGGAGCTGGTGTCTCACCTCTGGTTCCTGCTGGTTCTGGTGGTGCTGACAACGGTCAGTCTGGTGATTTTCAGCAGCCTGCGCCGTCATCTCAGCACGACAGCAGACACCTTCTTCGCCAACATCACCCTGGGCAAACTGTCGGTGCTCTTCTTACTGCTGGGGATCGCCTATGCCGCGGTGAGACGCACGCTGTTTATCGTCTATCCACCGATACTGAGCGACGGCCTGTTTAATTTTGTGGTGATGCAGTCGCTGTTCTACATTCCGTTCTTTTTGACTGGCGCACTGGCCTTTATTCATCCGAAGCTTAAAGCGCTGTTTACCACCCCGTCGCCCTGGTGCGCGGTGGGCGCGGCCATCGCGTTTGCGGCCTACCTGCTGAACCAGCGCTACGGGAGCGGCGACGCCTGGATGTATGAAACGGAAAGCGTGATCACCATGCTGCTGGGCTTGTGGATGGTGAACGTGGTGTTCGCGCTCGGCCACCGTTTGCTGAACTTTAAGTCCAGCCGCGTGACCTACTTCGTCAATGCCTCACTGTTTATCTATCTGGTGCACCACCCGCTGACGCTGTTATTCGGGGCATACATCACGCCGCACATCGCCTCGAACACGCTGGGCTTTTTTACCGGGCTGGTGTTTGTGGTGGGGGTTGCCATCGTACTCTATGAGATCCATCTGCGGATCCCTCTCCTGCGCTTCCTGTTTTCAGGAAAACCACAGGCGAAAGCCGCCTGAGCCGCGCGGCGCACTCACGGTGCGCCGCCTTCGCTTCAGCTCTCCAGCTCTTGTCTGCGCTGAGTCAAAAGTCGCTGATAAAGATGCGTGGTGTCGTCGTCAAAACAGACAAAAATCACCTTCTCTGGCAGCGGTTTGAGTGACAGATAACGGTAGACGGTATCTACGGCGATGGCCGCCGCAGCTGCCTTTGGATAACCATACACGCCGGTGCTGATGGCCGGAAACGCCATTGTTTTGTAGCCGTTGTCGGCGGCAAGCCGCAGACAGTTTCGGTATGCCTCCTCCAGAAGGCTCGCTTCATGCTGGTCGCCGCCGTGCCAGACTGGCCCGACAGCATGAATCACCGCTTTGGCAGGAAGGTTGCCCGCAAGCGTAATGACCGCATGGCCCGGAGGACATTCGCCCTGTTGCTGCCGCACGATTTTACAGGCTTCCAGCAGCTGCGGTCCGGCAGCGCGGTGAATAGCGCCATCCACACCGCCTCCCCCCATCAGGGAAGGATTGGCCGCATTGACGATGACATCGACGTGCATTGTCGTAATATCGCCATGAATCACTTCTATTTGCGGTTTCATAAAACCCCTCTGCTACCCGCCTTTTTCTTAAGTGTATCGCAGAGGTGTTCTTGAGAAAAAACTATCAGACAAAAACCGCTTCCGACGACGGTCGAAAGCCCGAGGACTAACGGTACTGGATCTGTACAACCGCGAGCGTTTTTTCAGGATTAAGGTACTTCATACTGAGCGTCGCGAGGCTGGAATCGGTCACCTTGCCGTTAAGCGCCTCTTCGTAGCTCACCCTGCGCGTTTGCATATGGTTATTTTCCGGGCATGACATTGCAAAATGCTGCTGTTGCGGCGTAACTTCACAAGGATCGGCAACAATTGCACCGCGAAAATGAATGACACCGCCTTCCGCCAGGGTGGCGGAATAAGCTGGCATAATAAAAGCAGAAACGATCAGGCCCAAACCTGAAATAAGATGAGCAAAAGTGTAGGTCACGATATGTACTCCTCAATGAAAATCGTCCTTGAGGGGCAAACGCGCTTCATTATGCAAACGAAGTCTCACGTTACGGAACATTACGACTCAGTTCCTGATAACAGCATAGCTCAAGGGCGAAGAGTCGCCACATTCGCAACACATTGATTTCATGAATAATTAGAGCGCGCTCCCCGCAGGCGACCACTGCTGTGATAAATGAAGTGTTTTTCCATCAGTGACGGTGACGACGATTTTTACCGTGTCTCCCGCAGTAATAGTTAAACGCAGGCGCATTAAATCAATCGGCTGATTAGCGGGAATAAAAAATATATTTTGCTGCCGCGAAGTACTTTGCCCACTCTGCCCTTTCCGCAAAGCGACAATCTGAACCTGACAATCACACGATTCCGCCAAAATGACCTGCGGAATAATGGTGGTGATATTTCCCTGCTGTGACGTTTTAAAGGTTATCTGGCTGGAAAGTGCGGCAAGGAGAATTAAGGTATTCATGATGAACTCCCGAAAAAAAAACAGGGCATCAGCCCTGTTTTTTTGTAGCACAGATTTCAGTATCAGTACTGATGCGCTGTCGCGTGGTTACCAAAGCCGATCTGGCTAATGTTCAGAACGGAATTTCTGGCATCAGTCTGCAGCGCCAGCGCGGAGTTACCGCCACCATTCTGATAAATATTCAGGGTTGAATTTGGACCACTGTATCCGCCCTGGCCATGACCGTGTCCATGACCCCATCCACCCTGATTAATCATACCCGCCATAGCACTACCAGAAACGACGATTGCTGCAAGTGCTGCCACTTTGATAAATTTCATGGTAAACCCCCATCGGATTGATTAACGTCGCCGCGAAATAACTAGCGCTGGATAACGCGAATTGCCATTTGCGACTGTTTCTGCACTACAACTGCGGTTTTCTGCGTACCGTACTGCGTAATATTTGCTCTGTTACCCGACCCTTTCTGGATAATTTTCGCACTATTACCATATCCATCTTGCGTAATACCTGCATCGTTCCCGTTACCGCTCTGATCGATCCAGGCAATATTGTAAGTCCCTGATTGATCAACTCTCGCTCTGTTGCCTGCCCCGTCCTGGGAAACGACGGATAAGAGTCTCGAACCTTCCTGGTGAATTTGAGCGTCATTAAATACGCCCTGTTGACCAATAATGGCTGCCTGATTTAATGATGAACGACTCAATTCATTAACCGCGAAATTATATTCAGCATTAGCCAAATCTGAATTAGCCGCGGTTACAAATCCAGGCGCACCCAGTAATGTAAACATCATAAATAACGTTGTGTTTTTCATGTTGTCACCCTGGACCCGCTACCTGAAAACACCATAATCATATTTCGCGTTAAACGACCCGTTTGTTTGTTAACGCGTCGTTACGGTGAAGAGTATGTCTGCGGAAACATTTTAAATATCTCACCCGCGCGGCTTATTTTTATTTTTCAGGTCACCACAAAGTTGTAATTTGCACCATAAAACACATTCCGAATGTTGGTTTTATTTTTTTATAGAATATGTATGCCTGACATGTTGTACAACGACGAGAAGGCTGTCCATGCCGCCTCCCGCGTTGTTTAAGCGTAACGGCAGGATGACATTTTTTTAGTGCGTGACACAAGGCGACTTTTCTTAAGCTGGAAAGCACAGAACGCCAGGACTTAGAAAGCATCAGTCACTCATACCTGAACAAAAACGACAGCGAATAATAAATATTCATAAATTTCAGCGCATTGAGAATATTTGTATGATTTTTAAAATCTGTGCATTGCTATTTACATGTACAACTTTCATATCAAATAACGACTTTAAAAATCCGCAATTTTCACAAATTAATATTGATTTTTACATCTTGTTACATGATTAACACTTGCTTTAAAATTCGTAAAAGCTAGATTGAAATTAGATGTACGAAATTGGTTTTATATTTACCTCCCTGCGGAGGTTATGTTCTGATTTTACACACAGCAGTGCAACATCTGTCAGTACTTCTGGCGCCCTCTTCTTTACGGGAGGGCAGCTGTCAGGTGCCAAAAATAAGTGGGGTTTCATCATGTATAATGAAGTCCATAGTTTACATGGTCATACATTACTGTTGATCACAAAACCTTCTCTGCAAGCGACAGCGTTATTACAACATTTAAAGCAATCTTTATCACTGAACGGAAAATTGCATAATATTCAACGTTCTTTTGATGATATTGCGCCTGGCAGCATCATTCTGTTTGATATGATGGAAGCCGATAAAAAGCTTATCCATTACTGGCAAGATAACTTAAGCAGGAAAAACAATAATATCCGGGTGTTATTATTGAATACGCCTGACGAATACCCTTTCAGAGATATTGAAAGCTGGCCGCATATCAATGGCGTGTTCTACGTCACTGAAGAAGAAGTTCGGGTGGTGGATGGTCTGCAAGGCATACTGCGCGGCGAGTGCTATTTCTCGCAAAAGCTCGCCAGCTACCTCATCACGCACTCCGGAAATTACCGCTATAACAGTTCGGAATCCGCACTGCTCACGCACCGTGAGAAAGAGATCCTGAACAAACTACGCATTGGTGCTTCAAATATTGAAATCGCCCGTTCGTTATTTATCAGCGAAAATACGGTAAAGACGCACCTTTATAACCTTTTCAAGAAGATAGCTGTTAAAAACCGAACTCAGGCTGTTTCATGGGCAAACGATAACCTCAGGCGTTAAACACATGAAGCGCACGTTGAGTTGGATCGCCGCAGCGAGTTTCCTGCTCGCTGCAGGGAACCTTCAGGCCGTTGAGGTCGAAGTTCCCGGATTGTTAACTGACCACACCGTCTCATCGATCGGGCACAGTTTTTATCGGGCCTTCAGCGATAAATGGGACAGTAGCTATACGGGTAATTTAACAATCAACGAGCGGCCCAGTGCACGTTGGGGAAGCTGGATAACTATAACGACCAATCAGGACGTTATTTATCAGACCTTTTTATTCCCGACGAAAATAGACTTCGATAAAAACGTAGCCTTAGCACTGGCTCAAACTGAAGACGCTATTAATCGCCTGCAAATAGATAAAGCGCTATTAAGCACCAGCGATTTAGCAAAAGACGAGTTCTAGCGAACCGATATGCGGAGGCTGTCATGCGTATTGCATATGCAGTTGTTTCGATCATGCTTATTGCTCCCCTGAGCTGGGCCGGAAATATGACCTTCCAGTTCCGTAACCCTAACTTTGGCGGTAACCCCAACAACGGCGCCTTCCTGCTGAATGAGGCCCAGGCGCAAAACTCCTATAAAGATCCGAGTTATAAGGACTTTACCGTTGATACCCCTTCCGCACTGGATAACTTCACCCAGGCCATCCAGTCGCAGATTTTGGGAGGCTTACTGACCAACATTAATACCGGCAAGCCCGGGCGAATGATGACCAACGACTTTATTGTCGACATCGCCAACAGGGACGGGCAGCTTCAGTTGAACGTGACCGATCGTAAAACCGGTAAAACCTCCACCATTGAAGTTTCCGGTCTGCAAAATAATTCAACTGACTTTTAAACAATAGCTAAATAAGGACAACGATCATGCAGCGCTTCCTGATATTTGTTGCAGTGTGCTTATTGAGCGGTTGTTTAACTGCTCCGCCTAAAGAAGCTGCAAAACCCACATTAATGCCGCGGGCCCAGAGTTATCGTGATTTAACCCATTTGCCTTCACCTACGGGCAAGATATTTGTCTCGGTATACAACATTCAGGATGAAACCGGGCAATTTAAGCCTTACCCGGCAAGTAACTTCTCCACCGCGGTGCCGCAAAGCGCCACCGCCATGCTGGTGACTGCACTTAAAGATTCGCACTGGTTTATTCCGCTGGAACGCCAGGGATTGCAAAACCTGTTAAATGAACGAAAAATTATTCGTGCCGCGCAGGAGAATGGCACCGTCGCGGACAATAACCGCACGCCTCTGCAGTCTCTGGCGGCGGCAAACGTGATGATTGAAGGGTCGATTATCGGCTACGAGAGCAACGTGAAATCGGGCGGCGTGGGGGCTCGCTACTTCGGTATCGGCGCAGATACCCAATACCAGCTCGACCAAATTGCGGTTAACCTGCGCGTCGTTAACGTTAGCACCGGTGAAGTGCTCTCTTCGGTCAACACCAGCAAAACGATATTGTCTTATGAAGTTCAGGCCGGGGTATTCCGCTTCATCGATTACCAGCGCCTGCTGGAGGGTGAAATTGGTTACACCTCTAATGAACCGGTCATGATGTGTCTGATGTCAGCCATCGAAACCGGCGTGATCTTCTTAATCAACGATGGAATCGAGCGCGGACTGTGGGATCTGCAAAACAAAGCAGACGTGCAGAACCCGATCCTGGTGAAATACCGTGATATGTCGGTGCCTCCGGAATCCTGACAGGAAGCGCATAAAAAAGGCGAGATGATTATCTCGCCTTTTTTTATTCACTCACCGCGGTGATGTTTTGCGTTTTTTCTCGTCGCGCCGCCAGCCAAAGACCGCTGTTCTTCATCGCATAGCCAAACAGCAAGCCCAGCGCCAGGGAAGGAACCACCAGCTTCCAGTCCCCCTGCCCGGCAAAGGTCGCGCAGGCTCCCATAAAGGTACCCGGTACAAACGACAGCAGAAGATGCTTCGCCTGGATGCACATCAGGAAGGCGACGACACCCGTCATGACGTACCCCAGTATCTCAAGATGCGGCGCCAGCGCGCTGCTCTTCATGATAACCAGCGCCCAGATAACGCCGCTCATCAGGGTGCACCCCGAGATAAAGAGTCCTTTCAGCCCGCCCTGCGGGCAGGCGAAATAGGCCGTGCAGCCCAGAAAGCCAGCCCAGCTTAACAAACCGAGAGACACCGCCACCCATCCCCAAATGCCGGAGAGAATGCCCGTCGTAATCGCAATACAAAGTAATATGTTCATGGCGCGCATCTTAGCAGAAGCGCGCCATGGAAATGAGATCAGAAGCACATTACGTGCAAGTTGAAATGTATCGTTGCAGATTTTTTGTGACTTAAATCACTCTTCGTTCTCTTCTTCCAACTCGTCCCACATTGCTGCGATGGCGTCACGCGTCAGCGGGGCCAGCGTTCGCCAGAACGGAGAGGTGGCGTGCGCTTCAACTTTGCCAAGGAAGGTTCCCACCCACGGCAGCAGGTACGTCTCGAAGAGAGTCTCGATGGCTTCATTTTCATCGTCACCAGCGTTGTCTTCGATCCAGGACGCGGCCAGCAGCAGCGTACCGATATGATCGGCTGGGGTATCGCTCAGCGGCATCCCACGCGCGGAGAGGAATGCACGCACTTCCGCTTCGGTTGCCCCTTCCTGCCAGGCAGAACGATACGGCGATACGCGGCACTCTTCCCCCACGAACAGCGCGTTATAATCCGTTGAGATCTGCTGCATATCGCAGCTTTTCTGCAGGCGTTCCAGTAACTCATCCTGTTCCAGCGGCCAGTTCTGCGCCAGCTTACCTTCGCGAATCAGCGTAAACAGCGGAACCAGCAGCGGGTCCTGCGGCTGGCGGTAGTATAAAGAACCCAGCACGCGGCAAAGGATGGAGAATTCATTCATTGTTTTATTCCGTTATTCAATTAAAGATCGGCAAATTCATCAATCGGCGTCATGCCGCGCGATTCAAGGAAGTCGAGCATACGACGCGGCGTGACGTTCAGGATCTGCGCTTCGGGGAAATCGACGTCCTGCAGTATTTTCAGGCACTCGCTAAAATCCCCCAGCGTGAAGGCCGTGTGCGAATCCGAGCCCAGCGCCACCATACCACCGGCATCCCGCACGGCGGCAGCGACTTCACGACAGTTGGCTTCACTGCCTTTACGCGAGTGCACGAACGAGGAGTTATTAATCTCCAGCGCCACGCGGTGTTTCGCCGCGGCCTGCGCTACGGCCTGAATATCAATCGGGTACTTCGGGTTGCCCGGGTGGCTGATGATGTGCACGTTGCCGCTGGCAATAGTGGCAATCATCGCCGCGGTATTGGTCTCTTTATCCTGCGGCGGGAAAACCGGCTCATGGAAACCGGCGAGGATCAGATCTAACGAGGTCAGCATCGGGCCGGTGCAGTCGATTTCACCGTCGGTATTTTTGATGTTCGCCTCAATGCCGCGCAGTATCCCAATGCCGTCCACCAGACGTGGCCAGATACGCATATTCACAAAATGCCAGTAGTGCGGCGCATCCGCCATATCCGGACCGTGATCGGTGATCGCGAACAGCTTGATGCCCTTAAGCTTCGCCTGGGCGATATAATCATGGAGGTTGCTATACGCGTGGGTGCTGGCGACGGTGTGCATATGCAGGTCAACGGGATACATCTTTCTCTCCTCTGCGTTTTTTCCAAAGGATAGCAGTTATCAGCGGCGAATATTAGCAAAAACCCGGCGAACGCCGGGTTTCTCTCAGTAGCCGCGCTGTCGGTCGACCTGTCCGGTGACCGGGTTACCCTTCTCAAGTTCGCCAATGGTGTGGGAGATGTAAGCCACGGCCTCAGCCGGTCGCGTCACGGCGGCCACGTGCGGTGTCATGGCCACGCGCGGGTGTCGCCACAGCGGGCTTTCCTCCGGCAGCGGCTCACGGCTGTAGACATCCAGCATGGCCCCTTTTAGCTTGCCGCTGTCCAGCGCCTTCAGCAGATCGGCTTCAACCAGATGCACGCCGCGCGCCAGGTTCATCAGGTAGCTCTGATCGTCCAGCTGGTTGAGCAGTCCTTCATTGATAATACCCACCGTTTCCGCCGTGTTTGGCAGCAGGTTGATCAGCACACGTGTGCCGTTCAGAAAGGCCGGAAGCTCATCCGTTCCGGCAAAGCTCTCTACGCCAGGATAATCTTTGCGGCTGCGGCTCCAGCAGCGCAGCGGGAAGCACCACGGCGCGAGCGCTTCTGCCACTTTCGAACCCAGCACGCCCGCGCCGAGGATACCAACGGTAAACGCTTCGCGGGGATATTCTGGCAGCGGCTCCCAGTGAGATTGCTGTTTAAACGCCTGATAGTCATCAAAGCGGCGGAACCAGTGCAGAACCTGGCTGACGGCATATTCCTGCATTTGCTGGCCCATACCGGTATCTTCGAGGCGGAACAGGGGAATATCTTCCGGCAGCATTTCGGGGTGTGCTTTCAGCTTGCTCAGAATGGAATCCACGCCGGCTCCGAGCGCGAACACGGCCTTCAGCTTACGGCCCTGGAGCATTTCTACCGGCGGATGCCAGACCAGCGCGTAGTCAGCATGTTCGTTATCGCCCCGCTTCCACTCACGAACGCGAGCGCCCGGCAGAGCCGCAGAAAGTGCTTTAATCCAGTAAGCCGTATCAAAAGTGGGGTGATAGAAGAGTATATCCATAGTCAATCCTGCCTTTTCTTGCGCTGTTTTGTTTTCATTTTCAACCGGATTGCCAGCATAACAAATTTCTCAGGAAGCCGTGCTGCTGATAAAAGAGGCGCTTTTCGCACATTTCGGAATCATGTTGCCTGAAGTTTGTCTAAACGCGCTAAATTACTGAAAAAGTGGGTTGACGGCAGTTCGGCTTTTCCTTACATTAGCGCCCGTCCCGACAACAACGGGATGACAATATGGTGAGGTGTCCGAGTGGCTGAAGGAGCACGCCTGGAAAGTGTGTATACGGCAACGTATCGGGGGTTCGAATCCCCCCCTCACCGCCATATTCAAGTTGAGAGCTCGTACGAAAGTACGGGCTTTTTTCTTTTATATTCTCCGTAAGGGGGGATTCGAACTTTGCAGCCTCTGCGGTAAATGTGTCGGGTGGCGCTGCGCTTACCCGACCTACAAAGAATTTACTCCTCCACCATCCGCGCATATTCTTCGGTAAGAAAATCCACCAGCGTTCTGACGGACGGCAGCAAACCTCGCCTGGAGGGATAAACAGCGTGAATCACTTCCCGTCGGGGTTCCCATGCGTCCAGCACCCGTACCAGTTCCCCTGATGCCAGCTGATCCTTGACCATTAAAATCGGCAGCTGCACCACGCCCACCCCCGCCATCGCCGCTTCACGCAGCGCCAGCATGTCGGTGGTAATAAAGCGCGGCGCGTAATGAATCGCGGCTTTCGCCCCCTCAGGCCCGCTCAGCTCCCATCTGTGCAGTTGCTTTCCCACCCCCATGCTCAAACCCGGCCATTCACTCAGTTCAGAGGGCACGGCAGGGTTGCCCATCCGCTCAATCAGCGCAGGGCTCGCCACAAGACAGTGCCCTCTGTCTGCCAGCACCCTTAACACCAGATCGCTGTCGTCAAACGGACGTGGACGCACGCGGATCGCCACGTCGATGCCCTCACCCACCAGATCAACCCGCCGGTTGGTGGCTTCAAGCTGAAGATTGATCCCCGGATAGCGCGCCATAAACCGCGCCAGCATGGGCCCAACGTGCACGTGCAGCAAGGTGACGGGACAGGTGATCCTGACCACGCCGCGCGGCTCAGCCTGCAACGCCGCCACTGCCTCTTCCGCCGCCTCGGCCTCTACCAGCATCGCCTTGCAGTGCTGATAGAAGGTCTGCCCCACCTCCGTCACCGTAAACTGCCGGGTGGTACGCTGGATCAACCGCACGCCAAGGCGCTCTTCCAGCTGGGCAATCCGGCGGCTCAGTTTTGACTTAGGCTGATCGAGCGCCCGTCCTGCCGCCGCAAACCCGCCATGGTCCACCACCTTCACAAACCACGCGAAATCATTGAGATCCTGCATACGCCCTCATCGTTCCATTTTCAGAACAGTGAATGTCATTTTCACTATCTACCGGGATATTAACTCTGAATATAAGCTAATTACATCAACAGAACATCAGGAGTTAATCATGAAAAACGTAACAGGCGTTTATACCGCACCTCGTCCGCACTGGGTCGGTGACGGTTTTCCGGTTCGTTCGATGTTTTCGTACCAGACGCACGGCGAGCCGCTGAGCCCGTTTCTGCTGCTGGACTATGCCGGGCCGTACACCTTCCCGGCGGACGGCGCGAAACGCGGCGTGGGCGAGCATCCTCATCGCGGCTTTGAAACGGTCACTATCGTCTACTCCGGCGAAGTGGAGCATCGCGACTCCACCGGCAGAGGCGGCGTCATCGGCCCCGGCGATGTCCAGTGGATGACCGCGGGCGCGGGCATCCTGCACGAGGAGTTTCACTCCAGCGCCTTCGCACAGAAAGGCGGCGAACTGAAAATGATGCAGCTGTGGGTCAACCTGCCCGCCAGGGACAAAATGGCGACGCCCGGTTACCAGAGCATCACCAAAGCCGATATCCCGGTGGTCACGCTGCCGGATAACAGCGGCACGCTGCGGGTCATCGCTGGCCGTTTTGAGGATGTGACGGGCCCGGCCCATACCTTCTCACCGCTGAACGTGTGGGATCTGTCGCTGCACCAGGGCAGCCATCTGACGCTGAATCAGCCCGAAGGCTGGAGCACGGCGCTGGTAGTACTTGAGGGCAGCGTTACGGTCAACGGCAGCACGCCAGCGGGTGAAGCGCAGCTGGTCGTGCTGAGTCAGAGCGGCGACAGGCTGCATCTGGAAGCGAACAGCGACGCGAAAGTGCTGCTGATGGCCGGTGAGCCGCTGAATGAACCCATTGTGGGCTACGGCCCGTTTGTGATGAACAGTAAAACCGAGATCGCCGAGGCTATTCGCTATTTCAACTCCGGCCGCTTTGGCCAGATCTAAACGTAATAAAGGAGCGCAATATGTCTACCCCTGCAAACTTCAACGGTGCACGTCCCGTCATTGACGTAAATGATGCTGTCATGCTGCTTATCGACCACCAGAGCGGGCTGTTCCAGACCGTCGGCGACATGCCCATGCCGGAGCTGCGCGCCCGTGCGGCGGCGCTGGCAAAGATCGCCACGCTGGCGAAGATCCCGGTGATCACCACCGCCTCCGTTCCACAGGGACCGAACGGCCCGCTTATCCCGGAGATCCACGCCAACGCACCGCATGCGCAGTATGTGGCCCGCAAAGGTGAAATCAACGCCTGGGATAACCCGGAATTCGTGGCGGCGGTGAAAGCCACGGGCCGTAAAACGCTGATTATCGCGGGCACGATCACCAGCGTCTGCATGGCCTTCCCGTCCATCAGCGCGGTGGCGGACGGGTATAAAGTGTTTGCGGTGATTGATGCTTCCGGCACCTACAGCAAAATGGCGCAGGAGATCACCCTGGCGCGCGTGGTTCAGGCCGGTGTGGTACCGATGGATACCGCTGCGGTGGCCTCTGAGATCCAGCGAACCTGGAACCGTGAAGATGCGGGTGAATGGGCTGAGGTATACACCCACATCTTCCCGGCTTACCAGCTGCTGATCGAAAGCTACGGCAAAGCGCAGGAAGTGGTGAAAAACAGCGAAGTGCTCGATTCACAGCGTTAATCCTCCGCTGTGCGGCATAAGCTGATTAAGGCTTAACCGAACAAGCACGAATGCAGAAAATCTGCTTGACCGCTTTCGCGCAACTCCCTATAGTAGCGCCCCGTTGCCCCCCAAGCGGTCAGGCAGCAAAACAATATGGTGAGGTGTCCGAGTGGCTGAAGGAGCACGCCTGGAAAGTGTGTATACGGCAACGTATCGGGGGTTCGAATCCCCCCCTCACCGCCATATTTAAAGAAGAGCTCGCATGAAAATGCGGGCTTTTTTTTCGCATGTTGCACGCCTGTGGGGGGATGAGAACCCCCGACCGGGGTTCGACAACTGGCGCAGCCAGTTGGACAGACTGAGAGCGCAGCGAACAGGCTGCCCGCAGGGCGAGCGAAGCGAGTCAATCCCCCCCTCACCGCCATATTTAAGATGAGAGCTCGTACGAAAGTACGGGCTTTTTTCTTTTATATTCTTCGTAAGGGGGGGGATGAGAACCCCCGACCGGGGTTCGACAACTGGCGCAGCCAGTTGGACAGACTGAGAGCGAAGCGAACAGGCTGCCCGTAGGGCGAGCGAAGCGAGTCAATCCCCCCCGGTGCGACACGAGCTACCTCACCTACTAAAAAAGAAAGCCCGTACAAAAGCACGGGCCTTCTTATTCTATTCCTCAGCTACTCAACTTCCCTGCCGGCTGCTTTCCTTCGGGAGATGAAACCTGCCCAGGATTAGCAATATTCTCATCCCTACGCTCCTCCAGCCAGTAATCCGCATTTTTAATCCCCAGCCGAATGGGGTCAAACTGTGGATCCAGCCCCTGCGCGTTCTGAATTTCATAATCCTTCAGGCTGGCAAACGCTTTTTTATGCAGCAGAACAATGGCAATAATGTTGAGCCATGCCATCAGCCCTACGCCAATATCCCCAAGGCCCCAGGCCAGATCCGCGGTACGAACCGTGCCATACACCGTCGAAGCCATCAGACATAACTTAAGCAGGAAGGTCAGCCACGGGCGGTGAATTTTACGGTTGATGTAGGCGATATTCGTTTCAGCGATGTAGTAATAAGCAATGATCGTGGTGAAGGCAAAGAAGAACAGCGCAATGGCAACAAAGTAATTACCAAAGCCCGGCATCATACTTTCCATCGCCGTCTGGACATAGCCCGGCCCCGCGGCCACGCCTGCAATCCCGGTATACAGCGCCGCGCCGTCGACGCCCTGCACGTTATACAACCCGGTAATCAGCAGCATGAACCCTGTCGCGGAGCAGACAAACAGCGTATCAATGTAGACCGAGAATGCCTGAACCAGCCCCTGCTTCACCGGATGGCTCACCGCCGCCGCCGATGACGCGTGCGGTCCGGTTCCCTGCGCCGCCTCGTTGGAATAAACCCCGCGCTTAACGCCCCACATAATTGCCTGACCGAGGATGGCGCCAAAGCCTGCTTCCAGGCCGAATGCACTTTTCCAGATCAGCAGAATCACTGAAGGGAGTTGGTTAATATTAATGGCGATAATAACGCAGGCGACAATAATATAGCCGAGAGCCATAAATGGCACCACCATGCTGCTAAAACTGGCGATCCTTTTCACACCACCGAAAATAATAAAACTTAACAGCACCGCAAGTAATGCCGCCGTGACGTTCGGACTCAGACCAAAGGCAATATCCAGGCTCGCACCAATCGAGTTTGCCTGTACGCCCGGAAGTAATAACCCGCAGGAGAAAATAGTCACAATCGCAAATAACCATGCGTACCACTTCACCCCTAACCCTTTTTCAATATAAAAGGCAGGACCACCGCGATATTCCCCGTTTATTTTTTCTTTATAAACCTGACCAAGAGTAGATTCGACAAATGCTGAACTAGCGCCTAAAAACGCCACTATCCACATCCAGAAAAGCGCGCCCGGCCCGCCAAAGGTAATTGCCGTAGCCACACCGGCGATATTCCCTGTCCCCACGCGGCCTGCCAGCGTCATCGTCAGCGCCTGAAACGACGATACGCCTGCATCGGTAGGACGCCCCTGGAACATCAGGGTAATCATATGTTTCATGTGACGTAATTGCAGAAAGCGACTACGAAGTGAGAAATAGAGGCCAACACCCAGACATAAAAATATTAACGCAGGACTCCAGATTACTCCATTAATAGCACCAACCAGTTCGTTCATGTGTGACCCTCAGCGTGATGTTTCGGGGAAACGGATCCCCTGTTGTGTTTCTTCTTAGAATTTTGTGCGAACAAGTACGAAACATAGATAACTCCCCTGAAGACACCAACTTAATTTTTACTTCGTAGTAATGTTCTGTGACAACATTCACGTTTAATTTTTAACTAACAATTAGCGCGATCATTATATTCATAGATATTTTGTGGGTATTATAAACACATGTCACACTTCTACCACTCAAATAAAAACCAGCCGAATATAAATAAATAATCGAAATGATTAATTATGAATAACAGGTGAGGTATGCAAAGAATAAATAACGCTTCCCGGCATAACGCCGGGAAGAAATGGCTTAAAAAGAATGATCTTAATCGGAATACACTTCCAGCGTCCGTTGACACAGCGCTGAACGCACACAGTCCTCTTTGGTGAAACGTACCACCCCAATCATCTCATCTTCCTCAAAACGTGACATCGCGTCGCTCAACCCGGACTTCACGCCGGATGGCAGGTCACACTGGGTAATATCGCCGTTAACGATAACCGTCACGTTCTCCCCGAGGCGCGTTAAGAACATCTTCATTTGCGCAGCGGTCACGTTCTGAGCCTCGTCAAGAATGACGACCGCATTTTCAAATGTACGTCCGCGCATATAGGCGAACGGCGCGATTTCCACCTTGCCAATCTCTGGTCGCAGGCAGTACTGCATAAAGGATGCACCCAGTCGCTTCACCAGCACGTCATAGACGGGCCTGAAGTACGGAGCAAACTTCTCCGAAATATCCCCGGGCAGGAAACCGAGATCTTCATCAGCTTGCAGTACAGGACGGGTAACAATAATGCGTTCCACGTCCTTATGGATCAGCGCTTCCGCCGCTTTGGCCGCACTGATCCAGGTTTTACCGCATCCGGCTTCACCGGTTGCAAAGATGAGCTGTTTACTCTCGATAGCATTCAGGTAGTGCGCCTGAGCCTCATTGCGAGCCACAATTGGAGAATTATCACGGCTGTCTCGGGCCATGCCAATTGCTTCTACGCCACTCATCTGCACAAGCGAGGTGACCGATTCTTCTTCACGCTGTTTATGGCTACGTGAATCCCGTCTCAGCACACGTTTTGCTTCGCGACGAGCTTTGATCACTGCTTTTTGTCTTCCCATGGATAGCACCTTGAGTTGTTGGTATTCATCACACGCGCCAGCTTCGGCACGATTATGCGCACGAACATCAGAGGGTTGGCTTCCTTGTAAGCCATTGCTTGCTTTATCGGATGACAATACGGAACGGCTACGCGCACCGTTCTGCACGTCGGTCGAATCAGATTCTTGAGGTGTGGGGGAGAATTTAGTGGTGAGGAAATCGCTGCCGGAGTCTGAGCCTCCGCGCCGGGTGCTGCGGTTGTTATGTTTACCTTGTCCAGTACAGGACGCAACCATTCGCGATCTCCATAGTGATTCAGCATCACTGCCGGGAACTACCGCTGTCTTATCTTAAGTACATCAGGAGTTATCATAAATGCAACATTTATTTTACCTGAATGCAACTTTTAAGACTACTCCTGCAGCGGAATCAGTCTCATATATGAATATTACAGAAATATAACAACAAGATAGTCATATGAAAAAATAATGTCCCCGCGAACTATCGCAGGGACAATTATCAGGCTTCGATCAGCCCTTGTGCGAGGTACGCGTTCCGGTCGCGCGGGCCAGGCAGAGCAAAGAAATAGCCGCCGCCGATAGGTTTTATATACTCTTCCAGCGCTTCGCCGTTCAGCCGCTTCTGCACGGTCAGGAAGCCTTTCTCCAGATCGTGCTGATAGCAGACGAACAGCAGCCCCATATCAAGCTGGCCGGAGTTGGTCACGCCCAGCGAATAGCTGTAGCCACGGCGCATCATCAGGCTGGACTGCGTCTCTTTGGTGCGCGGGTTGGCAAGGCGAATATGGCTGTCGAGCGCGATAACGTCGCCATCCGGATCGCTCGCGTAGTCAGGCACGTCATGCTCGTGCTTCATCCCCAGCGGCGCCCCGCTCTGCTTGTCGCGGCCAAAAATGGTCTGCTGCTCTTTAAGCGGCGTGCGGTCCCAGAACTCCACGTGGAACTGGATAATGCGCACCGCCTGATAGCTGCCGCCCACCGCCCACGCCGGTTCGTCCTGGTTCGCCGTCACCCACACCACGTCTTTCATCAACGCCGCATCGCTGCTGTCCGGGTTGGCCGTACCGTCCTTAAAGCCCAGCAGGTTTACCGGCGTCTCTTTGCCTTTGCTGCGCGCGGCGTGATCGGAGATAAACCCTTCCCGCTTCCAGCGCACGCTCAGCAGATCCGGCGTATGTTTGATGATATCGCGCAGGGCGTGGATCACCGTGTCCTGGGTATTGGCGCAAATCTGCAGGAGCAGATCGCCGTGGCACAGCGCCGCGTCGAGGGAGTCATTCGGGAAGCGCGTCATTTTCTGCAGCGCTTTCGGCTTCTGTTTTGCCAGGCCGTAGCGCTCATCAAACAGCGACTCGCCCACCGAGACGGTAATGGTCAGGTTATCCGGGGCGATAAACGCCCCGAGGATACCGGAATCCATCGGCGGCAGGCGCGGGTTCGGCGTCTCCGGTGCCGGACCGCCCGCGGTAAGAAACGCGATGCGCGTCGTCAGCAGGCGGAACAGACGCTCCAGATCCGCCTTATCGCTGGCCAGCGAATCAAAGGCCACCAGCATCATGGAAGCCTGCTGTGGCGTCAGAATACCCGCCTGGTGCTCCCCGTAAAACGGCTGCGTCTCCATGCGGGCATCCGGCGACAGCGTGCCGGGCGCGCTTTGCGGTTTTGCCGCGTGCGCCACCGGGCAGCCACCGGCCAGGGCAAGCGCGCCGCCCAGCGCCCCTACCCCTTTTAGCAAACGACGTCGGGAAGGTTCCGCCACGTCGTACTCGTCGTGCTTGTTCATCGTGCTTAGTCCAGACCCAGAACGCCACGCAGCAGGGAGAGATCTTCCGCCAGGGTGGTAATCGGGCCTTTCAGCGCGTTACGGTCGGCGTCGGTTAGCTTGTCATAAGTTTCGAAACCGTCTTTAGTGCGATACTTCGCCAGGATGGTGTCGACTTTTTTGAAGTTGGCATCCACTTTCGCCAGCAGTTCGCCGTTCTCTTTTTGCAACTGAGGACGCAGCAGATCGACAATCTTCTGTGCGCCGTCGACGTTAGCCTGGAAGTCCCACAGGTCGGTGTGACTGTAGCGATCCTCTTCACCGCTGATTTTGCTGGCAGCCACTTCTTCAATCAGACCGGCCGCGCCGCCCACCACCTTCGACGGCGGGAAGGCCAGCTCGCTGATGCGCTTTTGCAGCTCCAGCACGTCGGTGTTCAGCTGCCCGGCGTATTTCTCCATCCCTTTGGTGGAGTTATCACCAAACAGTGCTTTTTCCAGACGGTGGAAGCCGGTGAATTTCGGATCGGCGGCCTTCTGCTCGTAGTCGTCTTCACGGGCATCAATGCTGCCATCAAGGTCAGAGAACAGCTCGGCAATCGGTTCGATGCGCTCGTAATGCTGACGAGTTGGCGCGTACAGGGATTTCGCTTTCTCGATATCGCCCGCTTTCACCGCGTCGGTAAAAGCTTTGGTGCCCGCGACCAGGTCCGCCGTCTCTTTGGTGACGTAGGCTTTATAGGCGGTGATGGCCTCACCCAGGCTCAGCAGGGCATCGCCCTTCGCGGCATCCTTCGTGGCGTCGCCCTTCACGATCAGCTTGCCTTTCGGATTGGTCAGCAGCCCGCAGGTCATGTCGTATTCACCCGGCTGCAGGTTGGCGGTCATCTTCTGGCTGAAGCCCGGCGCGATATTCTCGCGCTCTTCCACCACCATCACGCCTTTAAGGATCTCCCACTCCAGCGCCTTCTGGCTGTGGTTCTGAATGATAAACTGGGTTTTGCCGCTGTTAACCGTGATGGTCATCGGCTCACACTGCTTATCGTTAACGGTGACTTTTACTTGCGGAATATCTGCCGCCTGAGCGGTGAAAGTAGAAGCGAACAGCGCGGCAATGCCTGCGCATAACGCATTACGACGGAACTGAATTGCCATGACTCTTCCCTTAAAAAGTATGTTGTAACTAAAGCGATAATTATGGCGCGACGCGCGACGCCTGCGAGCCGGTACGCGGCGGCATCGCGAACAGCACCAGCGCCGGAACCAGATAGATAAAGTACATCGCCACTTCGCTGACGCTTGGCGTTTCCTGGTAGCCGAAGATGCCTTCGAGCAGGGTGCCGGTCAGAGAATGGGTGGAGAGAACGTGGCTGAGATCGAACGCCACGTCCTGGAAGTGGTTCCACAGGCCCGCCTCGTGGAAGGCGCGGATCGCCCCTGCCGCCAGCCCTGCCGCCACCAGCAGAATAAACAGGCTGGTCCACTTGAAGAACGCGCCGAGGTTAAGACGAATGCCGCCCCAGTAAAGCAGAAAGCCCAGCACCACCGCGGTTGCCAGCCCGAGCATAGCGCCAACCGGCGGCCAGATGCCGACATCCTGTTGAAACGCCGCCAGCAGGAAGAAAACAGACTCCAGGCCTTCACGCGCGACGGCGAAAAAGACCATCAGGATCAGCGCCCAGCCGTGATGGTTGCCTTTTTGCAGGGCGTTATCCACCGCCTGCTCCAGCTGCACCTTCACGTTGCGGGAAACTTTGCGCATCCAGAAGACCATCCACGTCAGTATGAATACCGCAATCGCGGCGACGATACCTTCAAACAGCTCCTGCTCTTTCTGGGGGAATTCGCCGGTGGTTTCATTGATGAGAATACCCAGCCCCAGGCAGAGCGCCGCGGCAAGGAAGACGCCAACCCACATCACGCCAATCCAGCGCCCGCGCTGGGTACGCTTCAGATAGCTGGCGATAAGGCTGACAATCAGGGCCGCTTCAAGCCCTTCACGTAACATAATGAGAAATGGAACAAACATGCCGACACCTTAAATGTTTATCGCGGTCAACTGATGCAAAGAAAGGTAAATTCTTGTGATAGTGATTATCATTACGGCGAAAAGAAACACAAGCGAAATGTGTGGTGATTTGATGACGAGTTGTAACCGCATCGCAGGATAATAATTCCAATCGTTACGATTGCATTTATAAGTTATAACGAAAATGCCCATTTACGGTTAATCAACGCTGTGGCTAAATGTCCGCCTCGAAAACCAACCGAAAATAAACCATGTTTAAGATTGTCCATTTCCTGCTGGCGCTGGTGATTATTCTTGCGCTCGCCTGGCTGGTAAGTTTCGACCGCCGAAAAATTCGCATTCGTTATGTTTTACAGCTGATTGTTATTGAAATTGCTCTGGCATTCTTTTTCCTGCACGCAGAAAGCGGCCTGTTTATTATTAAATACGTCTCCGGTTTCTTTGAATCGCTGCTTAAATTCGCCTCTGAAGGGACAAATTTCGTCTTTGGCGGCATGGGTGAAAAAGGACTGGCGTTCATTTTCCTTGGCGTGCTGTGCCCGATAATTTTTATTTCCGCGCTGATTGGTATTCTCCAGCACTGGCGAATTTTGCCGATATTTATTCGGATTATCGGAACGCTGCTGTCAAAACTGAACGGCATGGGCAAGCTGGAATCCTTTAATGCGGTAAGTTCGCTGATCCTCGGCCAGTCGGAAAACTTCATTGCCTACAAGGGCGTGCTGGGGGATCTCTCCTCGCGTCGTCTGTTCACCATGGCCGCAACCGCCATGTCGACGGTCTCCCTGTCGATTGTCGGGGCCTATATGACCATGCTGGACGCCAAATTTGTCGTCGCGGCGCTGATCCTGAACATGTTCAGCACCTTTATTATTCTCTCGGTCATTAACCCGGTGCGTCCGGAAGCGGAGCCGGATATCAGGCTGGAAAAGCTGCACGAATCCCAGAGCTTCTTCGAAATGCTGGGCGAGTATATTCTGGCCGGTTTTAAGGTGGCGATGATTATTCTGGCGATGCTGATTGGCTTTATCGCCCTTATTAGCGCCGTTAACGCCCTCTTCTCCAGCGTATTCGGCATGAGCTTCCAGCAGATTTTAGGCTATGTGTTTTATCCGCTGGCGTGGCTTATTGGTATTCCGCTGAGCGATGCCCTGAATGCGGGCAGCATTATGGCAACCAAGCTGGTAGCGAATGAATTTGTGGCGATGATTGAGCTGCAAAAAATCGCTCATCAGATGTCACCGCGCGGGCTGGGCATTTTGTCCGTCTTCCTGGTATCGTTCGCGAACTTCGCGTCCATCGGCATTGTGGCCGGGGCGATTAAGGGTCTGAACGAGCAGCAGGGGAACGTGGTGTCGCGGTTTGGTCTGCGCCTAGTGTACGGCGCGACGCTGGTGAGCCTGCTGTCGGCGAGCTTTGCGGGATTAGTGTTGTAAATTGCTTTGCTACAAAATAATAACGGCGGGATTTCCCGCCGTTTTTATTAAAACTGCACACACACCGGCTGGTCGACGCGCATCACCGACTCCTGCGCGAAGCGTGATTTATAAATCCCGCGTAACGCTTCGATATTTGTTTCACTCTGCGCGTCTTTACCGTGGATCAGCATCAACGCTTTGCTGGGCTCACGCGCCACTTTCCCGTCGTTCCCCAGCCACTGCCCGCGCGCATCAAATACCGTTAAGCCATCGCGAAAGCGCGGCGTCACGTCCTGGTCAACAAACTGCTGCCACTCGTTGCTGGTGATCTGCGCCCCGGCAGGGCGATTCAAGCCAAAATAGAGCGTGGTCTGCTGCATCTGGTTATCCGCTTTGCAGGTCTCTACCGCCGCGCGCTGCGTGGGAGCGTTACAACCCGCCAGAAGCATTAATGCTGCCACCATTAACCCTGTTTTAATCATCATTTATCATCTCGAACTGGTGAACGGTCTGTCCCCTCTCCCCTTTGGGGAGAGGGTTAGGGTGAGGGGGGTATATTTTTACTCTGCCTGAAGCTTAGTCGGCGGCGCAGTGTGGTAATGCGCGTCCGCTTCCGCAAAGCGCTTCTGCATAGAGGCAGACGGGGCTTTACCCAGCAGGCTGAACACCACAATGCCGATGCTGCCGAAGATGAAGCCCGGAATGATTTCGTACAGGCCCAGCCACGCGAACTGTTTCCAGACGATGACGGTCACCGCACCGATGATCATCCCCGCCAGCGCGCCGTTACGGGTCATGCGTGACCACATGACGGAGAACAGCACCACCGGACCAAACGCCGCACCAAAGCCCGCCCACGCGTAGCTCACCAGGCCCAGCACGCGGTTTTCCGGGTTGGCCGCCAGCGCAATCGCCACCAGCGCCACCACCAGCACCATAAAGCGCCCTACCCACACCAGCTCTTTCTGGCTCGCGTTTTTACGCAGGAAGGCTTTGTAGAGGTCTTCGGTGATCGCACTGGAGCACACCAGCAGCTGGCAGCTCAGGGTGGACATTACCGCCGCCAGGATCGCGGAGAGCAGGATACCGGCAATCCACGGGTTGAACAGGATCTGCGCCAGCTCGATGAACACGCGCTCGGCGTTCTGGTTCACCGCGCCCGCCTGAGCCGGGTTGTTGTTGAAGTAGGCGATACCGAAGAAGCCGACCGCACACGCGCCCGCCAGACACAGAATCATCCACGTCATACTGATGCGACGCGCGTGAACGATGGTGTGGTGAGAGTCCGCCGCCATAAAGCGCGCCAGAATGTGCGGCTGACCGAAGTAGCCCAGGCCCCAGCCCATCAGGGAGACGATGGCTACGAAGTTCAGCCCTTTCAGCATGTCGACGTTTTCAATGCTCTTCTGCTTAATCACTTCCAGCGATTCGCCAAAGCCGCCGACGGTGAAAATCACAATCACCGGGGTCAGGATCAGGGCGAAAATCATCAGGCTCGCCTGCACGGTGTCGGTCCAGCTTACCGCCAGGAACCCGCCCACGAAGGTATAGAGGATGGTTGCTGCGGCACCGGCCCACAGGGCGGTTTCGTAGCTCATGCCGAAGGTGCTTTCGAACAGGCGCGCACCGGCCACGATGCCGGAGGCACAGTAGATGGTGAAGAACAGCAGGATAACCACTGCGGAGATAATGCGCAGAATGCGGCTGTTATCTTCAAAGCGTCCGGTGAAGTAGTCCGGCAGCGTCAGGGCATTGTTGTTGGCTTCGGTGTGCACGCGCAGACGGCCTGCCACCAGCTTCCAGTTGATCCACGCGCCCACGGTCAGGCCGATGGCGATCCAGCTTTCGGAAATACCGGAGATGAAAATCGCGCCCGGCAGCCCCATCAGCAGCCAGCCGCTCATGTCGGATGCGCCCGCAGAGAGCGCGGTGACCATCGGGCCTAAACTGCGGCCGCCCAGAATGTAGTCGTCAAAGTTCTTTGTCGAACGCCATGCCAAAAACCCTATCAGGATCATGCCAAAAATATAAACGAGAAATGTCACCAGCATCGGTGTGCTAATAGCCATTCAAATTCTCCAAAATGTCGAGCGACAACCGTCCGGGTTGCCTTGTTATGTCATCACCGGAACGTAGTGATGTGTGTATGTGTTTCTGTTGGGCGCGCTATCCTGCCGTATACGCATCCCACTGACAAACGATTTAACACTGCATTTACATGAATTTCATCCCTGGTTTTATACGTCTTTCCTATAGGTTGCACTCGCTCACATTTATACGGGTTGCACCTTTGAAAAGTGTTAAGTACCGCATAAAACCAGGGTTCGCATGCAGAAGCCAGCGCTTTTTTCCAGCTAACCATTCGTTAACAATCCATTCATTTTCCAGCTTGCAAACCAGGTCACATTTAACACGGTTGCACAAAGTTGCAACATGGTGGATATTTCACGCTATCAACAGAACGCTATTACAGAACAACAGGAGTTTTGGCATGGGGATGACCACCATGGGGGTTAAGCTGGATGACGCAACCCGCGAACGGATTAAGACCGCAGCAACCCGCATTGACCGCACACCGCACTGGCTAATCAAGCAGGCCATTTTTAACTATCTGGAAAGGCTGGAGAGCGAAGACGGCCTGCCGGAGCTGCCTGCCCTGCTGGCGGGTGCAGCGAACGAAAGCGAAGACGCCGCGACGGCGGTGGAAGAGAACCACCAGCCGTTCCTCGAATTTGCCGAGCAGATCCTGCCGCAGTCCGTCAGCCGCGCCGCCATTACCGGGGCTTACCGCCGCGCCGAAACCGACGCCGTGCCGATGCTGCTGGAGCAGGCCCGCCTGCCGGAAGCCATTGCCGCCCAGGCGCACAGCCTGGCGTATCAGTTAGCCGACAAGCTGCGCAACCAGAAAACCGCCACCGGCCGCGCCGGGATGGTGCAGGGCCTGCTGCAGGAGTTCTCCCTCTCCTCACAGGAAGGGGTGGCGCTGATGTGCCTGGCGGAAGCGCTGCTGCGTATTCCGGATAAAGCCACCCGCGACGCGCTGATCCGCGACAAGATCAGCAACGGCAACTGGCACTCCCACATTGGCCGCAGCCCGTCGCTGTTCGTCAACGCCGCCACCTGGGGTCTGCTATTTACCGGCAAGCTGGTCTCCACCCATAACGAAGCCAACCTGTCACGCTCCCTGAACCGCATCATCGGCAAGAGCGGCGAGCCGCTGATCCGCAAGGGCGTGGACATGGCGATGCGCCTGATGGGCGAGCAGTTCGTCACCGGGGAGACCATTGCCGAAGCGCTGGCGAACGCCCGCAAGCTGGAAGATAAAGGTTTCCGCTACTCTTACGACATGCTGGGCGAAGCGGCGCTGACCGCCGCCGACGCACAGGCCTATATGGTCTCTTACCAGCAGGCGATCCACGCCATCGGTAAAGCCTCCAACGGTCGCGGTATTTATGAAGGCCCGGGCATCTCTATTAAGCTCTCCGCCCTGCACCCGCGCTACAGCCGCGCACAGTACGACCGCGTAATGGAAGAGCTTTATCCGCGCCTGAAGTCCCTGACCCTGCTGGCACGCCAGTATGACATCGGCATTAACATCGACGCCGAAGAAGCCGATCGTCTGGAGATCTCTCTCGATCTGCTGGAAAAACTGTGCTTCGAGCCGGAGCTGGCGGGCTGGAACGGCATTGGCTTCGTCATCCAGGCCTACCAGAAGCGCTGTCCGTTCGTCATTGACTACCTGATCGACCTGGCGAGCCGCAGCCGCCGTCGCCTGATGATCCGCCTGGTGAAGGGTGCCTACTGGGACAGCGAAATCAAACGCGCCCAGATGGAAGGGCTGGAAGGCTATCCGGTCTATACCCGCAAGGTTTACACCGACGTCTCTTACCTCGCCTGCGCGAAAAAGCTGCTCGGCGTGCCGAACCTGATTTATCCGCAGTTCGCGACCCACAACGCCCACACCCTGGCGGCGATTTACAGCCTGGCGGGTCAGAACTACTATCCGGGCCAGTACGAGTTCCAGTGCCTGCACGGCATGGGTGAACCGCTTTACGAGCAGGTCACCGGTAAAGTGGCGGACGGCAAGCTGAACCGCCCTTGCCGCATCTATGCCCCGGTGGGAACCCACGAAACCCTGCTGGCGTACCTGGTGCGTCGTCTGCTGGAAAACGGCGCGAATACCTCCTTCGTTAACCGCATCGCCGATACCACCCTGCCGCTGGACGAGCTGGTGGCCGACCCGGTGCAGGCCGTAGAGAAGATGGCGGCGCAGGAAGGCCAGATTGGCCTGCCGCATCCGAAGATTGCCCTGCCGCGCGAACTGTATGGCGAAGGCCGCGTCAATTCAGCCGGTCTGGATCTGGCCAACGAACACCGTCTGGCGTCCCTCTCCTCTGCCCTGCTCAACAGCGCATTGCAGAAGTGGCAGGCCAAACCGATTCTGGAACAGTCCGTCGAGGACGGCGAGATGCAGCCTGTGATCAACCCGGCAGAGCCGAAGGATATCGTTGGCTACGTGCGTGAAGCGACCGAAGCGGAAGTGGACCAGGCGCTGGAGAGCGCGGTGAACAACGCGCCAATCTGGTTCGCCACCCCACCGCAGGAGCGCGCCGCCATTCTGGAACGCGCGGCGGTGCTGATGGAAGATCAGATGCAGTCGCTCATCGGCATTCTGGTGCGCGAAGCGGGTAAAACCTTCAGCAATGCCATCGCCGAAGTGCGCGAGGCCGTCGACTTCCTGCACTACTATGCCGGTCAGGTGCGCGATGACTTTGATAACGAAACCCACCGTCCGCTCGGCCCGGTGGTCTGTATCAGCCCGTGGAACTTCCCGCTGGCGATCTTCACCGGCCAGATTGCCGCCGCCCTTGCCGCTGGCAACAGCGTGCTGGCAAAACCAGCAGAGCAGACCCCGCTGATTGCCGCCCAGGGCATCAACATTCTTCTGGAGGCAGGCATACCTGCGGGCGTGGTCCAGCTGCTGCCGGGCCGCGGTGAAACGGTCGGCGCGAAACTGACCTCTGATAACCGCGTGCGCGGCGTGATGTTTACCGGTTCGACCGAAGTGGCCTCTCTGCTGCAGCGCAATATCGCCACCCGTCTGGATGCGCAGGGTCGTCCTACCCCGCTCATCGCCGAAACCGGCGGCATGAACGCCATGATCGTTGACTCCTCCGCGCTGACCGAGCAGGTGGTGGTCGACGTGCTGGCCTCCGCCTTTGACAGCGCCGGTCAGCGCTGCTCCGCCCTGCGCGTGCTGTGCCTGCAGGACGACGTGGCAGACCACACGCTGAAGATGTTGCGCGGCGCAATGGCCGAATGCCGCATGGGCAACCCGGGCCGTCTCACCACCGACATCGGGCCGGTGATCGACGCGGAAGCCAAAGCCAACATTGAACATCACATTCAGACCATGCGCGCCAAAGGCCGTCCAGTGTTCCAGGCGGTGCGCGAGAACAGCGAAGATGCCCGCGAGTGGCAGACCGGCACCTTCGTGTCGCCTACGCTGATTGAGCTGGCAAGCTTCGACGAGCTGAAAAAAGAGGTCTTCGGTCCGGTACTGCACGTGGTGCGCTACAACCGTAACAACCTGAACGAGCTTATCGATCAGATCAACGCCTCCGGCTACGGCCTGACGCTCGGCGTGCATACCCGTATCGACGAGACCATTGCGCAGGTCACCGGCACGGCCAGGGTCGGCAACCTGTACGTCAACCGCAACATGGTGGGCGCGGTCGTGGGCGTGCAGCCGTTCGGCGGTGAAGGCCTCTCCGGCACCGGTCCGAAAGCGGGCGGCCCGCTCTACCTGTACCGTCTGCTGGCGAACCGTCCGGAGAACGCCCTGGGCGTGACCCTGGCGCGTCAGGACGCACACTATCCGGTGGATACGCAGGTGAAAACCGTACTGACCCAGCCGCTGGAGGCGCTGATCGCCTGGGCGGAAAAACGTCCTGAGCTGCGTGCGGTTGCCCGGCAGTACGGCGAGCTGGCACAGGCCGGTACCCAGCGTCTGCTGCCGGGGCCAACCGGCGAGCGCAACACCTGGACGCTGATGCCGCGCGAGCGCGTGCTGTGCGTGGCGGATAACGAGCAGGACGCGCTGGTGCAGCTGGCCGCGGCGATGGCAACCGGTTGTGAAGTGCTGTGGCCGGAAGATGCGCTGCATCGCGACCTCGCCAAACAGCTGCCGAAAGCGGTCTCGGCCCGCATTCGCTTTGCGAAGGCCGATGCCCTGCTGACTCAGCCGTTTGACGCGGTGATTTACCACGGTGATTCCGACCAGTTGCGCGAACTGTGCGAGCAGGTAGCGGCCCGCAGCGGCGCGATTGTTTCGGTGCAGGGCTTTGCGCGCGGGGAAACCAACCTGCTGCTGGAGCGTCTGTACGTGGAGCGCTCGCTCAGCGTCAACACCGCGGCGGCGGGCGGTAACGCCAGCCTGATGACAATCGGCTAACGCTGTGCTAATAAGGCTCCGGAGACGGAGCCTTATTTTATTGGGGAGTGTATGAAACGATATCTTATCGCAGGCGCAGCACTGCTGCTCAGCGCCAGCGCGCTGGCCGACGAGTGCGACAAAGCGACCACCCAGACAGAACTCAGTGCCTGTGCGGCAGAGCAGTACCAGGCTGCGGATAAAAAGCTCAACCAGACGTACCAGGCCGCCATCAAACGCGCGGCAGCCCCTCAGCGCGACCTGCTGAAAAAGGCGCAGCAGGCGTGGATCGCCCTGCGTGACGCAGACTGTAAATTGATGGGTTCAGGAACCGAAGGTGGCACTATTCAGCCGATGATTATCAACCAGTGCCTGACGGAGAAAACAGCGGAGCGCGAAGCCTTTCTGGCCTCGTTGATGCAGTGTGAAGAGGGCAATTTAAGCTGCCCTTTCCAACCGGCTGATTAGCGCACACGGATCCCTTCGATAATCATCCGCTGCACGTTATCCAGCGTACTCTGGAAAAACGCCTCGTCCTGGAGCGTTTTACCGGTCACCGCCTCGACCTGGGCCGCGAAGTCAGCGTAGTGCTGGGTTGAGGCCCAAATCATGAAGATCAGATGATGCGGATCGACGGGCGCCAGTTTTCCGCTGGCGACCCATCCGGCAATAATGGCCGATTTATCGTCCACCAGCTGCTTTAAATCGCCGGTCAGCTCCGCCTGCAACAGCGGCGCGCCCTGCAACATCTCCAGGCAGAACAGCCTTGATGCCTGCGGGTAATCACGCGATACCTCCAGCTTCAGGCGTATGTACTCCTCTATCGCCACCAGCGGGGCCAGCTCTTCGCGAAATGCTTTAAGTGGTGCGAGCCAGATATCCAGGATCTGCTGCATCACCGCCACATACAGCGCCTCTTTCGACGGGTAGTAGTAGAGCAGATTGGTCTTGGACACCCCGGCCTGCTCCGCCACCTGCTCAAGGCGCGTACCGTGAATACCAAACTGCGAAAATGTCTCCAGCGCGGCGCTGAGGATCGCCTGTTTCTTGGCGCTCACCGCCTGCGAACGTTTACCGGGTGTTTTCACTGCGCCTTGTGTCATTTTCGCTCTCCTTATTCTGCGTTGCCCTCAGCATAGCAAAACCCCCGTCTCGCCACGACATCCTGCACTCCGATCGCGCATGAATGCCTGTTTTATGTGCAATGTTTTTGACCAGTTAGTCCACATTTAGCGGAATCAATTCCCCAACCATTGATTAACACATTAATAACACAGCCATTTTCAAAACTGGCACTGCCTTTGCAAAAACACCGTTACACCTGCGACGTAATGAAGAGAGGTTCGTGATGAAAATTGGCGTATTTGTACCCATCGGCAACAACGGCTGGCTTATCTCGACCACTGCACCGCAATACATGCCGACCTTTGAGCTGAATAAAGCCATCGTGCAGAAGGCGGAGCACTACCATTTCGACTTTGCGCTTTCGATGATCAAGCTGCGCGGCTTCGGCGGCAAAACTGAATTCTGGGACCACAACCTGGAGTCCTTCACCCTGATGGCCGGGCTGGCCGCGGTCACTTCCCGGATCCAAATCTACGCCACCGCGGCCACGCTCACCCTCCCCCCGGCGATCGTAGCGCGCATGGCGTCTACCATCGACTCCATCTCCGGCGGGCGTTTTGGCGTCAACCTGGTCACTGGCTGGCAAAAACCGGAGTACGAGCAGATGGGGCTCTGGCCGGGTGACGATTACTTCTCGCGTCGCTACGACTATCTTACCGAATACGTCCAGGTGTTGCGCGACCTGTGGGGCACCGGCAAAAGCGATTTCAAAGGCGACTTCTTCACCATGAACGACTGCCGCGTCAGCCCGCAGCCGTCGGTGCCGATGAAGGTGATTTGCGCCGGGCAGAGCGACGCGGGGATGGAATTCTCCGCGAAATACGCCGACTTCAACTTCTGCTTCGGCAAAGGCGTTAACACCCCTGCCGCCTTCGCTCCGACCGCCGCGCGAATGAAAGAGGCCGCCGACAAAACCGGACGCGACGTGGGCTCCTACGTGCTGTTTATGGTCATTGCCGACGAAACCGACGAGGCCGCGCGCGCCAAATGGGAGCGGTATAAGGACGGCGCTGACGACGAAGCCCTGAGCTGGCTGACCGAGCAGAGCCAGAAGGACACCCGTTCCGGCGCGGACACCAACGTGCGCCAGATGGCCGACCCGACCTCCGCCGTCAATATCAACATGGGCACGCTGATTGGCTCGTATGCCAGCGTCGCCAGAATGCTCGACGAAGTGGCGGCCGTACCCGGCGCGGAGGGCGTCCTGCTGACCTTCGATGATTTCCTCACCGGCGTGGAGACCTTCGGCGAACGCATTCAGCCGCTGATGCAGTGCCGCGCCCATATCCCTGCCGTCACGAAGGAGGTGGCGTAATGACGACCTTAAACGCTCGCCCGGAAGCCATCACCTTTGCGCCGCAGCAGAGCGCGCTGATCGTGGTGGACATGCAAAACGCCTACGCCAGCAAGGGCGGCTATCTGGATCTGGCGGGGTTCGACGTCTCCGCCACCCAGCCCGTGATCGCGAACATTAAAACCGCCGTCGCCGCTGCGCGCGCGGCGGGCATGCTCATCATCTGGTTTCAGAACGGCTGGGATGACCAGTACGTTGAAGCCGGTGGCCCCGGCTCGCCCAACTTCCACAAGTCCAATGCCCTGAAAACCATGCGCAAAAACCCAGACCTGCAGGGCAAGCTGCTGGCCAAAGGCGGCTGGGATTATCAGCTGGTGGACGAGCTGGTACCGCAGGCGGGCGATATCGTCCTGCCGAAACCGCGCTACAGCGGCTTTTTCAACACCCCGCTCGACAGCCTGCTGCGCAGCCGGGGTATTCGCCATCTGGTGTTTACCGGGATCGCGACCAACGTCTGCGTGGAGTCGACCCTGCGCGACGGCTTTTTCCTTGAGTATTTCGGCGTGGTGCTGGAGGACGCGACCCACCAGGCCGGACCGGAGTTCGCCCAGAAAGCGGCCCTGTTCAATATTGAAACCTTTTTTGGCTGGGTCAGTAACGTCGCTGATTTCTGTGACGCCCTGACTCCCCCGCTCGCCCGTATCGCCTGAGGAGACGCCTGATGCCGAAATCCGTGATTATTCCGCCGGGCACCAGCACGCCCATTGCCCCGTTTGTTCCCGGCACCCTCGCCGACGGCGTGGTGTATGTCTCCGGCACGCTGCCGTTTGATAAAGACAACAACGTGGTGTTTATCAACGACCCAAAGGCGCAAACCCGCCACGTGCTGGAGACGATCAAAACCGTCATCGAAACGGCGGGTGGCACCATGGAGGACGTGACCTTCAACAGCATCTTTATCACCGACTGGAAAAACTACGCCGCGATTAACGAAATCTACGCCGAGTTCTTCCCCGGCGATAAACCGGCGCGGTTCTGCATTCAGTGCGGGCTGGTAAAACCGGACGCGCTGGTTGAGATCGCCACCGTTGCGCACATCGCGAAGTGAGGCAGCCATGAAACTTTCCGTCTCGCCGCCCCTGTTCGAGGGCGCGCCCGTGGTGGTGCTGATTGCCGGACTCGGGGGCAGCGGCAGCTACTGGCTGCCCCAGCAGGCCGCGCTTGAACCGGAATATCAGGTGGTGTGCTATGACCAGCGGGGAACGGGCAATAACCCTGACACCCTGCCAGAAGGGTACAGCCTTGCGCAGATGGCGGACGAGCTGGCCCAGGCGCTGGCTGACGCAGGCATTGCGCGCTACAGCGTCGTCGGGCACGCGCTGGGGGCGCTGGTCGGCCTGCAGCTGGCGCTCGACAGGCCCGATTCACTCACCGCGCTGGTGTGCGTCAACGGCTGGCTGACCCTCAATGCCCACACCCGCCGCTGTTTTGACGTTCGCGAGCGGCTGCTGCATTCCGGCGGCGCGCAGGCGTGGGTCGAGGCGCAGCCGCTGTTTCTCTACCCGGCAGACTGGATGGCCGCCCGCGCGCCGCGTCTGGAGGCCGAAGAAGCGCTGGCGCTGGCCCATTTCCAGGGCAAAAGCAACCTGCTGCGCAGGCTCAGCGCCCTGAAAAAAGCCGACTTCTGCCGCCATGCCGCACGTATTCGCTGCCCGGTTCACATTATCTGTTCCGCCGACGACATGCTGGTGCCGTCCGTCTGTTCCGCTGAACTGCACACCGCCCTCCCGCACGCCCACAAAACGGTCATGCGCCAGGGCGGGCATGCCTGCAACGTCACCGAGCCGGACACCTTTAACACCCTGCTGCTGAACGGGCTTGCCAGCCTGCTGCACAGCCATGAACACGCTTTATAAGGAGCTTTAATGAGCGAAGCCATTACCCCCGCCGCGCTGGAAACGCTGTTCACCGGCGCCCGCACCCACAACGGCTGGCAGGATCTGCCGGTCAGCGACGAGATGCTGCGCGAGATTTATGACCTGATGAAATGGGGGCCAACGTCCGCCAACTGCTCCCCGGCGCGGATTGTGTTTGTGCGAAGCGCAGAGGGAAAAGAGAAGCTGCGCCCGGCGCTCTCCAGCGGCAACCTCGAGAAAACGCTCACCGCCCCGGTTACGGCCATCGTGGCCTGGGACGGGGAATTCTTCGAGCGCCTGCCCGAGCTGTTCCCGCACGGCGATGCAAAGAGCTGGTTTACCACCAGCCCCGCGCATGCGGAAGAGACCGCCTTTCGCAACAGCGCAATGCAGGCCGCGTACCTGATTTTCGCCTGTCGCGCGCTCGGGCTGGATACCGGCCCGATGTCGGGCTTCGACCGCCAAAAGGTCGACGAGGCCTTTTTCACCGGCACCACGCTTAAAAGCAATCTGCTGATCAACATTGGCTACGGCGATACCCGCAAACTTTACGGGCGCCTGCCGCGTCTGGACTTCGACGATGCCTGCGGGCTGGCGTAAGGAGCGATTATGACGACACCGGATAAACAAACCTTTCGCGACGCCATGGCATGCGTTGGCGCGGCGGTCAACATCATCACCACCGACGGCCCGGCGGGGATGGCGGGCTTTACCGCCAGCGCGGTATGCAGCGTCACGGATTCCCCTCCCACCCTGCTGGTGTGCCTGAACCGCGGCGCGTCGGTCTGGCCCACGTTCAGCGAAAACCGCACCCTGTGCGTGAATACCCTGAGCGCCGGACAGGAGCCTTTATCCAATCTGTTTGGCGGCAAAACGCCGATGGACGAGCGCTTTGCCGCCGCCCGCTGGCAGACGGGCGACACGGGCTGCCCGCGTCTGGAGGATGCGCTGGCCTCGTTTGACTGCCGCATCAGCCAGGTGGTGAGCGTCGGTACCCACGACATTCTGTTTTGCGACATCGTTTCCATTATTCGCCACCCCGAGCCGCAAGGTCTGGTGTGGTTTGACCGCGGCTACCACGCGCTTATGCGACCCGCCTGCTAAGGCGCTTTAAGGAGACAGACCATGTTCGGATTTCCCCACTGGCAGTTGAAATCGACCTCCACAGAAGCAGGCGTGGTCGCGCCGGATGAACGCCTCCCGCTCGGGCAGACGATGGTGATGGGCGTCCAGCATGCGGTCGCCATGTTCGGCGCGACGGTGCTGATGCCGATGCTGATGGGGCTCGATCCCAACCTGTCTATTCTGATGTCGGGTATCGGCACCCTGCTGTTCTTTTTCGTCACTGGCGGGCGCGTGCCCAGCTATCTCGGATCCAGCGCTGCCTTTGTGGGCGTCGTTATCGCTACCACCGGGTTTAACGGCCAGGGGATCAACCCCAACCTGAGCGTGGCCCTCGGTGGCATCATCGCCTGTGGGCTGGTCTATACCCTGATTGGCCTGGTGGTAATGAAGATCGGCACGCGCTGGATCGAACGGATGATGCCTCCCGTCGTCACCGGCGCGGTGGTGATGGCGATCGGCCTTAACCTCGCGCCGATTGCAGTAAAAAGCGTCTCCGCTTCGCCGTTTGAAAGCTGGATGGCGGTGATCACCGTGCTGTGCATCGGCCTGGTGGCGGTGTTCACGCGGGGCATGATCCAGCGGCTGCTGATTCTGGTCGGGCTGATTGTCGCCTGCCTGATCTACGCCCTGCTGGCGAACGTGTTCGGCATGGGCAAGCCGGTCGATTTTACCCTGCTGCATCAGGCCGCCTGGTTCGGTCTGCCGCAGGTGACCTCGCCCACCTTTAATACCCAGGCGATGATGCTTATCGCGCCTGTCGCAGTGATCCTGGTGGCAGAGAACTTAGGGCACCTGAAGGCCGTGGCGGGAATGACCGGACGCAGCATGGATCCGTATATGGGCCGCGCGTTCGTCGGCGACGGTCTGGCGACCATGCTCTCCGGTTCCGTGGGCGGCAGCGGCGTGACCACCTACGCGGAAAACATCGGCGTGATGGCGGTGACTAAAGTTTACTCCACGCTGGTTTTCGTTGCGGCGGCGGTAATGGCGATGCTGCTTGGTTTCTCACCGAAGTTCGGCGCGCTGATCCACACCATTCCGTCACCGGTCATCGGCGGGGCATCGATTGTGGTGTTCGGGCTGATCGCCGTGGCCGGAGCGCGCATCTGGGTGCAGCACCGGGTCGATCTCAGCCAGAACGGCAACCTGATCATGGTGGCCGTCACGCTGGTGCTGGGCGCGGGCGATTTTGCCCTGACGCTGGGCGGGTTTACGATTGGCGGGATTGGTACGGCGACCTTCGGCGCGATCGTGCTTAACGCCCTGCTGAGCCGCCGGATGGCCGCCGCGCCGCAGGGCGCCGTCGTGCATCAGGATTCGTGATTTAACGTCGCGCTGTCATTTTCTGGCAGCGCGTTTTTCTTCCGCTTGAGCTTTAACTCGCTCACCAGCACGCCGACGACAATAAACGCCGCGCCAGCCAGCGCCAGCAGCGGCAAACGCTCGCCAGCGAGTCGTCCGAAAATACCCGCCCACACCGGTTCGCCGGTATAAATCACCGTCGCGCGCGTTGGCGATACGCTGCGCTGCGCCCAGTTCATGGTCACCTGAATAATGGCGCTGAAGATCCCCAGCCCCAGCGCGACCACCACCAGCCCCGTGGACATCGGCGGCACGGACTCGCCTGCCGGAACCATCGTCGCAAACGCCACCAGCGACGCGGTGGCGAGCTGCACCACCGTCACGCGCTTAACGTCCACGTTGCCCGCCCAGGCGCTGATCAGAATAATTTCCGCCGCAATAGCAATTGCCCCGACGAGGGTAATGATCTCCCCCGGCCCCAGCGCCAGCAGGTTGTTCTCCGGCCCGGCTAATAAAATCAGGCCGATAAACGCCAGCACGATGCCGACGCACGACATCAGGCCCGGAATTCTGCCGAGACAGAGCCACTGCAATAGCGGCACCAGCGGTACGTACATGGCGGTAATAAAGGCGGATTTACTGCTGGAGATGGTCTGCAATCCCCACGTCTGCAGGCTGTAGCCCATCGCTATCGCCACCCCAATCGCTACGCCCGCTTTAAGCTCTTTCAGCGTCAGACCCCGCAGCGTTTTAAGGGAGATCAGCCCAACGGCTATCGCCGCTGTCGCAAAGCGCAGGCCGACAAAAAAGAACGGATCGCTGAGGGACACCGCGTACTGGACGGCAAGAAAGGTCCCACCCCAGAACATGGTGATGAGAATCAGGATGGCTTCCTGCGGTTTTACGGAGAATTTAAAACGTGAAACAGACATGCGACACCAGCAAGTGAGAACAATTCTGTAGTGTGCGTTGCCTTTGGTTACAGTTCAATGTTGCAGAAATAAAAAAACCGCCGGGAAACCCGGCGGCAGGGAGTTAACCCGGCGTACTACTTGTTGCTGCCGTGGCTGTTTTTACCCCCTTTTTTACCAGCCTCTGATGCACGCTGAGGGTCATTTTTGAAGTTACCCCCGCTAGACTGGCCACCTTTACGACCTGCTTCTGATGCTCTTTCACGGTCTTCAGCGAAATTACCTGAACCACCACGATGGTTTGCCATCTCTAACCTCCAGAGTGTGAAACATTAGACATCATATTGCATTCAGTAAAAGAGGATTCTTTCACCGCGCGGCTAAAGGACAGGGCCTTTATCTGTGCCGCGTGAAACTAAGCTTAGTGGACTGAGGCTATCCGGCAAGCCGCAGGTAATATCCTGCAACATGATCTCAGCCTTTCGGGTGAGAAAACGCGACGGAAATCCATAAGCCTTTCTTATCATTTCAAAATTCGGCGTCCAGAAAGTTGTTTCATTTTGCTACAGCACCTTATTGTAACCATGTTGTTATAAATCAAAGAAATGCCGTTCATTTTTGCAGTCTGGCTGTGATGTCATATCTTTAAAAGAACGCAGCGATCCGCTGTCAGAAAAACCAACGAGGAGTGATGCAAAATGGCAAAAGTTCTGGTGCTCTATTATTCCATGTATGGACACATTGAAACCATGGCTCACGCGGTAGCAGAAGGCGCAAACAGAGTGGACGGCGTTGAGGTTGTGGTAAAACGCGTACCGGAAACCATGCAGGCGGAAGCGTTCGCCAAAGCCGGGGGGAAAACACAAAATGCCCCCGTTGCCACCCCGCAGGAGCTGGCGGATTATGATGCCATTATCTTCGGCACCCCGACCCGCTTCGGCAATATGTCGGGCCAGATGCGTACCTTCCTCGATCAAACCGGCGGGCTCTGGGCATCCGGGGCGCTCTACGGCAAACTCGCCAGCGTATTCAGCTCTACCGGCACCGGCGGCGGTCAGGAGCAGACGATCACCTCAACCTGGACTACCCTTGCTCATCATGGGATGGTGATTGTGCCGATTGGCTACGGCGCGCAGGAGCTGTTTGACGTTTCCCAGGTGCGCGGCGGTACGCCGTACGGCGCAACCACCATTGCCGGTGGAGACGGCTCACGTCAGCCAAGCAATGAAGAACTCTCTATCGCCCGCTATCAGGGTGAATACGTCGCGGGTCTCGCCAAAAAACTGAACGGCTAACACCCAACAGGAGGACAAGCATGCCAACTCAAGAATCCAAAGCTCACCGCGTGGGTGAATGGGCAAGTTTACGCAATACCTCTCCGGAGATTGCCGAAGCCATCTTTGAAGTCGCAAAGTACGATGAAAAGCTGGCCGAGCAGATTTGGGAAGAAGGTAGTGATGAGGTGCTGGTGCGCGCCTTCGAAAAAACGGACAAAGACTCGCTCTTCTGGGGCGAGCAAACCATCGAACGTAAAAACGTCTAAGCGTTTTCCCCCCGCCATCACGCGGGGGGTTCCCTTTTATTTCGCCGCGTTATTCATGACCGCATTGAATTTATCGACCGGACAAAAGCCGTTCGCATCCACTGGACACCCTTTCAGCTCCAGCGTCACGCGCTGCGCGGGCGACTGCAGCGACAGCACGCTGGCGTTACGCAGCTGCTCTGAGCTCTGGTAGACATACTCAATTTTCATCAGATCCTGGTTGGCATTGTTGTCGTGCCAGCGCTGGAAGACAATTTTGCCGCCAATCGGCGTGCGCTCCTGCTGGTCGTGCAGCTGATACGGTTTGAAATCCAGGGCCGTCAGCAGGGAAGCAATGTTTGAGTCATGCCCCACCAGCAGGGTTATCTTAGGCGCTTTCGCCTGTTCGGTGACCAGGGTTTTATCAATGTACTTCACCAGCGGCTTCGCCACGTTTTGCGCCACCTCGGTGGAGGTAAACAGCGAGTCCTGATAGCCGTTCTTCAGCTTCGACAGCACGCGCCACTGTTGGTCGGTTTTGATTTCCCCCCAGGCCACCTGGTCGGCCGGGAAGCCTTCGTAATACTGCAGCGTGAACGCGTCCACCAGCGAGTTACCCACCTTCAGCGGCCCGGATACGCCAGGCTCTTTTTCATAGTCGGCGCTGAAGGTATCTTTCGCGTCCGCCAGCGAGCAGACTTTTTTCTCTTTGCAGGATGGGGAATCTGCGTAATTCGTCATCTGCTCAAGCAGCTTATAGCTTTCTGCGAGCTGCATTTTCTGCCGCTCGGTCTCCATCGCTTTCAGCGCTTTTTCGCGGAATTCCGGCGAGTTATCGGTAATCACCGGATTAAAGGTTGGGTCCATGGTGCCCATCTTTTCCTGGTGGTGCACAGGAACGTCGCAGCCCGGGAACGCGCCGGTGATAAAGAACTGCGCGGTGGCAACGGTACGCTGCAGGCTGTTGGCGTAAGCATAAACGCTATCCGCCGCTGGGCATTCTCCCGTCTTCACCATCCCCTGCTTCGCCAGCCACTCGCGCATATAATGGCCCATATAGACTTCCAGCACGCCGCCCTTGGTGGTGAGCTGACCGCCCGGCACCTCCCACTCCGGCCACTGCTTCGGCGTGGACTGCTCCAGCACGCTGCCGTTATTGGCGAGCGGCGCGCGCAGGTTATGGCGGCTCATGATTAAAACTTGCTCCAGCTGATACCCTTCCGGCGTCTCTTGTGCCTGCACGCCAAACGTTGCTGAAATGGAACCGGCGACTGCCAGCGCGAGTAGTGCTTTTCTCATCCCTAATTCCTCACTCGTTTTAAAATGTCGCGTTCAGTGTGACAGATTCGTGACAATTTTCCGGGAAGCATTTCTCAAACTGATGATTAACGTGCTTACGCGGTGTGCCAATTAGTTTTATAATAAAACCATACCTGACCGGAGACCTGACTGTGAAACGCACCCGCCTTGAAGAGAGTACCTGCCCCGTCGCCCGTTCGCTGGATATCATCGGCGACTGGTGGTCGTTGCTGATCGTTCGCGACGCGCTGCGCGGAGTTAAACGCTTCGGCGAGTTTCAGAAAAGCCTCGGTATCGCGAAAAACATGCTCACCTCGCGGCTAAAACTGCTGGTCGACGAAGGCATCCTTCGGCTTCAGCCCGCCTCCGACGGCAGCGCCTGGCAGGAATACGTCCTGACCGACAAGGGACGCGCGCTCCAGACGGTGCTGGTTGCCCTCTCCCAGTGGGGCAATGAATTCCTGTTTGCTGAAAACGAATGCGGCACCGTTCTCGTCGATAGCGAACAACGCAAACCCCTGCGCAAGCTGGCGCTTATCGCCGACGATGGGAGCCAGCTGACGCCTGAAGAGATCGTGGCTAAACTCCCCTCCTGATCGTTCCAGACGGCAAAAGCACAAAATGCCCAGTAAATTGGTTGCATTATAAAACCAAATAGCAGAGAGTTAATTAAGTTTCATATTGAAACCAAATAACCCACTTTGCTTTGAGGTAATACACGATGACTACGCAAATCACCACAGCCCTGATCACGGGTGCCTCTTCCGGGATTGGTGCCGTCTATGCCGATCGTCTTGCCGCGCGCGGCGCTAACCTGGTGCTGGTCGCCCGCCGCGAGGATCGCCTGAAAACCCTCGCCGCCGACCTGCGCACGCGCTACGGCGTGGCCGTCGATATTCTGGTGGCCGATCTCAGCGATGAAGCCGGGATCCGCGTCGTGGAAAATGAGCTGCGCCGCAATACCGCCATCAATACGCTGGTAAACAACGCGGGCACCGCGCAGATGGCCCCGTTCCTCGCGGGCGATGTGGCGCAGCATCAGGCCATCAACACCCTCAACACCACGGCGCTGATGCGTCTGACCTACGCCATCCTGCCCCGCCTGGCGCAGAACAATCGTGGGACGCTGATCAATATCGCCTCGGTGTTATCGCTCCATGTCCGCGCGGGCAGCGCGCTCTACAGCGCCACTAAAGCGTGGGTGTTGAGCTTTACTCGTGGGTTACAGGAAGAATTTACCGACAGCAACGTGCGTATTCAGGCCGTACTGCCCGCCGCTACCGCGACGGAGATCTGGAGCCATTCAGGGGTTACGGTGAACGACCTGCCGGAAGGGTCGGTGATGACCACCGACGATATGGTGGATGCGTCGCTGGCGGGTCTGGATCAGGGCGAAACAATCACTATTCCGCCGATGCATGACGCCACCTTGTGGACTCGCTACGAAGCGGCACGCCTTGAGCTGTTTAACAGCGCGCGCACCGGGATTCCGGCACCGCGCTACGTTAAAGCGTAGTCTGGCGTCAGACGAGTCGAGCTACACGCCAGGAACGGAGCTGCTGGTGGACGGCGGAATGGGGAGTCTGTAACTCAAAAGGCGCTGATGCCGGTGACCGCGCCGACATACAGCGCCGCCCATGCGCAGGCGGAAAGCAGGCTGACGGCGTAGACCTTGACGGCGTTCAGCCTGAGCATCCCCGCTGCCAGCGGCACAACATAACGCAACACCGCCAGAAAGCGCGACGTAAACAGTACGATGACGCCGTTCTTTTGCAGCTGATGCTGAATCCGTAAAAACGTAGCGGCATGCTTCGACGTAAAGCGCGCGACCAGCCGGGTGTGCCCCATCAGCTGGCCGATATGGTAATTCAGCGCCGAACCCGCCGATGCCCCCAGCACCACGGCGAGCCACGCCAGCGCGGGATGCATACTCCCCTGGCTGACGCCGATACCCGCCAGCAGCATCACCGAGGCGGGCGGCAGCACGGAGGAGATCAGTACCGTGGACTTGCTCAGCGCCATCACGAATAACAGCGCGAACAGATGTGCCGGATAATGCGCAAAATGATTCAGCAAATTATCAAACCACGCCATTTTCCTTCCCCCGTTAATCAATCCTCTATTTAAAAGGAATAACCTTAAATAAACCCTCAACATTTTATTAATAAGATTCATCTAAACCGTTCTTAAACATTATTTAATTTTCTGAGCGGTGAAATTAAATAAGTGTATTATCCCTCACGCTTTACAACGATCTCGTTATGGCGAGGCTCCTGTACAAATACACGTTATCGCTCTGGTGGGTTCGAGAGAACCGGCACAGGGTAAAACAGGCACTGTCGAATCAAGGCTTTGTCAGTATAACTTCCCTTGCGGGATACGGTGTACAGTGCTGAACCCAGGACGTGGGGATCTCCTCTTCGACATGCCCTGTCTTGCTCGCCCCTGAGAGATGTTATTATTCAAAGGGAATTCACTATGTCTTACGCTATTCACAACCAAAACCTGGCATTCAATGACAGCGCGGTAGCGCAATATATGAATACCGATTTTATCGTCCTTGATATTTCATTATGCGTGGCGCTGGCGCGCGAGCAATTTTTCGAAAAATTAAAAGACGATGATATTCCGTCGCATATTTTTATTGAAGACCAGGGTCGCCTGGCGGGCATGATTGCGGTGCGCAAATTATTGCAGGTCACGGATACCGTGCAGCCAATTAAAAGCCTGATGATTTCACAATTTTTGCAGGTCAAACCGGAGGATGAACGTGCCGATGTTGCCGGACTGCTGGCGCACGGCGGCGCAGATGTAGTGCCCGTGGTCACCCACGGCAAGCTCGTCGGCTGCCTGACCGAGCGCGAAATCGCCCATCTGCTGGAAGATGATGTCACCGAAGATGCTCAGCTTCAGGGGGCGACGCTGCCGCTGGAGAAGCCCTATCTGGAAACCAGCGCCTTCAGCCTGTGGAAGAAACGCTCCGTCTGGCTGCTGCTGCTGTTTGTCGCGGAAGCCTACACCAGCTCGGTGATCCAGCATTTTGAAGAGGCGCTGGAATCCGCCATCGCGCTGGCATTCTTCATTCCGCTGCTGATCGGCACGGGCGGCAACAGCGGAACGCAGATCACCTCCACGCTGGTGCGCGCCATGGCGCTGGGGGAAGTCCATCTGCGCGACGTGGGCCGCGTGCTGCGAAAAGAGATGACCACCTCGCTGATGATTGCCGTCACGCTCGGTATTGCCGGGTGCATCCGCGCCTGGATGATGGGGATTGGGCTGGAAATCACGCTTATCGTCAGCCTGACGCTGGTGTGCATTACGCTCTGGAGCGCGATTGTGTCGTCAGTGATTCCGATGGTGCTCAAGCGCTGCGGCATTGACCCGGCGGTCGTCTCCGCGCCGTTTATCGCGACGCTTATCGACGGTACCGGGCTGATTATCTACTTTAAGATTGCACAATATACGTTGGGGCTGGAGTAAGCTTGCGAGCACCTCATTGACGTGATTGAGGTGCTCACTTCGCTACGCATCGCCGAGCTGTTGCGCGATCTCACGCAGCTGCTGGGCAAGCGCCTGCAGGTTTTTCCCTTTCTCCCCTTTCGGCCCGGTGGACTGACGCACCACCAGACGGGCAGGTAAAATCGAGGACATGCGCTGGGCACTCTCTTCACAGCTGTCGAGAATGCGGCGCACTGCCTCTTTACCCTGCAGATCTAAATCCAGCGATACCGTCGTCAGCGCCGGGTAGAAGAACGAGCTTTCATAGGTGTCATCATAGCCAATCACCGACTTCTCGCCCGGAATTGAAATCTGCTGCTGATGGAACGCGCTCAGCACGCCGAGCGCCATCTGGTCGTTAGCCACCAGCACGGCGGTAAACTGCGCCGTTTCCCGCAGCATTTGCAAGGCTCCCGAATAACCGCTTTGCGCATCCCAGTTGCCGCGAATAACCGATGCTGGCTCCAGGCCGTAGCCCTTCAGGGTCTCGATCCAGCTTCTCAGCCTCAGCTGTGCCGACACGGAAGATGCCGGCCCCGCCAGCAGGGCAATGTCGCGATGCCCCAGTTCATAAAGATATTTGACGCTGGCGCGGGTGCCGTCCGCCGGGTTAAACGAAACGTTAAACACGGAACTGTACGGGTCCACGTCGAGGAACAGGCAGACAATGTCGTCGTTGTCAGCGGCGATTTTCTGCGCTGCATCAGCCTCCAGCGGCACGTTAATGATCACTTTGCTCACCAGCTGGGATTTCAGTTCGTTGATGGAATCCTGGATGCTGTGGTTGACGTTCTCATCAATCATGGAGATCAGTACCTGGTAGCCTTCCAGATTGGCATAGCGTTTCACCGCCGCCGCAACCTGCGAAGGCGCGTGCAGCGCCAGCGAAATGGTCACCAGCCCAACGGTCTGGCTCTGCTTGCCCACCAACTGCTGAGCCAGTCGGTTGGGTACATACCGCAATAACTCTATGGATTTCTCCACCTTGCTGCGCGTGGCGTCGGATACATTGGCAGATTTATTCAGTACCCTGGACACGGTCTGATAGGAGACGCCCGCATGGCGTGCCACGTCCTCTAACGTTGCGCTTTTCGACTTCATGGTCCGGTTCCTTATGTTGTTATGCGCTGATTGTAACAGGGGTGCTGAAAAAAAACGCTTACCACCCTCTCGCTGCGGGCATAACGCCATCAAAAAGTACGACGCTCACAATGCCATAATTTGTGTCCAATCTCATTACTCGTAACAAAATTGTCTATTTTATTTGCAGTTAATCACACATTTCGGATCGCTTAATTGCCAGCTAACGGGTTTAGGCATTTTATGACAGCGTATTTGTGAACGTATTACAAAACAATAAGAGGGTTACAATGAACACGACGATCCGCTCTGTATCTGTTGCGTTGGCTGCCGCGCTGGCATCTCCTTCGCTGTTTGCAGCGTCTTCAGTACCGATTGATTTTCATGGATATCTTCGCTCCGGCGTGGGCGTCTCACGGGATGGTGGGATGGAGGAGTGGCAAAAAAACAAAATTGGCCGTCTGGGTAACGAGGCCGACACCTACGGCGAGCTGGAGCTAGGCTCCGAGGTATACAAAAAGAACGACGTCAGTTTCTATCTCGACAGCATGGTGAGCATGGTCTCAGACGGCTCCAACGACAATGAAACCACCTTAGATGACGATGCCCAGTTCGGCCTGCGCCAGCTTAACCTGCAGATCAAAGGGCTGATCCCCGGGGATCCCAATGCGGTGATTTGGGGCGGTAAACGCTACTACCAGCGCCATGACCTGCACATCATCGATACCAAATACTGGAATATTTCCGGCTCCGGTGCAGGTATCGAGAACTACACGCTTGGCCCGGGCGCAGTCTCCGTTGCGTGGATCCGCGGCGATGCCAACGACGTGGATTACCGCGTGGATGGCGACAGCGACGTTAACATCAACTACATCGACCTTCGCTATGCGGGCTGGAAGCCGTGGGCGGGCGCGTGGACGGAAGTGGGTATTGATTACGCCATGCCAAACCCGACCAACAAGCAGAAAGAGTACGGCGGGCTGTACGAGGCCGATAACGGTGTGATGGTCACCGGTGAGATCAGCCAGGATATGTTTGGCGGCTATAACAAGCTGGTGCTGCAGTATGCCAATAAAGGTCTGGCTCAGAACATGGTGTCACAGGGTGGGGGCTGGTACGACATGTGGAACTACGTGAACGACGCCACCGGCTACCGCGTGATTAACACCGGCTTAATTCCGATTACCGATAAGTTCTCCTTTAACCACGTCCTGACATGGGGCTCGGCAGACGACACCACGCAGTACACGGACAAATCACGCCTGGTATCGCTGGTGGGCCGCGCGCAGTATCAGTTCACCGAGTACGTGCGTCTGATTGGCGAAGTGGGCGGATTCTACCAGGAAGAGACTTACACCGACGGGGCTAAGTACAAGCAGAGCGGCGAGAAGTACACTCTCGCGCTGGGCCTGGCAGACGGTCCAGAGTTTATGTCGCGTCCTGAACTGCGCGTGTTCGCCTCCTATCTGAATGACTCCGAAAAAGGGCAATCCTTCGAGGATGGCACGGCCAACAATACCTGGAACTTCGGTGTGCAGGTCGAGGCCTGGTGGTAAATCGTAATTTATAATTTGCGTAAATCGTTATCGTATCTCCAACAACCTGCAGTCTATTTTACTGCTTTGGGATAGCCATTACTTTGGCTATCCCTTTTTTATATTTACTGATTAAAATGTTCGTCTAATAATTTCCGTAATGTATCAGACTGCCTGCCGAATATAGCGTGCACCTGCTGGCCGATAATAATCACCCCCAGCGCCCCCTCACTCTGTAACGCCTGTGAATCGACCTTATTTAAATCTTTTACCGTCACGCGCAGGCGGGTAATACAGGCTTCGACGTGCTCGATATTATCGTCGCCGCCAAATGCCGGAATTAAACGCTGGGTAATTTGACTGTCCATAATACGCCTCTCTGTTATGCAGATAAAAAAATGCCCGCTCATAGAGCAGGCGTTCTGTGCCTTTTTTGCCCGGCGGCGCTTCGCTTGCACGGGCCTACGGGTTGGGTAGGCCGGGTAAGCGCTAGCGCCACCCGGCAATAAAACCGCACTACGCTTTGCGCTTAAGCACCCGGCAGTCCCAGGGGAGCAGCACGGTATCGCCCACAGCGGCGGCGTCGGTCATGCAGTCGGTATACCCCTGCGGCAGCGTGATGAGCTGCTGCAGGGCCGTGTAGTTCTGCACAAACACCCAGGCGGTTTCGCCATCCGTGCGCGCCGTCGCGACCACGCCCGGAGGGAGCTCCCCTTCGACTGCACGCGGCAGCGCCAGCTCGTCGATAATCCCGGCGAAGAAATCGCGCTGGAACGGCAGGTCGTTGCGCGACGCCACGTGCCACGCCTTGCCTTTGCCGAAGCGGTTGACCGTCACCGCAGGGCGACCGGCGTAGAAATCATCCCGGTAGGTCGCCAGCGCCTGCGCGGATTCAGTATGGATCAGCTCGCACAGATGCCTGACCTGATACGGCCCCTGCAGGCCCGCCGCATTGCCCGCCAGCCCCTGAACCAGGTTTCGCTCCCCCTCGCCCAGGCAGTCAATCTCTTCAGCCCAGATGCCGAGGAGCTTGCGCAGCGGGCCCGGGAAACCGCCGAGGTGGCAGAGATCGGTCTCATCAACTACCCCACTCCAGTAGGTCGTCACCAGATGCCCGCCCGCGGCCACAAAGGCTTCCGCCCGTTCGGCGAAACCTTCGCGCACCATGTAGAGCATGGGGGCAATCACCAGCGCGTAGCGGCTCAGATCGCCGTCAGCGTCGATGACGTCGACCGCGATGCCCTTTTCCCAGAACGGACGATAATGTTCGTTGACGGTTTTTTCGTACTCCAGCCCCACGTTGCGCGGGCCTTCGGCATCGTCCAGCGCCCAGCGGTTTTGCTGGTCAAAGATAATGGCCACGCGCGCGTCGGTGCGGCCCCCCACCACCTCAGGCAGACGCGCCAGCATCTCCCCCAGACGCGTCACTTCGCGCCCGACGCGGGTATCAAGATGCCCCACGTGATCGATAATCGCACCGTGGAATTTCTCCACCGACCCGCGGCTCTTACGCCACTGGAAGTACTGCACAGAATCCGCCCCGTGCGCCACCGCCTGAAGAGAGGAGAGAATATGCATCCCCGGTTTTTTCAGCTTGCTGGTCGGCTGCCAGTTGGTGGTGCTCGGCGTGGATTCCATCAGCACAAAGGGTTTACCGCCCTTCAGGCTGCGCATCATGTCGTGGTACATGGCGGTATAGCAGGCCAACTGCGTTTCGTCTTTCTCCTTGTGCCACATCGGGTAGCTGTCCCAGGAGATGAAGTCGATCGCTTTCGCCAGTTGCCAGTAGTCGTAATCGTAGAAATACTCCATGAAGTTGGTCGTCACCGGCAGTTCGGCATTGGCGGCCTTCAGCGGCGCCACTTCATGCTGGCAAAAATCGGTGACCTGCGCGGTATTGAAGCGGCGCCAGTCGAGATTCAGGCCGTGAATCGACACTTCCCCCTGCGGCGCGGGGGATTCAATCTGCGACCAGTCGGTGTAGGTATGGCTCCAGAAGGTGCTCCACCACGCATGGTTCAGCGCGTCGAGGGTTTTGTAGCGCACCTTTAGCCAGTCGCGAAAGCGTTCCTGGCACAGGCTACAGTGGCATTCGCCGCCGTACTCATTGGAGATATGCCAGCCCAGCACCGCCGGATGATGCGAATAACGCGCCGCCAGCAGACTGTTAATTTTCATCGTCTTTTCGCGGTAGACCGGAGACGACATGCAGTGGTTATGACGCCCGCCGTGCAGCGCGGGGACGCGGTTGCGCCCGACGCGCAGCACTTCCGGATATTTTTGCGACATCCATGCCGGACGCGCGCCGCTCGGCGTAGCGAGAAATATGTGAATGCCCGCCGAATAGAGTTTTTCAATGATGCTGTCCAGCCAGGCAAAATCATATTCCCCTTCGTGAGGCTCCAGTTTCGCCCAGCTAAATATCCCCACCGACATGACATTACATTTCGCCTGCTGCATCATGGCGATATCTTTTTCAATAATACCGGGGTAATTCTCCCATTGCTCCGGGTTATAGTCGGCGCCATGCAATAACGCCGCGACCTTTGGACTTAAAGGCGCAAATTTATTCATATTTAAAACGTCCTGAATGGAGATAAAAACTAGTTAAATACCGTTATTGACGGCAGCACTTTACCCTGGCAATCAAATAACGCCTGATTCTCACGGGCATTACCCTCTTTCCACTCGTCGTGGATATATTTCATGCCGGTTTTGGTGGCCCACGTGGTGCCCGGAACGGCTATCCAGGTCGGTTCCCAATAAAAGATGCCCTTGCCGCGACGGTCAGGCACATCAATAACGGACTGCACTAAATCGTGAATATAATCGTACTGACCCTGAACGGTGCCGGGATAGCCGCCGTCCTTTTCTTCTTTGGCCTGGAAGCTGTTCTCGGCGTTATCGCAGTTCTCCAGCGTATAGCCATAGGCCGCTTCCACCACAATCACGTCTTTGTTATAGCGCCTGCTGATGTCATCCATGTTGGTCTTCAGCGCACTAATCGGGCCGTTCCAGTAGGTGTACATCGACAGGCCGATGACATCGAACGGCACGTCGCGCTTCGTGATTTCATCAAACCACCAGCGGAAGGTGTCATTTTTGGTGCCTTCGGCCAGATGGAGCATGATTTTCACCTGCTCGCCGTCGGTCAGGTTCTCTTTTAGCCCGCCAATCGCGGCGTTGAGCAGCCCGGCCAGGCGGTCAAATTCGCCGCCGCCCTGCCCCCAGCTTTTCCCTTCCGGCCAGAGCAAACCGCTGTTAATTTCGTTTCCTATCTGCACCATGTCCGGCAATACGCCCTCTTTCTTAAAGCGGGCAATCGTGTCGCGGGTGTAGTCATGGATCGCCGTTTTAAGCTGCGGGTAGTCCATCTTCTCCCAGGCTTTTGGCTTGAACTGTTTGCCCGGATCGGTCCAGAAATCGCTGTAGTGGAAGTCGAGCAGCAGCTTCAGGCCCTGCGCCTTCACGCGCTTCGCCAGCGCGAGAGTGTTTTCGAGATTATTACTGCCGCCGCCGTAGGTATTGCCGCTCGCATCCTGCGGGTCAACCCACAGGCGCAGGCGCACGGTGTTCACCCCGTTAGCTTTGAGGATAGCAATCGCGTCCTGCTGCTGGCCGTTCTGGTTATAGAATTTTGCGCCGTGTTGTTCTGCTTCCAGCAGGGTCGAAATATCCGCCCCCTTAATAAAATCCGCGGGCATGGCGTTAAAAGGACGCGTTTTCACCGCCTCCGCAGCAAATACGCTCGCGGCAAGGCCACATGAGAGGCAAACGGCAAGTAAAGCAGGTTTGAGTCTTTTCATGATTATCCTTTGGTACTCCCGGAGGTCAGGCCGGAGACGAAGTATTTTTGTAATGCCAGATAGAGGATCGCTACCGGCACCGCAATCAACACCGCGCCTGCCGCGTAGGTGGTGTAGCTGGCACCCATTTTTTGCGCCACCAGGTTATAGAGCCCGATGGGTAAGGTGTATTTATCCGGGGTGCGCAGAATCGTGCTGGAGAGGATGAAATCCCCCAGCGGCCCGGTGAAAGAGAACAGCGCCACCACCGCCACAATCGGCTTCGAAAGCGGCATGATAATTTCGATAAAAATCCGGAAATTGCTGGCCCCGTCCATGCGCGCGGATTCATCCAGATCTTTCGGGATGGCGTCGAGGTAGCCTTTCATCAGGTAGGTATTCATCGGGATCATGCCGCCCACGTAGATCAGCACCAGCGCCAGATGGCTGTTGATGAGGCCCAAAAGCTGCGACAGCACGAAGATGGCAATCAGCGCTGAGAACTGGGGGATCATCTGCAGGAGCAGGAACAGCATCAGCCCGTTCTGGCGTCCCTTAAAGCGAAAGCGCGAAAAGGCATAGGCGGTAAAACTGACGCTGATTAAGGTCAGCACCATGGTCAGGAAGCTGATTTTCATCGAGTTCCAGTACCAGGTCATGTAGTTCACCTGGCCGTTAAACAGGTCAGCGTAGTGCTGCACCGAAAAGTTCTCAGGAATAATTGAGGAGCTGAGCAGGCTATTACCCGCGTTAAACGACGCGCCGACCGTCCAAACCAGCGGGTAGATGATAATCGTCGACACCAGCACGATTACCAGCCATGAGAGCGAGAGGCGTACCCACTTCTCACGTTTAATACTTTGTGATTGAGCCATTGTTACGTCCCTTACGCCATGTCGTCGTTTTTGAAAGATTTGGTGGCGCGGAACTGCCACAGCGCCAGGCCGACGACAAAGATCGACAGCAGGATAGTGATGGTCGCCGCAATCGCGTACTGCGACGACGACATGGTGAGCTTGTAGATCCACGACACCAGGATATCTGTCCCACCCGCATTGGATCCCACCACCGCTGGCCCGCCGTTGTTGAACAGGTAGATGATGTTGAAGTTATTGAAGTTGAAGGTGTATTGAGTAATCAGTATTGGCGCAATGGAATAAAGCACCAGCGGCAGCGTGATGGTGCGCAGCTTGGTCGCACTGCTGGCACCGTCCATGGTCGCCGCTTCGTACAGATCGTCCGGAATGGCCTGCAGCACGCCGGTGGTCATGGCGAAAACAAACGGGAAGCCGAGCCAGGTCTGCATCATAATCAGCGCTGTTTTGGTCCAGAACGGATCCGTCATCCAGGCTTTTGGCGCAATGCCGAAGAAGGCCAGAATGGCGTTGTTTATCACCCCGAAGGAGTCGTTGAACATGCCGGCAAACACCAGAATGGTGACAAAACCCGGCACCGCCCACGGCAGAATGAAGATGGTACGGATAAGCGGCTTAAAGCGCAGGTCTTTCTGGTTCACCAGGATAGCCAGCAGCACGCCCACAGTACATTGCAGCGTGGTGGCGAGCAGCGTCCAGACTACCGTCCACTGCAGGACGTCAAAGAAGGTTGAGCGCCAGATGGAAAGCGTGAAAATATTGATGAAGTTCTTAAACCCAACCCAATCCACCAGCTTAGCCGGCGGCGTGTGGTAAAGATTGTAGTTAGTAAAGGCGATGGCAAAACCGAAGAGGATCGGGAAAACCACCACAAACACCAGCAGAATAAAGCCCGGCGTAATCATCAGATACGGAAAGCCGTCGCTCAGCAGCATCTGATACTGCTTACGCACGCTGTTTAGCCCCAGCCCTTCATCGCGTTTTCGACCGTTAACCCAGGCATCGCGCATCGACAGGTAATACACCATCACGCCAAATGCGGCGATCAGTACGCTAATGATCCCTTCTGCCAGCAGGAAGATGGAGTTATCCCGCGGCACTTCCTCCCCCAGCGTCACCAGCCCCCAAAGTCCTTCGCGCAGGAAATCGGCAAAAACGCCGATAAAACTGGCCAGCAGCACCAGGAAGATAACGCCCTTCAGCCACTGGCGGTGATAGAACTGGCCGAAGCCGGGGATGACCGCCAGCAGCAGGCCGGTCCAGGCGTGACGCCCGGCCCCGTGCGGTCTGGCAAAATTTTCCGGGATGATACTCACAGACAACTCCTTTCAATAAAACGGGAGAGTGGCCTCCCGTTCTTCGACGTCAGAAAATTACTGGTTGCTGGCCTGCATGGCTTCGATTTGCATCTGGACCTGTTTCTCTGCGCTGTCCAGCGCGGCTTTGGGATCCTGTTTGCCGGTCAGGCTTAGCTCCAGCGCGGCGTTGGCCGGCCCCCAGACTTCGCCCATTTCAGGGATACCCGGCATGGCGGTGGCTCGCGCGGCCTGCACCGCAACGGCGCTCGCCTTCTCGTCGTTCTTGATTACCGGGTCGTCGATCATTGCGGTCAGCGGCGGGATCTCCCGCGTGGCCACGTAGCGGGTTTTCACGTACTGTGGTTGGTTGATGAATTCGATAAATTTCTGCGCCAGCGCTTTGTCCTTGCTCCAGGTGGAAACGACGTAGCCTTTCACGCCGAGGAAGGAGCTCATTGGCTTGCCGTCCGGCAGCGTGGGCAGCGGCGCGACGCCGTAGTTGATGCCCGCCGCTTCATATGGCTGGAACGCCCACGGGCCGTTGATGACGGCTGCCGCTTTCTTCTCGGTAAACAAGGAGTCGATAGCGTTCAGGCCGTTGTCACCGACTATCCCGGCCGGGAAAATATCGTCAGCGTAGAATTTTTTCAGGTAAGTCACCGCTTCTACCGCACCCGACTTGTTCAGGCCGACGTCGCTGGCGTTATAGCCGCCTTTGTCGTTTTGACCGAAGATGTAGCCTCCCATCGGGGAGATCGCGCCCCAGCTGTAGTAAATCTGATCGAACTTGGCGAGCAGACCGTACTGGTTTTTTGCGCGCTGCTGTTTTGAAAAGTCATACCAGTCCTGCAGCGAGCTGAGTGGCTTGTCGATGAGATCTTTGTTGTAGATCAGCACCAGCGTCTCAACCGCTTTCGGCACGCCGTAAAGGGCGTTATCCATCTTGAAGGCGTTAATTGAGGCCGGGGTATACTGTTCGGTCTGCTTTTTGTCCAGATTCAGGGGGGTCAATAACCCTTGCACGACGGCGCCGCCCAGCTGATCGTTGGGAATGACCAGCACGTCCGGGCCAATGCCTGCCGGGCCGTCCAGGCGCAGTTTTTCCAGCTGCTGTGCGTAAGGGGTTTCCTGCACGTTGACCTTAACGTCGTACTGCTTTTCAAAGTCCGCGACCGCATCTTTAATACCGGACGACTTCTTGATGTCTTCCCAGACGTTAAGCTGCGCGGTAGCGTGAGCCTGTACCGCGAGCGTAGAGAGGATCAGAGCAGCGAGTATGTTCTTTTTCATTATCAACCTCATGTGAAGGTATAACAATTTTATGGTTGTTATTGCATTTAATGCCCCGCAAACCCCGTTATATATCCTGATAAAACTGGCGTTGTACGTCTGACACCAAATGCCTTTGGTTTGTTATACGCTACCCTCCACATCATGATAACTCTACAAAAAACTGTAAGTTGTGTGATCGTCATAACATTAATGAAATATCTGTATAGGGCGCATGAATGCTGGAAGTTATAGTCAAGGCAGACAAATTGCACCGTCCGGCCACGTTGAACACCATTGTTATACGTAAAACATAATCGGCGGTTTACCTGGGGAACACTGATGTCGAACATACAATTGAGGAATGTCACCAAGCGCTTTGGCGACACCGTCACGCTCCACAACGTTAATCTTGATATTGAGGACGGAGAGTTTGCCGTATTCGTTGGGCCTTCAGGCTGTGGCAAATCCACAATGCTGCGCATGATTGCCGGGCTGGAGGAGATAAGCGAGGGTGAAGTGCTGATCGGTAACGAGGTGATGAACGACATCGCCCCTTCCCATCGGGGTGTGGCGATGGTCTTTCAGTCCTACGCGCTCTATCCGCACATGACGGTGGCCGAAAACATGGGCTATGGGCTGAAGGTGAATAAAGTGCCGAAAGATCAGATCCGCCACCAGGTCGAGATGGTCGCCAAAACGCTGCAGCTTTCTCACCTGCTGGATCGCAAACCCAAACAGCTCTCCGGCGGCCAGCGCCAGCGCGTCGCGATTGGCCGCGCTATCGTCCGTAACCCGCGCGTCTTTATGTTCGATGAGCCGCTTTCCAACCTGGATGCCGAACTGCGCGTGGAGATGCGCCTGCACCTCGCTCGCCTGCACCAGGAGCTGAAAACCACCATGGTGTATGTCACCCACGACCAGATTGAGGCCATGACGCTGGCCGATAAAATTGTGGTGATGAATTACGGCAAAGTGGAGCAGATGGGCGCGCCGATGGATCTCTACTACAAGCCGGTGAACAGATTCGTGGCCGGTTTTATCGGCTCGCCGAAGATGAACTTCATGCCGGCCACGGTTGAAGCATGGCAGCCGGGCGCGTTGACGGTGAGATTGTCGCAACAGAAGTCACTGACGCTCGCCGTGACCACCACGCCGCTGCAGCCGGGCAGTCAGGTTACGCTGGGCATCCGTCCGGAACATTTAACCACTGACCTTCGCCTGGGCACACCGCTGGAGTTTCACTGCGAAGTGGTTGAACGACTCGGGAACAACACCTATCTGTTTGGCCAGTGTTATGGCCACGACAACGTCAAAATCTTGCTGCCGGGCGACGTTAAGTTCGCGCCCTGGCAGAAGATAGACGTGGCGTTTGACGAGCGTCACTGCATGGTCTTTGACGAGCAGGATGTCCGGGTGAGCGCGGATATTGAAGAAGCGGTGCGTTCGGTGGCTTAACGCGCACCTCCGTCGGCCAGCGTTCTCACCGCCCGCCCAAACGCCTCAATCGCCAGGGCAACATCCTCAGCCATCACCGATTCCGCCGGATGGTGGCTGACGCCCCCTTTGCAGCGCACGAACAGCATGCCGACCGGCCAGCGTTCTGCCAGCGCGATGGTGTCATGCCCGGCACCGCTCGGCAGCGATGTTGAGCGCCCCTGCATCGATTCAATGGCCTGCCCCAGCAGATCCTGCAAACGCGCATCGCACGGCGTGGCGGCGATACGGTAAAACTCCTCGGCGCTGAAGCTCAGCCCGCGTCGAGCGGCAATGGTTTGCGCCTGCGACAGCAGTTCCGCGAGCAGCGCGTCAAGCGGGCCATCCTGCGGGCCGCGAATATCCAGTGAAAGCTGAACCTCGCCGGGGATCACGTTCACCGCTCCCGGCAGGCAGCGCAGCTTACCAACCGTCGCCACCAGGTTACCGCCCTGCTGTCGGGTCGCGTTTTCGATGATAACCATCCACTCGGCGGCGGCGGCCAGCGCGTCTCTGCGGTGGAGCATCGGCACGGTTCCCGCATGTCCGGCCTCGCCGGTGAAGCGACAGCTCAGGCGGCGCGCACCGTTAATGGCTTCCACCACGCCAAGCGCGAGCCCTTCCTGTTCCAGACACGGTCCCTGTTCGATATGCAGTTCCAGACAGGCGCTGAAATCGTCCTGATGGCGTGCCGCCAGCGCCACGCGGGCGGGATCCAGCCCCGCCTGCACCATCGCCTGCGCCACGCTGATGCCGCTGGCATCACACGTCTCCAGCCAGCCCTGCGGCCAGGTGCCCGTCAGCCCCCGGCTGCCTAACAGCGTAATGCCGAAGCGGGTGCCCTCTTCATCGCCAAACCCGACAATCTCAATGGCCTGCGCCAGATGCACACCCTGCTGATGGAGGCTGTCCACTACCTCAATCGCGGTGAGCACCCCGAGCATGCCGTCGTAGCGCCCGGCGTTGCGCACGGTATCCAGATGCGAGCCGAGCAGTACCGCCTGCGCCCCTTCCTGCGCGCCTTCGTAGCGCCCGCAGATGTTGCCCACGCTGTCCTGCCAGACGGTCATTCCCGCCTGGCGCATCCACTGCCCCACCAGTTGGTTGGCCTGCAGATGCTGGGGAGAGAGATAGACCCGGGTCAGCGCATCCGGGGTTTCGCTGATGGCGGCCAGCGCGTCGGCGCGCGCCATCACCCGTTCTGCCGCCGGGCTCATTGCGGCGTCTCGCGGCGATAGTGGTCCCACGCGGCCTGCATCGCCGCCCCCTGCGTGGTAGTGAACTTCAGGTAGTTCAGCCCCGACTCCAGGGCGCTCAGGGTGGTCATCACGCAGTCCTTGCGCGCGTTATAGCCCATGGTGCCAATGCGCCACACCTTGCCGTGCAGCGGGCCAAACGAGGTGCCGATTTCAATCCCGAAATCCTCCAGCATCAGCTTGCGCACCTGATCGCCGTTAACGCCCTGCGGGATCACCACCCCCAGCACGTTGTTCATCTTGTGCTTCAGATCGCCAAAGGTCTCCAGCCCCATCGCCTGAATGCCCTTCAGCAGCGCATCGCCGTGCAGCTTGTGCCGGGCGATGCCGTTGTCCAGCCCTTCCTGCAGGATCAGCCGCGCGCATTCCCGGGCGCCAAACAGCGCGGTCGTGGCTTCGGTGTGGTGGTTCAGCCGCTCCGGCCCCCAGTAATCCATCACCATGCCGAGATCGAAGTAGTTGGAGTAGATCATCTCCTCGTCGCCGTCGCGGTGGGCGTCGGTGCGAATGCCCTCCTCAACGCATTTGCGGCGGCGGATCGCTTCCTCCATTCGCGCGCTCAGAGTGATCGGCGACGTGCCCGACGGGCCGCCGAGGCACTTCTGCATCCCGGCCGACACCGCATCCAGCCCCCAGGCGTCGGTCTCCAGCGCGTTACCGCCGAGCGAGGCCGTGGCATCGGTATAAAACAGCACGTCGTAGCGGCGGCAGATGTCACCAAGCTCCGCCAGCGGCTGCAGCATGGTGGTGGAGGTGTCCCCCTGCACGGTCAGCAGCAGGCGCGGACGAATACGCTTGATGGCCTCCTCCACCTGGTCCGGGGTAAACACCTCGCCCCACGGCACCTCGATGGTATGCACCTCCGCGCGGCAGCGGCGGGCTATTTCGCACAGCAGATGACCAAAGCGGCCAAAGACCGGCACCAGCACCTTATCTCCCGGGCGAATGGCGGAGACCAGAATCGCTTCAATCCCCGCGCGGGAGGTGCCGTCCACCAGCATCGTCCAGCGGTTTTCGGTGCGAAACACCCCGCGGTAGAGCGCCATCACCTCGTTCATGTAGTGGGTCATGGCCGGATCGTACTGGCCGATCAGCTGGCTCGACATGGCGCGCAGCACGCGCGGGTCGGCGTTGATCGGGCCCGGCCCCATCAGCAGGCGCTGGGGCGGGTTGATTTGCGGAAAATGTGCGATATCCATTGTTAAGTCCTTATCAGTTGAGGCCGCGCACGGAGGAGATGAACTGCTTCAGTTCGGTGGTCTGCGGGTTGGCGAACAGCGTTTTGCTGTCGCCCTGCTCCCAGACTTTCCCCTGGTGCATAAACACCACGCGGTCGCCCACTTCGCGGGCGAAATTCATTTCATGGGTAACAAGTATCAGCGTCATCCCTTCGGCCGCCAGCTGCTCCAGCACCCTGAGCACTTCGCCCACCAGCTCCGGGTCGAGCGCGGAGGTGATCTCGTCACACAGTAATACTTTAGGCGACATCGCCAGCGCGCGGGCAATCGCCACGCGCTGCTGCTGGCCGCCGGAGAGGCTCGACGGGTAGTAATCCAGACGGTCACCGAGACCAACCTTCTCCAGCATCTGCTGCGCCAGCGCCCGGCATTCGGCGGCGCTTTTCTTCAGCACCCGACGCGGGGCGAGCATCACGTTTTCCAGCGCCGTCATGTGCGGGAACAGGTTGAAGCTCTGGAACACCATCCCGACCGAGCGGCTGATTTCACGCGCCTGAGAATCCCGGTCGGTAATGGTCATGCCGCCCAGCTTGATGCTGCCGTCCTGATACCCTTCCAGCCCGTTGATGCAGCGCAGCAGCGTGCTTTTGCCCGACCCGCTGCGCCCGATAATCGAGATCACCTGGCCCATGTCGATATCCAGATCGACGCCCTTGAGCACGTGGTTTTCGCCGTAGTACTTCTGCACCTGATTAATGGTGATGAGAGGCATTGAATTTCGTCTCCAGATAGCGGCTGTAGCGCGACAGCGGATAACACAGAATAAAGTAGCCGAGCGCCACCAGCGCAAAGACCTTAAACGGCTGATACGTCACGTTGGTCAGCATCGTCCCGGCCTTGGTCAGCTCGATAAAGCCGATGATCGACGCCAGCGCAGTGCCTTTGATCACCTGCACGGCAAAACCGACCGTCGGGGCGATGCCGATGCGCAGCGCCTGCGGGGCGACCACGCGAAACAGGGTCTGGCCAAAGGTCAGCCCCAGACAGCGCGACGCTTCCCACTGCCCTTTTGGCAAGGCGCGAATACTGCCAAACCAGATGTCGAGCAGAAACGCGCTGGTGTAGAAGGTTAACGCCAGCGAGGCGGCGGTCCACGGCGAAACGTCGATGCCGAACAGCGCCACGCCAAAGAAGGCCAGGAACAGCTGCATCAGCAGCGGCGTGCCCTGAAACAGCTCGATATAGCCGCGGATAATGCGCCTCACCGCGCGCCCGCCCGTCAGGCGCAGCAGCAGGAGCGGCAGCGTCACCGCCGCGCCGCCGACGAACGCCACCAGCGCCAACAGCACCGTCCAGCGCCCGGCCAGCAGCAGGTTGCGAATAATGTCCCAGTCGGTAAAGGTGGTCATCATGCCTGCCCCCCCAGCCATTTGCGTCCTGCCGCCATCATCAGCTGGCGCAGAGTAATCGACAGCGCTAAGTAAATGCCGGTTGTCACCAGATAAACCTCAAAGCTCAGAAACGTTCTGGACTGGATCAGGTTGGCGGCGAAGGTCAGCTCTTCATACGAGACCTGCGACACCACCGACGAGCCGAGCATCACGATGATGCACTGGCTCACCAGCGCCGGGTAAATGCGCTGCAGCGCGGGCGGCAGCACCACGCGAATAAAGGTCTGCAGGCGGGTCAGGCCCAGCACGCGTCCGGCTTCCCACTGCCCTTTCGGCGTGACCTGAATGCCCGCGCGGATAATCTCGGTGCTGTACGCGCCGAGGTTCACCACCATGGCCAGCAGCGCCGCTTCCCCCGCCGTCATCTTCAGCCCCAGGTTCGGCAGGCCGAAGACGATGAAAAACAGCTGCACCACAAACGGCGTGTTGCGGATGATCTCCACGTACGCGCCCCAGATCCGGCTGTACCACGTTGGGCGCGCGCTGCGGATCGCCGCCCCGAAAATGCCTGTCGCCAGGCCGCCCACGGTCGCCATCACCGTCAGCTGAATAGTGACCCACAGCCCCGCCAGCAGCTCCGGCCAGTGCGGCCAGAGCGCGGAAAAATCAAGTTGCTCCGTCATCGGCTCAGGCGCCAAGGTTGGCCGGCAGCGGAGCCTTCAGCCACTGCTCGGACAGGCCGTTCAGCGTGCCGTCCTTAATGCCCTGCTCAATCAGCGCGTCCACTTTTGCCTTCAGGGCCGGTTCGTTTTTCTTCAGACCAATAAAGCACGGCGAGTCTTTCAGCATAAAGCTCGGCACCGGGGCTTTAGCCGCGTTCTGCCGCGAAATGGCCGCCACCACGAGGTTGCCGGTTGCCACGTACTGCACCTGTCCCGACAGGTAGGCGGAGAGCGTGGTGTTGTTATCTTCGTAGCGCTTCACGTTGGCGTCTTTCGGCGCCAGGCCGGTCAGCACCATGTCCTCCACCGCCCCGCGCGTCACGCCGATGGTTTTTCCGCTCAGCGCGGCGGCGTCTTTCAGCTCGGCGCCTTTCGGACCAAACACGCCGAGGAAGAACGGCGCGTAGGCGCGGCTGAAGTCGATCACCTTCTCGCGCTCCGGGTTTTTACCGAGGCTTGAAATGACCAGATCCACCTTATCGGTTTGCAGGTACGGCACGCGGTTGGCGCTGGTCACCGGCACCAGCTGAAGCTTGAGCTTCATCTGTTTGGCCAGATAGCGCGCCATATCGATGTCGTAGCCCTGCGGCTGCAGATCGGTCCCCACCGAGCCAAACGGCGGGAAGTCCTGCGGCACGGCAATGCGGATAGTGCCGCGCTTCTCGATATCCTGGAGCTGGTCAGCCTTTGCCGGCAGATGTGTGAAGAGGCAGGCGGCCCCGGCCAGTGCAATCAACAATTTTTTCATGGTGCTTCCCCGTAACGTTAACATGAAACAAAAGATTCTTTGAATGTGATTTTGCAACTAATGTGCCAGATAAGGCGAAGCGGGAAATATTGTTGTGAAGCCTGATAAAACGCGGGCGGGTCGAAAAAACGTGCGTTTCTCCGCCCCGTCAACTGCACCATTTCAATGCAAAGCACCAGCCTGATGCCCCATTATCGCTGTTCGAGTTCGTCCAGCTGCTGGTAGAGGGAGGCAATGTCGTGAATGCGCGGACGGCCTTTATCAAGAATTTCATGCAGGAAGGCGTTTGCCAGCAGGTTGATCAGGCTGTTGACCGAGGAATAGCTGTCGTAGGCGGAGACGCTGTCCAGCGGGGCGCAGAGCTGCCAGCTCGCCAGCGGAAACAGGCTGTGCGCCTGCGGCTCGCACATCAGCAGCACCGGAATACCGCTGCTCTGAAGCTGCTGCATCAGCGGGCGGATGATGCGCGGGCGGCGGCGAAAGGCCATCATCACCACCAGATCCTCCGGCGTTAAATCCACCAGCTCCTCGCTCAGGCTCTGCCCCGGCTGCGGCAGGACCAGCACCTGACCGCGCGCCTGCAGCAGCTGCTGGCGCAGGTGCAGCGCCGCCGGATAGGCGTTACGCATGCCGATAATGACGATGCGCCGCGCCTTGACCATGCAGGCCATGGCGTCGGCAAACTGCTGCGCGTCGAGGGCATTGACCCACTGGGTCAGGTTCGCCATCTCCTGCTTGTAGTGGCGCGCCAGCAGCGTATTGCCCTGCACCGCGTCGCGATTATCGGTGAGCGGCATCCCGCTCTGGCGCAGGGTGCGCAGCTCGTCGCGCATGTCCTTATATTTCTCATAGCCCAGACGCTTAAACAGACGGCTGACCGTGGCTTTCGACACCCCGCTCAGCTGCGCCAGCTCGGCGCTGTTGTAGCTGATAAGATCGTCAAAATGATCGAAAATAAAATCCGCCACCCGCTGCTCCTGTGGCGACAGCGACGGGTACTGTGCTTTCAGACGTTCATCCAGTTGTTCCATAGCGCCTCTGTAACTTTTGTTTCATCACATTCTACCTTTTATTACAGCTATTCATTATACGTGCCAGTTTACTGAAACTTTTCTTTCAGAACTGGAACAGCTTTTGCAGCACCTTGTGACTTTCAAAGTTACGAGGACTTCTCATGCAAAGCAATGTCTCCACGCACGGCATGGCCGTTGCGCCCCACCATCTTGCCAGCCAGAGCGCGCTGGCAGTGCTGCGCGAAGGCGGCACCGCGATAGAAGCGATGGTCGCGGCGGCGGCCACCGTCGCAGTGGTTTACCCGCACATGAACGGGCTGGGCGGCGATGGTTTCTGGCTTATCGTGCCGCCGGAAGGCGACCCCATCGCCATTGACGCCAGCGGCGCAGCGGGCTCGCGCGCAACGCTTGCCGCCTACGACGGGCTGGCGCATATCCCCCATCGCGGACCGCAGGCGGCGCTGACCGTCGCCGGCACGGTGAGCGGCTGGGACGAGGCGCTGAAGGTCTCCCGCGAGATGAGCGGCAAGTCGCTGCCGCTGGCCCGCCTGCTGGCTGACGCAATCGACTATGCGCAGAACGGCACGCCGGTCACGGCCTCACAGGCCCATGCCACGGCCAGCAAATTCGACGAACTGAAGGACGTGCCAGGCTTCGCGGAAACCTGGCTGGTGGACGGTAAGCCGCCGCAGGTAGGCAGCCTTTTTTACCAGCCCGCCATGGCCTCAACCCTGACGCGCCTGGCAGAGGACGGTCTGGACAGCTTTTATCGCGGCCCGCTGGCGGACGTGCTGGCGCACGGCATGGAAACGCTGGGCCTGCCCGTGACGCTGGCTGACTTACACGCACACGCTGCCCGGCGCACCGTGCCGCTGAAGCTGCAGCATCAGCAGGGGGAGATTTTTAACCACGCCCCGCCGACGCAGGGGCTGGTCTCGCTGGCGATACTCGGCATCACCGACCGCCTGAATATGGCGGAGGCCGACGACGCGGACACCATTCACCGCATCGTTGAAGCCACCAAGCTGGCCTTTAGCCTGCGCGATGCCCACATCACCGACCCGCGCGAGCTGAAAACCGATATTCAGGGTCTGCTGGATCCCACCGCCCTGCAGGCGCTTGCCGACAGGGTTGACGACGGCCGCGCCGCACCGTGGGGCACCGGAAAAGGCCCCGGCGATACGGTGTGGATGGGGGTAATGGATAACAGCGGACTCGCCGTGTCGTTTATCCAGAGTATTTATCACGAGTTCGGCAGCGGCGTGGTGCTGCCCGACACCGGCATCGTCTGGCAGAACCGGGGCGCATCATTCAGCCTCGACCCCGCTCATCTTCTGGCCCTCGCGCCGGGCAAACAGCCTTTCCATACCCTTAACCCGGCGGCGGCGCGTCTTAAGGACGGGCGAGTGATGGTCTACGGATCGATGGGCGGTGACGGACAGCCGCAAACTCAGGCCGCGCTCTTTACCCGCTACGTGGTTCAGGGCGTGCCGTTGCAGGAAAGCATTTCCCGCCCGCGCTGGCTGCTGGGGCGCACCTGGGGACAAACCTCGGACACCTTAAAACTGGAAGGACGCTTTAGCGCTGAGACGGTCGCTGAACTGCGGGCGAGGGGGCATGAGGTCGAATGCTTCCCGGACTTTAGCGAAGCGATGGGCCACGCGGGGGCGATCGTTCGCCATCCCAACGGGCTGTTTGAAGGGGCGTTTGACCCGCGTAGCAACGGCGCGGCCGCCGGATTCTGAGGAGAGAATAATGAACAACGTACAACCCGACTGGCCAGCATACCTGGCGCAAATGGAGTCAGTGCTCGGCGTAGAGCTGGACGATGACCGTCGCGCCGAGCTGCAGTTACAGTTCAGCCGCATTGCTACCCTGGCCGCCCCACTGATGGCGCTGCCGCTCGACGACCGTCTGGAGATCGCAGGAGTGTATAAAGCATGACGCTACACGAGATGAGTATCAGCGACATTCAACAGGCGCTGAGCGCGGGCGAGCTGAGCGCCCATGAGATTGCCCGCCAGACGCTGGAGGCGATTGGACGCGTTAATCCGCAGATCAACGCCTGGACCACCGTGACGGAAGCACGCATGCTCGCCGAGGCCGAGAACATCGACACCCTGCGCCGCGAAAAGCGCCCCCTGCCACCGCTGGCGGGCGTGCCCTACGCGGTGAAAAACCTGTTCGACGTTGCCGGACATACCACCCTTGCGGGCGCAGAGCTGTTCAGCCAGCGCCCCGCCGCGGCTGCTGACAGCTTCGCGGTACGCCAGCTGCGCAGCGCGGGCGGGCTGCTGTCAGGCATGGTGAATATGGACGCCTACGCCTACGGCTTTACCACCGAGAACAGCCACTACGGCGCGACGCGTAACCCGCACGACCTGACGCGCATTGCGGGCGGCTCCTCCGGCGGTTCAGCCGCCGCCGTGGCCGCCGGGCTGGTGCACTTTTCGCTTGGCACCGACACCAACGGGTCGGTTCGCGTTCCGGCCTCCCTGTGCGGCATCTATGGCCTGAAGCCCACCTTTGGCCGCCTGTCGCGATCCGGCAGCCATCCGTTTGTCGCGAGCCTGGATCATATCGGCCCCTTTGCCCGCAGGGTGTGCGACCTGGCGTCCGTATACGACGCGCTGCAGGGCCGGGACAGCAGCGACGGTTTTCAGGCCGAGAGCTCGCGCGAGCAGACACGCCCCCTGCTCGATCGCGGCCTTGACGGCCTGCGCTGCGCGGTGCTTGGCGGCTACTTCACCACCTGGTGCGACGCACAGGCCAGAGACGCCGTGGCGCGGGTGGCGAAGGCGCTCGACGTGCATGATGAGCTGCAGTTCCCGGATGCCGAGCTGGCGCGCTCGGCGGCTTTCATCATCAGCGCCTCCGAAGGGGGAAATCAGTATCTGCCCGCGCTTCGCCGCGAGCCTGAGCGTTTTGAGCCGCACTCTCGCGAGCGCCTGCTGGCCGGGGCGATGATCCCCTCCGCCTGGTATATTCAGGCCCAGCGGTTCCGCGCGCAGGCGCGGCAGGGGTTTCAGGCGCTGTTTGCCCAGGCCGACGTGCTGATCGCCCCCGCGACGCCGCGCAGCGCCACGCGGATCGGCGAGCAAACCATGGAGATTAACGGTCAGCCGCTCCCCATCCGCGCCAGCATGGGAATGCTGACCCAGCCGATTTCATTTTTAGGCCTGCCTGTGACCACCGTTCCGCTGCGTACCGCCCAGGGTGCGCCGATTGGCCTGCAGCTGATTGCCGCGCCGTTTAACGAGCAGGCCTGCCTGCGCGTCGCGCGCGTGCTGGAAGAGAGCGGCATCACCGATGCCCGTCCGGCGGAGGTTGCAGCATGATAAATCATGATGACATTAACCTGCCGTGGGTGGTTGCCGGGGTGACCGCCGCGTTTTACCGCTATGAAGACGCGCTGGTGAGCAACAACGTTGCCGTCCTGGACGAGCTGTTCTGGCACGACAAAAACACGGTGCGTCTGGGGGCGGGTGAAAACCTGTACGGGATCGATGAAATCCGCGCCTTTCGCGCGGCGCGCCCGTCCGCCGGGTTACATCGGACGTTGCGCCACACCGTCATCACCACCTTCGGGGAGGATTATGCCGTGTGCAGCACCGAGTTTACCCGGGAGAGCACAGAACGCATTGGCCGCCAGCAGCAGACGTGGGTGCGGTTTGCGTACGGGTGGCGTATCGTGGCGGCGCAGGTGAGTTTGATGTCGTAGTCGTAGGCCGGGTAAGGCGCAGCCGCCACCCGGCTAAACACGGGACGCTTATTTCTGAAACGGATGCACCTCCCGCCAGTGGTCAGCAATCTGCTGGCGGGTACAGACCCACACCCGCTCATGCTGCTGCACGTAATCCAGGAACCGCTGCAGCGCGCGGAAACGCCCCGGCCGACCCAGCAGGCGGCAGTGCATGCCGATGGACATCATTTTCGGCGCGCTTTCCCCCTCTTCGTACAGCACGTCAAAGCTGTCCTTCAGGTACGTATAAAACTGCTCGGCGGTGTTAAACCCCTGCGCGGTCGCGAAGCGCATGTCGTTCGCATCCAGCGTGTAGGGCACAATCAGGTGCGGTTTGCGGGTGCCGTCGCCGCAGGCCACTTCCGTCCAGAAGGGCAGATCGTCGCCGTAGTAGTCGCTGTCGTAGTCAAAGCCGCCGTGCTCCACCACCAGCTGGCGGGTATTGGGGCTGTCGCGCCCGGTGTACCAGCCCGTCGGCGGCTTGCCGAACAGATCGGTCAGCGCGTGCACCGCCTTATGCAGGTGGTCGCGCTCCTGGCTGATGTCCATGTGCTGATAGTGGATCCAGCGCCAGCCGTGGCTGACCACGTCGTAATCCGCCGCCTTAATCGCCTCAACGATCTCCGGATGACGCGCCAGCGCCATCGCCACGCCAAAGACCGTCAGCGGCAGGCCGCGCTTTTGAAATTCACCGTGGATCCGCCAGAACCCGGCGCGGCTGCCGTATTCGTAGAGGGAGTCCATCGACATGTGTTTATCCGGGTAGCTGGCCGCGCCGATGATGTCCGACAGGAACTGCTCGGATCCGGCATCGCCGTGCAGAACGTGGTTTTCCGCCCCTTCCTCATAATTGAGCACAAACTGCACGGCGATGCGCGCCTGATTCGGCCACCGCGCGTGCGGCGGGTTGCCCGCGTAGCCGCGCAGATCCCGCGGGTAATCCTGTTCAAAAAGCCCCATTGCCACCCCCCAAAATTAAAATGAATTCAGTGCCTGAAAATGTCCGCTTAACGCTTTTTTCTCCGGGAAGGCCAGATCCCCGTGCTTGCTGGTCGAGAGCCCCAGCGCCACCAGCGATTCCACCATCTTCACCGCCGCGCTGACGCCGTCAATGACCGGCACGCGCAGCTCGCGGGTCAGCTCCTGGGCCAGGGTCGCCATGCCGCCGCAGCCGAGCACGATAGCGCCGCAGCCGTCCTCTTTTAGCGCCTGTATACAGCCCGCGCGCAATTTTTCCTGCGCCAGACCGCTGCCGTCTTCCAGCGCCAGCACCGGGAGATCGATAGCGTGCAGCGCCGCGCACTTGTCCTGAAAGCCATACTGGTGCAGCAGATGGCGGGCAATAATCAGCGTGCGCGGCAGCGTGGTGACCACCGAAAAGCGCGTCGCCACCAGCGTCGCCATATGCATGGCGGCTTCCGCAATGCCGACTACCGGCCCCTGCGCCAGCTCGCGCGCCGCCAGCAGGCCCGGATCGCCAAAGCAGGCGATAACGTGACCGTGCACGCCCTGCTCTCTGCCGAGCCTGACCTGTTCGAGAACCCCCACGGCGGCGATGGCTTCATCAAAGTGGCCCTCGATAGACGGCACGCCCGCGCCCGGGCAGACCGCGAGGATCTCCGTGCCCGGTGCCGCCACCGCGCGGGCCGCCGCGCCGATGGTTTCCGTCATCGCGAGGCTGGTATTGGGATTGATCACTTGTATACAGACAGAGGACATTACGACTCCTTGTGGCCGGCAAACAGCCGGGCAAAATCAGGCAGGCACTCGCCCGCCCGCTCGAAGCAGAGGCTGGCGACGATATGTTCAAAATGGTGCATTAAGGCATCGCTGAGCGGCTGGAGCGCCTTCTGGCGCAGCAGATCCACAAGCTGTTCGTGATCGTTGCAGCGGCAGCCCTGACGCCACGGCGCACCCCAGGTGGCAATCACCAGCGACGAGCGCTGGCTCAGGCCGGTCACCATCTCCGTCAGCACCTGGTTGCCGGAGATGGCCTGCAGCTGAATGTGGAAATTGGCGGAGTGGCGAATCGCCGCCGGGCCGTCGTACGCCTCGTGCGCCTGCTGCTCCTGGCGAATAATGGCCTCCAGCGCGGCAAGGTGCGGCGGCTGGCAGTGCGCCAGCACATCCGGCAGGTTAGCGACCTCCAGCAGGGCGCGGGTGCGGAAGATGTGCTGCGCCTCTTCCACCGTCGGGCTGGCAACGTGTGCACCACGTTTGGGCGTCAGGGTGACCATTTGCACAGCGGCGAGTCGCTGCAGCACCTTACGGATGCCCGTGCGGCTCACGCCAAAGACCTCGGCCAGCGCCTCTTCCGGCAATTTGCTCCCCGGCAGCAGCTGATGTTCGACAATCGCGGTCATCAGCGCCTGAAAGATCGATTCGTCTTTGTCATGCAGATCTGGCGCGGTCTGCAGGGCGTTTACGATGTTCATTTACCACTCCATCTTTTACCTTTCGTTATCGAATCGTATACATAAAAATAAAATATTGCATACAAGATTTATTATTTTGGCCTGAATCCTGCAACACCGTTTGTATTCCCACTCAACGGGTTTTCATACACAGGAGCAGGATTCATGCCAAACAGTCAAAACGCGCAGCAAGGTACGGCCGCTGATTCCGGTGCGGTTTACAGCCCACGTCTTTGCAATGAGGATCTGGCACCCACGCGTGACCAGAACTGGAGCTGGTACAACATTTTTTCTTTCTGGATGTCGGACGTTCACAGCATGGGGGGTTATGTTGTTGCCGCGAGCTTCTTTACGCTCGGACTGGCAAGCTGGCAGGTGCTGCTCTGCCTGCTGGTGGGGATCTGCATTGTGCAGCTTTGCGCCAACCTGGTGGCCAAACCGAGCCAGATGGCGGGCGTGCCCTACGCGGTGATCAGCCGTCAGGCGTTTGGCGTTTTCGGGGCCAATATTCCGGCGGTGATCCGGGGGCTTATCGCCTTTGCGTGGTACGGCATTCAGACCTGGCTTGCCGCCAACGCGCTGATGCTGGTGGTGCTGAAGTTCTGGCCTTCTCTGGCGAGCCTTACCACCGGTGCCTTCCTGGGTCTGTCGCCGCTGGGCTGGATCTGCTTTGCCATCATGTGGGTTCTCCAGGCGATGGTCTTCTGGCACGGTATGAGCGCCATTAAGCGCTTTATTGATATCGCCGGCCCGGCGGTCTATGTGGTGATGCTGGCCCTCGCAGGCTGGATTGTATACAAGACCGGTCTTGACGGGATCTCCTTCACCCTCGCCAGCAAATCCCTGAGCGCGGGCGAGCAGACCTGGCAGATGATCACCGCGACCGCGCTGGTGGTTTCGTACTTCTCCGGCCCGCTGCTCAACTTTGGTGACTTCTCCCGCTACGGCAAAAGCATGGGCGAGATCCGCCGCGGTAACCGCTGGGGGCTGCCGTTTAACTTCCTGCTGTTCTCCATCGTCACCGTGGTGATTGTCTCCGGCACCCAGTCGCTGTTTGGCCGCATGATCACCGACCCGATCGAGACCGTCAGCCGCGTGGGTAACGATCTGGCCGTGGCGATTGGCCTGCTGACGATGATCACCGCCACCATCGGGATCAACATCGTCGCGAACTTCGTCTCACCGGCGTTTGATTTCTCTAACTGCTCGCCGCAGAAGATCAGCTTCCGCACCGGGGGCATGATTGCCGCCGTCGGCTCGATCCTGCTCACCCCGTGGAACCTGTTCAACTCGCCGGAGCTTATCCACTACACCCTCGACGTGCTCGGGGCGTTTATCGGCCCGCTGTTCGGCATTCTGATTGCCGATTTCTACCTGATTAAGCGCGGCAAGGTGTCGGTAGACGATCTGTTCGACGACACGCCAAAGGGCAAATACTGGTACCGCAACGGCTTTAACCCAAAGGCCATTGGCGCGCTGATCCCGTCCGTTGCCGTGGGGCTGGTGATTGGCTTTATCCCGGCCCTGCATGAGGTAGCGAACTTCAGCTGGTTTATCGGCGTCTTCCTCGGCGGCGTGACCTACCGCTGGCTGGCGCGGGATGAGCGCGACCTGTCGACCAGCGTTCAGTTCGGCTCACGCGAGACCACACAAGCCATCAGGCAGGAGCCGTAATGGAGTATCAGACGGCACTTCGTGGTGCATTTTTCGATATTACCCAGGTCTGCGACAGCGCAGACCTGATTGCCGACCACGCGCGCTACCTTGAGGACGGACTGCTGTTTATCCAGAACGGAAAAATTCTGGCGCACACGGCGTGGCAGGAGGGCGAGCAGTATCTCGACCCCCACAAAGGCTACACGGACCTGCGCGGCAGGCTGCTGCTGCCCGGTTTTGTCGACACCCACGTTCATTACCCGCAAACGGAGATGATCGGCGCTTTTGGCGAACAGTTGCTGGAGTGGCTGACCACCTACACCTTCCCGGTGGAGAGCCAGTTTGCCGATGAAGCCTACGCGAAAGAGATCGCCGAATTTTTCATTCAGCAGCTGGTGAGCAACGGCACCACCACCGCGCTGGTGTTTTGCACACTGCATCCGGAATCGGTCGAGGCGCTGTTTACCGAAGCTCTGCGCCTCAACATGCGCCTTATCGCCGGAAAGGTAATGATGGACCGGCACGCGCCGGACTATCTGACCGAAGACGCAAAACAGAGCTACCGGCAGACGCGGGCGCTGATCCAGCGCTGGCATCACCGTGGACGCCTGGGCTACGCCATTACGCCGCGCTTTGCCCCGACCTCATCACCGGAACTGCTTGCCGCGGTCAGCCTGCTCAGAGAGGAGTTCCCGGATACCTGGATGCAGACCCACCTGAGCGAAAACCCCAACGAAGTGGCCTGGGTGAGCGACCTCTGGCCGGAGCACGAGCGCTATCTGGACGTCTATCACCACTACGGCCTGACCGGCGAGCGCAGCGTGTTTGCCCACGCGATTCATCTTCACCACAGCGAGTGGCAGTGCCTGCATGACACCGGTTCGGCGGTGGCGTTTTGCCCCACCTCGAACCTGTTTCTCGGCAGCGGGCTGTTTCGCCTGCCCGCCTGCTGGCAGCACAAGGTGCGGATGGGCATCGGCACCGACGTCGGTGCGGGCACCACCTTCAGCATGCTGCGCACCCTGGGTGAGGCCTACAAGGTCGGCCAGCTTCAGAGCTACCGCCTGCGCGCCTGCGAAGCGTTTTATCACGCCACGCTGGGCGGCGCGCACGCGCTCCGGCTGGACGATAAGATTGGCAACTTCGCGCCCGGCAAAGAGGCGGATTTCGTGGTTATCGACCCTGACGTAACGCCGCTGCAGCGCCTGCGCAATCGCCGCTGTCAGGATATCTATGAGCAGCTTTTTGTGCTGATGACTTTGGGCGACGAGCGCAACATCAGCGAGACCTGGGTCAACGGCGAGCGGGTGTGGTCAACTGCCCCGGTAGGTTGACCACCCGCCGGGCGCAATCACAAACGGCAGATGGAAATGCTCGTCTGCCGCTTCTCCCGTCACAAAATCAATTTGCGCGCAGGGGTAGATCGTCTCCCGGCCGGTGTCGCGAAACCACGCGCCGATCTCCGCTACCAGCCGGTAACGGCCAGCGGACAGAGAGGGAACGAATGCGGCGATGCGGCCCTGCGCGTTGGTCACACCCGTCGCCACGATTTCGCCCTCCCGTTCGAGATGAACCGTCACGCCCTCTGCGGGTTTACCCGTCGAGATATCGAGAATATGGGTGCTGAGTGTGCTCATTCGCTAATGACTCCTTCCAGCCGTAGTAACGTAATTTCCCGCAACTGTTCCAGCGCGGCACGGATTTCCTGCGCGTCGCTGTTCGCCAGCCGCGCGTTCAGTATCTGTAAAATGTCCTCGCCGCTACGGCCCTTCGCGCGGATAAGAAAGACGCGTCCGAAGCGGGCCTCGTAGCGGGCGTTGCCCTCGCGCAGCGCCTGGGCAAGCGCCGCATCGCTTTCATTCACCGCGCCCTGTTCCTGACGCGACAGCGCCGCCTCCGTCCCTGAACCCGCAGGCTTTTCCCCGATGCGCGGGTGCGCGCTCAATGCTTGCGTTAATGCCGCTTCGTCCCAATTTTGCGTCAGCGCGTTTGCCGTGCTGAACAATTCGTCCCGGCTGGCGTAAGGCCGCCCGTGAGCCAGCGCCTTAGCCCAGTCGGGGAGCGCCACGCAGGGATGGAGCAGCGCGAGAGCCTCTTTCTCAGGAAGATGATTGAAGTCGTGCAGTGCGATCATGGTGTCTCCTTTATTGTCATCCTCCGGGCTGTTGCACAAACCACGCCACTCTTGTGGGCAGTGTGAAACGGTCGATTCTGTATGGCTGAACAGGAAATTATTGATTCAAAAAAAGGCATGTTCACCGCGTTTGCGCACCTTAGCAGTGCACACTCACCTCTCACAACGCCGTTTTCACCACTCTGCAGCCTGGTACGCAAATTGCTGAATGTTTTTACACCCTGCAAAAGGAGAGAAGCATGAGAGCAATCGTCATTGGCGCGGGCATTGGCGGCCTGAGCGCCGCCGTCGCGCTAAAGAAAGCGGGCATCGACTGTACCGTGTTCGAAGCCGTAAAAGAGATCCGGCCCGTCGGGGCGGCAATCTCCATCTGGCCAAACGGCGTGAAATGTATGCAGCATCTTGGCATGGGCGACATTATCGAGACCTGGGGCGGGCCGATGCGTTTTATGGCCTACAAAGATTACCGGCGCGGTGAGACCCTGACCCGCTTTAGCCTTGCCCCGCTGGTTGAGCGTACCGGAGGCCGCCCCTGCCCCGTCTCGCGGACCGAGCTCCAGCGCGAAATGCTGGGCTTCTGGGGGCGTGATAACGTGCAGTTTGGCAAGCGCGTCGAACGCGTAAGTGAAGATAACGCGGGTGTCACCGTGACCTTTACCGACGGCACCACGGCAGCCGGGGATTTCCTGATTGCCGCCGACGGCAGCCACTCTGCGGTTCGCCCGTATGTGCTGGGCTATACGCCGGAGCGCCGCTACGCCGGGTACGTGAACTGGAACGGGCTGGTGAAGATTGACGAAGAGATTGCCCCGGCGCACCAGTGGACCACCTTCGTTGGCGAGGGCAAACGCGTGTCGCTGATGCCCGTCTCCGGCGGACGCTTCTACTTCTTTTTTGACGTGCCGCTGCCCGCGGGTCTGGCGGAGGATCGCACCACCCTGCGCGCCGATCTCACGGGCTACTTCCGCGGCTGGGCGCCGCCGGTGCAGAAGCTTATCGCCGCCCTCGACCCCGAAACCACCAACCGCATTGAAATCCATGACATCGAGCCGTTCGACAGCCTGGTGCGCGGCAACGTCGCGCTGCTCGGTGATGCCGCGCACAGCACCACGCCGGACATCGGCCAGGGCGGCTGTGCGGCGATGGAAGACGCCGTGGTGCTGGGGGAGTGCCTGCGTGAAAACCACAGCATTACGCTGGCGCTGCGGCAGTACGAAGCCCTGCGCTGCGACCGGGTGCGCGACCTGGTGCTTAAGGCGCGTAAACGCTGCGACGTCACCCACGGTAAAGACATGGCGGTGACGCAGGCCTGGTATCAGGAGCTCAAAGAGGAGACCGGAGAGCGCATTATCAACGGTCTGTGCGAGACCATTCAGGGCGGCCCGTTAGGCTGAACAAGAGGGACAACGATGAAAAGAGAACCGACTCCACCCGCCCACTGCACGTTTGAGCCAGAGGACTGGCTGCGCCTGGCGAAATGCTGGCATCCGGTTGCGCGCGCCTGCGACGTCGGCCCGGCCCCGATCAAAGCGACCCTGCTGGATGAACAGCTGGTGATTTACCGGATTAACGACCAGATTGTGGTCGCAAAGGACGTGTGTCCGCACCGCGGCGTGCCGCTGACGCTGGGCTTTCACGATGAGCACGGGATTATCTGCCCCTACCACGGCCTCCGCTTTGGTGAAGACGGGCGCTGCAACCGTATTCCGTCCAGCCCCGACCAGCCCGTTCCGGCGAAGCTGAACCTGATTAACTACGCGGTGGAAGAGCGCTTCGGCCTGATCTGGACCTGCCTGGCGTTTGACCCGGACAATCCTGCGCCGCTGCCCACCATGCCGCACTGGGACGACGACGGATTTCAGCAGATCAACTGTCCGGCCTTTGAGGTGAACGGCTTCGCCGGACGACAGGTAGAGGGGTTTCTGGACGTGGCGCACTTTGCGTGGATCCACACCGATACCTTTGCCGATCCCAATAATCAGCTTGTGCCCACCTATCAGCCGCAGGAGACGCCCTTCGGTTTCGTGGCCGATTACTGGAGCTCCGTGAGCAACTATCCCGCCGGCTCCCCCGTGCAGGCACCAGAAGGGTTCCAGTGGCTGCGCCATTTTGAAATGCATCTGCCGTTTACCGCCACCCTGACGATTCATTTTCCGGGTGAATCGCGGCTGGTGATTATGAACGCCGCCTCGCCCGTTTCGTCACGGGTGACCCGCATGTTCGCGCCCATCGCGCGCAACGTTGATCTGCATATTCCGGTGGAGGACGTGCATGCCTTTAACCTGCGCATCTTCGAAGAGGATCGCCTGATGGTCGAAACCCAGCGCCCGGAAAGTCTGCCGCTGGACCTCACTCTGGAAGCACATATTCCGGCAGATAAAAGCTCGATTGCCTACCGTCGGGGACTAAAAAGGATGGGCTTTGGCGAATTTTTCCTGGTATGACGGAGGCCGATATGCTGAGCGTAATTGTTGACGGGCTGTGGCGCGAGGGGGATAAAAGCCTCGCCGTCAGGCTGGTGGCCGAAAACGGCGACGCGCTACCGGCGTGGCAGCCTGGCGCGCACATTGATGTGCATCTGCCGTGCGGCGTGGTGCGCCAGTACTCCCTGACCGGGGATTGTGGGAAGGAGAGCTATCTTATCTGCGTGGGGCGGGAAACCGCCTCGCGCGGCGGGTCGCGCTACGTTCATGAAACGCTGCGTCCGGGCCAGAGGCTTTCGATTTCGGCCCCGCGCAATCTGTTTCCGCTGCATCAGTCAGAGCAGGTATTGCTGCTGGCGGCAGGGATTGGCATTACGCCGCTGTATGCGATGGCTCTGCATCTGAAAGCTATCGGGACGCCGTTTACGCTGCACTATTACGTCAGGAATCGCGAAAGCGCTGCGTTTGCGCGCGAACTCTCGCAGTGCGGTGATTGCATTATTCATACCACCAGCCCGCGATCCACGCTGGCAGAGCATCTCCCGGCGGCTGAGGAGGGACTTCACGCGTGGGTGTGCGGACCGGCGGGGTTTATGGAAAAAGTGCGTGAGGTCGCCACGGCGAAGGGCTGGGAGGACGGCCATCTTCACAGCGAGGCGTTTCAGCCCGCAGCCCCTGCCGCAGGCGGTGAATCCGGCGAGATCTTTACGGTCAAGCTTGCCTCCACCGGTGAGCGCTGGCCGGTGCCTGCGGACAAAACCATCGCCCAGGTGTTACAGGCAAACGGCGTGGACGTGCCGCTGTCCTGCGAGATGGGGATCTGCGGGGCCTGCCTGACGCCGGTGATTGACGGCGTGGTGGATCACCGGGATAGCGTGCAGTCGGAGGCGGAAAAAGGCGCGCCGGACCAGCAGGTGGCGCTGTGCTGTTCGCGGAGCCATTCCGGGGAGCTGGTGATCGGGCTGTAAAACGACATCAACATTCTAGCGGCCCTTCTTGCCGGGTGGCGCTGCGCTTACCCGGCCTACAATCCGTAATAATATCAATATATTGCACTATTCATTGTAGGCCCGTGCAAGCGTAGCGCCGCCGGGCGAAACTCACAAATCGCACTTTGCCAGCCCGTAAACGGGCTCGCTATCCTGCCACGCGTACTCAATATGGCTAGCTTGCTCGCGCGCCAGTGCCCCATCGCCCTGCAATCGCGCAGCCAGGGTAAAGGCGAAATCAAACACGTTGCCCAGCCCGCGGCCGCTCAGCAGATTGCCGTCTTCCACCACGTCGGTATCGACGTAAATGCCGTCGCTGACCGTTTTCCACAACTCGCCGGAGCAGACATAGCGGCGCCCTTTGAGCAGTCCGTTGCCGCCCAGCACGCGGGCGGCGGCGGAGCAGATCGGGCAGATATATTTGCCCGCTTCATCATGGCGGCGAACGAAGGCAATCACCTCCGCGCTTTTCGCCAGGTTGACGCTGCCTTCCGGGCCGCCCGGTAACACCACGGCGTCAAAGGTCCGATCAAGGCTGGCCTTGAGGGTGCTATCCGCCACCATTGGGATGGCGTGATAGCTCACCACTTCGCGACTCTCGCCGCAGGCAATCGTCTGCACCGTAATATTCAGGCGGCGCAGGATATCGATAGTGACAATCGCTTCCCCCTCTTCAAAACCGGGGGCTAATAGCACGGCTACGCTTTTCATCTTGCTCTCCATTGCTTAAGGGTTACCAGTACGGATGCCAAATCTGTCGCAGCCGCGCCAGCAGCTCAAGATAGAAATAGTCACCCCAGCTACAGCACTGATCGACACCCTTACCGCTGCCCATATGATAAACCGAGTGCTGCAGCAGCCCTTCGGTCGGATCGTCGTCATGAGCAAGGTAGTTATCGGTCAGCGACTGCGCAATACGCAGCGCCATCTCTTCATAATACGCGCGGTGTGCGTCGAGCGTCGGCAGCGCCTTGACCAGCTCCAGCAGGCCACAGGCGGCAATCGCCGCCGCTGAACTGTCGCGCACGGCGTCGGTACCGAGCAGGGCCAGATCCCAGTGGCACACATCATCTTCCGGCAGACGGTTGAGGAAGTAATGCGCCAGGCTGCGTGACAGCTCAACCATCTGTTTATCGCCGGTGTGCTGATAGCTGAGCAGAAAGCCGTAAATGCCCCACGCCTGGCCGAGCGACCAGCACGAGGTATCGCTGTAGCCCTGATGGGTGTTGCCAAAGCGCGGCTCACCCGTCTGCACATCCATATAGTAAGTGTGATACGTCGAGGCATCTTCACGCACGATATAGTTCGCTGCCTGTCCGGCGTGAGCCGTCGCCGCCTGCGCATAGCGCGGATCCCCGGTCTGTTCGCTGGCCCAGTACAGCAGCGGCAGGTTCATATTGCAGTCGATGATCATTCGCCCCTGCTGCTCCGGGTCGTTTAAATCACCCCACGCCTGAATAATGCTGGCCGTCGGGTTAAAGCGCTCCATCAGGCGCTCGGCAGCCAGCAGCGCCGACTGGCGAGCGGCTTCGTTGCCGGTGAGCCGCCAGGCGCTGGTGCAGGAGAGCGAATAGAGGAACCCGAGATCGTGCGTGGCGGTGTCGATACGCTGCTCAATACGCCGGGCGAACGACGGTAAATAGCGCTCGGCGGCTTCGCGATAATGCGCTTTGCCGGTCATCTCCCACGCCAGCCACAGCTGGCCTGGCCAAAAGCTGGTGGTCCATTCCACGTTATCGGTGCGCGGCCAGACACCCTTCTCACAGGCTTCACCGGGGAACTTATCGCCGAAGGCGACAATATTCTTGTCGAGCTTGCGCGTGACGCGGGTTAAGGCCGCTTCCAGCTTCTGGCTCAGCGCCAGGCGATCGACCTGATGCAGTTCGATCGGCCGCAGCGCTTCGGTGATAACAGATTTGGTCATAACAACTCCTGAATTAATGTTTGGCCGGTTCAACCGGGGCGGTATCTAAAGCCGGAGCAAAGGGTCGTGAGACATCGCGCGTCGACTGGCAGCGCGACAGCGTAAAGGCGGAAATCAGCGTAAACATCAGGGCGCAGCAGCCCATCAGCAGATAGGTATGCTCAAAGCCTATCCTGTCGTACAGGTAGCCGGCAGGCGGAGCGACCACAATCGAGCCCACATAAATCATCGCCTGGTAGCCCAGCAGATACATCGTGGCGTTAACCCGACGATGGAAATGTTCGGCGATGTATTTGAAGACCGAAATCAGCAGCAGCGCGATCTCGACGCCATAAAACGGTTTGATGATGGAGATAACAATCGGGTCGCTGGTCAGCCCGGATGCGATCAGCCGTGCTCCTACCACGCAGCCGCAGAACAGCAGGCCGCGCTTCGCGCCGTAGTGGTTCACCAGCCACGGGATAAACATCATCATCACGAACTCCATCCCCGACTGGACGGTGCTCAGGTAGCCGTACCAGGCATTACCCTGCTCTTTGGTGGCGAAGAACGACACAAAGTAGCGCGGGAACTGCTGCTCGGCGATAAACATCATCCACGCCACCCCGGCAACGTAGAGGCTGAACATCCAGAATTTGCGGTTTTTCAGCAGCATCAGCACGTCGGCAAAAACGATCTTATTGGCGGAGATGACGCTGTTGTTGCACAGCTGCTCGTCGCCGATTTTGAGGCTCATCAGCACCAGCAGCATCAGTACCGAGGTACCGCTGCTGAGCAGAAAGTTGGCCAGCGGCGTGAAATTAAACAACAGCCCGGAGACCGAAGCCGCCATCGCCCAGCCCAGTGAACCCCACATTCTGATGCGGCCAAACTCCAGCCCGTACAGGCGGCTAAAGCGGTCGGCGTAAGATTCAGACGCCGCCACGCCGGCGTACCAGCCCAGGCTCAGATACAGCGCGCCAATGATAATCCCCACCATTGCATGGCTTTGCAGCAGCGGCTGGTACACCAGCGCGAAGAACGGCGCCATCAGCGCAGAAATGGCGCAGACAAAATAGAGCAGCCACTTGCTCATGCCGATTTTGTCCATGATGTAGCCGTACACCGGCTTCAGGACCACCGCGAAGACGCCGTTGATGGCGAACACGCTGCCGATGGTGACGCTATCGAGTCCCACTTTCTGGCTCAGCCATAAGGCGTACAGGCCAAAGCTGGATGACCAGGTGAAGAAGTAAAGAAAAATAAAGGTACTCATTTTGTACTGTGCGGCGCGGACGGACGATGATGTGCTCATAGCGATGCCTCCGGGGCCAGAACGAGCGTCGTTTCTTGTCGTGCCGTCACGAAGCGTACCGCGTCATCGCTAATGATGGCCTGTGGGCAGCGTTGCGGGTCGAAGTCGGCGGCATTTCCCGCCCACACCGCGCTGATTAACACATGCTTGCCGGGGTCAAGTTCACCGCGCAGCAGCGGCACCGCCGCGCGCTCGGCGAACAGCAGATTACTGTTTGGCGGCGTCAACACCGTCTCGCCGCGACGGGCGTGCGGGTGTAAACAGAAAATGGCTGAGACATCCCGGGCATTGCGTAACCAGCAGGCGCTGTCACTTTCGTGGACCTGCGGCTGCGGGCGGTTCGCCAGGCTAAAGCCTCCCTCCGCGCAGTCCAGCGCGCGCCGGGTATTGATACGATGGACGCGCAGCTGCCAGTCGCCCAGCGCCAGCAGCCAGCTCTCAATGACTACATCGCGCCACGGCAGCCAGCGGCTGTAAATGGTGCCGTCAGCGGTGACCACGTGCTGGCATTCACGGCGCCCACGCCAGTAGTTATCCTTTTCGGCCAGCAGCAGCATCGAATCGGGCGCGGCATGGTTCAGGCCGTAGCGCCCGCGTTCGATGGTGAAGCCAAAGCGGGTGGAATAGGCAAATTTGCAGTATTTCGCTTCGGTATTGACGAAGTTGTTCAGCTCCAGCTGACCGGACGTCAGCATCCACAGGTGGTCGGCCTGATGCACCACCACCTGATCCGCGTGGGCTATCGTGTGCTGCGCGGGCAACGGCGGCAGCGGCAGCTCAGCCGCCTGCCAGAAGGCATTGCCCTCATCTAATGCCAGCACCAGCAGGGTCTTCAGGCCCCAGTATGGCGAACCCGGCGCGTTGTAGTCTTCCGCCATCGCCAGGTTCGGATAGCTGTAACCGACGCTCAGTACGCCGTCGCGGTCGAATATCGGCTGCTTCAGCCACCAGCGCAGATGGCGCAAGACGATGCCCTTCATCACGCCGGGCGAAAAGACCTCCAGCCCGGCGAAGGCCGCCGCACTCCAGAACGCCACCTCGGCAAAGCGGTAGGTCAGGCTACGGCCAAACGGGATCGCCGCGCCATCTTCGGCAAAGAAATGGATGAAGTCAGAGGAGAAACGCGCGGCCCGGTCACACAGCGTTGCACAACGCTTTGGATCGACCCCGGCCATGAGCTTCGAGTAAATCAGGCCATAGAAATGAAAGCCCATCGAGATGTAATAGTCACGCGGCCGCCCCGGACCATCGGAGTACCAGCCATCGCCGAGATAGTAGTGCTCGATGGCAGCAAAATGATTTTCCAGCACCTGCGGGTTGGTGGGCATGCCGCAATAATGGAAGCCAACCTGCACCAGAATCGGAAAGAAGTGCCAGTTGTTATCGGGGATTTCCTGGGTCTCGCACTGCTTTAGCCAGCGCCATAAATTCTCTTTCTCCGTCTCGGTGAAGTGCGCCAGTACGGTATCGCCCGCCAGCGCCAGCAGCAGCCCGTAGGCCGCCATCTCGACGATTCGCTGATCGTAAGGCGCCACGTCGCCCCAGTAATCGGCATGCTGCGGATTGGTGCCGTTTTTTATCGCCTGTATATAGAAAGAGAAGTGCTGCGGCTCGCTGCCGCCAGCCAACAGCGGCGTTACCCCCCACAGCAGGCGGGAAAACGTTTCCATGCTCGCGACCTGCTGGCCGTAGTGAGCGGTAAAGTTCGCTAAATCAATGCGGCTGGCGTCTTTTTTAAAAAAGGGCGCCACCGCGTTCAGCATGTCGTTGACCAGCCGTAGCACCTCTTCCCGGCTTGTCAGTGGATTATCCAGATGAATGTTTTCAGGTTGCACAGGGTCCTCCCGCATTACACGAGGGTAGAGATAAGTTATTGTTATTAGGCTTTTTTAAAGCCACACGTGCGACGTCTGAATGAAGAGTAACTGCTTTTATTCCCGGCGCTGAGTGAGCAGACTCACAAAATTAAACCGCCATTTCATTTTTGCTGGATTTTGTCGATCGGGAGGGGGATAAATTACAAATGATGGCCTAAAAATTTAAATCTGTTGTTCTGGAGGTAAAATGGGTGAAACGCAGCTGCTGGAACGCATAACGCTCGATCGGCAGGCCATTTCTTTTAACCGCATGTACACTACCAGCGCGATTTACTACCACTGGCATCAATGCGTTGAATTGCTCTATATTTCCAGCGGCTACGGCATCGTGGTGGTGGATAACCAGCACTACACCGCCCGTCCGGGGCGATTATTTATCTTCCCTCCCTTCCGTTTGCACAAAGTGCAGGTCGATCATAGCGATAAGAACCCCTACCACCGCACTACCATGCACATTGAGCAATCGGTCGTCGAAAGTGCCCTCGGCGCCTTCCCTCGCCATCAGGCCCGGTTCGCCGCGCTGGCCGCCAGCAATCCGCCAGCACAGATTTACGATCTCAGCGAACATGCGGCGTTTATCGAGAGGATCCTTGAACAGTTTCAGCGCCTGGAGGGCTACGAACAGACCGAGGCCTGTGAAGTGGCATTTCTGGTGATGCAGCTCATGACGTTTCTGCCCGAACAGCCGCAGCCCTACCCGCCGCGCCAGCAGACCGTCGCCTCGCGGATTATGAGCTGGGTCGAAGCCCACTATGCCCGCAAGTTTTCGCTCGACCAGCTGGCCCACAACCTGGGGCTTTCGCGCAGCTATACCTCACGCATTTTCCGCCAGCAGACCGGCGGTACCATCCACGAATATTTGCTGACCCGGCGAATAAAAAGCAGCTGCGAGCTGTTACGGTACAGCGATGAGCCTATTGACGCCATCGCCCTGGCCGTCGGGTTTAGTGAGGTAACCTATTTCATTACCTGCTTTAAAAAGATGATGCGTCAGACGCCACTGCAGTATCGACGAAGTCACCTCAGCGCCAGAACGTCCTGTTCGCGTATTTGAACGTCATTAACAGATCGAAAGGGGTTTTCTGCGCATAAAAAAACCCAGGTCGCATAACGACCTGGGTTTCAAATTTGGCGGAAGCGTAGAGATTCGAACTCTAGAACCCTTTCGGGTCGCCGGTTTTCAAGACCGGTGCCTTCAACCGCTCGGCCACGCTTCCAAAGTGAGGCGCACTATAAACATCTATTAGCGCCTTGTAAAGCAGGAATTTTTCGATTTTTGCCTGCAGGCGTTTGACTGCGCAAAAAGTCACCCGGACGCTTACCTGCCCTCCCTCCTTCCCCCCTTGTACATACCGTTACACAGCAACGCTCATCCTTTTAAATCACTGTGGTATAGAATGCCCAAAAAAATAGACGGCCATGTGTTTTGTAATGGTAATAAATCCGGATAACACGGGTTTTACGCATTACTGTCATAGCGCCTTACTGGTTGATGATGAAAATCAAAAATACGTTTTGCTTACATATCCTGATGGCCGTTTTGGCCATTTTAGCCCTGAGTTTTCACCCGCTGGTGACAAGCTTTGATCCGCCGCTTAAATTTCAGCCGCTGATCAAATCTATGTCAGGGACGACAAAAGAACAGGCGGAAAAAATAGCCACTATTTCCCATGCCTTAGAAGGGAATGCTATTTTCTTCCTTGGCGCGTCTGAGGTCGCCACGTCCGAAGATGAACATTACGCGGTCTATAATTATTTTAATAAGCAATTGCACCAGCCCGTCGTGGCATACGGCGATGCGTTTGTCGATGACGAAACGCAATTTCTACTCCTCTCGCGTTTTAAAAAAAGCCTTAACGCAAACAGTAAAGTGGTGCTGCTTCTGGCACCTGACGGATTTTATTCAAAAGGTCTGCCGCCCGCTATCTATGCGGACAATTTTCCGGGTTCCATTTTTAATCCACTGATGAAAGATCCGCAGGCGCGCCCGTTACTGGTTAATTACCTGAAGCATATTGATGCGAAAGAGATAAGCCATTTAACCTTCGGGCAAATGCGCGTGTATGGCTGGCATCCGGCGCTGATGTGGGACGAGCTAAGTTTTCAGTTTGCAAACTTCTGTACCCTGATCAAAAACGACTGGCTGTCGCTGCTCAACATTACGCCACAGACGGCGCAGCCCTGGCCTCAACAGCCAACCGCCCGTCTTTCCCCTGACTGGGATAAAGCGCTGGCGAATGCCCGCGAGTTAAATAAAAAACGCCAGCAGAGCGCGGCCACGTTGTGGATGGACAAAACGATTTACGACGAGGACGGTAAGCCGCAGCAGTGGGATGATACGCCGGTAGTGCCAGGGCAGTTCGCTGCGCTCAGGAAAACCGTCCAGCTTTTGAAAGCACATCACGTACAGGTAATTGCTATCGTCGACCCGGTTAACCCCTGGGCGCTTTACAATACTGACACCTTCCGCCCGTTTGATAAGCAAATTCAAACCATTCTGCAGGAGAACCAGATCCCGTATTTAGATATGTACGCCATGCCGTATCAGAACGGCTGGAACTGGGATCGTCTGCACCCTACCGAACTGGCCTGGGTGCCAATGCTTCGCTTTATTGCACAGAGTTTTAAATAATGAAAATCGCGATCCGTCTTTTTTTCCTTTATCTCCTGCTGGCAATTACCGTCGTTGCATGGATTGCCGTCGATGACAGCATGAGTATGCAGCTGCATTTTGAATATCAAAAATTCTGAGGCCGAATGATGTACAGCTCAGGAATGTTTTTTGTCTGTTTATTTTCATCCGCGCTGGCGTTTGCGCTGGTTAATCGTGTTTTACGCCATCGCCTGACCTGGCTTACTTCTTTATCCGTGGTGACAGCATTAGGCTGGGGGTATATTTTTCAGGGTGATTACATTGTCCCTCTGGCCGTCTTTTGCTGTTTTTATCTCTTCGCTACGCTAAAAGAAAAGGGATGGTTAAAAACCTGGCAGGCGATCGTTTTAACGCTGCTGCCCCTGTTTTTGATGAAATTACACCTTAATCATCATTTTGGCATGATCGGTCTCTCTTTTATGACGTTCCGCGCTGTGGATGTGCTGCTCTATCGCAGTAAAAAAGAGGGCCAGAATTTCCTGCACTATTTCTGCTATCTCTTTATGCCCTTTATTATTCTGGCCGGCCCGATGTATCGCTGGCGGACATGGATGAGCGATGTGAATAAGCCGGTATTTGTCCTTAACCGTGAACAGTTTTTAACGGCGCTGGAGCAAATTATTACCGGCATTATCCAGAAGTTCCTGTTTGCCATGCTGATCGATTCGCTCGTCGTGCAGCCCTGGAGCCATAAGCCGTTTACCCTGACCGTGGGCGTGGTGATGTCGATTGCCTACAGCGCCTACCTGTACTTTGATTTTGCGGGTTACAGCAATATGGCCATCGGTGCTGGCCGCCTGTTTGGGCTGAACATTCCGGCAAACTTCAACATGCCGCTTCTTGCGAAGAACCCGCAGGATTTCTGGCGCCGCTTCCACATCAGCCTATCCGAATGGCTGCGCGACGTGGTCTTCATGCCCGTCTATATGAACCTGATGAAGTTCAACTTTTTCCGCCAGAACAAAACGCTGGCGCAAAATATCGGTATTTTTTGCACCCTGTTCTGCATGGGGGCGTGGAATGGCCTGGAACGCCATTACGTTATCAGCGGCGCGCTGTTTGGCGCGATTTCCGTTGCGCACAACATGCTCCTGTGGTCAGCCAAACGCAGCCCGGCGTTACACCGCGGTTTGCAGTATCCCGCCGTTGCGTTTTTGGGACGAATTCTGACGCTGGCAAGCGCCGCAGGATCCCTTTACATCTTTAGTGGAATGTCACCTCTATGAAAAATCACTCCGATCTTCAGGAACTGCAGGATTTCTTACGGGCGGCACTGCGCGATCCCGCCTCCCCGCAGCAGCGGGCCATCAGCGGCAGCGACGAAACTTTGAGCTGGCACCAGCTTTCCGCTGCCGTGACGGACTGGGCAGAGCGTTATCGACGCTGCCAGCCCGCTGACGGTACGCCGATCGTGCTGTACGGCCATCAGCAGGCCGAATTCGCCGTGGCGATCTATAGCTGCCTGCTGCACAACATTCCGTACATCCCGGTGGACTGCATCTACCCGCAGGAGCGGCTTCGCGAGATCTGCCACCTGGCCAGTGCCCCTTACTATTACGACGTCGCGACGCGGCAGTTCATCGCTACCGGCGAGGCGGGTAAGGTGCTGGAGGAGCAGGATCTGGCCTATATCATGTTCACCTCAGGCAGCACCGGCAAACCGAAAGGCGTGCAGATTGGGCGTGAAAGCGTGTGGCACTTCATGAAGTGGGTCAGCCAGGACTTTTCGCTGCCGGAAAAACCGGTGCTGATGAACCACGCGGTGTTCAGCTTTGACCTCTCCCTGATCCCGCTGCTGGCAAACCTGGCGATGGGAGGCCACATCGTGCTGAACGCTAAAGAGGATATTCAGAAAGTGAACTGGCTCGAGCGACTGCAAAGCAACGCGGTCTCCGCCTGGGTTTCCACTCCCTCTTTTGCCTACCAGCAGCTGCTTTCCCCGCAGTTTAACAGCGAGTATTTGCCTGCACTCAACGTCTTTATCTTCATTGGCGAAGTGCTCAATAAAGCGCTGGTGAAACAGCTGCGCCGCCGTTTCCCGCAGGCCAAAATCATCAACTCCTATGGCCCAACGGAAGCGACCATCGCGACAACCGTGGTTGAGATCACGGATGAGATCCTTAACAGCGACAGCGCGGTGCTGCCTGTGGGCGTGATGATGCCGGACAGCCGAATGGAAATTTCCGCCGAGGGCGAGCTGATTATCTGGGGTAAAAACGTCATGCGCGGATACCTCGGCCTGCCGCAGGAGAACGCGGCAAAACTGCTGTGTCGGGAACATGACGCGTTTCGCGGCTACCGGACCGGCGATCTGGGCTATGAAGACGGGCTCATCTACTGCCAGGGCCGCAACGACAGCCAGGTCAAGCTGAATGGCTACCGCATTGAGATCAACGAGATTGAAAACCGCCTGCTGGCCATATCCGGCATCAACGAAGCGGTGGTGATGCCGCTGATGAAACCCTGCGGCAGCGTGCTGCGCATCGCCGCGTTCTGCGTAACGGCGTTGGAACCGGATGCGATCAAAACCTCGCTGGCAAAAGTGGTGCCCCACTACATGGTGCCTTCACAAATTATCGTAAAAGACGCTTTGCCGCTGAATCCTAACGGCAAAATTGACCGCAAGCTGCTGGACGCTTACGCCCGCACACATTAATTATCCCAGGAAAAATGATGGAACAAGAAATTCTCGCCCTGTTCGAAAAAGTGTTATCCCGTAAGGTGGGCTTTCACGATGAGCTGATTGAATCGGATATTCTCGACTCCATTCTGGCTGTCGACATGGTGCTCGAAGTTCAGGACGTTTACGGCTGTATGATCCCGCCGACAGACGTCGCGACGGTGCTGAAAACCCCGGCCGATCTGGCCCGCTATATTGAAGAGAACCGTTAAAGTCCGCTTTTCTGATGGCTCCGGGGATCTCTCCAGAGCCATCATTCGCTCTCCCCTTCACAGGAATGAAACCCACCGCGTTGACTATTTCTCCTACACTTTAGGGGTACTGTCGTTACGGGAAACAAAACAAGCCAACATCATGAAGACAATAATGGTTCGCTCTGCGCTCAGCCAGCGATCGTTGTGTCTTTAAAAAGAGGAGTCTGCGGTATGGCATTCGTAACAACGAAAGACGGCGTCAACATTTACTACAAAGACTGGGGCCCAAAAGAGGCTCAGCCCATTGTCTTCCATCACGGCTGGCCGTTAAGTGCAGACGACTGGGATAACCAGATGCTCTTTTTCCTTGCGGAAGGCTATCGCGTTATCGCTATCGATCGCCGCGGTCATGGACGTTCGGATCAGGTGAGCGAAGGGCATGATATGGATCATTATGCTTCCGATGCGTCGGCCGTTGTTGAAAGCCTGGACCTGCGCAATGCCGTGCACGTGGGCCACTCCACCGGCGGCGGCCAGGTCGCCCGCTACGTGGCGAAGTACGGCCAGCCGCAGGGGCGCGTCGCTAAAGCGGTGCTCGTCAGCGCCGTCCCGCCTTTGATGGTCAAAACGGATAATAACCCCGGCGGCACACCGATTGAGGTTTTCGACGGCTTCCGTAAAGCGCTGGCGGCTAACCGCGCCCAGTTTTACCTCGACGTCGCCAGCGGTCCTTTCTACGGGTTTAATCGGGATGGGGCAGACGTTTCGCAGGGTACGATCCAGAACTGGTGGCGTCAGGGCATGATCGGCAGCGCCAAAGCCCACTATGAGGGGATCAAGGCGTTTTCAGAAACCGACCAGACGGAAGATTTGAAAACCATCACGGTTCCCGTTCTGGTGATGCAGGGCGACGACGATCAGGTCGTGCCGTATAAGAACGCCGCCCTTCTGCAGGACAAGCTGCTGGCGAACAGCGTACTGAAAATTTATCCGGGCTTCCCGCACGGGATGCATACCACCCATGCGGATACCATCAACGGCGACATTCTGGCCTTTATCCGCTCATAAACGTCGCGTTCAACGCCACCCGCGGGTGGCGTTGTTTATTCCGCTTAACGATTATCAAGCTGGGCGCGAACGTTGTTCAGCCCGGTGGTGTTGATGCGATAAGGCTGCCCGTTCACGGAACGGATCAGCTTTTTGGTACGGAGTTTTTTGAAGACGTTAAGCGTGCAGTCGCTCAGCACCAGCCCTTCTCGGGTATAGCACTCAACGGACGTGACGCGGCCTGAACTGTCGCGGACGTGCACAATACGTCCACCTTTGGCGAGAACGTGTAAGGTACGTTGTTCCTGACGGGATAAATTCATACTGGAAAACCTGTGTAATCATCATGCGTAAAAACGAGCCCACACCCAAAGGTGCGTGCGTAAGGTTTAAGCGCAGCGATAACCAGTCCGTCCTGAGAAGGGCGGGAAGCTGATTATCTGATGAAAACATTCTCCAGCATCAAAGCCTCGGTAAGAGATGAATAGATATTTACGGGGTGAATGATAACGCCGGGTTTTTACAGGGGAATAGCGGCAGGTTAAAAGTGTGATCTGGATCGGTCCGTGAAATCGTCTTTAGTCCCTTTTACTGCCAGACTGGGGCATCTGACTGAACGCTGACTGGAGCTTTTTAATGCCTGACTATACCGTGATTGAAACCGTCCCCACAGCGGAGGACTTTTGCCGCCTGCGCGAAATCTCGGGTCTTAGCCCTCGCCCGCTGGAGGCGGCCCGAAAAGCGCTGCCCGGCAGCTGTTATGGCATGCATATTCTCTATGAGGGTAAACCGGTGGGTATGGGGCGAATCGTGGGGGACGGTGCGTTGAATTTCGATATTGTCGACGTCGCCGTCGATCCCCTTCATCAGGGGAAAGGGCTCGGCAGAGTCATTATGGAAACGCTGGTTGCCTGGCTGGATAACCATGCCTGTAAAGGGGCGTACGTTTGTTTAATGGCTGATGTGCCTGAGCTTTATGCAAAATTTGGTTTTACGCTCGTTCGCCCGGCAAGCGAGGGAATGGCCAGAGTCTGGCGGTAAGACAAAAAGAAAAACCCCAGGTTCACGAGTAACCTGGGGTTTATATCTGGCGGAAGCGCAGAGATTCGAACTCTGGAACCCTTTCGGGTCGCCGGTTTTCAAGACCGGTGCCTTCAACCGCTCGGCCACACTTCCTGAGTGAGGCGAACTATAAACACCTCACCGCGCGCTGTAAAGAGTCGCGCCATTCGTTCGCTGTAAAAATAGTCAAAACGTGTTTAATCGGTTGAACTGACGACACATCGACGATTTTATCAGCACCGGCTTAGTGCTTTTTAATGTACATGTCCTTCGTGTAATAGTACCCCAGCTTATCCGGCGTAAATCCGCCCACCCACGGTTTCACCAGGTGCGTACGCACGTAGTGATAAACCGGAATGGCCGGCACATCACGGCCCAACAGGTCTTCCGCCTGCTGGTAGAACTTACCCCGCTCTGCCGGCGTTTTGGCTTTTGCGGCGTTGATCAAGGCCTGGTCGTAGTCCGGGTTGCTGTACTGGCTGGTGTTTTCACTGTCGCCGGTGCGGAAGTTGTTCAGGAAGGTCGCCGCGTCGTCGTAATCGGCAATCCAGGCGTAGCGCACTGCGTCAAAGTTGTGAGTGTGCATAGTATCCAGCATGGTTTTCCACTCCTGATTTTGCAGCTTCGCGTCTACACCGAGGTTTTTCTTCCACATGGAGCTGGCGGCAATCGCGATGCGCTGGTGTGACTCAGAGGTGTTATAGAGAAGATTGAAGCTCAGCGGATGGCTTTCGTTATACCCAGCCTCGTTGAGTAGCTTTTTCGCCTCAGCGATGCGCTTGTCCAGCGGCCAGCTGGCGTAATCCGGGTTCTGCAGCTTGACTCCGCCGATATCCGGCTGGCTAATCAGCCACGCCGGGCGCTGCCCCTGCCCCATCACCTTCTCTGCGATGATGTCTTTATCCAGCGCCATGTTCAGTGCCTTACGCACGCGGGCATCGTTAAACGGCGGTCGGGTGGTGTTGAATTCGTAGTAATAGGTCGCAAGCTGAGGTGAAACGTCCAGCTGGCTGCCGAGTGTTTTCCTGAGCTGGGCAAACTGGTTGATCGGCACCGTATAGACAATATCAATTTCGCCCGCTTTAAAGCGGTTTACGTCAGAGGCCTCGGACGTGATGGGCAGATAAGTGACCTTGTTAATCACGGTATGCGCGTTATCCCAGTAGCGCGGGTTACGCTCCGCCACAATGCGTTCGTTGACCACCCACTGGGACAGCTTATACGCCCCGCTGCTGACGAAATGCTCCGGTTTGGTCCACTTTTCGCCGAAACGGCCAATCAGCACTTTATCCACCGGTACCAGCGAAGGGTGCGCCAGCATCGCCAGGAACGCCGCGTTGGGTTGGGTGAGCGTCACTTCCAGCGTGGTATCGTTAATTGCTTTTACGCCCAGCGTGTCGGGGGATTTTTTCCCGTGAGCGATATCGGCCGCGTTGACGATATGCATGTTGCCGGGATAGCTGGCGTACGGTGAAACGGTTTTCGGATCAACCAGGCGCTGCCAGCTCCAGACGACATCCTCTGCGGTTATGGCCGTCCCGTCGCTCCAGGTGATGCCCGGACGCAAATGGAACGTCCAGACGGTGTTGTCCTTGTTCTCCCATTTTTCCGCCAGCCGGGGCTGGATTTCCCCTGATGGGGAGACGCTCACCAGTCCTTCGAATAAATCACTGATAATATTGAATTCGACATCGCTTTCGACTTTATGCGGGTCGAGCGAGGCCGGTTCACTGCCATTATTTCTGACCAGTTCCTGTTTTTCGGCCAGCGCTGTTCCTGCTGGCACGTTAGCCGCCCAGGTTGCCGTGCTGGCGCACAGGATCCCGGCAGTAAGTAAAGAGAGCGTAAAGCGCGTGCGTGTTTGTGGTTTCATTTCCTTCGCCTTATTGTCTGTTTTATGACGATCCGGAGATAACTCTTAGCGCCCGCACGGGAATAACGCAATATTTTTCAGTAACCTATAAGAGGTTGATCTGGTAAATGCTTGCAAACCGCTGTTCATACTGGTTACACATGCTTTTACAGAATAAACAACCACCTTCAGCGCTAACGTGCTGAGTAAAGATGGGTAAAACCACTTTGAGACTGGCGTGCCGTTTCCTATTCTTTCCGTTAATTACATCTGTCATAAGAGAGTGACTCATGGATCGTATAATTACTTCCTCACGCGACCGCACATCGCTACTCAGTACCCACAAGGTGCTGCGCAATACCTATTTCATGCTCAGCCTGACGCTGGCGTTTTCGGCGATCACCGCCACCGCCAGCACCGTGCTGATGCTGCCGTCTCCGGGCCTGATCCTGACGCTGGTCGGAATGTATGGTCTGATGTTCCTGACCTACAAAACCGCTGACAAACCGGTCGGCATCCTGTCCGCGTTCGCCTTTACCGGCTTCCTGGGTTACATCCTGGGGCCGATCCTGAACGCGTATCTGTCTGCCGGTATGGGTGACGTGATTGGCATGGCGCTGGGCGGTACCGCGCTGGTGTTCTTCTGCTGCTCGGCCTACGTGCTGACCACGCGTAAGGACATGTCCTTCCTCGGCGGTATGCTGATGGCGGGTATCGTGGTGGTGCTGATTGGTATGGTGGCGAACATCTTCCTGCAGTTGCCTGCCCTGCACCTGGCCATCAGTGCGGTGTTTATCCTGCTGTCATCTGGCGCGATCCTGTATGAAACCAGCAACATCATTCACGGCGGTGAGACGAACTACATCCGCGCGACCGTGAGCCTGTATGTGTCGCTGTACAACATCTTCGTCAGCCTGCTGAGCATCCTGGGCTTCGCCAGCCGCGATTAAGCAGACCTGCTGAAATAAAAAGGAGAATGCCTGAGGCATTCTCCTTTTTTATGCTTTATTCCTTGCGGCAAATATAGGTGGGATAATGACGGTCCTGAATCAGCCACACGGAAGGTGAGAGTTCAGAGATCGTCAGATAGTAGCGTGCGGTCGGATTAGCATAGCTACCCCACTGGGCATCCGGCGTATTGTCATTGTGCCGACGCCAGGTTTTGGTATAGCTCAACACAATGACGTTATCATCGTCCCGCTGTTTCCAGGTAAAGTCCACATCTCTGTCAACAATCAGACATTGCCCGCCCGCGCTCGCTGCCCCTTTATATGTGGTCAACCCAGTGCCATCCCGATGAAAATAGAAATGGGCAACGGCATTAACCTTCACTTCACTTGCTTTTCCCTCATTGCGCGTAAAGTTAAATTCCGTACTGCAAACCAGCGCATCACGTTTATATATGCCGCCGGAATAAATAAAGAGCGCCAGCGCGCCGCCGGCAAGCGCACCACCCGCAGCAAAGAGAAGCCTCATTTTCATTTTTCTGCCCCGCTTTTATAGCGAATGGTTTTGCACAGGCTGGTTGTACTGACCGGGCATGCGCCAATAAACACTTCATCGGCAGCGGCAAGGTTAAAACGGGCGCTGAAATAGTAAATATTGTACGCTTCCCGCTCGCACGCCACGTTATTTTCCTCCAGTAACGCCGCCAGTTTCGACAGCACCAGCGGTCGGCCATGATCGTTAATAAGCCAGATGCTGCAGCCCGCTATTTTATGCGCGACGGGTGTTGGTTTCATCGGTATAACGATTTTCTGCTGCTGGTTAAACAGCAGCCCTAGCCCCAATGCTGATGCTAAAAGCACCGCCGCCGCGACGCCCCATTTTAGGGAAAAACGCTGGCGTTTTGCCTCTGGCTGCGCCACAACAGAGAGCGACTGCGGTTCAGCGGGTTGAACGGCTTGCGCAGGCTGAAAAACAACGTCGGCAACAAAACGGAACCCATGCCGGGGTATAGTCACAATATAATCGTGTTGCTCACCCAGTAGCTGGAAACTTTTCCGTAATTCGCTGACCGCTTTGTTGAGATTATTTCCTGAGGGCGTAAAGCCGTATTCCTCCCAGACGCGCGTAATCAATTCCTCCCGACTCAGATCGTGTCCTTTATGACGAATAAATTCCTGCAAAAGACGAACGGCGGGCGCCGAAAGCGTTAATACCGTCTCCGGTTGACCGACAAGACTAATCGCATGTGCTTCAGGATCAAATAACAACGAATTATTGCATATAAAAAACATATTTCACTCTCAGCTGTTACCGCATGCTTTTTTATCCCTGTGACATCGGCAAGAAAATCGCCTCCTGAACAGGTTAATTTTTCATCAACAGGAATTTTCTCCCCATCCTGGGTTGCGGTATTTTCTTTTAACTATACATCTTTAAATCCAGAAAGGCAGAACAAATCACTGTATTTTGCCAGTTAGCTAATACAAATTCTCACAACCTTCTGTTCTGGTTAAAGTTTCCCTGCCCTGAAGCGATACGAAAGCAGACGGTGTCCTGGTGTTAAAAACCGTACATGAACTCAGAGCAGGCAGGCTGAATGTGAAACAGAAACAAAAAGTGAATATGACAACCGCGTTTTATGTCGCCGCGCTGTCACTGTCATTTTTCTCAGGAATGACAATGGCCAATATGAGCGTTTATCCAATGGAACTTAACGTGGATAGTTCCGGCGCAGCGCAAATAAAAGTGGCATCGAAAACGGATGATATTCAGTTCATCCGGGTGAGGCAAAAGAAAATTCTTAACCCCGGAACGGCCCAGGAAAAAGAGATTGACGTTGCATCGTGGAAAGAAGGCGGCGTGGTGGTGACGCCCGATAAATTTGCCCTGGCGGCAGGCGCAATGCGCGTGGTGCGCCTTGTTTCACTGACGCCGCCGGAAAAAGAGACCACCTGGCGAGTCTATTTTGAAGGGGTGAAACAGCCGGACAGCATTATTCCCGGCCAGCCCGAAAACACGGCAGCGACGGCAAAATTAGGCGTCAATGTGATCTGGGGGGCACTGGTCCATCTTGCCCCCGCAAAGGAGCGCGTTTCGCTGCATATCGATCCTGCACGGGGGACCGTCACCAACGCTGGCACACTGCGCGTGCCGCTCAGGGAGATTGGTATTTGCCAGTCAGACGACGTCTGTAAATGGATTAAAGAAGACGCCACGATTTACCCGGATACCGAGCGGAAATTAAAAACGCTTAATCAGGTAAACGGCAAGAAATACAAATTCCGCTACTTCAACTGGGTGAAAAAAACCGCTGAGGAAGCTGACTTACCCGTCGTGCAATAACACGACGTCACTGTAAAAACCCTTGTGGTTTGTTTAAAGAGCCAGGGTGCTCATTTGTAAAATATGGAGATATCAATGCGTAAATTTATTAAACCTCTGATGATCGTTACCGCGATGGCCACTTCTGCCAGCGCTCTGGCAATTCAGAAAGATATTACCGTCAACGCCAGCGTCGATTCACAGCTTGACCTGACGCAGGCCGATAATACGCCGCTGCCAGCCAGTATTGATATGCAGTATCTGCCGGGCCGCGGGCTGGAAAGCTACCGCCTGAATACCAAAGTATGGTCAAACTCAGCCACCAGCAACGTCAAAGTGCGTCTGGTAAGCGCCGCGCAGCTGACCAACACCGATGGCGATCAGGCCGTACCGATGACGGTGAAGCTGGGCGACAAAACCCTGACCACGGCCGATGCTGAGTTTACCGGAACCGAACTGTTCCCGGGCAGCATTGAAAACGGTTCTGCGGTTCTGCCTCTGACCATTTCCCAGACCACCAAAGGCATTCTGAAAACCGGCCAGTACAGCGGCGTTGTAAGCCTGATGCTGACTCAGGCAACCACCACGGAAGGCGGTGCGTAACACCACAGCACCTAAGGAATAACGTCAGAGGGCGCCCGCCCTCTGACGTCAGGATGATGTCGAGGCTCGTTCATGGCGTTTCACAGAAATACTCTCCTTTTTGTTGCTTTATTACCCGCATCTGTTCACATCGCCTGCGCTGAAATGGCCGTCCCGGCCGGTTTCGAGGACCTGGCGCAAACGCAGCGCATGTGGACAGAAGTGAGCTTATACGGCGAGTCGCTTGGCCTTTTTGAAACCGATATCAATCTTGAAACGGTCAGTTTTGTCGCGCCTGATACCTTGGTCGCGGCCATCAAACGTCAGTTTAACGACGATCCTGCTCTTATCGGTTCCGTTTCCGCGGCGCTGGCCGTTCCGCTAGCCCGAAACGGCAACCTGGCCTGCAGCAGCAACGGCTCGGCAACGGGGTGTGACTACCTTGAAACCCGCCGTGCGGCCATCATTTATGACGAAAACAATGCCCGCATAAACCTGTTTTTTGATAAACGCTTTTTGCCAAAACCCACGGTGGAAAGCCAGTGGTATCAGCCCACGCAGGACAGCGAAAATGCGTTAATTCATCAGCAAAATATCAATTTTGTTGCCGACAGGGATTATCAGTCCGCCACCGTTCAGGGCAACGGGGCGCTGGCGCTGACTCAGGACGGTTATCTTAACCTTGACTGGACCTGGCTTGGACAACGCTCGCGTCACCAGCAGCAGCAGGAAATGACCGTCAACAATGCCTGGTTCCGCCAGGATTTATGGCGTGAATATTATCTACAGATGGGCGAGATGGATACCCGCGACCTGTTCAGCAATGCCGGAGGGAATATTAACCTCAGTCAGCTGCCGCTGGGCAAAATTCGTGGCCTGCGCACGGGTTCGACCCGGGCCTGGATCAACCCGGTTCAGCAATCGAAGGGCACGCCCATTACGGTGCTGCTTTCGCACGATGCGCGTATCGACGCGCGCCGCGGCAAGGAACTGCTGGCCAGCTTTTACCTCAATGCCGGGGCACAAACCCTGGATACCCGCGCGTTCCCGGATGGAAGCTATACCGTGACGCTGTCTGTTTATGAAAATAACCGACTGACGCGCACCGAGCAGGTTCCGTTTACCCGTACGGGCATCACGCCATTCGACCGCGTCGAGTGGTTTTTGCAGGCAGGGGAAACGGCCAATAACGATTCGAGTGACGAACGCAGCCCGGTCGCGCAGGCGGGTATACGCCTGCCCGTTACCCCGCCGCTGGCCCTGACCAGCGGCGCAACCGTCATGAAAAGGCAGCATTTTCTGGAAAATGCCCTCGACTGGAGCCGCGGATTTAACGCGGGTCCGATCGACGGGGTATTAAGCACACGCTTTAGCTACCTCTACGGCAGCAAGGGCCAACGCGGCAATATTCAGCAAATCAGCTATAACGACGGCTTTTCGCTGAGCTTCTATCGCAACGCGTTATCCGCAGAAAATTGTGATACCCGTAGCGCAGGTTTTGACGCCGTCAACGGCTGTTATCGTAGCCTCTCGGTCATGTTCTCCGTGCCTGTCGGTTCGTGGTACGCAAACCTTGGGTACTCGGATAACCGCAACGAAGGGCGCTACGTTACGCGCCGGGAACTGCCGGACCATGACGATCGTCACGACGCGGGCCTGCCGTGGGAACCAGTGTATGTGACCCGCTCCCGCACACAGGCCTGGCAGGGAGGGCTGAGTAATTCCTTTAGCGCGCGCGGTCTGAACATCAACAGCAGCATTAACCTGTTTATGCGCAACGACCACTATCGCGACGGTAAAGACAAAGGCGGCTATCTGAGCATTAGCCTCTCAATGGCGCATAACCGCCAGGGCGATGCGTCAGGCTATACCTCGCTTGGGGCAACCTGGCAGCACCAGCAGCATCAGAAAAACCAGCTGAGCTACAACGTGGCGCATAACTGGTATGCCGACGCGCGCGGCGAGAATGAATACGGCCTGAGCGCGTCGGGGATCAACAGCGATTCGCTCAACGCCTCGGCGTATACGCGTCAGGGCGGACGTTTTGGTAATGCCAGCCTGACGGTGAGCGACGCGTGGGATCGTCAGGATCGGCGCCATACGTTAAGCAGCAGCGGCAATTACAGCTCTACCCTGGCCCTGTCGCGCTCCGGGCTGTGGCTTGGCCGCTGGGGAGACGGCCGTCCCGCTTCTGCCATTGCGGTGAACGTGGCTACGCCTGAGGATTCCCGTGATTCACGCGTCTCCGTCTCGCTGGATAACGGCGGCAGCGCGGATATCCCGGCTAACAGCCGTGCCCTTTTTGCGGTGCCGGGTTATCAGCAAACCACGCTGACGGTTAATGAGTCGCTGAACGTCTCATCCGGTATCAGCAGTGAAATCACGCAGGGTTCCGGCAGCCGGACGCTCTTTATGGTGCCGGGCAAAATGCTCCGCCGGGACGTACAGACCACCACCCGCTACACCTGGCTCGGCCAGCTCACTGACGAACATCACTCGCCGTTCGTGGGCGGTGTGCCGCTGAACGTGAACGGCTGGAACGATCTCGGCAATGGCGGTTTCAGCGCCCAGAGCGACGCCCTGCTGCGCAACCTTTATCTGGTGCGTCAGCAGCAGTTTTATCAGTGTGAACTGAGCGTGAAAAGCATGCGCGACGTGGTGCGTTACGTCGGGTCGATCCCGTGTCGGGAACTCACCTTCTCCGCCCTGCCGGATTCGGTTCAGCACCAGGCACAACTGATGCTCGCCGGGCGGAACGTGCCGACGGGGCCAACGGCCATGAATGCAGAACACCTCACCAAAGGGAAATGACGTGAACAACTACCTCTTTATTTTGCTTTTTTTGACCTTGTGGAGCTGTCAGACGCTGGCGGGCGTCCCTGCCGGAAGAAACTCCAGCGTAGGGATTAGCTACGATCGCGCGGTGCCGCCTGCGCGTTTTGATATCTGGGTCCATGAGCCGAGCGGTTACGACACTGTCGACCCGCAAAAGTGGGGACGCAACACCCTGACCTGCCAGTCCCGCACCGATCCGACGTACGGGGCATGTATGACAGCACCGGTCTGGTTTACCGCTACCGCGGCAAGCTCCTCTTCCATTACGCTGCGTTTTACCCACTCGTCGACTAAAAAAACGGCAGACCTCAAGGTATATGGGGAAAAACATATGTTTATCAATAACAAAGTCTTCACGTTCGCCAGCTTTGTGACCGGCGGTTCCGGCGAGATCGCGTTATGGAACCGGGAACCCTATTTTGATTTTTATATCGTTAAAGGCGAACTGGATAAGCTCGCCCAGCCGGGCATCTGGACCGCAACGCTGAAGCAGAACCTGCGCGAATGGGGAAGCGCCGACTGCGGGGGCAACTTTAACGATGTCAACGTCGGATGTCCCGGCTACCTCACCATTGCCCGCTGGCAGGCGACGATACGTATTGAGGTGGTCGATCCGGGTAACCAGCAGATTTATCTGCCAGCGTTTCCCCACTCAACGCCAATCGTGAACCTTAACCTGACCAACTTCCCCGGGCGGCCCGGCGGCAGCGAGATCCAGGGCGAGAGTGCGCTGGATATGTGCCTCTATGACGGCAATAACAGCGCCAGCACGCGCGTCTATCTGCGCTTTGAGGATGATGGTTTGGCGGCAACAGACCGTGCCGAAGGGGCGTTTTCCGTCAGACGGCGCGGAGGAAGCCAGACCGAACCGCGGGATCGCCTCGATTATCAGGTTACGGTGACCAACCCGGTGACGGGTGCAACCGAAACCGTGGCGAATGGCAAAACGCTGGTCTGGCAGGGCACTAATGACCCGCAATATCTGCGTCAGGTTGTGCTGCCGGGTGGACGGGAGAGCGTACTTTGTGTCCCCGCCCCCATCATTCTGAAAACGCCCGCGTTTGCTGCCAGCAGTAAAAATGCCGGGGATTACACCGGCACGCTGCGCGTGATCTACACGCCCAGCACGTTATAAAGAGGCTATCGTGAGTTACGCCATTCTCGACAATAATCGCTTTTATGCCGAAGGGTTGCGCTACGCCCTTCTGCGCCGTAACGCTCAGACGCAGGTTGAGAGCGGCGCGGTAAAGTGGCGACGTTCACTGCTGGCCTGCAATACCCTCGTTGTTCGCTGCCGCTTTTCCGTCGCGGGGACGCATCTGGCGCTGGTCGACATTCTGCTGGAGCTGGAAGCCAGGCGCTGGGAGGGAACGCTTTACCTGGTGTGCAATGAAAAAGGCTGGGCGCTGGCTACCCATCTGCGAAAGCGGTTTGCCACGCTGACCTTATATATCATTGATGACCGGATTGCCGTGGCGGATGCGGCGTACCTGCTTGCCAGAGAGCCCCGTCGTGTGCGCACCCTGAATTGTTGCCTGACGGGCATGGAGTTCAACGTCCTTGACAGGCTGGTGAACGGACAATCGGTACGGCACGTGGCGCATATGACGCAGATGAGTGAAAAACAGGTATCGACGTATAAATGCAACGCGCTGAAAAAGCTTAATGCCAACAATCTGCTCCAGCTTCTTCTGTAGGTCAATGATTCTCACGCCGCCCCTTATTTGCTAGACTAGGGGCGATTTTTACTTTATCGACAGAGCACTATGTTCATTTTTGCAGGCCAGGAAATTGAAACCGATAGCGAAGGCTATCTGAAAGATACGACGCTATGGAGCGAGCCGCTGGCGGAGAAAATCGCCGAAAACGAAGGCATCGCCCTCTCCCCCGAACACTGGGAGGTGGTCCGTTTTGTGCGCGAGTTTTATCTTGAATTCAACACCTCTCCGGCGATCCGCATGCTGGTGAAAGCGATGGCCAACAAATTCGGCGAAGAGAAAGGCAACAGCCGCTATCTGTATCGTCTGTTCCCTAAAGGCCCGGCAAAACAGGCCACCAAAATTGCCGGCCTGCCTAAACCGGTGAAGTGTATTTAATACCGAATACCGAAGTTCACATATTCCCGGCCGGGTTGATGCGGTTCCGTTAAGACCTTATCAACCCGGGCGCTGCGCGGCCCACCTGCTTTCAGCCACGCCATTAGTTTTTCAACCTGCTCCGCGTCGCCGCAGGCGACCACCTCAACGCTGCCGTCGTCCATATTTCGCGCGTATCCCGTTAGCCCAAGCTCAATCGCTTCGCGCTGGGTGCTGTAGCGGAACCCGACGCCCTGAACAACGCCGTGGACCCAGGCAATGGTGCAGACATGTGACATTTTTCTTCTCCTTAACGTAGCGTTTTCGGCAAACAACCGTAGTGTTGCCGGAAACGGGCGGTGAAACGAGAGCTGGAAAGATATCCACATTGTAACGCGATTTCACCGATCGGTAGCCGGGTCGACTGAAGTTGTGACAGCGCCACGGCCATCCTCACCTCTTCCACGATCTGGCGAAAACTCTGCGACTCTTCACGTAACCGTCTGCGCAGCGTCGGTACGCTTAAGGCCAGACGGCTGGCGACGTCCTGCGCGGTCCAGGCTCTGGCGGGCGATAACATAATGAACTGCCGCACCTGCTCGGTCAGGTTACTGTTTCGCTCAATAAGCAGCGGACCTGCCAAACCGTCATGCAGCAAGGCCAGCAGAAGACCGAAGGCCTGATGCTTTTGTAACGCCTCGGGTAAATCCTGGCGCACGGCGTGCAGCAGGTTATCCCACATAAACGCCAGCCCCTCGCTCAGCGGGGCGCAAAGTGAATGTAATGTCGTTCGTGGCCAGGATTTCAGGTAATGCGCTTTGAACTCTGCGACGATTTCCGGAGACAACATCAGTAAATCAGAATGAAATATACCGTTCGCGGGCTGATTGATAATCTCCATCGTGGTATTGGCCGGGATAATGATGAGCTCATCCCGGGTCGCCACCAGACGGTTGTCATCCTGAACAATCACCTTACTGCCATGGGTGATATGGCAAATGGCCGGAAAAAAGAGTTTAACCTGATGCAGGCGATGCATTTTGCTGGCGTTCACTTCACCCGCCGTGAGGTGTTTATTTCGAAAATGGAACTCCTGCACCGGTTCATCCTTATCTGCTGTAGGTTGCGGTTAACTGGGCTTTTTCCAGAACGTGGCTGTTGATCATAAAACCGACCAGTGCACCGCTGGCATTTTTGTCGAGAGGCAGTTTATCCACATCCAGCGCCCAGACGGTCATCTGATAGCGGTGGGGTTTGTCTCCCGCAGGTGGACATGCGCCGCCGAATCCAGAATAACCGAAATCATTACGCCCCTGCACTGCACCGGCAGGTAATTTCTCGCCATTTGGGTTACCGGCATCAGCGGGCAACGTCGTTGTGTTCGCGGGAATATTGGCTACGGTCCAGTGCCACCAGCCGCTGCCGGTGGGCGCATCGGGGTCATATACCGTGACGGCAAAACTTTTCGTACCAGCGGGTGGGTTTTTCCACACCAACTGCGGAGACTGATTACCGCCGTGGCAGCCGAATCCCTCGAATATCTGCGGCTGCGCTAAATGGCGCTCGCCGGAAATATCCTTACTGGTGATGCTGAAAGGCGTTGCCGCTGAAACCTGAAAACTGATTGCCGCCAGAGCGGCTATTGCTATCACACTACGCTTTTTCATGGGTGCTCCCTTTGCTGTACCGGAAGCCCCACTGTAAAGCCTGCTGCGATGCCGTAATGTGCCTAAGCGATTTGATTTTGTGCCGAAACGCTCAACAACATCCGCAGATGATTGCGCCTGGCTGAATGTGCTACCCTACGCGCCATTTCCCTGAAATCGACAGAACAGCAAATTATGAGTGTACGTTTAGTGTTAGCCAAAGGGCGCGAGAAATCATTACTGCGCCGTCATCCCTGGGTCTTTTCCGGCGCGGTAGCCCGTATGGAAGGCAAAGCCAGCCTCGGTGAAACCATTGATATTGTTGACCATCAGGGGAAATGGTTAGCGCGAGGCGCCTACTCGCCAGCGTCCCAGATCCGCGCGCGCGTCTGGACCTTCGATAAAGATGAAACCATCGACATCGACTTCTTCGTCCGCCGCCTGCAGCAGGCGCAGCAGTGGCGCGACTGGCTGGCAAAACGCGACGGGCTGGACAGCTACCGTTTGATTGCCGGTGAATCCGACGGTCTGCCGGGCGTCACCATTGACCGCTTCGGTAACTTCCTGGTGCTGCAACTTCTGAGCGCTGGTGCGGAGTATCAGCGTGCCGCGCTGATTAGCGCGCTGCAAACCCTGTTCCCGGAATGCGCTATTTACGATCGCAGCGATGTGGCGGTGCGCAAAAAAGAGGGCATGGAGCTGACCCAGGGTCCGGTTACCGGCGAGCTGCCGCCTGCCCTTCTGCCGATTGAAGAGCACGGCATGAAACTGCTGGTGGATATTCAGAGCGGCCATAAAACGGGTTATTACCTTGACCAGCGCGACAGCCGTCTGGCGACCCGCCAGTACGTTGCCGACAAACGCGTCCTGAACTGTTTCTCCTATACCGGTGGCTTCGCCGTTTCGGCACTGATGGGCGGCTGTGCTCAGGTGGTGAGCGTGGATACCTCACAGGAAGCACTGGACGTGGCAAAACAGAACGTCGAGCTAAACAAGCTGGATTTGAGCAAAGCGGAGTTTGTACGCGATGACGTCTTCAAGCTACTGCGTAAATATCGCGACCAGGGCGAGAAGTTCGACGTCATCGTCATGGATCCGCCAAAATTTGTGGAGAACAAAAGCCAGCTAATGGGCGCCTGCCGCGGCTATAAGGATATCAACATGCTGGCCATCCAGCTGCTGAACCCGGGCGGGGTGTTGCTCACCTTCTCCTGCTCCGGGCTGATGACTACCGATTTATTCCAAAAAATCATCGCCGATGCCGCAATAGATGCTGGTCGTGATGTACAATTTATAGAGCAGTTCCGTCAGGCAGCCGATCACCCCGTGATTGCTACCTACCCGGAAGGACTGTATCTGAAAGGGTTTGCCTGTCGCGTCATGTAACTTGAAAAGAGAAATATTGCCCACACTTAATGTGTAAGTAGTGTTTCCCGGGAGGTGACTATGATTGCCAGCAAATTCGGTATCGGCCAGCAGGTCCGCCACACTTTGCTTGGGTATTTGGGTGTGGTCGTGGATATCGACCCGGAGTATTCCCTTGATGAACCGTCAGCGGACGAGTTGGCGGTCAACGCAGAGCTTCGCGCTGCGCCCTGGTACCATGTGGTAATGGAAGGTGACGACGGACAACCCGTTCATACCTACCTTGCCGAAGCGCAGCTGAGTAGCGAGCTGCAGGAAGAGCATCCGGAACAACCCACGATGGATGAACTTGCTCAGACTATCCGCAAACAGTTACAGGCTCCGCGCCTGCGGAACTAAGCGTGTAAAAAAAGCCCGATGACGGGCTTTTTTTTATTACTTCGCCAGCCCCAGACGGGGAATATCGATCGCCGGACAGCGATCCATGACAACCTTCAATCCCGCATCCCGCGCCAGCACGGCGGCCTGCTCGTTAATCACACCTAACTGCATCCACAGCGTTTTTGCCCCTACGGCGATAGCGTCCTGCGCCACTTCCCATGCCGCCTCGGAATTACGGAAGACATCAACCATATCAATTTTTTCCGGCACATCAGCGAGCGTGGCATAACCCTGCTGACCCAGCAGCGTTTTCCCTGCCACTTTTGGCGACACCGGGATAACGTGATAGCCCTGATCGAGAAGGTATTTCATCACCCGATAGCTTGGACGGTCGGGTTTATCGCTCGCGCCCACCAGCGCAATGGTACGCGTGGATGTCAGAATCTCAGCAATATCGTTCTCTTTCATGGTTTTTCTCCTGGCTTTTTTAAAAGTGTACGCCAAAGCGCACATCTCAACCATCCATCCCATACAGATGTATGAGGGCAAAACGGCAAAATATGTCTATATGTTAGTAAACGTGATTACCGAAAAATTTAGATACATTAATGCGGCGACAGTATTTCTGACGGGAGCCTTCTATGAAAACCGGTATTGCCACTGCTGTGATTGCGTTAGTGATGCCGGTTTGCGTCTTTGCCACCACGCTTCGGCTCTCTGGCGACATTGATCTTCTGGTACTGGACGGAAAAAAGGTCTCCAGCTCATTATTGCGCGGGGCAGACAGCATCGAACTGGATAACGGACCGCATCAGCTGGTGTTTCGGGTAGAAAAATCGGTCGGGATGGCGAACCATGAGCAACGGATGTACATCTCCCCGCCGCTGATTGTCAGCTTTAATACCCGGCAAGTCAGCCAGGTGAACATTACCCTGCCTCGTCTTGAAACAGAGAAAGAAGCTGCGGCCTTTGACGCATCGCCGCGCATTGAGCTCCTGGACGGGGACGCAATGCCGATTCCGGTCAAGCTGGATATTCTGGCCTTAACCACCTCCCCGAAAAGCCCGGACTACGAGGCTTTGGCCCAGACCTACAACAAAGCGGGTAAACGCGCTTCCCTGCCGCAGTTTGCTACCAGGATGGCGGACGACAGTACGCTGTTATCTGGCGTCTCGGAACTGGACGTTATTCCTCCTCAGTCCCAGAGCCTGACGGAACAGCGCCTTAAATTCTGGTTCCAGCAGGCCGATCCCGACACCCGGGCCCGGTTTTTACAATGGGCAAAACAACAACCTTCATCATAAGCCACATTTTTTACGCCTTACTCTTGCAGCGTCTGGCGGTTCCCGTCATCGTGTAGTCAGTTAACCTGATGGATATGATTATGGAACTGACAACACGCACGCTGCCTGAACGTAAACACATTGCGCTGGTGGCGCACGATCACTGTAAACAAATGCTGCTTAACTGGGTTCGCCGCCATCAGTCGTTGCTGGAAAAGCACGCCCTGTCGGCGACCGGCACCACCGGCAACCTGATCCAGCGCGAAACGGGTCTGGAGGTGAATGCGATGCTGAGCGGCCCAATGGGCGGCGATCAGCAGGTCGGCGCGCAGATTTCCGAAGGAAAGATTGATGTGCTGATCTTCTTCTGGGATCCGCTGAACGCGGTTCCGCATGACCCGGATGTCAAAGCGCTGCTGCGTCTGGCGACAGTGTGGAATATTCCGGTGGCGACGAACCTGTCGACGGCGGATTTCATCATTGAATCACCGCAGTTTAACTCGCCGGTTGAGATCCTTATTCCGGACTATCAGCGCTATCTTTCCGAAAGATTGAAGTAACTTTTTTGCCGGGTGGCGGCTACGCCTTACCCGGCCTGCAAAATCTTGCCTGACATCGTTATGGCTTACGCGCCACCGGCACATCAATACTCTTCAGAATATCGACAAACACGGATGGCTCCTCTTTATTGAACAGCAGCCACACGCGATGCCGCGCGCGGGTGATGGCCACGTACAGCAAACGGCGCTCTTCGGCATCCGGGAAGTCTTCCGGCACCGGCAACAGAGCCTGCTCCATCACCGACTCTCGGGCCGGAGCCGGGAAACCGTCGCTGCCCTCTTTCAGCCCCACCACAATCACATAATCGGCCTGCTGCCCTTTGCTGGCGTGAATGGTCATAAATTCAAGCTGCAGTTTCGGCCAGCGGGTGGCGGCTTTTTCCAGCGCCGCGGGTTTAAGGTGATGGTAGCGCGCCAGCACCAGAATACGTTCATCGGGCTTTGCATAGCCGCTGAGCTTGTCCAGCAACGGTTCCAGCTGGTCATCCGCCAGCAGGGTGACGGCTTTTTTATCTCCTGCGCGCAGGCTATTGAGCGGCTTGGCCAGTTGATGCGGGTTCTGCTGGATAAAACGGTTGGCGATTTCACCAATACGTGAATTGAAGCGGTAGGTGGTGTCCAGATCGCTGCGATCGCCTTCGCCAAAATAGTGGTGGAAGGCGGTGGTCAGGGAGAGCTGAGCGCCGCTGAAGCGGTAGATAGCCTGCCAGTCGTCCCCGACGGCAAACAGCGAGGTATGTTTGTTCTGCGCCCGCAGCGCCGAGAGCAGTGCCGCCCGCTGGGGTGAGATATCCTGAAACTCATCCACCAGAATATGCTTCCACGGGCTGACAAAACGCCCTTTCTCAAGAATAATGATGGCCTGATGAATAAGGCCTGAGAAATCAACGGCATTTTCCTCTTTCAGCGTGGTTTTCCAGGCTTTCAGCAGCGGAGCCATCAGCTTGACCCGTTTCGAAAACAGATCGCGGACGTCCTCCGGCGCGCTTTCAATCATCTCTGCCTGTGAGCCACCGTGCATTCGCATCAGGCTGACCCAGCGGTCAAGGCGCGAGCCCAGCCGACGCGCCAGTTTGTCATCCTGCCAGAAGCTGCCCTCCGGCACGTCCCAGTTGAGCTCTTCCTCCAGCCACTGACGCCACCCTTTCGCCTGCGCTTTTTTCTCACTGCATTGCTGGCGCCACGTCTTGATAAACAGCGCCTGACGCGCCTGCGCATCGTTTTCCAGTTTACTGATGGCAGGCACTTTTTTACTGCCCTGCTGAATAATATGCAGCGCAAGAGCATGGAAGGTTCTGGCGGTAATGTCCCGGGTATGCAGGCGTTCCTGGATGCGTTCATCCATCTCCTGGGCAGCCTTACGGCCAAAAGCCAGAAGCAGAATTTGATCGGCAACCGCCTCACCGGTCGTCAGCAGCCAGCCCGCGCGCGCCACCAGCACCGACGTTTTACCGCTCCCGGCCCCGGCAAGCACCAGCAGCGACTGCTCGCCGTTAACCACCGCGCGCGCCTGAGCAGGGTTAAGCGGTGAAGATTCCACGGTACTGAAAAAGTCGGCGTATTGGGTGAGCATGGCGTCCGTCCAGGCCTGATTATGGGCAAGGCGGCTTTTATCCATATCGTTCAGCCAGGCCTGGCACTGACGCCAGGCATCGCGACAATTGTCGAACTCATCGAGGCGCGTAACGGATAGCGGCAGCGCCGAAAGCGCCTGCCTGATCTTTTGCTGCAACCCGGCGGTCTGCTGGCGCGTCAGCCACGTCTGCTGTGCGTTGCTTTGCGCGATATCGTCCAGCACCTGCTGCAGTACCTGAGCGGCAATCACGCTCATGTCATGGCTCCACTGCTGCCAGAGCGCGTTCAGGTGGTGATGAAAACGCTGGGTTTCCGCCCATTCGGTGCCGTGAAGGCGCACGACTTTGTCGTCAGGCAGAACGAACTCCAGCTCGCCCCACACCAGCCCGCGCTTGCAGTGAATAGCCAGAAGCTGATTAAACGGAATAAGGTATTCGTGGCGTTCTCCGGAGACTTTCACCCCGGCATTGAGCAGAACAACTCTGTCATAGGGGTGTTGCGCCAGGCGTTTGCCTAAAGAAGTTGCTTTCAGTTCCATGTCCCGCCAAATCCACGAAGAGATAATTTACCTGACAGTTTAACTGCCAGTTTTAAGGTGCTCCAGCCTAAAAAAACGTTACAATCATTGGGCGTTAATTTTATCGAAAGGAAGTGAGGGTTTATGCGTACCGTTCTGAATGTGTTGAATTTTGTGTTGGGCGGTTTTGCCACCACCCTCTCCTGGCTTTTTGCCACGCTGGTGAGCATCGTCCTGATTTTCACACTCCCCCTGACCCGCTCCTGCTGGGAGATCACGAAACTCTCGTTCATCCCTTACGGTAACGAAGCTATCCACGTTGATGAGCTGAACCCGGAGAGTAAGAATGCCCTGATGAACACGGGTGGAACCCTGCTGAACATTCTGTGGCTGATTTTCTTCGGCTGGTGGCTGTGCATCATGCATATTTTTGCCGGTATTGCGCAGTGCATCACGATTATTGGTATTCCGGTGGGGATCGCGAACTTTAAGATCGCCGCTATTGCCCTCTGGCCCGTCGGGCGCAGGGTTGTTCCGGTCGAAGTGGCCCAGGCGGCGCGTGAAGCGAATGCGCGTCGTCGTTTTCAGTAAATAAGGACTGGCCGCGTTTATGCTAAGCCCACTGCTTCGCCGTTATACCTGGAACAGCACCTGGCTCTACAACGTCAGGATTTTTATCGCGCTTTGCGGCACGGTTGCCCTGCCGTGGTGGCTGAATGATGTCAAGCTGACCATTCCGCTCACGCTGGGAGTGGTTGCCGGTGCCCTTGCGGATCTGGACGATCGCCTGGCCGGACGTTTACGTAATCTGGTCATTACGCTGGTCTGTTTTTTTATCGCTTCCGCGTCCGTTGAGCTGCTCTTCCCCTGGCCCTGGCTGTTTGCACTGGGCCTGACGCTCTCCACCAGCGGGTTTATTTTGCTGGGAGGCCTGGGACAGCGCTATGCCACTATCGCCTTTGGGGCCCTGCTGATCGCCATCTACACCATGCTGGGCGTTTCCCTGTACGACCAGTGGTACCAGCAGCCTGTGCTGCTGCTGATGGGCGCCATCTGGTATAACCTGCTGACGTTAACCGGGCATCTGATCTTCCCGGTTCGTCCTCTGCAGGATAACCTTGCCCGCAGCTATGAGCAGTTAGCCCATTATCTGGAACTGAAGTCCCGGCTGTTCGACCCGGATATCGAGGAAGAAAGCCAGGCGCCGCTTTACGATCTGGCGCTGGCAAACGGCCAGCTTGTCGCGACCCTTAACCAGACGAAAGCCTCGCTGCTTACCCGTCTGCGCGGCGATCGCGGCCAGCGCGGCACGCGAAGAACCTTACACTACTACTTTGCCGCACAGGACATTCATGAGCGCGCTAGCTCCTCGCACGTTCAGTACACCGCCCTACGCGAGAAGTTTCGCTACAGCGACGTGATGTTCCGCTTCCAGCGCCTGCTGTCCATGCAGTCCCAGGCGTGCCAGCAGCTGGCGCGATCCATTCTGCTGCGCACGCCCTATCAGCACGATCCGCGCTTTGAACGCGTATTCAGCCATCTTGATGCAGCGCTTGACCGCGTTCAGGCCAGCGGAACGTCGCCGGAACACATTAAGGCGCTGGGTTTTCTGCTCAATAACCTGCGGGCGATAGACGCTCAGCTGGCGACGATTGAATCCGAGCAGGCAATGGCGCTGCCGGGCAGCGAGGTGGATAACCAGCTTGCAGACGACAGCGTGCACAGCATGAGCGATATGTGGCTCCGGCTGAGCCGCAACTTCACGCCGGAGTCGGCGCTGTTTCGCCATGCGGTGCGCATGTCCCTGGTGTTATGCGTGGGGTATGCTTTTATCCAGATAACCGGTTTGCATCATGGCTACTGGATCCTGCTGACCAGCCTGTTTGTCTGTCAGCCGAACTACAACGCCACCCGACACCGCCTTGCGCTGCGTATTATCGGTACGCTGGTTGGCGTCGCGATCGGCCTGCCGGTGCTCTATTTCGTGCTCTCCGTTGAGGGTCAGCTGATCCTGATCGTGATCACCGGCGTGTTGTTCTTCGCGTTTCGCAACGTGCAGTACGCCCATGCCACGATGTTCATCACGCTGCTGGTTCTGCTCTGCTTTAACCTGCTGGGTGAAGGGTTTGAAGTCGCCCTGCCTCGCGTGCTTGATACGCTGATAGGCTGTGCTATCGCCTGGGCTGCGGTCAGCTTTATCTGGCCGGACTGGCGTTTCCGTAACCTGCCGCGGGTATTAGACAGGGCCATGAACGCCAACTGCCGATATCTGGATGCCATCCTTGAGCAGTATCATCAGGGCCGCGATAACCGTCTGGCTTATCGGATAGCGCGCCGCGATGCGCACAACAGCGATGCGGAACTGGCTTCGGTGGTCTCTAACATGTCAACGGAGCCTCGCGCCACGGCAGAGATTCGTGAGACGGCTTTCCGACTACTCTGCCTGAACCATACCTTCACCAGCTATATTTCCACGCTGGGTGCCCACCGTGAGAAATTGACCAACCCGGGCATCCTCAACCTGCTGGATGACGCGGTCTGTTATGTCGATGATGCACTGCATCACCGGCCCGCCGATGAGCCTCGCGTTAGACAGTCACTGGATGAGCTGACTCAACGTATTGCGCATCTTGAGCCCGGAAACGACAGCAAAGCGCCGCTGGTTCTACAGCAGATTGGCCTGCTTATCGCTCTGCTGCCAGAAATTTGCCGACTGCAGCAGCAAATCGCTACCTGGAGGAGTGATTCTCCTGGGGCTCAGGCAGCGCATTAAACCACTCCGTCAACTCCCGGCGAATACCTGCCGGGAGTGCCGCCTCATGCAGCCCCTCAATGGCCCCTTCCAGCGCGAAGAGCACTTTAATACTGAGCGCATTATTTTTTGCCCGCATCTTCAGCCAGCTCTCCCTGGCCCCTAGCGCCCGCAGCGTCTCTTCATTAGTAATACCTGCTTCGAAGAGCAACACTTCCAGCTGAAAAGTCAGGTTTGGCAGATCTTTAAGGCGGTTTCGCTGATGCCGCTGATAACGCTCTTTCCTTGCCGCATTGAGCGCAAATGAGGAGAGCTTAAGCAGACGCTCCCTGTCCTGCCACAGCCCATCATCCACGCGATAGTAGTTGAGAAGCACCGGACGGCCCCGCTTCATTAGCGTCAAAAAAGAGGCAGCATTTTTGACACAGTATTTCGCGCTTTCTTCACAGGCGCGAAGGTAGAGCTCACCGTCTGACACCATGGCAAAAACCGCATCATCCACTGCCAGGGTATAGCCGCCGAACAGCGCGCGATGGTGAATTTCACCCAACGGCGAGAGGTATTCCTGGGATTTATAAATCCGTTCATAAGATATCTTTTTCATGATATTTCCCTTCAAAATCATAAAGTAACAACGAAATTTCTTACTAGCGGATCCGTTAGCAGGAAAATAGGCAACTTAGCGCCGTTGAGCAAGATGATTTTTCGCGGGGCATCAACATTGAATGAATTTTGCGAGTCGCTTTCCGAAAATGAGGTTGATCTTTATGCATACAGGGGTTACTGTATATCCATACAGTAACTACAGGGCTGGAATGAATATGTACACTTCAGGCTATGCAAATCGCTCAACTTCTCTCACCTCAACCGCGGGCAATGTCGCGCAAAACGCCGTTGGGGGTGTTTCGACGGGGCTTATTAGTGAAGTGGTTTATCGTGAAGACCAGCCCCTGTTGACCCAACTCCTTCTGCTGCCGTTGTTACAGCAGCTTGGCCAGCAATCGCGCTGGCAGCTCTGGCTGACGCCACAGCAGAAACTGAGCCGTCAATGGGTTCAGTCTGCGGGCCTGCCGCTGGCAAAGGTTATGCAGATCAACCAACTCTCCCCCTGTGACACCGTTGAGTCGATGGTCCGGGCGTTACGTACCGGAAATTACAGCGTGGTGATCGGGTGGTTACCGGAAGAATTGACGGAAGAGGAACATTTTCGTCTGACCGAAGCGGCTGAAGAAGGGAATGCGATCGGGTTTATCATGCGCCCGGTTCGTCCAGATTCTTATCGCAGAGGACAACTTTCTGGGCTAAAAATTCACTCAAATTTGTATCACTGAGTAAAATTAAGATTTTTCCTAGAATTTTTTTTGACCGCAAGATGCGGTTTTAGTTCCCGGCCTCAAAATTGCGGCAAGGCTTGTCTGGTGCGGTTCTCCTTAATTTTATTGCACAAAATTCGTTCTAAAAATGTTAAATAATAGGTATACGGAACTTTTTTTTTCATATGCCTGACAGACTTCACACTTGTAAGTTTTCAGCTACGTTGTAGACTTTACATCGCCAGGGGTGCTCGGCCTAAGCCGAAGATATCGGTAGATTTATATTTGACCACGCCCCCCGGTGAAGGATTTAACCGTGATTCTCTCTTGAGACTTTCATGGCGAATTTTGGATGATAACGAGGCGCAAAAAATGAAAAAGACAGCTATCGCGATTGCAGTGGCACTGGCTGGCTTCGCTACCGTAGCGCAGGCCGCTCCGAAAGATAATACCTGGTATGCAGGTGGTAAACTGGGCTGGTCTCAGTTCCACGACACTGGCTGGTACAACAGCAGCCTGAACAACGATGGCCCTACTCACGAGAGCCAGCTTGGTGCAGGTGCGTTCGGTGGCTATCAGGTTAACCCGTATGTTGGCTTTGAAATGGGTTACGACTGGTTAGGTCGTATGCCATACAAAGGCGACACCATCAATGGCGCTTTCAAAGCTCAGGGCGTTCAGCTGACCGCTAAACTGGGTTACCCAGTAACTGACGATCTGGACGTGTACACCCGTCTGGGCGGCATGGTATGGCGTGCAGACTCCAGCAACAGCATCGCTGGCGACGACCATGACACTGGCGTTTCCCCAGTATTCGCTGGTGGCGTTGAGTGGGCTATGACCCGTGACATCGCTACCCGTCTGGAATACCAGTGGGTTAACAACATCGGTGACGGTGCTACCGTTGGCGTTCGTCCAGACAACGGCATGCTGAGCGTAGGTGTTTCCTACCGTTTCGGCCAGCAGGAAGATGCAGCACCAGTTGTTGCTCCAGCGCCGGCTCCAGCTCCAGAAGTACAGACCAAGCACTTCACTCTGAAGTCTGACGTTCTGTTCAACTTCAACAAAGCGACCCTGAAACCAGAAGGTCAGCAGGCACTGGATCAGCTGTACACCCAGCTGAGCAACCTGGATCCTAAAGACGGTTCTGTAGTGGTTCTGGGCTTCACCGACCGTATCGGTTCTGACGCTTACAACCAGAAACTGTCTGAGAAACGTGCTCAGTCTGTTGTTGATTACCTGATCTCTAAAGGTATCCCAGCTAACAAGATCTCCCCACGTGGTATGGGCGAATCTAACCCAGTTACTGGCAACACCTGTGACAACGTGAAAGCTCGCGCTGCACTGATCGACTGCCTGGCTCCAGATCGTCGCGTAGAGATCGAAGTTAAAGGCGTTAAAGACGTTGTAACTCAGCCAGCGGCATAAGTTATCGTCTTATAAAAAAACCCCGCCATGCGGGGTTTTTTATTGTCTGAAGAAAACTAAAATTTACTTTTTGCCCAGCAACGCCTGAAGGTCGTTTTTCAGCGACGACATCTGATTAGCATACTTCTCTTTATGCTCAGCATCCTCAATCAGCTGCACGATGGTTTCCGACAGGGTTTTGCCGCGCCGTTGCGCCAGCCCGGCCAGACGCTGCCAGACCACGAACTCCAGGTCGATGGACTTTTTCCGGGTATGCTGATGCTCAGCATTGAAATGCCGCTTACGTCGCGCGCGGATAGTTTGCTTCATCCGATTTAGCAACGCAGGATTAATGTGTTTCTCAATCCAGCCGTTTACCTGTACCGGTTCATTTTCGAGGGTCAGCAAAATATCCACGGCTTCTTGCGCAGCGCTGGCTTCGATATAGCAGGTGATCAGCTCCCCTTCACGGTGCTTTTTGACCAGGTACTTCCATTTCCAGCCGCTTTCGAGATTTTCCAGTTGTTGATATTTCATTGCGATCTCAGTGTTACCACGTAACTCTGTTCAGAATATCAGTTTTTTAGCAATCTGCTGAAAAGAAATCATATCCTGTGAGCGAATACCGCCTGTCGGCCTGTTGAAATTCCCAATCCTGCTTGGGTAGAGCCCCCCGCTTACGGTATACTCCACGCTTTTACATCTGACTAAAAAACATCAACTTTGACGATTACGAAACTAGCATGGCGTGACCTTGTTCCGGATGCCGAGAGCTATCAGGAACTGTTTGCACAGCCAGATCTCGCAAAAGAACACGAATTCATCCTTAGCGATACGCAACCACGTTTGCATTATGCGCTGGAGCAGACGTTAAGCCCATGGGCGACCTCGCCTTTCATGCTGCTGAAAGCCCCGGAAGAAGCGGAATACCTGTCGCTGTTCGGGGATGCCATGCGCCAGCTGCGGCCGGAGGCGAACGCGGTCTTTGGCGGCCAGTATCGTATCGCGGGACATAATGTCACCTTTGAACCAGCGGAACAGGCCGACGGTCGTTTTGCTGCCACAGGTGAGGTGATTACCGCTAACTGGGTCGAGGCTGAACAACTCTTTGGCTGTCTGCGCCAGTTTAACGGTGAACTTACCCTACAACCGGGTCTGGTACATCGCGCAAATGGCGGCGTACTTATCATCTCTCTGCGTACTCTGCTCGCGCAGCCGCTGTTGTGGATGCGCCTGAAAACGATCGTGAACCAGCAGCGCTTTGACTGGGTCGGTTACGATGAGTCTCGTCCTCTCCCTGTCTCCGTTCCGTCAATGCCGATGTCGCTAACTGTCGTTCTGACAGGTGACCGCGAATCGCTGGCGGACTTCCAGGAAATGGAGCCGGAACTGGCTGAGCAGGCGGTCTACAGCGAATACGAAGACAACATCCAGATTGCCGATGCGGACGACATGGCGCAGTGGTGCCAGTGGGTGATGACCGTCGCTGAGCGTTTTGCCTTGCCTGTGCCAGCCGCCGACGCGTGGCCGGGTTTACTTCGTGAAGCGGTTCGCTACACCGGTGACCAGGAAACCTTGCCGCTCTGCCCGCTCTGGATTGGCAAGCAGCTGCGTGAGGTGGGCGTTATCAGCGGCCACGGCACGTTCTCTGGTGAACAGCTTACGCAGATGCTGGCGCAGCGAGAGTGGCGCGAAGGCTATCTTGCTGACCGCATGCAGGATGAAATTCTGCTGGAACAAATTCTGGTCGAGACCGAAGGCGAACGCATCGGGCAGATTAACGCCCTCTCGGTGATCGAGTTTCCAGGCCATCCGCGCGCGTTCGGTGAACCGTCCCGTATCAGCTGCGTTGTGCATGTTGGCGATGGCGAATTTACCGATATTGAACGCAAAGCCGAGCTGGGGGGCAACATTCACGCCAAAGGCATGATGATCATGCAGGCGTTTTTGATGTCCGAGCTGCAGCTTGAGCAGCAAATCCCCTTCTCCGCCTCGCTGACGTTTGAGCAGTCCTACAGCGAAGTCGATGGTGATAGCGCCTCTATGGCTGAGCTGTGCGCCTTAATCAGCGCCCTGGCGGACGTGCCAATCAACCAGAACATCGCCATTACCGGCTCAGTCGATCAATTTGGTCGCGCTCAGCCCGTTGGCGGTATCAACGAGAAAATTGAAGGTTTCTTCTCTATCTGTCAGCAGCGCGGTTTAAACGGCAAACAGGGTGTGATCATTCCGGCTCCCAACGTACGCCATTTAAGCCTGAGCCAGGATATTCTGGATGCAGTTGAACAGGAACAATTCACCATCTGGGCCATCGAAGGGATCGAGGATGCGCTACCCTTACTGACAAACCTGGTCTGGGACGGCGAAGGTCAGACAACCCTGATGCAGACTATTCAGGAGCGTATTGCCCAGGCGACACAGCAGGATGCTCGCCATCGTTATCCATGGCCGTTACGCTGGCTGGGTTGGTTCAGTTCGAACTGATCGGACTTGTTCAGCGTACACGTGTTAGCTATCCTGCGTCCTTCACTAAAATAAGGCTTACTGAGAACATGGTAGATAAACGCGAATCCTATACAAAAGAAGATCTTCTTGCCTCTGGTCGCGGAGAACTGTTTGGCGCGAAAGGCCCGCAGTTACCGGCCCCCAATATGCTGATGATGGACCGTGTCGTGAAAATGACCGAAACCGGCGGCAACTTTGATAAGGGTTACGTAGAAGCAGAACTCGATATCAACCCGGACCTGTGGTTCTTCGGTTGCCACTTTATTGGCGATCCGGTAATGCCTGGCTGCCTGGGCCTGGATGCGATGTGGCAGCTGGTTGGCTTCTACCTCGGCTGGCTGGGCGGTGAAGGTAAAGGCCGTGCGCTGGGCGTCGGCGAAGTGAAATTCACCGGTCAGGTTCTGCCTACCGCGCAGAAAGTGACTTACCGTATTCACTTCAAGCGCATTGTTAACCGCCGTCTGATTATGGGCCTGGCGGATGGTGAAGTGCTGGTAGATGGTCGTCTGATCTATACCGCTAACGACCTGAAAGTGGGTCTGTTCCAGGACACTTCCGCGTTCTGATATCGCTTTAAGCGACCCCGGAAAGGCGAAACCTCCGCAGTGCGGAGGTTTCTTTTTTTAAAGAGACGTTATCAGGCTATGAGTGCCCTGTCGCCGATGGCTTCTCGCCAGCCTCCAAGCCATTGTGACCTTTGATTTATCGTCTGATAAGGACACATTTCTTTAGAACGTCCAGCGATGCCGGCCTGATAACCACGTTGATGAGCCCGTTCCAGGCGATCTCGTTTCTGTCTCTTCATGCCTCGTTTCCCTCATTCTTTTGTCTGGTGGAAAGAAAACAGTGTCTGCACCAGATGCGCAGGCACAGATAACGAATACCCCGAATTAGCCCCAGCGTCAACGTTCAAAATTCATACGGATGTCATATTTGTGAGCTAGCTGGAAGATCATTTGTACAAAAATTGTGATGCGGCACAAGTAACAACCTGACGCCAAAACGAAAAAAAAACCGCAATCAGCAACGGGCCGATTGCGGTTTTTGACGATGAATTTTACTTATGGCAGCCGGGAAATTTCCCTGGCGATGCTGGCTGACTCCTGCGCCCAACCTTGGGCAAGCACTTTCACCATGTCATCATAGCCATCTTTCTGCTGCTTCAGCTCCAGATGGAAAGGACGCTTAATCAGCTGCCCCTGATGATTCAACAGCCACTCTCCGCTGATGACAACGGCACCGTCATAACGACCGTGGAAGCCCGTCACCGTGACGTTCAGCGTGTCCTGATCGCTTCCCAGAGGCTGGGAGGCGACAACCCAGCCCGGAAGCTGGCTGCTGAGATTCGCCACCAGCGTATTGCGTAACTGCTGATCCAGCGGGCTGGCCCACAGGTTATTGTTGGCGATAACGTACTGGACATCGCTGGTCTGATAGACCACCCCATTGCCTGCCAGGTAATCTGGTACGGCGACCTGCTCAACCCACAGCAGACGGTTGCCCTGCGAGGCGCTGGTTTGCGTAACCGCCTGCGTCACCAGCGGTAGCTGGTAGTAGCTTTTCGTATCGCTCCCGGAGCTACAGGCCGTGAGTACCATCGCTCCTGCAATCGCTAGCCATTTTTTCATTGTTTCGCCCTCTTCGGCTCAGGATCCTTTTTATCTTTCGCTTCGAACACCAGCGCGTTGCTCTTCTCGTTGAGTGTTTTCAGAACCGGCTGCAGTTCGCGCAAGACCTGATCAAGACGCTGCATATCTGCCACCATCTTATTGTACGCCGCCGAGCCTGGCTGGAAGCCCTGCATACTGCGGTTCAGTTCGCGCAGCGTTTTCTGCATATCCTGCGGCAGCTGCTGCATGCTCTGGTTGGCTGTGATCTTGTTGATGTTGTCCAGCGTGGTCTGCAGACGCTGCATTGTCGCCTGACTTTGGTGTAGCGAACCTGTCGCGGCTTCAATCATTGGGTTCAATGGCAGATTGTTAATCTTATCCAGCGTTTCCATGAGACGCTGCTGGATCTGGGCCAGACCGCTGCTCACCGTTGGGATGATCTTATAGCCACCAAATTCACGCATACCGGTAATGGGCGGTGCCTTTGGATAGAAGTCCATATCGACATACAGTGCGCCGGTCACCAGGTTACCCGTTTTCAGCGAGCCGCGCAGACCGCGATTCATCAGGTCGGTGATATGCTCGCCGATATCCTGATTCTCACCAATCTGGTTGATCAAGCGCTCAGGCTCAATGCGGATCAGCACCGGAATACGGTAATCATCATCAAGCATCTGCTTAAGGCCAGGGACAAAGTAAGGCACTTGTCCCACCGTTCCCAGACGAATACCGCGGAACTCAACCGGCGCGCCAGGCTGCAGGCCGCGAACAGAATCCTTAAAGAACATCAGGTAGTCGATGTGATCGGTGTAGAGCGCATCCTGAATGCTTTTTTGATCGTCAAACAGCCTGAAGGCGGTTTTCTCGGCCACCGGCTGCCCCAGCTCCAGACCTTCCGGCACGTCAAAACTTACGCCACCGCCAAACAGCGTCGTCAGCGAGCCCATTTCAACACGCATGCCTGCCGAGGTCAGATCCACCGCGATACCGCTGTCTTTCCAGAAACGGACATTGCTGGTGACCAGACGATCGTTAGGCGCGTTAATAAACAGCTGATAGCTCATCGCTCTTTTCTGCGGATCAAACGTGCTTTTCTCAACCGAGCCCACGCGATAGCCGCGGAACAGCACCGGATCGCCCGCCGTGAGCTGACCCGCTTTTTTGCTGTCGAGGATCACGCGGATACCTTTTGCATCAGGCGGTGCCAGCGGCGGTGAATCCAGAAGCTGATATTGTCCCGGCTGGTTCCCTTTCGCACCCGGCTGCAGTTCAATGTAGGCACCCGAGAGCAGCGTTCCTAATCCGCTGATCCCTTCACGGCCCACCTGCGGCTTGACCACCCAGAAAACAGAATCGCCATGCAGCAGTTTTTCCATGCCGGCATTAAGGCGCGCCTTAATCTCCACATGGGTTAAATCGTCGGTTAAGGTAGCGCTTTCCACTACGCCCACGTCCACGCTACGACTTTTAATGGTCGTTTTACCGCCTTCAATCCCCTCAGCGTTGGTGGTGATCAGCGTCACTTCCGGTCCCTGATGGCTGTAGTGATAAAACAGGATCCATGCACCGATCAGTGCGGTCACGATGGGGAAAATCCACACCGGTGACCAGTTTTTGACCTTCTGCACTTTCGCCTCTCCACTCTTATTTTCCATGCTCTTACTCTTCCTCATGGCTTGATTCAGGCTCACGATCCCACGATAAACGAGGGTCGAAGGTCATGGCCGCAAACATGGTCATAATTACGACCAGTGCAAACATTAAAGCCCCCATCGCGGGATAAATACTCATCAAACCGCCCATCCGCACCAGCGCAGAGAGAACGGCAATCACAAACACGTCGATCATTGACCAACGACCGACAAATTCGACCACTTCGTAAATCAGGTGCATGCGTTCGCTGTCGCGCTTTCCGTGGCCTTTTGCATCCCAGCAGAGCCAGGCAATGGCGATCATTTTTAAGGTTGGCACCATAATACTGGCGATAAAGATTACGCCAGCAACCGGATACGACCCCTCCCCCCACAGCAAAATGACCCCGGCGAGGATCGTCGAGGGCATTTTGTCACCAAGTAAATCAGTGATCATAATCGGCAGAATATTGGCCGGCAGATACAGCATGACGGACGTGACCAGCAGCGCCATCGTCCACTGCAGGCTATTTTTGCGACGTACGTGACCTTTCGTTTCGCAGCGCGGGCAAACGTCGAGATCGGCGGGCAGCACGGCGGTACAGCACGGGCAGGAGCGCAGCCCCTGGCGGATACCCGGCACGCCGACCTTCACCGTCTGCGCAAGCGTCGGGGCCGGGGCGATATCGTCCCACGCCCAGCGCCTGTCCACGCACTGGAAGGCGCGCAGCTGCAGGACACAGTACAGACACCAGGGAATAAAGCTGCTGCCAATCCCCACGTCGCCGTACGCCATCAGCTTCACGAAACTGACCAGAATCCCCGCCAGAAAGATCTCGGCCATCCCCCAGCTTTTGAGCTGAAAAAGGATACGCGCGAGCCTGATTTTAAGGGATGCGGGCATCCTGACGCGGTTGACCAGCAACAGGATGACCACCAGGCAAAACGCCGGGACTATCTGGACGAACAGCAGAAAAAAGGTGCCGAGGCTGGCGTAATCTTCCGAGAACATCACGCCCGGGATTTCGAGCAGATCCACCTGGCTTGTCATCCCGCCCACCTTCATATAGATGAAGGGGAAGAGATTGGAGAGCAGCAGCATGAACAGTGCTGCCAGTGCGTAAGCGGTGGGACGCTGCCGCGGCGCGTCCCACTCGGTTGTCAACGTCGCGCCGCAACGTGGACACAGGGCTTTATGTCCGTGACCAAGCTCTGGCAACGCCACGAGCATATCGCATTGCGAGCATAATATATGCCTGTCGGCATGGTGCTGGTCACACATATTTAATCCCTGTTTATGCGCCGTTTTTCAGAGACTCAAGGTACTCCCAGCGCTCAAATGCTTCTTCCAGGGCTTTTTCAGCCGCGGACATTTCAGCCAGTACTTTCTGAGTATAGTCATGCGATTGGGTGAAGAATGACGCATCAGCAACCTGCGCTTGCAGACTCTCAAGCGCGGCCTCCAGCTCTTCAAGACGCTGAGGTAGCCCCTCCAGCTCGCGCTGCAGGTTATAGCTTAGTTTAGCCGAGGTTTTCTTGACAGTTTCTGCTTTCGTTACAGCAGGTTCAGAACTTGTTCTGGACTTTGACTGTTTCTGCGCCAGAGACTGCGACTGCTGCCCTTTTGCGTCGTGATAGCCCCCCACGTACTGACCAATTCGCCCTTCACCTTCGAAGATCCAGCACTCGGTCACGGTGTTATCCACGAACTGACGATCGTGGCTAACCAGCATCACGGTCCCCTGATAACCATCGATCAGCTCTTCAAGTAATTCCAGCGTTTCGACATCCAGGTCGTTTGTTGGTTCATCGAGAATCAAAAGGTTACTTGGTTTCAGGAACAGACGGGCCAGCAGAAGACGGTTACGCTCCCCACCGGAGAGCGCGCGCACCGGCGTCATCGCACGTTTCGGATGGAACAGGAAGTCCTGCAGATAGCCCAGAACGTGACGCGGCTTGCCGTTCACCATCACTTCCTGCTTACCTTCTGCGAGGTTATCCATCACGGTACGATCCGGATCCAGCTCCGCGCGGTGCTGGTCGAAGTACGCCACTTCCAGCTTAGTCCCACAGTGAATGCGGCCGCTGTCAGCCTGCAGCTGGCCCAGCATCAGCTTCAGCAACGTAGTTTTGCCGCAGCCGTTCGGGCCAATCAGCGCAATTTTATCGCCGCGCTGAACCTGCGCAGAGAAATCTTTCACCAGCACTTTGCCGTCAACCTGGTAGTTAACTTTTTCCATTTCGAAGACAATCTTGCCGGAGCGGGACGCTTCTTCCACCTGCATTTTGGCGCTACCCATCACTTCGCGGCGCTCGCTGCGCTCACGACGCATCGCCTTCAGGGCGCGAACGCGGCCTTCGTTACGGGTACGGCGCGCCTTGATGCCCTGACGGATCCACACCTCTTCCTGCGCCAGCTTGCGGTCGAACTCGGCGTTCTGCAACTCTTCCACGCGCAGGTTTTCTTCTTTCTCCAGCAGATAGGTATCGTAATCGCCAGGATAGGTGACCAGCTTGCCGCGGTCGAGGTCAACAATGCGCGTCGCCATATTGTGTATAAACGAACGGTCGTGCGAGATGAAGATGATGGTGCCGCTGAAGGTTTTCAGGAACCCTTCCAGCCAGTCAATCGCTTCGATATCAAGGTGGTTGGTTGGTTCGTCCAGCAGCAGTACTTTAGGGCCGCTGACCAGCGCGCGCCCGAGCGCCGCTTTACGCAGCCATCCGCCGGAGAGCGCGGACAGTTCCATATCCGCTTCGAGACCCAGCTGGGCCAGCACCTCGTTAATGCGGTTTTCCAGCTGCCACAGACCATGGTGATCGAGCATCTCCTGCACTTTCGCCAGCTCGTTGAGATTCTTGTCGCTCGGGTCAGTCATCACCAGATGTGAAATCTCGTGATAGCGCTTCAGGTACTCCGCCTGCTCGGAGATGCCTTCCGCCACGAAATCGTACACGCTGCCGGTCACATGACGCGGCGGATCCTGCTGGAGGCGGGAGACGATCAGATCCTGCTCGTACACAATGCGGCCGTCATCCAGCCCCTGCTCGCGGTTGAGGATTTTCATCAGCGTGGATTTACCCGCGCCGTTACGGCCCACCAGACAGACGCGCTCGTTATCTTCGATGTGCAGCTCTGCATTATCGAGAAGCGGTGAGTCGCTGAAAGAGAGCCACGCGCCGTGCATACTAATTAAAGACATTTATTTTTCCTTTCAGACCGCGGTAATCAACCAGCAGTTATGAATTTGACGGTTACGGGCGAAGTCCTGAGACAGCGTTTTTTGACTGATTTCTTGTGCTTTCAGTCCCAGGGCTGCCAGACCGTCGTGATCCATACGGAAGCCGCGTTTGTTGTTCGAGAACATAATGGTGCCGCCTTTGCGCAGCAGGCGCTTCAGGTCGGTCATCAGGCGCAGGTGATCGCGTTGAACGTCAAAGCTATCTTCCATACGCTTGGAGTTAGAGAAGGTCGGCGGATCGATAAAGATCAGGTCGAACTGCTCGTCGGTATCGCGCAGCCAGCCCAGCACGTCGGCCTGCATCAGGCGATGCTGACGTCCTGTTAAACCGTTCAGGCGCAGGTTACGCTCGGCCCACTCCAGATAGGTGCGGGACATATCCACCGTGGTGGTGCTGCGCGCGCCGCCGAGACCGGCATGCACGCTGGCGCTGCCGGTGTAGGAGAACAGGTTGAGGAAGTCTTTGCCCTTGCTCATCTGCCCCAGCATACGGCGGGCGATGCGGTGGTCAAGGAACAGGCCGGTATCAAGATAGTCTGTCAGGTTCACCCACAGGCGGGCGTTATATTCGCCCACTTCGATAAAATCGCCCTTCTCACCCATCTTCTGGTACTGGTTTTTACCCTTCTGACGCTCGCGGGTTTTCAGCACCAGCTTGTTCGGCGCAATCCCCAGCACGGCAATGGTGGCCGCAATGACGTCCAGCATACGCTGACGCGCTTTTTGCGCATCAATGGTTTTCGGCGGAGCATATTCCTGAATCACTACCCAGTCCGCGTAGCGGTCAACCGCCACGTTGTACTCCGGCAGGTCGGCATCGTACAGGCGGTAGCATTCGATCCCTTCCTGCTTCGCCCACTTCTCAAATTTCTTCAGGTTTTTGCGCAGGCGGTTGGCGTAATCTTCCGCCACGCCGGACGGCTTGCTGTCCGCCGCTTTCTCTGCCAGATGGTAGTTTTTCTGCACGCAGTCCAGCGGGCCGTTTTTCGCCTTAAACTGGCGATCGGCACGCAGCTGCAGGCAGCTCAGCAACTCCGGCGAAGCGCTAAACAGAGACAGGTTCCAGCCGCCGAAGTGGTCTTTCATATTGCGGCCCAGCAGGCTGTGCAGGGCAATCAGCGCAGGCTCGCTATCCAGACGCTCGCCATATGGCGGGTTGCTGATCACGGTCCCGTACGGGCCTTTCGGCAATGGGTTGGTCAGGTTCGCCACGTCTTTTACCTCGAAGGTGACCAGCTCACCGATACCGGCGCGACGGGCGTTGCTGCGCGCGCGTTCAATCACGCGCGGGTCGCTGTCCGAGCCGTAGAAGTGCGAGGTGTACTCCGCCAGGCCTTTACGCGCACGGGTCTGCGCGTCGTCTTTAACCTCTTTCCAGAGCGCTTCATCATGCTGCGCCCAGCCCTTGAAGCCCCAGTGGCCGCGGTGCAGCCCCGGCGCACGGTCGGTGGCCAGCATTGCGGCCTCAATCAGCAGCGTACCGGAACCACACATTGGATCGAGCAGCGGCGTGCCCGGCTGCCAGCCAGAGCGCATCACGATGGCGGCGGCCAGGGTTTCTTTGATCGGCGCCATACCGGTGCGATCGCGGTAGCCGCGCAGATGCAGGCCCGCACCGCTCAGATCGAGAGAGATACTCGCCGTGTCGCCGTTAAGCCAGACGTTGATGCGCAGGTCCGGGTTTTCGCGATCGACGTTCGGACGTTCCTTATTTTTACGCGTGAAGCAGTCCACAATGGCGTCTTTTACGCGCAGGGCGCCGTACTGGCTGTTGCGGATCTCGTCGTTCACGCCGTTGAAATGTACCGCGAAGGTGGCATTTGGCGTGAAGATCTCTGTCCAGTCGATCATCTGTACGCCGGTATAGAGATCAAGATCGCTATAGACCTTGCACTCCTTCATCGGCAGCATGATGCGCGACGCCAGACGGCTCCACATCAGGCTCTGGTAAATAAGCCGCGTGTCGCCCTCAAAATGGACACCACCCTGAACCACCTGGCACTCTTGCGCGCCCAGGCTTTCCAGTTCAGTTTTTAACAGCTCTTCCAGCCCACGGGCCGTACTGGCAAACAGAGAATTCATATCGTCACTTTTACTCTTAGAAAATTGTCGCGCATTATAGCTAATATGGCGTGTATGTCATAAAGTTGAAGGCTTATTTTCATTTGCGGGAGTGTGCAGTGGCGACGTTATCCAGGCTTTTTATTCATCCGGTGAAATCCATGCGCGGCATCGGCGTCTCACACGCACTGGCCGACATGAGCGGATTCGCCTTCGATCGTATTTTTATGGTCACCGAGCCAGACGGCACATTCATTACCGCACGCCAGTTCCCGCAGATGGTTCGCTTTACCCCTTCCCCGCTTCATGACGGTTTGCATCTGACCGCGCCGGACGGTTCCAGCGCGGTGATTCGCTTTGTTGATTTTGCGCCTGTGGATGCGCCAACGGAAGTGTGGGGCAATCATTTTACCGCGCGCATCGCACCGGATGAAATTAACCGCTGGCTGAGCGGCTTCTTCTCCCGCGACGTGCAGCTGCGCTGGGTTGGGCCTGAACTGACGCGTCGCGTGAAGCGCCACGACGCCGTTCCTCTCTCCTTCGCCGATGGCTTCCCGTTCCTGCTCACCAACGAAGCGTCACTGCGTGATTTACAGAATCGCTGTAAAGCAAGCGTACAGATGGAACAGTTCCGTCCAAACCTCGTCGTCACGGGTGCCGACGCCTGGGATGAAGACACCTGGAAAGTCATCCGCATCGGCAGCGTCATCTTCGATGTCGTCAAACCCTGCAGTCGCTGCATTTTCACCACGGTAAGCCCTGAGAAAGGTCAGAAACACCCTTCCGGCGAACCGCTGAAAACGCTGCAATCATTTCGTACCGCGCAGGACAACGGCGATGTCGATTTCGGTCAGAACCTGATCCCGCGCTCCAGCGGCGCGATCCGCGTAGGCGATGAGGTTGAAATTCTCGCCCGCGGGCCGGCGAGAGTGTACGGCTCAGGGCAGGAAGAAGAAATGGTCGACGTTGAGACAAACGTCGCCTCTGCGGTGGATATTCACTGGCAGGGCAAGGTGATTCGTGGCAACAATCAGCAGGTTTTACTGGAGCAACTGGAACAAGCCGGTATTCGCGTACCGTATTCCTGCCGCGCGGGCATTTGCGGATGCTGCCGCATCAAGCTGCTGGAAGGTGAAGTGAGTGCGCTGAAGAAGTCTGCAATTGGCAATGACGGGACAATTCTGTGCTGTAGCTGCGTACCGAAAACGTCCGTACAGCTGGAAGCTTAAACCGCCTGTTCGAGGCTGAAGGCATCTACGCGCAGCTGTGGCTTCAGCCTGTCGTTCATCACTTTGATCGCATCACCTAGCTGCATGACTCGCCCGGCAATCGTCACGCCGGGTTGCGCCAGCAGGCAGAGTGCAGCATTTTCGCCCGGCTCAACCACTAACAGGCTCACCTCTTCGGCAGTATCGCTCAGATTGACGCTGGCCGCGTCGCCCGTGGCCGGAGACCAGCTCATACCGTGCGCCAGGAAATGCCAGCTTTTTGGCATTTGCGGCTTCAGGAAACGAATCGCCACCAGCGCATTCAGGACCAGCTCAGCGCGCTGTTCTTTAGAAAGCGCAAGGTCACGGCATTTTTCTTCAAAGGAAAAATAGAGCGCCGCATCGTCAACGCAAAAGCCCGACGGGGCAAATGCGTCCGGGGTTAACATTCGGCGGGCAAAACGAGAACGAAACAACATGCCATTGGCTAAATCGAGCATCATACGATCGTGCTCGTCGCAAAAATACCAGCGCCAGTTATCGTCAGGTTTAATTCGCATGTGTCTCTCCCGTCCCCAAACGTCCTGTACTAAAAATGTCCTGTTCGCCGCTTCGTTTATAACACTAGTAATAAAAGACTATAATGTCTAAATAAGCAACAGTGACGGAATATAAAACAACCAGGGCTGGAAATAAAGCCCTGGTTGTCTGATTAAGAGAAAAGATTAGATATGAGTAACGATTTCTTTAATCAAAGGCGGGCCTTTAAAAATAAAGCTGGAATAGATTTGCACCAGTGATGCACCCGCCGCCATCTTCTCGCGAGCAGCAATCACCGAGTCGATGCCGCCGACGCCAATAATCGGTAAACGGCCATTTAATTCCGCAGACAGTGCGCGAATAATTTCGGTGCTTTTTAATTGTACCGGACGCCCACTTAACCCACCCGCTTCGTCACAGTTTTTCATTCCCTGGACGAGCGAACGATCGAGCGTGGTATTCGTCGCAATCACACCGTCAATATTATGGCGAACTAAACTATCGGCAACCTGGATCAATTCTTCGGCAGAAAGATCCGGCGCGATCTTAACCGCGACCGGAACATATTTATGGTGGATCGACTGCAGCTCATTTTGTTTATTTTTAATGGCACTCAGAAGATCGTCCAGCGCTTCGCCATATTGTAAGGAACGCAGGCCCGGGGTATTGGGTGAGGAAATATTCACCGCGATATAACCGGCATAGGCGTAGACTTTTTCCATACAAATCAGATAGTCATCTTTACCCTGCTCAACCGGCGTATCTTTATTTTTACCGATATTGATGCCTAACACCCCATCAAAATGGGCTTTCTTCACGTTCTCCACCAGGTGATCAACGCCGAGGTTATTAAAGCCCATGCGGTTGATCAGCCCTTCGGCTTCGACCAGGCGGAACAGGCGCGGCTTGTCATTTCCCGGCTGCGGGCGCGGCGTGACGGTACCGATTTCGATGGAGCCAAAGCCCATCGCGCCCAGAGCGTCAATACATTCGCCGTTCTTATCCAGGCCAGCCGCCAGACCCAGCGGATTTTTAAAGGTCAGACCCATGCACTGCACAGGCTTTTCCGGCACATTCTGACGCACCAGAGCGGCCAGAGGCGTGCCTGTAATACGACGTAATTGCTGGAATGTAAATTCATGAGCGCGCTCGGGGTCGAGCTGGAAAAGGGCTTTACGAACGAAGGGGTAGTACATGAACTCTCCTGGATTCCCGGTGTGCAAACCGGGAGGGGATTATGGGCGATCCCGTTCCGAAAGGGAATTGACCTGCGGCAAAAAATCGGCGTAAAACGCAATCGTTTACCTCCCTGTCTATTTCTTATGCGCTTTTTCGCATTTTAATTGCGGATAAATCATTTAGTGGAATAACCGCGCAGTGTCACACTCCTGAAAATTGTTATGAATGTTAGATAAAAGCAAACAATTGGTTATAAGGAGCAAACATGCGCGTCATCACCCTGGCCGGTAGTCCACGATTCCCCTCGCGTTCCAGCGCCCTGCTGGAATATGCCCGCGACAAGCTCAACGCTCTGGATGTGGAAGTGTGCCACTGGAATCTGCATAACTTCGAACCTGAAGATTTGCTCTACGCCCGTTTTGACAGCCCCGCGCTCAAAACCCTGACGGAACAGCTTAAAGGTGCTGACGGCTTAATCGTGGCGACACCTGTTTATAAAGCCTCTTTTTCGGGTGCACTGAAAACGCTGCTCGATCTGCTTCCCGAGCGCGCCCTGGACGGCAAAGTGGTCCTGCCGCTGGCCACGGGCGGCACGGTGGCCCATTTACTGGCCGTGGATTATGCCCTGAAACCGGTACTCAACGCGCTGAAGGCACAGGAGATCCTTCACGGCGTTTTTGCAGATGATTCACAGATCATTGACTACCAGCATAAGCCGCACTTCACGCCGAATCTGCAAACCCGCCTTGATGCCGCGCTGGAAACCTTCTGGCATGCGCTGCATCGCCGGGATATCCAGGTCCCTTCTTTTAATCCGCCGCAGGGAGTCGCACATGCTTAAAACCTTAACCCGTCTCGGACTGGCTGGCCTGATGGCGTTTACCGCGCTGGCACAGGCTGCAGAAGCCGCACCGGACAGCTTACGCATTGGCTATCAGAAAGGCAGCGTCAGTATGGTGCTGGCAAAAAGCCACCAGCTTCTGGAAAAACGCTTCCCGGACACCAAATTCTCCTGGGTGGAGTTCCCCGCCGGGCCACAGATGCTTGAAGCACTGAACGTTGGCAGTATCGATCTGGGCAGCACGGGCGACATTCCGCCTATCTTTGCTCAGGCTGCCGGAGCGGACCTGGTTTATGTGGGCGTAGAACCCGCGAAACCGAAAGCCGAGGTAATTCTGGTACCTGAAAACAGCGACATCAAAAGCGTTGCCGATCTTAAAGGCCGTAAAGTTGCTTTCCAGAAAGGCTCCAGCTCGCACAACCTGCTGCTGCGCGCCTTACAGGAAGCCGGGCTCAAGTTCACCGACATTCAGCCCGTTTACCTGACGCCTGCCGACGCACGCGCTGCGTTCCAGCAGAAGAACGTTGATGCCTGGGCCATCTGGGATCCGTACTACTCAGCCGCATTACTGCAGGGTGGCGTACGGGTGCTGAAAGACGGAACCACGCTGAAGCAAACCGGTTCGTTCTATCTCGCCTCACGCCCTTACGCAGAAAAGAACGGCGCGTTTATTCAGGGCGTACTGGATACCTTTACGCAGGCTGATGCCCTGACACAGAGCCAGCGTCAGGCGAGCATTGCCCTGCTGGCAAAAACCATGGGCTTACCTGAACCGGTGATCGCGAGCTACCTCAGTCATCGTCCGCCCACCACCATTGCGCCTGTCGATGCGCACGTCGCCGCGCTTCAGCAACAAACCGCGGACCTTTTCTATCAAAACCACCTGGTACCAAAACAGGTCAATATTCGCGAACGCATCTGGCAGCCCGCAGGCAAAGAAGGAGCTAAATCATGAGTCTGAATCTTTTCTGGTTTTTACCCACCCACGGTGATGGACACTATCTTGGTACAGAAGAGGGCTCGCGCCCGGTTGACCACGGCTATCTTCAGCAGATTGCGCAGGCGGCGGACCGAATCGGTTTCACCGGCGTACTGATCCCAACCGGACGTTCGTGCGAGGATGCCTGGCTGGTGGCCGCGTCGATGATCCCGGTGACCCAGCGCCTCAAGTTCCTGGTTGCGTTACGCCCAAGCGTGGTTTCCCCCACCGTGGCGGCGCGCCAGGCGGCTACGCTGGACAGACTGTCCAACGGTCGCGCCCTGTTTAACCTGGTGACGGGCAGCGATCCGCAGGAGCTGGCGGGCGACGGCGTTTTCCTCGACCATACCGAGCGCTATGAAGCCTCCGCCGAGTTTACCCGCGTCTGGCGACGCCTGCTGGAAGGTGAAACCGTCACCTTTGAAGGCAAACATATTCACGTTCGCGACGCGAAGCTCTACTTCCCGCCGGTGCAGCAGCCACGTCCTCCGCTCTATTTTGGCGGATCGTCGGATGTGGCTCAGGATCTGGCCGCTGAGCAGGTCGATCTCTATCTGACCTGGGGCGAGCCGCCCGAGCTGGTGAAAGAGAAAATTGCTCAGGTTCGCGCCAAAGCCGCCGCCCATGGCCGCAGGGTGCGCTTCGGCATTCGCCTGCACGTGATTGTGCGCGAAACCAATGAGGAAGCCTGGCAGGCGGCAGACCGTCTGATATCCCACCTGGACGATGAGACGATTGCAAAAGCCCAGGCGGCGTTTGCCAAAACCGACTCTGTCGGGCAGCACCGGATGGCCTCTCTGCACAACGGCAAGCGCGAGAATCTTGAAATCAGCCCTAACCTCTGGGCGGGGGTCGGCCTGGTGCGCGGCGGCGCGGGCACAGCGCTGGTCGGCGACGGTCCAACCGTAGCAGCGCGTATCAATGAATATGCTGACCTGGGCATCGACAGCTTTATTCTTTCCGGCTATCCGCATCTGGAAGAGGCCTACAAGGTGGGTGAACTGCTGTTCCCGCATCTGGATGTTGCCATCCCGGAAATTCCGCAGCCGCAGCGGCTCCAGCTTCAGGGCGAAGCCGTGGCGAACGAGTTTATTCCACGCAAAGCCGCGCAGAGCTAAGGAGTGACCATGTCTGCCACCTCACAAAAATGGCTGCTGCGCGCCGCTCCGTGGTTTTTGCCCGTCGGCATTGTGGCGCTCTGGCAGCTCGCGTCGTCCACCGGCTGGCTGTCGAGCCGCATTCTGCCCTCTCCGGAGGGCGTCGTTGAAGCGTTCTGGTCGCTGAGCGTGAGCGGAGAGCTGTGGCAGCATCTGGCGATCAGCTCCTGGCGCGCCGTGATTGGGTTTTCCATCGGCGGCAGCATCGGTCTGGTGCTGGGTCTGATCAGCGGCCTTTCCCGCTGGGGCGAGCGGCTGCTGGATACCTCCATTCAGATGTTGCGCAACGTGCCGCATCTGGCGCTGATCCCGCTGGTTATCCTCTGGTTTGGGATTGACGAGAGCGCCAAGATCTTTCTCGTGGCGCTGGGCACGCTGTTCCCGATCTACATCAATACCTGGCACGGCATCCGCAATATCGATCGCGGTCTGGTGGAGATGGCGCGGAGCTACGGCTTGTCCGGCTTTTCTCTCTTCACACACGTGATTCTGCCGGGCGCCCTGCCCTCCATTATGGTCGGGGTGCGCTTTGCGCTCGGCCTGATGTGGCTGACGCTGATCGTCGCGGAAACCATCTCGGCCAACTCCGGTATCGGCTACCTGGCGATGAACGCCCGTGAATTTCTGCAAACGGACGTGGTGGTGGTTGCCATCATCCTCTATGCCCTGCTCGGCAAACTCGCCGACGTTAGCGCCCAGTGGCTGGAGCGCAGCTGGCTGCGCTGGAACCCGGCCTACACCCTTCAGGAGGCAAAAGCATGAATACAGCACGTCTGAACCAGGGTACGCCGCTGCTGCTGAACGGCGTAACTAAACGCTACGGCGAAAACACCATTCTTAACGGGCTGGATCTGCATATTCCCGCCGGCCAGTTTGTGGCCGTAGTCGGGCGCAGCGGCGGCGGCAAGAGCACCCTGCTGCGTCTATTAGCCGGGCTGGAAGCCCCCAACGGTGGAGAGATTCTGGCAGGAACCACGCCGCTGGCCAATATTCAGGACGATACGCGCATGATGTTTCAGGACGCGCGGCTGCTGCCGTGGAAAACGGTGATTGATAACGTCGGGCTGGGGCTCAAAGGCAGCTGGCGGGATGAAGCCCGTCGAGCGCTGGCCGCCGTCGGGCTGGAACACCGTGCCGGTGAATGGCCTGCATCGCTGTCTGGCGGACAGAAACAACGCGTGGCGCTGGCGCGAGCGTTGATTCACCGGCCTGGCCTGCTGCTGCTTGATGAACCGCTCGGCGCGCTCGACGCCCTGACGCGGATTGAGATGCAGGATCTGATTGAAACCCTCTGGCAGGCGCACGGCTTTACGGTACTGCTGGTGACGCATGACGTCAGCGAAGCCGTGGCGATGGCGGATCGGGTGCTGCTTATAGAAGACGGGAAAATCGGTCTGGATCTGACGGTGGATATCCCGCGTCCTCGTCGCGTGGGCTCGGCGAGACTGGCGGAGCTGGAGGCGGAAGTGTTGGATCAGGTGATGAAGCGTGGGGAAACGGAGTTACAGCGTATTAAGGCGAATGCCTGATGCCCTCCCCCCGGCCCTCTCCCACAGGGAGAGGGAGGGTTAAGCTTTCTATCAAGCCAGTGCTTTAGCAATCTTCTCGTACAGATCGCCAGACAGGTTTTCCAGCCCTTGCAGCTGCTCAAGCGCGGCGCGCATCTTCGCCTGGCGCTGTGCATCGTAGCGTTTCAGACGGATCAGCGGCTCAATCAGACGTGACGCCACCTGCGGGTTACGGCTGTTGAGTTCGGTCAGCATTTCCACCATAAACTGGTATCCGCTGCCGTCTTCGGCGTGGAACGCCGCCGGGTTGCTGCTGGCAAACGCACCAATCAGCGAGCGGACGCGGTTCGGGTTGCTCATCGTGAACGAACGGTGCTTCAGCAGGCTGCGAACCTTGCTGAGCGCATCGGCCGCCGGGCTGGTCGCCTGCAGAATAAACCACTTGTCCATCACCAGACCATCCTGGTGCCATTTGTCATCGTATTCCTGCATCAACGCATCGCGGCACGGCAGTTCAGCGGCAACGCTTGCCGCCAGGGCCGCGAGCGCATCGGTCATGTTATCCGCTTCGTGATACTGTTTGCTCACCAGCGTGTTCGCCAGCCCGGCCTCACCAAACGCAAGGTAGCGCAGGCAGGTATTGCGCAGGGTACGCTTGCCGATATCCGCATGCTCCACGCGATAGGCATCAAGCTTGTTGGCGTTGTAGAGCGCCAGGAACTCGTCCGCCAGTTCGGTCGCCAGCGTGCGGGTCAGCGCTTCGCGCACCGCCACGATGGCAATTGGGTCGATGATGTCGAACAGCTCCGCAATTTCAGTCGCGGACGGCAGCGTCAGAATTTCAGCCGCCAGCGCCGGGTCAATCTTCTCGTCCAGCAGGATGGCGCGGAACGCGTCTGCCACATGCACCGGCAGCGTCAACGGCTGGCCCTGCTGGTAACGGTTCACGTTCAGCTTGATGTAGGTTGCCAGCAGGCTCTGCGCCGCATCCCAACGAGAGAAATCGTTGCGCGCATGGCGCATCAGGAACGTCAGTTGCTGGTCGCTCCATTTGTACTCCAGCTTCACCGGCGCGGAGAATTCGCACAGCAGCGCAGACACCGGCTGGAAGTAAACATTATCGAAGATAAAGGTCTGCTCTGCCTGGGTCACGTTCAGAACGTGGTGAACCGGATGGCCGCCCTTCTGTAATGGGATGACTTTGCCTTCGTTGTCGTACAGCTCAATGCTGAACGGAATGTGCAGCGGATATTTCTCTTCCTGCTCGGCGGTTGGCGGCGTGCGCTGGCTGATGGTCAGGGTGTACTGCTCGGTTTCCGGGTTGTAGTCGTCCTTAACGGTGACAATCGGGGTCCCGGCCTGGCTGTACCAGCGGCGGAAATGAGAAAGGTCAACGTTAGACGCGTCTTCCATCGCCTGCACGAAGTCATCGCAGGTGGCCGCGCTGCCGTCGTGACGTTCGAAGTAAAGCTGCATCCCTTTCTGGAAGTTTTCCTCGCCCAGCAGGGTGTGGATCATACGAATAATTTCAGCGCCCTTCTCGTACACCGTCAGGGTGTAGAAGTTGTTCATCTCAATGACTTTGTCCGGACGGATCGGGTGCGCCATAGGGCTGGCATCTTCCGCAAATTGCAGACCGCGCATGGTGCGCACGTTGTTGATGCGGTTCACCGCGCGTGAACCCAAATCGGAGCTGAACTCCTGATCGCGGAAAACGGTCAGGCCCTCTTTCAGGCTCAGCTGGAACCAGTCGCGGCAGGTGACGCGGTTACCGGTCCAGTTATGGAAATACTCGTGGCCGATGACGCGTTCGATATCGAGGTAGTCTTTATCGGTGGCGGTATCGGTACGCGCCAGCACATACTTGGAGTTAAAGATGTTAAGGCCTTTATTCTCCATCGCGCCCATATTGAAGAAGTCGACGGCGACGATCATATAGATGTCGAGATCGTATTCGAGGCCGAAGCGCTCTTCGTCCCACTTCATGGAGTTAATGAGTGAGGTCATCGCCCACGGCGCGCGGTCGAGGTTGCCGCGGTCAACGAACAACTCCAGCGCCACTTCACGGCCAGAGCGGGTTTTGAAGGTGTCGCGCAGCACGTCGAAATCACCCGCCACCAGCGCAAACAGATAGCACGGTTTCGGGAACGGATCCTGCCACTGCACCCAGTGACGGCCATTTTCCAGCTCGCCCTCACCGACGCGGTTACCGTTGGAGAGCAGGAACGGATAGAGCGTTTTATCGGCAATGATTTTGGTGGTAAAGCGCGCCAGCACGTCCGGGCGGTCCAGGTACCAGGTAATGTGGCGGAAGCCTTCGGCTTCACACTGCGTGCACAGCGCCACGCCAGACTGGTAGAGCCCTTCCAGCGCCGTATTGGCCGCAGGGCTGATCTCATTGACGATGCGCAGCGTAAAGCGTTCCGGCAGGTTGTCGATGACCAGCTGGTTGCCTTCTTCTTTATAGTCTGACCAGGGTTCATCGTTAATGTGCAGGGAGACCAGCGTCAGGTCTTCGCCATCCAGACGCAGCGGTACGGCAGTCGCGCTGTGGCGCGTCACCTGGCTTACCGCCGTCACAACGGTTTTTGTGGCATCCAGGTCAAAAGTCAGATCGATATCGCTAATCAGGTATTCCGGCGCACGGTAGTCGTGGCGGTATTTGGCTTGTGGCTGTTGTGTCATAGAAAACCTTATGCATCGTTTGTCGAGTAACGTTTCAATATATTCCTGTTGTGTAAAACGCGCTATGCAGAATGTTCATCTTTTCAGGCAGAAACTCCTTTTTTGCTACATTTGTATAACACGGGGCACGAAATGCTCTCGACCATAAAGTGTGCTTATGTTGTGATCGGGGTTCAATAAATCACTAAACAAGGTATACTCCGGAGTTGTTTATTGTACTAAACGCTCCCGTGAGAGGATGCTACAGCGCACCTATGACTCAATTCGCTTCTCCGGTTCTGCATACGTTGCTGGATACCGACGCGTATAAACTGCATATGCAGCAAGCCGTTTTCCACCATTACTATGACGTTCACGTCGCGGCGGAATTCCGCTGCCGTGGTGACGACTTGCTCGGTATTTACGCAGACTCCATTCGTGAACAGGTCGATGCGATGCAGCATCTGACGCTGCAGGACGACGAATATCAGTGGCTTTCAGGCCTGCCTTTCTTCAAAGCGGATTATCTGAACTGGCTGCGCGACTTCCGCTATAAGCCAGAACAGGTCACCGTAACCAACGAGAACGGCAAGCTGGATATTCGTCTTGAAGGTCCGTGGCGGGAAGTGATCATGTGGGAAGTGCCGCTTCTGGCAGTGATTAGCGAGCTGGCTCACCGCTACCGTTCGCCGGAAACGGGCGTCGAGCAGGCAGTTGCCTCGCTGGAAAACAAACTTGCAGCCTTCTCTACGCTGACCGAAGGGCTGGATATGTCCCGCTTCCGCCTGATGGATTTCGGCACCCGTCGCCGCTTCTCTCGCGACGTTCAGGAGGCCATTGTAAAACGTCTGCAACTTGAGCCGTGGTTCGTGGGCACCAGTAACTACGATCTGGCGCGTCGCCTTAGCCTGACACCAATGGGCACCCAGGCGCACGAATGGTTCCAGGCGCATCAGCAAATTAGCCCTGACCTGGCTAACAGCCAACGTGCGGCACTGGCTGCGTGGCTTGAAGAGTATCCAAATCAACTCGGGATCGCCCTGACCGACTGTATTACGATGGATGCCTTCCTGCGCGATTTTGGCCCCGAGTTTGCTGAGCGTTACCAGGGGTTACGCCACGATTCCGGGGATCCGGTTGAATGGGGCGAAAAGGCGATTGCCCATTACCAAAAACTTGGCATTGACCCGATGAGCAAGGTGCTGGTCTTCTCCGATAATCTCGACCTGGCGAAAGCCGTCGAACTGTATCGTCATTTCAGTACCAGAATTAATCTGGGCTTCGGGATCGGTACCCGGTTGACCTGCGATATCCCTCAGGTAAAACCACTGAACATTGTGATAAAACTGGTGGAATGTAACGGCAAGCCGGTGGCGAAACTCTCCGATAGCCCGGGTAAAACCATCTGCCATGACAAAGCGTTTGTCCGCGCATTGCGCAAAGCGTTCGATCTCCCCCAGATCAAAAAAGCCAGTTAAGCGCTGACGGGAGCCTTCAGGGCTCCCTTCCCTTATTTATTTCTCAATTCTTCTCTTTTGACTGCGAAATTTACTTGTCTGATAGCGGATGGCAGGTAACATAGATATCCCCCCATAAGGGTGGACAAGTGTTTATTTTTTCCGACTATTAACAGAGAGAATATTATGAGCGTTGTGCCTGTAGCCGACGTACTCCAGGGCCGTGTCGCCGTTGACCAGGAGGTCACCGTGCGCGGATGGGTGCGTACTCGCCGAGATTCTAAAGCTGGCATCTCCTTCCTTGCCGTCTATGACGGTTCCTGCTTTGATCCTGTACAGGCCGTCATTAATAATTCTCTGCCCAATTACAATGATGACGTTCTGCGCCTGACGACGGGTTGTTCCGTTATCGTTACCGGGGTGGTTGTCGCATCACCGGGCCAGGGTCAGAGTTTCGAAATTCAGGCCTCTGCCATTGAAGTCACCGGCTGGGTTGAAGATCCGGACACCTACCCGATGGCGGCAAAACGTCACAGCATCGAATACCTGCGTGAAGTCGCACACCTGCGTCCGCGTACCAACCTGATTGGTGCGGTGGCCCGCGTGCGTCATACGCTGGCTCAGGCGCTGCATCGCTTCTTCGATGAGCAGGGTTATTTCTGGGTGTCTACCCCGCTGATCACCGCCTCCGATACGGAAGGCGCGGGTGAGATGTTCCGCGTCTCGACGCTGGACATGGAAAACCTGCCGCGCACGCCGGAAGGTAAAGTGGACTATGACAAAGACTTCTTTGGTAAAGAAGCCTTCCTGACGGTGTCCGGTCAGCTCAACGGCGAAACCTACGCCTGTGCGCTGTCTAAAATCTATACCTTCGGCCCAACCTTCCGCGCCGAAAACTCTAACACCAGCCGCCACCTGGCGGAATTCTGGATGCTAGAGCCGGAAGTGGCGTTTGCTGACCTCAACGACGTTGCCGGTCTGGCGGAAGCGATGCTGAAGTACGTCTTCAAAGCGGTGCTGGAAGAGCGTCCTGACGACATGAAGTTCTTCGCAGAGCGCGTAGACAGCGATGCTGTGGCGCGTCTGGAGCGTTTCGTCTCTGCCGACTTTGCGCAGGTGGACTATACCGACGCGGTAGCGATCCTCGAGAAATGCGGTGAGAAGTTCGAGAACCCGGTTTACTGGGGCGTCGATCTGGCGTCTGAGCACGAACGCTATCTGGCCGAGAAACATTTCAAAGCGCCGGTTGTTGTTAAAAACTACCCGAAAGACATTAAGGCCTTCTATATGCGCCTTAACGAAGACGGGAAAACCGTGGCAGCAATGGACGTACTGGCACCGGGCATCGGTGAAATCATCGGTGGTTCTCAGCGTGAAGAACGTCTGGACGTGCTGGACGCGCGCATGGAAGAGATGGGTCTCAACCCTGCGGACTACAGCTGGTATCGCGATCTGCGCCGTTACGGCACCGTTCCGCACGCTGGGTTCGGTCTGGGCTTCGAGCGTTTGATCGCCTACGTTACCGGTGTTCAGAACGTACGTGACGTGATCCCGTTCCCACGTACTCCACGTAACGCCAGCTTCTAAGTAACACAACAGATAATGGCCAGCATTTGCTGGCCATTATTTTATTCTGTCCTGTCAGTTTTTGTCAGCGTAAAGTCAGCGTTTTTAAACCATCACCCTGTCACAACCACTACCTGTTACGTTTTGTTTCCGCAAAATATCCAGCGACAAAAAATAAACCACAGTCTTATTGCGATTATTACAACCTCAAGCAATAGCACAAATTTCAACCACTTTTTTAGCCATCCAGAAGTCTTTTTACGGTCATAAGAAAAAACGAGTCGTTTAACATCCGTTTATAGGAATTGCCTTTATTCAAATTAATCATAAGGAATTCATATATATAGGAAACAATTCGCTGATTAATTCATCAGGACACTCTGAAATTTGAGATGGTTCACAAAGTTCCAAAAAATACACATTTAGTTACACATATTTTCTTCTTGTAACTCAATCTTGAGAATTGTAGCACTTTCAGGCTAGCGAAACGCTTCGGTGAATGGAAAGATGCCTGTCAGATACATAAAGACACCAAACTCTCATCAATAGTTCCGGAAATATTTATTGACAGAATTTATTGGCGGCAGTGGCGAGTGTCATAAAAAAACCAATGAGGGTAATAAATAATGATGAAGCGCAATATTCTGGCAGTGGTAATCCCTGCCCTGCTGGTAGCCGGTGCAGCTAACGCTGCAGAAATCTATAACAAGAACGGCAACAAACTGGATCTGTACGGGAAAATTAACGCTGAGCGTGATTTCGTTACCAATGGCGATAACACCAACAACTCAGACGCAACTTACGCGCAGATCGGTTTCAAAGGTGAAACTCAGATCAACGACCAACTGACCGGTTATGGTCAGTGGGAATACCGTGCACTGGCCAGCTCTGCTGAAGGTGAGCAGTCTGCAAACAACTCTACCCGTACTCGTCTGGCTTTTGCTGGCCTGAAAATGGCTGACGCTGGCAGCATCGACTATGGCCGTAACTACGGTATCGTATACGATGTAGAGTCCTACACCGACATGGCGCCAACCTGGTCCGGCGAAACCTGGGGTGGCGGTTATGTTGATAACTACATGACCAGCCGTTCTACTGGCCTGCTGACCTACCGTAACAGCGATTTCTTCGGCCTCGTTGATGGTCTGAGCTTCGGTATTCAGTACCAGGCTAAAAACGAGCGTGCTGACCTGCGTCGTGCCAACGGCGACGGTGTTGGTTACTCTGTGGGCTACGACTTCGGCGGTGGCTTTGGTCTGACCGGCGCATACAGCAATGCTAACCGTACTCTTAAACAGAAAGCTGATGGCAAAGGCGACAAAGCTGAAGCATGGGCAATTGGTGGTAAATACGATGCTAATAGCCTGTATCTGGCAGCTGTGTACGCAGAAACCCGCAACATGAGCATCCTGGGTAACAGCACCGGTTCCAATACTCCGGATGAAGCAGGTGACGTGTTCAACGTAGCGAACAAAACCCAGAACTTCGAAGTTATCGCTCAGTACCAGTTCGATTTCGGCCTGCGTCCATCCCTGTCCTACGTGCAGAGTAAAGGTAAAAACCTGAACACCGTAGCTGGCGGCGATGCAGACCTGGCTAAATACGTCGAAGTTGGTGCAACTTACTACTTCAACAAAAACTTCAACGTGTCTGCTGACTACCGTATCAACCTGATCGACGAAGATCAGGCCAAGCGTACTGGCGGCGGCTGGGTTGGTACCGACGATCAGGTTGGCCTGGCTGCAGTTTACCAGTTCTAATCCGTACACCACGTTGTTATATGCATAATGAACAGGGCTTCGGCCCTGTTTTTTTATGCCTGACAGAAAATAATGGCGACTTTTGAAAAGCCGCACGCTTTTCGTCGCAAACGGTTGGCATTTTGTAAATCTACCGTTAACCTGATAGCGGATTTCACTTCTGTAATCACAATGGAACTTCGTCATGTTTGAGAACATTACCGCCGCTCCTGCCGACCCTATTCTGGGCCTGGCCGATCTGTTTCGTGCCGACGACCGCCCTGGCAAAATCAACCTGGGTATTGGTGTATATAAAGATGAAACCGGCAAAACTCCGGTACTGACCAGCGTTAAGAAAGCTGAGCAGTATCTGCTGGAAAATGAAACCACCAAAAACTACCTCGGTATTGATGGTATCCCTGAATTTGGTCGCTGCACCCAGGAGCTGCTGTTCGGTAAAGGCAGCGCAATTGTGAGTGACAAACGTGCGCGCACGGCGCAGACCCCTGGCGGTACCGGTGCGCTGCGCGTGGCGGCGGATTTCCTTGCGAAAAACACCTCTGTTAAGCGCGTATGGGTGAGCAACCCAAGCTGGCCGAACCACAAGAGCGTCTTTAACTCTGCGGGTCTGGAAGTACGCGAATATGCTTACTACGATGCTGCAAACCACGCTCTGGACTTTGACGGCCTGCTGGCAAGCCTGAACGAAGCGCAGGCGGGTGACGTGGTGCTGTTCCACGGCTGCTGCCACAACCCGACAGGTATCGATCCAACGCTTGAGCAGTGGGAACAGCTGGCGAAGCTCTCCGTAGAAAAAGGCTGGCTGCCGCTGTTTGACTTTGCTTACCAGGGCTTCGCCCGTGGTCTGGAAGAAGATTCCGAAGGCCTGCGCGCGTTCGCAGCCGTACATCAGGAACTGATCGTCGCTAGCTCCTACTCCAAGAACTTTGGCCTGTACAATGAGCGCGTAGGTGCCTGTACGCTGGTTGCGGCTAACGATGAAACTGTTGATCGTGCCTTCAGCCAGATGAAGTCCGTTATCCGCGCTAACTACTCTAACCCACCGGCACACGGTGCGTCTGTTGTTGCAACCATTCTGAGCAACGATGCGCTGCGTGCTATCTGGGAACAAGAGCTGAACGATATGCGTCAGCGTATTCAGCGCATGCGCCTGCTGTTTGTGAACACCCTGGCTGAGAAAGGCGCTGACCGCGACTTCAGCTTCATCATCAAACAGAACGGCATGTTCTCATTCAGCGGCCTGACCAAAGAGCAGGTTCTGCGTCTGCGTGAAGAGTTTGGCGTATACGCCGTAGCCTCTGGTCGCGTAAACGTTGCAGGCATGACGCCTGACAACATGGCGCAACTGTGCGAAGCGATTGTCGCCGTCCTGTAATTTGCGCCCACAAAAAAGCCTGCGTTAAGCAGGCTTTTTTTATGCTGGTTACCAGACAGGCATCTCATCCTGAAGGAACGGGTTATGGAGCCGTTCATAGCCCAGCGTCGACATTGGACCGTGTCCAGGGATAAACGTCACGTCATCACCCAGCGGCAATAACTTCTGTTTGATCGACTGAATCAGCTGCCCGTGATCGCCGCGTGGAAAATCGCTGCGTCCCACGCCACCTTTGAAAATCACATCGCCGGAAATCAGCAGACGGGACTGGTCATCAAAGAAGACGATATGGCCTGGCGTATGCCCAGGACAATGCAACACCTGTAAAGTCACATTCCCTACGTTAACGCGCTCTCCTTCGTTCAACCAGCGATCGGGCGTCAAAGGCAGACACTCATCAAGGCCAAACATGCGGCTTTGGGCGGGTAACCCCTGCAGCCAGAACTCATCTTCTTTTTCCGGGCCGATAATCGGCACACCGTAGTGTTTAGCCAGTTCAGCCGCTGCGCCTACATGGTCGAGGTGACCATGCGTCAGTAAAATCTGCATCAGCGTCACGCCGCTGTCGGCAACGTCCTGCTTGATTTTCTCAGCGTCACCGCCGGGATCGACAAGCGCGGCCAGTTTGGTTTGCTCGCACCAGATTAATGAACAGTTCTGGGAGAACGCGGTAACCGGAATAATACGATAGTTCATACTGCTCCTGTGTTTCGTTATTACCAGTGCCGAACCGGCCCGGTATCAATATGCACAAAGTTGCTGCTGGGGTAGTATCCTACACCACCTGCGCGCATAGATAACGCGGCTTTGCGAATATTGGCTAACGAAACGCCTTCAATATGGAAATCCATTGCCTGTCCCTTCGTGTGGTAGCTTTTTTTCGCTACACCACGGCTATGGGCGCGCAGTTCATTATTGGTATCAATTGAGCGATAACCAGAAATAAGCTGCACCGGCCTGCTGGTGCCCAGCAGGCCCTGAAGGCGGAAAAGCTGATCAAACAGTCCTGGGTCGATGGCTTTTACTTTATTCGCGCGGAAATCACGGAAAAAATGGTTGAGTCTTGCTAATTCATCCTGAATATAGCCTCTGCCATCGAAAAACTCCGCTTTTAGCGACTCACCAGTGTGAAGATTGCTGAGCGTTAAAACGCGCGGACGAGGTGTCGAGAGGGTGGCAAATGCTGGCGTCGGCAGGATGGCCGCTGCGCCGAGCGCAACACCACCTAACGCCAGCAGTTTGCGGCGATTAGCGTCAAATTTGTCCATGATAATCAGGTCTACAGGTCAATGAAATCGTAAATATGCTTAGCGCACGAAGGGCACCTTAACTGGCAAAACAGGGTACGTCAAGGCGCCCAACCCCAGTGAATACGCGGCTTACAGCGATATTGCCCCAGATTCACCCTAACTTACGACAACCATTTTTCCCGAACTGCTTCATTTACCTGATTAATTGTTCCGCTTTTGGCAAAATTTGTGCGCCGGATCGCGCGGTGAGATCATAATTGTAAATATCTGTACGATACTGAGTCCGCCCGTCTTCCCCCACAAACGCCGTCAGATAATAAAGATTGACCGGAATATTGTGTCGGATATTGACGTAGCGCGTATCCCCCTGCTTCAGGGCGTCAGAAATACGCGTATCGTTCCAGCCCGCATCCTGCAGCAGCATGTTGGCCAGCTCCGAGGCTTTATTCACGCGCACGCAGCCAGAACTCAGTGCCCGGGTATCCTTCTGGAACAGATTGTGGTTCGGCGTATCGTGCAGATAAATCGCATCTGAACTTGGCATGTTGAATTTGTAACGCCCCAGCGAGTTGTGCGCTCCGGGAGCCTGCTGGAAGCGGAACGGAAGATTGGAAGCCGTGATCGTCGACCAGTCGACCATATACGGATCGATCGCCTCTTTACTGTTCCAGCCGCGCATCACCGTATAGCCATGACGTTCCAGATAACCCGGATCGTTCCAGACCTTAGGCAAAATGTCCTTCCGCGCCAGCGTCGGCGGCACGTTCCACGGCGGGTTAACCACCACGTTATTTAACGCGCTGCTCATCATCGGCGTTTTACGATCCGGACGCCCGACAATCACGCGCGAGGCCAGTTTTTCACTGCCGTCCTGATAATAAACCAGAGAATAGGCCGGGATATTAACCATTATGCCGGTGGACAGCGTGCCCGGCAGCAAACGCAAACGCTGAATATTAAGCGCCAGCACCCCTGCCCGCTGCGCAGGCGATACATTAAGCCAGTCACGCGTTGACGGTCCAATAACGCCATCGGCTCCCAGCCCCTGAGCGGCCTGGAACTGCTTAACCGCGGCGACCAGCTCGCGATCGTAAGCCTCGGGTTTATTACTCAGGGTAGTGGCCTTGTTCTCTTTCACGGGCGCTGACGGGCTGACCACCACGCTTTGCGGATCGTCGCCAGGCAGAGCAATCTTCGGCCCGCCATCCAGAATACCGGAGCGTTTCAGGATCTCGCGCAGGGCAGGCACATCGCTGCTCCACTGTCCAGGACGCAGCGTCACGGTCCCCCGCATTTGCGGCCATGGACGCGAGTCCCCCACCAGCGCGAGGAGCGACTGGTGCATGGTGGCATACTGTGGATGCGCCGGCGCGAGGCTGGCAATGAAGCGCGGCAGGTCGCCGTTATCCAGGGCTAATTGCCACTGGTTAATCACCGACAGGGCTGGCGTCGCCAGCTTATACGGCTTATCGCTGTACAGCCAGCGGTTGCCATTGACCGGAATACCCGCCACAAACTGCAGGTAACCCATCATGGCATCGGAAAGGACCACGTCCCGCGCCTGGCCAGTGACGGCAGGATCGGTTAACAGCTCAACCCACTTTGTAAACTGCGGCTGAAATCCCGCAATCGCCACTTCCGCCAGCTGTTGCTGGAAGGCGCGTACGGCATCGCGGTTTTCCCACATGGGTTTCATATCACGGGCAGCATAGAGCAGCGTGAGCTGATTGATATAGGCAGGCGTGTAGCCTGATGGCAGCCCTGACTGCAGCTGTTGAGCGATCGATTCCGCATCGATGCCTTCCGGCAGCGGCTTAATCCCGGCCATGATGGCCGTCGCCGGAGATTGCTCCAGCGGCTGGGACAGCGACGTTGGCTGCGCGCCTGTCGTTGCAGAGCTGTCAGTCGGCACAATTTCAGGCTCGTCGGCCTGGGCGGTTAACAGTGGAGCAAACATTACTGTCAGGCATAAACTTAGCGCGGACAGCTGACGACCACATTTTTTCTTAAGCAACATCCCTTGCCCCCTGTTTTCACGACATGCCCATCACGTTGGGGCTTTCTTTCATTATAGGTAGACGGCTACTCTGTTGCCTTACCTTATGTAAAGAAGTTTAAAGATAACGCAGCCCTAAGCACAAGTTAAGTTTAAAAAAAGCGGCGCCAGTGCGCCGCTTCGGGTCAGCAGACGCTTCAGGAAGCGTCTGCTGTGGTTTCCGGCAATGACTCCGGCGGCTGCGGCGCGAAACCACGCAGACCTACAACATGAACGTGCTCGCTGTTCTGGAAGACTTTACGCACCAGCTTATAGGTGGTCCCTTTTTCAGGGCTGATGTTTTCCGGCGCCGCGATGATGAGCTGCATATCGAGACGATCGCAAAGCTCGAACAGCGTGGCAATCGAGCGGGCATCAAGACGCGCTGCTTCATCGAGGAACAGCAGTCGACATGGGGAGATGTCTTTGCCGCGCAGACGACGCGCTTCATCTTCCCAGCTCTGGACCACCATCACCAGAATCGACATCCCGGTACCAATCGCTTCACCGGTCGAGAGCGCCCCGGATTCCGCACGCAGCCAGCCGTCAGAACCACGGTTAACCTCAACTTCCATTTCCAGGTAGTTACGGTAGTCCAGAAGCTCTTCACCGATGGTTTGCGGCGTACGCTGGCCCATATCAATCTGCGGGTTCAGGCGCTGATACAGCTTCGCCAGCGCTTCGGAGAAGGTCAGACGGTTGCTGTTGAACAGATCCTGGTGCTGTTCGTGCTGCTCAGACAATACGTCCAGCAGCGTAGCATGGGCCTCACGCACGTTGACGTTAAGACGCACGCTGTTCACCTGGCCAAACGACACGCTCTGCAGCCCCTGGTTCAGCTGGCGGATACGGTTCTGCTCGCGCTGAATGGTTTTGCGAATGATGTTCGCCACACTGCGGGAGCTGATAGCCAGCTTCTGCTCGCGGGAGGTCAGCTCTTCCGTCAGGCGGCCCAGCTCGATTTCCATCTGTTCGATGGCTTCAACCGGATCGTCGGTACGAATGATGTCCTGACGGATACGCTCGCGCAGGTGCTGGTAAACGGCCACGAAGAACTGAATTTTACGTTCAGGACGCTTCGGATCCTCTGACATGCGCAATACATCGCGCAGGTGTTCGTTATCCGCCACCGCCAGACGTAGCGCACCCAGCGCCTTATCCGACATGGAACGCAGCTCATCGGCAGAGAGGTACGCCAGCTCGCGGCGGTGCAGGCGACGCTCAACGTTGTTGTCTTTCACCATGCGCATTACGGCGCACCAGCCCGCTTTCGCCGTCACGACCTGCTCGCGCATTTCATGATAGTCGCGTTCCAGCTTGCGCAGGCGACGGGTCAGGTTATCCATTTCCGCTTCGCAGAAGGTGAGCGCTTTTTCCAGCTGATTACGACGCGCACGGTTATTGCTGAGCTGGCTATGCAGCTCATCACGACGAATGCGCGCGCGCTCTTCCGCCCCGCTGTCGGCACGGACGCCAATGTCCTGTAGCTCTTTCTGCAGGTCGTTTAAGAGCTCTTTCTTGGTGTCGAAGGAGCTTTTCAGCGAGGCCAGCACCTGATTGTACTGGTTCAGCTGAGCCGAGTGGCTGCGCATTGCTTCGCGGGCGCGGGTACGTTCCGTTTCCGCCTGCTCAAGGCGCTGACGCAATTTTTCATTCAGGTCGCTGTTACCGCTCAGCATTTCAGCCGAATCGGAGTAGCCGAAGTGCGCACGACGCTGCACTACTTCCGTCAGGGCAAACGCCTGCTGACGCGCTTCGCGCTGCACCTGCTGTGACCAGGCATAATCTTCTTTTAACTGCTCGAACTGTTCCGGGTCGCTCTGCAGTACAGACACGACGGGCTCCAGCTTCGCCAGCTGGTTGCCGTGCTGCTGCACGAAACGCGCGGCTTCCTGGGCTTCATCCAGACGTTCCTGAATCTCATCCACGCGGTCGGCCAGCGTGTCATCCGCCAGCAGGTTCAGGCGCGGCAGGATGCGGTTAAGGGCAGCGACGCCCTCTTTCGCCTGTTCAAACTGGACGCGGCTCTGCTGGTTGTCACTTTCATGGCTTGCAATGGCACGTTCCAGCTCGCCACGGCGGGTATTGAGCTTGCGGATTTCCGCTTCCGGGTCGGCTTCAAACGCCACGCCCAGATGGCTGCCGATAAAGCGGCTGAACGCCTGGTGCAGACGCTGGGTTTTCTGTACGTCAAACGAAAGGGTGGCAAAACGTTCAGACAGCGTTTCACGCTCGGCGTGCAGGCTTTCGATGCGGCTTTCGCGCGCGGCGCGGCCAAACAGCGGCAGCTCCGGGAAGCGGGAGTAACGCCACTGGCGATCGGCGATTTTCACCACCACCGCTTTTTCCAGCTCGTCAACGCTGAAGACGCTGTCATCGAACGAGTGCGGATCCCCTTCGATCAGATAGAGATCTTCCGGACAATCTTCCAGTCCTGCGAGCTGCTCAGAAATCAGCGACAGATCCGGCACCACAATTGCGTTGCGGGATGGACCATACAGCGCGGAGAAGTATGGTGCATCATCAAGGCCGACGTCGTCGTAAATCTCTGACAGCAGCACGCCGCCAAAACGCTCGGCTAAGGCATTCAGACGCGGATCTTCTGACCCGCCCGGCTGGCTTAAGCGCTCGATTTCTTCATCGACGTCGCGCTTGCGGGCGCCCACTTCATCACGCTCAACAATCGCTTCGCGTTCGCGCTCCAGCAGCTGCTGCAGGTATTCGGTCACTTCCTGGCTGGACTCGAACTGCTCGCCGCACTGTTCGCTGAGCTGGTTCAGGCTGCTTTGCGCTGCCAGCCAGACCGGCGCACGCTGCAGGAGTGCCTTCGAACGGGACTGAAGCTGCTCCAGCTCCTGACGCAGCGTCATACGCTGCTCGCTGGCGTTTGATACGGTATCGGAAAGGGCCGCAATACGCGCTTCCAGCTCCTGATGCAGCGCCTCAAGTTCGTCGAAATCGTAATTTTTACCCTGACGCTTGCAGAACTCGGCCAGCAGACGCTCGGCTTCCTGCTGCTCGCGCAGACGCTGTTCCAGCTCGTTCAGACGCATACGCAGCGGCTGCACCTGCTCGGCCAGATGGCGCTGGTTGACGCCGTCGCGCAGCAGTTCACGGGCAACATCCCAGGCTTCGTTACGCGCCAGCGGGCCATTAATGGCAACCACCAGTTGATAAGCCTGCTCAAACTGGCTGTGCGCCGTTTGCGCGACGCTCATTTTCTGTTCAAGCGAGAGCAGTTTCTCGGTAGCTTCCTGCTCTTTGGCCTGGAAGGTATCCAGCCATTCGTCGGCGCTGTCCGGCGTCAGGTCTGGCAGATGGCACAGCTCTTTTGCACGCTGTAGCGCCTGCAGCGCCTGGTTGTACTGGATCGCACGCGTCTGCTGCACGTCCAGCGCCTGCTGGTAATCGGCAAGCTGGCTTTTCAGCTCGTCCACTTCCAGCTCGGCGGCTTCGGCGCGGGCTTCGTTCTCTTCCTGCATCTCGGCGGCTTCGGCCACCACTTCATTTTGCTCTTCGAGACGAATCTGCAGCTCATCGAGATCCGCTTCGTAGCGTTCGATCTTTTCCTGCTGGCGTAGCGCGGTCTGCACCAGGTTCAGGTGATCGCTGGCAGCCTGGTAATCGGCTTCCAGATCGCCTTCGGCACCGTTGTGTTCGCCCAGCTCGCGCGCCATCTCGACGTGCTTATACTGCTCGGCCACCAGCTGTTTACGGGAGGTAAACAGCTCGCGGCGGTATTCTAATGCCTGATCGAGATGAACGCGGCGCTCGTTGGCGTGACGCATGTAGTCCGCCGCCACGTAGTTGGTGGCTTCGCTGATCAGGTGTTTAAACAGGTCGCGGTCAGACTGGGTAACGCGAATCGCTTCCAGCGTCATGCGGTTTTCACGCAGCGCCGCTTCCATGTCCTGGAAGGCCTTACGCACGCCGCTGTTTTCCGGCAGCAGGTAGTCGCGCAGGGAACGGGTAATGGCGCTGGAGATACCGCCGTACAGGGACGCTTCGATCAGTCGGTAGTATTTACTACGGTCTGATGCCGTGCGCAGACGACGCGCCACCACGCCCAGATCGAACATCAGGGAGTGATAGTCGGTAATCGAATTGAACTGCTTGAACTGGACGCCTTCAATGGCTTCGAGCTTGTCTTTCAGCTCCTGCAGCGTCAACACGCGCGCCTGGCGTTCGTTCAGCGTTTCCGTCAGCAGCGCGGTCGGCTGCACGGAGGTTGGCAGCCCCTGGATCGCAAACGGTTTGATATCCACTTTACGGTCGCGGCCGGCGACCTGCTGCAGGCGCACCCCCACCACCACGCGCTGGTGACGGGAGTTGATGACGTCCAGCACGGAATAACAGACGCCCGCTTTCAGCTTACCGTGCAAACCTTTGTCGCGAGAGCCGCTGGTGGCACCCGCTTCGGTGGTGTTACGGAAGTGCAGCAGCGTCAGATCGGGGATCAGCGCCGTAACAAACGCCGCCATGGTGGTGGATTTACCTGCCCCGTTACCGCCGGAGAGCGTCGTGACCAGCTCATCCAGATCGAAAGTACGGGCAAAGAAGCCGTTCCAGTTAATCAGCGTCAGTGAGCGAAATTTACCGCGTTCAATCATTACTCTTCCTCCCCGCTATCCGGCAGATTTTCTTCATGCTCGTCATTGAGCTGCAAATGGTTTTCCACCGGCATCGCTTCACCATCGCGGATCATGCGAAGCTGCGCTTCACGCGCGTCATCGCCCGCACGCACGTCAGCGCCGAAGCGGAAGACAGATTCCGTAATGCGGAATTTGCTGCTGTCGTGGCCCATAAACCAGACCATCCCCAGACGGCGCAGACGGTTCAGGGAAGAGCGAACCTTTTCCTGTAATTTCTGACGGTCAAGATCCGACCCCGTCGAACGGTTGTTCACCAGCTTGAGCAGCTTGCTCTCATCGGCCAGCGTTAGCAGTTCATCGTACAGCTCCTGCTGGGTGAAGATGCCTTCATTCGCCAGACGTTCCGGGCTGAGATAGAGATAGCAAAGAATTTTGCCGACCATCATGTCCAGCTCGGAGAGCACGGAGCGCGGGATCAGGGTCGTGGAGCGCGGGCGCAGATAGAAAAAGCCTTCCGGCGCGCGGATAAGCTCCACGTTATAACGGGCGTAAAACTCTTCCAGATACTCCTGGAAGTCCATCAAAAAGGCGTGATTATCCAGCTCGTCCAGGCCAATGTGACGACCGGCACGCAGCTGGCTGTCCAGCGCCGGAAATAACGGATTCGCCAGCGCCTGTGCCAGCTTAACTGGCATCACTTGTTCAATATTTGTCAATGACATGCGCCTGTACCTTGGCTCCGTAATCGTTAATTGGCTGCCACTTCGGCGGCAGTCCGGTGAAGTCTGCTTGCGCGATACCCAGGCGCACCGCCTGGTCTACCACAATGCGGGCTACGTCGAAGTGGCGCGCGCGCGGATATTGCGCCAGATAGTCGCGCACCACGAGCCCAAGATCCAGCGGCGCTTGTCTGGTTTTGTAGACCGCGAGCTGTTCTTCGATCATCGCCGCAAGTTGCTCACGAATTTCGTTGAACTCTTCATACTCCAGATCCGGCGGCAGTTCACCGGTCACCTCTTCGTCGCGCAACGCCATCTCTTCGTCGCGCATATCCAGCAGACGATCGGCATTGGCGTAGGTCAGCGCCCACGGCGCATCGAAGTAGGTCTGTACCGACTGACGCAGACGCTGGGCAAAGACGCGGTTTTTATCCATATCAATCGCGGTACGGATAAATTTATGCACGTGGCGGTCGTAGCCGATCCACAGGTCGATCGACTGCTGGCCCCAGCTGATAATACGGTCGAGTTTGCTCTGCAGATCGAACACCAGACGGTCGATAAAATGCAGATCGTCATGCGCCAGGGTCGCATCCTGAATGCGCAGCAGGTTGGCCTGCAGTTTATCCCCTGCGGCCTCCAGCGTATCCTGCAGTTCACGCAGCGTACCGGACGTTTCTGACAATAAAAGTTCGCAGCTGGAAATGGCCGCTCGCCAGTCTTTATTCAGCAGCTGCGCGATATCGTCTTTCACCTGCTGCTGCTGCTCGTCCATCAGGCGCTGGGTGAGATCGATACTGTCGAAAATCTCGGCCACCGAGTATTTCAGCGGCGCGTAAACGTTGCGGTGCCAGTGGAATTCGTCACCGTTTTCATCGGCCGCGTCGGCGGCACGCTTAAGCTCACCCGCCACGATCGAGAGCTGCATGGAGAGACGCAGCGTGGAGAATTCGCGCTGGCGAATGTAGTAGTCGGTGATGCCGATACCCAGCGGGGTCAGGCGATAGATGGCTTTTCCTTCCGCCTGCTCGCTGGTAAAGCGGTTCAGCAGACGTTGACGCACCATATCGTTGATTGCGTTATTGGCACGCACGCTAATGGTTTCGCTGGTTTGCTCAAACGCATCACTGACGTGGCGGAACGCATCCACCAGTTCACCCTCGCTCATTTCACCGTCCAGCCGTTCGCCGTTCAGCGTGGCAACTGCCAGCAGGAAAGAGAGTCTGTCTACCGGCAGCGAGATGGAGAAATCGTTTTTCCTGGCCCAGGCAACCAGTTCGGGGACTGTCTGGGAAAATTCACTCATAGGTTATCCTTGCATCTGCGGCTTGTGCGCGGTGACGTGAATATAGCGGCCAAGGCTAATAAAAGGCTCCTGACGGCAATACCGCGTTTCTAATTCTGTTAGGGTGTCAAAACAGTCGCGCTGTTTGTGTTTTTCACGCAGATAATCATGAAACACCCTGACGCCCGTTTTCCCGACGATCTGCCAGCCAATCTCTTCCAGCCAGCCGTAAACCTGCTGCGGGTCGCGCGGATAGTCCGGGGAAAGCGTGCGTTTTTTCTTTTTAGGCATCCCGACCTGAACATAGTCGAAGTTACCTGCCACCATGTTGTGCATCAGGAAGCCGTTAGCATTGTAGAACATCAGCGACAGCGTACCGCCCGGGCGCAACATCGACCACAGGGTTTGTAACACGCTTTGCGGATCGGCAACCCACTCCAGCACCGCATGAAACAATATCAGATCAACCTGGGTTTCCAAATGCTGCGCGATGTCCTGAGCGGCGCATTGTATAAAATGCATGTTGTCGCTCACACCTTTCTCTTCTGCAGCACGCGTCGCGCGGGCGACCATTTCAGCAGAAAGATCGCAAAGCGTGACGTGATGACCGAGCCCGGCCATTTTTATCGCCGTCTGCCCTTCACCGCCACCGGCGTCCAGCACGCGCAACGTTTGGCCGCCAAAGGTCGCCAGAATGGTGTCCAGATCCTGCCAGAGGATCGTCTGACGGAGCTGCCCTTTCGTGGTGCCATAAATGTTGCGCGAAAACTTTTCCGCGATGTCATCAAAATTGCGATCCCGCATTGGGAGAGTTCCACTCGCTAACTGCAAAACCGCTATTTTGTCACACCCGCGCGGAGAATGAACCTCTCTGGTGTAATATCACCGGTAATCACCTGCTGTATGGTCAAAAAAGGAACCAAAAAGGATGCTTTTTACCCTTAAGAAATACGTTGGAGGGATGATGCTTCCCCTTCCGCTGCTGCTTATCATCATCGGGCTGGGGCTGGCGCTGGTATGGTTTAGTCGCTTCCAGAAGAGTGGCAAAACGCTTATTACGTTCGGCTGGCTGGTCCTGCTGCTGCTGAGCCTGCAGCCGGTCGCGGATGGTCTGTTACGCCCCATCGAAAACAGATACCCGACGTGGCAGGGAAACAAGAAAGTTGAGTACATCGTGGTGCTGGGCGGCGGGTATACCTGGGACCCTGACTGGGCTCCCAGCTCGAACCTGATCAACAACAGCCTGCCGCGGCTAAACGAGGGCATTCGCCTGTGGCTGGCGAACCCGGGATCAAAAATGATCTTCACCGGCGCGGCGGCTAAAACCAACCCGGTAAGCACGGCTGAAGCGGGGGCCAGAGTCGCGGAATCGCTCGGCGTACCGCGTTCTTCTATCATCACGCTGGACAGCCCAAAGGATACCGAAGAGGAGGCCACGGCGGTGAAGCAGGCGATTGGCGATGTCCCGTTCTTACTGGTGACCTCCGCCTCGCACCTGCCACGCGCGATAATTTTCTTCGAGAAGCAAGGCCTGCACCCGCTTCCCGCACCGGCAAACCAGATGGCCATCAGCGCGCCGCTCAACCCCTGGGAACGGGTGATCCCCTCCCCGATGTGGTTGATGCACAGCGACCGCGTCGGCTACGAAACGCTCGGACGCCTCTGGCAGTGGTTGAAAGGATCGTCAGGCGAGCCAGGGCAAGAGTGATTTAGCCGCCAGATCGAAGTTAGCGCGATTGAAACGTCCGGTGTTGACCAGTTGCGCCACTTCGTCCCAGAGCAGATAAAGCCAGCGCCGCCAGAGAAACGCCTCTGCAACGGGCGCGCGCTGAAGATAGTGCCACAGTAAACCTTCCCCCGCCCCGCTGTCGCTGAGCCTGAACAGCTCATATTCCCGCGGAGCCCAGAGCATGATTCCCGGCCCTAGCATCGCCAGAAGCTGATCGCTGCGGGAGTCTTTCAGCATGCTGCGCAGGGTAAAATTGCCGTGGATCAGCACGCAGTTGTCGTTAAAGCCATCGAACAGCGCCGGCAAGCACTCGCGGGTGCGAAACAGAATACGTTTATCCTGCATGGTCAAACCGGTATTGTTGAACTGGTTAAGCGTCCCCCACAGCACTTCCACCCGCTGGCGATACCACAGCGGCCACAGGTTTTCCTGGGTGCTGTCGACCGGACCAACAAGCCCGCGGCTATCCTGACGATGCCAGGCCAGCAGCGCCTCGACAATCTGGTCCTTGAGCTGTTCCCAGCGCTCCGGCGTGCGCGCGGGCGCTTCAACGGGCACGCCGCGTAAACGCTCAATCAGCAGTACGTCCGGGCCGGGGTGTTCCTCGTGGGTCATCACGCCGTACACGGTCGGCATACGGACGGTTCCCTCCCGTGCCAGCATCGACATTTTCCAGGCAAGCTGCCTGGCCACGCCCGGCGACGAGAAACTTCGTGCCATCAGCGGCATCGGGTTGCCCTGGCTGTCATACAACGACCAGAGCGCGGTATCGATCTTTTCACTCACGCACTCGACCCGGCTTAACTTCTCACCCAGCAGATGGCTAAGTTCGGCACGCAGCTGTTCCATATGAGATTACCCCCATTAAGACTACTGCTTTTATAATGAGCGCACAGCGTGAAGATGTCACCCGGAAGAGATCAATTAGGGTAAAGAAAGGGGAATTTGCGCGGAGAGGACATCCCCCCGAAAGGAGGGATGCAGGCGGGATTAGCGCAACTCGGCGCGGACGCGCTCAAGATCTTCCGGCGTATCAACGCCCGTTCCCGGTACTTCGCGGGCAACGGCAACGTGGATTTTTTCGCCATACCAGAGCACGCGCAGCTGCTCCAGCATTTCGATATGCTCCAGCGGGCTCGGCGCCCAGGCAACATAGCGACGAATAAAGCCGGCGCGATAGCCGTAGATCCCAATATGACGCAGGAAGGTATCACCGATGGTCTCTTTAGAGAGCGCAAAGCGATCACGATCCCAGGGAATCGTCGCGCGGGAGAAATAGAGCGCATAGCCTTCGGCATCCATCACTACCTTCACCGCATTCGGATTGAATGCCTCTTCCGCGTGGTGAATGGGCACCGCGAGCGTCGCCATACCGACCTGACGCTGCGCCAGGTTTTCTGCCACCTGACGGATAATAACGGCCGGGATCATCGGCTCGTCACCCTGCACGTTTACGATGACCGTATCGTCACTGAAACCACATTTCTCAACCACTTCCGCCAGACGCTCGGTGCCGGACTGGTGATCGGCGCGGGTCATGCACACTTCACCACCTGCGGCTTCAACCGCACGAGCGACGTCAGGATGATCGGTAGCAACAATCACGCGATCGGCACCAGATTCACGCGCACGCTCAAGAACATGCACAATCATCGGCTTGCCGTTGATATCCACCAGCGGTTTACCCGGCAGACGCGTTGAGGCATAACGCGCAGGAATAATGACAACAAAACTCATGGTTTGCTCTCTTCTGCCACCAGGGAACGAGCTTCGTTTTCCAGCAGTACCGGAATGCCGTCGCGCAGCGGGAAGGCCAGGCTGTCGAGCTTGCAGATCAGCTCCTGTTTGTCCTGGCTATAGTAGAGTTTGCCGTTGCATACCGGGCAGGCAATAATTTCAAGTAAACGGTGATCCATAGTTCCTCCGTATGGGTAATCGCTAAAGCTTAACACATTCCCTTTTCAGGGCGTGCCTGTTTCCCAGCCACTTCGACAGGTTGTAAACAGTCTGTCAGGCACCCGGCCCAGCGTCACCGTATGAGCGTCCTGCCAGCGCGCGAATTCGCTAATGGCGGACGTTAACCCTTTTTCCAGGCTCGCCGTGACCCTGATGCCCTCTTGCAGATAAAGGGCAATGACTTCAAGCGTGCCGGTCTTGCGGTGCATTTTGGCATCCATGCGTCCGACCAGTTTTCCCTTGTGCAGCAGCGGTAAAACAAAGTAGCCGTATTGCCGCTTTGGCGCCGGGGTATAGCATTCCAGCCGGTAGCTGAAGTCAAACAGCTGCTCGGCGCGCTTTCTGTCCCAGACCACCGGATCGAAAGGTGACAACACCGCGCTGTGGGTCGCCCGGAGTTTCCCCTCCAGGGCCTCAGGCAGCAGAGGGAGAAGATCCGCATGCAGCCACATTTCACCCAACGTTTCCACCATAACGGGAATAACTCGCTGTTCGCGCTGCCATATCTCCAGCAGAGGCTTCAGCGCAGGCTGACGGAGGCGGTAATAGTCTGCCAGCCATTGCGGACGGAAAATGCCCAGGCTGCGGGCGCTGTTCTCCAGCATGATGGCCTCGGCCGCCTCCTGGGTAAGCAGGTCACGCTCGTCGTCCCAGTGCGGCATCACGCGATGCGTCAGGTCGTAGACCCGCTGAAAATTACGCCGCTCAATCACCATGACTTTGCCTGACGTGAATAACCCTTCAAGATGACGCTTGTGCGGCTTCCATTCCCACCAGCCGCTTGTGCCTTTGCGCGGATGTTCAAAATCGGCGGAGCGTACGGGGCCGTTTTCCTGAATATGCGCGATAAGCTGCTCAATTTCAGCGGCATGTTCCAGCATCCACGCCTGTCGGTATTTCCAGCCCATCTTTTCCGGAGCAAGCATGCGGTGGCGAACCAGGGCGAAATCGCTGCGGGGCAGGAAGCAGGCTTCGTGCGCCCAGTACTCCATCAGCTCCCCTTTGCAGAGCGCCTCATCCAGCCACTGCGAGGGATAACTTCCCAGACGGCTAAACAGCACCAGGTAAGGGCTACGGGCCACAATGTTAATGGTGTCGATTTGAAGCAGCGACATGCGCTGGACGGTAGAGAGGATATCGGCAGGCTGCGCGCGGCGGCGGGGCTTTTTGAGCAGCCCCTGCGCGGCAAGGTGCAAATGACGTGCGGCTGAAAGCGAGAGTTGCGGTAAAGACATGCGTTTTCCTGTCAGTCAAAGCGCCACCAGAACCGCGTAAGCCTCTACAGCACCAACGCAATCAGATCCTGGAGCAAGTGTTCCGGCTGTTCGCCGCTGAGTTCAGCGTCAACCGGCAGATACCACCAGTTATCTTTCGCAAAGGCACGGCATTTCACCGCATCTTTTTCGGTCATGATCAGCGACTGTCCGGGTACGGTCAGGGCGTCAACCTGCCCTTCCACCAGCGCCTGGTGGTCGGCCAGCGGAACGCGTTTTTCCAGCCGGGCTCCACACTGTTCAAGCGTCGCGAAGAAGCGTGGCGGATGACCAATCCCCGCCATCGCTACAAGTGAAGGCAGCTCAGCAACCGGCCGGCGTTCCCCCGTCGCCAGGTTGATCGCCAGACCCGGCTGCAGGTGCATCGGGATTTCACCCGCTTTTGCTTCACCGCCGTTCACAATCACCGCATCAACAGATTTCAGACGCGAAGCGCGTTCGCGCATAGGTCCGGCGGGCAACCACCAGCCGTTCCCGAAACGGCGAACGCCGTCGATAACCACAATCTCTTTATCACGCGCCAGGGCGTAATGCTGCAGGCCATCATCAGTGATAATGATTTGCACCGCGTGTTCGGCAAGCAGTGCCTGAACGGCATCGCTGCGCACCGGGGAGACCGCAACCGGCACGCCGGTACGCTGGAAAATCAATACCGGTTCATCACCGGCTTCGGCGGTCGTGGTTTCCGCCGTGAGCAACAATGGATAATGCGCCGCTTTACCACCGTACCCACGCGACACCACGCCGGGGCGGATACCGCGTTTTTGCAGCTGCTCCACCAGCCAGATCACCACCGGTGTTTTGCCATTGCCACCCGCAGTGAGGTTACCCACCACGACTACAGGAACCGGCGCGCGCCAGGCACGCTTGATTCCCAGACGGTATAGCAAACGAATGGAGCCGCTCACCAGGCCGTACAACCAGGAGAGCGGCAAAAGCAGCAGCCACAGCGGGGATTCACCGGACCAGATGCGTGCAATCATTCGCCGAACTGCATCTTATGAAGCTGGGCATAAACGCCACGGTGTTCCAGCAGATCGGCATGGCTTCCGCGTTCAACAATGATGCCGTCCTCAACCACAACGATCTCATCTGCCTGCTCGATAGTAGAGAGACGGTGTGCAATCACCAGCGAAGTACGGTTCTTTTGCAGTTCATCCAGCGCTGACTGAATGGCGCGTTCAGATTCCGTATCCAGCGCTGAGGTTGCTTCGTCCAGGATCAGAATCGGGCTATCGCGCAGCAGCGCGCGCGCAATGGCGATACGCTGGCGTTGACCGCCGGAGAGCAGTACCCCGTTTTCACCGATGATCGTATCCAGACCGTTATCCATCTTGTTGATAAAGTCCATTGCATACGCCATACGCGCGGCGTTCTCAATCTGCTCGCGGCTGTACTCGTCAGTGCGCGCATAAGCAATATTGTTGGCGACCGTATCGTTGAACAGATGCACATTCTGAGAAACCAGTGCAACCTGGTTACGCAGCGACTGCAGGGTGTACTCCCGCAGGTCGTGACCGTCCAACAGGATCTCACCTTCGTTAATATCGTAGAAACGGGTGATCAGGCTGGCAATGGTCGACTTACCGGAGCCGGAACGGCCCACCAGCGCAACGGTTTTACCCGCCGGAATAGACAGGTTGATATTACGCAGCGCGGGGATTTCACGGCCAGGATAGGTGAAGGTCACATTGCGGAACTCAACGTCGCCCCGGGCGCGCTCAATCTCGCGTGTACCTTCGTCTTTTTCCTGTTCGGAATCCAGAATGCTGAACAGCGTCTGACAGGCTGCCATCCCGCGCTGGAACTGGGCGTTCACGTTTGTCAGTGATTTCAGCGGGCGCATCAGGGCAATCATTGAAGAGAAGACCACGGTGATGGTACCCGCCGTCAGCGTCTCCATTACGCTCGGGAAGCTTGCCGCATAGAGAACGAACGCCAGCGCCAGGGACGCAATCAGCTGAATGATCGGGTCAGAGATGGAAGAGGCCGAGACCATTTTCATCCCCTGCAGACGCATTTTATTGCTGACTTTATCAAAGCGTTTGGTTTCAACTTCCTGACCACCGAAGATCAGCACTTCTTTATGCCCTTTCAGCATCTGTTCTGCGCTGGTCGTTACCTGCCCCATGGTGTTCTGCATATTCTTACTGATATTGCGGAAGCGCTTTGAGACGACGCGGATAGCAATAGAAACTATCGGTGCCAGAACGATAAGGATGATCGACAGCTGCCAGCTGTAGTAGAACATCATCGCGAACAGACCGATGATCGACGCGCCCTCACGCACAACGGTAATCAGTGCGCTTGAGGACGAGGAGGCTACCTGCTCTGAGTCGTAGGTAATACGAGACAGCAACGTCCCGGTAGACTGCTTGTCAAAGAACGAGACCGGCATACCCATCATGTGGCTGAACAGACGACGGCGCATGGTCATAACCACTTTTCCGGAAACCCAGGAGATGCAGTAGCTGGAGATATAGCTGGTGATACCGCGTAAGATCATCAGTCCGATAACCACCAGAGGCATCCATAGCAACACTGAGCGATCCGTTTTACCAAAACCGTCGTCCAGTAACGGTTTGAGGAGCGATAACATAAAAGTATCGCTGGCTGCGTTGAGGATTAACGCTACACCCGCCACGATCAAGCCTGCTTTAAAGGGTGCAATCATCGGCCAGAGTCGGCGGAAGGTTTGCCACGTGGAGAGATCTTTGTCGTTATGCATTCAAAAAACCAGCATTTGTTGAAATAGCCGCATATTCTACCCGTTATCTACGGGCGCGCCAAACCACTGATGATACCAGGGCGGTAAAAATTGCTCCCGCACGCGCCGGATTTGCCAGCGATGTTGCGAGAATGTCACTGATATTTGTCCGGCATGGGGGGTATCGTGCCAGATATACCCCTCTTTTCGATAGCGCCGGACCACTTTAGCCGACGGAAATCGCCATGCGTTATAGCGAGCCGCAGAATCCAGAGCAATCTCTCCCTCCACCCGCTGCACCAGCGGCAATGACGAAGAGGTATTGCTGCCATGGTGAGGTACCTGTATGAGGGTGGACCTCAGATGCTGCCAGTAATGGCTAAGCATAGCCTGTTCTGCTTGCGCTTCAATGTCTCCCGTCAGCAGAACGCTCTGCCCACCGTCGTCAATTTTTACTACGCAGGAGTGATTGTTACCCTGAGCCGGATAATTTTCAGGGGGCCAGTGAACGGTGAAGGTTAACCCCTGCCAGCGCCATTTCTGCCCGCGAAAACAGGGGCGATGTTCCGCCAGGCGCAATGTACTTCTCACCCACATCTCAGGCCACGTTTTTTGCAGCGATGCGAGGCCTCCCGCGTGATCGAGATGCTCATGGCTGAGAATAACGCCTTCTGGTTGCAGATGATGCCAGCGCAGCCATGGAATAATTAACCGCTGTGCGCTATCCCCGCCCGGCCAGGCAAGTCCGGTATCGTAAAGAATGGCTTTTCCCTGCCGTTCAATGACCATTGCCAGCCCCTGCCCCACGTCCAGCATATGGAGCGTCCAGGCGTCGCTTTTCACCGTGCGCCAGAGTGGGAATGTCAGTAAGACACTTCCAGCCAGACAAACGGCAGGGACGGTTTTCCAGGCGCGGAAACGCCAGCCGATGAGGATAAGCCAGGGCAGTAACGTCATGTACTGCCAGCGTTGATCAACACTCTGCCAGCCGTCAGGCAGGCGCATCAGCAGCCAGAATAGCCCCGAAAGTGACGTATCTGTTGCATACCAGATGGTGCTTTCCAGCCCCGCCAGCGGCAGCAGATGAAGCAGCATGCCGAGCAAAATCAGCGGTACGCAGACAAACGTTACCAGCGGAACGGCAAAGAGGTTTGCAACCAGAGAGGAAATACTGAAGCCATGGAAAATCAGAACCTGTAGCGGCATGAGAAGTAGCAACATGCCAGCCTGCAGAGAGATCAGGTTCAGCAGCGGACGTATCCGGCGAGCCCACTGCCGGTGGGGAAGAGGCAACCACTGAAACCAGAAAATCAGCGCGGCGACGGCAAATGCAGACAGAAGCAGACTCTGCGAAAGTATGGCTAAGGGATCGCTCACCAGGATCGCCGCGACACAGCAGATCCACACCTGCCAGGGAGACCATTGCCTGGCACCGATCCGCAGCGCCGCCAGCACAGCGAGGGCAATCACCGTTCGGAGCGCGGGAGGTTGCAATCCGGTCAGCCAGGCGTAGAAAGCGGCAAAGAACACCCCGGCCAGCAGAGGCATGCGCCAGTTAACCCGGTGGCAGGGTAATAAAAACTGGATCCCACGGGCAAGTAACCAGACGATGGAGGCCGCCAGCGCGATATGCAGCCCCGAAATCGCCATCAAATGCAGCGTGCCGGTTTCACGCATCAGGTCTTTTATTTCCCGGGATACATCCAGACGCTCCCCCATCCCCAGCCCGAGAATAACCTCGCTCCAGCGATAAGATGAAAGTCGGTTTTGCAGCGACGTCAGATATTGCGCGCGCAGGCTGCAGCGCCCGTCGACGAGTTCGGCATGGGTGAAGCGTCCGCTTAGCGTCTGATGGCGAGCAATCGCGCTGCGCTGGGGATCATACCCTCCGTCATTCAGTTCACCGTGTGCAGGCCTGAGCCTGAGCGTCATCGCCCAGCGCTGACCGGGACACGCTTCCTGCGGCAGATAATTGCCATACAGCGTAACGCCAGTAGAGCCCCACCAGCGTTGACCGTCGACGCGGAGAATGTTTCCCTGATGCTGAGTTGCGCCATCGGTGGCGGTGATCTCTACCTCAGCCTGCACAGCACCGGTGGTTAAATGCTGCATCGGCCAGACGCTCTCCTTCGCGGCCAGAATACCCCACACACAAAATAACAGCGTCATCCCCACATACTTCAGCCGTACGTTTTGGCATGCGGCCAGTGCAACCCCACCAGCCATCATTATCCACACGGTATAACGCGATGGCAGTTCAGGTAACCAAAGTAATGGGGCTATTGCCAGAATGGCGCATATACCTAAAGCGGGAATTCCCATTGCTACCTCCCTGTTTCAGGGTGGCAGTATGCGGGCAGGTCGAGCGGAGTGTCAGGTATGAAAAATGCAATCTACAGCAAGCGCTGCAGGGTTTTTAGCGCGTTGCAGCAAACACAACTGAAATTGCGAGACACCTTCAGAATGGTAGCGACGGAGACAAAAAAAGCACCCGCAGGTGCTTTCTTTCGAACCCAGTTTAACCCGCTGGCTAAACTCAGTTGCCGTAAATATTGGCGCGATCGCGCAGTTCTTTACCCGGCTTAAAGTGTGGAACGTACTTACCTTCCAGCTCGACTTTATCGCCAGTTTTCGGGTTACGCCCGGTACGTGGAGCACGATAGTGCAGAGAAAAACTACCGAAACCGCGGATTTCAATGCGCTCGCCCTGGGCAAGAGTGGAGGCCATATGCTCCAGCATCTCTTTTACGGCATCTTCCACTGCCTTGGCAGGGATATGCGGTTGCTGACTGGCAAGTCTTTCAATCAACTCTGACTTGGTCATGATTCCTCCGGTTCCTTTCAAACCAATTAGCTTAACAGCTCATTAAACAAGGGCGGCCGTAGCCGCCCTTTGTTATTGATTACAGGACGAATCCTGCAATCTGTCAAGTTTGCTCCTCATCCTTCGCGCTGTAAATGCGTTACAGCTCAAATGATGCTGAGAACCTGATATTACTCGCCTTTAGCTGCTTTGAAAGCTTCAGCCATTGCGTTGTTAGAGAAGTTTGCATCTTCCTGTTTGTTAACAGTTGCGATTGCATCTTTCTCATCAGCTTCGTCTTTAGCACGAACAGACAGGCTGATTGCACGGTTCTTACGGTCAACACCGGTGAACTTAGCTTCAACGTCATCGCCTACGTTCAGAACCAGAGTGGCATCTTCAACGCGGTCACGGGAAGCTTCAGAAGCGCGCAGGTAACCTTCAACGCCGTCAGCCAGTTCTACGGTTGCGCCTTTAGCGTCAACTGCAGTCACTTTACCGTTTACGATTGCGCCTTTCTTGTTCAGAGCAACCCAGTTGTTGAACGGATCTTCTGCGAGCTGTTTAACGCCCAGGGAGATACGCTCACGCTCTGCGTCAACCTGCAGAACAACTGCAGCGATTTCGTCGCCTTTTTTGTATTCACGAACTGCTTCTTCGCCTGCAACGTTCCAGGAGATGTCAGACAGGTGAACCAGGCCATCGATGCCGCCGTCCAGGCCGATGAAGATACCGAAGTCAGTGATAGACTTGATTTTACCTTCAACACGGTCGCCCTTGTTGTGGGTTTCCGCGAACTGCTGCCATGGGTTGTTTTTGCACTGCTTCAGGCCCAGGGAGATACGACGACGTTCTTCGTCGATATCCAGAACCATCACTTCCACTACATCACCAACGTTAACAACTTTGGATGGGTGGATGTTTTTGTTGGTCCAGTCCATTTCGGAAACGTGCACCAGGCCTTCAACGCCTTCTTCGATTTCAACGAAGCAGCCGTAGTCGGTCAGGTTGGTTACGCGACCAGTCAGTTTAGTACCTTCTGGGTAACGCTTAGCGATAGCTACCCATGGATCTTCGCCCAGCTGTTTCAGGCCGAGGGATACACGAGTACGCTCGCGGTCGAACTTCAGCACTTTAACAGTGATTTCGTCGCCCACGTTCACGATTTCGCTTGGGTGCTTAACGCGTTTCCACGCCATGTCGGTGATGTGCAGCAGGCCATCAACGCCGCCCAGGTCAACGAATGCGCCGTAGTCAGTGAGGTTCTTAACGATACCTTTGACTTCCATGCCTTCCTGCAGGTTTTCCAGCAGCTGATCGCGTTCTGCGCTGTTTTCGGATTCGATAACGGCACGACGGGAAACAACAACGTTGTTACGCTTCTGGTCCAGCTTGATTACTTTGAACTCAAGCTCTTTGCCTTCGAGGTGCAGGGTGTCACGGACTGGACGAACGTCTACCAGTGAACCTGGCAGGAACGCACGAATACCATTCAGCTCAACAGTGAAGCCACCTTTAACTTTGCCGTTGATAACACCGACCACAGTTTCAGCTTCTTCGTAAGCTTTCTCCAGCGTGATCCATGCTTCGTGACGTTTAGCTTTCTCACGAGACAGCAGGGTTTCGCCGAAGCCGTCTTCTACTGCGTCCAGAGCAACGTCAACTTCGTCACCAACCTGGATTTCCAGCTCGCCCTGGGCGTTTTTGAACTGCTCAGCCGGAATGGCGGACTCAGATTTCAGACCGGCGTCAACCAGTACTACGTCTTTGTCGATAGCAACAACAACACCACGAACGATGGAACCCGGACGGGTTTCGATTTCTTTTAAGGATTCTTCAAACAGTTGAGCAAAAGATTCAGTCATGTTTAATCTTCAGGTTAATATTAACGTCCACCTGGCTCCGTGCCGGATGGGGTTGTTTCACATACCCGCCGTCAATCCATTGCAGCGGGGGTACTGCTAAATCGGTCGCAATTACGCGAGTGCCAGTTTTTGGCGCGCATATTGTAGCGCTTTTTCAATCACTTGCTCAATAGTTAAACTGGTTGAATCCAGAACTAATGCATCTTCTGCAGGAACAAGTGGTGCGACGGCGCGGTTACGATCGCGGTCATCGCGCTCTTTTATCTCGGATAAAAGGCGATCAAAGTTAACACTAAACCCCTTTTCCTGCAACTGAAGCATACGGCGTTGAGCACGTTCTTCCGAAGAGGCGTCAAGGAAAATTTTTACTGGCGCATCAGGAAATACGACGGTTCCCATGTCGCGTCCGTCAGCGATCAGACCCGGGGCTTCACGAAACGCGCGCTGGCGACGCAGCAGCGCCTCGCGAACGCGTGGGAAAGCGGCCACCTGGGAGGCCGCATTAGCGACTTCCTGCGTACGGATTTCGCCGCTCACGTCTTCCCCTTCCAGAATCACTTCCAGGTTGCCATCGGTGGAAACAAAACGCACATCCAGATGTGCAGCCAGCGGTACCAGCGCTTCTTCAGAGGCGACATCCACGTGATGATGCAGCGCAGCCAGAGCCAGCACGCGATAGATTGCTCCCGAATCTAAAAGATGCCATTGCAATGCTTCCGCCATCGCTTTGCACAGAGTACCTTTCCCTGCGCCACTCGGCCCATCAATGGTGATTACCGGGGCAACTGCCGTCATCTTTTTCTCCTTAAACAAGGCATACCGTTAACATGAACGCCGCGCATTATACGCGTCAACGTACGCAACTGTTACCTTTGCGTGCAAATTACGGAATGATTGAAGCAGAGTGTAGAAGAAATGAGCGGGAAAGATCGTCAGGAAGCGTAAGGAAATGCCGCATCGGGTGATGCGGCAGAACGTAATCAGGCCAGGGTGCTAATGCGCGCCAGCTGCTCGAAGTAGTCCGGGAAGGTTTTCGCCGTACACTTCGGATCGAGAATGGTCACAGGCGTATCGGACAGCGCCACCAGCGAGAAACACATCGCCATACGGTGATCGTTGTAGGTGCCAATTTCTGCGAACTGCAGCTTTGCCGGCGGCGTGACGCGAATGTAGTCTTCGCCCTCTTCCACCTCAGCACCGACTTTACGCAGCTCGGTTGCCATCGCGAACAGGCGGTCCGTCTCTTTTACGCGCCAGTTATAGATGTTGCGCAGCGTGGTGGTGCCTTCGGCAAACAGCGCCGCCGTGGCAATGGTCATCGCCGCATCCGGGATATGGTTCATGTCCATGTCGATGGCGTTCAGCTCACCGTGCGTACAGGCGATGAAGTCATCGCCCCAGGTGACAACTGCACCCATTTTTTCGAGCACGTCAGCAAAACGAATGTCGCCCTGCACGCTGTTGCGGCCAATGCCGGTCACCTTCACCGTACCGCCTTTAATAGCGCCTGCCGCCAGGAAGTAGGAAGCAGATGAAGCGTCACCTTCAACCAGGTAGTTACCCGGAGACTGATACTGCTGCGCACCGCGAACCACGAAGCGCTGATACGCGAGGTTTTCCACCTCCACACCGAAGGTTTTCATCAGATGCAGGGTAATATCAATGTACGGCTTAGACACCAGGTCACCCTTGATAGTGATGACCGTATCCTGCGGTGCCAGCGGTGCAGTCATCAGCAGTGCCGTCAGGAACTGGCTGGAGACGCTGCCGTCAACCTCGACGTTGCCGCCGGTAAAGCCCCCACGCAGACGCAGTGGCGGATAATTTTCCTGCTCCAGATAGTCAATCTGCGCGCCACCCTGACGCAGGGCATCCACCAGGTGACCAATCGGACGCTCTTTCATGCGCGGCTCGCCGGTCAGCACGATGTTGTTGCTCCCCAGACACAGGGCCGCCGCCAGCGGACGCATCGCGGTACCGGCGTTCCCCAGAAACAGCTCAAGTTCTTCACTGGTTTGCAGCGCGCCGCCGTTGCCGGTCACTTCGCAACGGGTACGATCGTCGGAGAGAGTATATTGAACGCCCAACGCTTTCAGCGCATTGAGCATATGGCGCACGTCATCGCTGTCCAGCAGGTTGGTGAGGACGGTGGTGCCGTTTGCCAGAGCTGCCAGCAGCAGAGCGCGGTTCGAGACACTTTTTGAACCAGGCAGATTGATGGTGCCATCTACCCGCGCGATAGGTTGTAACGTCAGGGATTCCATGAAAACTAAACTCTCAACTCAACATAATAAAAACCCCGCAGGGACGCTGCGGGGGTGAAAAACAGCAAATTAACCGTGACGACGTTCGAAGTCGATCATGAAATCCGTCAGGGCTTTAACGCCTTCCAGCGGCATTGCGTTATAAATGGAGGCACGCATGCCGCCAACGACGCGGTGGCCTTTGAGCGCATGCAGGCCTTTCGCGAAGGACTCCTCAAGGAACACTTTGTCCAGGCTGCTGTCCGCCAGCTGGAACGGCACGTTCATACGGGAACGGTTAGCTTTCGCCACATCGTTACGGTAGAAATCGCTCTTGTCGATGACGCCATACAGCAGCTCGGCTTTCTGCTGATTGACCTTGTCCATCTGCGCCACGCCGCCGTTTTGCTTCAGCCATTTGAAGACCAGGCCGGAGAGATACCAGGCAAACGTTGGTGGGGTGTTGAACATAGAGTCATTATCGTTCAGCACGGTGTAGTCGAGAATCGACGGGCAGGACTTATGCGCTTTACCCAGCAGATCTTCACGCACAATAACGATCGTCAGGCCAGCAGGACCGATATTTTTCTGCGCGCCCGCATAGATAACACCGTAGCGGCTGACGTCAATGGGCGCAGACAGAATGGTGGAGGAGAAGTCGGCGGCAACAACAACGTCTTTGCCAAAGTCTGGCGTCTCGTCGATGGCAATCCCGTCAATGGTTTCGTTCGGGCAGTAGTGAAGATAGGCGGCGTTATCAGAAAGCTGCCACTCGCGCATTGGCTTCACGGCGCGCAGACCTTCAACGGTCACTTTGGCGTCGATAACGTTCGGCGTGCAGTATTTGTGCGCTTCTTTAACGGCGCTTGCCGCCCAGTAACCCGCGTCAACGTAGTCAGCCGTCGTTTTGTCGCCAAGGATATTCAGCGGTACGCCAGCAAACTGGCCGCGACCACCGCCATGGCAGAACAATACTTTGTAGTTCGAGGGAATGTTCAGCAGATCGCGAAAATCCTTTTCTGCCTCTTCGGCCACCTGAATAAACTCTTTACCACGGTGGCTGATTTCCATCACCGACGTACCGAGACCGTTCCAGTCACAAAGTTCCTGTTGAGCCTGTTTAAGCACGTCTGCCGGTAACATTGCCGGACCTGAACTGAAATTAAAGACTTGAGCCATTTCCCCTCACCACGCTAAAAGCCATAAGTTATAACTGTGGATATCGGTTTTATCATTCAGTGACACGCGCCGCAATGTCTAAAACTTATGACCGGGGAAATGTGCCCTTCATCACACAAAACAATCTGCCGCCTCGTCGTCACAAAACCGACAAAATCGCTGTCAGACGAGGCGTTTAGCCCGGCTAACCTTCGTCCATTCCGGATTTGCACAACGAGGGCATAATTGATGATCGCCCGCATGCATCCCCACCACATGACTACATTTTATACATGCATACTCCCCGGTTTCAGGTACCACCCTGAACCGTTCTACTAACATATCCGGCAGGATACACAGGCCGGGCTTAACGTCGTCGTCAGCATAGTAATAGACGCTGATTTGCCCGTTGGTTTCCATGATCGCCAGCCGCACCTGCCCGAGCTGTTCAACGCTATTCAGACGCAGCTCCATAAAGAACTCAAACTCGGTCATATTGGCGCTTTGCACATTTTCCCATGCCAGCTGCCCGTCCTTCACAATCACAACCGGCTTCCCTTCCAGAAGATCTTCCAGCTTTTCGCTTTTTGACATCAGCCACATGACCAGACGGTAGAGCAAGGCGAGGGAAACAAAAACGATAAACACCGGTACCATCGGCACGTCGTCATAAAAGGCGACATCCCCTGCCGCCGAGCCCAGTGTCAGAATGATCAGCACCTCAAACAGCGACATCTGCCGCACGCCGCGACGGCCGGTAATTTTGAGAAACAGGAAGACGAGTACGAAGGTGTACAGGCTGCGCAGCGCCACTTCACCCAGAAATTCAGGAGGAACTTTATCAAACGCCATCCGCTGGAGATCAAATGCTTTCATTTTTCTATGCCTTAACAGTGAGTTACTGACAGTAAGCATAGCCCAGCCATTTATTTTCGCCGGAGATAGCACCCGTCACGCAAAACCCGTATCATTGCGCGCTTTACGTACGATAAAAGTGAACGCCATGACTCAAACGTTTATCCCCGGCAAAGACGCCGCTCTGGAAGATTCCATCGCTCGCTTCCAGCAGAAACTGACCGACCTGGGCTTTAATATCGAAGAAGCCTCCTGGCTGAACCCGGTGCCTCACGTCTGGTCCGTGCATATCCGCGACAAAGACTGTGCGCTGTGCTTTACCAATGGTAAAGGCGCAACCAAAAAAGCGGCGCTGGCTTCTGCGCTGGGTGAGTATTTTGAGCGTCTGTCCACCAACTATTTCTTCGCCGATTTCTGGCTGGGCGAAACCATCGCCAACGGCCCGTTCGTTCACTATCCGAATGAAAAATGGTTCCCGCTTCCCGAAGACGACGAACTGCCGGAAGGCATTCTGGATGCCCGTCTGCGCGCGTTCTACGATCCGGAAAACGAACTGACTGCCAGCATGCTGATCGATCTCCAGTCTGGCAATGAAGAGCGTGGGATCTGCGCCCTGCCGTTCACCCGTCAGTCTGACGAGCAGATCGTGTATATTCCGATGAATATCGTCGGCAACCTGTATGTGTCCAACGGCATGTCCGCTGGTAATACCCGCAATGAAGCGCGCGTGCAGGGTCTATCCGAAGTGTTCGAGCGCCACATTAAAAACCGCATCATCGCTGAATCCATCAGCCTGCCGGAGATCCCGGCGGACGTGCTGGCGCGCTACCCGGGTGTGGTGGAATCCATCGCGAAACTGGAAGCAGAAGGTTTCCCAATCTTTGCGTATGACGGCTCTCTGGGCGGCAAATATCCGGTTATCTGCGTCGTGCTGTTTAACCCGACTAACGGCACCTGCTTCGCCTCCTTCGGCGCGCATCCTGACTTCGGCGTGGCGCTGGAGCGTACCGTGACCGAACTGCTGCAAGGCCGTAGTCTGAAAGATCTCGATGTCTTTACTCCGCCAACCTTTGACGATGAAGAAGTCGCCGAGCACACCAACCTCGAAACCCACTTCATCGACTCCAGCGGTTTGATCTCCTGGGATATGTTTAAGCAGGACGCGGACTATCCGTTCGTGGACTGGAGCTTTGCCGGTACCACTGAAGAAGAGTTCGCCACACTGATGGCAATCTTCAACGCCGAAGATCAGGAAGTCTACATTGCCGACTACGAACACCTGGGCGTTTACGCATGCCGCATCATCGTACCTGGGATGTCCGATATCTACCCGGCGGAAGATCTGTGGCTCGCCAACAACAGCATGGGCGCGCACCTGCGTGAGACTCTACTCTCCCTGCCGGGCAGCGAGTGGGAAAAAGAAGATTATCTCAACCTGATCGCCCAGCTGGACGATGAAGGCCACGATGACTTCACCCGCGTGCGCGAACTGCTGGGTCTGGCGACCGGTAAGGACAACGGCTGGTACACGCTGCGTATCGGTGAGCTGAAAGCGATGCTGGCCCTCGCCGGCGGCGATCTGGATCAGGCCCTGGCCTGGACCGAATGGACCATGGAGTTTAACCAGTCGGTCTTCTCTGCAGAGCGCACCAACTACTATCGCTGCCTGCAAACCCTGCTGCTGCTTGCACAGGAAGACGATCGTGAGCCATTGCAGTATCTGAACGCCTTCGTACGCATGTACGGTGCAGAAGCAGTTGAAGCCGCCAGCGCGGCGCTGAGCGGTGAAGAGCCGTTCTATGGTCTGCAGGCGGTTGATAGCGATCTGAAGGCCTTCCCGGCTCATCAGTCTCTGCTCAACGCCTATGAGAAATTGCAGAAGGCGAAAGCCGCTTACTGGTCAAAATAAGCGCATATAACATTAACGGCTGTAGGCGTATTCAATCGTCTGGGCTATATTACGGGGCAATTTCATTGCCCCTTTTTTTATTTTTTTCGGCAATGATTGTTGATTGTAATAATAAAGTTAAACATGGGTAAATATAATAATATTTAGCCGGGCTTTATTGTTACTTTTTATGGTTAATACTCCATATTAATTAACTGTTTCGAAGGGGGCCGAACGAAAAAATTCAACTCTTTTCATAACTTTTAAAATTTATTTTTATACGGATAATCAAATACTTACTCCGCATTTGTTGTAAAACCATACATACTGCGGGCCTATAAGCCAGGCGAGATATGATCTATATCAATTTCTCTTCTATAATGCTTTGTTAGTATCTCGTCGCCGACTTAATAAAGAGAGAGTTAGTGTGAAAGCTGACAACCCTTTTGATCTTTTACTCCCCGCCGCGATGGCAAAAGTTGCCGAAGAAGCGGGTGTCTATAAAGCAACGAAACACCCGATGAAGACGTTCTATCTGGCGATCACGGCCGGTGTGTTCATCTCTATCGCGTTCGTCTTCTACATCACCGCCACCACCGGTACTGCCGGAATGCCTTTCGGCATGGCCAAACTGATTGGCGGCATTTGCTTCTCACTGGGTCTGATTCTCTGCGTCATTTGCGGCGCCGACCTCTTCACCTCAACGGTGCTGATTGTTGTGGCGAAAGCCAGCGGAAGAATTACCTGGGGTCAACTGGCGCGCAACTGGCTTAACGTCTACGTTGGTAACCTGATTGGCTGTCTGCTCTTTGTTCTGTTGATGTGGCTCTCTGGCGAGTATATGACCGCCAACGGTGGCTGGGGGCTTAATGTCCTGCAAACCGCTGACCACAAAATGCACCATACATTTATCGAAGCCGTTGCTCTCGGCATCCTCGCAAACCTGATGGTCTGCCTGGCGGTCTGGATGAGCTACTCTGGTCGTAGCCTGATGGATAAAGCCATGATTATGGTTCTGCCGGTTGCGATGTTTGTTGCCAGCGGCTTTGAGCACAGTATTGCGAATATGTTCATGATCCCAATGGGGATTGTTATCCGCAACTTTGCAAGCCCGGAGTTCTGGACCGCAGTTGGTTCATCCCCGGAAAGTTTCTCACACCTGACTATTATGAATTTCATTACTGATAACCTGATCCCCGTCACTATCGGGAACATTATCGGTGGGGGTCTGTTAGTTGGGTTGACATACTGGGTCATTTACCTGCGTGGCGGCGACCATCATTAATGGTTGTCTCAGGCAGTAAAATAAAAAATCCACTTAAGAAGGTAGGTGTTACATGTCCGAGCTTAATGAAAAGTTAGCCACAGCCTGGGAAGGTTTTGCGAAAGGTGACTGGCAGAATGAAGTAAACGTCCGTGACTTCATTCAGAAAAACTATACCCCGTATGAAGGTGACGAATCCTTCCTGGCTGGTGCAACTGACGCAACCACCAAGCTGTGGGACAGCGTAATGGAAGGCGTTAAACTGGAAAACCGCACTCACGCGCCAGTTGATTTTGACACCTCCGTTGCATCCACCATCACTTCTCACGATGCTGGCTACATCAACAAAGCCCTTGAGAAAATCGTTGGTCTGCAAACTGAAGCACCACTGAAACGCGCAATCATCCCGTTCGGTGGTATCAAAATGGTTGAAGGTTCCTGCAAAGCGTATAACCGCGAGCTGGACCCAATGCTGAAAAAAATCTTCACCGAATACCGCAAAACCCATAACCAGGGCGTATTCGATGTTTACACCAAAGACATTCTGAACTGCCGTAAATCCGGTGTTCTGACTGGTCTACCAGATGCGTATGGCCGTGGCCGTATCATTGGTGACTACCGTCGCGTTGCGCTGTACGGTATCGACTTCCTGATGAAAGACAAATACGCGCAGTTCGTTTCCCTGCAGTCCGACCTGGAAAACGGCGTAAACCTGGAAGCGACTATCCGTCTGCGTGAAGAAATTGCTGAACAGCACCGCGCGCTGGGTCAGATCAAAGAAATGGCAGCTAAATACGGCTGCGACATCTCTGGTCCTGCTACCAACGCTCAGGAAGCTATCCAGTGGACCTACTTCGGCTACCTGGCTGCGGTTAAGTCTCAGAACGGTGCAGCAATGTCCTTCGGTCGCGTATCCACCTTCCTGGATGCATATATCGAACGTGACCTGAAAGCAGGCAAAATCACCGAGCAAGACGCTCAGGAAATGATTGACCACCTGGTCATGAAACTGCGTATGGTTCGCTTCCTGCGTACCCCAGAATATGATGAACTGTTCTCTGGTGACCCAATCTGGGCAACAGAATCTATCGGTGGTATGGGCGTTGACGGCCGTACGCTGGTAACCAAAAACAGCTTCCGCTTCCTGAATACCCTGTACACCATGGGTCCTTCTCCGGAGCCGAACATCACCGTTCTGTGGTCTGAAAAACTGCCTCTGAACTTCAAGAAATTCGCCGCTAAAGTGTCCATCGACACCTCTTCTCTGCAGTACGAGAACGATGACCTGATGCGCCCTGACTTCAACAACGATGACTACGCTATCGCTTGCTGCGTAAGCCCAATGGTTGTTGGTAAACAAATGCAGTTCTTCGGTGCGCGTGCTAACCTGGCGAAAACCATGCTGTACGCTATCAACGGCGGCGTTGATGAAAAACTGAAAATGCAGGTTGGTCCTAAGTCTGAGCCAATTAAAGGCGACGTGCTGAACTATGACGAAGTCATGGATCGCATGGATCACTTCATGGACTGGCTGGCTAAGCAGTACGTGACCGCGCTGAACGTTATCCACTACATGCACGACAAGTACAGCTACGAAGCCTCTCTGATGGCGCTGCACGACCGTGACGTGGTTCGCACCATGGCGTGTGGTATCGCAGGTCTGTCCGTGGCTGCTGACTCCCTGTCTGCAATCAAATACGCGAAAGTTAAACCAATTCGTGACGAAGACGGCCTGGCCGTAGACTTCGAAATCGAAGGTGAATATCCGCAGTTTGGTAACAACGACGCTCGCGTTGATGACATGGCGGTTGACCTGGTAGAACGTTTCATGAAGAAAATTCAGAAACTCACTACCTACCGTAACGCTATCCCGACTCAGTCTGTTCTGACCATCACCTCTAACGTCGTGTATGGTAAGAAAACCGGTAACACCCCAGACGGTCGTCGTGCTGGCGCGCCATTCGGCCCAGGTGCTAACCCAATGCACGGTCGTGACCAGAAAGGTGCTGTTGCCTCTCTGACCTCCGTTGCAAAACTGCCGTTTGCTTACGCGAAAGATGGTATCTCTTACACCTTCTCTATCGTGCCAAACGCGCTGGGTAAAGACGACGAAGTGCGTAAAACTAACCTCGCGGGTCTGATGGATGGTTACTTCCACCACGAAGCGTCCATCGAAGGTGGTCAGCACCTGAACGTGAACGTTATGAACCGTGAAATGCTGCTCGACGCGATGGAACACCCTGAGAAATATCCTCAGCTGACCATCCGCGTATCTGGCTACGCAGTACGTTTTAACTCCCTGACTAAAGAACAGCAGCAGGACGTTATCACCCGTACTTTCACTCAGTCCATGTAAGTGGAATTGACTGAAATCACGCGTTAAAAAGCGTACAATAAAGGCTCCACGTCAGTGGGGCCTTTTTAGCACCCTCTCCACCTCAGTCTCTTTTGTCCGCTATCTATACTCTATGGATATCAGCCAAAACAGACTTAAACACAGCCGGTTTTGAGCTGTGCATACACAGGCCCCGGACGGGCCGATGCTGGAGATATCACCGCAATGTCAACTATTGGTCGCATTCACTCCTTTGAATCCTGTGGCACCGTCGATGGCCCAGGGATCCGCTTTATTACCTTTTTCCAGGGCTGCCTGATGCGCTGCCTGTACTGCCATAACCGCGACACCTGGGATACCCATGGCGGTAAAGAAGTTACCGTTGAAGATCTGATGAAAGAGGTGGTGACCTATCGCCACTTTATGAACGCATCCGGCGGTGGCGTGACGGCATCTGGCGGTGAAGCCATTCTTCAGGCTGAGTTTGTCCGCGACTGGTTCCGCGCTTGCCGCAAAGAAGGTATTCATACCTGCCTCGATACCAACGGCTTTGTACGCCGCTACGATCCGGTTATTGATGAACTGCTCGACGTGACCGATCTGGTGATGCTCGATCTCAAACAGATGAACGATGAGATCCACCAGAACCTGGTCGGTGTTTCCAACCACCGCACGCTGGAGTTTGCCAAATACATTGCCGACAAAGGCATTAAAACCTGGATCCGCTACGTGGTTGTTCCCGGCTGGTCAGATGACGACGACTCCGCGCACCGCCTGGGTGAATTTACCCGCGACATGGGCAACGTCGAAAAAATTGAGCTTCTGCCCTATCACGAGCTGGGTAAACATAAATGGGTGGCGATGGGCGAAGAGTACAAACTCGATGGCGTGAAGCCGCCGAAAAAAGAGACGATGGAACGCGTGAAAGGTATTCTTGAGCAGTATGGCCACAAGGTCATGTATTAAAGAGAAGGCCCGGTAAGAACCGGGCCTTTTTATATTCTATTTAAAGACGCCGTTAATAACGGAGGTCACAATCGCCGTACTCAGCGCAATTAAGACGAGGTCGTCGCCGACCACTCGCCATTCATAGCCCGGGTAGGAAGGAAGCTGGCCGAGCATAGACGCTGGCACAGTTTTCTTCGCAATGCCCGGAGGAAGCGGTTTACCACGGGCGAGGTTTTTCGCAATCCCCGGAGGCAGAGAGTCATAGCCCGTTAAGCCATAATTCAGTGCCAGATGACGGGCATGATCAAAGCTCACGCGAGCGTCGACGTCATTACCAACATCTTTGCTGTTTTTAAAGCTCTTGTCCGATTTTCCTGGGTTATCCTGACCGTTATTTTGCTTATTACCATGATTACCGGAATTACCATGATTGCCGCTATTACCCTGTCCGCCACTGTTTCCGTGACCACCGCCATTCCCGTTACCAGGATTAGCCATGACCGGAGCCGTTGCAAACGTTAAAGACAACACTACGGCAAGTGCGGTAGTGGAAAAACGACGTGTAGACATGATTGCTGCCTTTTAGTGGTAGAACTCATTTGAATTATCGCCAGGCGGGAAAAACAAACAATGAGTAAAAGTCTTATATGTGACAGGGACAAAAAAGCCTGTCATCGACAGGCTTTTTTATCATCAGGCATGAGCCACAGGGGTTGGATGCTCGCCCGCTTTGCGCAGCAGCATCAGGAGATAAATAAATGAGACGCTGGCGATCATGATAAACAGCAAATTATCGGAATAATTTTGCATGAGCATGGCGGTAAACGTCGGTCCCAGCAGGCTGCCGATGGTATAGCTTAATAACAGCGCCTGGTTCATTGCCACCAACTGGTGATGTTCAACTTTCTCGCAGGCCCAGGCCATCGCGACCGGATAGAGCGTGAAGCCTGCAGCACCCAGAATAAACAGCGCAGGCGCCATGGCGGCATTGCTGAGCATTGCAAGGCATCCCATGATCACCACGAAGACCTGAACGCGTAGCACCAGCAGACGACCAAAGCGGTCCGCCAGACGGCCAATCGGCCATTGCCCCACAATACCTGCACTGACCATCACCGCCATCCAGAAACCAATTCCGGAATCGCTGACGCCCTGATGATTCAGGTAGAGCGGCATCAGGCCATAGAGCGAGCCCAGTACAATTCCCGAGATAATGCAGCCGTTAACGCCCAGACGCGCCTGACGCAGTCTCAGCATCGGCCAGACGTGGGTCGCTTCCTGATGTTCGCTGTTCTGGTTCACAATGCGCGTAAAGAGCAGCGGCAGGATCGCGGCCAGCACCATACCGGTTACCCATGGCAGCACGCTCATCAGGTCGGTTGGCAGCTTGCTGACCATCAGTTGACCCAGCACGGTACCGACATAGTAAACCATCATATAGGCCGCCAGCAGGCGTCCGCGGTTGCGGGAGGTGCCGCTGCACATCAGCGCACTTTCAACCACCACCCAAATCATTGCGCAGCCGACACCGGCGATAAAACGCCACGCCATCCAGCTCCAGAAACCCACCATCAGACCCAGACCGGCGCATCCGGCAGCAAAAATCAGCGAGGCCAGGTAATAACTGCGATTAAAGCCAAAGCGCTTAATCAGGCTACCGGTTAATAATGTGCCCAGCAGGTTCCCGGTAAAAAAGGACGAGCTAACCATACCCACCTGCCAGGTCGGTAAGTTTTCATGGGCGAGCCACAGCGGGACGAGCGTATTTAACACCGCGATCGCCAGGGTCAACAGAAGCAGGCCACAGAGCAACAGAAGCACTGGCCGGGTATAGGTGGTCATGGATTAAAAACCGTGAGGAAGTTCAGATTTCGTGCGCATCATGCCACTGGCAAAAACAAAGTCAATCCACTGATTTAGCCGGCTCGCACAATATGTTCTCCGTCGATTTAAAAAACTTATCCTGCTAATGCAACGCCTGCTATAGATATTAATTATGTATATGTTTTTATTTATTAATGGCCGAAATTAAAACAAAACGACAGTCGAAAAATTTCATGAATGAAAAAGAAAAAGCCGGGCGCTATGTCCCGGCTTTTTATAACGAAAAATGAAATTAGCTGGCGATAGCCATACCGACCGTCATATGCAGGCCGTAAAACACACCGCGACCAATTAACTCCCCTGCCAGCACCAGCACAAAAGCCAGTGACAGGAGCGGCAGTGCAGGCTGATAACCTTTAAGCTGAGGGGCGATCCAGCACACCAGCGCAGCTGCCAGCAACACCACACGCCAGGCCATCAGCGAACCGTAGTCCGGCACGAGCGCAGAAGCCTGCTGGATAGAGCTGTGAATCGTAGCCAGTTCCGCTCCCTGCATCAGGGCGACCATTGCACTCACTACCAGCGCCAGCAGCGAAACGGCTGGCAGCAAACGCATTGCCCAACCGTCTACCCCCGCAACGCGCAGCAGCAGGTAGCCCAGCAGCGGCCCGCCGATAAACATCGTCAGGAAGAAGCTCATCGGCGTCCAGACGCTGTACCAGGTTGGGACGGTATCTATGGTGTTGTAGACCCGCACCATCATCCACACGAACACCACGCCCAGCACCATCGTCACGATCAGCCACAGGCTGCGCAGGCCCGCAGGCAATTTCTTCAGCGCAGCCAGCAGCCAGCCCAGCCCGCCGACGGCAAAGAAGATTGCCCCGCTGGCAATTTCGTTACTGAGCGACGACGCCCCTACGCGGTTCAGAGAGTTAAACGCGCGCATCGGTGAGCCCAGGTGCAGCGTAGACGCGATAAATCCAATCCCCATCAGCACCCACAGGCCAAACATGCTCAACACTAAACGCTGCTGCTGTTCGGCATTGAGGTTCCCTTTTAACAGCGCGAGCGCCAGAACAATGAAGCCGCCCACTACGCACTGCCCAAAGACCGTGAAGATCATCAGCGGCCATTCATGCCATCCACTTCCCATCTCACACCTCCTTCGGGTTTGCCAGGTAGCCGGTGGTGTCACCCGTCGGACGGCTGTTGGCGTTAGGTTTAATCACAATACTTGGCTTCGTAAAGTGCGCTGACGGCAGCGGTGCCACAGCGGCAAGCTGACCATGCTTTTGACGTAGCTCTTCTATCGGCCCAAAATCCAGCGCGCGCAGCGGGCAGGACTCGACGCAGATTGGCTTTTTGCCGTCCGCGACGCGGCTGTGGCAGCCGTCGCATTTGGTCATATGCCCTTTGGCTTCGTTGTACTGCGGTGCGCCATACGGGCACGCCATATGGCAGTAGCGGCAGCCGATGCACACATCTTCATCCACCACGACAAAACCATCCTCGCGCTTGTGCATCGCCCCGCTCGGGCACACCTTCGTGCAGGCCGGATCTTCGCAGTGGTTGCAGGCAATCGAGAGGTAATAGGCAAAAACGTTCTGATGCCAGACGCCGTTATCTTCCTGCCAGTCGCCCCCGGCGTATTCGTAAATGCGGCGGAAGCTCACGTCCGGAGTGAGATCTTTGTAATCTTTACAGGCCAGCTCGCAGGTTTTGCACCCGGTGCAACGGCTGGAATCAATGAAAAATCCATACTGGGTTGTCATCGGTTACTCCTTAAACCTTTTCAACCTGGACAAGGTTTGTGTGAGACGGGTTGCCTTTCGCCAGCGGCGACGGACGCTGCGTGGTCAGGACGTTGATACTGCCTGCCTGGTCGATGCGGTTGGCATCCGGGCTGTACCAGGCCCCTTCCCCCAGCGCCACTACGCCAGGCATCATGCGCGGTGTCACTTTGGCTTCAATGTGCACCTCGCCGCGACCGTTGAAGATACGCACGCGATCCCCATTGCTGATACCACGTGCTTTGGCATCCATCGGGTTGATCCACATCTCCTGACGGCAGGCGGCTTTCAGTACGTCGACGTTGCCGTAGGTGGAGTGCACGCGCGCTTTGTAGTGGAAACCGGTCAGCTGCAGCGGGAATTTCGCCGTCAGCGGATCGTTATAGTTTTCGAACCCCGGCGTGTAGATCGGCAGCGGATCGATAACATCGCCTTCCGGCAGCTCCCAGGTCGATGCGATTTTTGCCAGCGCTTCGGAGTAGATTTCGATTTTGCCCGACGGCGTGGTTAGCGGATTCGCCTGCGGATCTTCACGGAACGCTTTATACGCCACGTGATGCCCTTCCGGGTCACGCTGCTTGTACATGCCCTGCTTGCGGAAGGTATCGAAGTCCGGCAGGTCAGGAATCGCTTTACGAGAGAGTTCGTGCAGATGGCGCATCCACCCTTCCTGCGTGCGTCCCTCGGTAAATTGCTGTTCAACGCCAAGACGTTTCGCCAGCTCGGAGGTCATCTCATAGATGGTTTTGCACTCGAAGCGCGGCTTGATGGCCTGGTCGGTAAAGATCACGTAGGACATGTTGCCGCAGGACGCATCCAGCGCGAAATCCATCTGCTCGGAGGCGGTGCAGTCCGGCAGCAGAATATCGGCATATTTTGCCGAGGAGGTCATGTGGCAGTCGATCACCACAATCATCTCGCACTTCTTGTCGTCCTGCAGGATTTCATGGGTGCGGTTGATTTCCGAGTGCTGGTTGATGAGACAATTACCGGCGTAGTTCCAGATCATCTTGATCGGTACATCCAGCTTGTCCTTACCACGCACACCGTCGCGCAGGGCGGTCATTTCCGGACCACGTTCAATCGCATCCGTCCACATAAACATGGAGATGCTGGTCTGAACCGGGTTATCCAGCGTCGGCATACGCTCAAACGGCACTTCATAAGAACCTTCGCGCGCGCCGGTGTTACCGCCATGAATGCCGACGTTGCCGGTCAGAATGGAGAGCATGGAGATGGCGCGGGTGGCGATTTCACCATTCGCATGACGCTGCGGTCCCCAACCCTGGCTGATGTAAGCCGGTTTAGCTGACCCAATCTCACGCGCCAGCTGAACAATACGCTCAGCCGGAATACCGGTGATGGTGGACGCCCACTCCGGCGTTTTCGCTACCCCGTCGCTCCCCTGGCCGAGAATATACGCCTTGTAGTGACCATTGGCAGGAGCACTGGCTGGCAGGGTTTTCTCGTCATAACCGACGCAGTATTTATCAAGGAATGGCTGATCGACGAGATTTTCAGTGATCATCACCCACGCCAGCGCGGAAACCAGTGCCGCATCGGTACCCGGACGGATTGGGATCCATTCATCTTCACGCCCGGCACCGGTGTCGGTATAGCGCGGATCGATAATGATCATGCGGGCATTGGACTTAGCTCGGGCCTGTTCGAGGTAGTAGGTTACCCCGCCGCCGCTCATGCGTGTTTCACCCGGGTTGTTACCGAACAGGACGACCAGCTTACTGTTTTCGATATCGGACGGGCTGTTGCCGTCGGCCCAGCCGCCGTAGGTATAATTCAGGCCCGCGGCAATCTGTGCGGAAGAGTAGTCGCCGTAGTGGTTGAGATAACCGCCGCAGCAGTTCATCAGACGCGCGACCAGCGTTTTACCCGGTGGCCAGGAGCGGGTCAGCGTGCCGCCCAGCGTCCCGGTGCCATAGTTCAGGTAGATGGACTCGTTGCCGTACTCTTTGATCAGGCGCTGCATGTTGGTGGCGATAATGTCGTAGGCTTCGTCCCAGCTAATGCGCTCGAACTTCCCTTCCCCACGTTTACCGACACGCTTCATTGGGTATTTCAGACGATCCGGGTTATAGACGCGGCGACGCATGGAACGACCGCGCAGGCAGGCGCGAACCTGGTGTAACCCTTCGTAGTTATCGTCCCCGGTGTTGTCGGTTTCGACATACTTAATTTCGCCATCCACCACATGCATACGCAGCGGACAACGGCTACCGCAGTTTACGGTACACGCACTCCACACCACTTTTTCCGGAGCTGCGGCTGAGGATAGTGCATCCGCCGCCGACGCCAGCCGGGTAAAAGGGAGCGTGAAGGCGCTGCTGGCTACAGCCAGGCCGCCTATTGCCGTGGTTTTCATCAACCCACGGCGAGTGACCTCGGCAGCCATTAACGCTTCAGGCGCTTTGATTTTCATAGAGACTCACTTTGGTTGCTCACAAAGAAAAGAGAGGCGGCACAAACCGCTATATAGTTTTATAAATAACGAATTTCTTCGTAATCAGCGTTTTATGCTGACTTTCATTCGGAGGAGTATTACTACTTTAGAGGGAGGGGGTATTGCGTCGTGTCAATTCAGAGGCATAAAAAAAGCGCCCGAAGGCGCTTTTTTGTTGTGAGGCAAAGAATTAGCCGATGTACTGCTGGCCTTTCATGTATGGACGCAGCACTTCAGGGATCTCGATACGACCATCTGCCTGCTGGTAGTTTTCCAGCACGGCAACCAGGGTACGGCCAACAGCCAGACCAGAACCGTTCAGGGTATGCACCAGACGGGTTTTCTTGTCAGATTTGCTGCGGCAGCGTGCCTGCATGCGGCGCGCCTGGAAATCCCAGACGTTAGAGCAGGAGGAGATTTCACGGTAGGTGTTCTGCGCAGGCACCCAGACTTCCAGGTCGAAGGTTTTGCAGGCACCAAAGCCCATGTCACCGGTGCACAGCGCCATACGGCGATACGGCAGGCCCAGTAGCTCCAGCACTTTTTCCGCGTGGCCGGTCATCTCTTCCAGCGCGTCCATGGACTCTTCAGGACGAACAATCTGCACCATCTCAACTTTGTCGAACTGGTGCATACGGATCAGACCACGGGTGTCACGACCGTAAGAACCGGCTTCAGAACGGAAGCATGGTGAGTGTGCCGTCAGCTTGATTGGCAGATCGTCTTCGTCAATGATCTCGTCACGCACGAGGTTGGTCAGCGGCACTTCCGCGGTTGGGATCAGCGCATAGTTGCTGCTGTCTGCTTCCTCGTCCAGCGGACGGGTATGGAACAGATCGCCGGCAAATTTCGGCAGCTGGCCCGTACCGTACAACGTATCGTGGTTAACCAGATACGGAACGTAGGTTTCGCTGTAGCCATGCTGCTCGGTGTGCAGATCCAGCATGAACTGCGCCAGCGCGCGGTGCAGATGGGCAATCTGGCCCTTCATCACCACGAAGCGAGAACCGGTCAGCTTAACCGCCGCCGCAAAGTCCAGCCCTGCGTGCATTTCGCCCAGCGTCACGTGATCGCGAACCTCGAAGTCGAACTCGCGAGGCGTGCCCCAGCGTTTCACTTCAACGTTGTCGTTTTCGTCTTTGCCGACTGGCACGCTGTCGTCAGGAATGTTCGGGATAGCCAGAGCGATATCACGAATTTCGGCCTGAAGAACGTCCAGTTCCGCTTTTGCCTGATCCAGTTCTTCACCCAGCTTGTTCACTTCCAGGCGTAATGGCTCAATATCTTCCCCGCGCGCTTTCGCCTGGCCAATGGATTTCGATCGAGAGTTACGCTCTGCCTGCAGATTTTCAGTTTGTACCTGCAGAACTTTACGACGCTCTTCAAGAGCGCGCAGCTTATCTACATCCAGCTTATAGCCCCGGCGTGCCAGTTTTTCAGCGACTGCGTCTGGCTCATTACGCAGCAGATTGGGATCGAGCATGCTTATCCTGTGCTTATCGAATTAAAATAGGAAAATGTGACCACAGCCTGCGGCCACAAGGATACATTGCCAACATTACCGCAACGATTGAACTAACGGTAGCGTTTTATAGGGCTATTTTGATCCTGTCCGGCGAGCCAGGTGAGCTTTTCACCAATCTTGCCTTCAAGACCTCTGTTTGTGGGGTGATAATAGCGCGTTTGTGCCATCTCCTGCGGGAAATATTCCTCCCCGGCAGCGTAGGCGTTGGGCTCGTCGTGCGCGTAGCGATACTCCTGCCCGTAGCCCATCTCTTTCATCAGTTTGGTTGGCGCATTACGCAGATGAACCGGCACATCGTAGTCCGGGCGCTCGCGCGCATCCGACATCGCCGCTTTGAAAGCGGTATAGACCGCATTACTTTTCGGCGCGCAGGCCAGATAGACAATCGCCTGTGCAATGGCGCGTTCGCCTTCCGCTGGCCCGACGCGGGTGAAGCAGTCCCATGCAGAGATAGCGACCTGCATGGCACGCGGATCGGCATTACCGACATCTTCTGACGCAATCGCCAGACAGCGACGCGCCACATACAGGGGATCGCCACCCGCGGTGATAATACGTGCGTACCAGTAGAGCGCCGCATCCGGGGCGCTGCCGCGCACGGACTTATGCAGCGCCGAGATCAGGTCGTAAAAACGATCGCCTTTGTTATCAAAACGCGCGCTGCGTTCACCAGCTATTTCGGTCAGCAGCTCCTGCTTCAGCACCCGCTTTCCGGCATCATCCACTTCGGCCATATCGGCCATCATTTCCAGCGTGTTCAGCGCGCGGCGCGCATCGCCGTTGACCAGTTCCGCAATCGCCCGACGCGTGTCGTCAGGCAGAACGATATCCTGCCCGCCGTAGCCGCGCGCCTTATCCTCCATCGCCTGAGTCAGAACCTTTTCGATATCCTCTGTGGTCAGGGATTTAAGCAGGTAGACGCGGGCGCGGGAAAGCAGCGCGGAGTTGAGTTCAAACGACGGGTTTTCGGTGGTCGCGCCGATGAAAAAGATCGTGCCGTCTTCAATATGCGGCAGGAACGCATCCTGCTGGCTCTTGTTGAAGCGGTGGACTTCATCGACAAAAAGAATGGTGCGGCGCCCGGCATTGCGGTTTTGGCGTGCCCGCTCGATCGCCTCGCGGATCTCCTTCACGCCCGACGTCACCGCCGAGATGCGCTCAACGTCCGCATTAGCATAGCGGGCGATCACTTCAGCGAGGGTTGTTTTGCCGGTGCCGGGTGGCCCCCAGAGGATCATCGAGTGCAGATGCCCGGCCTCAATGGCGCGCGGCAAGGGTTTCCCCGCAGCCAGCAGATGCTGCTGACCGATGTACTGCGCTAAATTTTCTGGCCGCATACGGGCGGCCAGAGGTTGAAACGCATTATCTGAAAAATCGAGCGACAGATTGCTCACTCACGCCTCTTACTTATTGCGTTGGTCGTCCACCGTCACGCCCTGCGGCGGGGTAAAGGTGAATTTCGATGCGTCAACGGCGCCGTTCTGTTGAGACTTAAGCTGATAGCTGCTGCGCTGATCGTCCTGCTCAACCGCGCCGAACTGATTAATGGTACCGTTGGTGCTTACGTTAATGGTGAACTGCTTCAGATTGCCGTTGCTGCCTTTTGGCGTCAGGACAAACTCGTCACCGTTTTGTTTAATATTGTACTGCTGCCAGTCGCTGGCCTGGTTGCGGGCGATCAGCATAAATGGCGTATTGCTGGTCGCATCTTTCAGCCAGGTCGCCGTGGCCTGCTCAACAAATGGGTTGAAGAACCACAGGGTTTTACCGTCAGAAACCAGAATACTTTCATCCGGCTGGGTCATATGCCAGTTAAACAGATTAGGGCGTTTCACCCACAAATCACCCTGTCCTTCCTGCACCGCGTTACCGCTACCGTCAGTCACTTTTTGCGTGAAGCTGGCGTGGAAGCTGCTTACTTTATCCAGTCGGCTTTTAAGGTCGCTGGCTGCATCAGCCCAGACGCTGCTGGCAACAAAACTGGTGAGTAATGCACAGGCGATGGCGATTTTTTTCATTGTTATTCCTTAAAATACGTCTTCCCGAAATGGGGTTTCCGTTTCTATTCTGGACCTGCCCGAAGGCAGGCGACAGAAGAATATGCTTAATTTTTGCTGATTTACCCTTCTTTGCAATCGCTGAAGGTTAATCAAACGGCGGCGGTGCCAGCACCTCACGGTTACCGTTGTGCCCCTGCTCGCTCACAATGCCCTGCGCTTCCATCTGCTCAATGATACGCGCCGCGCGGTTGTAGCCGATGCGGAACTGGCGCTGCACGCCAGAGATGGATGCCTTACGTTTTTCAGTAACGAAATTAACCGCCTGATCGAATAATGGATCCAGCTCTTCGCCGCCGTCAAAGCCACCGCCGCCGCCTTCGCTTTCGCTGTCGGAAGTAATGCCATCAACGTATTGCGGACGTCCGCGCGCCTTCCAGTCCTGCACCACGGCGTGCACTTCCTGATCGCGAACAAACGCGCCGTGCACACGCACCGGAGAGGTGGAGTTCGGGCCGGAGTACAGCATGTCACCCATTCCCAGCAGCGACTCAGCGCCGCCCTGGTCGAGAATGGTACGGGAGTCGATTTTGCTCGAAACGGTAAACGCGATACGGGTTGGAATGTTCGCCTTAATCAGACCGGTGATTACGTCCACAGACGGACGCTGGGTTGCCAGTACCAGATGGATACCCGCCGCACGCGCTTTCTGTGCCAGACGCGCGATCAGCTCTTCCACCTTCTTACCAACGGTCATCATCAGGTCGGCGAATTCATCCACCAGCACGACGATATAAGGCAGTTTTTCCAGCACCGGATGCTGGGCATCCATGCTGTCACCCGGCTTCCAGTATGGATCCGGGATCGGACGGCCCATGCGCGCCGCCTCGGCGATTTTTTCGTTGTAACCGGCCAGGTTACGCACGCCCAGCGCCGACATCAGCTTGTAGCGGCGCTCCATCTCGTTGACGCTCCAGCGCAATGCGTTGGCGGCGTCCTTCATGTCGGTGACCACTTCCGTCAGCAGATGCGGAATGCCTTCATAGACCGACAGTTCGAGCATTTTCGGGTCGATCATGATGAAACGCACATCTTCCGGCTGCGCTTTATAGAGCATGCTGAGGATCATGGCGTTCACGCCGACAGACTTACCGGAACCGGTCGTACCGGCCACCAGCAGGTGCGGCATTTTTGCGAGATCTGCCACCACCGGATCGCCCGCGATATCTTTACCCAACACCACGGTCAGCGGGGACGGGTTATCACGGAACTTGGTATTATCCAGCACTTCACGCAGGTAAACGGTCTGACGTTTCTTGTTCGGCAGCTCAAGACCAACGTACGGTTTACCCGGAATTACTTCCACCACACGTACCGCCACGGTTGAGAGAGAACGCGCCAGGTCACGAGACAGGTTAGAAATACGCGCCGCTTTTACGCCCGGCGCCAGGTTCAGTTCGAAACGGGTGATCACCGGGCCCGGCGAGTAGTTCACCACATCCGCCTTGATGCGGAAGTCAGCCAGACGGGCTTCCACCAGACGGGCCATCTGCTCCAGCGCAAACGTATCAACCGGCTCGACTTCAACCGGTGGCGGCGTCAACAGATCCAGCGACGGCAGCGGCGTGCTCGGACGCTGCAGCGGACGGCTGTCACCGTTACGCATCAGCAGCGGGTGAATCAGGCTCTCCTGCGGCTGTGGCGCTGGCTGCTGGAACTGCGGCGGCTGTTGTTGTGGCTGCTGCGGCTGCGTATACGGCTGCTGAACAGGTTGCTGCGGCTGCGCGTATGTCTGTGTCTGAGGCGCTGGCTGCTGACGCACAGGTTCTGCTTCAGGCATCACGCTCGGGGTGAATAAAGGCTCGCTCGGGCCATCATCCACCAGATCTTTCATTGGCGAGAACTCGAAATCCGACAATGAGAACGGGTTTGCACCAGCAGGCTGTTCGCCGGAGTAACGCTGCTGCTGAGTGGCCGCAAACTGACGCGCTAATTCGGCTTCAGCCGCGTCATCTTCGTCTTCAAGCGTCGGTTCATCGTGCTGATAGTCTTCACCATAGCGCTGATTCTGCTGCGCAGCGAACTGGCGCGCCAGTTCGTCCTGCTGCATCTCGTCAGCATCATCCTCGTAGTCTGTCTCACGCGCTTTTTCTTCGGCCATCCGCTGAGAAGGCAACTTAATCCCATAAGAGGCAAGCTCACGACGGGTTGGAACGCGGACGCGGTTAGGGCGAGGCAGTTGCGGACCAATTCCCTCTTTTACCTGAGGACGCGGCGCGCCGCCCGTTGCCAGGCTAAAGACAGGTGCCGCCGCTGCCGCAGCGGCGGTAGTCTGCTTCACGCTATCCGCTACGGGTGCAACAGCTGGCGTCGGGTCGACTGGTGGAACCGAAACCGATGGGGCTTTTGTTGCGGGTTCCTGCACCGGTTCAGGCACAGGCTGGTACCATGCCGCCAGCTGTTCACGTTCACGAGCACGGCGTTCTTCAACTTCTTCAAAATAGTACATTGGCGGACGAGACGGTTTCGCCTCTTCCACCACCTCAGGTTCAGGCAGTGGCTCAACATAAGGCTGAGCAGGCTCGACCGGTTCAGGCACATATTCCTGATACGGCTGGGCCACCGGCGGCTCCTCATACTGCTGCGGTTCATACTCAGCCTGAGGCGGCTGATAAGGCTGCTGCCACTGCGCCTGCTGCACAGGAATATAGCTTTCAGGTTCAGGTGCAATTACCGGTTCCGGCGTGTGCACACCCGGTGCAGTCTGCCACGCAACCTGAGGCTGCTGAATAACGGATTCCGGCGGCGAAACCGCCTCGGATGGCGTCACGGCGTCGACTGGCGCGGCATACGCCTGCGCCGCGGTCGTTGCTGCTGCGGCTGCGGCAACCGGAGCGGTAACGGTATGACCGTTAAGCAGCGGATCGTATTCATCGAACTCTTCCGGCATCGCACGGTTGCCGGAGAAAAGCACATCGTCAGGATCGACGGCGGCACCCGCCGCACGGTATTCAACCTGCTCGTCTTCATCCATACGTTTACCGGAGAAGAGCGCCGCATCGGTTTTACGTCCTAGCGGGTTGGCAAATTTTTCAGCGACGCGCTGGCGACGCGCCAGGGCACCGCGCAGAATACGGGCACGACGAGATTCACGACGCTGCACCGGGGCATCGTCTTCCTCTTCGTACTCATCTTCATATTCTTCTTCATCGACCCACGTGTCGTCGCCGCGGGTACGGTTGCTCGCGAAGGTAAGGATGGTGAGGATAAAGCTGCCGATCTTCTCGGCAATGCTCACCCACGACCAGCCGGTAAACAGCGTCAGCCCGGCTGCCCAGATGCAGAGCAGCGCCAGCGTGCCGCCGCTGCTGTGAAGCATCGGCTGTAGCGCAGAGCTCAGCAGGCTGCCAATCACCCCACCGGAGGCGAAGTACCAGATATCATCGGCGTTAATCGCCGCCAGCCCGCAGGAGGTGAGGATCAGTGCCAGCGCGCCAATCAGGCGCAGGGAGACGGCAAAATAGTCGATGTAATCATCGTTCTGGCGATGACGCCATGCAAACCAGCATCCGCCAATAATAATGACGGGAATGGTGTAGGCCATCACACCGAAAATGAAAAAGAGCGTGTCCGCAAGCCAGGCTCCGGGTACGCCGCCTAAATTATGGATAGGCTCATGCCACGCGGTTTGCGACCAGCTGGGATCGGAGGGGTTGAAACTGAGTAAGGCTGCCATCAGCCAGACGGCAAAAAGGGCAATAACAATCAGCAAAGCCTCGAGGAGACGACGTCCGCTGCTTAGCTTCGATAATGTGACTTCTTTGTCTTCAGTGTATTCCTGGCTCAAGAAAGGCTCTCCAGGTATCAGGCATATCCTGCCTGTTTGCTAAAACGGACAACAGCGCCGGGGCTCCCCGGCACTGTTGCTGTATGGATTAACAGGAGTGTAATCAAACTACACTGATTTTGCACCTGTTCCGTGTTAGCGCGTCTTAATAACCAGACGATTGCTCTGTTTGACCTCTTCCATCACCACATAGGTACGGGTGTCGTTCACGCCTGGCAGACGCAGCAGGGTTTCCCCCAGCAGCTTACGGTAGGCGGACATATCAGGCACACGGGTTTTCAACAGGTAGTCGAAATCACCGGACACCAGATGACACTCTTGAATTTCTTCAAGTTTTTGTACAGCGGCGTTAAATTGCTCAAACACATCCGGCGCACCACGATTCAGAGTAATCTCAACAAATACCAGAAGTGAGGCATCCAGATAATGCGGGTTCAGCAGAGCCGTATAGCCCTGAATAAAACCCTGTCTTTCCAGTCGGCGCACACGCTCAAGGCACGGCGTCGGGGAAAGTCCCACACGTTTTGAAAGCTCGACGTTGGAAATACGCCCATCCTTTTGCAATTCATTAAGAATGTTACGATCGATACGGTCGAGATCTTTGCCAGGGCGCTTCTTGCTATCTACCATTATTATTGTCTCTCTGTATTCCTTCCCTACTCCTGCCTGGACCCTGTGCACATCACTGTTCAGAGCCTGTACCCGTTAGTCATCACATCGCCTGGTTATGTATTAGACGCGATGCGGATTCGGGTTCTGTTGGTAAGAAGACCGCTGCCCGAAGGCTGTCACCGACATCACGTATGGCGTCTGTCCACGCCATGCGTAGATTTCACTGACACGGTAAAAATGGCATTTACGTGCATGCCTATGCGGCATACGGTTAACGCGGTTTTTTTTCTTCCTTGAATGTTTTCGCAAATGCGCAGGGGATTGTCAAAGCAAAACATCGTTTTTTAGTACAAGATGCCGGATATTCATTTCGGAGGGGTATTAATCCTCATTTTGCTGCCTTATAAACGAGCGGTTTTCAGTAGCAGACGTGATGTAACCTTGCCAGATTCATCGGGCGCAGCTATTGCATATATCGAAAGCAAAATCCCTGTGCTCTTTTTTTACGGCAACAAATTCCCTACAATCCAGCCCATTGCCTGCCAACAACAATGGGGATCTCATGGGCACGACCAAACACAGTAAGTTGCTAATCCTTGGTTCCGGACCTGCGGGATATACCGCGGCGGTCTATGCTGCACGCGCTAACCTGCAGCCGGTGCTGATCACCGGTATGGAAAAAGGCGGTCAGTTGACCACCACCACGGAAGTGGAAAACTGGCCGGGTGACCCGAACGACCTGACCGGGCCGCTGCTGATGGAACGCATGCACGAGCATGCCACCAAATTCGAAACCGAAATTCTCTTCGACCACATTAACAAGGTCGATCTGCAGAACCGTCCGTTCCGCCTGACGGGCGACAGCGGCGAATACACCTGTGACGCGCTGATCATTGCCACTGGCGCCTCAGCCCGCTACCTCGGCCTGCCATCCGAAGAAGCGTTTAAAGGCCGCGGCGTCTCTGCCTGCGCCACCTGCGACGGTTTCTTCTATCGTAACCAGAAAGTCGCGGTTATCGGCGGTGGCAACACTGCAGTGGAAGAAGCCCTCTACCTGGCGAACATCGCCTCTGAGGTGCATCTGATCCACCGTCGCGACACCTTCCGCGCGGAGAAGATCCTGATCAAACGTCTGATGGACAAAGTGGCGAGCGGCAACATCGTGCTGCACACCAACCGCACGCTGGAAGAAGTCACCGGCGATCAGATGGGCGTTGCGGGTCTGCGTATCCGCGATACCCAGAACACCGATAACGTCGAAACGCTGGAAGTGGCAGGCCTGTTTGTGGCTATCGGCCACAGCCCTAACACCGCGATTTTCGAAGGCCAGCTGGAGCTTGAGAACGGCTATATCAAAGTGCAGTCCGGCATCCACGGTAACGCGACTCAAACCAGCATCCCGGGCGTGTTCGCGGCTGGCGACGTGATGGACCACATTTACCGTCAGGCGATCACCTCTGCAGGCACCGGTTGTATGGCCGCGCTGGATGCAGAACGCTACCTTGATGGACTGGCTGAACAAGGTAAATAATCTTTACAAGTCAGTAACAAACGTAAATAAAGGCGGCGATAAGTCGCCTTTATTGTCTCTCCGTTGTAACATTGCGCTGCCCAACTCTAATAACGTCACCTGCAAAGTACGCAATGGAAAAAACCCGTCAACAAGAGTTAACACGCTGGCTGAAACAGCAAAGCGTTATTTCCCGCCGCTGGCTTACGATCTCCCGTGTCCTGGGATTCGTTAGCGGTCTGTTGATTGTTGCCCAGGCATGGCTGCTGGCCCGCATTCTCAATCATATGATCATGGAGAACATTCCCCGCGAAGCGCTCCTGCTGCCCTTCATTGTCCTGATCCTGATTTTTGTCCTGCGCGCCTGGGTGGTGTGGCTGCGTGAACGTGTCGGTTTCCACGCCGGACAACATATCCGCTACGAGATCCGCCGTCAGGTACTCGATCGCCTTCAGGAAGCCGGGCCTGCGTGGATCCAGGGCAAACCGGCCGGAAGCTGGGCGACGCTGATCCTTGAACAGATTGACGATATGCACGACTACTACGCGCGCTATCTGCCGCAAATGGCCCTTGCCGTCTTCGTTCCGCTGCTGATTGTCATTGCCATCTTCCCGGTTAACTGGATGGCTGCGCTGATCCTGATGGGCACGGCCCCGCTGATCCCGCTGTTTATGGCGCTGGTTGGGATGGGGGCAGCAGATGCTAACCGCCGTAACTTTCTGGCACTGGGGCGCTTAAGCGGCCATTTCCTCGACCGCCTTCGCGGCATGGAGACGCTGCGCATCTTTGGCCGCGGCGAAGCGGAAACCGAGAACATTCGCCGGGCGTCGCAGGACTTCCGCCAGCGCACGATGGAAGTGTTACGCCTTGCGTTTCTCTCTTCCGGCGTGCTGGAATTCTTTACCTCGCTGTCGATTGCCCTCGTGGCGGTCTACTTCGGCTTCACCTATCTTGGCGCGCTGGATTTCGGCCATTACGGCACGGCAGTAACCCTTTCTGCCGGTTTCCTGGCGCTGATCCTGGCCCCGGAATTTTTCCAGCCGCTACGCGATCTGGGGACCTTTTATCATGCCAAAGCGCAGGCGGTTGGCGCGGCAGATAGCCTGAAAACGTTCCTGGAAACGCCGCTGGCGCATCCGGAACGGGGTGACGTGACGCTGAACGCCAACGATCCCGTGACTATTGAAGCGCAGGACTTTTCCATTCTGTCACCCGAAGGCAAAGTGCTCGCGGGTCCGCTGAACTTTACCTTATCTGCCGGACAACGCGTGGTGCTGGTCGGCACCAGCGGCTCCGGGAAAAGTTCTCTGCTGAACGCCTTAGCCGGTTTTATGGCCTACACCGGCTCGCTGCGGGTAAACAAAGCTGAACTGCGTAATCTCGATCCCGACGCCTGGCGTAAGCAGCTCAGTTGGGTCGGACAAAACCCGCAGCTTCCGGCCTCTACGCTGCGCGAAAACGTCCTTCTGGCGCGCCCGAACGCGCGTGAAGATGAACTGCAATCGGTTCTCGACCGCGCGTGGGTCAGCGAGTTTCTGCCGCTGCTCCCGCAAGGAGTGGATACCGTCGTCGGCGATCAGTCTGCCGGTCTGTCGGTCGGCCAGGCCCAGCGCGTGGCCGTTGCCCGCGCGCTGCTTAACCCGAGCCAGTTGCTGCTGCTGGATGAGCCCGCAGCCAGTCTGGATGCCCACAGCGAGCGGCGCGTGATGGAGGCGCTGAACGCCGCCTCGCGGCAGCAAACCACCCTGATGGTCACCCATCAGCTGGAAGGCATTGCCGACTGGGATGAGATATGGGTGATGGAAAACGGTCATATTGTTGAGCAAGGCGATTACGCCTCTCTTGTTGCCGCGCAGGGGCCGTTCGCCGCCCTGCTGGCGAACCGTCAGGAGGATATCTGATGCGTGCTCTGCTACCTTATCTTGCGCTCTATAAACGCCACAAATGGATGCTGACCCTGGGCATTGTGCTGGCAATTGTGACGCTGCTCGCCAGCATCGGCCTGCTCACGCTTTCCGGCTGGTTCCTGTCAGCCTCTGCCGTCGCGGGGTTCGCCGGGTTATACAGCTTCAACTATATGCTGCCGGCGGCAGGCGTGCGGGGTACCGCCATTACCCGTACTGCAGGACGCTATTTCGAGCGGCTGGTCAGCCACGACGCGACGTTCCGCGTCCTGCAGCACCTGCGCATTTATACCTTCAGCAAGCTGCTACCCCTCTCCCCTGCCGGGTTGGCGCGTTTTCGTCAGGGCGAGTTACTGAACCGTGTCGTTGCGGATGTCGACACGCTCGATCACCTGTACCTGCGCGTGATCTCCCCGATAGTGGGCGCGTTTGTGGTGATTGTGGTGGTCACGCTGGGGCTCTCTGTTCTGGATGTTCCCGTTGCGCTGGCGCTGGGCGGGATCATGCTGCTGACGCTCATCATTCTGCCGCCGCTGTTTTACCGTGCCGGAAAATCCACCGGGGAAAACCTGACGCGCCTGCGCGGAGATTACCGCCAGCAGCTGACCTCCTGGCTTCAGGGGCAAGCAGAGCTGACCATTTTTGGTGCAAGTAAGCGCTACCGCGCCCGCATGGAAAGTACGGAGCTGAACTGGCATGAAGCCCAGCGCCGCCAGTCGGAACTGACGGCCTTTTCCCAGGCGCTGATGATGCTGATCGGCGGCGTGGCGGTGATCGCCATGCTGTGGCTGGCTTCCGGCGATGTCGGCGGTAACACACAGCCAGGCCCTCTTATTGCCCTCTTCGTTTTCTGTGCGCTGGCCGCTTTTGAAGCGCTGGTCCCGGTGACGGGCGCCTTCCAGCATCTGGGACAGGTGATCGCCTCTGCCCTGCGCATCACCCAGATTGCAGAGCAGGAGCCTGAAGTGACGTTCAGAACCGGGGAAACTACGGTGCCTGAGCAGGTGGCGCTGACCCTTGATGCCGTAACCTTCGCCTACGATAAACAGGCGCAGAACGCGCTGGAAGGTATCACTCTTTCGGTCAATGCAGGACAGCGGATTGCGATCCTCGGCCGCACCGGCTGCGGTAAGTCGACGCTGTTGCAGCTGCTGACGCGCGCCTGGGATCCGAAGCGCGGCCAGATTCGTTTTAACGAGACACCGCTGGCAGATTTAAGTGAACAGGCACTCCGTAAGACCGTCAGCGTCGTCCCGCAGCGCGTACACCTCTTTAGCGCCACGCTGCGCGATAACCTGCTGTTGGCCGCACCGGAAGCGTCAGACGATGCGCTTCTCGCCATGCTGGAGCAGGTCGGGCTGCAAAAGCTGCTTGAGGACGAAGGGCTCAACAGCTGGCTGGGTGAAGGCGGTCGTCAGCTTTCCGGCGGAGAGCTGCGCCGTCTGGCGATTGCGCGTGCGCTGCTGCATGATGCTCCATTAATGCTGCTCGACGAACCGACCGAAGGACTTGATGCGACAACCGAGAGCCAAATACTTGATTTACTCGCAAATGTTATGACCGGCAAAACCGTGCTGATGGTGACACACCGCCTGCGCGGGCTGGCGAGTTTTGATCGGATAATTGTGATGGACAACGGACACATTATTGAGCAAGGTAGTCACGCAGAGCTGTTGGCGAAACAGGGTCGCTACTACCAGTTCAAACAGCGTCTGTAGACTATATTTGTAGCGTCCTCACTCGCGTACTGGAGTTTTGCTGTCATGCGCCTGGTCCAGCTTTCTCGTCATAACATCGCGTTCCCTTCGCCGGAGGGCGCACTGCGTGAGCCCAACGGGCTGCTGGCCCTTGGCGGTGACCTTAGCCCTGCGCGGCTATTGATGGCGTACCAGCGCGGTATCTTCCCGTGGTTTTCTCCCGGCGATCCGATTTTATGGTGGTCTCCCGACCCGCGCGCCGTGCTGTGGCCAGAGCAGTTTCACCTGAGCCGCAGCATGAAACGTTTCCATAGCAAATCACCGTACCGCGTAACGCTGAACCACGCTTTTGGTCAGGTGATCGAAGGGTGTGCCGAAGACCGTCACGAGGGAACGTGGATCACTCGCGATATCATCAACGCCTATCACCAGCTCCATGAGCTTGGCTACGCCCACTCTATTGAGGTTTGGGAAAAGGGTGAGCTGGTGGGCGGGATGTACGGCGTGGCGCAAGGAACGCTGTTTTGCGGCGAGTCGATGTTCTCCCGCGCGGTTAACGCCTCGAAAACCGCGCTGCTGGTCTTCTCCCGGACGTTTGCTCAACGCGGAGGACGCCTGATCGATTGCCAGGTCCTTAATGAACATACGGCCTCCCTTGGTGCCGTGGATATCCCGCGACGTCAGTATATCGAGCATCTTGATGCCTGCCGTCAGGAGAAGCTCCCGCGCGACTTCTGGATCCCCAGAACGCTCTTTATGCCCAATACCTAAATGTTTTCCGCATATTTTTTGTGAGGGTGTTATAATTATGCCGCAGAGTAGCTTCTGCCTGTTGCCCCGCCGCCGTTTGGGACCCTCGCTTCAGATAACGTCCTGACGTTTATCCTGTCGTCTCCCCTTTACGAATGCGCTTCCTGTTCGGTTGTACCGTGACGCTTGGGCAATGCGCCGAAACTGTTTTGCTGCGTTTTAATCGCGCAATTCTTTACTTAATTGATGAATTTCGGCATTATCTTGCCGGTTCAAAACTTGGTAGTGATACCCCAGAGGATTAGATGGCCAAAGAAGACAATATTGAAATGCAGGGTACCGTACTTGATACGTTGCCTAATACCATGTTTCGCGTAGAGCTGGAAAACGGTCACGTGGTAACTGCGCACATCTCCGGTAAAATGCGCAAAAACTACATCCGCATTTTGACGGGCGACAAAGTGACTGTTGAACTGACCCCGTACGACCTGAGCAAAGGCCGCATTGTCTTCCGTAGTCGCTAATTGTTTTCGCCTGTAATGGCAGATGAATATTTAAAAGGTCGGGATAATCCCGGCCTTTTTTATTTATGGCTTAGTGCGGCTGTACCGGTAGATGTATTGTGATCCACGGCTGTACAGGAGTGATTAAATCCTCCACCATAGAATGAGCCATGTCATGAAGCAGCCCCGTCAGGTGCGGCAACATATCGCGGTCAAAATGCGATACCAGCAGCACATGGTTTAACGCCCGGCAATAGTCGCATTTCGTTTCTGTATCTTCCAGCAGCCACTCTTTTTGTCGCGGTTGTTCCGCTTCGTCCTCAAATTCCACCACCTGAAAATCACGCATTGATTCTGTGAGGACGGATTTCACCTCTTCCAGGTAAGCTCCGAGACAACGGCAAACGGGCTGCGTTTGTGGGAGTGATTTGCAGTCGAGGAGGATTTCGGTGAGCAGTTTGCAGCGCTCTGCGAGGGTTGGGAGATCGGGGTTGAGGGAGAGTTCGGTGTAGAGTTGGGCGAAGCTATTAATATCAGTCATAGGTGATCCTTTATGCACGTAAGATTGTCTGTGCACACACTTTCAGGACGCCAATCCCGACACCTGATTTTGCAGGTGCGTCGCCATTTTATTACTGTGGATTTATCCAGCAACTGACTTCGAAGGAAACTGGAAAGCGCCTCGCAAAATTCCTCTGCGGCCTGTTCCCCTCACCCTAACCCTCTCCCCAAAGGGGCGAGGGAACAGTTCACTGCTCGCTTTAATTTGTGGGGAACCCTCAGCCCATGGGGAGAGGGAGAAAAGCACGCATAAAAAAACCGGGCTTCTGCCCGGTTTTTTACCCTAACGTTCAGCTTAGTGAGCCGCTTCCGGCTTGTGCTTCGCCGCGCTCTGGAAATCGTACGTCAGCTCGTTCTTCGCCTGGTCCAGCGCCACGGTCACCTGGCCGCCGTCCACCAGCGAGCCAAACAGCAGCTCGTTCGCCAGCGGTTTCTTCAGGTTGTCCTGAATCACACGCGCCATCGGACGGGCACCCATCGCACGGTCGTAGCCTTTCTCGGCCAGCCAGTTACGGGCCTCCTGGCTCACTTCCAGCGACACGCCTTTCTGATCCAGCTGAACCTGCAGCTCGACGATGAACTTGTCCACCACCTGATGGATCACCTCGGTAGACAGATGATCGAACCAGATAATGTTGTCCAGACGGTTACGGAACTCCGGCGTGAAGATCTTCTTGATCTCCTCCATCGCATCGGTGCTGTTATCCTGGTGGATCAGGCCTATGGATTTACGCTCGGTTTCACGCACCCCGGCGTTGGTGGTCATCACCAGCACCACGTTGCGGAAATCCGCCTTGCGCCCGTTGTTGTCGGTCAGCGTCCCGTTGTCCATCACCTGCAAGAGGATGTTGAACACGTCCGGGTGCGCTTTCTCGATTTCATCGAGCAGCAGTACCGCGTGCGGATGCTTGATCACCGCGTCGGTAAGCAGGCCGCCCTGGTCAAAGCCCACGTAGCCCGGAGGCGCACCAATCAAACGGCTGACGGTGTGACGCTCCATATACTCGGACATATCAAAGCGCAGCAGCTCAATGCCCAGCGCTTTGGAGAGCTGAACCGTCACCTCGGTTTTCCCCACGCCGGTTGGGCCAGCGAACAGGAAGGAACCGACAGGCTTGTGGTCATGCCCCAGTCCGGCACGGGCCATCTTGATCGCTTCGGTTAAGGCCTCAATGGCTTTATCCTGACCAAAGACCAGCATTTTCAGGCGGTTGCCGAGGGTGCGCAGCGTGTCGCGGTCGCTCTGAGAAACGCTCTTCTCGGGGATACGCGCGATGCGGGCCACCACGGACTCAATATCCGCCACGTTAACGGTTTTCTTACGCTTGCTGGCCGGCATCAGACGCGCACGCGCCCCTGCCTCATCAATCACGTCAATTGCCTTGTCCGGCAGGTGACGGTCGTTGATGTATTTCACCGCCAGCTCCACCGCGGCACGGACCGCTTTCGCGGTATAACGCACATCGTGGTGCGCTTCGTACTTGGTTTTCAGACCGTTGATGATCTGCACCGTTTCGTCAACGGACGGCTCGGTGACGTCGATTTTCTGGAAGCGACGCGCCAGCGCGCGGTCTTTCTCAAAGATGTTGCTGAACTCCTGGTACGTCGTGGAGCCCATCACGCGGATCTTGCCGCTTGAAAGCAGCGGTTTGATCAGGTTTGCCGCATCCACCTGGCCACCGGAAGCCGCACCTGCGCCGATGATGGTGTGGATCTCATCGATAAACAGAATGCTGTTGGTGTCCTGCTCCAGCTGTTTCAACAGCGCCTTGAAGCGCTTTTCGAAATCACCGCGGTATTTCGTGCCCGCCAGCAGCGAGCCGATATCCAGCGAGTAGATGGTGCAGTCGGCAATGACTTCCGGCACGTCGCCCTGCACAATGCGCCAGGCAAGACCTTCGGCAATCGCTGTTTTACCCACGCCGGACTCCCCCACCAGCAGCGGGTTATTCTTGCGGCGACGGCACAGCACCTGAATCGCGCGCTCCAGCTCTTTATCGCGGCCAATCAGCGGGTCGATGCCGCCAACGCGAGCAAGCTGATTAAGGTTGGTGGTGAAGTTTTCCATACGATCCTCCCCGCCTGCTTGCTCTTCATTGTTATTGACCTGGTTGCTGGAATCCGATGCCTGGTTAGGCTCGTCTTTGCGCGTTCCGTGAGAAATAAAGTTAACCACGTCGAGGCGGCTGACTTCGTGTTTGCGCAGCAGATAGGCAGCCTGTGACTCCTGCTCGCTGAAGATGGCGACTAAGACGTTTGCGCCAGTCACTTCGCTACGTCCGGAAGACTGGACGTGGAATACCGCGCGCTGCAGCACGCGCTGGAAGCTGAGCGTCGGCTGCGTGTCGCGCTCCTCTTCACTGGCAGGCAGCACCGGTGTGGTTTGTTCGATGAAGGCTTCGAGTTCCTGACGCAGCGCCACCAGATCCACGGAGCAGGCTTCCAGCGCTTCGCGGGCAGATGGGTTGCTAAGCAGTGCGAGCAGTAAATGCTCGACGGTCATAAACTCATGTCGGTGCTCACGCGCTCTGGCGAAAGCCATGTTTAAACTGAGTTCCAGTTCTTGATTGAGCATAGGCACCTCCCCCAATTTTATGCCTTATCAGGCCTTTTCCAGCGTACACAGCAACGGATGCTCGTTCTCCCTCGCATAGTCGTTCACCATCGCCACTTTGGTTTCCGCCACCTCGGCGGTAAAAATGCCGCAGATAGCTTTGCCACGATAATGAACGGTAAGCATCAGTTGCGTTGCACGTTCTACATCATAAGAAAAGAACTTTTGTAGCACGTCAATAACAAATTCCATCGGCGTGTAATCATCGTTCATTAACATAACTTTATACATAGATGGCGGTTTTAGCGCGTCACGCACTTTGTCTTCCGCCAGCTGGTCAAAATCCAGCCAATCGTTGGTCTTACCCATTTTGCATAACCACTTTGAATCTACCTCAGATGTTAGATAACAATCATCTATTACTGTCATCCGCGATGTCTGTCACAAACTGTTGCAATAGCGTTAACTGCTTCAAACTTTGGTTGATTATTGTCCCAACTCCAGCGCCAAACGCTTGACGACTTCTTTCGTTTCTCTAAATTGTACAAGCGTGAGATGGCGAGGTTTTGAACAGCCCCCACTCCACCACCGGTTCATTCCATCTTAATTTATAAGATTTACGAAGGATGTCGAAGCATGGAAATGGGTACTGTTAAGTGGTTCAACAACGCCAAGGGGTTTGGCTTCATCTGCCCCGAAGGCGGCGGCGAAGATATCTTCGCTCACTATTCCACCATTCAGATGGATGGTTACAGGACGCTCAAAGCCGGGCAGTCCGTCCGGTTCGATGTACACCAGGGGCCAAAAGGCAATCATGCAAGCCTAATCGTACCCGTTGAAGCAGAAACGGTTGCATAGCTCTCTGTTTTATTGTGTACATCACGCAGTCAAAATGCCAGCCCGATCGGCTGGCATTTTTATTTTCGGGTTATTCCCGCGCCAGCGCATCCACCGGATCCAGCCGCGCCGCGTTGCGGGCGGGCAACCAGCCAAACAAAATACCGGTAAACGTTGAACAGAGAAAAGCGGTCAATATTGCCACTGGCGAAAAGCCAATCTCCCAGCTAGGTAAGAAGAGCTGGAGCGCAAAGGCGATCATCATCGAAAGGGCAATGCCCATCGCGCCGCCCACCAGACACACCAGCACCGCCTCAATCAGAAACTGCTGGAGTACGTCGCTGGCTCTGGCTCCGACCGCCATGCGGATGCCGATCTCTCTCGTGCGTTCGGTCACCGACACCAGCATGATGTTCATCACCCCGATACCGCCGACGACCAGCGAGATCACCGCCACCAGCGTCAGGAACAGCTGAAGAGTACGTGTGGTCTTTTCCGCCGTTTTCAAGAGGCCGTCCATATTCCAGGTGAAGAAATCCTTCTTCCCGTGGCGCAATGTTAACAGCCGTTCCAGCTGCTGTTCCGCCAGCGCGCTGTCGTAGCCCTCCTTCACGCGCACGGTGATGGAGTTAAGCCAGGACTGGCCCATGATCCTCCCGGAAATGGTGGTATACGGCAGCCAGACGCGCAGGATCTTGCTGCTTCCAAACATCGACTGCTTCTCTTCCGCCACGCCGATGACCGTAGCTGGCATGTTGCCGACCAGAATCACCTCACCCACCACGTTCACTTTATTGGGAAAGAGCTGCCTGCGCGAGTTGGCGTCCAGCACCACCACCTGCGCCCTGCCCGCGAGCTGTTCGGCGTTGAAAGTGGCGCCTTCGCTGAAGGTCATACCGTAAACGTTAAAGTAATCGCCGCTCACGCCGTTGGCGCTGGCCGCCACATCGATGTTGCCGTAGCGCAGACGCAGGTTTTGCGAGACCGCAGGCGTGGCGGAGTTCACCCACGGCTGCTTCTGAATCGCCGCCAGATCGTCATACTTCAGCGCCTGCTGATACTGCGGCTCGTCGTCGCCGAAATCTTTACCGGGATAGACGTCAATGGTGTTGGTCCCGATGGCGCGAATATCCGCCAGCACCAGCTGCTTCGCCGCGTCGCCCACCACCACAATCGACACCACCGAGGCAATACCGATAATGATGCCGAGCATCGTCAGCAGGGTGCGCATTTTGTTAGCCGCCATCGCCAGCCAGGCCATGGTCAGCGCTTCACGAAAGCCGCTGGAGAACTGCCCCCAGCCGGTTGCTGCCGGTAGCGCTTCCTTCGGTGCCGCCGCGCGGGACTCACGCGGCGGCGGGTTGCTCACCAGCTCGCCGTCGTGGATCTCAATAATGCGTTCCGCCTGCTTTGCCACCTGCGGATCGTGGGTGACGATAATCACCGTGTGGCCCTGATCGCGCAGTTGGTGCAGGATCGCCATCACCTCTTCGCCGGAGTGGCTGTCGAGCGCCCCGGTCGGTTCATCCGCGAGGATCACCTGCCCGCCGTTCATCAGCGCACGGGCAATACTCACGCGCTGCTGCTGGCCGCCGGAAAGCTGTGACGGCTGGTACTCCACCCGCTCCGCCAGCCCCAGACGCGTTAACAGCGCCTTCGCGCGCTCAAGCCGTTTCTTGCGCTCGACGCCCGCATACACCGCAGGAACTTCCACGTTCTGCGCCGCACTCAGGTGAGAGAGCAAGTGGTAGCGCTGGAATATAAAGCCAAAATGTTCCCGGCGCAGCTTCGCCAGCGCGTCGCCGTCCAGCGTCGAGACGTCCGTCCCGGCCACCCGATAGGTGCCGCTGGTCGGTTTATCCAGGCAGCCGAGAATGTTCATCAGCGTCGATTTACCGGAACCCGACGCGCCAACTATCGCCACCATCTCGCCCGCTTCCACGCGCAGCGAGATGCCTTTCAGCACCTCCACCGGGCCGTCGCCGGACGGATAGCTGCGACGAATGTCTTTCAGCTCAAGCAGCGCGGTCATTTAGCGGCCCCGGACAGGCTTTCACTGACAACAACCTCCTCGCCCTCTTCCAGCCCTTTCACCACCACCACGTCGGTGTCGTTGCGCGCGCCAATCACCACCTCGCGCTCGCGCGTTTCACCATTGCGCAGCACTTTCACCTTGTAGCGATTGTCCCCGGCGGATTCACCCAGCGCGGAGAGCGGAACGGTCAGCACGTTTTTCACGCCGGTCAGCTGGATATGCACCTGCGCGGTCATGTCCAGGCGCAGCACGCCTTTCGGGTTTGGCACTTCGAAGCGTGCATAGTAGAAAATGGCGTCGTTAACCTTTTCCGGCGTTGGCAGAATGTCTTTCAGCACGCCTTCGTAGCGGGTTTGCGGGTCGCCGAGTACGGTAAACCAGGCGTTCTGCCCCGGCTTAAGATGGATCACGTCTGCCTCGGAGACCTGCGCTTTCACCAACATGGTGCTCATGTCCGCCAGCGTCAGAATGTTTGGCGCCTGCTGGGCGGCAATCACCGTCTGGCCCTGCAGCGTGGTGATTTGCGTCACTTCCCCGGCCATCGGCGCAACGATTTTTGTATAATCGAGGTTGGTTTTCGCCGTATCCAGCGAGGCCTGATTACGTTTAATTTGCGCGTCGATCGTGCCAATCTGCGCCTGTTTCACCGCCAGCTCCGTCGCGGCGGTGTCTAAATCCTGCTTTGAAATAGCCTGGGTTTTCGCCAGCGCCTGCTGGCGAGTCAGCGTCACCTGAGCGAGATTACGCTCTGCCAGCGCCTGTGCACGCTGGGCGCGCAGCTCCATCAGCGTGGCTTCCACTTCTCGGATCTGGTTCTCGGCCTGCTCAGGGTCGATAACGCCAAGCAGCTGGCCTTTATTCACCTTGTCGCCAATCTCTACTGACAGCGTTTTCAGCTGGCCGCTGACCTGCGCGCCGACGTCAACCTTGCGTAGCGCATCAAGCTTGCCCGTCGCAAGGACGTTTTGCTGCAGTTCTCCCGGGCGAACGATCAGCGTCTGGTACTGCGGCACTGGCGCGTTAAGCACCTGCCATAACCAGAATCCACCGACTAAAATCACCAGCGCCAGCAGCAGAAACAGCGTTCTGCGTTTTCCCTTGAGGTTCATAAATATTCCAAATAAATGTTCTGGCAATAATAAACGTTGATTCTATCTAAACGACTCCTTAACGAAACCCCTGTTCTCCGAAATCGCCGTAATTTGTTTACAAGACGTTGATATTTCCCCTGTTGAAATAGCGATATTCAAAAAGACTCAGGATTTATCATGTCTTCCATCGTCGATACACCCTATTCAAACCTGACGCAGCCGACATCCGGCTGGCAACTTTTCAAAAACCTGGCGTCCGGGAAGATCGCACCCGGGCTGGCGTGGCAGAACCCCGCTTATCGTCGTAAGTTCATGTTGCGTTCACTGGCGACGCCCGTAAGTACGTCCCGCCTGTTAACGAGCCTGGCAAAACAACCGCGTCTGATGCAGATGTTGCAGGTACAGCCCGGTTTGCCGTGCCGGCTTCACCGTCCCTGGCTGACGGTGAAGATGGATCGCCAGCACGCGCTGGAATCCCTGAACTGGCACTATCAGGCCATGAGCCGCCAGCTTCCCGCGTCACTGATGAAGGGCTATCTTTCGGCGCAGGGCGTTAAGTTGCTGACGTTAACCGGCAAAGATGAGCAGGAATTTACCGTCCGTCTGTGTGCCGATGCGTTCCTGGATAAAGAGGGAGAAGCCACCCTCGTTTTCTGTGACAGTGAGAATACGGTGCTGGCGGAGATCACCTTTACGCTCTGCCAGCTTGAAGGAAAATCGACGCTGTTCATCGGCGGCTTGCAGGGGGCGAAAGCGCATGTTCCCCATGAGCTGATCCAGAAGGCGACAAAAGCCTGCCACGGTCTGTTCCCGAAACGCCTGCTGGTTGAAGCCGCCATGACGCTCGGCGCCGCCTTCCCGGTCGCGCAGATTGTTGCCGTCAGTAATGCCACCCATATTTATCGCAGCTGGCGCTACCGCAAGAAAAAAGAGGGAAAACTGCTGGCCGATTACGACAGCTTCTGGAGCTCACTCGGTGGGGAAAAACTGGAAAGCGGTCACTTTATGCTGCCGCTTGCCATGCCGCGTAAACCGATGGAAGAGATCGCGAGCAAAAAACGTTCCGAATACCGTCGCCGCTACGCGCTGCTGGACAGCCTGATTCAGCAGGTGAAACAGGCGACCGAACGTTAATCCGCCCTTCCGCGTGCCAGCCACAGCACGCGGGAGAACATCTTGCGCAGCAGCGTCGGAACCGCCTCGACGCCCCGCCTTCCCGCTTCCGTCGCCACTTCTATGGCTAAATCCGGTTTCGACGAGCGGTGAATGGCTTTGGCGATCACGCGCCGCATGTTCATCGGGACGTCGACCGGCACCATCGCAATGCGGTGGAATACGTCGTCAAAACCCTGACGATACATGAAGTGCTCCATGTCCATCGCCGGCAGCATCGTTAAGTGGTCCCGTTCTTCTTCCCGCTCGTTGTTCAGCAGGCTGCGCACAGTTGAGGCATATTTTTTCCCCGCCTCGTCACCGTCCACCAGCACATGCCATTCAATTCCCATTCGCCGGGCAAATTTTATCAGCGGTTTTAATCCCGACTGGGCAAATTCGATCACCTTAATGCCTTCAGCATCAAAATGGTGGCCGCACTGGCGCGCCAGCTCGTTGATGACCCAGGTCTCCGTTTCCCCCTCCACCAGCAGCCAGCAGCGGGCAAAGAGTGACGACGCGCGATTAAAGCGGATATGAAACGCAATACGCCGCCCGTCTTCGGCGTTCATCCCGCCGGGCCCGAGACGGTACGCGGAAACCCGCGCAGACTCGCGCACCAGACGGCAGATGTGCTCCACCGGCGTCAGCGATAACAGTTCACCGGAATTGGTGGTGGTAATCCGCTGGAGCGGCAGCAGATTCAGCAGGTGCCACGCCACGGAGAGCATAATGGGGTGCAGACGCGTTTCCGGATCTTCCACCAGCAGCAGCGGGCGGGCATCCCTGTCAAGACGCACGGTGCCTTTCGCCTGCAGAAGCGTTGAAAACAGCCCCAGCAAAATCACCCGATGGGTTCGGCCACCGGGCCGATCGATCATCCGGTTGATGATGTCGAGATAGCGCCAGCTGCGTTGTTCATCATGAGAGCGGCGGCGCATCAGACGATGGCGGGACGCCGAGGTGCCCTGCTCGGAAAAATAGTGTTCCAGCAGTTGTACCATCGCCGACAGCCCCTGACGAATCTGACCATCGGTGAGGTTCTGCGGACGTGACACCAGCTCTCGCGCCAGGAAATCCAGCTCGCGGGCGGTGACTTCCACCTCCGGCATATTCGGTACGGTACCGTTACGGATACGGCGCATAAAACGCGCATCGCGCAGGCGTAACACTGGCGTCAGGCGGATCAAATGGCGTGCCAGATCGTCGATGTTGTCGAGCGGGATCGGGCTGGCCTTCTCATCAAGAAATTCACGCAGGGTCAGCACCCCTTCGTTCTCCGTCATCTCGCCTTCCAGCCGATAGAAAATCCGGTGGAAACCGTCGTCGCACGGTACCCAGCAGGGCGACAGCGAGCGGAAGCGACGCACGCGGTGACGTCCGGGCTCGGATTCGCGGAACGTAAGGATAATGTGCAGGTGCTTTTCGCGGCCCGCGATGTCGCCGGGCGGGAACCAGAAATCATCGTGAACGAAGTGATACAAATCGTCTTCGGGTGAAAGCAGGAGCGTCAGCGCATCCAGCAGGCTGGACTTCCCCCACGCGTTTTCGCCGATCAGGACGTTGTTCTGCTCCAGCTGCAGCGACAGACGGTTAATACCACGAAATCCGACAATTTCCGCACGTTCGAGAAGCATAAATCCCCCGCGAAATGATCACTTTTTCCTTTAAGTTATCAGCAGTATAGCGGGAGGAATCTTGTCACGACAGCACAACATTCATTCTTATAAGAATTGGTCTATGCTCTATTTACCGCTGACTGGAACAAGGATTGACATCACATTGCCTTAAATCAAATTAATTGAATTTATTTAAGTGGCGAAGGGGTGTTGTTGGTTTCTAAAATAATGGCTCTTTGAGTCGTCATCCCTTTATGGCGATATCCCGCGCGCAGGAAAGCGCACGGTCATTTATTATTGAGGTGGTTATGTTTAGAAAATTAGCAGCAGAATGCTTTGGTACATTCTGGCTGGTATTTGGTGGCTGCGGTAGTGCCGTTCTGGCAGCAGCTTTTCCGGAATTAGGCATTGGTTTTGTTGGCGTCGCGCTGGCGTTTGGCTTAACCGTATTAACCATGGCGTTTGCCGTGGGGCATATTTCCGGCGGTCATTTTAACCCGGCAGTGACATTAGGTTTATGGGCGGGCGGCCGTTTCCCGGCGAAAGAGGTTATTGGCTACATCGTGGCGCAGGTGGTGGGTGGTATTATTGCGGCAGGCGTCCTGTACGTGATTGCCAGCGGTAAAGCCGGGTTCGACGCGGCGGCCAGCGGCTTCGCCTCTAACGGCTTCGGCGAACACTCTCCGGGCGGCTACTCCATGCTGTCTGCCATCGTGATTGAAATTGTGCTGACCGCCGGCTTCCTGCTGGTGATCCATGGCGCAACCGACAAACACGCGCCTGCAGGCTTCGCGCCAATCGCCATTGGTCTGGCGCTGACGCTGATCCACCTGATTTCTATTCCGGTCACCAACACCTCCGTTAACCCGGCGCGCAGCACCGCCGTCGCCATTTTCCAGGGCGGCTGGGCCCTTGAGCAGCTGTGGCTGTTCTGGGTGATGCCGATTATCGGCGGTATTCTGGGCGGCGTGCTGTACCGCACTCTGCTGGAAAAACGCGATTAATTAAGTGCGGCCTGTAACGTCGGGTGGCGCTAACGCTTACCCGACCTACGTGAGTGTGCACTTTGTAGGCCGGGTAAGGCGCAGCCGCTACCCGGCTTTATTTTGCCGCTTTACTGAGCAGCCTTTATTGGGTAGTGTCTCTGGCGCTTAACAGATACTCAAAAGGACCGGCTGTTCATGTTCTCAGGACTCCTCATTATTCTGCTGCCCCTGATTGTGGGCTATCTCATCCCGCTGCATCAGGAATCCGCATTACGGCTTATCAACCGTTTTCTCAGCTGGATTGTTTACGTCATTCTCTTTTTTATGGGGATCAGTCTGGCCTTTCTGGATAATCTGGCGACGAATTTGCTTTCCATCCTGCATTATTCTGCGGTCACCGTGGTGGTTATTTTGCTGTGCAATATTGCCGCGCTGCTGTGGCTGGAACGCATTATTCCGTGGAAAAATAACCATCATCAGGAAAAACTCCCTTCACGAATTGCGATGGCACTGGAGTCATTAAAACTCTGCGGCGTGGTGGTGCTCGGTTTTCTTCTGGGTCTTACCGGATGGGCATTTTTGCAGCACGCGACAGAAGCCAGCGAATATACCCTGATCTTCCTGTTGTTCCTGATCGGTATTCAACTGCGAAATAACGGCATGACGCTGAAACAGATTGTCCTGAATCGTCGGGGAATGATGGTTGCCGTTATTGTTGTCGCCAGTTCAATGGTGGCAGGGGTCATCAATGCCTTTATTCTCGATCTGCCGCTGAAGACCGGCCTGGCGATGGCCTCCGGATTCGGCTGGTATTCCCTCTCCGGTATTCTGCTGACCGAATCGTTCGGGCCGGTGATCGGCAGCGCCGCCTTCTTTAACGATCTGGCACGCGAGCTGATTGCCATCATGCTGATCCCGGGTCTGGTTCGCCGCAGCCGCTCAACCGCGCTGGGCCTGTGCGGCGCAACGTCGATGGATTTCACCCTACCGGTATTACAACGCTCCGGGGGCCTGGAGATGGTGCCTGCCGCCATCGTGCACGGTTTTATTTTGAGCCTGCTGGTTCCCGTTCTCATGGCATTTTTCTCTGCCTGATACCTCTGTGGCGGTAGGGCTCCTGCCGTCAAAATTGCGCTAAATCAATATCCCTCTATTTTGTAGCAGAAAGCCCTTTCCACCACTCAGCCACAGGCATAATCTTAAACATGTATATTAAATATAACTTTTACAGGTGTGATTATGTTTTGTGTGCAATGTGAACAAACCATCCGTACCCCGGCAGGCAACGGCTGCTCTTACGCACAGGGTATGTGCGGCAAAACCGCAGAAACATCAGACCTGCAGGACCTGCTGATCGCTGCCCTGCAAGGCCTTTCCGCATGGGCCTTCAAAGCCCGCGAATACGGTATTATCGACCATTATGTCGACAGCTTCGCCCCGCGCGCCTTCTTCTCCACCCTGACCAACGTCAACTTTGATTCCCCGCGCATTGTCGGCTATGCCCGCGAAGCGATTGCCCTGCGCGAAGCGCTAAAGGCGCAGTGCCTGAATGCCGATGCCAGCGCCCGTGTGGACAACCCGATGTCAGAACTGCAGCTGGTGAGCGACGATCTGGGTGAATTACAGCGTCAGGCGGCAGATTTCACCCCCAATAAAGACAAAGCGGCGATTGGCGAGAACATTCTCGGCCTGCGCCTGCTCTGCCTGTACGGCCTGAAGGGCGCTGCAGCCTATATGGAGCATGCGCACGTGCTTGGCCAGTACGATAACGACATCTACGCCCAGTACCACAAAATCATGGCGTGGCTGGGCACCTGGCCTGCCGATATGAATGCGCTGCTTGAGTGCTCAATGGAAATCGGCCAGATGAACTTCAAAGTGATGAGCATTCTGGATGCCGGTGAAACCAGCACCTACGGTCATCCAACGCCAACGCAGGTCAATGTGAAAGCGACTGAAGGCAAATGTATTCTCATCTCCGGCCACGACCTGAAAGATCTCTACAATCTGCTGAAGCAGACCGAAGGCACCGGCGTTAACGTCTATACCCACGGCGAAATGCTGCCCGCACACGGCTACCCGGAGCTGCGTAAATTCAAACATCTGATCGGTAACTACGGCAGCGGCTGGCAGAATCAGCAGGTTGAATTTGCCCGCTTCCCTGGCCCGATTGTGATGACGTCTAACTGCATCATCGACCCGACTGTCGGCGCGTATGATGACCGCATCTGGACCCGTAGCATCGTCGGCTGGCCGGGCGTGAGCCACCTCGAAGGCGACGATTTCGGTCCGGTGATTGCCCAGGCGCAGCAGATGGCAGGCTTCCCGTACAGCGAGATCCCTCACCTGATCACCGTCGGCTTCGGTCGCGAAACCCTGCTGGGCGCTGCAGATTCACTGATTGATCTCGTCAGCCGTGAAAAGCTTCGCCACATCTTCCTCGTTGGCGGCTGCGACGGCGCGCGCGGCGAGCGTAACTACTTCACCGATTTCGCCACCAGCGTGCCGGAAGACTGCCTGATCCTGACCCTGGCGTGCGGAAAATACCGTTTCAACAAGCTGGATTTCGGCAACATCGAAGGTCTGCCGCGCCTGATCGATGCAGGCCAGTGTAACGATGCTTACTCGGCCATCATTCTGGCGGTCACGCTGGCGGAAAAACTCGGCTGCGGCGTCAACGACCTGCCGCTGTCGCTGGTGCTCTCCTGGTTCGAGCAGAAAGCGATCGTGATCCTGCTGACCCTGCTCTCGCTCGGCGTCACCAACATCGTGACCGGCCCGACCGCGCCTGGCTTCCTGACGCCGGACCTGCTGGCGGTACTGAACGAGAAATTCGGCCTGCGTTCCGTGACCAACGTTGAAGATGATATGAAGCAATTGCTGAGCGCGTAAGGAGTTACTCATGACCATGCCAACCTCACAATGTCCGTGGCGGATGCAGGTTCATCACATCCATCAGGAGACGCCGGATGTGTGGACGCTGTCGCTGCTCTGTCACGACTATTATCCGTATCGTGCGGGCCAGTATGCGCTGGTCAGCATCCGCAATTCCGCGGACACCCTGCGCGCCTACACGCTCTCCTCCACGCCGGGCGTGAGCGAGTACATTACGCTCACTATCCGCCGCATTGATGACGGTGCCGGCTCGCAGTGGCTGACCCGTGACGTGAAGCGCGGGGATTACATCTGGCTGTCTGACGCGCAGGGGGATTTCACCTGTGACGACAAGGCAGACGATAAATTCCTGCTGCTGGCGGCGGGCTGTGGCGTAACGCCGATCATGTCGATGCGTCGCTGGCTGGCGAAGAACCGCCCGCAGGCCGACGTGCAGGTTATTTTCAGCGTGCGCTCTCCGGAGGATGTGATTTTTGCCGAGGAGTGGCGAGATTATCCGGTGACGCTGGTAGCGGAGCACAACGCGACCCACGGTTTTGTGCCCGGTCGCCTGAGCCACGAGCTGCTGCAAAGCGTGCCGGATATGGCGAACCGTACCGTGATGACCTGCGGCCCGGCGCCGTACATGGATATCGTGGAGAAAGAAGTGAAAGCGCTTGGTGTGACCCGCTTCTTCAAAGAGCAGTTCTTCACGCCTGTTGCAGAAGCGGCAACCAGCGGGATTCAGTTCACTAAACTGCAGCCCGCACAGACCTTCTTTGGCCGCGTGGGCACCACGCTGCTGGAGGCGCTGGAAAGCAACAAGGTGCCGGTAGTCGCGGCCTGCCGCGCAGGCGTATGCGGCTGCTGTAAAACGAAAGTGGTTTCCGGGAAGTACAGCGTCACCAGCACCATGACGTTGACCAACGCGGAAATTGCCGAGGGTTACGTGCTGGCATGCTCGTGTCACCCGCAGAGTGATTTGGTCCTCGCATAAACGATAAATGTTCGATCGTAGGCCCGGTAAGCGTTAGCGCCACCGGGCTTTTTGTCGGGTGGCACCGCGTTTACCCGACCTACGTTGTGCATGCTGCCTGTACGGCAGTGAACTGGAACAATCTACAATTATCACGTTGTCAGATAAAGAATCACCCTTAAACCCTTTTTTCACGACTTACCATTCTGCACAATAAAATCAAAGACTTAAAACCACCAATAAAAAAGGGTCCACAGACCCTTTTTTATTGGTACCTACCTTCACCGCCACGCCGGACCTTTCCCAACCGCAAACCGCCCGGCCCCTAAAAATGCCACAGCCAGCGCGCCAGTAAAGAAGTACACCAGGCTTTCAATCGCCCATGCGCCGACCTTATCGAGAGCGAATGTTTCCCCCGTCCCCACCATCAGCCACGCCACAACCATCGTAAACGCCAGCACCAGCGCGGCCGGACGCGTAAAGAGCCCGACTATAATCAGAACCGGAGCCACCACTTCGCCAATCAACACCCCATAAGCGATAAAACCCGGCAATCCCTTTTCTACCAGCATGCCGCTAATAAATCCCACGCCGCCAAAAAGCTTATGCAACCCGTGAAACAGCATCAGCCCGCCGACGGCAAGTCGTAACAAGAGTTTGCCAAAATCGTCGCATGATAGCTTTTCATTAACAGCAATTAACAATGACTTAACCATTTGAAATGATTCCTGTTTTCACCCTAAGCTTCACCAGAGTATGCCGAATAATTGCTCAGGAAAACCACCTTTAATTGAGGGGTACTCAACAGGCAATACAGTGACTTTCTTCTAAGCTTGTAAGCGATATCACAAAAAGGAGACGGACAACCATGAAACAAACCGTGGCTGCATATATTGCGAAAACGCTCGAACAGGCTGGCGTAAAACGTATCTGGGGCGTGACGGGCGATTCCCTGAACGGGCTCAGCGACAGCCTGAATAAGATGAAAACCATCGAATGGATGCCAACTCGCCATGAAGAGGTCGCCGCCTTTGCCGCAGGTGCTGAGGCGCAGCTTACGGGCGAGCTGGCCGTGTGCGCCGGATCCTGTGGACCGGGAAACCTGCATCTGATTAACGGCCTGTTCGACTGTCACCGCAACCACGTGCCGGTGCTGGCGATTGCTGCCCATATCCCCTCTTCCGAAATCGGCAGCGGCTATTTCCAGGAGACGCATCCGCAGGAGCTGTTCCGTGAATGCAGCCACTACTGTGAGCTGGTTTCATCCCCGGAGCAGATCCCGCAGGTGCTGGCGATCGCCATGCGCAAGGCCGTACTGAACCGTGGCGTTTCCGTGGTCGTTATCCCGGGAGACGTGGCGCTCAAGGCCGCGCCGGAAGGGGCCAGCACCCACTGGTATCACGCGCCGCAGCCGGTGGTGACGCCAGCCGAAGAGGAGCTGAAAAAGCTGGCGCAGCTGCTGCGCTACTCCAGCAACATCGCCCTGATGTGCGGCAGCGGCTGTGCGGGCGCGCATAAAGAGTTACTTGAGTTCGCCGGTAAGCTCAAAGCACCCATCGTACATGCCCTGCGCGGCAAAGAGCACGTCGAGTACGACAACCCCTTTGATGTAGGCATGACCGGGCTGATCGGTTTCTCCAGCGGTTTCCACACCATGATGAACGCCGACACGCTGGTCCTGCTCGGCACCCAGTTCCCGTACCGCGCGTTCTACCCGACGGATGCCAAAATCATTCAGATTGATATCAACCCGGCCAGCATCGGCGCGCACAGCAAGGTGGATATGGCGCTGGTGGGCGATATCAAATCCACCCTTGCCGCCCTGCTGCCGCTGCTTGAAGAGAAAACCGACCGCACGTTCCTTGATAAGGCGTTGAGCGACTACCGCGACGCGCGCAAGGGGCTGGACGACCTTGCCAAACCAAGCGACAAAGCCATCCACCCGCAGTATCTGGCGCAACAGATCAGCCATTTTGCGGACGACGACGCTATTTTTACCTGCGACGTCGGCACGCCTACGGTCTGGGCGGCGCGCTATCTGAAGATGAACGGCAAACGTCGCCTGCTCGGCTCGTTCAACCACGGCTCGATGGCGAACGCCATGCCGCAGGCGCTGGGGGCAAAAGCCACCGCACCGGAGCGTCAGGTGGTCGCGATGTGCGGCGACGGCGGGTTCAGCATGCTGATGGGGGATTTCCTGTCGGTGGTACAGATGAAGCTCCCGCTGAAAATCGTGGTCTTCAACAACAGCGTGCTGGGCTTCGTGGCGATGGAGATGAAGGCCGGAGGCTACCTCACGGACGGCACCGAGCTGCACGACACCAATTTCGCGCGTATCGCCGAAGCGTGCGGCATCACCGGTATTCGCGTGGAAAAAGCCTCCGAGGTGGATGAAGCCCTGCAGCGCGCCTTCTCCATCGACGGTCCGGTACTGGTGGACGTGGTTGTCGCTAAAGAGGAGCTGGCCATCCCGCCGCAGATCAAGCTGGAACAGGCCAAAGGTTTTAGCCTCTACATGCTGCGCGCCATCATCAGCGGGCGCGGTGACGAAGTGATCGAACTGGCAAAAACCAACTGGCTCAGGTAAAACATTTCGCATGACCTCTTAAAATAAAGGGATGTGAAATGATTGATTTGCGTAGTGATACCGTTACCCGCCCGAGCCGCGCCATGCTCGAAGAGATGATGGCCGCCCCGGTCGGGGACGACGTCTACGGCGATGACCCGACGGTCAACGAACTGCAGCGCTATGCGGCAGAGCTAAGCGGCAAGGAGGCCGCGCTGTTCCTGCCGACCGGCACGCAGGCGAACCTGGTGGCGCTGCTCAGCCACTGCGAGCGCGGCGAAGAGTATATCGTTGGCCAGGGCGCGCATAACTACCTGTACGAAGCCGGGGGCGCGGCGGTGCTTGGCAGCATCCAGCCACAGCCGATTGACGCCGCGCAGGACGGCTCCCTGCCGCTCGACAAAGTCGCGGCAAAAATCAAAGCCGACGATATTCACTTCGCCCGCACCAGGCTGCTCAGCCTCGAAAACACCCACAACGGTAAAGTGCTGCCGCGCGAATACCTGAAAGCAGCGTGGGAATTCACCCGCGAGCGCAAACTCGGCCTGCACGTTGACGGCGCGCGTATTTTTAACGCCGTGGTGGAGTACGGCTGCGAGCTGAAAGAGATTACGCAATATTGCGACTCGTTCACCATTTGCCTCTCAAAAGGCCTGGGTACGCCGGTGGGCTCCCTGCTGGTCGGCAATGCGGACTACATCAAGCGTGCCAACCGCTGGCGTAAAATGACCGGCGGCGGCATGCGTCAGGCGGGTATTCTGGCGGCTGCCGGGCTGTATGCTCTGAAAAACAACGTGGCGCGTCTTAAGGACGATCACGACAACGCCGTCTGGATGGCAACGCAACTGCGCGAGATCGGCGCAGACGTGATGCGTCACGACACCAACATGCTGTTCGTTCGCGTGGGCGACGAGCACGCCGCTGCGCTGGGTGAATTTATGAAAGCGCGTGGCGTGCTGATCAACGCCTCACCGGTCGTGCGTCTGGTGATGCATCTCGATGTGAGCCGCGAACAGCTGGCGGACGTGGTGAAACACTGGCAGGCATTTTTACAGCGCTAAGGAGCATCACGTGCCGCAACGCATTCTGGTGCTTGGCGCCAGCGGATATATCGGTCAGCATCTCACCACTGCGTTAAGCCAGCAGGGGAATCAGGTGCGGGCAGCGGCACGCAACACCGAGCGTCTGCAAAAACTCACTTTGCCTGGCGTGACCTGTCACAACGTCGATCTCAACTGGCCGAAGGCGCTTCCCGCGCTGCTGGAAGGGGTCGACACACTTTACTATCTGGTGCACAGCATGGGCGAAGGCGGGGATTTTATCGCCCACGAGCGTCAGGTGGCGATGAACGTCCGCGATGCCCTGCTGCAAACCCCGGTCAAGCAGGTGATCTTTTTAAGCTCGCTCCAGGCGCCCGAACACGAGCAGTCCGACCATCTGCGCGCCCGCCAGCTGACGGGGGACACGCTTCGCGGGGCGAATATCCCCGTCACCGAACTGCGCGCCGGGATCATCGTTGGCGCGGGTTCCGCCGCGTTTGAAGTGATGCGCGATATGGTCTACAACCTGCCGGTGCTGACGCCGCCGCGCTGGGTGCGCTCGCGCACCACGCCGATTGCGCTGGAGAACCTGCTGCATTATCTGGTGGCCCTGCTGGATCACCCGACAGAGCAACACCGTGTGCTGGAGGCGGCTGGCCCTGAGGTATTGAGCTATCAGGAGCAGTTCGAACATTTCATGCGCGTCAGCGGCCGCCGCCGCTGGCTGATCCCCATCCCCTTCCCCACCCGCTGGATATCGGTGTGGTTTTTGAATGTGATCACCTCGGTGCCCCCGACGACCGCGAAAGCGCTGATCCAGGGGCTGAAGCACGATCTGCTGGCGGACGATCGCGCGCTACGCGCTTTGATCCCTCAGACGTTGATCCGCTTTGACGACGCGGTGCGCAATACGCTGAAAGAAGAAGAGAAGCTGGTGAACTCCAGCGACTGGGGCTACGACGCGCAGGCCTTTGCCCGCTGGCGCCCCGAATATGGCTATTACCCGAAACAGGCAGGTTGTACGGTAAAAACCTCAGCCAGCCTTGCCGCGCTGTGGGAGGTCGTGAACCAGATTGGCGGCAAAGAGCGCTATTTCTTCGGCAATATTCTCTGGCAAACGCGCGGGGCATTGGATCTGCTGGTCGGTCACCGGCTGGCAAAAGGCCGCCCGGCACGCCCGTATCTTGAGGTGGGCGATGCGGTCGACAGCTGGAAGGTGATCATCGTCGAGCCAGAAAAACAGCTGGCGCTGCTGTTCGGCATGAAAGCCCCGGGGTTAGGTCGGCTTTGCTTTACGCTGAAAGACAACGGCGACCACCGGGAACTGGACGTTCGCGCCTGGTGGCATCCGCACGGAATGCCCGGTCTGTTCTACTGGCTTTTCATGATCCCCGCCCATCTGTTTATCTTCAGGGGAATGGCAAAACGCATTGCGCAACTGGCAGAACAAAAGACGAAAATAAGTTAATAAAACTCTCTTTCTTTCACCTTTCCCATTGCAACACATCGTAATTCACGAAAGAATGCGCACGAAATTCTTTTCAACACAGTGGATTGATATGAAGGTACTGGTTACCGGGGCGACCAGTGGCTTAGGCCGAAATGCGGTCGAATTTCTGCGCAACAAGGGCATCAGCGTCAGGGCCACCGGTCGCAACGAAGCGATGGGTAAACTGCTGCAAAAAATGGGCGCGGAGTTTGTCCATGCCGACCTGACGGAGCTGGTCTCCTCGCAGGCCAAAGTGATGCTCGCCGGTATCGATACGCTGTGGCACTGCTCCAGCTTTACCTCCCCGTGGGGAACGCAGGAAGCCTTCGATCTCGCCAACGTGCGCGCCACGCGTCGTCTGGGCGAATGGGCCGTCGCCTGGGGCGTGCGTAACTTTATTCATATCTCCTCTCCGTCGCTCTATTTTGACTATCATCACCATCGCGATGTGCAGGAAGATTTTCGCCCTGCTCGCTTTGCCTGTGAGTTTGCCCGCAGCAAGGCGGCCAGCGAAGAGGTGATCGACCTGCTGGCACAGTCGAACCCGCATACCCGCTTTACCGTCATGCGCCCGCAGAGCCTGTTCGGGCCGCACGACAAAGTGTTTATTCCCCGTCTGGCGCAGATGATGCACCACTACGGTAGCGTGCTGCTGCCGCGCGGCGGCGATGCGCTGGTGGACATGACCTATTACGAAAACGCCGTCCACGCCATGTGGCTGGCAAGCCAGCCGGACTGCGATAAGCTCACTTCCGGTCGCGCCTACAACATCACTAACGGCGAACCGTGCACGCTGCGCAGCATTGTGCAGCGGCTGATTGATGAACTGCAGATTAACTGCCGTATCCGTTCCGTGCCCTACCCGATGCTGGATATGATTGCCCGCAGCATGGAGCGTTTTGGCAGTAAATCGGCCAAAGAGCCCGCGCTGACGCACTACGGCGTGTCGAAGCTTAACTTTGATTTTACGCTGGATATTTCGCGCGCTGAGACTGAACTGGGATATAAGCCAATTGTGACGCTGGATGAAGGCATTGTGCGCACGGCGGCATGGTTACGGGATCACGGGAAGCTTCATCGCTAGCGTTTCTGCCTGGTGGTGCCACCGTACCGTCCCCTCACCCCTCCGGGGAGAGGGTTAGGATGAGGGGAAAGTACAAATACGAAAACGGCAACCTTTCGGTTGCCGTTTGCTTTTACAGAGCCGTCCAGGCATCAGCCCATGCCAGACCTGCGCCTGGTTCATAGTATGCCGGGGCGTTGTTACACCAGCCGCTGTACGGGAACGGTTTGCACTGGAACAGTTTACCGTGGTTGTTCACGATATCACCTGCGTTGTACTTGCTGTTCGCGCTCCACGCCTGGTAAGCACCGTCATCCTGAGAAGGCGTTGATGCTTTCGCTTTCACGTTCAGCAGGTAGGAGGTGGTGCTGCTCAGTTCGCCATCGCTGACGGTCAGGCTTACTTCAATCTGCTGTGCCGTAGCGGATTCTGGCGCCTTGAAGGTCACAACCGCTTTATCCTGACCGGTCACGGTCTGGCCATCCTGAGAACGCCAGGTGTAGGTCAGCTTGTTACCATCCGCATCGGTAGAACCTTCCGCGCTCAGAGAAACCTGCGCACCCGCTTCAACGGCGCCGATTGGGCCCGCAATGTGGGCAACCGGAGCATGGTTCACCGCGACAGGTTCTGCCGGGGTTTCATCCGGTGTCGGCGCTGGAGCTGGTGCCGGGGTTTCATCTTCAGCCGGGGTTGGCGTTACCGGCGTTTCGTCCGGGGTTACGGAAGAACCATCGTCGTTAACAATATTCACGTTAAAGAACTTCTGCACGCACTTGCTGTAGTCACCCTCTTTAAAGGCGCTGAACGGCGTCTGGTAACCCACCAGCTGGCAGGAGTAGGTCTGGCCGGTTGGGGTATCCGCGCTCCATCCCCAGTCCTGTTCCCAGTAAATCTTCAGGGCACCGGCACCACCTTCGTCGAACTGCTTCATGTTGGCGCAGCCCAGCACTTCATTCGCCGGAACAGGCACTTTCAGGTAGTTCGCAAACTCTTTGTAGTACTTGATACGGTTCTGAGACTGAGCAATTTCAGTCGGGCCACCACACTCAACGCCGCCGTTGATGATCTGGGTAGTCACGCCGAAGCCTGGGACCAGACCGTTGGCTTTATCGTGATCGTTCGGCTGCCACGTGCCGTCGATAACCTGCAGCATGCTTGGTTTTGGCGGCTGCGGGTAGGCGAAGAAGAAGATCGCACTCGCCAGGTTCAGCCAGGTGTCCGCCACCAGCTCAGGTTTGTCGAGCAGGGTACGCACGTCGCCGTACATCGCTTCAGAGAAAGGACCGTAGTTGTAGTTATAAGACAACTGCTTCGCACCGCGACCGAAGTAGCTCAGGAAGTCGCCGTCTTTATCTTTACCGCACGGCCAGGTCTGACCCTGCCAGACGTCCGGGTTACATTCGCCGTTATAACCGCCCTTCTGGCCTTCGCTCCAGCCCATTTCACGCACGTGAACCAGGGCCTGACGCCATTCGGCTTCCGGACGCCAGCTTTCGTGACCGCCGGTTTCCTGAGCAAAGTGGGCAAACATGGTTGCCAGCTCTTTGCGGCAGATCGCGTCACTGTCACGACCGTCGTTATAGGTCTTACACAGCGCCGGGAATTTACCCACCGCTTTCAGGAAGTTGCTGTAGGTGTATGCCTGGGCACGCAGCGGGAAGAGATATTCCCAGTCGCTGGCTTTCACAATCCCTTCAACGCGCTTAACGTTGTCCGGGTTCGCCGCGCGGCCTGGCTCAATCATTTCCACCTGAGCATTGTCCAGCGTCTGGATGGTCTCTTTCACGGAGGCCATCAGCGGGAAGCTGGTCAGCTCTTTCTCTTTCTTCGCCAGATCGCTGGCTTTCATGGTGTATGGTTCACTGGTGGTCGCTTGCAGCGAGGCAGCCTGCGCCATAAACGGGGCTACGCATGCGCCGGCAACGAGTACACTCAGTAACGTCCTTTTATTCATTTCAGTATTCCTGTTAATTGAAGTTAAAATTAAAGTTAAATCCCGGCTTATGTATTAATCCATTAATAAATAAACCACAGACAGCTGTTTTCACTTTTCGAAGAACACCCTCGGGAATTCTTCAAAAATAAAAAACCTTAATATTGCGCCGCTAATTTTAACTGCTGATATTTCGCCCAGACTTTATGGGCATATTTCATCCGCTGCGGATAATTCTCTTTTTTCAACCCGGCGTTATAAGCACCTACCGCTTCCCAGTTATAGCCATACACCTTAATCATTCCGGAGAGGATGGAGGCGCCGACCATGATGGACGTACAGGGCTCGGTCATCAGCCGATATTCGTTAATTCCTCTGCTTTCCAGCTCTGTAAAATGGGAGCTGTTAATTTGCATCAACCCGACATCACGCGTGCCGTCATGATTTTGCCCAACCGCATACGGATTCATACCGGATTCAACATTGGCTATGGCATACAATAAATAGGGATCGACATGATAATAATGCGCGGCTCTGTCCCAACAATTTGCCAGCGCGCTTTGGCTTATTATCAATAAAAACAACATTAACTTTTTCATTATTACCTGCTGTAAGCGTCAGTGATTTCTCCTTAACAACATCCTGTAAAATGAATTTTGAATCACTCACCACCCCCGGTGGGGATGGTGGGTGATTATCGGGCTAGATTATTTGCAGTCTGTTGAAGGACCTTCTTTCACCCATACGTCGCTGTTAGCCGGGTTATCACCACGGGTCCACCATTTGGCACGGTAAACGTTGCCCTGGTAGGTTGTGGTTTCGCCGCCGTTGTAGACGAGGTCAGAACGCCAGTTCATCTGCACGTTGCTGACCAGTTCCCAGGCATCCACACCGAAGCCAGGCTGGTTGCCCTGCGTCCAGTACTTCGCTTTCCACACCAGATGGTCGAAGCTTACGGTATCGCCATTGTTGTAGATTTTGCTGGCATCCCACGCAGCATATTTGCTGGCGTTAGCATCGACAGGCGCGTCGCAGTTACCGGTTGCAGAACCTTCGTCAGATGGCGGAGTAACATCATCAGCCGGAGGAGTCACGTCGTCAGCTGGTGGGGTCACTTCATCAGCCGGTGGCGTTACGTCAGCCGGTTTCGGATTCACAGTCACCTGCACGTTAGACTGCACGCTGGTTTTACCATCGCCGACAACCACGCTCAGGGTGTAAGTCGATGTAGAAGCCACGTCTGGCGCAGTGATGCTCACGTTAGCGGTATCAGTACCGGTAGCGTGCATGTCCGCAGGAACGCTCCAGGCGTAGGTCAGCGCATCACCGTCTGGATCCGCAGCCTGTGCATGCAGAGAATAGGTTTCCCCTGCCTGCAGCGTTACCGCTTCCATCTGGTTGACAACGGGTGCCTGGTTCGCTTTCGGCGCTTTGTTCACAACCTGCACATCAATCGCGTTGCTCAGACCTTTTGCATCCGTTACCGTCAGGCGGAACGTCATGGTCTGGTCGGTGGTCGCTGCCGCAACGTTGAAGGTTGCTTTCGCTTTGGTGCTGTTAGCGATGGTTACAGATGGGCCAGAAACCTGGGTCCATTTGTAGGTGATCGCATCGCCGTCCGGATCGCTGGAAGCAGAACCATCAAGCGTGACGGTTGCCGGGCCAGATACGTTCTGATCCGCTGATGACGCGATTGGCGCGTGGTTAGTGACGACCGGGTTAACCGGAGTAGAATCACCGCCCAGCAGGCTTTCGTTCATCGCGTTCAGAATGTCGCCGGTATCAGAGTCGATAGACCATGCAAACAGACCGCCCAGTTTATTCGCCAGAACATACTTACCTTTCGCCGTCGTTGAGCGCGCATCTTCATACGTGATCAGGTCGCCGGTGGTTTTGTTAAAGATGTAAGGCGCTTCCGCGTCAGCATCGTAGCCGTATTCCCAGCCTGGTTTGCCTTTGTATTCGTTGACGATCTGACGATAGTCAACCACGCCTGGTTCCCAGGTGCCTTTCACCATACCGGTTGCGGTACCAGTGAATGGATTGTTACCGGTGTAGCCATGCACGCCGGTCCAGCCGCGGCCATACATGCCCGCACCCACCACGATCTTGCCTGGCTGTACACCCTGGGAAAGCAGCGCATTTACGCCGTTTTCAGTGGTGTAATCGGTGTCAGGACGCCATGCTGGCGCACGCAGTGCAGCCTGGTGGCCCAGAACGGTGTTGCTCCAGCCGCCGTAGAAGTCGTAGCTCATCAGGAAGATGTGGTCGAGGTACTGCTGAGCCGCAGTGTAATCCACGTCTTCAATCTTATCGCGGCCTGCACCGATGGCGCTGGTCAGTTCATAGGTACGGCCAGTCTGAGCAGACAGCTCGTTCAGCATGGTGCGCAGGTCATGCATCAGCACGGTATAAGTCGCTTTATCCTGCTGCGGGTTGCCCAGCGTTTCGCTCACACCGCCGCCGCCTGGGAATTCCCAGTCAATATCCACACCGTCAAAGAATTTCCAGGTCTGCAGGAACTCTTTAACAGAGGAGACGAAGCGGGCACGGATTGCCGGGTCGCCCATGTGGAAGAACGGATCGGAGAGCGTCCAGCCACCGATGGATGGCAGCACTTTCAGGTCCGGATGCGCTTTTTTCAGCGCCATCAGCTGGCCAAAGTTACCTTTGTACGGGTCATCCCAGTTGGAGACGCCAGCCTGTGGTTTTTGAATTGCAGCCCATGGATCGTGGATTGCCACGGTATAGTCAGGACGGCCCTTACAGTCGTTCTGAAGCACACGGAAGCTGTTGCCGCCTTCAATGGTTTTCAGGCCGTCGTTGATGCCGTCACCGCCGCAGATTGGAATGAAGCCGTACAGAATGTGGTTGAGGTTAGCCGCAGGAATTTTATCTACCGGGAAGGCGCGATCGTAAACACCCCATTCCGGGAAGTAGGCCGCAACCACTTTATCGGTGTGTTTGGCGAAGGATTTGTTGTTCTCCTGCAGTGCTGCATTCAGCGGCAGCAGGTGGCTACCGTCGGTATCAGCAACGATAATCAGCTTGCTGGCGCTTTTCGCACAGCCGCTGGTGTTACAGACTTCAACCTGTTCCTGATAACGCCCGCCTTTTTTCACCTTGAACGTTGCAGAGCCTGTCGCGCCGCCTGCACCGGTCCATACGGTCTGTCCGTCCAGCAGAACTTTAGCTGAAGTCGGCGCATCACCGCTCCAGACATTCCACTCCACTTTGACGTCCACGCCATCGTTATGCACTTTGACCAGATTGTTATAGTCCTGAGCCGCCTGATCCACTTCAACCAGGGCAAATTTGTCATTGCCATAGCCGATCGTCGGTGCGCCTGGTGCCGCTGCAAATGCGGAGCTGGTTGCCGCCGCAATAAAGAGCGCCAGATATTTAGGCTTCATAAATTTCATTTTTATTTCCTGATAAATTTATTCGTAACGTAATAATCCATGTCTTCCTTGAGAGCATGGAGTCTATTTGCGTAATGCGTATTTAACCAACCTGAAAACCGTGACAAAAAACGTTTTGCTACGTTGTATTCCTCCATAAAAAGATACAAGCCTAAATTCCGTGTAGCTTATATCCCTTACGATACACTGAGCGCAAAGAGACGTCCTTCTCTTCCACCGTCAAAAAAACTTATAAAAAAACTTGACCTGTATATTTAAAATATGAAGGCAAACTGCTGTCCAATAAACACCACTATTCCAGCAAATGAGAGATAGGGTCCGAAAGAAATAGTGAGGTTATTTTTATTTAAATTATTTAACGCGAAATAGCCTGCGATACCGCTCAACGCTGCGGCGAGCTCAATTGAAGGCAGCGCCTGCCAGCCGCACCAGGCGCCTAAGGCCGCCAGCAGTTTAAAATCGCCATATCCCAACCCTTCCCGCCCGGTCAGAAGGCGAAAGGCCCAGTAGAGCAGCCAGAGCGAGAGATAGCCCGCTACCGCACCGAACAGCGCATCGCTCAGCGGCAGCCGGTGATCAACCGCATGCAGCAGTAATCCCGCCCATAACAGCGGCTGAGTCAGGCAGTCCGGCAGGAGCTGGTGCCGCCAGTCGATCATCGTCAGGGGCAGCAAAAAGGCGGCCAGCAACCACACGGCAAAGAGGGACTGAATGTCCGGCATCCACCAGGCGGTGATACCGCAAAACAGTGCGGAAAAAAGTTCGATTAAAAATATCCGCAAGGGGATTGCCGTTCTGCACTGGCGGCAACGGCCACGCAATAAAAGCCAGCTGACCAGCGGAATATTCTCCCAGGCGGACAGCGTGTGCTGGCACACCGGGCAGTGTGAGGCCGGGAAAAGCAGATTACCGCTCCCATCCTCCTCCATCACCATTCCCGGCACGCGTTCGGCGACCACCCCAAGAAAGCTCCCGACAATACCGCCGAAGATCGCACTCATTACCGGGAACCCTATCGGGTAAACGTCCCGCATCAGCGCGAAGGCACTCATGCCGTTTTGCTCCAGGTGAGCTGGACTTCCGCTTTCACATCACTGAGGTGATCGACCGGCGTGAGGTTCATTTTCTGCAGCCGAACGCCGGAAGTCTGGTTAATTTCGCGCAGCCAGTTCTTTAATTCATAGACGTTAACGCGGTTGACCACGAACGATAAGGTTTGCCCATCCTGACGAACATCCGTCAGAGGCAGATGAATTTCCTGCGCGCTGTTCTCTACCACCGTGCGTGGATTATCCGTTTTGACAATCTGAACCTGGAGGTGATTTTTATCTATTTCGCTACGCATCCAGTTTAGCGTCTCTTTTTGTCTGGTCAGCGTGGCTTTACTATTTTGAATCATATTATCCAGCGGGATCATGCCCGCGTAATAAACGACCGTCCCCAATAGTGCGACGGCACATATTTTCAGAATAACTTTTTCCCTGGCGCTGTAATTCTGATAACGAGACTTAAGCTGCGTGATTCGCTCTTTCATTTATATTTCCCTGCGATCATGGCGGTATAAGGTGCAGAGGTCGAAACCGGCTGTAAGGTGAAATCAAAATATTCACCGGCCTGGTTTACAAACGTCTGCAACGCGGATTGGTTTTGTGAACTGGCGCTCAGCGTCAGCGTGTTTTGTTGAGCATCGTATTCGAGGAGAGTGATCTCCAGCGCGGGCACGGCCTGCCTGGCTTTTTCCAGGTCTTCCAGCTGCAGAAATACCCCTTTGCTCTGCTTTTTCATATTTTGACCAAAGTGATATTTGATATTGGTCTGCTGACGCATGCTGGGGAAATGGTGCTGGTAAACCTGAAGGATCTCCTGCTGAAGCTGATTTTCCTGCTGCACCAGCATCCAGGCCATGGCGACGCGCGGCCCAAGCAACAGCCCGAAGGCCAGCACGCCCGCTGCGGCGAGCGCCGCTTTAACGCCTTTCGAGGCTTTACCGTTACCCGCTTTAGGGCTGAATTCACCGTGCAGGAGCGTGAGGCGACAGGCCTGCCACTGCGGCTGGATCAGCACCAGCGGATGCTGCCAGGGTTGAACGATGTCGACAGCCACACCGGCAGGCGCTTCGCCATAACAACACACTTCGCCCTCTCCGGCCTTCTGCATCAGCAGCGGCAGCAGGCTCGCCTCCATTTCACTGGCGACATGCAGTGATAAACGCAGCCAGTAGCTGTCGTCCAGGGCGACAAGGGTACTGCCGCCTGCCGTTACGGGCAGCAGCCAGGCATCCGGCAGCGCCTGGATCACCTTCAGCCCCGCCTCCTGACAGCGGCTCAACCACCCGCGCAGCAGATCGGCGTCTATCGCCACCGCATCCACCTCGGCGCCTTTTTTGTTGAGCACCGTCCAGTGGAGATTATCCACGTCGCCAATCAGCGTCTCTTCCGCCATCCACGAGAATGCCGTCGCCTGAGAGGCGACTTTCTTCGGCAGCGTAAAATGGCGGAAGATCATGCTGCTGGCGGGCAACAGCAGACACACACGGGCCGCCAGTGGATGTTCCGCCAGCGCGCCCAGGCTCTCAAGCATCTCAACCTGCTGGCTGCCGGAGACACACCACATTATTTTCCCGCCCTCGCGGTTATCGGGACGAACAAAAAGTACCTGTTTCATAGCGATCTACTTTTCTTATTCAATCATTCGGTAACGACGTTGCCACGTCACGATCTCACCGGCTTCGTTATTGACCTGAAGCTGGCTAACCACGCGAAGCGTTAATTCATCGGTATTGCCGGTATAGTTCACGCGGAAATACCGGCTGCTGGTGGAGAGAAGCTCAGCCACCTGCGGGAGATCGTCCTTCAACTGCGGGAAGGTCTGCTCCAGCGCCTTGCTGAAGGTTTCCATATTTTCCCATCCGGTTTCAGGACGCGAATCAATCAGACGAAGGGCATCATCTTCGGTTATTTTTCCGGGGAACAGGGCGGCCAGTAAGGCGGCCTGCTCCGGTTTCAGGGTGTTCACATCGACCTTGCTGGCGGAGTCCGGCAGCGCGCAAAGCAGCTTGCTCACCTTCGGGTAGGCCGCTGCCGGGAACGCAGGCAGCTGCTTGATCTCGGCTATCGCGCGCATCATCTGGTTCGCGGGCTGACGGGCGGGCATGACGCCGGCCCAGGCATCCGTCTCTGTCCCCTCTTTAGCCGTCGTTGTGTCGCCGTCGAGATAATCCACCAGCTGTTGATAGACCTCTTCCGCCGTGGTGTGGCTGAGGCCGCTTTCCGTCAGGATCTGCTCGACAATCTGCTCGTTACGCGGTTTTTCCGGCACGGCAGGCGCGTTTTGCCCCTGCGTCACTTTTTCAGCGGCCAGCAGATTATTGACGTTAAAACAGTCCTGCGCGTCTTCAACCTGGCTGACCACCGTGTAATCTTCGCCCCGCGTCTCCAGCGGCTGGTGCCAGTCGCCTTCAGGATCCAGGGGCTTGCTTTCGCCGCTGGCATCGGTCTGCAGGCGGTCTTTCACCACCTTCTCCTGAGCCAGCATCGCCCAGCGCAGCTGTTGCTGACTGACCTGATAATGGGTCTTCTGCAGGTTGCGGCAGAACTGCTGGCTGATTTTGGCGGCCAGCGCCGACATCATCACCAGCAGGATCAGCACCACCAGCAGCGCCACCCCTTTCTGTTTATGTAATGCACTCATGATTTTGCTTCCGGTGGCGATGGCGGTGCTGGCGCGGTCTCCGGCGCGGCGGCGGGCGCTGGTGCAGCCGCTTCAGGCATATCACCCGGGGTCGTGAAGACCCAGCGCCAGGTGTCGCCGTTTTCCATGGTCAGCGTCAGTTCCACGCCCTCCGGCAGATGCCCCGCGTCACTCCAGCTTTTCTGCCAGCCCTGACGGTAAAAACGCCATTGCAGGGATTTCACCTCGTCGACAATCGGCACTTCATCGGGTTTAACGTCCACCGGGCTGTCTATCACCGGCCAGATGTCGCGATACAAGCGCCCCTCTTCCAGCCGCCAGCGCACGCGCTCCAGCTGGACCGTTCCGCTCACCCCGTTCAGGGTGGTCAGTTCAAGGGTGTCGCCCTCCTGACGAAACAGCTCCGGCTCGTTGCGCGGGGCGCGGGCCTGAAGCTGGAAAAAATCGCGCTCCATCAGGCTCCAGGCGCGCTGAAGCTGGTTGAGCTTTGCAGCGCTGGCATCGGTGGCCGAGCTGGTACGCATCGCGCCGTCCAGAATTTGCCAGGCCAGGGTGCTGATCACCGCGAAGATGGTCAGCGCAATCATGATCTCCAGCAGGGTAAAGCCGCGCTGGCGTCGCGTTTTTTTCACTTGTCCTCTCCCGGCGGAATGATGTGCAGCGAAATAACCGGCTGGCTGTCGTCGCCTTCGGCGTAAACGCGGATCGCGTTCGCCCAGACGCCGTCGGCGGTTTTTATCCGCTGCTTGCGCCAGGCCCAGCTGCGTCCGCCCATGATTTCCGCGCCCTGCTGTTCAGCATCCGGGAAGTCAGTTTTCGTGAGCTGCGCTTCCGCCAGCTGGTTTTCCGCCACCCAGCTGGCCTGGAGCGTGTCGGCCAGACCGTGGGTAAAGCGCACGTTCAGGGAGACCGAGTTCATCAGCGCCAGCGCGGCGGTGGAGAAGATCACCAGGGCGACCATCACCTCCAGCAGCGTCATCCCCTTTTGCTTTTTGTTGCCGTTAGCCATCGTTTTCTACCGATACCGGGGCCGCCCCTTGCGACACCACGCGGAAATGGTGCTGTTTGTCGTAGCTTTGCAGCGTCAGCGTGAAGCGGCTGATTTCACCGTCCGGTAAAAAGATCACCTGCGGCTCGGACGCCACCGTGGCGGCCAGACGCTGCGGCGAGAGCGAAACGTGCATCTCCTCCGGGAAATCACCTTTGGTGGTAATCCGGCCCGCGGATAACGGCACCCAGTGACGTTCACCGTTTTTATCGTCGATTGTCACCAGCTGATAGTTGTCCGTGGTTATCACCAGCCCGACAATATTTCCGTCCATCACCGCGCGGTCTGAACCATAATCAACGAGGGCTTTCAATTGCTGGCCAAATATATCCGCACCGCTGCGCGAAGGTATTGTTGACACCACCATCATGGCGCAGCTGGCAAATATCACCAGCGCCAGAATAATTTCCAGCAACGTAAAGCCGCGTTGTTTTTTCATTATTTCTCTTTCTTATCCAGAGACCAGTTTGTAATATCATCGGCGGTATTGGCCTCACCGTCCGGACCGGCTGAGAAAACGTCAACCGCGCCGTGTTCGCCAGGGCTCACCAGAATATAATCACCGCCCCACGGATCCTGTGGCAGGCGACGGATATAGCCGCCCGCGCGGTAACCGTTCGGGATAGGTGCGATTTCAGGTTTGGTCACCAGCGCCTGCAAACCCTGCTCGGTAGTCGGGTAGCGGTGGTTATCCAGCTTATACATATCCAGCGAGCCTTCGAGCGCGACAATATCGCTGGTCGCTTTTTGTTCGTCTGCTTTCTCTTTATTACCCATTAAGTTTGGTACCACCATGCTCGCCAGAACGCCGAGAATAACGATAACCACCATTAATTCGAGCAAAGTAAAGCCCGCCTGGCGAGCCAGGTTTTTACGTTTTAAAGCCATGATTTAACCTACCATATTATTAAGTTGCAGAAGCGGTTGTAATATTGACAGTACGATGAATAAAACAATCGTTGCCATGGATACCACCAGCGCCGGTTCAAATACCGACAGCGTTAATGTAATTCGATGCTGTAATGCCGATTCCTGGTTTTCCGCCGCGCGGTCCATTAAATTACCTAATTCCCCGCTCTCTTCGCCGGAGGCGATCATATACAGCATGGTCGGCGGGAATAATTTCGCCTGTTCCAGCGCCGCATACAGGGATGCCCCCTGACGCACGGTATCGGCGGCCTGCTCCAGCACCTGCCGGGCATAGAGGTTTTCGATACCGTCCATTGCGATGTACATCCCCTCCAGCAGCGGCACGCTGCTGGCCTGCAGAATGCTCAGGGTGCGGATGTAGCGGGCGCTGTTGATGGCGCACACCAGCTTTTTAATCGGCGAACCGTTCACCAGCCAGCTGTTCCAGCGAAAACGGTTTTTGGCATTCCTGAGCCAGGTTTTAAAGCCGATAAAGCCGCCGCCCAGGATGCCCACAATATAAATGCCGTACGCCTGCAGGAAATCGCTCACCGCAATCAGCGTGCGGGTGGTGATCGGCAGTTGCTGTTTCATATGGGTGAACTGCTCAATGACCTGCGGCACGACTGCCACCAGCAGGATGCTGATCACCTCGATGGCCACCACCGTCAGGGTGATCGGGTAGACCATCGCCTGCGTCAGCTTGCTTTTCATCTTCTGGCGCTGCTCGTTGTACTCCGCCAGCTTCTCCAGCACGTCGCCCAGGTGGCCGGTCTTTTCACCGGCCATCACCAGGGTGCAGTAGAGCTTGTCGAAGGTGCGCGGGAACTGGCTAAACGCGTCGAACAGCGTGTGCCCCTCCACCACCTTCTCGCGAATTTCCACCACCATTGCCGCCAGCTTTTTGTCTTCCGTCTGCTTCGAGATCGCCTTCAGCGCGCTCTCCAGCGGCAGCGCGGCGTTCACCAGCGTGGAGAGCTGACGGGTAAACATCGACAGCACCGGCGTGGAGAGCTTAGCCCCGGTTTTGGCTTTCCCGGATGCCGCCGCCTCGCGGGTTTCGGTGATGCTGACGAGCATCAGCTTTTGTTCGCGCAACATCTGGCGAACCTGCTTTTGCCCCTCGGCCTGCAGCGTGCCGCGCTGGGTTTTGCCTGCGACATCCGTCGCCGTCCACGCGTAGAAGGCCATTACGCATCTCCCCCACGTTCGGCGGTCACGCGCATCACCTCTTCCAGCGAGGTCACGCCGCTAATCACCTTCAGCAACCCGTTTTCACGCAGGCTGTAGGCCTGCTTAAAGAGCTGCGTTTCGATGGATATTTCGTCTTTATCTTCATGAATGGCGCGGCGCATGGTGCTGTCCACCACCAGGAATTCATGAATACCGGCACGGCCCTGATAGCCGCTCTGGCGGCAGTGCTCACACCCCACCGCGCGGTAAATCGCTTTTGGCGGCGCGTCCATAAAGCTGAACAGCGCTTTTTCATTGGCGTCCAGCGGACTGGTGGTCCGGCAGTGCGTACACAGCCGACGCACCAGACGCTGGGCAATGACACCGAGTAACGATGAACCGATTAAAAAAGACTCCAGCCCCATGTCCCGCAGACGGGTTATCGCCCCTGCGGCACTGTTGGTGTGCAGCGTAGACATGACCAGGTGACCGGTAAGCGACGCCTGTACCGCAATTTGTGCGGTTTCGCCGTCACGAATTTCCCCGATCATCACCACGTCCGGGTCCTGACGCAGAATGGCGCGCAGCCCGCGGGCAAAGGTCATGTCCACGCGCGGGTTAACCTGCGTCTGTCCCACCCCTTCCAGCTCGTATTCAATCGGGTCTTCAACGGTCAGAATGTTGCGCTCGTGGCCGTTCAGCGCCGAAAGAATGGCGTACAGGGTGGTACTTTTACCGGAACCTGTCGGCCCGGTGACCAGGATAATGCCATGCGGGCGGTCGATCAGCCCTTTTAACTTCTCCAGCTCTTCATCGATCAGCCCGAGCTTGTTGATGTCGGGCTTCAGGTTACTTTTGTCGAGCAGACGCATCACCACGCGCTCGCCGTACTGGGACGGAATGGTCGAGACGCGGACGTCGATCGCCTTGCGGCCAATGCGCAGGGAGATACGGCCATCCTGCGGCAGTCGTTTCTCGGCGATGTCCAGCTTCGACATAACCTTAATACGTGACACCAGCAGCGGCGCGAGCTTACGCGCCGGCTGCAGCACCGGGCGCAGCACGCCGTCGACGCGGAAGCGAATGCTCAGCGTGCGCTCGAAGGTTTCGATATGAATATCCGACGCGCCGTCCTTCACCGCCTCACCGAGAATGGCGTTGATCAGGCGGATCACCGGCGAGTTTTCGTCGTTATCGAGCAGATCTTCGTTATCCGGGATCTCCTCGGTTAACGCCATCAGGTCGATGTCCGCATCCATATCATCCACCAGCTGCTGCGACACGCCGCTGCTCTGCTGCCAGATTTTAGCCAGCATCTCGTCAAAGGCTTCCGGCGTCAGGGTGACCGGGACGAACGCGCGTCCCAGCACCCGGCGCACTTCCAGCAGTGCAAACGCCGGGGTGTCATCACGGATATAGACGTCATTGTTGTAGAACAGAACGCCGTTATCTTTTGCGTAGCTGCTGCTGCACAGCGTTTTACTCAGTTCGTCCACGTTATCCCCTCCGCCTTAGTGTTTGAACGGATTACGCGATGCGCTGGCGCTGGTTTTCACCGGTGCGGCGGCATCGACGGGAAACGCGGGCAGAATGGCGTTATCCGCGGGTTCAATAATGCCGAGCTTTTTCTCCTCCACGCGCTGCTGCTGGCGGGCGCGGATCTGGTCATATTTCTCTTTCGACGCCGCGCTGTAATTGTCGTCGTCGCGCAGGACGGTGGTATGGATAAACACCATCAGGTTGCGTTTCGACGTATCCTGCGAGGTGTAGCGGAACAGCTGTCCCACCAGCGGGATATCACCCAGCAGCGGCACTTTGGAAACCGACTGCTTGGTCACGTTCTCCATCAGACCGCCAAGCACCACCGTCTGGCCGCTGTGCACCATCACTTCGTTATTGATGGTGCGGGTGTTGAAGGTTGGGCCGAGGCTGGCATCTTCCGTCGCGCTGTTGTCGACGCTGGAGACTTCCTGCTCAATTTTCAGGTGGATCATGTCGCCGTCGTTGATTTGCGGCACAATTTTCAGCTTGGTACCCACGGTCTTGCGCTCAACGGAGTTAAAGACGTTGTCGCCGCTGGTGGTCTGCGAACCGGAAAGCACCGGCACGTCCTGACCCACGTTAAACGACGCTTCTTTGTTATCCAGCGTGACCACGCTTGGCGTGGAGAGAATGTCGTTTTTACCGTCGGTAGAGAGGGCGGTCATCAGGGCGCCAAAATCGCCGTTAAAGAAGCCGGTCGCCAGGCCGGTGAAGCTCGCCCCTTTCATGGTGCCGTTTTTGATCTGGCTTATCGGCAGGCCGGTTGAGCCAAACTGCACGCCGCCGTGCTTGCTGGTCCACTGCACGCCGAGATCCAGGCCGTTGCCGTCCTGCACTTCCGCAATGATCGCTTCCACCAGCACCTGCGGACGACGAATATCCAGCTTGTCGATCACCTTCTCAAGGGAGTTCATCACGTTAGGCTGCGCGGTGATTACCAGTGAGTTAGTTGATTCGTCGGCGGTAATATTCAGATCCTTCGAGGCACTCGCAGTTTTCGCTTTTGCGGTGCCCGGCTTGTCTTTCAGCTGCTCGCCAATCCCGGTGAGGACCGGAACCACTTTGGTGGCGCTGGCATATTTGAGATAGAAGACGCGGGTATTCCCCTCGTTATTCTGCTCGCGATCCAGCTGATGAATAAGGGAACGGGTACGCGCGCGCGCATCTTCCGGGCCGCTGATCACCAGGCTGTTGGTTTCGTCATCGGCCACCACTTTGGTGGCCAGCTGCGGCGCGTTCTGCCCTTTCTGCTCCTCGTTGCTGAGGTTGTTCAGCATGTCGGAAAGCTCTTTGGCAGAGGCAAAGCGCAGCGGAACGATCTCGCGGCGCTGGATGCCGTTGTTATCAACGCGCTGAACCAGATCCACCAGGCGGTTTACCACCGACGCTTTGCCGGTTAACAGCAGCACGTTGGACGGCTCGAAATGCACCACGTTACCGATACCGGTGGCATCGTTAAGCTGGCGCAGCAGCGGAGCCAGTTCGCGCACCGGCACATTTTCCATGCGCACGACGCGGGTGATGATCTCATCGCCTTTGCCTGGGTTTTTGCTGTCGGCCAGCGGCGCACCCGCGGTGCGGGCTACGCTTGAGCGCACCACTTTCACCATACCGTTGTCCATCGGGATGACCGACAGACCGTACAGATCCAGCACGCTCAGGAAGAACTGGTAATACTCATCTTCCGTCAGCACGTTGTACGTTCTGACCGAGACGGTTCCCTGGACGGACGGATCGACCAGAATGGTTTTGTTGAGATTGCGGCCTACCGTATCGATAAACTCGCGGATATCGGTATTTTTAAAGCTCGCGCTAAAGTTGGCTGCAAGCAGCGAACTGGAATATAACGACAATGCGGTCAGCGCCACGCACGCCCAAGGAAATTTCTTCATGTCTGTACACTTGTTAATTGTTTAGAACATTAACCCGAATATTTTCAAGGTGAGCGTGACGTCGGACGACGACCTCCGCTTCTTTCATTTTCGACCAGTTGGCAATAATACTTTTTGCCTTTACTTCGTCGGTCATATCGACAGAGTTGACTTCTACTGCCACGTCGCCTTTTTGTAGCCCGGAATGGCTATAAAACGCGGAGGCATTCCTTGGATTGATGTTGTAGCCTTCCAGCTGGCCTTTTTCGATTAACGGTTTTAACACCAGATAATCATCCAGATGCACGCTTTCCGCGCCTGCATCTTTCGTCGATTTGGTTACCGGGCCGCTATCAACGCCGCCCTTAAAATAGTCAGGCTTATTTAATGCCAGTACCTGCGTAGCACCTTCGTAATTAACCACCACATTGTCTTTGTTAATTTCCTGAATAAAGGCATCGTTAAAGCCGGTCAGCGGCTCGCCTTCACGATAGCTTTTCTGCCCCCCCGGCGTTTTGATCACCGCGAAGGATAGCCAGGCGTCATCGCTGCGCACGATACCTTCGATCTCCGCGGCCAGCGGGGCTTTCGCCGCAGCCGGTAAGCTGTCCTGACGTGCCGCAGCCGTGAAAAGGGTGAATATCTTTTCTTCACGACGACTTTTCAGCGGCTGTTCATCAGATTTAGCCAACTTATTCGTAACTTTTTTATAATCTTTAAACGTCAGATACCCTTGCTGGCCGCAAAAAATTAACAGCGCAAACATAATGCAAGGGGTTATCCACCGTGACAGAAATGAGAACCTCATTTTTCATCTGGCCTTTAGCAAAGCGAAAATAAGCAGCGTCGTGCTGCGCCAATATGTGAGAAAATAGTAATGAGCTGCTGTAAATACGACCACTGACTTTGCCGCTAACTTTCATACAGAAAAATATTGACCGTATAAAATCCAGATGTTAGGCGATATCAGCAGGATATTTTTACCCTGTGCGCAAATTGACCACCCTATAGCGTTGCTTTACTTTCTCGTCCTGTTGCTATTCCTAATCAGAGACGGTAAGTCGTTATGTATCAGAGCCATTTTAAATTTAAAAACCCGCCGTTCAGGGAAATCACCCGTTTATCCGGTGATTTTCTGGTGCCTTATCATCAGGACGTGTTCAACCTGCTGAAAGAGAAAAGCCAACAGGCGGGCGTGAGCGGTCTCTTTTGCGACGATGCCCGGCTGTCAGGCCAGTTCAGCCATGCGCTGAAATCGGCGATCCCTGGCGTTCTTGCCATCAATGCGTTTCCAAAACTGAGTGCCAGTAGCCTGCTGTACAAGCTCAGCCCGGGAACGAAAGAGAACAAGAACCGGGTTCAGGCGGTGGATGCCGTGCTGCAGCAGTGGCAGAGCGGGAAAACCAGAACAAAAGTGCTGGTCATTACCCATACCGAAGCCATGAAAGAGAGCTGCCATGAGGTGCTGGGCATGTTGCTTGCGCGCGCCCAGGAGCTGGAGTTTCGTCTGGCCGTGGTGCTGATGGGCACGACGGATCAGGACGCCGTTCTGATGCAGCAATCTCAACTGCGTGAATATGCACATACCCGCCACACGTTACGCCCCCTGACCTGCCGGGAATTCCTCAGCTATGTGCAGGCGCAGTGTGAAGAACACGGGTGCGAGAATTCGCCGCTAACCCCGGCGCGCGTGCGCAAGATGCACGCGCTGACCAAAGGAAATATCTGCAAGCTGAATGAGCTGGCGCATCTGTCGATGCTGGCTGCCTGGACCGAACGTTCAGCGCAGGTCAGCCCGCGTCATTTACGCCTGGCGGCGGGAGAGATCCTGCCTGCGAAAAAACACGGTAAGCGCCTGGCAACCGTGGGACTGTTCGCCTCTGTACTTTTCGCCGCCTGCGGCTGGTATTTGACCTCTTCGATTAACGCAAAACTTCCGATTCAACTGCCGGTCCCCATCAGCTGGAAACAGCAGGCACCGAAAGTTGCGGCACCCGTGGTGCCGGTTATCGACAACGAAATGGTCAATCAGCCGGATGCGATGCACCAGCTTTACCTGATGTGGGGATATGACGCCTCGGCGGACGATGCCCTGTGTCAGAACGCCGCGAAGGTGAATCTGATGTGTAAACAGGGTAGCGCCACGCCGGATGCGCTCGCGAAGGAAGGTTATCCGTGGGTGAGTGAACTCAAAACCGGTGACCATCTTAACTACGCCGTGGTCGCCCGTGTCGGAGATACCTCTATCGACCTGCTGATGAATAACCGCACCTGGCAGGTGAGCCGCAGCTGGTTTAACCAACATGCGACAGGGAACTATACCCAACTCCATCGCCTGACGCCGGAAGGCAAAGATGCCGTCAACGCCGCCAGCGATGCGAAGGACATGGGCTGGCTGGATCAGCAGCTGAGCGTGGCTCTTGCCCAGCCTGAAACACATTCACAAACCTGGACGGCGGAGATGATGAAACGCACCCGTGAGTTCCAGCAAAAAATGCATCTGCACGTGGATGGTATTCCTGGGGAAGATACGCTGATGCAGCTGATGCGTGAAACGCATACCACGCCGAGCGTACTGCTTCAGGCCACTCATGACACACCAGACGCTAAAACGCAGGAGAAGCATTCCTAATGTCGACTATCTGTCTTGCGGCTCAGCGCAGCTATACCAGCGGAGAGGCGGTCTGGTTTTCGTACCGCCTGCCCAGCCTGAGAAAATTCTTCAGTCATACTTTTTTATGGACGTTGGGTCTGTGCGCCATGGTGATGGCGGGACTGTACGCACACGTTTACTGGAACCTGCGCCATCCGGCGCCGGAACCGGTTAAAGCCAGCGTCGCGAAACCCGAAACGCAGCTTTCAGATATGCATTATGTGTATGTGAGTAAGCCGTTCCCGCATCCACATCCTAAACCCGCGCCGGTGCACGCTGATGTTCCGGCCATGCAGGATCTGCCGATCAACAGCGATGATGCTGACTGGCAGCAGGCGCCTGACGGCGGCGTGCCGCACGATACATCGCGGGATACGTTACCCGGAACCGAAGCGCACGATGCGGTCCCTGCCAGCGGAGGGAGTGACGATGCCTCACTAACCGAGTTATTTAAGCAGGCATTAAAAGAACAGCAACAGGATTATTCGCAAGGCAAAATTCCCGCGCCGCCGGTTGACGAGACGCAGGATAATTCGCAGAAGGATATGTTGCATAAAGCGGATCCCCGGTCGCCTTTAAGTGAGAAAGGAGACCGGCTGGAATAGTTAATATTTTTCAGGCAAGGTTGTCAGGTTAAGGAGTCGACCCTTTTCCACAACAATATATTGACCTTTTTTCAGGTCGGAGAGGATTTTAATTATGGTGCTGCGAGCCAGGTTGGTGTATTCCTGAATATAATCATAAATATTGATATCGCGCTGATGATGGACAATCAGATCGTTAATTTCATATAAAAACTCACGTACCACCGAATAAGCACTGCGGGCAACCAGCACATCGTCGCGTTTGCTCAGCATGCAGATGTACCAGGAGAGAACTTTCGTCAGTTCAGGCCATAAATTGTTGTCGGTCATCAGCTGCGCGAAGACCTCTTTTTTGATCGAGCGCACCACGGTGTTGGCGCGAACGAGGCCGTACATATGGGTTGCGTTGTAGTACATTGAAGAGAGGCCAAAAATGCACTGGCCCGTTACCGTGAACATGCACAGCTCGTCGGATTCGCGTCGGAATTCCACTTCGCCGCTGACGATAATATGAATATACTGTGAGTCAGACGTCGATATTTTTTGCCACTTCTTTAAGGTTTTCTCTTCAAAACCTGAGGTTGCAGAAATAATGGCTTCCATTTCATGTTGCGGACGTAATTTTTTTGCGTAGATGCTTAACATTGTTATACCCGATTTAAGATGTGAAATTTTAATTTACAGAAATAAGGCAAAAAAAAGCCTTAACCTCAGAATATTTTCCTGAAGATGTTCTCAAGGAGAAAAATAAAAGCGATATATTCATCTGCTGCATTACTTAGCAAGCTATGTGTCTATCTTAAATGCGGATAATTTTAAGTCAATTAACTAAAAATGAATTGAGTTTGTACTTAAGATTAATCTGAAGAAATTAAGGGAAAAACTACCTATTCGGGGGTATTCCGAAGGATTACCCCTGCCCGTATTTCTCTAAGAGCGCTTCGGCAATAGCCATCGTTTCAACATCAGCGATGCCGTTCCACAGCTCAGGCCTGAAGTGCATCTGGAATGCCATAATGATACGTTTCTGCTGCGCCGGAGTGCTGTTGACCGGCACCTCATAGCCGTAGCGCGCGAGTAAATCGAGTAACGCGGCGGTATCTACCAGCTGAAAGCGCGGCCGTCCGTTTATATAGAAAGCCACGCGCGCGGGGTCGGGCCATGCCCCTATCCCCTGCTGCGCCAGCTGTCGCCACGGGAACAGCGGGCCAGGATCGTCTTTGCGCTGAGGCGCAATGTCCGAATGGGCCACCACGTTTTCAGGCCTGATGTGATAGCGGGCAATAATGTCTTTCGCGAGCGGCACCAGCGCTGCAATCTGCGCAGGCTCAAACGGCGTAAAATGTTTCACCCCGGCCGTTTTCTGCCAGCCACGATTTTCCAGTTCAATGCCGACAGACGTATCATTTATACGGTTAGTGCCGCGCCAGAAGCTGATGCCCGCATGCCAGGCCAGCTCGCTCTCCGGCACCAGCTGCCAGATGCGCGGCTTACCGTCCGGCAACGGGGGCTTCGCGGGGATCAGATAATGCGAACTGACGTTTTTGTCGGTTAAGGTCGCAAGCGACGTGTCGAAGTCATCGGCAGTGTAGTGGATCACCAGCACCTTGATACGCGGGTAGGCCGCCTGCGCCTGATGACGGGTATCCAGCTCGTAGGTGCCTTTATCCACAATGCCTTTTTCCTGGGCGCATCCTGCCAGCAACATCGCCAGCAGGAGCGTTGAAAGCGAACGCTTCATCGACGGGTTTTCACCGCCGTGCCGCTTACGCTCACCATCAGCATGCTGGCATCTTTTCCGACCGTTTCGTAGTCGATATCAATGCCCACCACCGCATCCGCGCCCAGCGCTTTAGCCTGCTCGCCCAGCTCTTTAAACGCAATTTCGCGCGCTTTACGCAGCTCTTTTTCGTACGCGCCGGAACGTCCACCGACGATGTCACGAATGCCGGCAAAGAAATCCCGGAAAATATTCGCGCCCAGAATCGCTTCGCCGGTGACCACGCCGCAGTACTCGGTAATAGGTTGCCCTTCCAGGGTTGGCGTTGTTGAAAACTGCATACTTTCTCTCCTTCTTTAGCGTTCAATGCGTTAGCAACAGCATTATCGGTTCGTTACGCTATGATTGAAAGGATAGTTAATAAATAAGGAAATCAACATGCGCTACTCTGCTTTAACGCTTTTAGTGCCCTGCGCGCTGGTGCTCAGCGCCTGTACTACCACGGTCACGCCAGCCTTTAAGGATATCGGTACCCGCAGCGGCCCTTGTATCGAGGGCGGCCCGGACGCCGTGGCGCAACAATTTTATGATTACCGTATTCAGCATCGCGGAAACGATCTGACCGCCCTGCGCCCATACCTGAGCGATAATCTGGCAAAACTGCTCAACGATGCCACCCGGGATCCACAGCATAACGCCCTGCTGAAATCCGATCCGTTCTCCAGCCGCGCCACGCTGCCGGACAGCGCTGAGGTAGCCAGTGCATCAACCATCCCGAACACCGATGCGCGAAACATTCCGCTGCGCGTGAAGCTGACCCAGGGCACTCAGACCTGGCAGGATGAAGTGCTGATGATCCGAGAAGGCCAGTGCTGGGCCATAGATGACGTGCGCTATATTGGCGGCAGCGTTCATGCCCCGGCAGGCACGTTGCGCCAGTCGGTTGAGAACCGCTAAACCATCCATTGCAAAAGCGTTACCCCCGAAAAATGTGCGGCATTTCATGCGGAATGCCGACATTTATACTCGCCGACCTTGCCGTTCGCTATTTTGTGCTATGTTTAAGAGGAAATGCGGGTTATATTTAACTTTTAACGCAGAAATATTGCATAACTATTCTGTCAACGGTACTATCTGCGGCCTCAATTGCTATAGATTGCCTGGATGAGTAAAGACTGCCCCGATGAGTATTAAACTAAACGGCATTAACTGCTTCTACGGCGCACACCAGGCGCTGTTTGACATCACGCTGAACTGCCCGGAAGGCGAAACGCTGGTTTTGCTTGGCCCAAGCGGTGCAGGCAAAAGCTCCCTTCTGCGCGTCCTTAATCTGCTTGAAATGCCCCGTTCAGGTACGCTGGCTATCGCCGGTAACCATTTTGATTTCGCGAAAACGCCGTCCGATAAAGCGATTCGTGAACTGCGTCAAAACGTCGGCATGGTCTTCCAGCAATACAATCTCTGGCCGCATCTGACCGTCCTGCAAAACCTGATTGAAGCCCCGTGCCGCGTGCTGGGATTAAGCAAAGATCAGGCCATCGCGCGTGCCGAAAAGCTGCTGGAGCGTCTGCGTCTTAAGCCCTACAGCGACCGCTACCCGCTGCACCTCTCTGGCGGTCAGCAGCAGCGCGTGGCGATCGCCCGCGCGCTGATGATGGAGCCCGCGGTACTGCTGTTTGATGAACCGACCGCAGCGCTGGACCCGGAAATCACCGCCCAGATCGTGAGCATCATTCGCGAGCTGGCGGAAACCAATATCACGCAGGTCATTGTTACCCACGAAGTGGAAGTGGCGCGTAAAACCGCCAGCCGTGTGGTCTACATGGAAAACGGGTATATCGTTGAGCAAGGTGATGCGAGCTGCTTCGCGAACCCGCAAACCGATGCCTTCAAAAACTATTTATCTCATTGATTGTGTCAGGGGAAATATAATGAAAAAAGTATTACTTGCCGTGCTGCTTGCTGGCGTTACCCTTTCCGCTACCGCAGCCCAGACCATTCGTTTCGCCACGGAAGCCTCTTACCCTCCGTTTGAGTCCATTGATGCGAATAACAAAATTGTTGGCTTCGACGTAGACCTGGCAAACGCCCTGTGTAAAGAGATCGATGCAACCTGTACCTTCAGCAACCAGGCGTTCGACAGCCTGATCCCAAGCCTGAAGTTCCGCCGTATTGACGCGGTGATGGCCGGTATGGACATCACGCCTGAGCGCGAAAAGCAGGTGCTGTTTACCACCCCTTACTACGACAACTCCGCCCTGTTTATTGGTCAGAAAGGGAAATTCACCTCTGTCGATCAGCTGAAAGGCAAGAAAGTCGGCGTGCAGAACGGTACCACGCACCAGAAATTCATCATGGATAAGCATCCGGAAATCACCACCGTTCCGTACGACAGCTACCAGAACGCGAAGCTGGATCTGCAGAATGGCCGTATCGACGGCGTGTTTGGTGATACCGCTGTCGTGACCGAGTGGCTGAAAGCCAACGATAAGCTGGCGCCAGTGGGCGACAAAGTGACCGATAAGGATTACTTCGGTACCGGTCTGGGGATTGCCGTTCGTCAGGGCAACACTGAGCTGCAGCAGAAATTCAACGCTGCGCTGGAAAAAGTGAAGAAAGACGGCACCTACGAAACCATCTACAAAAAATGGTTCCAGAAGTAATTCCTGATGAATGAATTTTTACCTTTAGCAAGCGCCGCCGGGATGACCGTCGGCCTTGCCGTTTGCGCACTGATAATCGGCCTTGTGCTGGCGATGTTCTTCGCGGTGTGGGAATCAGCGAAATGGTTCCCCGTCGCCTGGGCAGGCTCCGCGCTGGTCACCGTGCTGCGTGGGCTACCGGAAATTCTGGTGGTCCTGTTCATCTATTTCGGCTCCTCACAGCTGCTGCTCACGCTGTCGGACGGCTTCACGATTAATCTCGGCTTTGCGCAAATCCCGGTGCAGATGCAGATTGAGAACTTCGACGTCAGCCCGTTCCTGTGCGGCGTAATTGCCCTCTCCCTGCTCTACTCCGCGTACGCGTCGCAAACCCTGCGCGGTGCGCTGAAAGCGGTACCGCAGGGGCAGTGGGAATCCGGCCAGGCGCTGGGCATGTCGAAAGCAGCCATCTTCTTCCGTCTGGTGATGCCGCAGATGTGGCGCCACGCCCTGCCGGGGCTGGGCAACCAGTGGCTGGTATTGCTGAAAGATACCGCGCTGGTGAGCCTGATCAGCGTGAACGATTTAATGCTGCAAACCAAAAGCATCGCCACCCGTACTCAGGAGCCGTTTACCTGGTACATCGTGGCGGCGGCTATCTACCTGGTGATCACGTTGCTCAGTCAGTACATCCTCAAGCGTATTGACCTGCGTGCGACGCGCTTTGAACGGAGACCAGGCTGATGCTTGAATATTTCCCGGAGTTGATGAAAGGGCTGCACACCAGCCTGACGCTGACCGTGGCGTCCATCATTGTGGCGCTGATTCTGGCGCTGATCTTCACCATCATCCTGACGCTGAAAACGCCGGTGCTGGTGTGGACCGTGCGCGGCTACATCACCCTGTTTACCGGTACGCCGCTGCTGGTGCAGATCTTCCTGATCTACTACGGTCCGGGCCAGTTCCCGTCGCTGCAGGAGTATCCGGTTATCTGGCATCTGCTCTCTGAGCCATGGCTGTGCGCCCTGATTGCCCTTTCGCTGAACAGTGCGGCCTATACCACCCAGCTGTTCTTTGGTGCGATCCGTGCCATCCCGGAAGGGCAATGGCAGTCCTGCGGGGCGCTGGGCATGAGCAAGAAAGACACGCTGGCGATCCTGCTGCCGTACGCCTTTAAGCGCGCGCTCTCCTCTTATTCCAACGAAGTGGTGCTGGTGTTCAAGAGTACCTCTCTGGCCTACACCATCACCCTGATGGAAGTGATGGGCCACGGACAGCTGCTGTACGGACGCACCTATGACGTGATGGTGTTCGGCGCGGCGGGCGTGGTTTACCTGGTGGTGAACGGTCTGTTGACGCTGATGATGCGCCTGATCGAGCGCAGAGCGTTAGCGTTTGAGCGCAGAAATTAATCACGTAAATGCATAAAACGGTATTGATAAAGCGGGTAACCTGATGGGTTATCCGCTTTTTTTTATTCCAGAATAAATATTTAATCATTTATATTGAATATAAATTCATTAAATGGCATTGTACTTTCATAAGACCTACAGACGGGAGTATTACAATGAAAAAGTTAGTTCTGGCCGCACTACTCGCAACCTTCGCCGCTGGCGCATCCGCAGCTGATAAAATTAATTTTGGCGTTTCCGCCACCTATCCGCCGTTTGAATCGCTGGATGCCAGCAACCAGATCGTCGGTTTCGACATCGACCTGGCGAAAGCGCTGTGCAAGCAGATGCAGGCCGACTGCACCTTTACCAACCACGCGTTCGACAGCCTGATCCCGTCGCTGAAATTTAAAAAATACGACGCGGTGATCTCCGGAATGGACATCACGCCGGAGCGCAGCAAGCAGGTGGCGTTCACCGACCCGTACTACGCCAACTCGGCGGTGGTGATTGCGAAGAAAGGCGCTTATACCTCTTTCGATCAGCTGAAAGGCAAACGCATCGGGATGGAAAACGGCACCACCCACCAGAAATACCTGCAGGACAAGCATCCTGAAGTAAAAACCGTGGCCTATGACAGCTACCAGAACGCGATTATCGACCTGAAAAATGGCCGTATCGACGGCGTATTCGGCGACACCGCCGTGGTCAACGAATGGCTGAAAACCAACCCGCAGTTGGGTACGGCGACCGAGAAAGTCACCGATCCGCAGTACTTTGGTACAGGCCTCGGCATCGCGGTACGTCCGGATAACAAAGCCCTGCTGGAAAAACTGAACGGCGCGCTGAAGGCGATTAAAGCGGACGGCACGTATCAGAAAATCAGCGACCAGTGGTTCCCGCAGTAACCTTTTTTGCCGGGTGACCTGGCCTACGGGGGGGTAGTCTGTAGGCCGGGTAAGGCGAAGCCGCCACCCGGCAATTTCTCAAAGCGGCACAAAGAACCTGAACCGCGCCCCGCTCGCCGACTCCATTAGCCTGATCCCGCCCCCGTGCAGCTCCAGCATGCGATTAACGATCAACAGCCCTAATCCACCCCGATTCTCACGCGATGCCTGGGTATTCAGCGCCGAAGGCCGCTGGAACAGATCGTCGCGCAGCGAGGCATCCACGCCCGTTCCGGTGTCTGCCACTTCCACCTGGAGTTGCTGTGCTTCCTGCCATACGGCAAGACGGATCTCACCGCCAACGGGCGTATGACGGATGGCGTTATCCAGCAGATTGGTCACCACCCGCTCAATCATCGACACGTCGGCATAGACCAGCGGCAGCGGACCCGGTACATCAATATGCAGATTTAACTCGCGCGTGCGGGCCGCCAGCTCAAATTTTTGCGCAACGTCGGACACCAGCTCACCCATGGCAAAACGCTCGCGCTGCGGTTTAATGCCGCCGTGTTCAAGGCGTGCGAGTTCGAACAGCTGCTGCGCCAGGTGGCGCATCTTTTGGCCCTGACGCAGCGCAATGGCAAGGTACTGCTGGTGTTCCTCGGGCGTGAGCGTGGCGGATTTCAGCGACAGCATCTCCAGATATCCCAGCAGCGACGTCAGCGGCGTGCGCAGATCGTGCGAAATATTGGCGATAAACTCCCGGCGCTGGCGATCGCTGTCGGAAAGCTGATCCCACTGGGAGGTGATTTTGCGCGCCAGCTCGATAAAGGTGTTACGCAGCACGGCCACTTCGTCATTCCCCGTGCTCTCCAGCGGCTGCGCCGCCAGCTGTTTGATGGCGCTGATGCTGTCCTGCTCAAGCCCGGTGACCTCTTCCGTCAGGCGTTTAACCGGACGCGTTACCCAGTACCAGACCAGTAATCCCGCCAGCAGCCCAAACAGCGCCACCCACAGCAGTGACCACAGGACGGTACTCCACAGCGCCTTGTGCCAGGCCATTTCCGCCAGCGCGTTCGACTCCTCGCCCTGCAAAATAATGTACAGATACCCCTTTAGCTCACCATCCTGACGCAGCGGGGTGGCGCTAAAGACTTTTTTATTCTGGCTGCGCGGATCGTCGCCGAAGACCGGCATCGCCGCGCCGCTAAGGAAGTTCTGTACCGGAACAAGGTCGATTTTTTGCCGCTGAATATGGCCCGCCGGCGCGGCGTCCGCCAGGATATCGCCGTCAGGAGAGATAACGTATAGCTCAACGCTCGGATTAAAGGTCATCAGTCGGTCAAACAGCGGCTTGAGTGAGGTTCTGTCGACCCTGCCCTGCGCATCCAGAATCGGCTCACGCTGGGCGATCTGCTGCGCCAGCCCACCGGAGAGCCGCTGCACCATCGCATTGCCGTACTGCGTGCTGCTGTAAAGCTGCACCGCGCAGGCCACGGTGGCGCAGAGCATCAGAAGCAGAATGAATAACAGCGTCAGCCGCTGGCTCAGGCTAAAGCGGCGCATCTTGGTTTGGCTCCGCAAATTTATAGCCTTTGCCCCAGACGGTGCGAATAATCTCCGGCTCGGCGGCATCTTTTTCAATTTTGATGCGCAGGCGGTTGATATGGGTGTTGACGGTGTGCTCGTAGCCTTCGTGCTGATAGCCCCACACCTGCTCCAGCAGCGCCAGACGGGAAAACACCTCGCCTGGGTGGCGGGCAAAAAAGTACAGCAGCTCGAATTCGCGCGGGGTGAGATCCACCACCTGACCGTGGAGCAATACGCTACGCCCAGGGGATCGATCGTCAGGCCGTGGGCCTGAATTTGCCCGTCAACCTGCGCCTGCCCCATCGCCTGCTGGCGGCGGAACAGCGCTTTGATGCGGGCAATCAGTTCCTGTACCGAAAACGGCTTTGCCAGATAATCATCGGCGCCAGTTTCCAGCCCGGTGATGCGGTCGGTTTCGCTGCTGCGGGCGCTGATGATGATCACCGGCAGGTAGCGGGTCATCTGACGAATGCGGCGGCAAATCTCCAGGCCGTCAACGTTGGGCAGCATCAGGTCGAGGATCACCGCATCCCACGGCTGTTTTTCAAGGCGCTGCAGGGCGTTGCCCCCGTCGGGCTCGTGGGTGATGGCGTAGCCTTCGTCTTCTAAATTGAGTCGCAGAAGCGCCGCGATATCGTGGTCGTCTTCCACCAGCAGGATCTGCTTCATGGGTAAGCCTTCAATCATGTCTTATGACGTAAGCTTACCTGATTTTGTGGGCCGGCAGAGTTCACATTTTGTTTAAGATTTCACGAGCAGCGTCAACACTTCATAATGCGCGGTATGCGGGAACATATCGCAAAGCTGCACGCGTTCAATGCGGTAGCCCGGCAGGCTGGCGATATCTTTCGCCATGGTCTGCGCGTTGCAGCTGGAGTAGACAATGAAATCGGGCGCCATCTGGCTCAGGTAGTCGCACAGGGATTTGCCAATTCCGCGGCGCGGCGGGTTAACCAGCACCAGCTCCGGCACGTTGCCCTGGCCGGTCGCAAACTGTGTGGAGTCCAGCGCCTGGAAGCGCAGGTTCGTCAGACCCAGCTCGGCGGCGGACTGCTTTGCGCAGGCAATCGCTTCGGCGGAGATCTCAATGCCAGTGAGCTGCATCTCCGGCGTGGCGCAGTGCAGGCCAAAACCGCCCACGCCGCAGAACAGATCCCACATGTGAGCGATGTTTAACGCGCTCACCCAGTCGCGGGCGGTGGCGTACAGGCTGCTTGCCACGGCCGGGTTAGTCTGGAAGAAGCTTTGCGGGCGGATCCACAGCGGCACGCCGTTGAAATTCTCGGCCAGCGCGTGCTGGTCGGTGAAGAAAATTTCTTTCTCCCCTTCCATGATCGCCATATGCACCGGCTGAATATTTGCGGTAATGACCTTAAGCTGCGGAAGCTGTTCCTGTAGCCACGGCAGCGCCGCGCGCAGCTGCTCCAGCTTGGCTTCTGAGCGCAGCACGAAGCGCAGCATCATGCCGCCGTCTTTCTGGCTTTCCGTCAGCAGAAGGTACTTCAGCTCGCCGCGCCTGCGGGCGACGTTGTAAGGCGTTAACCCTGCACGCGCAATAAACGGTTTCAGTGCGGCAAAGACGGGCTCAAACGAGGCGGGATAGAGCGGGCAGTCGGTTAAATCTTCCGGCGTGCCGTCGCGGTGCAGCATCCCCAGCAGCGGTTTTTCAACGCTGCCGCTGACCACCATTTTGGCTTTGTTGCGAAAGCCCTGCTCAGGGCCGCTGACGGGTACGCACCACTCGCCCACCGCGTGCGCTGCCAGCAGCTGTTGCAGGTCGGCCATTTTGGCGGTGAGTTGTTGAGAGACCGGCTGTTCAATCCACTGACAGGAGCGGCAGCGTCCGGCGTCATAGAGTGCGCACTGCATATGAAAACCTTAAGGAAAACGAGGGCTGCGATTATACACATTATTGCAGGCGGAAGAATCTCCGGCTGGAAACCGGAATATATAGCAGGCAGAGCACCAGCATATCCGGCAGTTTTTGCATGACCAGCGCATGGAAAATCTCACGTCGCGACTCGCCGGGAATGCTGAACAGTTCCGGATAGCCATAGCCCAGCGAGGCGGCCCACAGATAGCTGGCGGCGGTCACCTGCGTGAGTAGATAGACCCAGCGCGCCCAGTTGCGCCCTTTGACCAGCGAAAACGCGCAGTAGATCTCGATAAACACCAGCACAAGGCTGCTTAAAAAGACCAGCGTGAGGCTCCACGTCTGCACGCTGCGGTGGATGAATTCACCGATGCCGCGCGCGCCAAGGGTGTTCAGAATCATCAGCACGTCCAGACAGCGGATCATAATAATGGCGAGCGCCGCCACCTGCACCAGCGCAGGGACGTTAGGACGAGCGTGCGTAAGACGTGATTTTTTTAATAATCCCAATGTTTTACTTCCCTGAAAAACAGTGCCGCGTCACGCGCGGCACATCACCGGAAATTTTAAATCCTTCAGCCGCGTCTTGCACGCTGGATATCGCGCACGCGCTGTTTTTCCGCGCGCGCCATCAAATACCAGGCGATAAATCCGACAATTCCGACCACACCGAGGATGATAGAGGCCAGGGCGTTGATCTCCGGGTTCACCCCCATGCGCACGCTGGAGAAGACCAGCATTGGCAGCGTCGTCGCCCCCGGCCCGGAGACAAAGCTGGCGATAACCAGATCGTCCAGCGACAGCGTAAACGCCAGCAGCCAGCCGGAGATCACCGCAGGCATAATCATCGGCAAGGTGATGATGAAAAAGACCTTTAGCGGCGTCGCGCCAAGATCCATCGCCGCCTCCTCAATGGAGCGATCCAGCTCGCGCAGGCGCGAGGAGATCACCACCGCCACGTAGGCCGTACAGAAGGTGACGTGCGCCAGCCAGATGGTGAGCATGCCGCGATCCGCTGGCCAGCCGATGGCGTGCGCCAGGGCCACGAACAGCAGCAGCAGCGCGAGACCGGTGATCACGTCCGGCATGACCAGCGGGGCGGTGATCATAAAGGCGAACCCGTTCGAGCCGCGAAAACGCCCGAAGCGCACCATCACCAGCGCGGCGATGGTGCCCAGAACGCAGGCCATCGTGGCCGCCAGCGCGGCTATGGTCAGGCTCAGCCCCACCGCGCTCATCATCGCATCGTCGTGGAACAGCTCGCTGTACCAGCGCGTCGACCAGCCCGCCCAGACCGTCACCAGCTTAGAGCTGTTGAAGGAGTAGATCACCAGCATCAGCATCGGCGCATACAGGAAGGTAAAGCCGATCATCAGGATCGCAATTCGCCACGGGGAGCGCACTACCGGTAAGTTGTTCATCCGCGATCTCCCATCTGTTTCTGCTGATGCTTGTGGAACCACATGATCGGCACGATCAGCAGCAGGAGCATGATAATCGCCACCGCCGAGGCTACCGGCCAGTCGCGGTTATTGAAGAACTCCTGCCACAGCACGCGGCCAATCATGATGCTGTCCGGGCCGCCGAGCAGTTCCGGGATCACAAACTCCCCGACCGCCGGGATGAAGACCAGCATTGACCCGGCGATAATGCCGCCTTTGGTCAGCGGGACAATGACGCTAAAGAAGGTTTTCAGCGGACGTGCGCCGAGATCGAGCGAGGCTTCCACCAGCGAGTAATCAATCCGCGTCAGGGCCGTGTAGATCGGCAGCACCATAAACGGCAGATAGGCGTAAACAATGCCGATATAGACCGCGAGGTTGGTGTGCAGGATCGTCAGCGGCTGATCGATAACCCCGAGCCACATCAGAAAGTTATTCAGCACGCCGTTGTTTTTCAGGATCCCCATCCAGGCGTAAACGCGGATCAGGAACGAGGTCCACGACGGCAGGATCACCAGCAGCAGCAGGATGTTGCGCGTCGACGGTTTGCTGTGCGCCACCGCCCACGCCAGCGGGTAGCCCATCGCCAGACAGCAGAGCGTTGAGATTGCCGCCACCTGCAGCGACTGCAGGTAAGCTTCGAAATAGAGCGGATCGTCAGTGAGCTGCAGGAAGTTACCCAGATTCAAGGTCAGCGTCAGCTGCCCGTCGGCCCACTCCCACAGATCGGTATACGGTGGGATCGCCCGCGCCATCTCCGCCAGGCTGATCTTAAAGACGATCAGGAACGGCAGCAGGAACAGCAGGATCAGCCACACGTACGGCATGGCGATCACCACCTTGCGGCCGTGGTTCATCTTAAGGCGCGTCAGCCAGTGGGCAAAGCCGCCCGGTTTTTTGACGCGGGCTGGAGGTTCAAGTGTGCTCATGATCGCTCCTTATACCGTCAGCACGACGCAGCTGTCCGCATCCCAGCACAGGCGCACTTCGTCGCCCCAGGTCGGCTGCCCCTTGCGGTAGCGATGTTCGTTCTGCAGCTGGGCGCTGAGCATCTGCCCGCTTTTCAGCCGCACGTGGTAGATGGAGAGATCGCCCAGATAGGCAATATGCACCACTTCCCCGACGGCAAAGTTGTAGCCATCGGCAGGCGGATCGTCACAGAGCATGATCTTCTCCGGACGCAGCGCCACGTAGACCGGCACGTTATCCACCACCGAGTTATCCGGATCGACCTTCAGCGGATGCTGCAGCCCCGGTGATTCGATGACCAGTCCATCCTCCTGACGATTTTTCAGCAGCCCTTCAAAGACGTTAACCGAGCCAATGAACTCTGCGCTGTAGCGGGTGGTCGGGTGCTCGTAAATCTCTTCCGGCTCGCCAATCTGCACGAACTTCCCGCGATTCATAATCGCAATGCGTCCGGCCATGGTCATCGCCTCTTCCTGGTCGTGGGTAACCATCACGCAGGTCACCCCCACGCGCTCGAGGATATCGACCACTTCGAGCTGCATACGGTCGCGCAGCTTTTTGTCCAGGGCACCCATCGGCTCGTCGAGCAGCAGCAGTTTCGGGCGTTTCGCCAGGCTTCGGGCCAACGCCACGCGCTGACGCTGGCCGCCGGAAAGCTGGTGCGGCTTACGCTTCGCGAACTCCTGCATGTGCACCAGGCTCAGCATTTCGGCCACGCGCGCGGTGATTTCGGCTTTCGGCAGTTTGTCCTGCTTCAGGCCAAAGGCAATGTTCTGCTCCACCGTCATGTGCGGGAACAGCGCGTAGGACTGGAACATCATATTAATCGGGCGCTGATACGGCGGCACGCTGGAGAGATCGACCCCATCGAGCATAATCTGCCCGGCGGTAGGTTGTTCAAAACCGGCCAGCATACGCAGCAGAGTCGATTTGCCGCAGCCCGATGCCCCGAGGAGCGCAAAAATTTCGCCTTTGTAAATCGTCAGGCTGACGTCGTCCACGGCATGCTGGCCGTCGAAAGATTTGGTGAGGTTACGAATTTCAAGCAGCGGGGTCAGCGCTTTACGGACTTTCGCCTGCGGGCGGGGGATCGCGTCATTCACGGGGTGTTCTCCGGTAGAGATCAAATCATGGTGCAGGCGCACCAGAACGGTGCGCCTGTTGCCGGGGGCGCTAACGCTTGCCCGGCCTACGACAAAGGGTTATTTACCGCTTTTCACCTTAGTCCACGCGCGGGTACGCACGCGGTCAATTTTTGGATCCTGTACCTTCAGGGTGAAGAGCTTGGCGAACACGTCCGCCGGTGGGTAGATCGCCGGATTGTTACGGATTTCTTCGCTTACCAGCGGCACGGAGGCCTTGTTACCGTTGGCGTAGTAAACGTGGTCGCTGATATGGGCGATCACGTCAGGACGCATCAGGTAGTTGAGGAACTGGTAGGCTTCGTCTTTGTTCTTCGCATCAGCCGGCATCGCGAAGACGTCGAAGAAGGCCAGCGCGCCCTCTTTCGGAATGAAGTAAGAGACATTCACGCCGTTTTTCGCCTCTTTCGCGCGGTTAGCCGCCTGCCACACGTCCCCTGCCCAGCCGATCGCGACGCAGATGTCGCCGTTCGCCAGGTCGTTGATGTACTGAGACGAGTGGAAGTAGCGAATGTTTGGACGCAGCTTCAGCAGCAGATCGGTTGCCGGGCCGGTGTAGTCATCGGCTTTATTGCTGTTCGGGTCTTTGCCCAGGTAGTTCAGCACGGTGGCGAAAATCTCTTCCGGCGCATCGAGGAAGGAGACGCCGCAACTTTTCAGCTTCGCAAGGTTTTCCGGCTTCAGCACCACGTCCCAGCTGTCCAGCTTAACGTCCGGGCCCAGAGCAGCTTTGACTTTATCCACGTTGTAGCCGATACCGGTGGTCGCCCACAGGTAAGGCATCGCGTATTTGTTGTCCGGGTCGTGCTTCGCCACCAGCTTCAGCACTTCCGGGTCGAGGTTTTTCCAGTTCGATAACTTGCTCTTGTCCAGCGGCTGGAAGACGCCCGCCGTCAGCTGACGTTCCAGGAAGCTTGCGGAAGGTACGACCAGGTCAAAACCGGTGCTGCCCGCCATCAGCTTTCCTTCCAGCACTTCGTTGGAATCGAAGACGTCGTAGACCACTTTAATGCCGGTCTCTTTTTCAAAATTAGCGACCGTGTCCGGCGCAATATAGTCAGACCAGTTGTAAACGTGCAGCGTTTTTTGTTCCGCAGCGAGCGTGCCGGCAGAGACGGCCATCAGAGCACCCGCAACCAGACCCGATAACCATTTTTTATTCAAGGCGATCATAGTGTTATTCCTTCTGAAAGCTCGTTAACAAACGAACTAAACTGTGCAATCTGGATATATGCAAAAATCATGCATAGTTTGTCGCTCTGCTCAAAATAAAAAGAAACCTCTTTACCCGGCAGGATCCGCTCGCTTTTTTAAGCATCGCAAGAATAACTGTAGCCCGTGTCTCCGGCTATAGCCCAGACGAAAAAACGCCTTTTATCAATTTTTTATGCAGGTTAAGTCTACGTGATAACCCGAAATGGCCCTGAGGGAGGTGAAAAATTCTTTAAAGAAAGGTTAAAAGCAGCAGAAAAAATGGCCTTCTGCAGCCGCTCTGGCAGCGACTGCGCAAAAGTCAGACAGGCTTAGTGAAGAAAATTGGGAGATGCATCATTATTCTCTGCATCGTCTTCCGCGCTGTACAGCAGATGATGTGCATTGGCTTCCATCATCACCATGGAAATTTGCTCTTCACTCAAGCGCATAAACCAGGCGAACTGCTTGAACGAGAGCCCTGCCCCGGAGAATAAAGACTGGCAAACGACCAGTTTTGGCAGATTATCGTCCTGTATATCGAGAAATGCTTTCACCGTCAAAGAACTGGCGTTGATCGCCGACAGGTCGGAGGCCAGCGCCAGCAGCGCAGAAGGCTTCACTTCGGCCAGCGCGGAGAAAAGGATCACGTCGTTAATCAGATCGATTTTGGCATCGAAAATGCCGTCGAAATTCTGCATGTGAGGCAGATGCAGCGCCTGGCAGGAATCGCATTCGAAGAACGTGATCCCGGCATCATCAAGCCATTGACGTAACGTATCCAGTGTAGGAACGACCTGTAAATCCATCGCGGTGCAGCCTCTTTAGTAAAAACTTCGCATAGGGTACTCAAAAAGCGCCCGGTAATCCATTTAACCACCCGTTTTAAGACAGTAGCCCGGCGTGGCATGACGCTCAATCCATGCGATCATTTTACCTGCAATATCGACCCCAGTGGTTTTTTCCACGCCTTCCAGCCCCGGGGAGGCGTTCACCTCCATCACCAGCGGCCCGCGCGTCGCACGCAGAAGGTCTACGCCCGCCACGTCCAGCCCCAGGGTTTGCGCCGCTTTCACGGCAATTTCCCGTTCGCGTTCGCTGATATCGGCAATTCTGGCAACACCGCCCCGGTGAAGGTTAGAGCGGAAGTCGCCCTCTTTCGCCTGGCGCTCAATGGCCGCCACGACCTCGTTACCCACCACGAAGCAGCGAATGTCGCGCCCTTTCGCCTCTTCAATATATTCCTGCACCAGTATGTGCGCATTCAGGCCGCGAAAGGCGTCAATCACGCTCTCCGCCGCCTGACGCGTTTCTGCCAGCACCACGCCTATGCCCTGCGTGCCTTCCACCAGTTTGATCACCAGCGGCGCGCCGCCCACCATATCGATAAGATCGCTGGTGTCGTCCGGCGAATGGGCAATACCCGTGACGGGTAGATCAATCCCCTGGCGGGCGAGCAGTTGAAGCGAGCGCAGCTTGTCGCGGGCGCGGGAAATGGCAACGGATTCGTTGAGCGGGTAGCTGCCCAGCATCTCGAACTGGCGCAGCGCGGCGGTGCCGTAATAGGTTATCTGGGAGCCGATGCGCGGGATCACCGCATCAAAATGCGGCAGCTTGCGGCCTTTGTAGTGAATCGACGACGCAGCGGGGTCGATGTTCATATAGCAGGACATCGGGTCGAGGATCTCAACCTGATGCCCGCGTTTCGCCGCTGCTTCTCGCAGGCGCTTACATGAATAGAGCGTTCCGTCCCGGGACAATATGGCAATTTTCACCCTGCACCTCTCTGAATACATGGAAAAAGCCTGCATATCATATACGCAGGCAGGCGCAGGAGGAATGGACTATCGCGTTGCCCAGCCCTGTTTGTGCAGATAATCAAGAATGAACGGGCGGTTTTCTTTGATGATGGTGCGGCGAATATGGTCCGTCCAGGTGTCGCGACGGTTGTTGCTGTCGCGCGTCAGGTAGTAGTTCGCCAGCTCTTCGTCGTAGTGATTCAGAACGTCCTGGTCGACCGGCTGGTAGTGGTTTTCATGCACCAGCATCGCGGCAGGAATACGCGGCTTCAGATCCGGGTTATCCGCCGGCCAGCCGAGGCACAGGCCAAACAGCGGCAGCACGTGTTTTGGCAGCTTCAGCAGATCGGTCACGCTTTGAATGTTGTTACGCAGTCCGCCGATATAGACACCGCCTAACCCCAGCGACTCCGCCGCCGTAAAGGCGTTTTGCGCCATCAGCGCGGTATCCACCACGCCCAGCAGCAACTGTTCCGCCAGCCCCAGCTCGGCTTCCGGGCAGATCTGCAGGTGGCGGTTAAAATCGGCGCAAAACACCCAGAACTCTGCCGCCTGGGCCACATGCTTCTGCCCGCCGGTCAGCGTGACCAGCTGCTCGCGCATGGCAGGGTCGGTGATGCGGATAATCGAGCTGCACTGCAAAAAGCTGGAGCTGGAGGTGGCTCTTGCGCTGTCGATAATCGCATTACGCTGCGCCTCGGTAATCGGCTCATCGGTAAAGTGGCGAATGGAGCGGTGGGACTGGAGCAGGTCTATGGTTGGCGTCATCTTGTCTCTCTTTGTCTTGCTTAATACGTATGGCAGCCAGTATAGGCAATGATATGCGCGGTGTAATTGGCGAAACATAGCTCATAGATATTATAACGACAGGCGAAACCTTCTTTAATGACGGCGGGTTATGGGGCACTATACGTGTCATTCGCCGTCAGGCTTGTTTTTTGAGGAGAGAGAAATGTTTGCAGTAATTTTTGGTCGTCCAGGGTGCCCTTACTGTGTGCGCGCGAAAGAGCTGGCTGAGAAACTGACCGCAGAGCGCGATGACTTCAACTTCCGCTATGTAGACATCCACGCGGAAGGCATCACCAAAGCCGATCTGGAAAAAACCGTCGGTAAGCCGGTTGAAACCGTGCCGCAGATCTTCCTCGATCAGAAACACATCGGCGGTTGCACAGACTTTGAGGCCTACGCCAAAGAACATCTGGGCCTGTTTGCCGAGCAGTAATGAAAAAGACGCCCTCACCGTGAGGGCGTTTTTATTTGCGGTGCCGTCGGTGCTGAACCAGGCTGCGCACAAACAGGTAGCACAGCGCGCCAAGCGCGCACCAGAATACGCCGCTCAGCAACCACGCCAGCTCCTGCCAGAAACTCCGCGTTGAAATATACATCAGGCGCATCATCAGCAGACACAGCGGCGCTGCGAGCATGGCGCCAAGCAGCGGTTTCACCACCTCCCCTTTACGGGAGAGAAAACTGGCGGCAGCCCCCGGCAGCGTGAAGAAGAGCAACCCCAGTTCCGGGTGCCCGGACGCCCTGAACGCGCCCTTCACATTAAATGCGAGCGACATACAAACTACCGTGAACAGCAAAAAACAGCTGATCACCCCCGCCCAGTTTCGTTTCATATTCAAACTATCCTCCTGACTTATCTCTATCAAATACACATTCGTCGGGTAGACGCCCAGTCAGATAAAGCAGTGCGGCAATCCATGCCAAAGTACGCACAGGGTGATGCGATAATCAGTAGCTGTCAGTAGCTAATGCGATTAAACTACACGCCAGCTAATGTTTTAGGGAATAAAGCAGGAAACAGGGAGCGTTAACGCCATTCCCTGACCCAGAAAACAGTAGCCCAAAAAGTCCTTTCATTCAACAACTTACTGGTAAACAAGAAGTTAGCCTCCGTGAATATAAACGTCGCAGACTTGTTAAATGGGAATTACATCCTGTTATTATTTGTGGTACTGGCGCTGGGTCTTTGCCTGGGTAAATTGCGCCTGGGTTCGGTTCAACTCGGTAATTCCATTGGCGTTTTAGTCGTCTCCTTATTATTAGGCCAGCAGCATTTCAGCATTAACACGGACGCGCTGAACTTAGGTTTTATGCTGTTTATTTTTTGCGTTGGCGTAGAAGCGGGACCTAACTTTTTTTCAATTTTCTTCCGCGACGGCAAAAATTATCTGATGCTGGCGCTGGTGATGGTCGGCAGCGCGCTGCTGATCGCGTTAGGGCTGGGCAAACTGTTTGGCTGGGATATCGGGTTAACGGCCGGTATGCTGGCAGGCTCCATGACCTCCACCCCCGTGCTCGTGGGCGCCGGTGATACCCTGCGCCATTCCGGCATGGCGGGCGCACAGCTCTCTACCGCCCTCGACCACCTGAGCCTGGGTTATGCCCTGACCTACCTGATTGGTCTGGTGAGCCTTATCGTTGGTGCGCGCTACCTGCCAAAACTGCAGCACCAGGATCTGCAGACCAGCGCCCAGCAAATCGCCCGCGAGCGCGGCCTGGATACCGATTCCAAACGTAAAGTCTATCTCCCGGTGATCCGCGCGTATCGTGTCGGGCCAGAGCTGGTGGCATGGGCAGACGGCAAAAATCTTCGCGAGCTCGGGATTTACCGCCAGACGGGTTGCTACATCGAACGCATCCGCCGCAACGGCATTCTGGCGAACCCGGACGGCGACGCGGTGTTGCAGATGGGCGACGACATCGCGCTGGTGGGTTACCCGGACGCGCACGCCCGTCTCGACCCGAGCTTCCGTAACGGCAAAGAGGTGTTCGACCGCGACCTGCTCGACATGCGCATCGTCACCGAAGAGATTGTGGTGAAAAACCATAACGCCGTGGGCCGCCGTCTGGCGCAGCTGAAGCTGACCGACCACGGCTGCTTCCTCAACCGCGTGATCCGCAGCCAGATTGAAATGCCTATCGACGACAACGTCGTGCTCAACAAAGGCGACGTTCTGCAGGTCAGCGGCGACGCGCGACGCGTGAAAACCGTTGCCGATCGCATCGGCTTTATCTCCATTCACAGCCAGGTCACCGACCTGCTGGCCTTCTGCGCCTTCTTCATTGTTGGCCTGATGATCGGGATGATCACCTTCCAGTTCAGCAACTTCAGCTTCGGCATCGGTAACGCCGCCGGGCTGCTGTTCGCCGGGATCATGTTGGGCTTCCTGCGTGCCAACCATCCGACCTTCGGCTACATTCCGCAGGGCGCGCTGAACATGGTGAAAGAGTTCGGTCTGATGGTCTTTATGGCGGGCGTGGGCTTAAGCGCGGGAAGCGGCATTGGTCACAGCCTCGGCGCCGTCGGCTGGCAAATGTTGGTTTCCGGACTTATCGTCAGCCTGGTGCCGGTCGTTATCTGCTTCCTGTTCGGCGCCTACGTGCTGCGCATGAACCGCGCCCTGCTCTTCGGGGCGATGATGGGGGCGCGTACCTGTGCCCCGGCAATGGAAATTATCAGCGATACCGCGCGCAGCAACATCCCGGCGCTGGGGTATGCAGGCACCTACGCTATCGCGAACGTACTGCTGACGCTGGCGGGTACGCTGATCATCATCATCTGGCCGGGACTCGGATAACTCCTAAGTTTGCGCGTAATGAAAAAATTTTTGTAACGCGCAGAACTTTTTTAGCAGGGGGCAGTCATAACTAGTGCCACTGCTTTTCTTTGATGTCCCCAATTTGTGGAGCCCATCAACCCCGCCGTTTTGGTTCAAGGTTGATGGGTTTTTTGTTGCCTGAAATTCCCTCACTCTCAGAATCAATCGCTTACAGCCACGCTTCTGATGTTGGGCGTCAGCTCCGGAAAAAACCTATCCCATTACTTTCTCCTTCCAGACTTCAGAAAACTATCGCTCCCTGACAGCAAAAGAATAAAATCAGAAAAAACGTCAGCAAGGAAAGCCGCATGTTCGATTTTTATCCCGAGAAAACCTATAGCAGAACAGAAGTAATGAGCAAACCATCGCCAGTTCCGCCAGTAAATGGCGTCTACTTCTGGTGGTTTAAGGAGATCCCTCCAGGTGTGCCGACAGAGGGCTGCATCACCTCAGACGGCTACACGCTGCTATACGTTGGTATTTCGCCCGACCAGAGAGGGAAACCTAACAGCCGTTCGAACTTAAGGAAACGAATCAAAACGCATTACAGCGGCAATGCGGCTGGATCAACACTCAGGCGCACGCTGGGTGTGTTATTGAGTGGTTTAAGTGGCTTTCCCCTGCGGCGCGTGGGTTCAGGATCCAGAATGACATTTACTCACCCTGGCGAGCAGTGGCTTGACATTTGGATGGAACAAAATGCCAAGGTTCACTGGTTTCCTGTTGAAGCACCGTGGGAAGTTGAAGTCAAATTGATCGCATCCATTCCCCTTCCTCTGAACATTCAGGGAAATGCTCACAGTTTTAAACCCGCGCTTTCAGGAATGCGCACTCAGGCGGCAGCTGAAGCGCGATTGATGGATATTGCAGATGAACGGGGTTTGAAAAGACGATTAGCGACGCAGTAAACTCGCGCCGTCCGCTCAGAGTCAGTAAGCAAATTGATCTTGCATACCTTTGAGATGAGGCGGTGCTTCGCTGATTTTTTGCGAACAGCATACTGACCGAACAAAAGTCTCATGCGCTACGAAAGCATGCCTGCAGTAGGCGATGTCCTCTCGCTTGAGCCATCACTGGCGAAAAACACCTACCACGGGATCAATTTAGATTCCTGTTGATTTATGCAGTACGGTATAACCACGCAGCCCTACGAGTTTACCAAAGGCAGCATCTTTCACCTGATGGAGCCGGCTCTGAACCATGAGATTTACGGCCTAACGGAATACTGTCCGCCATTCCCTCCGTCCTGCTTAACTTGCCCGCCACGCTGCTCCGTCGCAAGCATTACATCAACGGCAGCGATGCTGGATCCAGCATTGTAAAGAACCAAGCGGGCTTGAACAATATCCATCAAGCAATGAAAAGCGCCAAAGGACGGCGTACGGATCACTCCGTTTTCAGAAGCTGCGACAAAAAATGAATTCCTTAGCATCAAGAATGTGAGCCGGGACGACATGACGGCAGCGCACCGCATTAGGCGGAAGATGATGGAGATCATGCCCAACAATGTTGGTAGGTTTGGCTATGAGGAAAAAGTCAGCCTTGCTTTTGTTCGAAACGAGCCAATGGCATTGTAAAAGCGGCTACAGGCGGTGAATAATTAGCTCCTTAGAATATAATAAAATTCACCTTATATGACTTTTAATTTATGTATACCTAACTGTTAATATTGTTAGGGTTTATTTTTAATTAAAATTTTCTGGTAATCGATTTTTATCTCCCTTACTATATCAAATATGTATGAAAATCTATTAAAGTCTATTACCCTTTTCTTATCCTTAACTATTTTCACGGAAAAAACATGTTTCCCATATTCAGTTTTCGAATCACCATCATTGTTTTTATTGAATATTTTCCCATCTAACTCAATTGAGAGCACTTCAGTAGGGAAAAAATCTTCCATTGAGGTCTCATTACCACCTTCAGTCAGCGGCGTTAGAACCAAATATAAATTATGAAAAATATGCAAATACCTCATACGTCTAATAGCCCCCACATCATCCGGGCATTGTTTAACTTTATTTTTAAGAAAGTTGAGAAGTTCGTTCGGACCGGTATCATTATCAAGAACCATTATTACTGGTTGCTTAGCAATACTACCATAATATGATGAGTAATGTTCTCTATAACGTTCAACAAATTTTTTTAAATCCGCAGTACCACCTGAAATATTGAGGAAATAATTTAATTTATCGGTTATTTTTAAAATATTTAGATCAATCTCCTTTCCTTTCTTATCTTTTCGTTCTCTATATAACTCTGGGTAGTTATTTGACAAAGCACGCAATGCAGCCTTTAAATATATCCTATCAGTTTTCCCCTCTGTCACAATCGTTGGGCATGTATTCCCATGAAAAAATTTATAATAAATAAATTTTCCGTAAGCTTTTTCCCGAGCATTAAGTTTTGATTTAAAGCTATGCAAGGTAGCCGGTGCAAGTGCGTACTTTTCTGGCTGCTTACTTTTCTTCTTCTGTATATTATTAAACTTGTCTAACTGGTCGATAAAACCAAACATTCCTTCCAGCTTATCTAAGCTTCCTGCTACTTCATCCCCATTTTCATCTGGTAATTTATATTCCCCAGTAGTGTATAGGGTATGGGCTAAAGCCCTAGTCTTATCTGAATAACGGCGTTCTACATTTACTATTTTATTTACAGTAAGCCCTGTAACCTCCAAACGAGAAGGTTTGTAAGCAAGTCTTGTCTTAGCATCGTTGATTTCAAAACCAGCTCTTTTAATTTCATTTACTAAATACTTACCTAATATAACCCCTTCTGGTTGTAAGAGGGCTAACTCTGTTGGAAAACTAGGTTTATTTGTTGAAAAAGTTATATCATCAGCATATCTACTATAAGAACACCCATATTGTTTAGCTAGCTTAGCTAAGCGCATATCCATAATGCTACAAATTAGATTAGATATGACTGGAGAACATGGACTACCTTGAGGTAAAACTCCTCTATAACACGCAGCTTTTGCGATTGTTGTTGCAACAATGGGATTTAATAAAAAATCCTTATTAGACATAAAATATCCTCGAACCCTGCCAAAATTAAAGCTTCCGAAGAAATTACTAAGATCTATATTAAGTATTATTCTTTTATTTCTATGTCTATATGCATTTAATATTATTGATTTATTTTTTTTCAAATCCAAATGAATAATTATTTATGATTTTTTTAGAAATAAACAACTCGTTACGACAATCAGATAATAAATTAGAAATCCTTCTCTGGAGATCTTTTAAACGTTCTGTTGGAGCGGAGATTAGTCGTACACCATTTCCTTTTTTGGGAACGGTAAAAGGTGTATACTGATTTTCAGTTCCAATTCGAAAAAGAACATTAGTTAAAAACACTACCTTAACACCTAACAATTTTGCAAGGTCTTCACGAGATTCTGCAGATCTCAAAGTATCGAGTTTTGATGTTCTTGTCATTTCTTCTTCATCCAAGAGAAAAAATTAAAGATAGCGCATGTAGGCACTCCTTCGCACAGCATCGTGGCCTTATGGCGTCGAAACAAGGATTTCAGGGAGGCGATACCTCCTGCCATTTAGATCACTGGTTGTGATTCACAACCAACAAATCTGCCTACATGCGCGATCAATAAACTATCATCTAGACTTGATAATTTCCAGCATAAATATCAATAATTTAATACCCTAGCGCTCGCTCGTATCCCCGCCACGCCAGCCCGCTTTATATAATGGTTTTCATGCAGGTGCATGATGGCTGCAAAGTCCGCCATGCTTTCCGCGAAACCAAAGTTACTCAAGTTTGAGTTGAACTGCCACCTCACTACAATTTAAAACTGACCCTTATCAACCACTTTCTCATGTGGTTAAATCATATTCCTAAGCTGACATTTTACTCGTGAAGGAAAAACATGGACGCAAATGATCCTGGAAAGTTGATATGGCATGTCGCCTGCGATGAGTCAGGCATCGATGGTCAGCGATTTTATGGATTTGGCAGCTTGTGGATGAAGTATCAAAGACGTGGGGACTTCGTGCGCATCATTCGTGAGCTTAGGGAAAAGCATAACTGTAGCGATGAAATAAAGTGGCAAAAAGCTCACTCAAAGCGAAATGCTGCTTTTTATCATGACCTCCTTGAAACATTCTTCAAGCACCAATGGCTGGCGTTCCACTGCATCATTGTTGAAAAATCAAAAGTAGAAAAATCCTTCCATGGCGGCGACTACGATCTGGCTATGCGTAAGCATTTTGGCAAGCTGATTGAAACTAAAATAGGCAACGTCATCAAGGCTCATCCAGAAAGGGAATGCGAGTTCCGTGTGGAAGTGGACCCACTTCCATCTCGGTATAAAAAAGCTGATGAGGCGTTTGAAGTCATCACTAACCACACGTTAGCAAAAAGGTTTGGCCGCAAAGACATTATCAAGAGCGTCGTCACTAAGGATTCAAAATATTCTGAGCATATTCAAATTGCAGATTTTCTTCTAGGCGCAGTGATGTGCGCCTATCAAGGCAAAGCAACTTCGGAAGCAAAGTTAGCAGTTGCAAACAAAGTTGCGTCTTATCTGGGATGGGATTCGCTTATGTATGACACTTGGCCAAAAGAGCGCAAATTTAATATTTGGCTTTTTTCGACAGTTCGAAAGGACCAAGGGATATCCTTACGCGAGATGTGAATTTGAAGTATGAATTGCCCAAGTCTAAAAAATAGAGCCGACCTCACAGCCGGCACGGTTGGAGTCCCAGTCGTTCGACGAAGTTACCAACTAGGCGGTATCAACTTTCGGGGGGCCGCCTCTAATTCCCCAAAACCATAAATTCAGTTCAATGATAGTAGCGTTTTAAAGTTTCAAACTCAACAAAATGCATAACAATCATGTTGTAAGGCCTATTACACTAATTATCGCTCTCAAGTGAGGAATCACTAATGTGTACTTCCTTGCTGTCTTACAGCGTAATCGCAATGTCCTTGCCCTCAACACTGCTAGCGACAATCTGCATGTAAAAGTTCTGTTCGTCCGCTGGGCAAGTGACATCATGAATATATCGTTCACATTTCCTCTCAACATCACAGTTATACCTACAGCAAAAATATGCTTTTAACGCTAAAAAAGTTTCACTCACCTAACACATTGATTAATAATGGAGTTCAAACCCATGCTGCTTTAGTATAATTGATGCCATTAGTTATACTCCTACAGACGTTGATTCATGTAAAAGATGCGCAACCCAACTGCAGACTGCCATCTCGCAGCATCGGATCTACTTCTGCTTCTCTGCAGCAAACAAAACATATATGCTTAAACACATATAAAAATCACACCTGCAGGAACACCCATGCTCCACCCCCTCCAGCTCTTCAAAACCCTCTCCGACGAAACGCGGCTCGCCATCGTCATGCTGCTTCGCGAAGCAGGCGAACTGTGCGTCTGCGATCTCTGCTCCGCGATCTCCGAGTCGCAGCCTAAAGTCTCCCGCCATATGGCGCTGCTGCGCGAGTCCGGGCTGGTTATCGATCGTCGCGAGGGCAAATGGGTCCATTACCGTCTCTCTCCCAACATGCCTGCGTGGGCGGCAACCATTATCGACACCAGCTGGAACTGCCTGCGGGAAGAAACGCGCATGAAGCTTAAAAACCGACTTTCAGGCTCGTGCTGATCGAAACACATTCACAAAAACAGATATAACGGAGTAAGCGATGTTTCTGGCAGGGGCTATTTTTCTGTTTACGCTGGTACTGGTCATCTGGCAGCCCAGGGGGCTCAGTATCGGCTGGAGCGCCACCATTGGTGCCGTGCTGGCGCTGGCCAGCGGCGTGATTCACATTAACGATATACCTGTGGTGTGGAATATCGTCTGGAACGCCACGGCAACGTTTATCGCCGTCATCATCATCAGCCTGCTGCTGGATGAGTCCGGCTTTTTCGAGTGGGCGGCGCTGCACGTTGCCCGCTGGGGAAATGGTCAGGGGCGATTGCTGTTTACTTATATCGTGCTGCTGGGTGCGGCAGTGGCGGCGCTGTTTGCCAATGACGGTGCGGCGCTGATCCTGACGCCAATCGTCATCGCCATGCTGCTGGCGCTGGGGTTCAGCAAGCAGGCCACGCTGGCGTTTGTGATGGCGGCAGGTTTTATCGCCGATACCGCCAGCCTGCCGCTGATTGTGTCGAACCTGGTCAACATTGTGTCGGCAGACTTCTTTAAGCTGGGGTTCAGCGAATACGCCTCGGTGATGATCCCCGTTGATATCGCCGCGATTGCCGCAACGCTGGTGATGCTGCACCTCTTCTTCCGCAAGGAAATTCCTCCGGAATATGACCAGGCGAAACTTCATGAGCCCGCGCGGGTCATTCACGATCTCCCAACGTTCAGAACGGGCTGGGTTGTGCTGCTGCTTCTGCTCGTCGGCTTCTTTGTGCTTGAACCTCTCGGCATTCCGGTCAGCGCCATCGCCACCGTCGGCGCGTTGATTTTATTCGCTGTCGCAAAGCGGGGACATGCAATAAACACCGGAAAAGTGCTGCGCGGCGCACCGTGGCAAATTGTTATCTTCTCGCTTGGGATGTATCTGGTGGTGTATGGCCTGCGTAATGCCGGGCTGACGGACTCTCTCACAGGCGTGCTGAATAGCCTGGCCGAACATGGACTGTGGGCCACCACGCTGGGAACCGGGTTCATCACCGCGTTCCTGTCATCCATAATGAACAATATGCCCACGGTGCTGATTGGCGCGCTCTCCATTGAGGGCAGCACGGCAACAGGATTGATCAAGGACGCGATGATTTACGCCAACGTGATTGGCTGCGATCTGGGGCCGAAAATCACGCCTATCGGCAGCCTCGCCACCCTGCTCTGGCTCCATGTACTGGCGCAGAAAAACATGACGATTACCTGGGGCTACTATTTCCGGACGGGCATCATCATGACGCTGCCGGTCCTGTTTGTGACGCTCGCCGCGCTGGCGCTACGTCTTTCCTTCACACTTTAATGAGCCACTGATATGAGCCACATCACCATTTATCACAACCCCGCCTGCGGCACCTCGCGCAATACGCTGGAGATGATCCGCAACAGCGGCACGGAGCCGGAGATTATCCTCTATCTGGAAACCCCGCCGTCGCGCGATAAGCTGACCACCCTGATTGCCGGTATGGGCATTTCGGTGCGGGATCTGCTGCGCAAAAACGTAGAGCCGTATGAACAGCTCGGCCTTGCTGAAGATAATTTCACCGACGACCAGCTTATCGACTTCATGCTGCAATACCCGATCCTGATCAACCGTCCGATTGTGGTAACGCCGCTGGGCACCCGCCTGTGCCGCCCGTCTGAAGTCGTCCTCGACATCCTTCCGGACGCGCAGAAAGGAGCGTTTACCAAAGAGGATGGCGAAGCCGTCGTGGACGCCAGCGGGAAAAAAATAGAACGCAGGTAAAACAGGCAGGGCGAGTGATGCCTAAAGGTTTCCCTCGCCCGCAATTCTCCCCACCATCGCCCGAATCTCTTCGCGGGTTAACGGCGCCCGGTCGGTCACATAGTGCAGCGTCATCCCTTCGATGAAGGCATCCAGCGCGCGGGTGGTGACCGGGTCGAACCACTGTTCCAGCGTGGTCTGGCTCATTTTCATCCAGTCCTGCATTACCGTTTTAAGCGCCGCGCTGCGGTGCATAAATGCGTAGAGCTGATACATCAGCGCCATGTTGCGCGGCGTGGTCACCTGCGAGCTGTGGATCAGGGTAGTGATGGATTCACATGCCATTTCCGGCCCGGTGACGCCCGCGAAGAAATCCCGGTACTGCTGCGACATCTGCCGGGTAAACCACGTGAAGGCCTCCTCCAGCAGCGGCTCCATGCCGTCGAAATAGTAGGTCATCGACCCCAGCGGCACGCCCGCGCAGGTAGCGATTTTACGGTGCGTAACGGCGTGAATCCCGTGCTCAGCAATGGTATCCAGCGTTGCCTGCAGGATCTTCTCCCGGCGATGCGGATCGTTCGGTGGTCTGCTCATAAATTCCTCACGTGGTTTATGTACAAATGTACACAAACTTGCTAGTGTTGTCGCTACTGTTGTACTTCTGGTGCTACCCCGATGACGCTGACCTCTCCCCGTAAAGCCCTGCAGCTCCGCATGTGGGCGCTGTTTATGTTCTTCTTTATTCCCGGTCTGCTGATGGCCTCCTGGGCCACGCGTACGCCCGCCATTCGCGATATTTTGTCCGTCTCTACCGCGGAGATGGGCATCGTGCTGTTCGGCCTGTCGATAGGCTCCATGAGCGGTATTCTCTGCTCCGCGTGGCTGGTGAAACGCTTTGGCACGCGGGCGGTGATCCGCACCACCATGTGCTGCGCGGTCTTCGGGATGATGGTGCTGAGCGTGGCGCTGTGGTTTGCCTCGCCGGTTCTGTTTGCCCTGGGGCTGACGGTATTTGGCGGCAGCTTCGGCTCGGCTGAAGTTGCTATCAACGTTGAAGGAGCGGCGGTAGAGCGCGAGATGAACAAAACCGTGCTGCCGATGATGCACGGCTTTTACAGCCTCGGCACGCTGGCCGGTGCGGGCGTGGGGATGGCGCTGACGGCCTTTGGCATGAGCGCAAATCTGCATATCCTGCTGGCGGCGCTGGTATGCATCATTCCGATTTTGACCTGCATCCGGGCGATCCCGAACGGCACTGGCAAGAACGCCTCTGATGAACACCATTCAGGCGAAAAAGGGGTGCGCTTCTACCGCGATTTCCAGCTGATGCTGATTGGCGTGGTGGTGCTGGCGATGGCGTTCGCGGAGGGTTCTGCCAACGACTGGCTGCCGCTGCTGATGGTGGACGGCCACGGCTTTAGCCCGACCTCCGGCTCGCTGATTTACGCCGGGTTTACGCTGGGGATGACCGTTGGGCGCTTCACCGGTGGCTGGTTTATCGACCGCTACAGCCGCGTGGCGGTGGTGCGCGCCAGCGCCCTGCTCGGCGGCCTGGGCATTGCGATGATCATCTTTGTGGACGTGGCCTGGATTGCCGGAGTCTCGGTGATCCTCTGGGGACTGGGTGCCTCGCTCGGCTTCCCGCTGACTATTTCGGCCGCCAGCGACACCGGCCCGGATGCCCCGACCCGCGTCAGCGTGGTGGCAACCACAGGCTATCTCGCCTTCCTGGTCGGGCCGCCGCTGCTCGGTTTCCTGGGTGAGCACTACGGGCTGCGCAGCGCCATGCTGGTGGTGTTAGGGTTAGTGATTATCGCGGCGCTGGTGGCGCGCGCGGTGGCAAAGCCGGAAACGGAACAAACGTCAATGGAGAAGGGATATGAGCGTTAAACTGATCGCCGTCGACATGGATGGCACATTCCTGAGTGATGCCAAGACCTATAACCGCCCGCGCTTTCTGGCGCAGTATGCGCGCATGAAGGCGCAAGGCATTCGCTTCGTGGTTGCCAGCGGCAACCAGTATTACCAGCTGATCTCCTTTTTCCCGGAGATTGCGCATGAAATTGCGTTCGTCGCCGAAAACGGCGGTTGGGTGGTCGATGCCGGGGAAGATGTGTTCAACGGCGAGCTGACAAAAGAACATTTTGATACCGTCGCGACGGTATTAAACGACGTGCCCGGTATAGAGATTATTGCCTGCGGGAAAGGCAGCGCCTACACGTTAAAAGCCTATGACGATTTGTTCATCGATATCGCGTCAAAATATTATCATCGCCTCGAAAGGGTGCAGGATTTCGACAACCTGAACGACATTTTCTTCAAGTTCGGGCTCAACGTTTCCGATGACGAAATTCCGCGCATTCAGGCGCTGCTGCATGAAAAGCTGAGTGACATCATGGTGCCCGTCACCACCGGTCACGGCAGCATTGACCTGATTATCCCCGGGGTGCATAAGGCTAACGGCCTGCGGATCCTGCAAAAGCGCTGGGGCATCGAGGACAGCGAAGTGGTGGCCTTTGGCGACAGCGGCAACGACGTGGAGATGCTGCGCCAGTCCGGGTTCAGCTTTGCGATGGCGAATGCCAGGCCGCATATTAAAGCGGTGGCGCGTTTTGAAGCGCCGAACAATAACGAGGAAGGCGTTTTAAACGTGATTGAGAAGGTGTTGGAGGGAGAAGCGCCGTTTAATTGCTAACGTCTGGTGACCTCACCCTAACCCTCTCCCCAAAGGGGAGAGGGAAAAAAGATTATGGTTGCAGGGCGTTGCCGACGCGTTTGTCTTTCAGGAACACCACCATCAAGCCAACCCACAGCACGCCGTTGGCGAGGTTAAACAGGCTGAAAAGCCCGTTGCCGCCCATCGCGTAAGCGTGCTTGCTCACTTCAATACCGACGGTAAAAATCAGCATCTGCAGCATACCCATCGCCGCGGACACCGTACCTTTACTCATCTCGCTGGCAAACAGCGTCAGGCGCACCAGCCCGGCGTTCGCCACGCCAATCCCGAAGGCATAAATGCTGAGCCCCGCCGTCATCCACAGGTAGGCGTGAGATGACGCAACGGTCGCCACCGCGGCCAGAATCAGCCCTGCCGCAATTGGCCAGCCGCCCATGATAATCAGGGAACGTACGGTACGGCGCGACGTCAGACGGGCCAGCACCAGGTTACCGATAATCAACGCCCCGAAAATCGGCACCTGCAGCAGGCCATATTCGTAGCTGCTGAGCTTTTCACCGCTGATGATAATAACCGGTGACTGCGCGATCCACGCCAGCAGCGGCAGGCTAACGAATCCTGTCGCCAGCGCGCCCGCCACAAAGCGGCCATTTTTCAGCACTGCTTTGTAATCCCGGCCCAGCTCTTTGAGCGAAAGTTTCTCGCCTATGCGGGTAGCGGTTTCCGGCATCGCGCGGTGCAAACCAAAGAACGCGATGGCGGCGAAAACGGCGAAGAGCACAAACATCCCTTCCCACGGCGCAACATGCACCCACGCGGCCCCCACCAGCGGCCCGAGCAAGGGGGCAATCAGCGCCACGTTCGCCATCAGCGCGGTAATTTTGATACACACCGCCTCTTCAAACGACTCCTGAATAGCGGCATACCCCACGGCGCCGATAAAGCACAGGCTCACTCCCTGCAGGAAGCGCAGCAGAGTAAATTGTTCAATGTTTTGCGCCAGCAGCGTGGCGAGGCAGGTGACGATAAACCACACCACGCCCGTCAGCATCACCGGACGGCGGCCAATACGATCCGACAGCGGGCCTAACAGCCACTGCAAAAACATGCCGCCGGCCAGATAGGCGGTCATGGAGGTTGGTACCCACTCAATTCCCGCGTTGTACTGCTCCACAACGGCCAGCATACCGGGCTGGATCATATCGTTGCCGATATAGGTAGAGAATTCGTAGAGCACCAGACACAGAGGGAAAAGCAACGCCTGACGACCCAGACGTGAACCAGAAGAAGGACGGTTTAACATGCAATCTCTTTATAATGACAAAATCGCGACGAGTTTAATGAAATGCCGCAGCCCGAGATAGTGATTTATCGAGGAGAAACAGAAATAAAGCACATATCATCTTCGTTTAAGGTTTCCTTAAGTTGACAGATTTATGATAGCGCGATTACTCGTCAATGACCCCTAATTATGGCACTCACTTTCAGCCGTTCAGAATTGTCTAACTTACAGACAAATAAGACAAAACAACTTTACCGCTTACCGCCCCGCTTTTATGGTTATCAGCTTTTAGTGCTGATAGCACTTGCCGTGGTGTTTACGTGGCTATCGCGCGATGAAGCGCTCGACAGATGGATCACCGGGTTTTGGTATGACGCGGCGACACAGACTTTCCCGCTGCAGAAAGACCACCTGCTGGATCTGCTGAACCATCGTCTGGCGAAGTACATTGCCATTGCCATGGCTGCCGTGGCGCTGCTTTACGGCGCTTATAAACGTAACGCAAGGCTGGTCACCGCCGCGCTGCTGATGGGGCTTGGCGCGCTGGTAGTTGGCGTGCTGAAAAGCATCAGCCACCACAGCTGCCCGTGGGATCTGGTGGAATATGGCGGTAAGGCCGTGTCTTACCCCCTGTTCAGTGCCGTTCCGGCAGACAGCGGCCCGGGGCGCTGTTTCCCTGGTGGTCATTCCTCCAGCGGTTTTATGGTGATGGGGCTGTTTTTTGCCTTCTGGCGCGAGCGTCCGCGTCTCGCCTGGAGCTTTGTGGTCCTTGGCGCGCTTCTGGGTCTGGCGATGGGCTTCGGCCAGGTGATGCGCGGGGCACATTTTTTCTCTCACAACCTGTGGGCCGGGTGGTGGGTCTGGTTTTCCCAGGTGGCGGTCTACGGGCTGGTTTCCACCCGGTTTGCAAAAGAGTGATTACGCTATGCTAGAGAATCTGAATTATCAGCTGTTTTATCTGATCAACGCCACCCCGGCCTCGCCAGAGTGGATGATTGATTTTGCCACCTTTCTGGCGAAAGACCTTATCAGCATCGTGCCTGCGCTGGCCGCCATTCTCTGGCTGTGGGGGCCGCGCAGCCAGGTTAAGGCACAGCGCCAGCTGGTGATCAAAGTCGCGATGGCGCTTGGGGTAAGCGTGCTGGTCAGCTATATTCTCGGCCACGCGTTCCCGCACGATCGTCCTTTTGTCGATCACGTTGGCTATACCTTCCTGCACCACGCGCCGGATGACTCCTTCCCGAGCGATCACGGTACGGTTATCTTCACCTTTGCGCTGGCTTTCCTGTTCTGGCATCGCCTGTGGTCGGGTGCGGTGCTGATGGTGGTCGCGGCGGCGATCGCCTGGTCGCGCGTCTATCTTGGCGTCCACTGGCCGCTGGATATGGTCGGCGGTTTCCTGGTAGGGCTGATTGGCTGCGTGAGCGCGGCTATCCTGTGGAATCTCTTCGGTGAGGCGCTCTACCGGGGGCTCTCTTCGCTGTATCGCGCCATTTTTGCCATCCCGATCCGCAAAGGCTGGATACGTGACTAACCCCAACCGGACAGGTTACACTGAGCCCCCGCCCTGCGGGGGCTCACTTTTTTATCCCGAGGAACTATGGAAACACGTCGCGATGACCGCATTGCTCAGCTGCTACAGGCGCTGAAGCGCAGCGATAAGCTGCATCTTAAGGAAGCCGCCAACCTCCTCGGCGTCTCAGAGATGACCATTCGTCGGGATCTAAACAGCGACAGCGCTCCCGTGGTGCTGTTGGGCGGGTACATCGTCCTTGAGCCGCGCAGCGCCAGCCATTATCTGATCAGCGACCAGAAAACGCGACTGGTGGAAGAGAAGCGCAAAGCCGCACGTCTTGCGGCATCGCTGGTACAGCCACACCAGACGCTGTTTTTTGACTGCGGCACTACCACGCCGTGGATTATCGAAGCCATCGACAGCAGCATCCCCTTTACCGCCGTGTGCTACTCCCTGAACACCTTTCTGGCGCTTCAGGAGAAACCCGAGTGCCGGGTGATCCTCTGCGGCGGCGAGTTTCACGCCAGCAACGCCATCTTTAAGCCGCTTAACCTGCAGGACACGCTCAGCAATCTCTGCCCGGACATCGCGTTTTATTCTGCCGCAGGCGTGAACGTGCGCCAGGGCGCAACCTGCTTTAACCTGGAGGAGCTGCCGGTCAAGCACTGGGCGTTAAACGCCGCGCAGTATCATGTGCTGGTGGTCGATCACAGCAAGTTTGGTAAGGTGCGTTCGGCAAGAATGGGCGAGCTGGCGCAGTTTGACGCTATCGTCAGCGATTGCCGCCCGGACGACGAGATTGTGGCCCATGCAAAGGCGCAGCAGGTGAAGTTGATGTATTAAGAGGGGTGCGGCCTGACGCCCTCACCCCGGCCCTCTCCCACAGGGAGAGGGAGAAAACCGGTTTAACTAAACCAGCTGCCAAACCAGCTATGGAATTTCATCAACACGAAATCCCACATCCGGCTGAAGAAGCCGCCCTCTTCCACCGCTTCCATCACAATCAGCGGACGCTGTTCAATCGACTTGCCGTTTAGCTGGAAATCAATCGTCCCGACCACCTGGCCTTTTTTCAGCGGCGCGGTGAGCTGCGGGTCGGTCAGGGTATAGCTGGCCTTCAGGTTTTTCAGCTGACCGCGCGGAATGGTCACCGAGCCTGCTTCACCCGCGCCCAGATTCACCTCGCTCTTGTCTCCAAACCAGACGCGCTGGCTGACGAACGTGGCGTCCGGTTTAATCGGCGTCACGGTTTCATAGAAGCGGAAGCCCCAGGTCAGCAGTTTTTCTGACTCGTTAAAGCGGATGCGGTCGGTTTTGGTGCCCAGCACCACCGAGATCAGGCGCATGTCGCCCTGCGTTGCGGAGGCCACCAGGTTGTAGCCCGCGCCCGCCGTGGTGCCGGTCTTCATCCCGTCCACGTTGACGTTGCTGCTCCACAGCAGGCGGTTGCGGTTCGGCTGGCGAATTTTGTTGAAGGTAAACTCTTTCTCTTTATGGATGGCGTATTCATCCGGCACGTCGTGGATCAGCGCTTTCCCCAGCAGCGCCATATCGCGCGCGGTGCTGAACTGTCCCGGCGCATCCAGGCCGTGGACCGTTTTGAAGGTGGTGTTGGTTAAGCCAAGCTTCTGCGCATAGCCATTCATCAAACCAATGAAAGAATCCTGACTGCCGGCAACGTAGTCGGCCAGCGCGATACACGCATCATTTCCCGACTGAATGATTACCCCTTTATTCAGATCGGAAACGGAGACCTGATCCCCTGGCTTCAGGAACATCACGGAAGACCCGCGCAGCGCCGGGTTGCCGGTCGCCCAGGCATCCTTTCCGATGGTGACCATGTCGTCCAGCTTAATCTTGCCCGCTTTCAACGCCTGGCCGACCACATAGCTGGTCATGATTTTGGTCAGGCTGGCCGGATCGAGTTTCTCATCCGCATTGCCTTCCGCCAGCACTTTACCGCTGGAGTAGTCCATCAGGATCCAGGCGCGCGCATCCACCGGGGGCGCTTCGGGCGCAGCCTGTTCCGCTGCGTGGAGTGCTGGTGCAAACAGGAGAAGGAGCGCAGAGCCTGCCGCCAGGCTGCGCAGAGAAGTCATTTTTCGCGTCATAAATGCCACCCGAGTGTCCATTCAAAAATTACGTCACATCACCGTGTCGCAAGAAGCGATGAGTAATAGCGCACTAAAACGGTTAAAGAAACCCAACGAGGGTAAAGTTATTAAAGTTTATGCAATAACATTCATTTACGCTTTGATTCAGGCGATTTTTTTGTCTTCTGTTGCGTAATTGTTAGGTTTATCTCACCATGGCAAAAAGCTGAACCGGATTCACACTCATCAGGAGTAAATATGATTACGCTGTGGGGCAGGAATAATTCGACCAACGTTAAGAAAGTGCTCTGGACGCTGGAGGAACTGGATTTACCGTTCAACCAAATCATGGCTGGCATGTCGTTTGGCGTGAACAAAGAGGCCGACTATCTGGCGATGAACCCGAACGGCCTGGTGCCGCTGCTGCGCGATGATGAAACCGACGCGACGCTTTGGGAGTCCAACACCATTGTGCGTTACCTCGCCGCTCAGTACGGTCTTGGCCGCCTGTGGGTAGAAAACCCGGCGCAGCGCGCGCAGGGTGAGAAATGGATGGACTGGGCGAACCAGACGCTGTCACCCACCCACCGCGTGATCCTGATGGGGCTCGTCAGAACCCCTGAAGCCGAGCGCGACTACCCCGCCATTCATGCCGCTCAGGATGCCTGCGAAAACCTGTTTGCGATGATGGACGATGAGCTGGCGAAGCATAAATGGTTCTCCGGCGATGCATTCGGCGTGGGCGACATTGCCGTGGCGCCGTTTGTCTGGAACCTGACCAACCTCGGCCTGAAATGGACGCCGCGCACCAACCTTGACCGCTGGCTTAATCAGCTTAGCGAGCGCCCGGCGTACCGTAACGTGGTGATGATCCCGGTCACCTGATTACGCACCGGACGGGCTGACTTTTAACAGTTGCCCGTCCGTTTCGTCGGTCAGGACATACAGATAGCCATCCGGCCCCACCCGCACATCGCGAATACGTTGATTCCGGTCGCCCAGGATTCGCCCGTCTTCCGTCACCTTATTGCCGTCCACGCTCAGTACGATCACGTCCTTTTCCTTCAGCGCCCCAATAAACAGCTTGTTTTTCCACTGCGGGAACACGTCGCTGTTGTAAAACGCCATGCCGCTGACCGCGGGTGACACTTTCCAGACAAACAGCGGCTTCTCGGTTCCCTCAACGTGTTCGCCTTTGGCTTCCGGAATTTTCAGCCCACTGTAGTTGATGCCGTGCGTCGCCAGCGGCCAGCCGTAATTTTTGCCCTTCTCCGGGATGTTGATCTCATCCCCGCCGCGCGGGCCGTGCTCGTTCAGCCACAGCGTGTCGCTCCACGGGTTCATCGCCATCCCCTGCGGGTTGCGAATGCCATAAGACCAGATTTCAGGCCGCGCGCCAGAGGTGTTCACAAACGGGTTGTCCGGCGGCACTTTGCCGTCTTCGGTGAGGCGCACCACTTTACCCTGCAACTTATCCAGATCCTGCGCCGTCGGGCGCTGGTTGTTCTCGCCGAGAGCAATAAAAAGAGCGCCTTTGCCGTCAAAGACCATACGTCCGCCGAAATGATTCCCGGTGGAGAGTTTCGGCATCTGGCGGAACACCACCTGGAATCCCTCAATGCCGGAAAGATCGTCGCTCAGGCGGCCATAGCCCACCGCCGTTCCGGCTTTGCCGTCATTCCCCGCTTCGGCGTAGCTCAGCCAGACGCGGCGCGACTTTTCAAAATCCGGGGCCAGCACTACATCCAGCAGTCCTCCCTGTCCATTCGCCCACACCTTCGGCACGCCGACAATCGGATCGGAAAGCCCTTTCCCGGCCTGCCAGCGTTTGAGCTGGCCGCCTCTCAGCGTCACCAGCAACCCTTTATTGTCCGGCAGAAACGCCATCGACCAGGGGTGATCGAGTCGGTTTTGCAGCACCTCGACCTTCACCGCCTCGGGCGCAGCAAGAAGTGAAAACGGAATGAACAAAGCAGGCAGAAAAATCAGCGAGGATCGAGGCATAACGCGCTCCTTTATCGGCATATGGCATATAGATTAGCCACAAGCTCCGGCCGCGTTAGCACTTTTACAAAAGCTTAATCAGAAGGGGGAGTTGCCTCCCCCCGGGCTCAGTGCTGTTCAAGCGTCTCGTGCTTGTTCAGACACATGATGCAAAGAGAGAGCGTTGTCAGGCAGTTTTCAAGCTTCTCCGCGTTCACAGCGATAAACGTCGGGCAGTCGTGGCGTCCGTTCATCAGACATACCCCTGCAATGGAGAGCACCTCAGCGGAGCGACGCAGCGCCATTAGCTCACTTTCGCCGCATTCCGCCTTCAGGGTCGGTGCTTTTTCACGCATGAAATTACACAGTTCAAACAGATTATCACGCAGATGTTCGCTTTCGCTGACTGACATATAGCCTTTTGCCTTCCTGAGCTGCAGATAGGCGGCCAGGTCGATTCGGGCATTGATCAGCTTGTTAAGCAGATCGCGTTTCAGTCTGTCAACGGTCATGCTATTTCCTCCTCTGTCAGCCATGTTGCACATTCAGGATAAGGTCATTTTTTGTACAGTTTAATGCCTGAGATCAATTATTCTTAACTGATTAACATTATTTACAATGTTACAACCTCTGCCTGGCGCATCCGCCTTACAAAGAGTGTATAAATCCCCCGCGATACGCTGTAAAATCCCGCCCTGATAACTCCATAATTGATGAATTTTTAACCTATGAGCAATGTTACGCACCAGCCGAAAATCGGCTTCGTCTCCCTGGGCTGCCCAAACAATCAAAAAATAAATTATGCCCTCTAAACACACGCCTTGCTTTACTAACTGAAATATATGGAAAAGAGGCCATTGACCTCTTTTTGTTACCCTTGAGCATCATCCCTTTGGAGGGAATGGATCTTTACCGTGTGAATCACTATCACGAATTTGACCATTGGGACGATGAATCACAAGTTCACTGCCTTGATTTCGGGCAATAGCACGACCAGCATCTATCGCCTCCTGCTGCGTGCTATGGGTTGATGTAACTTTTCCATTTCCTGCCCCTCTAACAGCCCAAGCCCCATTGTGGGGTACAACATGTTGGTTCTTACCCATACAAGTTACCTGCTGTGAAAAAACACACCATATGGTGCAATTCATAATTATAGATACAATATATTGAGTATCACTTGTTCACTGTCACATTTTTAATACTCAATCGTAATTACCTCACACATCTCATTCGCATCAACCCTTTAACCATCATCTTGAGTCAGCTGTTTATCTTAATAGACTTAAGTCATCATTTTTATGTGCAATCCAAGTTACTTTTTTGTAAATCTAGCCATAAAATACTCTTGTACAGTTTGTGTACGGGGATTAGGTGAATGGCTATGACTGAAGAACAATTCGAGCGAGACTACCCGAAAGATCAGTACAACTACGTTCATAAAAGCAGTAGAACTAAAGGATCAATGGGTGAAACTGAAATTGATGTTTATGACATTGTTTCAAAGGAAACAGGGAAAGTAGTTATTACGGCGACACGTACAGAGCACACTAGACATAGGCCCCTTAAGACAACAACTTCTTGGGATTGGTA
>NZ_QZCS01000010.1 GCF_003594915.1 Enterobacter chuandaensis
TATGGTGGATTAAAGGATGTAGTAATGATGGCCACGATGATTCTTGGCTTACCTATACTTGAAACAAGAACAAAGCCAGAAACGGCAACTATAGGTACATCTGTGGCATCTAAGTACCTGCGAGATCTTCTGAATGTCCAGTTACCACATCGATTACCTACAATTACACTTGCAAGCTTTAAATACAGAAAACCAATGTATACCAAAAATTTAGGTGCGTTCATTGGACGATGGATACCTGCATTAGGGATAACCATACTTGCTGCAGATGTGGCAATGATAAGTTACAAAACGCTTTCAAGATATAATACGATTGCTCACCCAAAAGACCGGATTTGGTGAAGATGAACAGTGAAGCTGATGTTTTAAAATTCTTCAGGGATAATTTACCAGAACAAGGCACATTTACGGGTAAACGGATTCCCCTCGGGATAGATGATGTTTTACAGGATTACACGGATCTGGATGATATCGTATATGCCATTGAGCGATTCGAAAAAAAGTATCTTATTGAAGTTAACACTGGAAATTATTTCCCCTGGACTCAAACCTGGTTTTTCAGGAAATGGTTTACTAAAGAACCGGTTAAGCAAATATCAAAGCCATTGACGGTAAGAATGTTTGCCGAAGCGGTAAAAGCAGGAAAATGGATACACGATTGATTTATAGAAGGAGTTTTTATCATGGCCGTACCTGTTCACATTTGGTTCTATGACGACGGTGGCTCACTCATTAAAGGTTCATGTGATGTTCAGGATCGTGAAGGGAGTGTTGAAATTAGAGGTTTAACCCATAATTTGAGTATTCCAACCGATCCACTCTCCGGAAGATTAACCGGAACGAGGAAACACGCGCCTTTCCTGTTCGAGAAGGAAATTGATAGCTCATCTCCTTATCTTTATAAGGCGGTAGCGACAGGGCAAAACCTTAAGAAAGTTGAAATTAGATATTACCGAATTAATGACGCAGGTTGGGAGGTTGAATACTTTAGAACTGAGCTCGAAGGTGTGAAAGTTGTCTCTATCTCCCCTATTGTTAACGATACACGTAACTGCCCTGGTACTGGCCACCTTGAATCTGTTCAATTGCGCTACGAAAAAGCGACCTGGACCTATTGCGACGGGAATATTCAGTTTGCTGATGCATGGAATGAACGTGCGTCGGCATGATGTTTAGAATTCATTCTCACAGAATCTAATTAAAGCGATTCTGTGAGGTCTCATTTTAAATGATTGATTCCTGAATCACTCTGCCAGCGCGTTAGCCATATCGGTTCTAATCTGCTTACGCTGTTCCGGCGTCAATACCTGGCTGACGTCGAAGTAGTATTTCACACGGTAATAGCGGGTCTGCTCTTCAATTTTGCTGAAGGCGGCAAGCTGGTTTTTCACCGTGCTTTCGTCCCATTTACCCGCCTGGAACATATCAATCAGCGCGCCGTCCTTCACCCCCGTCATCGGGATCTTGCTGACGTTTTCTTCAAGCTGCTTATGCAGGCCTTCAATCTTCTGCACCTGCTCGTTGCTGAGCTTGAGATGCTGCACCAGCGGATCCTGTGATGGGGACGGGGCAGCTTCTACGTTCGCGGCCTGCGCCGTAAAACTGCACGCCGCCAGTGAGGCAGCAACCAAAACAATACGGGTCATTTTCATCATCTTACTGTCCTTACATTCTGTTATAGGAAAAAGCAGGAGCATTGTTTTTCAAGAGCGGATGAATATGTGTGAGTAATTATATAAACAATTTTGTATGGTTAGCGGGCAAAAAAAGCCCCCTGCACTGAGGGGGCATGAGGTGCCATTTGCGTCAGATGGATTGCGTAAACGTCCGCGAAATCACGTCCTGCTGCTGCTCGCGCGTCAGGGCGTTAAACCGTACCGCATAGCCGGATACGCGAATTGTCAGGTTCGGGTAGTTCTCCGGGTGTGCAATGGCATCCAGCAGCATCTCCCGGTTCATGACGTTGACGTTCAGATGCTGCCCACCCTCAATGGACGCTTCGTGATGGAAGTACCCGTCCAGCAACCCCACCAGGTTAGTTTTGCGCACCAGTTCGTCCTTGCCCAGGGCCTGCGGCACGATGGAGAAGGTGTAGGAGATCCCGTCTTTCGCATAGGTGAACGGCAGTTTGGCGACCGAGGTTAACGAGGCCACCGCCCCTTTTCTGTCACGCCCGTGCATCGGGTTTGCGCCCGGGGCAAACGGCGTGCCGCCGCGGCGTCCGTCCGGCGTGTTCCCGGTCTTCTGGCCGTAAACCACGTTGGAGGTGATGGTCAGGATCGACTGGGTTGGCACCGCGTTGCGGTAGGTTGGCAGCGCCTGAATTTTCTTCATAAAGCGCTCCACCAGATCGCAGGCAATGCTGTCCACCCGGTCGTCGTTGTTGCCGTACTGCGGGTAGTCCCCTTCAATCACGAAGTCGACCGCCAGGCCGGTATGGTCGCGCACCGGCTTCACCGTGGCGTATTTAATCGCCGACAGGGAATCCGCGGCTACCGACAGCCCGGCAATGCCGCAGGCCATAGTGCGATAGACGTCCCGGTCGTGCAGCGCCATCAGCGAGGCTTCGTAGCTGTACTTATCATGCATATAGTGAATGAGATTCAGCGCGCTAATGTACTGCACCGCCAGCCAGTCCATAAAGTGATCGAGGCTCGCCATCACGGTGTCGTAGTCCAGCACGTCATCCAGCAGCGGCTCGGTTTTCGGGCCGATCTGGATCTTCAGCTTCTCGTCCACCCCGCCGTTGATCGCGTACAGCAGCGTTTTCGCCAGGTTGGCGCGTGCGCCGAAGAACTGCATCTGCTTGCCGATCACCATCGGGCTTACGCAGCAGGCAATAGCGTAGTCGTCGCTGTTGAAGTCCGCGCGCATCAGGTCGTCGTTCTCATACTGCAGCGACGAGGTGACGATCGACACCTGCGCGGCGTATTTCTTGAACGCGATCGGCAGCTGTTCTGACCAGAGGATCGTCAGGTTCGGCTCCGGCGCAGGCCCCATAGTGTGCAGGGTGTGCAGATAACGGAAGCTGTTTTTGGTCACCAGCGTGCGCCCATCCAGCCCCATCCCCCCGATCACTTCCGTCGCCCAGATCGGATCGCCGGAGAAGAGCGTGTCGAACTCCGGCGTGCGCAGGAAGCGCACCATGCGGATCTTCATGATGAAGTGGTCAATCAGCTCCTGGGCCTGGACTTCGTCCAGCCGTCCTGCCTGCATGTCGCGTTCGATGTAGATATCGAGGAACGACGCCGTGCGCCCCAGCGACATCGCCCCGCCGTTCTGGGATTTTACCGCGGCAAGATAGGCAAAATAGACCCACTGCACTGCTTCCCGGGCGTTCATCGCCGGACGTGAGATATCAAAGCCGTAGTTCGCCGCCATCTGCTGGATCTGGAGCAGCGCGCGCCTGTGCTCCGCCAGCTCCTCGCGCAGGCGGATCGTGGCTTCCAGATCGTCACCGCGCTCCAGCCTGCCCTGCAGATCCGTAAACTGGAGTTCACGCTCGCGCACCAGATAGCTGATGCCATACAGCGCCACGCGGCGATAGTCGCCGATGATGCGCCCGCGCCCGTAGCCGTCCGGCAGGCCGGTCAGCACGCCGGATTTGCGGCAGCGCATCATCTCCGGTGAATAGACGTCAAACACGCCCTGGTTGTGGGTTTTGCGCAGGTCGGTAAACAGGTATTCGAACTGCGGATCCATCTCCCTGCCGTAGGCTTCGAACGAACTGCGGATCATGTTGATCCCGCCGTATGGATGCAGCGCACGCTTGAGCGGCTTGTCGGTTTGCAGGCCGACTATCGTCTCCAGATCCTGGTCGATATAGCCCGGTCCGTGGGCGGTAATGGTGGTGGCAATGTTGGTGTCGAAATCCACCGGGGCGTGGGTGGCGTTCTCCTGGCGAATGCCGACCATCACCTTCTGCCACAGCGCCGTCGTTGCTGGCGTCGCCTGCGCGAGGAAAGCTTCATCCCCTTCATAAGGGGTGTAGTTATGCTGAATAAAATCGCGGACGTTGACGGCGTTTTTCCATTCTTCACCGCGAAACCCGGCCCATGCGTCGCTGTAAGGCGCGACGCCCGTATCGATTGTTACTTTCATGTATTTCTCGCTTTATCAGGCGTAAGCCGCAGCCGGGGTGACCTTCCCAAGACGGAGGGCGTCCAGCGCGATCATTTTTTCTTCGTTGGTAGGAACTACCGCGCAGGCCACGCGGGACGACTCGGTGGAGATCACGCGCTCACCCACGCTGCCCGGCAGGGCGTTTTTGGCGTCGTCGAGGATGATGCCGAACACTTTCAGATGTTCGGCCACCAGCGCGCGGACAAGCATCGAGTTTTCGCCAATGCCACCGGTAAAGATCACCCCGTCCAGACGGTGCAGCGACGCGGCGTGGCCCGCAATGTGCCGCGCAATGCGGTGAACAAAGGTGTGTATTGCCAGTTGTGCCCGCTCGTTACCCTCGTGCCAGGCTTTTTCCAGCGCGCGTAAATCGGAGGAGATGCCGGAGATCCCCAGCAATCCGGACTCTTTATTGACCACGCGCTCCAGGTCCTCAAACGACTGCCCGGTCTGCTGGGCAATCCACGCCATCGCGCCGAAGTCCACGTCGCCGCAGCGCGTCCCCATGACCAGCCCTTCCAGCGGCGTCATCCCCATGGAGGTGTCGACGCTCTCGCCGTTGCGCACCGCGCAGATGGACGCCCCGTTGCCAAGATGGGCAATCACCAGGCCGCTGTCATCAGCGGAGAGTCCGAGAAGCGCGTGCGCCTGCCCGGCCACGTAGCGGTGAGAGGTGCCGTGGAAGCCGTAGCGCCGCACGCCCAGCGCTTCAAAATAGCGGTACGGCAGACCGTACAGATACGCCTGCGGTGGCAGCGTCTGGTGGAAGCTGGTATCAAACACCGCCACCTGCTGCACGCCAGGGAACAGACGTTCTGCGGCTTCCACGCCGCTCAGGTTGGCGTAGTTATGCAGCGGCGCCAGCGGGGAGACCTGGCGGATTTGCTCAATCACCTCTTCCGTGATCAGGGTCGACTCGCTGAAGAGGTCGCCACCGTGCGCAATGCGGTGGCCAATTAAGGCCACGCTGCTCGTCAGGTTACGCTTCTCCAGCTCCAGGGCGATGGCAGCCAGCGCCCCTTCGTAGTCCTGGTGAGCCAGCCTGGCCGGCTCACCCCCGTTCACGGAAATAAAGGCCTTCTCGGTGTTGATGCCCTCCGCGATGCCCGTCATCAGGGCATCGCAGCTTGCTGCATCCAGCACCGAAAACTTAACAGAGGACGATCCGCAGTTAATAACCAGTACTACCGGAAACTCAATCATCATGTGACTCCGCTCTTCCTGAGCTTTGGGTTAGAACAGTTTGTAAACGATATTCAGAATGGTCAGCAGGCCGACCACGGTAACGAAGATGTTCTCGGTGCGGCCTTTGTATTTCGCCAGCGCAGGCGCCTTGCGGATGGCGTACATCGGCAGCAGGCACAGCAGAGAGGCGATGATTGGCGCGCCCATGGCTTCAATAAGGTCCAGAATGTTCGGGTTGGCGTAGGCCACAACCCAGGTGGAGCCCATGATGAACACCATGCTGATAGTGTTCAGCTTGCCAACAGAGACTTTCTTCTTATCGCCCTTGTAGCCGAACTTGAGGATCAGGCCGTTCAGCCCTTCCAGCGTGCCCAGGTAGTGGCCAAAGAAGGATTTGAAGATAGCGACCAGCGCGATGATGGAGGCACCGTATTCGAGCACCGTCGCGAACGTGGATTTGCTTCCGGACATCGACGCGAAGTGGTTCGCCAGGTAAGAGAGCACCGGAATGTTCTGCGCTTTGGCGTCCGCCATGTTCTGCGGAGAGAGCGTAAACAGGCAGCTGAAGGCGAAGAACATCACCACGGCAACCATCAGCATGCTGGCGCGACCGATGATTTTGGAACATTTCTGCTCGGTAAACTCTTTTCCGAACTCCGGCTCGTACTCTTCGCGCTTGGAGACCACGAACGAGGAGACGATAGGTGAGAAGTTGAAGGAGAAAACCATGATGGAGATACCCAGCCACACCGTGACCAGAATGCCGTCATGACCGGTGAAGGCGATATCGCTCAGGTTGACCTGGTCGATTACCGCCGAGTTCCAGTACGGGATCAGCGACAGGGAAATCAGCACCAGGCTGGCGATGAACGGGAACACCAGGTAGCTCATCACCTTCACCATCAGGTCTTTACCGAACCAGATAACAAAAGCCATCAGCAGCAGCAGGAACAGCGCCACCACGCCGCGGTTCAGCGCGGGCATCTGGAGCTGGTTTTCCCAGAAGGTCATAAAGGTGTTGGTAATGGTGACGCCGTAAATCCACAGCAGCGGGCAAATCGCAAAGAAATAGAGGAAAGTGATCACCACCCCACCGGTTTTACCGAAGTGCTCTTCCACCGTTTCGGTGATGTTGCCGGAGACGTTACTGCCAGACAGGCACAGGCGCGCCAGCGCGCGGTGGCAGTAAAACGCAATCGGGAAGGCGAGTACCAGCATCAACAGGATGGGGATCAAGCCGCCAAAGCCTGCGCGAATGGGGAAGAACAGCACGCCTGCGCCAATGGCGGTACCAAACAGGCCAAGCGTCCATGTGGTGTCAGACTTACGCCAGGAGGACGTTTTTGTCTGGCCAACGATAATGCTTTCTGTGTTGCTCATAGGTCACCTTTATGCGTCAACGAAGCCGGTAATTTGGGAAACACGGGAGAGATCGATATTGCCACCGGAAATAATGCAGACGGTTTTACGGCCCTGAATATAGTGGTCAAGCTTGCCGCTTAATAACGCCGCGCAGGCCAGCGCGCCCGCGCCTTCCGTCACCACTTTATTTCGCTGAATAAGCGCGATCATGCTATTGCGAATATCGTCTTCGCTGACCAGTACAATGTCGTCAACTAATTCACGAACAATTTCGAAGGTTAATTTACCCGGACGAGACACGTCGCAGCCGTCGGCTAATGTGCCAGCAACACGATGATTGGTTATTTCTCCGGCCTGATAAGAGACCGCCATCCCGTGAACGTTTTCAGACTGTACACCGATAATATTAATGGTCGGGTTGATGGATTTAATTGCTGTCGCAATACCGGCAATTAATCCGCCACCGCCGATGGGTACAATCACGTTATCCACGTCGTATAAATCTTCGAGGATTTCCAGGCCGATGGTGCCCTGGCCGGCAATCACTTTCGGGTCATCATAAGGCGGGATAAATATGCGCCCTTCCATCTCGACGATTTCGCTCACTTTGGCGATGGTGTCGTTAAAGTTCTCGCCGTGCAGCACCACTTCAGCGGAGTAGTCGCGGGTAGCGGCAACCTTGGATTTCGGCGCGCCCATCGGCATCACCACTTTGCCGTCGATACCGAGCATGGCACAGGAAAGCGATACGCCCTGCGCGTGGTTTCCAGCGGAGCAGGCAACAACGCCTTTGCGTTTTTCCGCGTCTGTCAGCGAGCTTAACTTATTAAACGCACCGCGAATTTTAAACGAGCCGGTGCGCTGCATGTTTTCGAACTTCAGGAATATCTCACCTTTGCAACGTTCACTGAGATAATTTGAGCGCGGCATGCCGGTTTTATAGATTTTTCCTGCCAGCCGCTTTCTGGCATCCTGTATATCTTCAATCGTAACCGGGAGATCGTAAGTAATATGCATAATTTCCTCGTTATAATAATTCATTCTTTTCAGGCAAAGTCAGGGTATCAGAGCATAAAGAAAAAACTCTGGGTGTTTTTTTAAATGATTAAATACTTTCCAGGGAGTTAATATTTCATCGTCGTCTTTCGCTGGTCATTGAGGCATATTGTTTTGCCAGTTCAACTAATACTGACGCCGATTTTTTAATTCTGTAATTTTTCGACCACACGGCGGCATAACGCGCCACGGGTAATTCATCTTCCACCGGCAGCACAATAAATTGATCGGAACCGAACGGCGCAATCATGTCGCGGGGAATGACCGTCAGGTAATCGGCATTCAGCACAAGGTTATAGATGGTGACGACGGAATCGGTCTGGACGATGCTTTCAATGCTGATGTGGTTGTCTTGCAGGGTAGTCAGGAGTTCTTTGTAGTAGCCCATATCGGTTTGCGGCATCACCCACTGCTCATGCGTGAGCGATGCCAGTGTCGTCGGGCCGGTGCACGTTCGTGATTTACTGGCAACCAGCACAAATTCGGACTCAAACAGCGGCTCGACGTGCAGATCCTGCAACAGCATTTCGTCGCTCAGCGTGCCGATGGCGAAATCCAGCCGACCGTCGCGAATGGCCGGAAGGAAAGAGGAGAGCTGGGCTTCGTACATGGATACGCGCGCTTTCGGGAACACTTCCTTGAATTTTTTGATCATTTCAGACAGGAAGGTGAAGCCGATCAGCGATGGATAGCCAAAGGAGACGTCCATGACGGTACTGAAACTGAGGCTGTTAATTTCGCTCACCATGTTTTTCATTTCGCGGGTGATCGACTCTGAGTACGAGAGCAGAACCTGCCCGGCAGCGGTCAGTTTTACGCCGGTATTTTTACGCACCATCACTTCCACGCCGAAGTAAGATTCGATGTCGCTGATGATTTTGCTGACGGCGGGTTGCGTCAGGCCCAGCTGTCTTGCGGCAGAACCTATGGAGCCACTTTTAATGACTTCCTGAAATACAACGAGGTGCTGTGTTTTCGGTAGAATAATAGTGTTCATAATATTCTGCGCTTATTTCCCTATGACGCAGCGGATTCTACCCAATATTGTTTAAGGGGGTATGTGCTGTCACTCACAATTTGCTTTTTCGTGCATTATACGGGAACAACAAGAACCTAAAAAACATCATAAAATCAATATAATAGATAAATACAGGCACACCATTACGCTGATATCGATCAATAAAAGCAGCAGTAATAAATTTATTTTATGGCGATAACTTTGATAAATTTTTCTGCGTTAAAAAAATCAGTAAAGACGATCTTTCAGGCAATTAAAGGCCAATAAATAACCGTTATTCCGTTGAAACATTCTTTCAAATTATCAAATTTTGCAGTGGCTTTTTCGTCGGCGAAGGATAAAGAGTGGAATACGTCACACATTCACATGATGAATGTTTTTAATTTCAATATGTTTATATCAAATAAGAAAATATTTGCGATCGTTCAGTTAACATTCGCAACAAATTAACAATACTGTAAATTCACTCTTTTTTAGCGCGAAATTTTGTGATGACGATCATCTGCGAGAGGCACAGCGATACCGGAAGGGGTAATGCAGTGAAATGTGCTTAATGTCGCAAATATGAGAATTGATGTCGTTTGTGCAAGTTGCCGGGTGGCGATGCGCTTACCTGGCTACGACACCCTAAAAGCAAAAACCCCGCCGAAGCGGGGTTCTGAAAGAAGTTGAAGCTGACCGATAAGCCGGGTTCTGTCGTGGACAGTCATTCATCTAGGCCAGCAATCGCTCACTGGCTCAAGCAGCCTACCCGGGTTCAGTACGGGCCGTACCATGTGAACCCCTATTTGGCCTTGCTCCGGGTGGAGTTTACCGTGCCACGGACTGTTACCAGCCGCGCGGTGCGCTCTTACCGCACCCTTTCACCCTTACCTGATCCCGCTTGCGCGGGCCATCGGCGGTTTGCTCTCTGTTGCACTGGTCGTGGGTTTCCCCCCCAGGCGTTACCTGGCACCCTGCCCTATGGAGCCCGGACTTTCCTCCCCTCCGCCCGTCTCCCCCGAAAGGGACGACGACGAAGCGGCGACTGTCTGGTCAGCTTCGGCGCGCAGTATAGAGGGTTTGCGCGCCGCTGTCACCCTCAGGCGCAGGCAAGATGCTATTAACGCGCCACTTCCACCTTCGCCAGTTTTTCGTAGTAGCACGCAATCGCACTGTGATCGGCCGTGCCCAGGCCATCCGCACGCAGCGCCTGCATCATCTCCATGACCGCAGCGGTAAGCGGCAGCTGTGCACCTACGCCGTGAGACGTATCCAGCGCGTTCGCCAGATCTTTGATGTGCAGGTCAATGCGGAAACCGGGTTTGAAGTTACGATCCATCACCATCGGCGCTTTGGCATCCAGCACGGTACTGCCCGCCAGGCCGCCACGTATCGCCTGATAGACCAGATCCGGATTGACGCCCGCTTTGGTTGCCAGCGTCAGTGCCTCAGACATGGCGGCAATGTTCAGCGCCACAATCACCTGGTTCGCGAGCTTGGTGACGTTGCCCGCACCAATTTCACCGGTATGAACCACGGAGCCGGCCATCGCTTTCATCAGGTCATAGTATTTGTCGAACACGGCCTTATCGCCGCCCACCATTACCGAAAGGGTACCGTCGATGGCTTTCGGCTCGCCGCCGCTGACGGGCGCATCCAGCATCTCGACGCCCTTCGCTTTTAACGCCTCGCTGATTTCCCGGCTCGCGAGCGGGGCGATAGAGCTCATATCAATCAGCACCAGGCCCGGCTTCGCCCCCTCGATGATGCCGTTCTCCCCCAGCGCGACCTCTTTAACGTGCGGAGAATTTGGCAGCATGGTAATGATGACATCGCACTGCTCAGCAATGGCTTTGGCGGTACTGGCTGTTTCCGCGCCCGCCGCCATCACTTCAGCCACAGACTGCGGATTGTGATCGGATACCACCAGTGAGTAACCCGCTTTAATCAGGTTCTTACTCATTGGTTTACCCATGATCCCAAGACCAATAAAACCCACTTTCAGCGTCATAATCTGTTTCCTCAATGATGGTTATTTTTTAAAAGCGTCCGCTAATTTCTGCGTGGCCGAGCGGAATACGCCGAGGTCGCTGCCGACGGCAACGAAGGTCGCGCCCCATTCCAGGTAGCGGCGGGCATCGGCTTCAACCGGCGCCAGAATGCCGCACGGTTTGCCGTGCGCTTTGGCGCGGGCAAAGATGTGCTGGATAGCGCGCTGCACGTCAGGGTGGCTGGCGTTGCCCAGATGGCCAAAGGCGGCAGCCAGATCGCTTGGGCCAACGAAGATACCGTCCACGCCGTTTGTGGCTGCAATCGCATCGACGTTATCAACGCCCTGCTGGCTCTCGATTTGGACCAGAATGGTGATGTTGTTATTGGACTGGGCGAAGTAGTCCGGCACGGTGCCAAACATGTTGGCGCGGTGCGATACGGAGACGCCACGGATCCCTTCTGGCGGATAGCGCGTAGAGGCCACGGCCAGCGCCGCCTGTTCTTCCGTTTCCACAAACGGGATCAGGAAATTGTAGAAACCGATATCCAGCAGACGCTTGATAATCACCGGCTCGTTAGTTGGCACGCGCACCACCGGCGCGCTGGGGCTGCCTTTCAGCGCCATCAGCTGCGGAATAAAGGTGCTGATATCGTTCGGCGCATGTTCACCGTCCAGCACCAGCCAGTCGAACCCGGCCAGGCCCAGCACTTCGGTGCTGATGGGGTTTGCCAGCGCCGACCAACAGCCAATCTGAATCTGGTGCGCCGCGAGGGCGGCTTTAAACTTATTCGGGAAGATATCGTTATTCATCACTTAACCCTTTTTCATTCCGCAGTTTTAGCCAGTATTATTTATTCCAGAACAGATTCTTTATATTTATTTCTCTGACTGAATATTGGCGTTATAAAATCGTCATTCAGTATAATCGGCTCTACACGGCAGCACATTGTTTTGATGCTCAAGTATCGCGCTGCATTTCAACGCTATTTTGAGCATATGCACAAAGCAGTGGGCGCTAATGCACAGAATCAAGGATTAGTCCGCCTGAACCGATCGCGATCACATTTTCACGTTTCCTCTCCTGACATGCTTTATTTCTGCGTTAAGAAAACGATTATCCAACGAGTTATTTTTCATAGCTGAAACTTTGCCGGAGAAGAGTGAATAATGGCCGATATTGCAATTAGAGAGGCATCGCCGACAGCGTTTTATATTAAAGTTCACGATACGGATAACGTGGCGATTATTGTCAACGACAATGGCTTAAAAGCAGGCACCCGCTTCCCGGACGGGCTGGAGCTGATTGAGCATATTCCGCAGGGACACAAGGTCGCGCTGGTGGATATTCCTGCCCACGGAGAAATCGTGCGCTACGGCGAAGTCATCGGCTATGCGGTGCGCGCTATTCCCCAGGGTAGCTGGATTGAGGAGTCTCTGGTGACGCTGCCAGAAGCACCGCCGCTGAATACGCTTCCGCTGGCGACCCGCGTTCCTGAAGCTTTGCCGCCGCTGGAGGGCTATACCTTTGAAGGCTACCGCAATGCGGACGGCAGCGTCGGCACCAAAAACCTGCTCGGCATTACCACCAGCGTGCACTGCGTGGCGGGCGTGGTGGATTACGTGGTGAAAATCATTGAGCGCGATCTGCTGCCGAAGTACCCGAACGTCGACGGCGTGGTGGGTCTTAACCACCTGTACGGCTGCGGCGTAGCGATCAACGCACCAGCGGCGGTTGTGCCTATCCGTACCATTCACAATATCGCCCTGAACCCGAACTTTGGCGGTGAGGTAATGGTGATTGGTCTCGGCTGTGAAAAATTGCAGCCAGAGCGCCTGCTGCAGGGCACCGAAGATGTCAAAGCCATTCCGGCGGATGAGGCCAGCATTGTGCGCCTGCAGGACGAGCGCCACGTTGGTTTCCGGTCAATGGTCGACGATATTCTGCAGGTAGCAGAGCGTCATCTGGATAAACTCAACCGCCGCCAGCGCGAAACGTGCCCGGCGTCGGAACTGGTGGTGGGCACCCAGTGCGGCGGCAGCGATGCGTTTTCCGGCGTGACGGCTAACCCGGCGGTGGGCTATGCGTCCGATCTGCTGGTTCGCTGCGGCGCCACGGTGATGTTCTCTGAAGTGACCGAGGTGCGTGATGCTATCCATTTACTCACGCCGCGCGCCGTCAACGAAGAGGTGGGCAAACGCCTGCTTGAGGAGATGGCCTGGTACGATAACTATCTCGATATGGGCAAAACCGACCGCAGCGCCAACCCGTCTCCGGGGAACAAGAAAGGCGGCCTGGCGAACGTGGTAGAAAAAGCCCTCGGTTCGATTGCCAAATCCGGCCAGAGCGCGATTGTGGAAGTGCTCTCTCCGGGCCAGCGCCCGACGAAGCGCGGCCTGATTTATGCGGCTACGCCTGCCAGCGACTTTGTTTGCGGCACTCAGCAGGTGGCGTCGGGTATTACGGTGCAGGTGTTTACTACCGGGCGCGGCACGCCCTACGGCCTGATGGCGGTCCCGGTGATCAAGATGGCGACCCGCACCGAGCTGGCAAACCGCTGGTATGACTTAATGGATATCAACGCGGGAACTATTGCCACCGGGGAAGAGAGTATTGAAGACGTGGGCTGGAAACTGTTCCACTTCATTCTGGATGTGGCGAGCGGGCGGAAGAAAACGTTCTCGGACCAGTGGGGGCTGCATAATCAGCTGGCGGTGTTTAACCCGGCGCCGGTGACGTGATGGCCCCTCACCCTGCCCTCTCCCCATAGGGGAGAGGGTAAAAAACTTAAACCAGCACCACGTCAATCCCGCTTTTCCGCAGCCCATCCAGGCTTTCCGCAGGAATGCCTTCATCGACAATAATCATATCAATCCGTTGCGTATCAATGATTTTATGCAGGCTTGAGCGGTTAAACTTGCTGGAGTCTGTCACGACAATAATACGCTCTGCCACCTCGCACATTTTGCGGTTCAGGCGTGCTTCATCCTCGTTGTGCGTGCTCACACCGCGATCGAGATCGATAGCGTCAACGCCCAGGAACAGCAGATCAAAGTGATAATTCTGTAAGGACTGTTCCGCCTGGTCGCCGTAGAAGGACTGCGACTGACGCCGCAAGTGCCCTCCGGTCATCAGCAGCTCTACCCCTTCTGCTTCCAGCAACGCATTCGCCACGTTCATCCCGTTGGTCATCGCAATGACGTCCGTGTGCTGGCGCAGCATACGGGCGATCTCAAACGTCGTGGTGCCGGAATCCAGAATAATGCGGTGCCCCGGCTTCACCAGCGCGGCGGCGGCCTGGGCGATGCTACGCTTCACCGCCGTATTGAGCGAGCTTTTATCCTCAACGGAAGGCTCGACGCCAGGCGCATTCCCTTCGCAGATCAGCGCCCCGCCGTAGGCGCGAACGGCAATCCCCTGCTTTTCCAGAAACGCCAGATCGTTACGGATCGTCACCGTCGACACGCCGTACAGATGTGAAAGATCGTTAACCTGCACGCTTCCCTGCGCCCGCAACCGCTGAATGATCTGCTCTCGCCTTTCACTGGTACCGGTGATGCGCTTCTCTGCGGATGAATCGCTGCTGCTCATACGAGATCCTTAATAAATTAACTTTCGTTTCATTTCGTTTTGTCTATTAACGCCTTTCTTTTTAGCGAATGCAAGTGCTGTCTGGCGGACACACGTAAGCCTTCCTATAGCTGAAACCTTTCATTATGTTTCTTTTGTGAAACAGATCGGAAAACCATTATCTTTCGTTTTATTTTTACACCACCATAATGCAGGATTAAATGAAACAAAACGAAAGATAAATATCATTACCATCCGAAATGGAGAGGAAAGTGAAACATCTGACAGAAATGGTGGAACAACATAAACGGGGGAATGCAAACGGGATTTATGCCGTCTGTTCCGCACATCCACTGGTGCTTGAAGCTGCCATTCGTTACGCCCATTCACGCCAGACGCCACTGCTGATTGAAGCGACCTCAAACCAGGTGGATCAGTTTGGCGGCTATACCGGCATGACCCCCGCCGATTTCCACGGGTTCGTCTGTAAGCTGGCGCAATCGCTTGGTTTCCCGACATCACAGCTGATCCTCGGCGGCGATCATTTAGGACCTAACCGCTGGCAAAACCTGCCTGCTCTGCAGGCGATGACGAACGCCGACGATCTGATCAAAAGCTACGTGGCAGCCGGGTTCAAGAAGATCCATCTCGACTGCAGCATGTCCTGCGAGGACGATCCGGTCCCCTTGACCGACGCGATTGTCGCCGGGCGCGCCGCGCGTCTGGCTAAGGTTGCCGAAGCGACCTGTCGCGAGCAGTTTGGTGAATCCGATCTGGTCTACGTTATCGGCACGGAAGTGCCGGTCCCGGGTGGCGCACACGACACGCTCACCGAACTTGACGTCACCACGCCAGAGGCAGCACGCGCCACCCTTGAAGCCCACCGCCACGCGTTCGAAAAGGAAGGCTTAAACGACATCTGGCCGCGCATCATTGGCCTTGTGGTCCAGCCGGGTGTGGAGTTCGACCACGCGCACGTCTGTGACTATCAGCCCAAAAAAGCCGTCGCGCTGAGTGAAATGGTCGAAGGGTACGACACACTGGTGTTTGAAGCGCACTCCACCGATTACCAGACGCCGCAGGCGCTGCGTCAGTTGGTGAACGATCACTTCGCTATTTTAAAAGTCGGCCCTGCCCTGACCTTTGCCCTGCGCGAAGCGCTGTTCTCACTGGCCGCCATTGAAGAAGAACTGCTGCCAGCGAAAGCCAGCTCGGGTCTGCGTCACGTTCTGGAAAACGTGATGCTCGATCGCCCGGAATACTGGCAAAGCCACTACCACGGCGACGGCAATGCGCGGCGTCTGGCGCGCGGCTACAGCTACTCCGACCGCGTGCGCTATTACTGGCCGGACAGCCAGATTGACGACGCCTTTGAACGACTGGTGCGCAACCTGGCAGACGAACCCATCCCGCTGCCGCTTATCAGCCAGTATCTGCCACTGCAGTACAGCAAAGTTCGCGAGGACGCTCTCAAGTCAACGCCACGGGAACTCATCATTGACCACATTCAGGACATACTCCAGCAGTACCATGCCGCCTGCGAAGGCGTAACGACTCCACACGCATAATTAAAAAGAGGAAAACGCTATGCCAAACATTGTCTTATGCCGCATTGATGAACGCCTGATCCACGGACAGGTGGGCGTGCAGTGGGTGGGGTTTGCGGGGGCAAACCTGGTGCTGGTGGCAAATGACGAGGTTGCAGACGATCCGGTTCAACAAAACCTGATGGAAATGGTACTCGCGGAAGGGATCGCCGTGCGTTTCTGGTCGCTGCAAAAAACGATCGACAACATTCACCGCGCCGCTGACCGCCAGAAAATTCTGCTGGTCTGCAAATCACCCGCCGATTTTCTGAAGCTGGTTGAAGGCGGCGTACCTATCACCCGTATCAATGTCGGAAACATGCACTACGCCAGTGGCAAACAGCAAATTGCCAAAACGGTCTCTGTCGACGCGAACGATATCGCAGCGTTCAACGGCCTGAAAGCGGCCGGGGTGGAATGCTTTGTTCAGGGCGTCCCAACAGAGACCGCTTTGGATCTCTTTAAACTGCTTTGAGGGATTCACAATGGAAATCAGTCTGTTGCAGGCATTCGCGCTGGGGCTTCTTGCCTTTATCGCGGGCCTGGATATGTTTAACGGCTTAACACATATGCACCGCCCGGTGGTGCTTGGCCCCCTGGTCGGTCTGATTCTGGGCGATCTGCATACCGGGATCCTGACCGGCGGTACGTTAGAGCTGGTCTGGATGGGTCTGGTGCCGCTTGCGGGCGCGCAGCCGCCAAACGTGATTATCGGCACTATCGTCGGCACCACGTTTGCCATCACCACGGGCGTGAAGCCGGATGTCGCCGTTGGGGTCGCGGTGCCGTTTGCCGTGGCGGTTCAGATGGGTATCACCTTCCTCTTCTCCGTGATGTCCGGCGTGATGTCCCGCTGCGATCGCATGGCGGCCAATGCGGACACCAACGGCATTGAGCGGGTTAACTATCTCGCCCTGCTGGCGCTGGGTATCTTCTACTTCCTGTGTGCATTTCTGCCGATTTACTTCGGTGCGGAACACGCGAAAACCGCCATTGATGTCCTGCCGGAACGTCTGATAGACGGCCTTGGCGTCGCGGGCGGCATCATGCCAGCCATCGGCTTCGCCGTGCTGCTGAAGATCATGATGAAAAACGTCTACATCCCTTACTTCATTATTGGTTTTGTCGCCGCGGCCTGGCTGAAGCTTCCGGTGCTGGCGATTGCAGCAGCGGCACTGGCAATGGCGCTGATTGACCTGATGCGTAAATCACCTGAACCGGCGGCTCCCGCAGCTCAGAAAGAGGAATTCGAAGATGGCATCTAACCAAACCACCCTGCCGGGCATCTCTGAAAATGAAGAGACCCTGCTCACCGGCGTGAATGAAAACGTCTATGAAGACCAGACCATTGGCGCGGAGCTGACGAAGAAAGACATTAACCGCGTGGCCTGGCGCTCCATGCTGTTACAGGCGTCGTTCAACTACGAGCGTATGCAGGCCTCCGGCTGGCTGTATGGGCTACTGCCTGCCCTGAAAAAGATCCACACCAATAAGCGTGACCTGGCGCGCGCCATGAAAGGCCACATGGGGTTCTTTAATACCCACCCGTTTCTGGTGACCTTTGTTATCGGCATTATCCTGGCAATGGAGCGTTCCAAGCAGGATGTAAACAGCATTCAGAGCACCAAAATTGCGGTCGGTGCTCCGCTCGGCGGCATCGGCGACGCCATGTTCTGGCTGACCCTGCTGCCCATCTGCGGCGGTATCGGCGCCAGCCTGGCACTGCAGGGGTCGATTCTGGGCGCCGTGGTCTTTATCGTCCTGTTTAACGTGGTGCACCTCGGCCTGCGTTTTGGCCTGGCGCATTACGCTTACCGGATGGGCGTGGCGGCCATTCCGCTTATTAAAGCCAACACCAAAAAGGTCGGCCATGCTGCGTCCATTGTGGGGATGACGGTGATCGGTGCGCTGGTGGCGACCTACGTGCGCCTGAATACCACGCTCGAAATCAAAGCCGGGGATGCAGTTGTTAAGCTGCAAACCGACGTGATTGACAAGCTGATGCCCGCTTTTTTACCGCTGGTTTACACCCTGACCATGTTCTGGCTGGTGCGCCGCGGCTGGAGCCCGCTGCGCCTGATTGGCATCACCGTAGTGCTGGGCGTTGTCGGTAAATTCTGTCACTTCCTGTAAAAGCAAAGAGGTTGCGATGTTAGGCATTATTTTGACGGGGCACGGCGGCTTTGCCAGCGGGCTTGAACAGGCGATGAGGCAGATCCTTGGCGAGCAGCCGCAGTTTATCGCCATCGATTTTCCGGAAACCTCCACTACTGCCAGGCTGACCGCTCAGCTTGCGCAGGCGGTGAGTGAGCTGGATCCACAGCAGGATATTATTTTTCTCACCGATCTTCTCGGCGGCACGCCGTTTCGCGTGGCGTCAACGCTCGCGATGCAAAGACCGGGTAGCGAAGTGATTACCGGCACCAACCTGCAGCTTTTGCTGGAAATGGTGCTGGAACGTGACGGGTTAAGCAGCGAAGCGTTTCGTCTGCAGGCGCTGGCGTGTGGCCACCGCGGCCTGACCAGCCTGGTGGATGAACTGGGTCGCTGTCGCGAGGAAGCCCCCGCAGAGGAAGGAATATGATTCGGTTACTTTCCCAGCGCTCGCCTTTGTAGTCTTACATAGCGTGTTCCGGTGGCCTTACGGCATCAGATCGTAAGGCCTTTCTTTTCCTTTCCTTGATCCTTCCCTTTCCTTTCACGATCACACTTTTCGTTTTATTTCTTTTCTTTCATTGAACTTTCGATTTCTTTTCTATAGATTTTATTTAACTGCTAATGTGAACAAGTGAAACGAAACGAAAGATAGCGACACGTTTGCCAGCGTCTGATGTGGATTTCACACGACTAAGGACTGAGTTATGCCACAAACCACCGCCGCCGCCACAACCGGCACCTGGACCGAAGAGGAGATCCGCCAGCAGCCTGCCAGCTGGATCCGCTCACTCAACAACATTGATAATCTGCGCACCTCGATTGACGGTTTCCTGACGCCGCTGCTGCGTAAGCACGATCTGCGGATCGTCCTCACCGGCGCGGGCACCTCCGCGTTTATTGGCGAGATAATTGCCCCCTGGCTTGCGAGCCACACCGGGAAAAATGTTTCTGCCATACCGACAACCGATCTGGTCACCAACCCGATGGATTACTTCAGCCCGGCGCACCCGCTGCTGCTGGTCTCTTTTGCCCGCTCCGGCAATAGCCCGGAGAGCGTCGCCGCCGTTGAGCTGGCAAACCGGTTCGTGCCGGAGTGCTACCACCTGTCGATCACCTGCAACGAAGCGGGAAGCCTGTACCAGAACGCGGTCGACGGTGATAACGCCTTTGCCCTGCTGATGCCTGCCGAAACGCACGATCGCGGGTTCGCGATGACCAGCAGCATTACCACCATGATGGCAAGCTGCCTGGCTGTATTCGCACCAGAGACGATCGGCAGCCAAAGCTTCCGTGACGTGGCCGATCGCTGCCAGGCGATCCTCACCTCGCTCGGGGATTTCAGCCAGGGCGTCTTTGGCAACGAACCGTGGAAACGCGTTGTGTATCTGGGAAGCGGCGGTCTGCAGGGCGCGGCGCGCGAATCGGCGCTGAAGGTGCTGGAGCTGACCGCGGGCAAGCTGGCGGCGTTTTACGATTCGCCAACGGGCTTTCGTCACGGACCTAAGTCACTGGTGGATAACGAAACGCTGGTGGTGGTGTTTATCTCCAGCCATCCGTATACGCGTCAGTACGATCTGGATCTGCTGGCCGAACTTCGCCGCGATCGCCAGGCCATGCGCGTGGTTGCCATCGCCGCTGAAAACGATCCGGTTATTGAAGCGGGGCCGCATATCCTGCTGCCGCCTTCCCGTCCGTTTAACGATATGGAGCAGGCGTTCTGCTTCCTGATCTACGCCCAGGTCTTTGCACTGACCCAGTCTCTGCATGTTGGAAATACGCCGGACACGCCATCCGCCAGCGGAACGGTCAACCGCGTGGTTCAGGGCGTGGTTATTCATCCGTGGCAGGCTTAAGAGGATCGTATTATGAGTATTATTTCGACCAAATATCTTCTGCAGGACGCGCAGGCAAAGGGCTATGCCGTTCCGGCCTTTAACATCCATAACGCCGAGACGATCCAGGCGATCCTTGAAGTGTGCAGCGAAATGCGATCGCCCGTGATCCTCGCCGGGACGCCGGGCACCTTTAAACATATTGCGCTGGAAGAGATCTATGCCCTGTGCAGCGCATACTCCCTCAGCTACGACATGCCGCTGGCGCTGCATCTCGATCATCACGAATCGCTGGATGACATTCGTCGCAAGGTACATGCCGGCGTACGCAGCGCGATGATCGACGGCAGCCATTTTCCGTTTGAACAAAACGTGAAGCTGGTGAAATCGGTGGTTGATTTCTGCCACCTCAACGACTGTAGCGTTGAGGCCGAACTGGGGCGTCTGGGGGGTGTGGAAGATGACATGAGCGTCGACGCCGAAAGCGCATTTCTGACCGACCCGCAGGAGGCGAAACGCTTCGTTGAGCTGACCGGCGTGGACAGCCTCGCCGTCGCCATCGGCACCGCGCATGGCCTCTATACCAAACGCCCCAAAATTGACTTCCAGCGCCTGGCTGAGATCCGCGAGGTGGTAACGGTGCCGCTGGTGTTGCACGGTGCGAGCGATGTTCCGGATGACGATGTACGCCGCACCATTGAACTGGGGGTATGCAAAGTTAACGTCGCAACCGAGCTGAAAATCGCCTTCTCAGACGCGGTCAAAGCCTGGTTTGCCGAGAACCCGCAGGGCAACGATCCGCGCTTCTACATGCGCGTCGGGATGGACGCCATGAAAGAGGTGGTCCGAAGCAAAATCACCGTTTGCGGCTCAGCGAACAGGCTGCTGCTTCCGACAGAAGCATAACCAAAAGGATCTTACCCTGATGAAAAAAATCCTCACCCTCTCATTGCTTGCCCTGTGCGTTTCCCATGGCACGATGGCTGCGAACTACACGCTCACTAACGACAAAATTGCCCTGTCCTTTGATGACGCCAATTCAACGGTGGTGGTGACTGATAAAAAGGCCAACCACCCCATCACCCCGCAGGAGTTGTTCTTTCTGACGCTGGCGGACGAAACCAAAATTCACACCGCTGATTTCAAAATCAAGCACGTCGAAAAGCAGGACAGCGCCATTGTCATCGACTTTACCCATCCGGATTTTAACGTGACGGTGAAGCTCAACCTGGTGAAGGATAATTACGCCAGCATCGATTACACCCTCGCGGCTGTAGGCCAGCCGCGTGACGTGGCGAAAATCACCTTCTTCCCGACGAAAAAGCAGACACAGGCCCCTTACGTTGACGGGGCGATCAACAGCTCGCCGATTGTCGCGGACTCGTTCTTTATTCTCCCGGACAAGCCCATCGTTAACACCTACGCCTATGAAGCGACGACCAACCTTAATGTAGAGTTGAAAACGCCGATTCAGCCCGCAACGCCGGTCAGCTATACCACCTACTTCGGCACCTTCCCGGAAACCAGCCAGCTGCGCCGCAGCGTGAACCAGTTTATTAATGCCGTGCGTCCGCGTCCGTATAAGCCTTACCTGCACTACAACAGCTGGATGGATATTGGCTTCTTTACCCCCTATTCCGAACAGGACGTGCTGGGGCGGATGGACGAATGGAATAAGGAATTTATCGCCGGACGTGGCGTGGCGCTGGATGCCTTCCTGCTGGACGATGGCTGGGACGATCTTACCGGGCGCTGGCTTTTTGGCCCGGCATTCAGCAACGGTTTTGGCAAAGTACGGGAAAAAGCCGACAGCCTGCACAGCTCGGTCGGACTGTGGCTCTCACCGTGGGGAGGCTACAACAAACCGCGCGACGTTCGCGTCTCGCATGCAAAAGAGTATGGGTTCGAAACCGTCGACGGGAAGCTGGCGCTGTCAGGACCGAACTACTTTAAGAACTTCAATGAGCAGATCGTTAAGCTTATCAAAAACGAACACATTACCTCGTTCAAGCTGGACGGAATGGGTAACGCCAACGCGCATATCCCGGGCAGCCCGTATGCCTCGGATTTTGACGCCTCTATTGCTCTGCTGCATAACATGCGAAGCGCCAACCCGAATCTGTTTATCAACCTGACAACAGGCACCAACGCCAGCCCGTCCTGGCTGTTCTACGCGGATTCCATCTGGCGTCAGGGTGATGACATCAACCTGTACGGTCCCGGCACGCCGGTACAGCGGTGGATGACCTACCGCGATGCGGAAACGTACCGCTCCATTGTGCGTAAAGGCCCGCTGTTCCCGCTGAACTCGCTGATGTATCACGGCATCGTCAGCGCAGAAAACGCCTATTACGGGCTGGAGAAGGTGCAAACGGACAGCGATTTTGCCGATCAGGTCTGGAGCTACTTCGCCACCGGCACCCAGTTGCAGGAGCTGTATATCACCCCTTCAATGCTGAACAAGGTGAAGTGGGATACGCTGGCGCAGGCCGCGAAATGGTCGCGGGATAATGCCAGCGTGCTGGTGGATACACACTGGATTGGTGGTGATCCAACCGCGCTGCAGGTTTACGGCTGGGCTTCGTGGAGTAAAGAGAAAGCCATCCTCGGCTTGCGTAACCCGTCGGATAAGCCGCAAAGCTACTACCTGGATTTAGCGAAAGAGTTTGAAATCCCCACGGGAGACGCGGCGCAGTTTAGTCTGAAAGCGGTGTACGGCAGTAATTCAACCGTACCGGAGGAGTACAAAAACGCGGTGGTAATTACACTGCAGCCGCTGGAAACGCTGGTGTTTGAGGCGATGCCAGGTAAATAGAAGAGTACATAAATCTGTAGGCCGGGCAAGGCGCAGCCGCCACCCGGCAAAACAGTAGCAGGAGTTACTCCCCCTGCTGCTCCAGCGCATACTTATACAGCGCATTTTTCTTCACGCCATGGATCTCCGCCGCTAATGCCGCCGCTTTCTTCAGCGGCAGTTCGGCCTGTAGCAAGGCCAGCGTACGCAGCGCATCGGCAGGCAGGGCATCCTCTTCCGCTTTATGCCCTTCGACAATCAGCACCATTTCGCCTTTGCGGCGGTTTTCATCTTCCTTCACCCACGCCAGTAGTTCTCCTACCGGCGCGCCGTGAATGGTTTCCCAGGTTTTGGTCAGCTCACGCGCCAGCACCACGTAGCGGGATTCTCCCCAGACGGTCACCATGTCTTCCAGGCTTTCCAGCAGGCGGTGGGTGGATTCGTAAAAGATCAGGGTACGCGGTTCCGCTTCCAGATCCTTCAACACATCACGACGGCCTTTGGATTTGGCAGGCAGGAAACCTTCATAACAGAAACGGTCGGACGGCAGACCGGCCGCGCTCAGCGCAGCAATGGCGGCGCACGGCCCCGGCAGTGGCACAACGCGAATACCGGCTTCGCGACAGGTGCGCACCAGATGGTAGCCAGGATCGTTAATCAGCGGCGTCCCGGCATCGGAGACCAGCGCAATGTTCTGCCCCTCTTTGAGCTTCGCCACCAGCGTGTCGGCTTTTTGTTGCTCATTGTGATCGTGAAGGGCAAACAAACGGGCGTTAATCGCGAAATGTTGCAGCAGTAAACCGGTGTGTCGGGTGTCTTCAGCAGCAATTAAATCAACAGCTTGCAATACGGTGAGTGCACGTTGGGTAATATCAGACAAATTCCCGATAGGAGTAGGTACAATATAAAGCTGGCCTTGAGAATTATCTGCCGTTTCGTGTTGTTTCATTGTTTCGTCCGTATTGCCGATTTAATATTGAGCATTGCGTAAAAAAAATCACTGGATACAGTATGGTACCGTTAACGTTTCTTCGAAAAAAAGCCACGCGCAGCGTGCCGCTGCTGCTCGCAGCCCTGATTTTTGCAGGCTGTGGCACCCAGGCACCTGACCAGAGCACCGCCCATCTTCAGGGCTCCGCTCAGGCTGATTCTGGCTTTTATCTGCAACAAATGTCGCAGAGTACAAATGATACCAGGATCAACTGGCAATTACTCGCCATTCGTGCACTGCTGAAAGAAGGTAAAACCCAGCAGGCTGCTGAGCTGTTCAACCAGCTGCCGAAAGATCTTAACGATACCCAGCGTACAGAGCAGAGTCTGCTTTCTGCCGAGCTGAAGGTTGCGCAGAAAGATTATGATGGCGCGAAAAAGATCCTGGGGAGCATCGACCTGAGCGCGCTGGATAAAAACCAACAGGCGCGCTTCTGGCAGGCGGGCATTACCGCTGAGCAGGGACGCCCTTCCCTGACCCTGCTGCGCGCCTTGATCGCCCAGGAGCCGCTGCTCGCTGGTGCCGACAAGCAGAAAAACATTGATGCCACCTGGCAGGCGCTTGCCTCGATGACCCAGGATCAGGCAAAGGCGCTGGTCATCAACGCCGATGAAAACGTGCTGCAGGGCTGGCTTGATCTGCAACAGATGTGGTTTAACAACCGCAGCGATCCTAAGATGCTGAAAGCCGGTATTACCGACTGGCAGACCCGCTACCCGCAGAACCCGGGCGCGAAAATGCTGCCCACACAGCTGGTAAACGTGCAGAACTTTAAGCCCGCCTCGACCAGCAAAATCGCGCTGCTTCTGCCGCTAAATGGCCAGGCAGCCGTGTTTGGCCGCACTATTCAGCAGGGCTTTGAAGCGGCGAAAAACGGCACGACTCCGGTAACGGGCAGTGCGGTACCGGTACAGGCAGCGCAGGCGGCCAACGTGAACGACGTTGTCAGCCCGTCAGCAGCAGAGACCAGCGACCTGACCACAGCACAAACCCCACCGCAAGGCACGATGCAAAACCCGGTGACGGCACCGACTACGCCTCCGGCTACCTCAGCACCTGCAACACAGCCTCCGGCTGAGACACAGGCGACGCCTGCGCCAGAGGCAACAGCAGAACAGCCTCAACAGCAGCCTGTACAGCCAGCATCCCAACCTGCTGCACAGCCGCAGGCCGTGGCAACCACCAGCGCCAACCCGGGCGCTGAGCTGAAAATCTACGACACCAGCTCGCAGCCGCTTGACCAGGTGCTGGCGCAGGTTCAGCAGGACGGGGCAAGCATCGTTGTCGGCCCGCTGCTGAAAAACAACGTGGAAGAGCTGATGAAGAGCAATACCACGCTGAACGTACTGGCGCTCAACCAGCCGGAACAGGTTCAGAACCGGGCCAATATTTGCTACTTCGCGCTTTCCCCTGAAGATGAAGCCCGCGATGCGGCGCGTCATATTCACGAGCAGGGTAAACAGGCTCCGCTTCTGCTCATCCCACGCAGTGCGCTGGGCGATCGCGTGGCCAACGCCTTTGCCGATGAGTGGCAGAAGCTGGGCGGCGGCGTGGTGCTGCAGCAGAAATTCGGTTCAGTGTCTGAACTGCGCGCTGGCGTAAACGGTGGAGCGGGTATCGCGCTTAACGGCAGTCCTGTCACCGCGAGCCTGCCACAGCAGCAGAGCGTGACGATTGGCGGCCTGACCATCCCTGCCCCGCCTACCGACGCGCAGATTAGCGGCGGCGGGAAAGTAGATGCGGCCTATATCATTGCCACGCCGCAGGAGATCGCCTTTATCAAACCGATGATTGCGATGCGTAACGGCAGTCAGAGCGGCGCAACGCTCTACGCCAGCTCCCGCAGCGCGCAGGGCACCGCAGGCCCGGATTTCCGTCTGGAAATGGACGGCCTGCAGTACAGCGAAATTCCGATGCTGGCAGGTAGCAACCCGGCGCTGATGCAGCAGGCGCTAAGCTCCGTACGTAACGACTACTCTCTGGCGCGTCTGTATGCGATGGGTGTTGATGCGTGGGCGCTGGCAAACCACTTTACCCAGATGCGTCAGGTGCCGGGCTTTGAGCTTAACGGCAACACCGGCGATCTGACCGCCACTCAGGACTGTGTGATTAACAGGAAGTTATCATGGCTCAAATACCAGCAGGGGCAAATCGTCCCGGCCAGTTAAGCCGTAAAGAGACCGGCGATGCGTGGGAGTTAAAAGCGCGTCGCTGGCTTGAAGGCAAAGGACTGCGCTTTATCGCCGCTAACGTCCGCGGGCGCGGCGGCGAAATTGATCTGATCATGAAAGACGGTCAGGTGATTGTGTTTGTAGAAGTCCGCTTTCGACAGTCTTCCCGTTTTGGCGGTGCTGCCGCCAGCGTGACGCTCGCCAAACAACATAAATTATTACAGACTGCCCACTTGTGGCTTGCCCGCCATAATGGGAGCTTTGATACTGTGGATTGCCGTTTCGATGTGATAGCCTTCACCGGAAATGAGATCGAATGGCTTAAAAACGCTTTTGGCGAAGACGCATAATTAAGATTTAAAAGGGATAACGTGCTCGAAAGAATTAAAGTGTGCTTCACAGAAAGCATCCAGACTCAGATTGCCGCGGCGGAAGCCCTTCCGGACGCAATCTCTCGCGCTGCAATGACGCTGGTGCAATCCCTGCTTAACGGCAACAAAATCCTCTGTTGTGGCAACGGAACCTCAGCCGCCAACGCACAGCATTTTGCTGCCAGCATGATTAACCGTTTTGAAACCGAACGCCCGAGTTTACCTGCCGTTGCACTTAATACCGATAATGTGGTCTTAACAGCGATTGCTAACGATCGTCTGCATGACGAAATTTACGCAAAGCAGGTGCGCGCCCTGGGGCATGCCGGCGATGTGCTGCTGGCCATCTCTACGCGCGGCAACAGCCGGGACATCGTCAAAGCCGTTGAAGCCGCCGTTACCCGCGACATGACCATCGTCGCCTTAACCGGCTACGACGGCGGTGAGCTGGCGGGCTTGCTTGGGCCGCAGGATGTGGAAATTCGCATTCCGTCTCACCGTAGCGCACGTATTCAGGAGATGCATATGCTCACGGTGAACTGCTTGTGCGATTTGATCGATAACACGCTTTTCCCTCACCAGGATGATTAAGGAGTTTTTATGAAGGCTTTATCGACCCTCGCAGTCCTTATGTCTGCACTACTGCTGCAGGGATGTATCGCTGCGGCCGTTGTGGGTACTGCCGCCGTAGGCACCAAAGCAGCGACCGATCCGCGCTCTGTGGGAACGCAGGTGGATGACGGTACGCTGGAGCTGCGGGTCAACAGTGCGCTGTCGAAAGACGAACAAATTAAGAAAGAAGCGCGTATTAACGTAACGGCTTATCAGGGCAAAGTCCTGCTGACGGGCCAGTCACCGAATACCGAGCTCTCCAGCCGCGCGAAACAGATCGCAATGGGCGTTGAGGGCACAACGGAAGTCTTTAATGAAATCCGTCAGGGTCAGCCAATCAGCCTGGGCACCGCGTCGTCTGACACCTGGATCACCACCAAAGTCCGCTCCCAGCTGCTGGGCTCAGACCAGGTGAAATCCTCAAACGTGAAAGTGACGACTGAAAACGGCGAAGTGTTCCTGCTGGGTCTGGTGACCGACCGTGAAGGGAAAGCGGCGGCGGATATCGCCAGCCGGGTGAGCGGCGTGAAGCACGTCACCACCGCGTTTACCTACATTAAGTAATCCACGCCTGACTAAAAGCCCGGTAAGCGCGAGCGCTACCGGGCTTTTTTACATCAACGCAATACTCCCCACCATCACCCCGCTCAACGCCACAAGCCCCGCCGTCAGCCACAGCGCTTTCGCCGGAAAAGACTTACGCAGCATGATGAGCGACGGCAGGCTGATCGCCGGCAGCGTAATCAGCAGCGCAAGCGCCGGTGCGGTGCCCATACCGGCCAGCATCATGGTTTGCACGATCGGGATCTCCGCCGCCGTGGGGATCACGAACAGGCAGCCTGCAATGGCCATCGCAATCACCCACATCAGCGAGTTGTCGATGGCGCCATCCGCATGGGGGAACAGCCAGACGCGCGCCGCGCCCAGAACCAGTACCGCCAGGATATACACCGGGATGGTGCTCCAGAAAAGCTGCCAGAGCGCTTTGCCCCAGCGCGTAAAGAACCCTCCCTGCGGTTCGCTGACGTCCAGTTCAACGGAAGCAGGCTCTGGCGCGTTATCCTTCACCAGCTTTTGCACCAGCGTCGCCACCGCCAGCACCGTCACCAGCCCGGCAACCAGACGGATAGCGGCAAAATGCCAGCCGAGCACAAAGCCCATAAACACCAGCGTCGCCGGGTTGAGCAGCGGGTTACCCATCCAGAACGCCAGCGCGCCGCCCATCGACACCCTCTGGCGGCGCATACCCGCCGCCACCGGCGCGGCGCAGCAGGAGCACATCATGCCCGGCAGAGAGAAAATCGTCCCCAGCAGCGTGCCCTGAAAGCGCGGCTGACCAAGCGTTTTCATCAGCCAGTTGCGCGGGATCAGCACCTGAATCAGCGAGCCCAGAATCACGCCTAACACGGCGGCTTTCCAGACGGCAAGGAAGTAGACCATGGCGTAGTCCCATGCCGCCTGAAGCGGGCTGGCATCAGCCTGAGCGAGAATAGATTTACCGATGCTGTGCGTTTCGGCAGCGGTGAAGGCTTTACCGTAGTACGGCTGCCATTTCACATACCAGAGGCCAATGATGACCACGAGAAAGAAGAGTGCGGGCTTCCACCATTGGACAGGTGTTGCCGCCTGAGATGAAGACTGACCAGTCATACCATTCCCCGGAGAGTGTTATTTAATAAGCCGGAGAAGTTTACGCCTCGCCCTGTGCGATTTCACGCAGTTTTGCCGAAGGGATGATATTAACGCCCTCCTGCGACGGTGCCAGCGCCTCTTTCAGCATCGCCTGCGCGACGTCCCGTGCCTCAATGGACTTCCAGTTACCCGGCAGGATGCGAAACAGCGGGGCAAAAAAGGACTCGTTAAAACGCCGTTCGTCGCGGTGGCCAATTAGCATCGAAGGCCGCGCGATGGTCAGGCGCTCCCACTTCTGCGCAATCAGCGCCTCTTCCATCTTGCCCTTCACCTGGTTGTAAAAAAACGGCGAGCCTGCGTTCGCGCCGTGCGAGCTGACCACCAGGAAATGTTTTGCTCCCAGCTTTTTCGCCGTCAGGGCGGTATCCACCACCAGCGTGTAGTCCGCATGGACAAACGCCTCTTTACTCCCGGCCTCACGCCGCGTCGTGCCCAGGCAGCAAAAAGCGATATCAATCGGATCCTGCACCTGCGCCAGCGCGTCGGTGAGCTGCGGATCGTGCGGATTAAAGACGCCTGTGACATCCAGCAGCGGGCGCCGCGTCGGTGCGGCAATGTAGTTGATGTGGCGATCCTGGATCAGCAGCCGCAGCAAATGTCCGCCCACCAGCCCGGTAGCGCCGGTAATCAGTACCTGACTCATCGTATCCCCTTTACAGAATTGTCCGTTTGCGAACTCAGCGTGGTCGGCCACACTTAGAAGTCTGTTACAGGTAAGTATTTACCACAAGCGGAGAAAAATCAGTCTGAAGCCAAAACAACGGAGGAAGCATGGGTAAAAAAATCGCAGTCCTGATTACCGACGAGTTTGAAGATTCAGAATTCACCTCTCCCGCAGAGGCGTTCCGCAAGGCGGGACATGAGGTTATTACCATTGAGAAAGAAGCGGGTAAAACGGTGAAAGGCCATAAGGGCGAGGCCAGCGTGACGATTGATCAGTCTATTGATAACGTCAGCCCGTCCGATTTCGACGCTCTGCTGCTGCCGGGCGGCCATTCACCGGATTCCCTGCGCGGAGATGAGCGCTTCGTGACCTTTACGCGAGATTTTGTTTCTACGGGCAAACCGGTGTTCGCCATTTGCCACGGCCCGCAGTTGCTGATCAGCGCCGAAGTGGTACGCGGGCGTAAGCTCACGGCGGTGAAACCGATCGTTATCGATCTGAAAAACGCAGGGGCTGAGTTCTACGATCAGGAAGTGGTTAACGACAAGGACCAGCTGATCACCAGCCGGACCCCGGACGATCTCCCGGCGTTTAACCGCGAAGCGCTACGCCTGCTCGGCGCGTAGCCAGTGCAGCTTCTTGCCAAAGCCCAGGGTGTTATCGGTAAATTTCAGCTCATCGAGGCGGATTTCCCACACCGGGGCTTTTAGCGCAGCGGCAACCGGGAAGCGGCGCGTGTAGAGCTTACGGCGCGCGTCGCCCTCTTCTCCATCCAGACGACGGATCTCCCCTTTGAACTGCACGCCGCGGATCAGCGCGACGGTTTTCGGCTGCCCGTTTACCGTGCCCGCCACCTTTGCCTGCTGGCCGGTCATCTGCGCATGCCGGGTTTTGTCCTCACTCATGACGTAAAAAGCGACGCGTTCAGGATCGTAGTAGTAAAAGGCGTTGGCGCACCACATTTCGCCCTCGCGATATACGCACCAGGTCACGACATGCTGCTTCGCCAGCCAGCGGTTAATGGCGGCCAGTGTTTCCATTTTCGTTCTCTCTCATGCTATGGTGCGTTCACCTTAACATACTGAATCTGTTTACCGTGTGCTGGTTTCTCTATCTTGTCCGAACCGCTGATAACGCTCTCTACACCGGGATCACTACCGATGTGGCGCGGCGTTTTTTACAACATCAAACGGGGAAAGGGGCAAAAGCACTGCGGGGGAAAGGCGAACTGCAGCTGGCATTTTCAGCCGCGGTGGGCGACAGATCGCTGGCGCTCAGGCTGGAGTACCGCATCAAGCAGCTAACGAAGCGCCAGAAGGAGCGCCTCGTGACCGGAGACGGCTCCTTTGAGGCGCTACGCGAGAGCCTGATTAAAAGCGATTGAAATGATCGTGGTAGTCCACCAGACCATTTACGCCGTTCAGGGCATCATCCGCCAGGCGGTGCACCTGGAAAGCGGACTCGGTGCCCGGCCAGCGGCAGCGCAGATCGTAATGCGCCGCCTGCTCAAAGCCTAAGCGGCCATAGAACGCCGGATCGCCCAGCGTGACCACGGCGGCGTAGCCAAACTCATTCAGCGAGTCCAGCCCTTCATACACCAGCTGGCGCGCCAGACCCTGCCCGCGATAGTTTTCATCTACCGCCAGCGGTGCCATGCCCACCCACTGAATGTCTTCGCCCTGAACGATGACCGGGCTGAAGGCCACATAGCCGACAACCTGACCTTCGTCATCGGTAGCAACCAGCCCCAGCGTAATCAGGCCGTCTTCGCGGAGATCGTGGACCAGTTGGGCTTCCGCGTCGCTCTCAAAAGAGCGGCGTAATAACGCATCGATACCCGGTGCATCAATCCCTATTTCGACTCGAATCAGCATGGCTCACCTACTGAAGTGTGTTTACTGTCCGGCGGGTTTTTCAGCCCAGCCTCAACAAAATCGGCCATTTGCATCAGCATCACGCGCAGCGCTTTCGGCATCTGCTCCAGCTCAATGGCATCCATTAAATTCTTCACGTACAGGCCAAGCTCCGTGTCCCCTTCAATCACCAGACGGCGCTGGAAGAAGAGGGTGTCCGGGTCCTGCTTACGCGCGGCGATCATCAGCAGATCGCTGGCATCTGCGCTAAAGCTCACGTCCGCCTCGGCGGACTCGCGCACGATCAGCTGGTCATTCTCTACGGAGGTAAACCAGCGCAGCCCGATATCACGCACCTCAATGCTCAGCCAGCGGCCTTCCAGAAACTCCAGTTCGCCGTCCTGCAGCGCCTGGCGGAACTGCCAGCTCAGGACCTGCTCCAGCACCTGGCGCTTAAGCGCGAACGGTGCCAGCCTGACCGGCACGCTCAGCATTGATGGACCAAATTGTACGAGACGTGAACGCAGTTTATCCAGCACGAGCTTTACTCCCTGATATCTGTAATCCCGCTATTTTGCCACATCCACTCCAGAACATAGCGGCGTAAATCAACAAACCGTCGTCGGATGTACCTCATTATTGGTGCCATCAATACGCCATTAGCTGCCTTAAATCAAAAATTGTCGCGTATGGGTTAATTAAAATCCCAGCTCGTTAACATTTTTGCGATCGACTACATCAGGATAAATTATGGAGCTGCTCTGCCCAGCCGGAAACCTTCCGGCGCTTAAGGCGGCCATCGAAAATGGGGCCGATGCGGTCTATATCGGGCTGAAGGATGACACCAACGCCCGCCATTTTGCTGGCCTTAACTTTACGGAGAAAAAGCTTCAGGAAGCCGTTAACTTCGTTCACCAGCACCGCCGCAAACTGCATATCGCCATCAACACGTTTGCCCATCCTGATGGCTACGCCCGCTGGCAGCGCGCGGTGGACATGGCGGCACAGCTGGGTGCCGATGCGCTGATCCTGGCCGACCTCGCTATGCTTGAGTATGCCGCAGAACGCTATCCGCATATTGAGCGCCACGTCTCTGTTCAGGCATCCGCAACGAACGAAGAAGCGGTGCGTTTTTATCATCAACACTTCGATGTCGCCCGCGTGGTGCTGCCGCGCGTGCTCTCTATTCATCAGGTTAAGCAACTCGCGCGCGTCACGCCAGTGCCGTTGGAAGTTTTTGCCTTTGGTAGCCTGTGCATCATGGCCGAGGGCCGGTGTTATCTTTCCTCTTATTTAACCGGTGAATCACCGAATACCGTCGGGGCCTGCTCCCCTGCCCGCTTTGTCCGCTGGCAGCAGACCCCTCAGGGGCTGGAGTCTCGCCTGAATGAGGTGCTGATTGACCGCTATCAGGACGGTGAGAACGCCGGTTATCCAACCCTGTGTAAAGGCCGCTATCTTGTCGACGGCGAGCGCTACCACGCGCTGGAAGAGCCCACCAGCCTTAACACGCTGGAATTGCTGCCCGAACTGCTGGCCGCCAATATTGCCTCGGTGAAAATTGAGGGTCGCCAGCGCAGCCCGGCCTACGTGAGCCAGGTGGCGAAGGTCTGGCGTCAGGCCATCGACCGCTGTATGGCGGACCCGCAGAACTACGCCCCGCAGGCGGCGTGGATGGAGACGCTCGGTTCGATGTCCGAAGGCACGCAAACCACGCTTGGCGCGTATCACCGTAAATGGCAGTGAGATCATCATGAAATATTCATTAGGCCCGGTGCTCTACTACTGGCCAAAAGAGACGCTGGAAGATTTTTACCAACAGGCCGCCACCAGCAGCGCCGATGTGATTTACCTCGGCGAAGCGGTATGTAGCAAGCGCCGCGCCACCAAAGTGGGCGACTGGCTGGATATGGCGAAAAGCCTGGCCGGCAGCGGCAAGCAGGTGGTGCTCTCGACGCTCGCGCTGGTGCAGGCGTCTTCCGAACTGGGCGAGCTGAAGCGCTACGTCGAAAACGGCGAGTTCCTGCTGGAAGCGAGCGATCTCGGCGTGGTCAACATGTGCGCCGAGCGTAAGCTGCCGTTTGTCGCGGGCCATGCGCTGAACTGCTATAACGCCGTGACGCTGCGCCTGCTGCTCAAACAGGGGATGACGCGCTGGTGTATGCCGGTGGAACTCTCCCGCGACTGGCTGGCGAACCTGCTCACTCAGTGTGACGAGCTAGGCATTCGCCATCAGTTTGAAGTGGAAGTGCTGAGCTACGGTCATCTGCCGCTGGCCTACTCCGCCCGCTGCTTCACCGCGCGCTCGGAGGATCGCCCAAAAGACGAATGCGAAACCTGCTGCATTAAATACCCGAACGGGCGCAGCATGCTGTCGCAGGAAAATCAGCAGGTGTTTGTCCTGAACGGCATTCAGACCATGAGCGGCTATGTCTATAACCTCGGCAACGAGCTGGCGTCGATGGACGGCCTGGTGGACATGGTGCGCCTGTCGCCGCTGGATACCGGCGTGTTCGCGATGCTGGACGCCTTCCGCGCCAACGAAAAAGGCACCGCTCCGCTGCCGCTGACGGCAAACAGCGAATGCAACGGCTACTGGAAACGGCTGGCCGGGCTGGAATTGCAGGCGTAAAAAAAGCTCACTTTGTTAACAACGGTTATCATTTTTTAATGCAGTATTAAAGATTCACCGTCGACAAAGTGAGCTGTTATGACTGACAAAACCATTCCGTTTTCGGTGCTGGATCTGGCGCCGATCCCACAAGGCTCCTCCGCGCGAGAAGCCTTTTCGCACTCTCTCGATCTCGCTCTACTCGCCGAAAAGCGTGGCTATCACCGCTACTGGCTGGCCGAGCATCACAACATGGTGGGCATCGCTAGCGCTGCGACCTCGGTACTGATTGGTTATCTGGCGGCAAATACTACCACCCTGCACCTGGGCTCCGGCGGCGTGATGCTGCCGAACCACGCCCCGCTGGTGATTGCCGAGCAGTTTGGCACCCTGAATACCCTTTACCCGGGCCGTATTGACCTTGGGCTTGGCCGTGCGCCAGGCAGCGACCAGCCGACCATGCGCGCCCTGCGCCGCCATATGAGCGGTGATATCGACAACTTCCCGCGCGACGTGGCCGAGCTGGTGGACTGGTTCGACGCGCGCGATCCGAACCCGCACGTACGCCCGGTGCCAGGCTACGGCGAGAAGATCCCGGTATGGCTGTTAGGCTCAAGTCTTTATAGCGCGCAGCTTGCCGCACAGCTGGGACTGCCGTTTGCCTTCGCTTCCCACTTCGCACCAGATATGCTGCATCAGGCGCTGCATCTTTACCGCACGAACTTCAAACCGTCCGAGCGTCTGGAGAAACCTTACGCGATGGTGTGTATCAATATCATTGCCGCCGACAGCAACCGCGATGCGGAATTCCTGTTTACCTCCATGCAGCAGGCGTTTGTGAAGCTGCGTCGCGGTGAGACGGGGCAGCTTCCGCCGCCGGTAGAAAATATGCATCTGCTGTGGTCAGCCTCCGAACAGTATGGCGTTCAGCAGGCGCTGAGCATGTCGCTGGTGGGTGATAAGGCAAAAGTGCGTCACGGGCTGGAAGCGGTGCTGCGTGAAACGCAGGCGGATGAAATTATGGTTAACGGGCAGATTTTTGATCACCAGGCGCGCTTGCACTCGTTTGATTTGGCGATGCAGGTGAAAGAGGAGTTGGTGGGGTAGCCATTGTTTCGCCCGGTGGCGCTGCGCTTACCGGGCCTACGGGATCGCGTAGGCCGGATAAGGCGTAGCCGCCATCCGGCACAAAAGACTCACTGATACACAGGCAGCAGATTAAAACTCGACAGCACGTGCACCACGGCATTGCCCGCGCCAAACACCAGGATCAGCGCAATCATCGGCTTGCCGCCCCAGACGCGGAATTTCGGGCTGCCGAAGCGTTGTCGTGATTTGCGCGCCAGCAGCGCCGGCACAATCGCCGCCCAGATGGTGGCCGCCAGCCCTGCATAGCCGATGGCGTACAGGAAGCCGTTCGGCCACAGCAGACCGCCCGCAATCGGCGGCAGGAAGGTCAGCAGCGCGGTTTTGAAACGCCCCATCGCAGAATCATCAAAGCCAAACAGATCTGCCAGGTAGTCAAACAGGCCCAGCGTCACGCCGAGGAATGAACTCGCCACCGCAAAGTTGGAGAAGACCACCAGCAGCAGATCCAGGCTGCGGCTGTTCAGCACACCGCTCAGGGCCTGCACCAGCACGTCGATGTTACCGCCCTTCTGCGCAATGCCGATAAACTCCGGGCGCGGGATGTTGCCCATCGTCCCCAGCAACCAGATGACATACAGCCCCAGCGCCAGCAGCGTGCCGTAAACCAGGCACTTCACGATGGTGCGCGGATCCTTGCCGTAGTACTTCATCAGGCTCGGCACGTTGCCGTGGTAGCCGAATGACGCCAGGCAGAAAGGCAGGGTCATCAGCAGGTACGGCGTGTAGGAGGTATTTACTTCCGCGACGTTAAACAGCGTGGCGGGGGTCACGTGCCCCAGCAGGCTACCAAAGGTCAGGAAGAAGGTAATAACCTTAGCGCCCAGCACGATGGCCGTCATGCGGCTCACCGCTTTAGTACTCATCCAGACGATAAACGCCACGCCCAGTGCAAAACAGAGCCCCGCCAGACGCGCCGGAACGTTCAGCGACATCTCCGAGAACGTGTGATGCAGAATCGAGCCGCTCGCCGAGATATACGCGTAGGTCAGAATGTAGAGCACAAACGCGATGGAAAGCCCGTTCACCAGGTTCCAGCCTTTGCCCAGCAGATCTTTGGTGATGGTGTCGAAGCTGGAGCCAATGCGGTAGTTCAGGTTAGCTTCAAGGATCATCAGACCGGAATGGAGCATACAGAACCATGTGAATACCAGCGCGGCCAGCGACCAGAAGAACCACGCACCGGACATGACCACGGGCAGGGAAAACATCCCGGCACCAATAATGGTTCCGCCGATGATCACCACGCCGCCAAGCAGCGAAGGTGACGTTTGGGTGGTGGTTAGTGTCGCCATACAGCCTTTTCTCCAGTCAATCATGCGGTTCTGCATTTTAATGTGACGCACTGTACCAGTACAAGAGTACAAAGGGAATAAAAAAAGCCCCGATAGCGTCTATCGGGGCTGTATATTTTACTTTACGTCAGAAGCGAAAGGCTTACGCGTCACCGAAACGACGACGGCTGGTGCCTTCTTCACGACGTGGGCCACGGTTTTCACGGCGCTCACCGGAGAAACGACGACCTTCACCACCGCGACCTTCGCGGCGACCGCCTTCACGGCGCTCGCCGCCGAAACCTCGACCACCGCCACGACGTTCACCGCCGCGGTCAGGACGTGGCTGCGCATCGCCCAGCAGCTGCATGTTCATCGGCTTGTTCAGGATACGGGTGCGAGTAAAGTGCTGCAGTACTTCGCCCGGCATGCCTTTTGGCAGCTCGATGGTGGAGTGGGATGCGAACAGCTTGATGTTACCAATGTAACGGCTGCTGATGTCGCCTTCGTTAGCGATCGCGCCAACGATGTGACGAACTTCAACACCATCATCACGGCCCACTTCAATGCGATACAGTTCCATATCGCCCGCGTCACGACGTTCACGACGTGGACGGTCTTCACCACCACGCTCTGGGCGGTCGCCACGTGGACCACGATCGTTACGGTCGCCACGACGTTCGAAGCGATCGTCACGGTCACGGAACTCACGCTTAGGACGCATCGGTGCATCTGGTGGCACGATCAGGCTACGTTCGCCCTGAGCCATTTTCAGCAGTGCGGCAGCCAGGGTTTCCATATCCAGCTCTTCGCCTTCAGCGACAGGCTGAATCTGCGACAGCAGTGCACGGTACTGATCCAAATCGCTGCTTTCCAGCTGCTGCTGTACTTTTGCGGCGAATTTTTCCAGACGGCGTTTGCCCAGCAGGTCTGCGTTTGGCAGGTCCGCTTCTGGAATGGTCAGCTTCATGGTGCGTTCGATGTTGCGCAGCAGACGACGCTCACGGTTCTCAACGAACAGCAGCGCACGACCCGCACGACCCGCACGACCGGTACGACCGATACGGTGAACGTAAGACTCGGAGTCCATCGGGATGTCGTAGTTTACAACCAGGCTGATACGCTCAACGTCCAGACCACGTGCTGCCACGTCGGTTGCAATCAGGATATCCAGACGGCCGTCTTTCAGACGCTCCAGCGTCTGCTCACGCAGAGCCTGGTTCATGTCGCCGTTCAGCGCTGCGCTGTTGTAGCCGTTACGCTCCAGCGCTTCAGCCACTTCCAGGGTCGCGTTTTTGGTACGCACGAAGATAATCGCCGCATCAAAATCTTCCGCTTCCAGGAAACGTACCAGCGCTTCGTTTTTGCGCATGCCGTACACGGACCAGTAGCTCTGGCTGATATCCGGGCGAGTAGTTACGCTGGACTGAATACGCACTTCCTGCGGCTCTTTCATGAAGCGGCGGGTAATGCGACGAATCGCTTCTGGCATGGTTGCAGAGAACAGCGCGGTCTGGTGACCTTCCGGGATCTGAGCCATGATGGTTTCGACGTCTTCGATGAAGCCCATACGCAGCATTTCATCGGCTTCATCCAGTACCAGGCCGCTCAGTTTAGAGAGATCCAGGGTACCGCGCTTCAGGTGATCCAGCAGACGGCCCGGCGTACCGACGACAATCTGTGGGCCCTGGCGCAGGGCGCGTAACTGCACGTCATAACGCTGGCCGCCGTACAGGGCTACCACGTTTACGCCGCGCATATGTTTAGAGAATTCCGTCATGGCTTCAGCAACCTGAACAGCCAGTTCACGGGTTGGAGCCAGAACGAGGATCTGCGGTGCACGCAGGTCCGGATCGATGTTGTTCAGCAGCGGCAGCGAGAATGCTGCAGTTTTACCGCTACCAGTCTGGGCCATGCCCAGTACGTCACGACCAGAAAGCAGGTGTGGAATACACTCAGCCTGGATCGGAGATGGTTTTTCGTAACCCAGATCGTTAAGGGCTTCAAGGATAGGAGCCTTCAGGCCCAGATCTGCAAAAGTGGTTTCGAATTCAGCCATGTAGTACGAGTGCCTCAATGTCAATGGCGGCCAGTCTACTTAGCTCATCGTGAAAATGATTAGCAATTTTCATTGAAAAGTGTGAACCGGCTCAAAGTAGGTGTATTGACGAACAACAACGCCCTCACCAGTTAAGGTGATGGCAATCAAAAGATTACGGGCTGATGTTTATGTCGTCAGCTATTGCTGGTCCGATTCTGCCAGGTCGTCTTGCTCCTGGCCCAAGAGCGATAATTCCAACAATGCATAACGGTGCTCAACGAAATTGTGTACGTTGTTAGCAACCGCTAATTTGAACAGTGCCGTAGCGCTGTCCATATCCCCCAGACTTAGGTAGTACTTACCTAAATAGAAGTTGGTTTCACTGAGATGCTCAGCGAGCGAGGTGTTATCCGTTGCGTCCGCCTTGAGGCGTTCCATCAGCGTTGCTTCGCTAATGTTGCCCAGGTAGAACTCGACAATGTTCCATCCCCACTGTTCCTTGTCCGATTTATCGAAGCGCTGTTTCAGGGCTTCTTTTGCCTGCTTCTCATCGAGCTTACGCTCAACGATGTAAAGCCACAGACTACGGAAAGGATCATTAGGATCGTCTTGATAAAACGCCAGCAGATCATCTTGCGCTAACTTATCACGACCGCCGTAATACAATGCGATACCGCGATTCAAGTGCGCGTAGTTGTAAGTTGGATCAAGCTCAAGTACAGAATCAAACGCTTCATAGGCAGCATCAAAATTGCCTGCCTGCGTTAAATAAATGCCTAAGTAATTGAATACTTCAGGCATATCAGGTCGGATAGCCAGCGCTTGTGAAAAATCATTTCGCGCTAATGCCCTCAGACCGAGACTATCATACAACACTCCGCGCTCATATAAAAGCTGTGCGCGTTCGTCATCGGTTAAAGCCCGACTGGCAAGTATTTGTTCCATGCGTGCCAGAATCACTTCCTGTTGCAAAGTCGGTTGCAATGGCACTGCGAGGACTTCGCTCTTACGCCAGGCAGAGTTGCTGCATCCTGCCAGCGTTAAAGCTGTCGCAACGAAACACCAGCGCAAAAAAGGCTTCATTTCCCACTCCCGAAGACAACTATTGGATGAACGTCCTGTCCCCCGGCGGCTTAACAAGGCGTCCTGCCTGATAATAAACCCTCCGCCGAAGCGGAGGGCAAATGCTACCTTACTCGCCTTGTTCTGCGGCTGGCGCTTCTGGCGCAGCGGCAGGAGACTGCTCGGTTGCTTCTTTAATGCTCAGACGGATACGGCCCTGGCGATCAACTTCCAGAACTTTAACCGGCACTTCCTGACCCATCTGCAGGTAATCGGTCACTTTCTCAACGCGCTTGTCAGCGATCTGAGAGATGTGAACCAGACCTTCTTTACCGCCACCGATGGCAACGAACGCGCCAAAGTCAACGATACGGGTCACTTTACCCGCGTAGACGCGGCCCACTTCGATCTCAGCGGTGATTTCTTCGATGCGACGGATAGCGAATTTCGCTTTCTCGCCGTCGGTTGCTGCGATCTTCACAGTACCGTCATCTTCGATTTCGATGGTGGTGCCTGTTTCTTCGGTCAGCGCGCGGATTACGGAACCGCCCTTACCGATAACATCTTTGATCTTGTCTGGATTGATCTTGATGGTGTGAATACGCGGAGCGAATTCAGAGATATCACCGCGTGGTGCGTTGATAGCCTGTTCCATCACGCCCAGGATGTGCAGACGCGCACCTTTAGCCTGGTTCAGAGCAACCTGCATGATCTCCTTGGTGATACCTTCAATTTTGATATCCATCTGCAGAGCAGAGATACCGTCGCGGGAACCCGCCACTTTGAAGTCCATATCGCCCAGGTGGTCTTCGTCACCCAGAATGTCAGACAGAACAACGAAGTTGTCGCCTTCTTTCACCAGACCCATTGCGATACCCGCAACAGCGGCTTTGATCGGCACGCCTGCATCCATCAGCGCCAGAGAGGCACCACACACGGAAGCCATGGAGGAAGAACCATTGGATTCGGTGATTTCAGACACCACACGTACGGTGTACGGGAATTTGTCTGCTTCTGGCATCACTGCCAGCACGCCGCGCTTCGCCAGACGACCGTGACCAATTTCACGACGCTTCGGTGAGCCAACCATACCGGTTTCGCCCACAGAGTACGGAGGGAAGTTGTAGTGGAACAGGAAGTTGTCAGTACGCTCGCCCATCAGTTCGTCGATGATCTGCGCATCACGTGCAGTACCCAGGGTCGCGGTAACCAGCGCCTGCGTTTCACCACGGGTAAACAGCGCGGAACCGTGAGTACGTGGCAGAACGCCAGTACGCACATCCAGACCACGGATCATATCTTTTTCACGGCCATCGATACGCGGCTCGCCTGCCAGTACGCGGCTACGAACAACGTTTTTCTCGATAGCGTGCAGGATTTCGCTCAGCTCGTTAGCGTCCAGCGCTTCGTCTTCAGCGATCAGGGTGGCGATGGTTTCATCTTTGATCACGTCAACCTGAGCATAACGCTCCTGTTTGTCAGTGATGCGGTATGCATCGCTCAGACGAGATTCTGCCAGTGCAGCAACGCGTGCGTTCAGCGCGTCGTTTGCCGCTTCTGGCTGCCAGTCCCAACGAGGCTTACCGGCTTCTTTCACCAGGTCGTTGATGTTCTGGATAACAATCTGCTGCTGCTCGTGACCGAACACCACAGCGCCCAGCATCTGGTCTTCGCTCAGCAGTTCAGCTTCGGATTCAACCATCAGCACCGCTGCTTCAGTACCGGCAACAACCAAGTCCAGCTTACTTTCTTTCAGCTCTTCCTGAGTTGGGTTCAGCACGTACTGGTCGTTGATGTAACCGACGCGCGCAGCACCGATTGGGCCATTGAATGGAATACCAGACAGTGACAGGGCAGCAGAAGCACCGATCATCGCAACGATGTCCGGGTTAACCTGTGGGTTAACGGAAACAACGGTCGCAATAACCTGAACTTCGTTAACGAAGCCTTCCGGGAACAGCGGACGAACCGGGCGGTCGATCAGACGCGCGATCAGGGTTTCGCCTTCGCTTGGACGGCCTTCACGACGGAAGAAACCACCCGGGATTTTACCGGCAGCGTAGGTGCGCTCCTGGTAGTTAACGGTCAGCGGGAAGAAGTCCTGACCTGGTTTAGCTTTTTTCTGGCCAACTACGGTAACGAATACAGCAGTGTCATCCATGCTTACCATAACGGCAGCAGTAGCCTGACGCGCCATCATGCCGGTTTCCAGCGTGACGGTATGCTGACCATACTGGAATTTACGAACGATCGGATTCAGCAAAATTCTGTCCTTTCTTAAATGTATGACAGCACACCACCGGCGTGCTGTCGATTTAACCCGACCTTCTTCGCATCCTCGCGACTAATGACAACCGACACCCCCATGGGTGAAGCCTCTCATTAGCCGCGCGAACCTCTGCAATGAAGATCATTTATAGCAACAATACAATAGTTTCCCTTGAATTGCTGCCGTCTGGTTGAAAAAAGGGGCCATCAGGCCCCCTTTTCTGAAACTCGCAAGACTTAGCGACGCAGACCCAGACGCTCGATCAGCGCGGTGTAGCGTGCAACATCTTTACGTTTCAGGTAGTCGAGCAGTTTACGACGCTGAGAAACCATGCGCAGCAGACCACGACGGCTGTGGTGATCTTTTTTGTGCTCTGCAAAGTGACCCTGCAGGTGGTTAATCTGTGCAGTCAGCAGTGCAACCTGAACTTCGGTAGAACCGCTGTCGTTAGTACCACGACCAAACTCAGAAACGATTTTAGCTTTAGCTTCAACGCTTAGAGACATTTTCAAACTCCAAAGTATAAAGAATGTAAGGGTGCCGATCTCTAATTCAGCGACCCCATGTACGCCCCGCAAATTGTTAAACAATTTACCGGGCGTTAAGCGGCGATATTCTACTCGTCTCCCCTGCTTATCGCAAGGTGAGGCGTAATCACCGTCACGCGTCGACCGGATATTCGACGACCAGACGACGCGGCGCAACGCGCCCTTCACCGTCCATTTCGCCCATACCGATGAATTTCCCTTCGTCACCTTCCGTCACGCGTACCAGTCCATCCAGCGGCGCATCCGCCGTACGAACCGGGTTTCCGTTCTTAAAGTAAACGGACGATGTTAAAGGAAGATTAACGATCGGGAAGTCCGCTGCCGGACTGTCCATTGGCATCAGCAAAGGATCCAGCAAATCTGCTGGTGCCACTCCCTGCGCTTGTGCCTGTTCAGCCAGCGCGCGCAGTTGCTCAAGCGTCACCATGCGCTCGACCGGATATTTACTGACCGCCAGACGACGCAGATAAATCACATGCGCGCCGCAGCCCAGCTTTTCACCGAGGTCATCAATGATGGTACGAATATAGGTCCCTTTCGAACAATGCACTTCCAGCTCCAGCTCATCGCCTTCGTGGCGAATAAACAGCAGCTCATACACGGTAATCGGACGGGCTTCACGCGGGACGTCAATTCCCTGGCGCGCATATTCGTAGAGCTTCTTGCCCTGATATTTCAGCGCCGAATACATCGACGGCACCTGCATCGTGTCTCCGCGGAAGCTTTCCAGCGCCGCATCAAGCTGTTCGGCGCTGAAGGTCACCGGGCGCTCTTCTACTACCTGACCATCCGCGTCGGAAGTATCCGTACGCTGGCCCAGTTTAGCGATAACGCGGTAGCGTTTATCGGAATCGAGCAGGTACTGGGAAAACTTTGTCGCTTCACCCAGGCAAATCGGCAGCATGCCGGTCGCCAGCGGATCCAGCGCGCCGGTGTGGCCCGCACGGTTAGCGTTATATATACGCTTCACTTTTTGCAGCACGTCGTTGCTGGATGCACCCTGCGGTTTATCCAGCAGCAGCACGCCATGCACGTCGCGACCGCGACGACGAGGACGACTCATCAGTCCTCCTTGCTGTCGTCCGTCGGGTTAACACGACGTTCGTCGTCATGTTTCACCACGCTGGTCACCAGGTTGGACATGCGCATACCTTCGACCAGCGAGTTGTCGTAGAAGAAGGTCAGCTCTGGCACGATACGCAGGCGCATCGCTTTGCCGAGCAGAGAGCGGATGAAACCAGAGGCTTCCTGCAGTGCTTTAATGCCGTTCTTCACCGCCGCTTCGTCCTGATCGTTCAGGAAGGTTACGAACACTTTGGCATAGGCCAGGTCACGAGACATTTCTACGCCGGACACGGTAGTCATCATACCGATACGCGGGTCTTTAATTTCGCGTTGCAGGATGAGCGCAATCTCTTTCTGCATCTCCTGCGCCACGCGCTGCGGGCGACCAAATTCTTTCGCCATAATAAATTCTCCAGACAAAAAAGGGGCTAAAAGCCCCTTTTAAAATTATTGCCGGGTGGCACGAGGCAATCCCGGCCTACATATGGACTTATCCCTAAAGGATTAGTCGATGCTGCGTTGGATCTCGATGATCTCGAACACTTCGATCATATCGCCAACGCGAACGTCGTTGTAGTTCTTCACGCCGATACCACATTCCATGCCGTTACGGACTTCGTTAACGTCATCTTTGAAGCGGCGCAGGGATTCCAGCTCGCCTTCGTAGATAACCACGTTGTCACGCAGTACGCGGATTGGGTTGTGACGCTTGATGGTACCTTCGGTAACCATACAGCCCGCGATCGCACCGAATTTCGGTGATTTGAACACGTCACGTACTTCAGCCAGACCGATGATCTGCTGTTTCAGCTCAGGAGACAGCATACCGCTCATCGCCGCTTTCACTTCGTCGATCAGGTTATAGATGACGGAGTAGTAGCGCAGATCCAGGCTTTCCGCTTCGATCACGCGGCGAGCAGATGCATCAGCACGCACGTTGAAGCCAACCAGAATAGCGTTGGATGCCGCAGCCAGGGTTGCGTCGGTTTCGGTGATACCACCTACGCCAGAACCGATGATCTTCACTTTCACTTCGTCGGTAGACAGTTTCAGCAAGGAGTCGGAGATCGCTTCCACAGAACCCTGAACGTCCGCTTTCAGAACAACGTTCACTTCGTGAACTTCGCCCTCGGTCATGTTGGCAAACATGTTCTCGAGTTTAGATTTCTGCTGACGCGCCAGTTTCACTTCACGGAATTTACCCTGACGATACAGAGCAACTTCACGCGCTTTCTTCTCATCACGGACTACGGTCACTTCGTCACCGGCAGCCGGAACACCGGACAGACCCAGGATTTCCACTGGAATGGACGGACCCGCTTCCAGCACTTCCTGACCCAGTTCGTTACGCATCGCACGAACGCGACCGTATTCGAAACCGCACAGAACGATGTCGCCTTTGTTCAGCGTACCTTCGCGAACCAGAACCGTTGCAACCGGACCACGACCTTTATCCAGGAAGGATTCGATCACCGCGCCGCTCGCCATACCATTACGGATCGCTTTCAGCTCCAGAACTTCAGCCTGCAGCAGGATAGCGTTCAGCAGGTCGTCGATACCGGTACCCGCTTTTGCAGATACAGGGATGAACTGCGCTTCGCCGCCCCACTCTTCCGGCATAACGCCGTACTGAGACAGTTCGTTCTTCACGCGGTCCAGATCGGCTTCTGGCTTATCGATTTTGTTGACCGCAACAACCAGAGGCACCTGAGCCGCTTTCGCGTGCTGGATAGCTTCAATGGTCTGTGGCATAACGCCATCGTCTGCTGCAACAACCAGTACAACGATATCCGTAGCCTGAGCACCACGAGCACGCATTGAGGTGAACGCTGCGTGGCCTGGGGTATCCAGGAAGGTGATCATGCCGTTTTCAGTTTCTACGTGGTAAGCACCGATGTGCTGGGTAATACCACCCGCTTCGCCGGAGGCAACCTTCGTAGAACGAATGTAGTCGAGCAGAGAGGTTTTACCGTGGTCAACGTGACCCATGATGGTCACAACCGGTGCACGCGGTTCAGCCGCAGCGCCAGTGTCACGGTCGCTCATGACTGCTTCTTCCAGCTCGTTTTCACGACGCAGGATAACTTTATGGCCCATCTCTTCGGCAACCAGCTGTGCGGTTTCCTGGTCGATAACCTGGTTGATGGTTGCCATTGCGCCCAGCTTCATCATCGCTTTGATGACCTGAGAGCCTTTAACCGCCATCTTGTTCGCCAGATCGCCAACGGTGATGGTTTCGCCAATTACGACGTCACGGTTAACCGCCTGAGCTGGCTTCTGGAAGCCCTGCTGCAGAGAAGAACCTTTACGCTTACCGCCTTTACCACCGCGAACCGCAGCACGTGCTTCTTCGCGGTCAGCTTTAGATTCAGCGTGTTTGTTACCTTTCTTCGCCGGACGCGCGGCTTTTGCATTACGACCACGGCCACGGCCGCCTTCTACTTCACGGTCGTTATCATCTTCAGCCTGACGCGCATGCTGAGAAGTGGTCACGTGATAGTCGCTGGTATCTTCAGTCGGTTCAGCGGTGTTCACGCCATTCTTCTCGTTTTCTTCAGCCATACGGCGCGCTTCTTCAGCGACGCGGCGAGCTTCTTCTTCCAGCTTACGGCGGGCTTCTTCTTCCGCTTTACGCTTCAGCTCGGCAGCTTCATTTTCACGGCGGGCTTTTTCAGCCTGGGCGGTTTTGGTCATTTCGTCTGTCTGTTGATTGCTCACTTTGTCTTTTTCCGCAGCGTCACGCTTCACTTTATCACTGGCGTCGCGTTTCGCTTTTTCTGCGGCCTCACGTTCAGCTTTTAATTCTGCTTCACGTTTGGCGGCTGCTTCCGCCTCACGCTGAGCTTGTTCTTCCGCTTCACGCTGTGCCTGCTCTTCCGCGGCAAGGCGTTCTGCCTCTTGCGGATCACGTTTTACAAAGGTGCGCGTCTTGCGGACTTCGATTTGTACCGATTTGCTTTTGCCACCGGTACCAGGGATGTTTAACGTGCTGCGCGTTTTGCGCTGCAGCGTTAACTTGTCAGGCGTAGAACCATGTTCGCGGTTCAGATGCGTTAACAAGGTTTGTTTTTCTTGCGCGGTCACCGAGTCATCAGCGGACTTCGGGATCCCTGCATCAGCAAATTGCTGTACCAGGCGGTCCACGGAGGTCTGAATCTCAGCAGCCAGCGATTTTACAGTTACATCAGTCATGCTGTTCCTTCCTGCTACAGTTTATTACGCTTCGTCGCCGAACCAGCAAATATTACGTGCGGCCATGATGAGTTCGCCGGCTTTCTCGTCGGTTAAACCTTCGATATCAGCCAGGTCATCAACGCCTTGCTCAGCGAGATCTTCCAGCGTACAAACACCACGGGCAGCCAGCTTGAACGCAATCGCACGATCAAGACCTTCCAGATTCAGCAGGTCATCAGCCGGCTTCTTATCGCCAAGGCTTTCTTCCTGAGCCAGTGCCAGGGTGGTCAGTGCGTTTTTAGCGCGTTCACGCAGGGCTTCAACGGTTGGCTCATCCAGACCGTCAATTTCCAGCAGCTCTTTCATTGGCACATAGGCCAGTTCTTCCAGCGTAGAGAAACCTTCTTCTACCAGAACAGTGGCGAAGTCTTCGTCAATGTCGAGGTATTTGGTGAAGGTATCGATCGCCGCATGGGCTTCAGCCTGATGCTTAGCCTGCAGGTCATCAACGGTCATGACGTTGAGTTCCCAGCCGCTCAGCTGTGACGCCAGGCGTACGTTCTGACCGTTACGGCCAATTGCCTGCGCCAGGTTGCCCGCTTCAACAGCGATATCCATGGTGTGTTTGTCTTCGTCAACAACGATAGACGCCACATCAGCCGGAGCCATTGCGTTGATCACGAACTGCGCCGGGTTGTCGTCCCACAGAACGATATCGATACGCTCGCCGCCCAGTTCGGTAGAAACCGCCTGAACGCGCGCACCGCGCATACCGACGCAAGCACCGACCGGGTCGATACGCTTGTCGTTGGTTTTCACCGCAATTTTCGCACGAGAGCCTGGATCGCGAGCTGCTGCTTTGATCTCAATAACTTCTTCGCCGATTTCCGGTACTTCGATGCGGAACAGTTCAACCAGCATTTCTGGTTTAGAACGGGTCACGAACAGCTGCGCACCACGCGCTTCAGGGCGCACGGCGTACAGAACACCACGAATACGGTCGCCCGGGCGGAAGTTTTCACGCGGCAGCATGTCTTCACGCAGGATCACGGCTTCAGCGTTGCCCGGCATCCCTTCGGATTTAATTTCCAGAGAGATGTTGTCACGGTTCACTTTCTTCACCACGCCAGTGATGATTTCGCCTTCCTGATCGCGGAACTGATCGACAACCAGAGCGCGTTCGGCTTCGCGCACTTTCTGCACGATAACCTGCTTAGCGGTCTGGGTGGTGATACGGTCGAAGGTCACAGATTCAATCTGATCTTCAACGTAGTCACCCACGTTCAGACTTTCGTCTTCAAAACGTGCAGCTTCCAGGGTGATCTCTTTGGTCGGCTGGGTCACTTCTTCTACGATTACCCAACGACGGAATGTATCGAAGTCACCGCTTTTACGATCGATTTCTACGCGAACATCGATCTCTTGTTCGTATTTTTTCTTGGTTGCTGTAGCCAGTGCACTTTCCAGCGCTTCGAAAATCTTCTCACGCGGCAGTGATTTCTCGTTGGAGACGGCTTCAACAACAGCCAAAATTTCTTTGTTCATCGCGGGCTTTTCACCTCAATCCAGACTGTTAAAAGTGGGGAACCAGGTTCGCCTTCTGGATATTACTCAGCGCGAACATTTCATCTTTGCCTTCGACTGTCACCGTGATCATTTCACCATCAACGGCTTTGATAATTCCCTGCCATTTACGGCGGTTCTGTACGGCCATACGCAGAACGAGAGCCACTTCTTCACCGGTAAAGCGCACATAGTGCTCGGCCGTGAACATCGGGCGATCGAGGCCAGGTGAGGAAACTTCCAGGTTGTACGCAACGGTAATCGGGTCTTCAACATCAAGAACCGCACTCACCTGGTGGCTGACATCAGCACAATCATCAACATTGATGCCATCTTCACTATCAATATAGATGCGCAGCGTCGATGTACGGCCGCGAACGAATTCGATGCCGACCAGTTCGTAGCCCAGTGCTTCGACCGGTGCAGTAATCATCTCTGTTAATTTTTGCTCTAATGTGGACAAGCCCACCCCCAAGACATAAAAAAAGGGCGTAAAGCCCAGTTATTCTGTAGTCAGATAACAAAAAACCCCGATAAATCGGGGCTTTAGATAACTGAACCCTATAGCCACAACTGTGGCCTGGAGCACTCTCCGAAAGAATTTTTTCAAATCCAGCTACGAAGGCTCTAAGTCTTCACAGTATATTTGAAAAAGAACTTTATGGGAAAGTGGTTGCGGGGGCCGGATTTGAACCGACGACCTTCGGGTTATGAGCCCGACGAGCTACCAGGCTGCTCCACCCCGCGCCTGAAACGTGGCAAATTCTACGCGTTTTGGACAGAATTTGCAAATAATGCTGGGATTTGGTACCGAAGACGGGACGTAAAATCGGCGTTTAGTATATTGATAGTTGACCCCACCTGTCAACCCAGCTTCCGCCAGACAGAACAGACCAAATTTTTTACAAAAAACGCACGAGTCTCTTTCGGTCTTCGACAAAAGATGATTAAATGAATACTCACTTATTTTGCATAAAAATGCACACGAGAGCGAAAGCGGTCTCTAATCAGTCAATCAAGCAGGGTTTTATTCTATGACGACGATTCTCAAGCATCTTCCGGTAGGACAACGTATTGGCATCGCTTTCTCAGGCGGCCTGGATACCAGCGCTGCACTGCTGTGGATGCGCCAGAAGGGAGCGGTTCCGTATGCATATACTGCGAACCTGGGTCAGCCGGATGAGGACGATTATGACGCGATCCCTCGTCGTGCTATGGAGTATGGCGCAGAGAACGCACGTCTGATTGACTGCCGTAAGCAGCTGGTTGCTGAAGGTATTGCCGCTATTCAGTGCGGTGCGTTCCATAACACCACCGGCGGCCTGACCTATTTCAACACCACCCCGCTGGGCCGTGCCGTCACCGGCACCATGCTGGTTGCCGCCATGAAAGAAGATGGCGTGAACATCTGGGGTGACGGCAGTACCTATAAAGGCAACGATATTGAACGTTTCTATCGTTATGGTCTGTTGACCAACGCCGAGCTGCAGATCTACAAGCCGTGGCTGGATACCGACTTTATCGACGAGCTGGGTGGTCGCCATGAAATGTCCGAGTTTATGATTGCCTGCGGCTTTGACTACAAAATGTCCGTTGAGAAAGCGTACTCAACCGACTCCAACATGCTGGGTGCGACGCACGAAGCGAAGGACCTGGAATTCCTGAACTCCAGCGTGAAGATCGTTAACCCGATCATGGGCGTGAAGTTCTGGGACGAGAACGTGAAGATCCCGGCGGAAGAAGTGACCGTGCGTTTCGAACGTGGTCATCCGGTTGCCCTGAACGGCAAGACCTTCTCTGATGACGTTGAACTGATGCTGGAAGCAAACCGCATCGGCGGTCGTCACGGTCTGGGCATGAGCGATCAGATTGAAAACCGTATTATCGAAGCGAAAAGCCGCGGTATCTATGAAGCGCCGGGGATGGCGCTGCTGCACATCGCTTACGAGCGTCTGCTGACCGGTATTCACAACGAAGACACCATCGAGCAGTATCACTCTCATGGTCGTCAGCTGGGCAAACTGCTGTATCAGGGTCGCTGGTTCGATCCGCAGGCGCTGATGCTGCGTGACGCGCTGCAGCGTTGGGTAGCGAGCGCGATCACCGGTGAAGTGACGCTGGAACTGCGTCGCGGTAACGACTACTCCATTCTGAACACCGTGTCTGACAACCTGACCTATAAAGCAGAGCGTCTGACCATGGAGAAAGGTGATTCAGTATTCTCGCCGGACGACCGTATTGGCCAGCTGACCATGCGGAACCTGGACATCACCGATACCCGTGAAAAGCTGTTCAACTACGTTGAGAACGGCCTGCTCTCCGCGAATTCAGGTAACGGTCTCCCACAGGTTGAGAACCTGGAACACAGCGATAAGAAATAATCGACAGCAAGATATGCAAAAGGCGCCCAACAGGCGCCTTTTTTATGTGGTATTTATAGGGCGGGTAAGCGCAGCGCCAGTCCACCACCACAATATACAAACGAAAAAAAGACGTCTTTCGACGTCTTTCTTCTGGAATATTGGTACCGAGGATGGGACTCGAACCCACAAGCCCGTTAGGGCACTACCACCTCAAGGTAGCGTGTCTACCAATTCCACCACCTCGGTACGGAATACTTACTGCGGGATATCGCTGGTTGGCTTAGCCGGTGCAGCTGGCTGAGTCTGCTCAGTTTTCGCTGGCGCGCTCAGATTTTCCCACTCGCTTCCTTTACTGGTCTTGTTGCTGTTGATATTGCCAAGTACCAGACTGATGATGAAGAACAGCGTAGCCAGAATCGCCGTTGTGCGGGTCATGAAGTTCGCAGAACCACTTGAACCGAACAGCGTACCGGAAGCGCCTGCTCCGAAGGAGGCTCCCATATCAGCGCCTTTACCTTGCTGCAGCATAATCAGCGCTACGAGAGCGATGGCTACAATAAGGAAAACAACTAAAAGAGCTTCGTACATAATCAACCTGTTCCTTGCGGATTTGCCGCATACCAATGCTTCGACCAATTAGCAGGATTTTTGTTTCCCACTGAAGCGGGTGTGAATACTAACCAAAGCGAATCACCTTCGCAAGGGCATTTTCGACGCATTGTATCAACTGCGGAAAAAAACAGCAAAAAGCCATTAATTGCTTAAAACAAAGGCGGCAAGCGCCGCCTTTTTAAACACTTACTGTGAAGGATTATGCAGCTTTAACGGCATCCGCAATGCGGTGCGCAAATTCCGTTACCTGCGCTTCGTCCTCACCTTCCACCATCACGCGGATTAACGGCTCGGTACCTGACTTACGCAGCAGGACGCGGCCACGGCTGCCCAGAGCCGCTTCAACATCAGCCATCACCGCTTTTACGTTGTCATTTTCAAGCGGATCGCCTTTACCCGCTGTGAAACGCACGTTTACCAGGATCTGCGGGAACATTTTCATGCCGCTGCACAGGTCGTGCAGGCTCATATGGTTGCGCGCCATCGCGGCAACCACCTGAAGCGCGGCAACAATGCCGTCACCGGTGGTGGTTTTGTCGAGGAGGATCACGTGACCGGAGTTTTCCGCACCAATACGCCAGCCTTTCTCCTGCAGCTTTTCCAGCACGTAGCGGTCGCCCACTTTCGCGCGAACAAACGGAATTCCCAGCTGTTTCAGCGCCAGCTCCAGACCCATGTTGCTCATCAGGGTACCGACAGCACCGCCGCGCAATTGCCCCTGACGCAGCCCTTCACGGGCAATGATGTACAGGATCTGGTCGCCGTCGACTTTGTTACCTTCGTGGTCAACCATGATCACGCGGTCGCCGTCGCCGTCCAGCGCAATGCCCAGATCGGCTTTTTCTTCCAGCACGCGGGCCTGAAGAGCACGCACGTCCGTCGCCCCGACCTGCTCATTAATGTTCAGACCATCCGGCTCGCAGCCAATGGCGATCACTTTCGCACCCAACTCGCGGAAAACATTCGGCGCAATGTGATAGGTCGCACCGTTCGCACAGTCCACCACAATTTTAAGATGCGCCAGGCTCAGCTCGTTCGGAAAAGTGCCTTTGCAGAATTCGATATAACGACCCGCCGCATCGACGATACGGTTCGCTTTACCCAGCTCTGCGGAATCAACACAGGTGATCTCTTTTTCCATTTCGGCTTCAATGGCCTCTTCCACTTCGTCCGGCAGCTTGGTGCCGTCGATGGAGAAGAACTTGATGCCGTTGTCGTAGAACGGGTTATGTGAAGCAGAAATCACGATTCCGGCTTCAGCACGGAAGGTACGGGTCAGATAAGCGACCGCAGGCGTTGGCATTGGACCTGTAAACGAAGCAGAAAGCCCCGCCGCCGCCAGACCGGCTTCGAGCGCAGATTCGAGCATATAGCCTGAAATACGGGTATCTTTGCCAATGATGATCTTACGTGAGCCATGACGCGCCAGAACCTTACCCGCAGCCCAACCCAGCTTCAGAACAAAATCAGGGGTGATGGGTGCATCGCCAACACGCCCACGGATGCCATCGGTACCAAAATATTTACGATTACTCATAGCGTTTGTTTTCCTTCGCTGCCAGTGTGGCTTCCACCACACGCATGGCTTCTACTGTTTCTTTGACGTCATGGACACGAATTATATGCGCGCCTTGCATCGCGGCAATCACCGCGCATGCCAGACTGCCGCTCAGGCGCTCGCTCGGCCCAACATTCAGCAATTGCCCAATCATCGATTTTCTCGACATCCCCACCAGCAGGGGCAGGCCGAAATGATGAAATTCCGATAAGCGCGCAAGCAACGCGTAATTGTGAGAGAGATTTTTACCGAAACCGAACCCCGGGTCGAGCAGCAATTTCTCTTTTGGGATGCCCGCACGTTCACAGCGTTCAATGTGCTCAATAAAGAAGCGATTTACGTCGGCATAAACATCGTCATACTTCGGCGCTTCCTGCATCGTTTTCGGCTGCCCTTGCATGTGCATCAGGCATACCGGCAGACCTGTCTCCGCGGCTGCTTCAACGGCACCGGGCTCGGTCAGTGAGCGGATATCATTAATAATGTGAGCGCCCACTCTCGACACTTCACGAATCACCTCTGGCTTGGAGGTGTCCACAGAGATCCAGACCTCAAAGCGCTGAGCGATCGCTTCAACCACCGGTACCACGCGCGCCAGCTCCTCTTCCACAGAAACGTCCGCCGCGCCGGGACGCGTCGATTCGCCGCCAACGTCAATGATGGTGGCGCCTGCATTAATCATTAAATTTGCGTGCTTAACCGCGTCAATTAGCGTGTTGTGCGTGCCGCCGTCAGAGAAGGAGTCAGGAGTGACATTCAGGATCCCCATCACGTGTGGATGTGAAAGATCGAGATGCGAGTCCTGGGCGAATAATTTCATGGCGAAGTCCCTGGTATAGATGGTTAAACAGAAATGAAAAACCCTGGAGCAAGCTCCAGGGTTTGAGGTACAAACAAACGCTTCAACAGCAGTGACTTACTTGTCGCCCAACTGCTCTGACATGGTATTGCCCGGGTTTGGCGTACGCGGTTCATCAACCGGACGCGGCGCACGCGGGGTGCCATTGTTGTCAGAATTGTTGGAAGCGCCTGGGTCTTCCCAGCCTGCTGGCGGACGCACTTCGCGGCGAGCCATCAGATCGTCAATCTGCGGTGCATCGATGGTCTCATATTTCATGAGCGCATCTTTCATCGAATGCAGGATGTCCATATTGTCATTCAGGATCTGACGTGCGCGACCGTAGTTACGTTCAATCAGCGCTTTCACTTCCTGGTCGATGATACGTGCCGTCTCATCGGACATATGTTTTGCTTTCGCCACGGAACGGCCCAGGAATACTTCACCCTCTTCCTCTGCATACAGCAGCGGACCGAGTTTGTCGGAGAAGCCCCACTGAGTCACCATGTTACGCGCCAGGTTTGTCGCCACTTTAATGTCGTTAGACGCGCCGGTAGAAACATGTTCTGGACCGTAGATGATCTCTTCCGCCAGACGACCGCCGTACAGGGTTGAAATCTGGCTTTCCAGCTTCTGACGGCTGGCGCTGATCGCGTCGCCTTCAGGCAGGAAGAAGGTCACACCCAGCGCACGACCGCGCGGAATAATCGTCACTTTGTGCACCGGATCGTGTTCCGGCACCAGGCGACCAATAATCGCATGGCCCGCTTCGTGGTATGCGGTGGACTCTTTCTGCGCTTCCGTCATCACCATGGAGCGACGTTCCGCACCCATCATGATTTTGTCTTTCGCTTTCTCGAACTCCACCATGGACACGACGCGCTTGTTGCCGCGAGCAGCGAACAGCGCAGCTTCGTTGACCAGGTTAGCCAGGTCCGCACCGGAGAAGCCCGGGGTACCGCGCGCGATGATTGCCGCGTCGATATCTGGCGCCAGCGGTACGCGACGCATGTGCACTTTCAAAATCTGTTCACGACCGCGAACATCCGGCAGACCGACCACAACCTGACGGTCGAAACGGCCTGGACGCAGCAGCGCAGGGTCAAGTACGTCCGGACGGTTAGTTGCCGCGATAACGATGATACCTTCGTTACCTTCGAAGCCGTCCATCTCAACCAGCATCTGGTTCAGCGTCTGCTCACGTTCATCGTGACCACCGCCCAGGCCTGCGCCACGCTGGCGGCCCACGGCGTCGATTTCATCGATAAAGATGATGCACGGTGCTGCCTTCTTGGCCTGCTCGAACATGTCACGCACACGAGATGCACCGACACCCACGAACATTTCAACGAAGTCAGAACCTGAAATAGTAAAGAACGGCACCTTCGCTTCACCTGCAATGGCTTTCGCCAGCAGGGTTTTACCGGTACCCGGAGGGCCGACCATCAGGACGCCTTTCGGGATCTTACCGCCCAGTTTCTGGAAACGGCTCGGCTCGCGCAGGTATTCAACCAGTTCACCCACTTCTTCTTTTGCTTCGTCACAACCGGCGACGTCAGCAAACGTGGTCTTGATCTGGTCTTCCGTCAGCATACGCGCCTTGCTCTTACCGAACGACATGGCGCCTTTGCCACCGCCGCCCTGCATCTGGCGCATAAAGAAGATCCAGACGCCGATAAGAAGCAGCATCGGGAACCAGGAAATGAAGATAGAAGCCAACAGGCTTGGTTCTTCTGGCGGCTCGCCTACCACTTTGACGTTTTTGGTCAGAAGGTTATCAAGCAGCTTAGGATCGTTCACCGGGATGTAAGTCGTGTAACGGTTACTATCTTTCTTGGTAACGTTGATCTCACGTCCGTTGATACGCGCTTCGCGAACCTGGTCCTGATTGACCTCTTGCAGGAAGGTAGAATAATCCACCTTGCGGCCATTCGACTCGCTGGGCCCAAAGCTCTGGAATACTGACATCAGCACAACGGCAATGACCAGCCAGAGTATTAGGTTTTTCGCCATGTCACTCAAGGGATTAACCTCATATTACAACTGTGTTAAAAACAGCGTCAGGATACTCTATATCCAGTTTCATTCAAACTTTCGCCTGAAATCTACCGGTTATCATTTTCGCCCGGTCGCTACAATATACACTTCTCGGGAACGGGCCCGGGAAGAGTCCGGCTTACGAACTTTGACCTTCGCAAACAGGGAGCGAATTTCCTTAAGATACTCCTCGAAACCTTCGCCCTGAAACACCTTCACAACAAAACTACCACCAGGCGCTAGTACATCACGACACATTTCTAACGCTAGCTCCACCAGATACATGGCGCGGGGGATATCCACCGCCGGTGTTCCGCACATATTTGGTGCCATATCCGACATGACAACCTGGACCTTACTGTCACCAACACGATCAAGTAACGCTTTCAGCACTAATTCATCACGAAAGTCGCCCTGAAGGAAGTCGACACCGACGATGGGATCCATTGGTAAAAGATCGCACGCGATGATTCGGCCCGTTCCGCCGATCTGCGTTACCGCATACTGGGACCATCCGCCAGGTGCCGCGCCGAGGTCGACAACCGTCATCCCCGGCTTAAAAAGTTTGTCACTTTGCTGTATTTCATCAAGTTTAAACCAGGCACGGGAACGCAACCCCTTTTTCTGTGCCTGTTGAACATATTTATCGCTAAAGTGTTCCTGAAGCCAGCGGCTGGAGCTGGCAGAACGCTTTTTACCTGTCATTTAACATTTCCGTCCTGGTTCATCGTTGCTTGCCTGTGACGTAAATTTCTACGCAGCTATTTGGCGATATAAGGGAGATGGCGGTAGAATGAACCGTTTTCAATCCCAACGTAAGCAAAAATATACGATGAATCTGAGTACTAAACAAAAACAGCACCTTAAAGGTCTGGCACATCCGCTCAAGCCGGTAGTAATGCTTGGCAACAATGGTTTGACCGAAGGGGTGCTTGCCGAGATTGAACAAGCGCTGGAACACCACGAGCTGATCAAGGTGAAAATCGCCTCTGAAGACAGAGACACTAAAAACCTGATCGTGGAAGCCATCGTGCGCGAAACCGGCGCCTGTAATGTACAGGTCATCGGTAAAACGCTGGTGCTCTATCGCCCATCTAAAGAGCGTAAAATCTCGCTGCCACGCTAAGGATATCCTGAATCAATCACATTTTCTGTGTGAAACGAGGGATTTCTTTCAGCAGGCTGAGCAAAATGCCATGCTCCTTGAGTTGATAAAAGGCCGCTATGCGGCCTTTTTCTTTTCTTTACAATGTATCAACATCTTAGTAGAGAAGCGAATTACAGGTATTCAACCTTAATAATTTCGTATTCCACTTCACCGCCAGGGGTGCGGATGGTGACAACATCGTCCTGCTCTTTGCCAATCAGGCCGCGAGCAATGGGTGAGTTCACTGAAATCAGGTTCTGTTTGAAGTCTGCTTCATCATCACCCACGATGCGATAGGTCTGCTCTTCGTCGTTGTCCAGGTTCAGAACGCTGACGGTAGAACCAAAAATCACGCGGCCATTGTTAGGCATTTTGGTGATATCGATAACCTGCGCGTTAGACAGTTTCGCTTCGATATCTTTAATGCGTCCCTCACAGAACCCCTGCTGTTCACGCGCAGCGTGGTATTCAGCATTCTCTTTCAGGTCGCCATGCTCACGGGCTTCCGCGATAGCGGCGATGATTTCAGGGCGACGCACGGATTTCAGGAAATCCAGTTCTTCGCGCAGTTTTTCGGCACCACGTAAGGTCATCGGAATAGCTTGCATTTGTTATACCTCTTAAACATTCCTGTTGGGAGCAGTGTTCCCTGCTCCTGCCCCCTAAAGCGGGCAAGAAGCAAAAAGAAAACCGACCCGGGAGCAATGCCCCAGGTCAGCAGCAATTTTTCAATTTGATACGCATTTTACCGCGAAGTTCACTATGGGTCATCGTTTACTTTGCAGTGCTATGCACCGTAGTATGACGGTTTGTTTTCGGGTTGTTAGCGCGAGATTATGCGATTTTCCAGTTTTATCATCGGATTGACTACCAGTATAACGTTCACCGCCCAGGCCGCGAATGTTGATGAGTACATTAATCAGCTCCCCGCAGGCGCGAACCTTGCCCTGATGGTGCAGAAGGTTGGCGCACAGGCTCCCGACATTGACTATCACAGTCAACAGATGGCGCTGCCTGCCAGTACCCAGAAGGTGATCACTGCCCTCGCCGCCCTGCTCCAGCTCGGGCCTGACTTCCGTTTTACCACCACGCTTGAAACCAAAGGTAACGTTGCGAATGGCGAACTGAAAGGCGATCTTATTGCCCGTTTCGGCGGCGATCCCACCTTTAAGCGCCAGGATATCCGCAACATGGTGGCAGTACTGAAAAAATCCGGCGTGACAAAAATCGATGGCAACGTACTGATCGATACCTCCATTTTTGCCAGCCATGATAAAGCCCCTGGCTGGCCATGGAACGACATGACGCAGTGCTTTAGCGCGCCGCCAGCAGCTGCGATTGTTGACCGTAACTGCTTCTCCGTGTCGCTCTACAGCGCGCCAAAACCGGATGACTTAGCGTTTATCCGCGTGGCGTCCTACTATCCGGTCACCATGTTTAGTCAGGTGCGTACGCTGGCGAAAGGGTCTCCGGACGCGCAGTATTGCGAGCTGGACGTGGTGCCGGGCGATCTTAATCGCTACACCCTCACCGGCTGCCTGACGCAGCGCGCCGATCCGCTACCGCTGGCCTTTGCCATCCAGGACGGTGCGGGGTATGCCGGTGCGATTCTCAAGGATGAACTGAAACAGGCGGGAATAACCTACTCCGGCACGCTGCTTCGTCAGACGCAGGTCAACCAGCCCGGTACGGTCATTGCCAGTAAACAGTCACCACCGCTGCACGATTTGCTGCGAATTATGCTGAAAAAGTCGGATAACATGATTGCCGACACCGTGTTCCGCATGATTGGTCACGCGCGTTTCGGCGTGCCGGGAACCTGGCGTGCGGGCTCAGACGCTGTTCGTCAGATCCTGCGTCAGCAGGCGGGAATCGATCTGGGTAACACTATCGCCGTCGATGGCTCGGGATTATCGCGTCATAACCTGATAGCCCCGGCCACCATGATGCAGGTGCTTCAGTACATTGCACAACATGACACTGAGCTAAACTTTATTTCTATGCTGCCGCTTGCCGGGCATGACGGTTCGCTGCAGTATCGCGCCGGGCTTCACGCGGCGGGTGTCGATGGCAAAGTATCCGCTAAGACAGGTTCACTGCAGGGCGTTTACAACCTGGCAGGCTTCATCACGACCGCCAGCGGACAGCGCATGGCATTCGTACAGTATCTTTCCGGCTATGCCGTCGAACCGACCGACCAGCGCAACCGCCGCATACCACTGGTTCGCTTCGAAAGCAGGCTTTATAAAGACATCTACCAGAATAACTAGCGATGAAACTACTCATAGTTGAAGACGATCTGTTATTGCAGGAAGGGCTCGCACTCGGGCTCGCCAACGAAGGATATGCCCTGGACTGTGCCGGAACCGCGGCAGAAGCAGATGCCCTGATCCAGAGCGGCGAATACAGCCTGGTGATCCTTGACCTGGGCTTGCCGGATAAAGACGGCGCCACGCTGCTCAGCCAGTGGCGTCGCCGCGGTATTGCCAATCCGGTGTTGATCCTGACGGCACGCGACGCCATTGAAGATCGTATTACCGGCCTTGATGCCGGCGCAGATGATTATCTGGTGAAGCCCTTTGCGCTTGCGGAGCTTCAGGCCCGGGTGCGGGCGTTAATACGCCGCTATCTTGGTCACAGCGATAACTTATTGACCGACGGGGATATTACCCTGAATCTGCAAACCCAGCAGGTATTGCGCCAGTCTCAGCCTGTCGAAGTTACGCCAAAAGAGTTCGCCTTGCTGACGCGCCTGATCATGCGAAGCGGACAAACGGTACACAGAGAAACCCTCCAGCAGGATATCTACTCCTGGCAGGACGATCCGGGATCCAATACCCTGGAAGTCCACATTCACAACCTGCGCCGTAAGCTCGGCAAAGATCGGATTAAAACCGTCCGCGGCGTTGGCTACCGCCTGGAGAGCCAGAAATGAACAGCATGCGTCGGCGATTAATGGTTTTGCTGGCGGTCATTCTGTTATTTTTCCAGCTGATAAGCGTTATTTGGTTGTGGCACGAAAGCCGTGAACAGATTGGCTTTCTGGTGAATGAAACGCTGTCGGCTAAATCACGTAATAACCACGTCGAAAAAGAGATCCGCGAAGCGATTGCCTCGCTGCTGGTCCCTTCTCTGGTGATGGTCGGCTTTACGTTGTTTTTCTCATTCTGGGCAGTTACCTGGATAACCCGACCGCTGAATAAGCTGCGCGTCAGCCTGGCAAACCGTTCGGCGGATAACTTAACCCCGCTGCCTATGTACTCCGACATGGAAGAAATAGGCGCCGTAACCACCTCTCTCAACCAGCTGCTCGCCAGGCTGGATAATACCATTCAGCAGGAGCGTCTCTTCACGGCAGATGCGGCCCACGAACTGCGAACACCGCTTGCCGGGATCAGGCTCCATCTGGAGCTCATGGCCCAGTCAGGCTCTCCGCAGGCCACGACGCTCATCAGCCGTATCGACCAGCTGATGCACACCGTCGAACAGCTGCTGATGCTGGCCCGTGCCGGACAGGCGATGGCGAGTGGACACTATGACACTATTAACTGGACAGACACTATCATCACCCCACTCGGCCTTGAGCATGAAGCTAAAGAACATACGGTGATATGGCCGGCCAGGAGCGCGCTGACGGTGCAGGGTGACGCGGTACTTCTGAGGCTGATGCTGCGCAACCTGCTTGAGAACGCCGGACGGTACAGCCCGTCAGGTACAACGATCACCGTGACGCTGGCAGAGGTCGCAGGGGGAACACAGGTCAGCGTTATCGATCAGGGACCCGGCATTGATGAAGCGCACCGACAGTCAATCACGGAGCCGTTCCGTCGACTCGATCAGCGCTACGGCGGCAGCGGTCTGGGTCTGAGTATCGTACAGCGCATCGTGCAGTTGCACCACGGCAAGCTGACGCTGGAGAATGGTGCTGAAGGCGGCTTAATCGCCAGCTGCTGGTTGCCATCAACGCTGGAATAAAAAAAGCCCCCATAATGGGGGCTCAGGACAGATTTTAGTGCTTGTAGATGAACTCGACGCCTTCTTCGTCGTCCTCATCCCAGTCATCGTCCCAGTCGTCTTCCTCTTCCGCTTCCAGCTCTTCGAGCTGCTGGCGGTGGTAGTCATCCCACATGAATTCGACTTTTTCTGGCTGTTTCGCTTCTTCAGCCTGAACGACCGGGTTCTCGATGATGAAGGTCATCACATCCCAGCAGAGATCTTTTACGCCAACCTGGCTTGCCGCGGAGATCAGGTAGTATTTATCTTCCCAGCCCATTGCTTCCGCAATCGCTTTGGCTTTCGCTTCGGCTTCCGCTTTGTCCATCAGGTCGATCTTGTTGAAGACCAGCCAGCGCGGTTTATTCGCCAGCTTCTCGCTGTATTTTTCCAGCTCGCCGATGATGATTCGGGCGTTCTCAACCGGATCGGAACCGTCGATTGGATCGATATCAATGAGGTGCAGCAGGACGCGGCAACGCTCAAGGTGCTTCAGGAAGCGAATACCCAGACCCGCGCCTTCCGCAGCGCCTTCAATCAGGCCCGGAATATCAGCCACGACGAAGCTCTTTTCGTTATCCATCCGGACAACGCCCAGGCTTGGTACCAGCGTGGTAAACGGATAGTCCGCCACTTTTGGTTTCGCCGCAGAGACCGCGCGAATAAAGGTCGATTTACCGGCGTTTGGCATACCCAGCATGCCCACGTCTGCCAGCAGCATCAGCTCCAGCTGCAGATCGCGCTTATCGCCCGGTGTGCCCATCGTTTTCTGACGAGGGGTACGGTTAACGGAAGATTTGAAACGGCTGTTGCCCAGACCGTGCCAGCCGCCTTTTGCGACCATGAGACGCTGACCGTGTTTGGTCATGTCACCCATGGTTTCACCGGTGCCCTGGTCAATTACGCGCGTACCGACCGGAACCTTAATGGTTACATCTTTACCGCGTTTGCCGGTACAGTCACGGCTCTGGCCGTTCTGTCCACGCTCGGCGCGGAAAGATTTTTCGAAGCGATAGTCAATCAGCGTGTTGAGGTTTTCATCCGCCTCCAGCCACACGTCACCACCGTCTCCACCGTCACCGCCGTCAGGACCGCCACGAGGAATATATTTTTCACGGCGGAAGCTTACACAACCGTTACCGCCATCACCTGCAACGACCAGGATCGTCGCTTCATCAACAAACTTCATTTTACTCTCCGTAACTCATTCGCCTGAGCGGGGGACTACTACAACCGCTTCATTTTTGCGCCAACGTCCCCAAAGACGATGACCAATGGCGGAATACATCGCGCCCGCAACCACGACAAACGCACCGAGATAGCCCAACAGGTTGAGCATCGGTCTGACGAAGACATCGGGCCAGGCCATTGATAACAAATCTGAAAATAACAGCGTAAACAGCGGGGTAAGCGTGATCAATGCGCTTACTTGTGCTGCCTGCCAGCGCGCCATTGCTTCGGCCAGCGCGCCATAACCGACCAGCGTGTTAAGCCCACAAAAAATGAGGCACGCCAGCTGCCAGTCGCTCAGTTGGGTAATTACCCCTGGCTTCGCTAACGGCAGTAATGCCACTGTACACAAAGTGTACAGCAAAAAAAGGATCTGCTGTGAGGCCAGACGCCGCAATAACACCTTTTGCGCGACGCCATAACTCACCCAGACCGTTGCTGCTCCCACGCCGAAGATCACACCCCAGGTGTAATCCGTCAGTCGGGTAAAAATCTCGATCAGGCTGGTGTTAAAGAACATCACCAGACCACACAGCAACATGCTCGCCCCGATAATCTGCGTGCCGCGCATCTTCTCCTTAAGGATGAACACGCTGGCGACCATCATACCCACAGGCGAAAGCTGACCAATCACCTGAGACGCCGTAGGGCTTAAATACTGCAGGGATGAGCTGAACAGGATGAAGTTGCCGAACAAACCGCCCGTCGCAATGGCCAGTAACACCAGCCAGCGAGGTTTGCGGAAGAGTCGCAGCGGTGGAAGCTTGCCTTTGATCGCGAGAATGGCCCCGAGACCTATACTTGCCATCAGAAAGCGATAAAAGACCACCGTAGGCGGTTCCATCACTTCCAGTACCTGCTTCATTGCAATTGGCAGCGCGCCCCAGCACATTGCGGTCGTAAGCGCCAAAAGAATACCAATGCCGGCCTGCTGCTTCATGCCCGTTTTCCCTACAGAAAATTTTCCGGGTTTCCAATGTAAAAAGCCCCGCAACACGTTGCGGGGCTTTAATCCGTTACCGGACCGAGAAAACCTTACTCAGCAACGATGCTGATGTATTTACGGTTGTTCGGGCCTTTAACTTCAAATTTCACTTTACCGTCTGCTTTAGCAAACAGAGTGTGGTCACGACCGCAACCTACGTTGTTGCCAGCGTGGAATTTGGTACCACGTTGACGAACGATGATGCTACCCGCCAGAACGGATTCGCCACCGAAACGCTTAACGCCAAGGCGTTTAGCTTCTGAATCGCGACCGTTACGTGTGGAGCCGCCAGCCTTTTTATGTGCCATTTAAATCTCTCCTCAGGTCTTAGGCGCTGATGCCAGTAATTTTCACATCAGTGAACCACTGACGGTGGCCCTGCTGCTTACGGTAGTGTTTACGACGACGAAACTTAACGATTTTAACTTTCTCGCCACGACCGTGAGCAACAACTTCAGCTTTGATAACGCCGCCATCAACGAAAGGAACGCCGATTTTGACTTCTTCACCGTTTGCGATCATCAGAACTTCTGCGAACTCAACAGATTCGCCAGTTGCGATGTCCAGCTTTTCCAGGCGAACGGTCTGACCTTCGCTTACTCGGTGTTGTTTACCACCACTTTGGAAAACCGCGTACATATAAACTCCGCTTCCGCGCACGTCCTCGCTCGTATGAATCAGGGTGCGCTATAAATATTCACAATAGGGCGCGAATATTACGCAAAACGCGAGCCTTTGACAAGTGCTACCGTCAATACATGAAGAAAAAAAACACAACACGTACGGTAACGTTTATCTGAGCCGTTTTTTCAGTACAATCAGCACTACTATTGATAAACCGAAACCCTTCGTTACCCCATTGAAGATGGGATCAACAGGATAAAAAGCCCGGCTTTTGCGATGAATTTAGAAAAAATCAACGAGTTAACCGCGCAAGATATGGCGGGTGTAAATGCAGCAATCCTGGAGCAACTCAACTCTGACGTTCAGCTGATCAATCAGTTGGGCTATTACATTGTCAGCGGTGGCGGTAAACGCATTCGCCCTATGATTGCGATTCTGGCTGCCAGAGCCGTTGGCTATCAGGGAAATGCCCACGTCACGATCGCCGCGCTGATCGAATTTATTCACACCGCGACGCTTCTGCATGACGATGTTGTGGATGAATCCGATATGCGTCGCGGCAAAGCCACGGCAAATGCCGCCTTCGGGAATGCAGCCAGCGTTCTGGTCGGGGATTTTATCTATACCCGCGCCTTCCAGATGATGACCAGCCTGGGCTCTCTGAAAGTGCTGGAAGTGATGTCCGAAGCCGTGAACGTTATCGCTGAAGGCGAAGTGCTGCAGCTGATGAACGTCAATGATCCGGATATCACCGAAGAAAACTACATGCGCGTCATCTACAGCAAAACAGCGCGCCTGTTTGAAGCAGCCGCCCAGTGCTCCGGCATTCTGGCTGGCTGTTCCGCAGCACAGGAAAAAGGGTTGCAGGACTATGGCCGTTATCTGGGTACTGCCTTCCAGCTGATTGATGATTTGCTGGACTACAGTGCGGACGGCGAAACGCTCGGCAAAAATGTGGGCGATGACCTGAACGAAGGCAAACCGACCCTGCCGCTGCTTCACGCCATGCGCAACGGTTCACCCGATCAGGCGAAAATGATCCGTGAAGCGATCGAACAGGGAAATGGTCGCCATCTTCTGGAACCTGTACTGGAAACCATGGCAATCTGCGGTTCACTGGAATGGACCCGTCAGCGTGCCGAAGAAGAGGCTGATAAGGCCATCGCTGCACTTCAGGTTATTCCAGACAGCCCATGGCGCGATGCGCTGATTGGTCTTGCCCACATTGCCGTCCAGCGCGATCGTTAATCCTGTCGCTCCTCCCCGTACCCATCGCGGGGAGGTTCAAATACACACCAATAAACTCCGTATTCCTGTAAATGCATCGGGTTAAATCCCGCATGAATAAAGCCATGGCTTATTCTGAATATCCCTTCAAGTAACGCGAACTTTTTAGAACAAGCAGTCGAAATGGGTATAGTAAGCCAGTCGTTTCAGAAGAAACGGCGTAGGTGAATCCGAACTTAAGGACAGCGTTATGGATACGAAATTTATCGACTGGCATACGGCAGATATCATTGCGGCACTGCGCAAAAGAGGCACTTCGCTTGCAGCAGAGTCCCGCCGCCATGGACTGAGTTCTTCCACCCTTGCAAACGCCCTGACCCGCCCCTGGCCAAAAGGAGAATTAATTATCGCGACGGCGCTGGAAACGCACCCGTGGGTAATCTGGCCTTCACGTTATCACGATCCTGTTACTCATGAATTTATCGACAGAACGCGCATGATGCGCCAGAGAAAAGTAAAAACAGAACCGCAGGGATAACGGTTTTTTGACAGGAATAGCAACCCCCCGGTCATTTCTGGCAGGGGGCTGCCGGAACGATTACTCGCCCTTCACACGCTCGATATTAGCACCCAGCGCGCGCAGTTTGTCTTCGATACGCTCATAGCCACGATCGATGTGATAAATACGATCCACCACCGTAGTGCCTTCCGCAATACAACCCGCCAGCACCAGGCTTGCAGACGCACGCAAATCGGTCGCCATAACCTGCGCACCGGACAGTTTTTCAACGCCGTGACAAATAACCGTGTTGCTTTCGATTTCAGCATGCGCACCCATACGGATCAGTTCAGGTACGTGCATAAAGCGGTTTTCGAAGATGGTTTCCGTGATGAAGCCCGTGCCTTCTGCAACCAGGTTTAACAGGGTGAACTGGGCCTGCATGTCCGTCGGGAAGGCCGGGTGCGGTGCAGTACGCACATTAACGGCTTTTGGACGCTGGCCATGCATATCCAGGCTGATCCAGTCTTCACCGATCTCGATATCCGCACCCGCATCGCGCAGTTTCGCCAGCACCGCATCCAGGGTATCTGGCTGCGCGTTGCGACAAACAATCTTACCGCCAGAGATCGCCGCAGCGACCAGGAAGGTCCCGGTTTCGATACGGTCCGGCAGCACGCGATACACGCCGCCACCCAGACGCTCAACGCCTTCGATGGTGATACGGTCAGTGCCCTGGCCGGAAATCTTCGCACCCAGCGCAACGAGGAAGTTGGCAGTGTCTACGATCTCCGGTTCACGCGCGGCGTTTTCAATGATGGTCGTACCTTCTGCCAGCGTCGCCGCAGACATGATGGTGACGGTAGCGCCCACGCTCACTTTGTCCATGACAATGTGCGCGCCTTTCAGACGACCATTGACGGAAGCCTTAACGTAACCTTCTTCCAGTTTGATCTCTGCGCCCAGCTTCTCCAGGCCAAAGATATGCAGGTCAACCGGACGCGCGCCGATGGCGCAACCGCCCGGCAGCGAAACCTGACCCTGACCGAAACGCGCCACCAGCGGGCCAAGCGCCCAGATGGAAGCACGCATGGTTTTCACCAGTTCGTAAGGCGCTGAGAAGTTATTGACATTGCTGGCGTCGATCCAGACGGAACCGTTACGCTCGACTTTCGTGCCCAACTGGGTGAGCAACTTCATGGTGGTGTCGATATCTTTCAGCTTCGGTACGTTCTGAATTTCTACCGGCTCTTCCGCGAGCAGCGCAGCAAAGAGAATTGGCAGCGCGGCGTTTTTCGCGCCAGAAATTGTGACTTCGCCCTGGAGACGCGTTGGCCCCTGTACACGAAATTTATCCATTGTGTGCTCTCTTATAAATTCAACCGTGCTGCGGGCCTGTCGCCCTCAGCTCAAAAACCGTTTAGTTTGCGATCGCGTGCCCACTCTTGCGGGGTGAACGCTTTAATCGACAGGGCGTGGATGCGGTTATCCGCAATATATTCCATCAGCGGCGCGTACACAGCCTGCTGCTTCTTCACACGGCTCATACCGTCGAACATCTCACCCACAGCAATAACCTGGAAGTGACTGCCATCGCCAGTGACGTGGGCTTCCTGAAGGGAGAGTGCATTCATCAGCACTGTCTGGATTTCATGATTTTCCATGGGCTCTTAATCATCTGATAGAGAAAACAAGCCCAACATCTTAGAGCAAAGTGGCGTCGTCTTAAACAAGCAAAAAGCCCCGACGATGAAACTGTCAGGGCTTTCGGAAGTAACGCACTGAAAATATTAACGAGGCAGTACGTCCTGAGGCAGATTGTAGAGTTGCGCAAGGGTCATGACATTATCGCTCGCGCCATGAAGCATGACGCTTGTTCCCTGCTTTTTCCCCACGGCAACCAGATGGGCGAGCATCGCAACACCTGCCGTATCCACCCGCGTAACGTCGGTTAAGTCGATGAGCGTTACGCCCTGCATCGCCTCATGGCGTTTATCCCACAGCGGGTTCAGCAGATCCTGATCCAGCTCACCGGATAGCCTTAACGTCTCATCTTCACGCGACCAGCGGAGTTGCTGCGACATTACTTCTTCTCGTCCAGAGTGATTTTCTGACGAGAAATGGACTGCAGCTGTGCGGTCAGGCCGTCAATACCTTTGGTACGCAGCAGGTCGCTCCACTCGTTCTGTTTGGTGGTGATCATGCTCACCCCTTCAGCGATCATGTCATACGCCTGCCAGTTGCCTGTCTGGCTGTTTTTACGCCACTGGAAGTCCAGACGAACCGGTGGACGACCATTAGGATCGTTGATGGTTACGCGGATAGGAATAATGGTGGCGTCGCCCAGCGGCTGCTCTGGGGCAATCTGATAAGTCTGACCGTGGTACATCGCCAGAGCCTGGCCGTAAGCCTGTTTCAGGTATTCACGGAACGCGGCAAAGTAAGCTTCGCGCTGCGCAGGCGTCGCGTCTTTGTAATAACGCCCCAGCACCAGCGCACCCGCGTATTTGATCTGCACATACGGCAGCAGCTCCTGGTCTACGACGTCACGCAGATAATCAGGATTCGCGCGAATTTTTGGCTGTTCGTTTTTAAGACGATCGAAGGTCTTCTTCGCCGCTTCGTCCATCAGTTTGTACGGGTTGCTCTGATCCGCAGCGTGTGCCGCAGTGAGAGGGGCAATGACCAGCATGGCAACCATTAACAGTCGTTTAAACATGAATGACTTCTCCTGAAATTAATTCGCAGCACCAGGGGTCGGCGCAGCATTGGTATGGTCTTCACTTTGCGCAGGGGCATCGTCAGACTTTTTATCATCCCCTTTACTGTTGTAAAGGAACTGACCAATCATGTCCTCCAGCACCATCGCGGACTTCGTATCCTGAATTACGCTACCGTCTTTAAGGATAGTCGTTCCAAGCTCGGGGTCTTCAAAACCGACGTTAAGGGCCAGATACTGTTCGCCCAGCAGGCCGGAAGTACGGATAGAAAGGGAGCTGGTGTCCGGAATATGGTTGTAGCGCTCTTCGATATCCATCGCGACGCGCGGCAGATAGGTTTTCTCATCAAGCGTAATGTCTGACACGCGCCCAATCACCACGCCGCCGATACGGACCGGTGAGCGCGCCTTCAGCCCACCGATGTTATCGAAGGTGGCATAGACGCGATACGTCGGCTCGGTGCGCACAGACGTGATATCCGCCGCTCTCAGGCAGATGAACAGTGCGGCCAGCAACGCCAGCAGCAGGAACACGCCAACCCAAATTTCATTTTTTCTCGTTTGCATGAACTCAATTCCCAAACATCAGTGCGGTGAGCACAAAATCCAGACCCAGTACGGCCAGCGACGAATGTACGACTGTACGTGTAGTTGCACGGCTAATGCCCGCCGACGTCGGGATGGCATCGTAACCGTTGAACAATGCGATCCAGGTGACCGTAATGGCAAATACCACGCTTTTAATCAGACAGTTAACCAGATCCATTCGCAGGTCAATGGCGTCCTGCATGGCGGACCAGAAGAAACCGGCATCAATACCTTTCCAGTGGACGCCAACCAGCGAACCGCCCCAGATCCCCACAGCAACAAACAAAATAGTCAGTAACGGTAATGAGATCACACCCGCCCAGAAACGCGGCGAGATCACACGACGCAGCGGATCGACCGCCATCATCTCCATACTGGAAAGCTGCTCGGTCGCACGCATCAGGCCAATTTCAGCCGTTAATGCTGATCCTGCACGCCCGGCAAACAGCAGCGCCGCTACAACCGGACCCAGTTCGCGCAGCAGCGAAAGCGCCACCAGCATCCCGAGGCTGGTTTCTGCACTGTAGGTTGTCAGGACGAGGTAGCCCTGCAGCCCAAGCACCATACCGATAAACAGACCGGAGACAATGATGATGAGCATCGACAGCACGCCGACATTATAAAGCTGCCGCACCAGCAGCGGTGCGTGCTTGCGGAATTCCGGCTTGCCGACCAGCGCGTTGAATAACATCAATCCGGCACGCCCGAACGTCCTGATGGTTTTTATGCCACGGTGTCCGAGAGCGGCCAACGCATTTAACAGCATGAGTGGCTTAACTCCCTATTCCCAGTAAATCGTCACGATAGTCGCCCGCCGGGTAGCGGAACGGCACGGGTCCGTCAGCAATACCGTCAAGGAACTGCCGCACGCGCGGATCGCAATTTTCCTGCAGCGCCTGGGCGCTACCGTGTGCGACGATCTTTTTGTCCGCCACGATATAGGCGTAATCGGCAATGCTCAACACTTCCGGTACATCGTGAGACACCACAATGCAGGTGACGCCGAGCGCGCTGTTCAGCTCAGAGATGAGCTTCACCAGTACGCCCATCGTGATAGGATCCTGTCCAACAAACGGTTCGTCGAACATGATTAAATCGGGTTCTAATGCAATGGCTCGCGCCAGCGCAGCGCGGCGCGCCATCCCGCCGGACAGCTCCGAAGGCATCAGCTTCGCGGCCCCCCGCAGGCCAACAGCTTCCAGCTTCATCATCACCGTGCTTTTCAGCAGCTCAGGCGGCAGGCTGGTATGCTCGCGCAGCGGATAGGCCACGTTATCAAAGACATTCATGTCGGTGAATAACGCGCCCGACTGAAAGAGCATACTCATGCGTTTGCGGACAGTATACAGGCGCGAGCGCGACATCTCCGGGACGTTTTCGCCATCGAAGAGGATCTCACCGCTATCCGGTGGGATCTGCCCACCAATAAGGCGCAACAGGGTCGTTTTACCGATCCCGGACGGCCCCATGATGGCAGTGATCTTGCCACGCGGTACGGTCAACGAAATATCATCAAATATCAATCTGTTGGCACGAGAAAAACTCACACCACGGACATCGACTAAATTCGCCATCGTTTGGCTCATTTAAGGTTCCTTTCTTACCCTGCTCACGTTAAGGCGTGCCGCCTGAATCAGCCCTAAACACAGCATTTTTACAGAATATTAGCCGTCGAGGTTAGCGAAAGCTGGCATTTGTTTTACTTTTCCGGCGCATAAAGTCAAAATTAGGAATTCGTTACGCCTCAGACCGTATGCAGTCCAGCCATTCCCGCGCGATGGACCGACAAGTATACCTGAAGAAAGGACTTTTGATGCTTTTAGCAACAGCACTGTTAATAATTGGTTTACTTCTGGTGGTCTACAGTGCTGACCGTTTAGTGTTTGCTGCATCTATCCTGTGTCGCCTGACGGGCGTCCCCCCTGTTGTCATTGGGATGACCGTTGTTAGCGTTGGCACCTCACTTCCTGAAATCATCGTCTCTGTCTCGGCGTCGCTGCATGGTCAGTTAGACCTGGCGATAGGCACTGCGATTGGCTCTAACATCGTCAATATCTTACTGATTTTAGGTCTGGCGGCACTGCTCCATCCATTTCGCGTGCATTCTGATGTTCTGCGCCGTGAATTGCCGCTAATGTTAATCGTAAGCCTGCTGGCAGGCTGCGTATTTTATGATGGCGTACTGAGCTACAGCGACGGCATTTTCCTGCTGGCGCTGGCCGTCATCTGGCTGCTGTATAGTGTTAAAATCGCCCGCCTGGCCGAAAAGCAGGGTCAGGATAGCCTGACGCGTGAGCAGGTCGCCGAACTTCCGCACGAAGGCACGCTGCCTGTCGCTCTGCTTTGGCTTGGCGTTGCGCTGATCATTATGCCGATGGCCACGCGCATGGTTGTGGATAACGCGACGGTGCTGGCAAACTATTTCGCCATCAGTGAACTGACCATTGGCCTGACAGTGATTGCTATCGGCACCAGCCTGCCGGAGCTGGCCACCGCGATTGCCGGGGCACGTAAAGGGGAAGATGACATCGCCATTGGCAATATCATCGGGTCCAACATATTTAATATCGCCATTGTAATGGGCCTCCCAGCTCTGATAACGCCAGGACCTTTCAATCCCCTGGCGTTCTCGCGCGATTACGGGGTGATGTTGCTGGTCAGCGTGATATTTGCCCTGCTCTGCTGGCGGCGGCAACGCCAGATCGGCAAAGGCGCAGGCGCGCTGCTGACGGGTGGATTTATCGTATGGATGGCGATGCTGTACTGGCTCTCGCCTCTTCTCTCTGGGTAAACGGAAACGCATTATGTCGCAAATAGAATTGCAGCCGGGTTTTGACTTTCAGAAAGCAGGCAAAGAGGTTCTGGAGATTGAACGTGAAGGTCTGGCGCAGTTAGATCAGTACATTAATCAGGATTTTAGTCTGGCATGTGAGAAGATATTCTACTGTGCCGGTAAAGTCGTGGTGATGGGAATGGGCAAGTCCGGCCACATTGGGCGCAAAATGGCGGCAACGTTTGCCAGCACCGGAACCTCTTCCTTCTTTGTTCATCCGGGGGAAGCCGCGCACGGCGATCTGGGTATGGTCACGCCGCAGGATGTCGTCATCGCCCTGTCAAATTCTGGTGAGTCCAATGAGATCCTGGCGCTGATCCCAGTACTGAAGCGGCTGCAGGTACCGCTGATTTGCATGACCAGCCGTCCGGAAAGCAGCATGGCGCGTGCGGCCGATATTCACCTGTGCGTTAAAGTACCGAAAGAAGCCTGTCCGCTGGGTCTGGCCCCTACCTCCAGCACCACCGCCGCGCTGGTCATGGGTGATGCGCTTGCCGTCGCGCTGCTCGAAGCCCGCGGTTTTACGCCGGAAGATTTTGCGCTCTCCCACCCGGGCGGCGCGCTGGGGCGCAAGCTGCTGCTGCGGGTAAACGATATTATGCACACCGGGGATGAGATCCCTCACGTCAGTAAAGAAGCCTCTCTGCGTGATGCGCTGCTGGAAATCACCCGCAAGAATCTGGGTATGACAGTCGTGTGCGACGATCTGATGAAAATTCAGGGGATCTTCACCGATGGCGACCTGCGTCGCGTGTTCGACATGGGTGTAGATGTCCGCACGCTCGGCATTGCCGATGTGATGACGCCGGGCGGTATCCGCGTGCGTCCGGGCACGTTAGCCGTGGATGTGCTGAACCTGATGCAGTCCCGCCATATCACCTCCGTTATGGTTGCCGATGGCGACCAGTTGCTGGGTGTGGTACATATGCATGATCTGCTGCGCGCAGGCGTAGTGTAATGAAGGATAAGACAATGAGTAATGCGGGTGCATCCCTTGCAACCTGTTATGGTCCGGTCAGTACCCAGATGATGGCTAAGGCGGAAACAATTCGTCTGTTGATTCTGGATGTGGATGGGGTACTTTCCGATGGCCTGATTTACATGGGCAATAATGGCGAAGAGCTGAAAGCGTTTAACGTTCGCGACGGCTACGGTATCCGCTGTGCGCTCACCTCGGGTATTGAGGTTGCTATCATCACCGGACGGAAAGCTAAACTGGTAGAAGACCGCTGTGAAACCTTAGGCATTACCCACCTGTATCAGGGTCAATCCGATAAGATGGCGGCGTTCAACGATTTACTGGGTAAACTGGCTATCGCCCCGGAAAACGTGGCCTACGTTGGGGACGATCTGATCGACTGGCCGGTGATGGCAGAAGTGGGTCTCAGCATCGCGGTTGCCGATGCGCACCCGCTGCTGATCCCACGCGCAGACTACGTTACCCACATCAACGGTGGCCGGGGTGCTGTACGTGAAGTCTGCGATCTGCTTCTGCTGGCGCAGGGCAAGCTTGATGAGGCCAAAGGGCAATCAATATGAGTAAAACCAGACGTTGGGTTATCATTCTGCTTTCGCTTGTCGCACTGGTATTGATTGGCATGAATCTTGCCGATCGCGACGATACGCAAACGGAAGTGGTCAATAATAACGATCCAACCTATAAAAGCGATCACAGCGACACCGTGGTCTACAGCCCGGAAGGTGCGCTTAACTATCGCCTGATCGCTCAGCACGTGGAATATTTTTCTGATGATGGCGTGTCGTGGTTTACCCAACCTGTGATGACCACGTTCGATAAAGACAAAGTCCCGACGTGGTCGATTAAGTCAGATCGGGCAAAACTCACAAATGACCGTATGCTTTATCTGTATGGCCACGTTGAAGTCAACGCCCTGACCGCTGACTCGCAACTGCGGAAAATTACGACGGATAATGCCCAGATTAACCTGGTAACCCAGGACGTGACCTCGCAGGATCTGGTCACACTGTATGGCACAACATTTAATTCCAGCGGTTTAAGAATGCGCGGGAACTTACGCAGCAAGAACGCCGAGCTGATTGAAAAGGTTAGAACCTCCTATGAAATTCAAAACAAACAAACTCAGCCTTAAAGTAATTATCGCCAGCGCGATGCTGGCGGCCAGTCTCCCCGCGCTTGCTGTAACGGGCGATACCGACCAGCCGATCCATATCGAGTCCGACACCCAGTCTCTCGACATGCAGGGTAACGTCGTCACCTTCACGGGTAACGTTGTCGTGACGCAGGGCACCATCAAAATCAACGCCGATAAAGTGGTCGTGACCCGTCCGGGCGGCGAGCAGGGCAAAGAGATCATTGATGGTTATGGCAATCCGGCAACCTTCTACCAGATGCAGGACAATGGCAAGCCAGTGAAAGGCCGCGCCTCGCATATGCACTATGAGCTGGCGAAGGACCTGGTCATCCTGACCGGGAAAGCGTATCTGGAACAGCTGGACAGCAATATCACCGGTGACCAGATTACCTATCTGGTGAAAGAGCAGAAAATGCAGGCCTCCAGCGAGAAAGGCAAACGCGTAACCACCGTACTGGTTCCGTCGCAGCTGCAGGACAAAGGCAAGGGCCAGGCCCCGGCACAGAAGAAGAGTAACTAATCCGTTATGGCAACATTAACTGCAAAAAATCTCGCGAAGGCCTATAAGGGCCGCCGTGTCGTAGAAGATGTCAGTCTGACCGTCAACTCCGGCGAAATTGTTGGCCTGCTTGGCCCGAACGGTGCGGGTAAAACCACCACCTTCTACATGGTCGTAGGCATTGTGCCGCGCGATGCCGGCAACATTGTCATCGACGATGAAGACATTAGCCTGCTGCCGCTGCACGCGCGCGCGCGTCGTGGCATCGGCTATCTGCCGCAGGAAGCCTCTATTTTCCGTCGTCTGAGCGTTTTTGATAACCTGATGGCGGTCCTGCAAATTCGCGACGACCTGACCAGCGAACAGCGTCAGGATCGCGCCAACGAGCTGCTGGAAGAGTTCCACATTGAGCATCTGCGCGACAGCCTCGGTCAGGCATTGTCCGGGGGTGAACGCCGTCGTGTTGAGATTGCGCGCGCGCTGGCCGCAAACCCGAAATTTATCCTTCTGGATGAACCGTTTGCGGGCGTCGACCCGATCTCCGTTATCGATATTAAACGTATTATTGAGCATCTGCGTGACAGCGGGCTTGGCGTGTTAATCACCGACCACAACGTGCGTGAAACGCTGGCCGTATGTGAACGCGCGTATATTGTGAGCCAGGGCAATCTGATCGCCCACGGTACGCCGCAGCAGATCCTCGAAGACGATCATGTTAAGCGCGTCTATCTTGGGGAAGACTTCAGACTCTGATAGGGTAGAGGTAACGTAACGCCGAACCGGAGAAAAATGCTCTGAACATGAAGCAAGGTTTGCAATTAAGGCTCAGCCAACAACTGGCGATGACGCCGCAGCTACAGCAGGCCATTCGTCTGCTGCAACTGTCCACCTTAGAACTCCAGCAGGAGCTCCAGCAGGCGCTGGACAGCAATCCCCTGCTGGAGCAAGCCGATCTTCATGATGAGGTAGATACTCAGCAGTCACAGGATACAGAAGCGCTCGACACCGCAGATGCTCTCGAACAAAAAGAGATGCCGGACGAGCTACCGCTGGATGCCAGCTGGGATGAAATCTATACCGCTGGCACCCCTTCCGGTACGCGTGCAGACTACCAGGACGATGAGCTACCGGTCTATCAGGGCGAAACCACCCAGTCGCTGCAGGATTACCTGATGTGGCAGGTAGAGCTTACCCCCTTCTCCGATACCGACCGCGCGATCGCCACGTCGATTGTCGACGCCGTTGACGACACCGGCTATTTGACCGTCACGCTGGACGACATTCTGGAAAGCATGGGCGACGAAGAGATTGAGCTTGAAGAGATTGAAGCCGTTCTTAAGCGTATCCAGCGTTTTGATCCAGTCGGCGTGGCCGCGAAAGATCTGCGCGACTGCCTGCTGATCCAGCTTTCTCAGTTCAGCAAAGAGACGCCATGGCTTGAGGAGGCGCGCTTAATCATCAGCGATCATCTGGATCTTCTCGCCAACCACGATTTCCGCTCTCTGATGCGCGTTACGCGTTTGAAAGAAGAGGTGCTGAAAGAGGCAGTGAATCTGATCCAGTCACTCGATCCGCGCCCCGGTCAGTCGATCCAGACCAGCGAACCCGAGTACGTGATCCCGGACGTGCTGGTCAGAAAACACAATGACCGCTGGATCGTTGAACTGAACTCTGACAGCATCCCTCGCCTGCAAATCAACCAGCAGTATGCCTCCATGTGCACCAGCGTGCGCAACGATTCCGACAATCAATATATTCGTAGCAATCTTCAGGAAGCGCGATGGTTGATCAAGAGTCTGGAGAGCCGAAATGATACCCTGCTCCGCGTGAGCCGCTGCATCGTCGAACAGCAGCAGGCGTTCTTTGAGCAGGGTGAAGAGTATATGAAACCGATGGTGCTGGCGGATATCGCCCAGGCCGTCGAAATGCATGAATCCACGATTTCCCGCGTCACGACGCAGAAGTATCTGCACAGTCCGCGCGGTATTTTTGAGCTTAAGTATTTCTTCTCCAGCCACGTGAATACCGAGGGTGGCGGCGAAGCCTCCTCAACGGCGATTCGTGCCCTGGTGAAGAAGTTAATCGCCGCGGAGAACCCCGCGAAGCCACTAAGTGACAGTAAGTTAACCACCATACTGTCCGATCAGGGTATTATGGTGGCACGTCGTACTGTTGCGAAGTATCGAGAGTCTTTATCCATTCCGCCGTCTAACCAGCGTAAACAACTGGTCTGACACAACCGATAAGGAAGACACTATGCAGCTCAATATCACAGGACACAACGTCGAGATTACTGAGGCCTTACGTGACTTCGTGAACGCTAAGTTCGCGAAACTCGAGCAGTATTTCGAAAGGATCAACCAGGTCTACGTTGTGTTGAAAGTGGAGAAAGTGACTCATATCTCGGATGCAACCCTGCATGTAAACGGGGGTGAACTCCATGCCAGTGCGGAAGGGCAAGACATGTACGCGGCTATCGACGGCTTGATTGATAAGCTTGCGCGACAGCTCAATAAACATAAAGATAAACTGAAACAACACTAATTGTCCGGGCAGTTAACGGGTGCAGGACGGCCTGTTGTGAAACACAACAGGCCATTTGTACAGTTAGCGCTTAGGTGAAATTATGATGAACAACGATTCCGCTCTTCAACTGAGCAATGTCCTTAACCAGGAATGTACCCGCAGTGCCGTTCACTGCCAGAGCAAAAAACGTGCGCTGGAGATCATCAGTGAACTGGCCGCAAAACAGCTGGGCCTGCCGCCGCAGGTGGTGTTCGAAGCAATTCTGACCCGTGAAAAGATGGGCAGTACCGGTATCGGCAACGGCATCGCGATCCCGCACGGCAAGCTGGAAGAGGACACCCTGCGTGCCGTCGGTGTGTTTGTGCAGCTGGAAACGCCAATTGCCTTTGATGCCATCGATAACCAGCCCGTCGATCTCCTCTTCGCGCTGCTGGTACCTGCCGACCAGACCAAGACCCATCTGCATACGCTTTCGCTGGTTGCTAAACGTCTGGCGGATAAAACCATCTGCCGTCGACTGCGCTCAGCCCAAAGTGATGAAGAGCTTTATCAAATTATCACTGAAGCAGAAGGCAATCAGGATGACGCATAACCAGGTGATGGCCTTCACATCTGTTGTCCTGAGGAGAAACGGAACATGGTGCTGATGATTGTCAGCGGACGTTCAGGGTCGGGGAAATCCGTTGCCCTGCGCGCGCTGGAAGACATGGGTTTTTACTGCGTCGATAACCTGCCGGTCGTGTTATTACCCGATCTGGCACGCACGTTAGCGGAGAGACAAACCTCTGCCGCCGTCAGTATTGACGTTCGTAACATGCCTGAATCGCCAGAGATCTTCGAACAGGCTATGAGCAACCTGCCTGACACGTTCTCGCCTCAGCTGCTGTTCCTTGATGCCGATCGCAATACGCTGATCCGCCGCTACAGCGACACCCGTCGTTTGCACCCGCTTTCCAGCAAGAATCTCTCGCTGGAGAGCGCCATCGATGAAGAGAGCGATCTGCTGGAGCCGCTGCGCTCCCGTGCTGACCTGATTGTCGACACCTCTGAGATGTCCGTTCACGAGCTGGCGGAAATGCTGCGCACCCGGCTGCTGGGCAAACGCGAGCGCGAACTGACCATGGTGTTCGAATCCTTCGGCTTTAAGCACGGTATTCCGATTGATGCGGACTATGTTTTCGACGTGCGCTTCCTGCCGAACCCGCACTGGGATCCAAAACTGCGCCCAATGACCGGTCTGGATAAGCCCGTCGCAGCGTTCCTCGACAGGCACACAGAAGTTCACAATTTTATCTACCAGACGCGAAGCTACCTTGAGCTATGGTTACCTATGCTGGAGACAAACAATCGAAGCTACCTGACGGTGGCGATTGGCTGTACCGGCGGTAAACATCGTTCGGTCTACATCGCCGAACAGCTGGCCGATTATTTCGGCTCGCGCGGGAAGAACGTTCAGTCCCGTCATCGCACGCTGGAAAAACGTAAAACATGACCGTAAAACAAACCGTTGAGATCACCAATAAACTGGGCATGCATGCGCGCCCGGCGATGAAGCTGTTTGAGCTGATGCAGGGTTTCGATGCAGAAGTGCTGCTGCGTAATGACGAAGGCACCGAAGCGGAAGCCAACAGCGTGATTGCGCTGCTGATGCTGGACTCCGCTAAAGGGCGTCAGATTGAGGTAGAAGCCACCGGTCCTCAGGAAGAGGAAGCCCTGGCGGCGGTGATTGCCCTGTTTAACGCCGGATTCGACGAAGATTAGGCCTGCTGTTCTGGCGGGTGGCGCTGCGCTTACCCGCCCTACATTAACGCATTTCTCTCCATAAACCCTTCCCCACCCAGCTGGCGCATCTGGCGCATGATCCACGCCTGACGGCTCCGCACGTACCCTGATGGGGCGCTGGCTTTAAAACGGATGGGATTCGGTAAAACAGCGGCCAATAGCGCTGCTTCTGACATGCTCAGACGGCTGGCTGGCTTATTGAAATAACGCTGCGCGGCCGCTTCCACGCCAAAAACACCGTCGCCAAACTCAGCAACGTTGAGATAAACGGTCAGAATACGCTTTTTGCTCCAGACCGTTTCCATTCCCAGGGTCAGGCCCGCTTCCAGCCCTTTTCGCACCCAGCTTCGTCCATCCCACAGGAACAGGTTCTTAGCCGTCTGCTGCGACAGCGTTGACGCACCGCGAACGCGGTTTTCGTGACGTTCGTTATGGGCCAGCGCCTTTTCAATGGCGGCCACATCAAACCCCCAGTGCTCCGGGAATTTCTGATCCTCCGCCGCGATAACCGCCAGTCCCATGAAAGGAGAAATGTCATCCATGCTCACCCAGTCAGAATGGGCGACATAGCCGAAATCACCGGAGAACCATGCGCTGAGCTGACGCTCAACCATAACGGCTGAAAACGGTACCGGCAAAATGCTGAACACGGCAAGCCCGCCTCCCCAGAACACCGCCAGGACGAGCACGATGCGCAAGAGAAGGCGTTTCACCCATGCGCCTGCTGAAAACTGACGCCTCATTCCGTCAGCACCAGCACCCGGGCGACCAGCTTTTCAATGCCCACGGCTGCCTCTGCGATATTCTTCGCCAGCATATACGCGGGCGTGGTGACAATCTTGTTATCTTCATCCACCACAATGTCATCGACCGGACACGGTACGTGTTCACCGCCCATATCTTCGATAACCTCTGCGGTATCAATATCGGTCCCGATAGTCAGGCGCAGCGGGAAATCAAAAATCCTGGGCAGCATTGCCGGCGAGATGCAAATAAAGCCCAGCGGTTTTCCTGCCGCATGCATGGCCTGCGACAGCGATTTTAGATGAGGATCGATTTGACACTCCGCGCCCTGCGTAGCAAAGGTGCTGAGATTTTTGGCCGCGCCAAATCCCCCTGGCACAATGAGCGCATCAAGCTCTGAAGGGTCTGCCTGAATAAGTGGATGGATATCACCTCGCGCAATACGCGCGGCCTCAATCAGCACATTGCGCGTTTCGGCCATCGGCTCGCCGGTCAGATGGTTAATCACATCAGCCTGATTTTTGTCGGGCGCAAAACAGATAACCTCTGCTCCCTGTTTTGCCAGGGCCAGCAGCGTGATTACGGCTTCATGTATTTCTGAACCATCAAAAACACCGCATCCGCTCAGGACGACACCAATCTTTTTCATCATGACAATCCTTTTCTACAACTCGCTGAAGCACATTAATAATTTTGATTAAAACGCTATGCTTCACACATTTCACTGATTCATGTAACAAACTATTTAAGATTTGCTATCTTATCTGCGTGCGGCCTAAATTTTTCAGGCGGCGCCCATTAGAAAATTACTTTAAAAAACAGGCGCAGCCACGATTTCCCTGGTGTTGGCGCAGTATTCGCGCACCCCGGTCAAGCCGGGGTCATTTTTTTCTGCCGTCCACCCAGGCTTTCAGCACCGCAACATCGTTCTGCCACTCTTGTTTCATCTCTTCAACCCAATCACCCACGTTATCTTCCCATGCTGGTAAATCAGGTGACTGAATCTGTTGACCCAGCTGCTGCAGGTGGCGTAGCCCGACCGAACCAGCTGCACCTTTGATTTTATGCCCTTCTTCCACGATGCCCTTCTGGTCCCGCGCCGTCAGGTTTGACTCCAGCACGCTCAGATAGCCCGGCATCATTTTTTCGAACACCGCCAGACCGTCGGTAATCAGTTTCGGGCCGACCAGATCGATGTACTGCTCCAGCATCGCGGTATCGAGTATCGTTTGGGCTTTTGCGCTATCAACAGACGTCATGGTGCTCTCCTCTTCATCCTGGGTATCCCAGAATTTCTTGATCATGGCGGTCAGAGCAGGCACCGCCAGCGGCTTACTGAGTACGTCGTCCATACCGGCATCGAGATACTCTTTTTTATCTTTCAGCACGTTTGCCGTCAGCGCCACCAGCGGCGGCAGCTCGTCGGCTGCGTACTGACGCGTCAGTTCACGCGAAATATCCAGCCCGGTCATATCCGGTAGCTGAATATCCAGCAGAACGAGGTCATATTCGCCCGGTTTAAACATCTCGAGCGCGGCCTTGCCGGTCATCGCAACATCCACGCTGTTGCCCAGTTTTTCCAGCACCGAGCGCGCGACAATCACGTTCAGCTCAATATCTTCCACCAGCAGGACGTGCAGTGCAGGCAGCGGCATATCGTCGTTTTCAAAGGTATCCTCTACCTCTTCCGCCACCGCCGGCGCATGCACCGTCAGCGTGAAGGTTGATCCTTTGCCCGGCTGGCTGGCAACGGTGATATCTCCCCCCATGCTCTTCGCCAGCCGTTTCGACACCGCCAGGCCGATACCCGTGCCGGTAGCCGGTTTCCCGCCGTTGCTGTCCTTAACCTGGTAGTACATTGCGAAAATCTTGTCCTGCTCTTCCTGCGGAATACCAATCCCGGAGTCTTCCACCTCGAAGTGCAGCATATCGCCTTCGTCATAGCGAATACGCACCGCGACCTGTCCCTTCTGGGTAAATTTCACCGCGTTGCTGATGAGGTTCCACAAGATCTGGCGCAGGCGCGTGCCGTCAGTCACCACCTTATGCGGCAGCGGCAGGGTAGGCTCCATAACAAAACTCAGCCCCTTCTGCTGCGCCTGAAGGCCAGACAGGTTTTCCAGATCGGCAAGGAAGCTGGTGAAATCAACCGGCTGGTTATCAAGCTGAACCTTACGGCGCTCCATCTTATCCATATCAATAATATCGTTGAAGATATTACCCAACGTCACCGCCGAGACATGGATCGTTTTGAGGTATTTTTCCTGCTCTGCGGTCAGGTCGGTGTCCAGCAGAATGCGGCTCAGCCCCACAATGCCATTGAGCGGCGTACGCAGCTCGTGGCTAATGGTGGAGATAAAGGTGGTCTTGTCACGGCTGGCGCGCTCCAGCGCATCCTGATAGCGCTTACGCTCGGTGATATCGCGGCCAAAGCCCATCAGGCCGTGGCGCTTCCCGACACGGTCATAGTACGGCACCTTGCGGATCTCAAAGCAGGCTTTGCGCCCGTCCGGGTAATCCAGCCACTGTTCGTAGGTCAGCGAGACGTTATGGCGGAACACTTTTTCGTCCGTTTCCATAACCTTGGCGGCCGCCTCTTCGGAGTAAACGTCCTGCGGCTTCAGGTGAATCAACTGTTTCTCGCTTTTCCCGGTCAGCAGTTCCATCGCCCGGTTACAGCCGGAAAACTCTTTATCTTCGTTGCGGTAGAACACCAGATCCGGTGACGCATCCAGAAACGAGCGCAGGAAGGAGGATTGCTGCTCAAGCTGGATCTGCGTGACCTCGCGCTCTTTCATTTCGATTTTCAGCTGCTCCAGCGTGGCCTGACGCTCGGCTTCCGCCTTCTCACGGTCTGAAATTTCCTGGTTCAGCTGCGCAATGTTGTCTTTAAGCTGAACGTTGAGCTTCAGGTCGCGCTCGCGCATCTCCTCCAGCTTATCAACCAGTTTAGACAGACGCTGCCGGGACTCCTCCAGCTGTTCGACCACCACGGAAAGGAAATAGACCGCCCAGGGAGTAATGAGCAGGCCGAAGAAGATGGAGCGGATGACGTCGATACTCTCGACCTGACCATGCAGAACCATGGTGACGGCCATCTGCACGACAATGGCCAGCACGACCAGCGCCAGCGCAAGCAGCATGGAGAAACGCACCAGCCCAAGCTTCATCATCAGGTCGACGTAGTACTGGGCCAGCATTCGAATTTGCTTCATAGAGGATCCCTTCACGACTTTATCGCTCAATAATACTCAAATTCGAGGCGGGACGTTGAAGGTTGTGAGAAAAAGTGCGGGGTGAAACAGGAGATTAGCCTCGCTTCCGGCTAGCCGGAAGCGAGGAGAGGTCAATCAGGAGCGTTTCAGCAGCAGCCAGAGGCTGATCAGGAAGAAGCTGGCGCTCGGCAGCAGCGCACCGATAATCGGCGGGATGCCATAAACCAGCGTCAGCGGACCGAAGATCTGATCGAGCACATAGAACACAAAGCCGAAGCTAATACCGGTCACGACGCGCACACCCATCGGCACGCTACGCAGCGGGCCGAAGATAAACGACAGCGCCATCAGCATCATTACCGCCACGGACATCGGCTGGAAGATTTTGCTCCACATGTTGAGCTGATAGCGCCCGGCATCCTGCCCGCTCGACTTCAGGTACTTCACATAGTTGTGCAAGCCGCTGATGGAGAGCGCGTCAGGATCCAGCGCGACAACCCCGAGCTTATCCGGCGTGAGGTTGGTCTTCCAGGTGCCGGTCACCGTCTGTGACCCGGCGATCTGTTTTGGATCGGTCAGGTCAGATTCATCCACCTGCGACAAACGCCACTGTTTATGTTCCGCGTCAAATTTCGCAGAAGAGGCGTGTCGGACTGACTCCAGACGGCGCTGGTCGTTGAAGGCATAGATGCTCACCCCGCCCAGTTCATCATTGCCCTTTACCCGTTCGATGTAGACGAAGTTTTTACCGTCTTTCGCCCATAAACCTTGTTGAGTCGAGAGCAGTGAACCGCCGTACATTGCCTGAGCACGATAGTTACGCGCCATCTGCTCGCCCTGCGGGGCCACCCACTCGCCAATCGCCATGGTTAACAGCACCAGCGGGATCGCGGTTTTCATTACCGACAGCGCAACCTGCATGCGGGTAAAGCCCGATGCCTGCATCACCACCAGCTCGCTGCGCTGCGCTAGCATCCCCAGCCCCAGCAGCGCACCCAGCAGGGCCGCCATCGGGAAGAAGATCTGCACATCTTTCGGCACGCTGAGCAGGGTATACATCCCCGCGCCCAACGCGTCATAGCTGCCCTGCCCGGCTTTTTTCAGCTGATCGACAAATTTGATAATGCCGGATAGCGACACCAGCATGAACAACGTCATCATGATGGTGGTAAAAATGGTTTTACCGATATAGCGATCAAGAACGCCAAACGCCTGCATTAGATGGCTCCTTTACGCGAGAATCGGGCACGTATGCGGCGCACAGGCACCGTATCCCACAGGTTTAATCCCAGCGCCAGTAAGATGTACAGGCTGTTGACGAACCACGTCCAGACCATAGGATCCAGCTTACCCTTCGCGCCGTTGGAGCGAATCGAGGTTTGCAGCAGGAAGTAGACCAGGTAAAGCAGCATCGCCGGCAGCATGGAGAGCACGCGACCCTGACGCGGGTTCACCACGCTCAGCGGCACGACAATCAATGCCATCATAAACACAGTGAATACGAGCGTAATACGCCAGTGGAACTCAGCACGCGCTCTGTCGGTATCGGTGTTCCACAGCGTGCGCATATCCATTTGCTCGGTATCCGTAGGATCGAGCGCCACCGCCTGATGACCAATAATAGCCTGATAGTTCTGGAAATCCGTAATACGGAAATCGCGCAGCATCGCGGTGCCTTCAAAGCGGGTGCCTTTATTCAGCGTGACAATCTGCGACCCGTCTTTGCGCTGAGAAAGTTGGCCAGAGTCGGCAACCACCACGGACGGACGCGCGTTACCTTTAGGACGCAGCTGCGCCAAGAATACGTCGTTGAATTTACTGCCGTCAACGCTTTCAATAAACAGCACGGAGTTCCCGTCGGTCGCCTGCTGGAACTGGCCCTGCGCGAGCGCCGCCATGCCGGGGTTCGCTTTCGCTTCGGCCAGCACCTCGTCCTGGTGACGAGACGACATCGGGCCCGCCCACATCACATTCACCGCCGCAACGATGCCCGTGAAGAGCGCCAGTATCATCGCCGCCTTCACCAGTACCGCTTTGCTCAGGCCACAGGCGTGCATCACCGTGATTTCACTTTCGGTGTATAGCTTACCAAGCGTCATGAGCAGGCCGAGGAATAGACTCAGCGGCAGAATAAGCTGCGCCATTTCCGGGATCCCCAAACCAAGCAGGGAAAGCACCAGATTCGTTGGAATTTCGCCGTCAACGGCCGCACCGAGGATCTTCACCAGCTTCTGACAGAAAAAAATCAGCAGCAGGATGAAGAGGATCGCCAGTTGGCTTTTGAGCGTCTCCCGCACCAGATATCTTATGATTATCACTTTAAATACGCCCGTAAAAACCCGTCTCTTTGCTGGAAAATCGCTTGTTTCATGGCTTAAACGTCATTTATTCTCTTGAGTCGTCGAAATCATCGCTAAGATTAAAATATCCGGCGGATTCACGCTTCAGGACTTTTTCTGACGTGTCGAAACCGTAGTAACGTAAGATTAACACGAAGTCACCACAACAGCGGACATGAGTTACGAAAGGTTTCAATTCTATCTGTAGCAGCCGCCGTTGTCTTTAAGATTCAGGAGCGTAGTGCATGGAGTTCAGTGTAAAAAGCGGTAGCCCGGAGAAACAGCGGAGTGCCTGCATCGTTGTGGGCGTCTTTGAACCGCGCCGACTCTCCCCGATCGCCGAGCAACTCGATAAAATCAGTGACGGCTATATCAGCGCCCTGCTGCGCCGTGGCGAACTGGAAGGCAAACCTGGGCAGACGCTGTTACTGCACCATGTTCCAAACGTCCTGTCAGAGCGAATTTTGCTGATTGGCTGCGGTAAAGAGCGCGAGCTGGACGAGCGTCAGTATAAGCAGGTCATTCAGAAAACCATTAATACGCTGAATGATACCGGTTCAATGGAAGCCGTCTGCTTCCTGACCGAGCTGCACGTCAAAGGCCGTAACACCTACTGGAAAGTGCGTCAGGCCGTCGAAACGGCAAAAGAGAGCCTGTACAGCTTCGATCAGCTGAAGACCAACAAAAGCGAGCCGCGTCGCCCGCTGCGTAAAATGGTTTTCAACGTGCCAACCCGTCGCGAACTGACCAGCGGTGAACGTGCCATTCAGCATGGTCTGGCGATTGCCGCCGGTATTAAAGCGGCAAAAGATCTCGGCAATATGCCGCCTAACATCTGTAACGCGGCCTACCTCGCCTCTCAGGCGCGCCAGCTGGCAGATTCCTACAGCAAAAACGTCATCACCCGCGTCATCGGCGAACAGCAGATGAAAGAGCTGGGCATGCACTCGTATCTGGCTGTGGGTAACGGCTCGCAGAACGAATCCCTGATGTCGGTTATCGAGTACAAAGGCAACCCGTCCGAAGATGCGCGTCCGATTGTGCTGGTGGGTAAAGGCCTGACCTTCGATTCCGGCGGTATCTCCATCAAGCCTGCCGAAGGCATGGACGAGATGAAATACGACATGTGCGGCGCAGCGGCGGTTTACGGCGTAATGCGCATGGTCGCGGAGCTTCAGTTGCCCATCAACGTGATCGCCGTCCTGGCGGGCTGCGAAAACATGCCTGGCGGTCGCGCGTATCGTCCGGGCGACGTCCTGACCACCATGTCCGGGCAGACCGTTGAGGTGCTGAACACCGACGCCGAAGGCCGTCTGGTGCTGTGCGACGTGCTGACCTACGTTGAGCGCTTCGAGCCTGAAGCGGTGATTGACGTGGCAACGCTGACCGGTGCCTGTGTGATTGCGCTGGGCCACCACATCACCGGCCTGATGTCGAACCACAACCCGCTGGCGCACGAGCTGATCGGCGCGTCCGAACAGGCCGGTGACCGCGCGTGGCGTCTGCCGCTGGGCGATGAGTTCCAGGAACAGCTGGAGTCTAACTTTGCGGATATGGCGAACATCGGCGGTCGTCCTGGCGGGGCTATCACCGCAGGCTGCTTCCTGGCGCGCTTCACCCGCAAGTACAACTGGGCGCACCTGGACATCGCCGGCACCGCATGGCGTTCCGGTAAAGCGAAAGGCGCAACCGGTCGTCCGGTGGCGCTGCTGTCGCAGTTCCTGCTCAATCGTGCGGGTTTTAACGGCGACGAGTAAGCCAAAACGGCAGTAAACCGTAGGCCGGGTAAGGCGAAGCCGCCACCCGGCTTAAGCATTTAAAGTGAGCACAAGAAGCCCCATATATGAAGAATGCAACGTTCTACCTTCTGGACAACGACACCCATCAGGATGGCCTCAGCGCCGTTGAACAGCTGGTGTGTGAAATTGCCGCAGAACGTTGGCGCGCTGGCAAACGCGTGTTGATAGCCTGTGAAGATGAGCAGCAGGCGATTCGCCTTGATGAAGCGCTGTGGGCCCGCCCGCCGGAGAGTTTTGTGCCGCATAACCTGTCGGGCGAAGGTCCGCGCGGCGGTGCACCGGTCGAAATTGCCTGGCCGCAAAAGCGCAACAGCAGCGCGCGCGATATTCTGATTAGCCTGCGGATAGATTTTGCAGATTTTGCCACCGCTTTCACAGAAGTGGTAGACTTTGTCCCTTACGAAGAATCCTTGAAACAACTGGCGCGCGAACGCTATAAAGCGTACCGCCTGGCTGGTTTTAACCTGAATACGGCAACCTGGAAATAATGGAAAAGACATATAACCCACGCGATATCGAACAGCCGCTTTACGAGCACTGGGAACAGCAGGGCTATTTCAAGCCTAACGGCGACGAAAGCAAAGAGTCCTTCTGCATCATGATCCCGCCGCCGAACGTCACCGGCAGTTTGCATATGGGGCATGCTTTCCAGCAGACCATCATGGACACCATGATCCGCTACCAGCGCATGCAGGGCAAAAACACCCTGTGGCAGGCGGGGACTGACCACGCGGGTATCGCGACCCAGATGGTGGTTGAGCGTAAAATTGCCGCTGAAGAGGGTAAAACCCGTCACGACTACGGTCGCGATGCGTTCATCGACAAAATCTGGCAGTGGAAGGCAGAATCCGGCGGCACCATTACCCGTCAGATGCGCCGTCTCGGCAACTCCGTGGACTGGGAGCGCGAGCGCTTCACCATGGACGAAGGCCTGTCCAACGCCGTGAAAGAAGTCTTCGTGCGCCTGTACAAAGAAGACCTGATTTACCGCGGCAAACGCCTGGTAAACTGGGACCCGAAACTGCGCACCGCCATCTCTGACCTGGAAGTGGAAAACCGCGAGTCCAAAGGCTCTATGTGGCACATCCGCTACCCGCTGGCCGACGGCGCAAAAACCGCAGACGGTAAAGATTACCTCGTGGTCGCGACTACCCGTCCGGAAACCCTGTTGGGCGATACCGGCGTGGCCGTGAACCCGGAAGATCCGCGCTATAAAGATCTGATCGGCAAATTTGTGGTACTGCCGCTGGTGAACCGCCGTATTCCCATTGTAGGCGACGAACACGCCGACATGGAAAAAGGCACCGGCTGCGTGAAAATCACCCCTGCGCACGACTTCAACGACTATGAAGTCGGTCGTCGTCACGCCCTGCCGATGATCAACATTCTGACCTTCGACGGCGATATCCGCGAAAGCGCAGAAGTGTACGACACCAAAGGTAACGAATCCGACGTCTATTCCAGCGAGATCCCGGCGGAGTTCCAGAAGCTGGAGCGCTTTGCCGCGCGTAAAGCCATCGTAGCTGCCGTTGACGCTCTCGGCCTGCTGGAAGAGATTAAGCCTCACGATCTGACCGTGCCGTACGGCGACCGTGGCGGCGTGGTTATTGAGCCAATGCTGACCGACCAGTGGTACGTGCGTGCCGACGTGCTGGCCAAACCGGCTGTTGAAGCGGTTGAAAACGGCAGTATTCAGTTTGTGCCGAAGCAGTACGAAAACATGTACTTCTCCTGGATGCGCGACATTCAGGACTGGTGTATCTCCCGTCAGCTGTGGTGGGGTCACCGCATCCCGGCATGGTACGACAACGAAGGCAACGTCTACGTTGGCCGTAGCGAAGACGAAGTGCGTCAGGAAAACAACCTGAGCGCTGAGGTTGCCCTGCGTCAGGACGAAGATGTACTGGACACCTGGTTCTCCTCCGCGCTGTGGACCTTCTCCACCCTTGGCTGGCCAGAAAACACCGACGCGCTGCGTCAGTTCCACCCTACCAGCGTGATGGTGTCCGGCTTCGATATCATCTTCTTCTGGATTGCCCGCATGATCATGATGACCATGCACTTCATCAAAGACGAAGACGGCAAGCCGCAGGTTCCGTTCCATACCGTTTACATGACGGGTCTGATCCGCGACGACGAAGGTCAGAAGATGTCCAAGTCCAAGGGTAACGTTATCGACCCGCTGGACATGGTTGACGGTATCTCTCTGGAAGACCTGCTGGAAAAACGTACCGGCAACATGATGCAGCCGCAGCTGGCTGAGAAAATCCGCAAGCGTACCGAGAAGCAGTTCCCGAACGGGATCGAATCTCACGGTACCGATGCCCTGCGCTTCACCCTGGCGGCGCTGGCCTCTACCGGCCGCGACATCAACTGGGACATGAAGCGTCTGGAAGGTTACCGTAACTTCTGTAACAAGCTGTGGAACGCCAGCCGCTTCGTACTGATGAATACCGAAGATCAGGACTGCGGCTTCAACGGCGGCGAGATGACCCTGTCTCTGGCGGACCGCTGGATCCTGGCGGAATTCAACCAGACGGTGAAAGCCTTCCGCGACGCGCTGGACAGCTACCGCTTCGATATTGCAGCGGGCATCCTGTACGAATTCACCTGGAACCAGTTCTGCGACTGGTACCTGGAGCTGGCGAAGCCGGTGATGAACGGCGGTTCTGAAGCGGAACTGCGCGGCACGCGCAACACACTGATTACCGTTCTGGAAGGCCTGCTGCGCCTGGCGCATCCGGTCATTCCATTCATTACCGAAACCATCTGGCAGCGCGTGAAGGTCATTGCGGGCATCAATGCCGATACCATCATGCTGCAGCCGTTCCCGGAATTCGATGCGGCTAAGGTTGATGAAGCGGCGTCCGCGGATACCGAGTGGCTGAAACAGGCGATCGTTGCGGTCCGTAACATCCGTGCTGAAATGAACATCGCCCCAGGTAAACCGCTTGAGCTGCTGCTGCGCGGCTGCAGCGATGCAGCGGTTCGTCGCGTCACCGAGAACAACACGTTCCTGAAAACCATGGCGCGTCTGGAGAGCATCACCGTGCTGCCTGCGGATGACAAAGGTCCGGTTTCCGTGACCAAAATCATCGACGGCGCCGAGCTGCTGATCCCGATGGCGGGCCTGATCGACAAAGACGCCGAGCTGGCGCGTCTGGCGAAAGAAGTGGCGAAAGTCGACGTGGAAATTGGCAAAATCGAAAGCAAGCTGGCGAACGAAGGCTTTGTTGCCCGCGCGCCGGAAGCGGTCATCGCCAAAGAGCGTGAGCGCCTGGTTGCCTTTGCCGATGCCAGGACCAAGCTAATTGAGCAGCAGGCGGTTATTGCAGCCCTGTAATGCTTTTACCCCTTACGCTTCAGGGCGTAAGGGGTAACCTTCCTGAAAACTCCTCGCTTGCACTCCCCTTTCTGCGGTGCTATTAACAGCAACAATGTGTCAATTTTTGTAATGAGTAATGCTATGAGCGTGATTACCCCGGTCGCGACGACGATGCGTCGGATCGTTGAACAGGACAACCCGGCTATCGCCGCCGTTATCCGCACCGTCTCTGCGGAGTATGGCCTGACCGCCGATAAAGGCTATACGGTTGCCGACCCAAACCTGGACGAACTTTTTCAGCTCTACAGCCAGCCGGGCCATGCCTACTGGGTCATCGAACAGGACGGTAATGTCGTGGGCGGCGGCGGCATAGCGCCACTGAGCTGCAGCGAGCCGGATATCTGCGAACTGCAGAAAATGTATTTCCTGCCGTCAGTACGCGGGCAAGGTCTGGCGAAGAAGCTGGCGCTGGTTGCCCTGGAGCACGCGCGCGATCAGGGTTTTAAACGCTGTTACCTCGAAACAACCGCCTTCCTCAAAGAGGCCATTGGCCTTTATGAACATCTGGGTTTTGAGCATATTGATGCGCCGCTGGGCTGTACCGGCCACGTTGATTGCGAAGTCAGAATGCTGAAAAGTCTGTAAGTTTTGTTCCTGCCCTCTTCTGTTAAGCGGCTGTAAACTGAATGCTCTACACTCTCAGTTCACACCACAACGGGGGAAACACGATGTCGAAGATAAAAAGCTACGCCGCACCGCAGGCGGGTGCAGAACTTGAGCTGTACGAGTACGATGCGGGCGAACTAAAAGCAGAAGACGTCGAAGTACAGGTTGATTACTGCGGGATCTGCCACTCAGATCTCTCGATGATCGACAACGAATGGGGCTTTTCCAGCTATCCGCTGGTTGCCGGGCACGAAGTGATTGGCCGTGTCGTGGCGCTCGGCAGCGCCGCGCAGGACAAAGGGCTGAAGGTTGGCCAGCGCGTGGGCATTGGCTGGACGGCACGCAGCTGCGGCCACTGTGACGTGTGTATCAGCGGCAACCAGATCAACTGCCTTGAAGGCGCGGTGCCCACCATCCTGAACAAGGGCGGTTTCGCCGACAAGCTGCGCGCCGACTGGCAATGGGTCATTCCGCTGCCGGACAGCATTGATATCGAATCCGCCGGTCCGCTGCTGTGCGGCGGCATCACCGTCTTTAAACCGCTGTTGATGCACCACGTCACCGCCACCAGCCGCGTGGGCGTGATTGGTATTGGCGGTCTGGGCCATATCGCCATCAAGCTGCTGCACGCAATGGGCTGTGAAGTCACGGCGTTCAGCTCGAACCCGGCGAAAGAGAAAGAAGTGCTGGCGATGGGCGCGGACAAAGTGGTGAACAGCCGCGATCCGGACGCACTGAACGCACTGGCTGGGCAGTTTGATCTGATTATCAACACCGTGAACGTCGATCTCGACTGGCAGCCGTACTTTGAAGCACTGGCCTACGGCGGTAACTTCCACACCGTAGGTGCCGTGATGAAGCCGCTGCCTGTTCCGGCGTTTACGCTGATCGGCGGGGATCGCAGCGTGTCAGGCTCCGCGACCGGTACACCGTACGAGCTGCGCAAGCTGATGAAGTTTGCCGGACGCACCAAAGTGGCGCCAACCACCGAGCTGTATCCGATGTCGAAAATCAACGAAGCGATCCAGCACGTGCGCGACGGCAAAGCCCGTTACCGCGTGGTGTTGAAAGCGGATTTCTGATGTGACATTGCCGGGTGGCGGCTTCGCCTTACCCGGCCTACTTTTGCTACTGCGCCAATATGTTAAACACTTCCGCTACCGCGACCGCCCCCGGGTCCATTACCCCATCCAGATTCTCTTTATTAACATACGATGAGCGCCCTGCTCCTGCTTTCGCCATTTTCGCCGTTGCTTCAGCCCCTTGCTGCGCAGCCTGTGCCGCTGACTGAAGATCGCCTTTCTGTAACGCCTCAAGCGCCGGTTGCAGCGCATCGATCAGCGTACGATCGCCGAGATCTGCACCGCCATACTGCTTCATCTGCGCAAGTCCGCTCAGTAACGCCTCCGGCAGAGGCTGCCCGTCGTGCAATTTTTGTCCCGCCGCCGTGAAGAAGATCGACATCAACACCCCACTCGATCCGCCCATCACCGTCGCCAGGCGCTCGCCCACCAGCAACAGCAGCTTAGACACGTCATTCAGCGGGAGAGTGTTCTCTTCCAGGCGCTGCGCAATATCCCGTGCACCTTGCGCAAACGTGGAGCCAGTATCCCCATCGCCCACTTTGGCATCCAGCGCATTCAGGCGGTTTTCAAGCTGTATGAGCGTCTTCGTCACCCGGGAAACAGACTCCTTGACCTGCGGATTGTCGGACGCGGTATATTCCACGCTATCGTGAATAGCGCTTTGCGGAACGGTACGCAGAGGGGCAAACGCCACGGGCTTCTGCCAGCCCAGCGTTTCCACCTCTTCATGCAGCGCTTTCTCGAACAGATCGTTGAGCTTTAGCAGCGTCAGAGAAAAGCCCTTCATATCCAGCGCGCTCACCAGCGGCGCAGGGCCAATCAGGTACGCAATATTCTCTTTCAGCGCCGAGTGCGCCAGCTCTTTGGTCAACAGCGCCATTTCCAGTGCCGAGACGCCGCCGAGGTTGTTAATCAGCACCGCGAAACGCCCCTCGCCCGCCTGTGCTTTGAGCGGCGTCACCAGCGTGTCGATAATGGCTTTGCTGTTTTGCGTATCAACCACCGAGGCACCCGGCTCCCCGTGGATCCCCAGCCCCAGCTCGACATGGCCCTGCTTAATGCGCCCCTCTTCATCGTCGCTGCCCGGCAGGTTACAGGTTTGCATCGCAACGCCCAGGCTCCAGAGGTTATCGCAGGCCTGTTGCGCAATATCACGCACTTCGCTCAGCGATTTACCGTACTCTGCGGCATAACCCGCGATCTTATGCACCAGCGCCGTACCGGCAATGCCGCGCGGCTGCTTGTTGTCTGGCAGCGCAATATCATCCGCGACTATCACCATCTCTACCTTCAGGCCGTAGCGTTTGGCCTTTTCTGCCGCCAGACCAAAGTTCAGGCGATCCCCGGTGTAGTTTTTCACAATCAGCAGGCAGCCGCGGTCGCCCGTCACCGCAACGATAGCGTTCAGTACCGCATCCACGCTCGGCGAGGCGAACAGATCGCCACTCACTGCCGCCGTCAGCATGCCTTTGCCGACAAACCCCGCGTGCGCCGGCTCATGGCCTGAGCCACCACCGGAGATCACCGCCACGCGGCTTTTATCCCAGTCACCGCGGGCGACGACCCTGATGGCGGGATCGATATCAAGTTTGACGAGATTCGCATGTGGCGCAGAAAGCAGTATGCCTTCAATGGCGTCGTTGACCAGCTGTTTGCGATCGTTAAAGAAGAATCTGGACATTGTTTTCCACTTTTTTATTAACCGTATGCAAAAGCATAGTCCGCGCTGGACAATGCGCCGCAAAGTCAGCAATTTACTCAACCATTTTGCCGTCAGGTTGCCTATACTCCACCCAGGACTAAGAGAGGAAGCGCATCATGAGTACACCATTGTTAATTGCCCGGACGCTGGAAAAAGAGCTGTATTTACTGCCCGCGATGGCGAACCGCCACGGTCTGATTACCGGTGCCACCGGCACAGGGAAAACAGTCACTCTGCAGAAGCTGGCGGAGTCGCTTTCAGATATTGGCGTGCCGGTCTTTATGGCTGACGTAAAAGGCGATTTAACCGGTGTGGCTCAGGAGGGTACCGCTTCTGAAAAACTGCTCGAACGCCTGAAGAATATTGGCATTACGGACTGGACGCCGCACGGCAACCCGGTAGTCGTCTGGGATATCTTTGGCGAGAAAGGCCACCCGGTGCGCGCCACCGTCTCCGATCTCGGCCCGCTGCTGCTGGCTCGCCTGCTTAACCTCAACGACGTGCAGTCCGGCGTGCTGAATATTATCTTCCGTATCGCCGACGATCAGGGGCTACTGCTGCTTGATTTCAAAGATCTGCGCGCCATTACCCAGTACATCGGCGATAACGCCAAATCTTTCCAGAACCAGTACGGCAATATCAGCAGCGCTTCTGTCGGGGCCATTCAACGCGGGTTACTGACGCTGGAGCAGCAGGGCGCCGAACACTTCTTCGGTGAGCCGATGCTGGATATCAATGACTGGATGCGCACCGACAGCAGCGGCAAAGGCATCATCAACATTCTGAGTTCAGAAAAGCTCTACCAGATGCCGAAACTCTACGCCGCCAGCCTGCTGTGGATGCTCTCCGAGCTGTACGAGCAGTTACCGGAAGCGGGCGATCTGGAAAAACCGAAGCTGGTCTTCTTCTTTGACGAAGCACATCTGCTGTTTAACGACGCGCCGCAGGTGCTACTGGATAAAATTGAACAGGTCATTCGTCTGATCCGCTCCAAAGGGGTTGGCGTCTGGTTTGTGTCGCAAAACCCGTCGGATATTCCGGACAACGTGCTGGGCCAGCTCGGTAACCGCGTGCAGCACGCCCTGCGCGCCTTTACGCCGAAAGATCAGAAAGCGGTAAAAGCCGCTGCGCAAACCATGCGCGCCAATCCTGCCTTTGATACCGAAGCGGCGATTCAGGCGTTAGGCACCGGTGAAGCGCTGATCTCGTTCCTGGATGCGAAAGGCAGCCCCTCCATCGTGGAGCGCGCCATGGTGATCGCACCCTGCTCGCGCATGGGGCCCGTTACCGACGATGAGCGCAACGGCCTGATTAACCACTCTCCGGTGTACGGCAAGTATGAAGACGAGGTGGATCGGGAGTCTGCGTTCGAGATGCTGCAAAAAGGGGTACAGGCGACCACCGAATCGCAGGATGCGCCACCCGCGAAGGGGCAGTCAGTCGCGGTGGATGACGGCATTCTGGGCGGGCTAAAAGACATTTTATTTGGCACCACCGGGCCACGCGGCGGGAAACGCGACGGCGTAGTGCAGACCATGGCGAAAAGCGCCGCACGGCAGGTCACCAATCAGATTGTGCGCGGCATGCTGGGGAGTTTGCTAGGCGGCCGCCGTCGGTAGACGGGGAACCCACGGACGGCCCAGCGCCGAACCCTGTACGCCGTTTTCCTGAAGATAGCGGTCGATTTCCACCATCCCCGTCCAGCGGTTCTCGCACCAGAGCGGTGCCAGAAGCGTTGGGCGGCGGGCGCTGGCGGAGATGCGGTGGTAGACAATTTCCGGCGGCGTGTGGCGAATCATCTCCCCTGCCGTCACCGTATAGTCCTCAAGCTCAATACCGCTTAACCGCCCGGCTTCCCAGGCTTTCGCCATAATGCTTCCCGTAACGATATGAAGGGGATGCAGCTTAATACCGTCCACGCCGGTTTCAACGACTTTTTCCAGCGTCTCCAGGCCGTGCTGCTGCCCTTCGCCAGGCAATCCGACAATCAGATGCGAGCAGACTTTTAACCCACGCTCGCGGGCCAGCCGCGTGGTGCGCTGGTAGCAGGCGAAATCATGGCCGCGGTTGATGCGGTGCAGGGTTTTGTCATGTGCGGTCTGCAGGCCCAGCTCCAGCCAAATCTCGTAGCCCTGCTCTTTGTACTCGCTGAGCAGGTCCAGCACCGCCTCCGGCACGCAGTCCGGGCGCGTGCCGACGCACAGCCCGACAATATTGGCCTGGGTGACCGCCTGCTGATACATGGAACGCAGCACCTGCACCTCCGCCCACGTGCTGGTGTAGGCCTGGAAATAGGCCAGATACTGCTTCGCGCGGTTCACCAGGCTGGCCTGATGGGCGAGCTGTTCCGCGATGGATTTATGCTGCTGGGCTTCGTCAGCAAACGACGCAACGTTACAGAAGGTGCAGCCGCCGCGCCCGATAGTGCCGTCGCGATTCGGGCAGCTAAAGCCACCGTGCAGCGTCAGCTTATGAACCTTTTGCCCGTACCGCTGCAAAAGATCCCCACCAAACATATTGACTAATTTCTGTAACTGCATAATCTGATAGACCGTCCCGAAGAAAGGGGACAAGCCTGCCATTTTTAGCCTCTGTCGGCGATGACCTGGATCAATCGCCCTGGACGGCCTTTATCTATATGAATAAATACTCAGGATTACTGCAATTTCATTCACACCACCGGTGATTACTTTTCCTTATGTTCTGATTGTTTTTTTCATTTATAGCGGCAACACTGAAAAACAGTGATTTTATGCGGGCTTGAATACATAACCAGATTATTGTTCTGCTATAAATCAGCATTTCAGCATGCTGCATCGATAATACCGCTTTCAGATAGTGAGTCAGATCACACTCCTTCACGGCTCCCCTGGCCTTTCGATGGTTATAAAAATAGTTAAATATCTTTTAAAAACAAATAGATACCATCTCTTTAGCACATATTTGTATAAATAAGATTGCCATTTGACCTGTGTACCAATTCCCGATAAGTTGGAAATCCGCTGGAAGCTTTCTGGATGAGCGGCCTGCTCATCATATTTATGCAGTAATTGAGATTCCCTCTGAAGCAAGTCCTCAAACTTGTTTACCTGCGCGAAAGGATGAAAAAGAGGGCGAATGCGAGGTCCGCGTATGAAACGCAAACCCCGTCGCCATGCTCTTTCTGTGCCTGTGCGCCACGGTAAAGTTCAGTGGGAAGCCCGACGAGCCTGGGGAGGTTCACTGATATGTTGTACGATAAATCCCTTGAGAAGGATAACTGTGGTTTCGGCCTGATCGCCCACATAGAAGGCGAACCTAGCCACAAGGTAGTGCGTACTGCTATTCACGCACTGGCCCGTATGCAGCACCGTGGCGCTATTCTTGCCGATGGTAAAACCGGCGACGGTTGCGGCCTGCTGCTGCAAAAACCGGATCGTTTCTTCCGCATCGTGGCGGAAGAGCGCGGCTGGCGTTTAGCCAAAAACTACGCTGTCGGCATGCTGTTCCTGAATCAGGATCCTGAAAAAGCTGCCGCCTCACGCCGCATCGTTGAAGAAGAACTTCAGCGCGAAACCCTGTCGATTGTCGGCTGGCGCGATGTGCCAACTAACGAAGGGGTGCTCGGTGAAATCGCCCTCTCCTCGCTGCCTCGTATTGAACAGATTTTTGTTAACGCGCCTGCGGGCTGGCGTCCGCGCGATATGGAACGCCGTCTGTTTATTGCCCGTCGCCGCATTGAAAAACGCCTTCAGGACGATAAAGAGTTCTACGTCTGTAGCCTCTCTAACCTGGTGAACATCTATAAAGGTCTGTGTATGCCGGCTGACCTGCCGCGCTTCTACCTGGACCTGGCTGACCTGCGTCTGGAATCGGCCATTTGCCTGTTCCACCAGCGCTTTTCCACCAACACCGTGCCACGCTGGCCGCTGGCGCAGCCGTTCCGCTACCTGGCGCACAACGGCGAGATCAACACCATCACCGGTAACCGCCAGTGGGCACGCGCCCGTACCTATAAGTTCCAGACTCCGCTGATCCCTGACCTGCACGATGCCGCGCCGTTCGTGAACGAAACCGGCTCTGACTCCAGCTCCATGGATAACATGCTGGAACTGCTGCTGGCGGGCGGTATGGACATCGTGCGCGCCATGCGTCTGCTCGTGCCACCAGCATGGCAGAACAACCCGGACATGGACCCTGAACTGCGCGCGTTCTTCGACTTTAACTCCATGCACATGGAACCGTGGGACGGCCCGGCGGGTATCGTCATGTCCGACGGTCGTTTCGCTGCCTGTAACCTGGACCGTAACGGCCTGCGTCCGGCGCGCTACGTCATCACCAAAGACAAGCTCATCACCTGCGCCTCTGAAGTTGGGATCTGGGATTACCAGCCTGACGAAGTGGTTGAGAAAGGCCGCGTTGGCCCGGGCGAGCTGATGGTTATCGACACCCGCGGCGGCCGTATTCTGCATTCCGCTGAAACCGACAACGATCTGAAGAGCCGCCACCCGTACAAAGAGTGGATGGCGAAAAACGTGCGTCGTCTGGTGCCGTTTGAGGATCTGCCGGACGAAGAAGTGGGCAGCCGCGAGATGGACGACGATACGCTTGCAAGCTTCCAGAAACAGTTTAACTACAGCGCGGAAGAGCTGGACTCGGTTATTCGCGTACTGGGTGAAAACGGCCAGGAAGCGGTCGGCTCGATGGGTGACGATACCCCGTTTGCCGTGCTCTCCAGCCAGCCGCGCATTATTTACGACTACTTCCGCCAGCAGTTCGCGCAGGTCACTAACCCGCCAATCGATCCGCTGCGTGAAGCCCACGTAATGTCGCTGGCAACCAGCATCGGCCGCGAGATGAACGTCTTCTGCGAAGCCGAAGGCCAGGCGCACCGTTTGACCTTTAAATCGCCGATCCTGCTGTATTCTGATTTCAAACAGCTCACCACCATGACCGAGGAGCACTACCGCGCCGACACGCTCGACATTACGTTCGACGTGACCGAAGCGAGCCTGGAAGAGACGGTGAATGCGCTGTGCGACAAAGCCGAGCAGATGGTGCGTAACGGTACCGTGCTGCTGGTGCTGTCCGACCGTAATATCGCGAAAAACCGTCTGCCGGTGCCTGCCCCCATGGCGGTTGGCGCTATCCAGACGCGTCTGGTCGATAAAAGCCTGCGCTGCGACGCCAACATCATTGTGGAAACCGCCAGCGCCCGCGACCCGCACCACTTCGCCGTGCTGTTAGGCTTTGGTGCGACGGCGATCTACCCGTACCTGGCCTACGAAACGCTGGCCCGTCTGGTGGACACCCGCGCCATCGACAAAGACTACCGTGCCGTGATGCTGAACTACCGTAACGGCATCAACAAAGGCCTGTACAAGATCATGTCCAAAATGGGCATCTCGACCATTGCCTCCTACCGCTGCTCGAAGCTGTTTGAAGCGGTCGGCCTGCACGACGACGTGGCGAACCTCTGCTTCCAGGGCGTAGTCAGCCGCATAGGCGGGGCCGGTTTTGCTGACTTCCAGCAGGACCTGGTGAACCTGTCAAAACGCGCCTGGCTGGCACGTAAGCCGCTGGATCAGGGCGGTCTGCTGAAATACGTTCATGGTGGCGAGTATCACGCCTACAACCCGGACGTGGTGCGCACGCTGCAGCAGGCGGTGCAGAGCGGCGAATACAGTGATTACCAGCAGTACGCAGAGTTGGTGAACAACCGTCCGGCGGCGACGCTGCGCGACCTTATTGCCCTCAATCCGGGCGATGAAGCGGTCAGCATTGACGACGTTGAGCCTGCGTCCGAGCTGTTCAAACGCTTCGATACCGCGGCGATGTCAATCGGCGCCCTGAGCCCGGAAGCCCACGAGGCGCTGGCGGAAGCCATGAACAGCATCGGCGGCAATTCCAACTCCGGCGAAGGCGGCGAAGATCCGGCACGTTACGGCACCAACAAAGTGTCGCGTATCAAGCAGGTGGCATCCGGTCGCTTTGGCGTAACGCCTGCGTACCTGGTTAACGCCGACGTGATTCAGATTAAAGTCGCTCAGGGTGCTAAACCGGGCGAAGGCGGCCAGCTGCCGGGTGATAAAGTTACCCCATACATCGCCAAACTGCGCTACTCCGTACCGGGCGTGACGCTGATCTCCCCGCCGCCGCACCACGATATCTACTCTATCGAGGACTTAGCGCAGCTGATTTTCGACCTGAAGCAGGTCAACCCGAAAGCGATGATCTCCGTGAAGCTGGTTTCCGAGCCGGGCGTCGGCACCATTGCGACCGGCGTAGCGAAAGCCTATGCGGATCTCATCACCATCGCCGGCTACGACGGTGGTACCGGCGCAAGCCCGCTCTCCTCCGTGAAATACGCGGGCTGCCCGTGGGAGCTTGGCCTGGTGGAAACTCAGCAGGCGCTGGTCGCTAACGGTCTGCGCCACAAGATCCGTCTGCAGGTGGACGGCGGCCTGAAAACCGGCCTCGACATCATCAAGGCAGCGATCCTCGGCGCGGAAAGCTTCGGCTTCGGTACCGGCCCGATGGTTGCGCTCGGCTGTAAATACCTGCGTATTTGCCACCTGAACAACTGCGCAACCGGCGTTGCAACCCAGGACGAGAAGCTGCGTAAGAACCACTATCATGGCCTGCCGTTCAAGGTGACCAACTACTTTGACTTCATCGCCCGTGAAACCCGCGAGCTGATGGCGCAGCTGGGCGTGAAGCGTCTGGTAGACCTGATTGGCCGCACCGACCTGCTGAAAGAGCTGGAAGGCTTCACGGCGAAGCAGCAGAAGCTGGAGCTGAGCAAGCTGCTGGAAACCGCGCAGCCGCATCCTGGCAAAGCGGTCTACTGCACCGAAAACAACCCGCCGTTCGATAACGGTGTGCTGAACGCGCAGCTGCTGCAGCAGGCGAAGCCGTATGTGGACGACAAGCAGAGCAAAACGTTCTGGTTTGATATCCGCAACACCGACCGCTCCGTGGGCGCGTCGCTCTCTGGCTACATCGCGCAGACGCACGGTGACCAGGGGCTGGCAGCGGATCCGATTACCGCGCACTTCAGCGGTACCGCGGGTCAGAGCTTCGGCGTATGGAACGCAGGTGGCGTTGAGCTGTATCTGACCGGCGATGCCAACGACTACGTCGGCAAAGGCATGGCGGGCGGTTTGCTGGCGGTGCGTCCTCCGGTCGGCTCAGCCTTCCGCAGCCATGAAGCGAGCATTATCGGTAACACCTGTCTCTACGGCGCGACCGGTGGTCGTCTGTTCGCCGCAGGCCGTGCGGGCGAGCGTTTTGCGGTGCGTAACTCCGGTGCGATCACCGTGGTGGAAGGCATTGGCGATAACGGCTGTGAATACATGACGGGCGGGATTGTTTGCGTTCTGGGTAAAACCGGCGTGAACTTTGGCGCAGGCATGACGGGCGGTTTTGCGTACGTCCTGGATGAAGACGGTGAGTTCCGCAAACGCGTGAACCCGGAGTTGGTGGAAGTGCTGGACGTTGATACGCTGGCCATCCACGAAGAACACCTGCGCGGTTTGATTACCGAACACGTGCAGCATACCGGTTCTTCGCGCGGCGAAGAGATCCTGGCGAACTGGCCGGCGTTCTCTGCGAAATTCGCGCTGGTTAAGCCGAAGTCCAGCGATGTTAAAGCCCTGTTGGGTCACCGTAGTCGTAGCGCAGCAGAGCTGCGCGTGCAGGCGCAGTAAGGAATTCAGATGAGCCAGAACGTATACCAGTTTATCGACCTGCAGCGTGTTGATCCGCCAAAGAAACCGCTGAAGATCCGCAAAATTGAATTTGTTGAAATCTACGAGCCGTTTTCAGAAGGCCAGGCCAAGGCACAGGCAGACCGCTGCCTGTCCTGCGGTAACCCTTACTGCGAATGGAAATGTCCGGTACATAACTACATCCCGAACTGGCTGAAGCTCGCCAACGAGGGGCGTATTTTTGAAGCCGCCGAGCTGTCTCACCAGACCAACACCCTGCCGGAAGTGTGTGGCCGCGTGTGCCCTCAGGACCGTCTGTGCGAAGGTTCCTGTACGCTGAACGACGAGTTCGGCGCGGTGACCATCGGCAACATCGAGCGCTATATCAATGATAAAGCGTTCGAGATGGGCTGGCGTCCGGATATGACCGGCGTGCGTCAAACCGACAAACGCGTGGCCATCATCGGTGCGGGCCCGGCGGGCCTGGCCTGTGCTGACGTGCTGACCCGCAACGGCGTGAAGGCGGTGGTTTTTGACCGTCATCCGGAAATCGGCGGTCTGCTGACCTTCGGCATCCCGGCGTTCAAGCTGGAAAAAGAGGTCATGACCCGTCGCCGTGAAATCTTCACCGGCATGGGCATTGAGTTCAAACTGAACGTGGAAGTGGGCCGCGACGTGCAGCTCGACGACCTGCTGAAGGATTACGACGCCGTGTTCCTGGGCGTTGGCACCTATCAGTCCATGCGCGGCGGTCTGGAGAACGAAGACGCGCCGGGCGTTTATGATGCCCTGCCGTTCCTGATTGCCAACACCAAACAGATCATGGGGTATGGCGAAACGGCCGATGAGCCATACGTCAGCATGGAAGGCAAACGCGTGGTGGTGCTGGGCGGCGGTGATACCGCGATGGACTGCGTGCGTACGTCCATTCGTCAGAATGCGGCGCACGTCATCTGCGCCTACCGTCGTGACGAAGAGAACATGCCGGGCTCTAAGCGCGAAGTGAAAAACGCGCGCGAAGAGGGCGTGGAGTTCCAGTTCAACATCCAGCCTCTGGGTATTGAAGTGAATGCCAACGGTAAAGTGAGCGGCGTGAAGATGGCGCGCACGGAGATGGGCGCGCCGGATGCAAAAGGCCGTCGTCGCGCGGAGATCGTCGCAGGCTCTGAGCATGTGATCCCGGCCGATGCCGTGGTGATGGCGTTTGGTTTCCGCCCTCACAGCATGGAGTGGCTGGCGAAGCACAGCGTGGAGCTGGATTCACAGGGCCGCGTAATCGCGCCAGAGGGCAGCGATAACGCATTCCAGACCAGCAACCCGAAAATCTTTGCCGGTGGCGATATCGTTCGCGGTTCTGACCTGGTGGTGACGGCGATTGCCGAAGGGCGCAAAGCCGCAGATGGTATACTGAACTACCTGGAAGTATAAAAAAACAGGCCCGATTGGGCCTGTTTTTTATTTCACGACGCGAAGAGCCGGACGGCCACCGCGCGGTGGCGGATCGTCATCAGGATCGTTGTCGTCCTCACGATCGGGCTTGTCGCCATCAATTACAGACATTACCGTTTCGCTTTCGCTGGCGGTGATGCCTTCATCATCATTCAGGCTGGCAACATCTTCATCGTATGCCGCTTCCGGCTCGAACATGGTACCCGCACCGTTTTCACGCGCGTAGATTGCCAGCACCGCAGCCAGTGGTACGGAAACCTGACGCGGCACGCCGCCGAAACGCGCGTTAAAGCGCACTTCGTCGTTTGCCAGTTCCAGGTTGCCCACCGCACGCGGTGCAATGTTCAGTACGATCTGTCCGTCACGCGCGTATTCCATCGGCACCAGCACGCCCGGCAACGTCACATCCACAACCAGGTGCGGCGTGAGCTGGTTATCCAGCAGCCATTCATAGAAGGCGCGCAGCAGATACGGACGGCGTGGGGTAAGTTGTGACATTTCCACAGTCATTAGCCTCGGCCGAGACGCATTTCACGTTCCGGTTCAGTTAAAGATGCCAGGAAAGAGTCGCGCTCAAATACGCGAGTCATGTAGCCTTTCAGCTCTTTCGCGCCTGGGCCGCTGAACTCTACGCCCAGGGTTGGCAGACGCCACAGCAGCGGAGCCAGGTAGCAATCAACCAGGCTGAACTCATCGCTCAGGAAGAACGGTTTCTGACCAAACACAGGGGCAATTGCCAGCAGCTCTTCACGCAGTTGCTTACGCGCAGCGTCGGCTTCGGAAGCGGAGCCGCTGGTGATGACGTTCATCAGCGAGTACCAGTCTTTTTCGATACGCTGCATGTACAGGCGGCTTTCACCACGTGCAACAGGATAAACAGGCATCAGTGGCGGATGCGGGAAACGCTCATCCAGGTATTCCATAATGATACGGGATTCCCACAGGGTCAGCTCGCGATCCACCAGCGTCGGTACGCTTTGGCTCGGGTTGAGATCGATCAGATCCTGAGGCGGGTTATCCTTTTCCACATGCTCGATCTCAAAACTGACACCCTTCTCGGCCAGCACGATACGAACCTGATGGCTATAAATGTCAGTAGGACCAGAAAACAGCGTCATTACCGAACGTTTGTTGGCAGCGACAGCCATGAAAACCTCCAGGTATATTCAGAATTTTTACTGCTACCAGCCCAACAGGGGCCAGCCAGATGTTGTATCGCCCATCCCAGAGAAGACACATTGTTCAAGAATCGAACAAAAAGCGAGTATTCACCGATATTTGGGCAGAAAATTGGATGATAGTTTACCAGATTTTGATGGCTTTGTGGTGAGGGGATTCTGGAAATGTGGAAAAATAGAAGATATATGAAATGTTACTGTGGATAACCTGCGCATTATCCATAAAAAAACCCGCCGAAGCGGGTTTTTCGCCAATCGTTCTGCGTAAGCAGAATGGATTAACGTTTGGAGAACTGTGGACGACGACGTGCTTTACGCAGACCCACTTTCTTACGTTCAACCTGACGAGCGTCACGAGTAACGAAGCCAGCTTTACGCAGTTCAGAACGCAGGGATTCGTCGTACTCCATCAGAGCGCGGGTGATACCGTGACGGATCGCACCTGCCTGACCGGAGATACCACCACCTTTAACGGTGATGTACAGATCCAGTTTTTCTACCATATCAACCAGTTCCAGCGGCTGGCGAACTACCATGCGGGCAGTTTCGCGACCGAAGTATTGTTCCAGAGAACGCTGGTTGATTACGATTTTACCACTGCCCGGTTTGATGAAAACGCGAGCTGCGGAACTTTTGCGGCGACCAGTGCCGTAGTATTGATTTTCAGCCATTGCCTATAATCCCGATTAGATGTCAAGAACTTGCGGTTGCTGTGCCGCGTGGTTGTGCTCGTTGCCTGCGTAAACTTTCAGTTTACGGAACATAGCACGACCCAGCGGGCCTTTTGGCAGCATGCCTTTAACCGCGATTTCAATCACACGCTCAGGACGGCGGGCAATCATCTCTTCAAAGGTCGCTTCTTTGATACCACCGATGTGGCCGGTGTGGTGGTAGTACATTTTGTCAGTACGCTTGTTGCCGGTAACAGCAACTTTGTCAGCGTTCAGAACGATGATGTAATCACCGGTATCAACGTGCGGAGTGTATTCCGCTTTATGCTTACCGCGCAGGCGACGAGCCAGTTCAGTAGCCAGACGGCCCAGAGTTTTACCGGTCGCGTCAACAACATACCAGTCGCGCTGTACGGTTTCTGGTTTAGCTGTAAAAGTTTTCATTAAAAGCTTACCCAAATAATAAGTTACACGTTGGTGAACACCCAAACGTTTAGTCAGTTGAGGTTCACACGACAAAGTCCGGCAAACCTACCCCTTCGAATAGCACATGCCGACACATAGAAAGTTTCGGGAAAAAAACCTTCTCGTAACGTGGGGTCGCAAGATTATAGAGAAGTTGAGGTCAAAGATCGACCCTTAAATGTGATTTGGAATGGGTTTTTCGGGGGACGAGTTTGTGCGGTCTGATGCCCTCCCCCCCCAGCCCCTCTCCCACAGGGAGAGGGGGAATTTATGGCATATGTTCCAGCTTCAGGTATTCCTCGCTCTGCATCTCCTGCAGGCGCGAGAGGCAGCGCTGGAACTCAAACTTCAGCCGCTCGCCCTGGTAAATCTCATATAAAGGCACCTCGGCGCTGACCACCAGCTTGACGTGGCGCTCGTAAAACTCATCCACCAGCGCAATGAAGCGCCGCGCTTCACTTTCCATCAGCCGCGTCATCACCGGCACATCCAGCATCATCACGGTGTGAAACAGGCGCGAAAGCGCAATGTAGTCATGCTGGCTGCGGGCATCCACGCAGAGCGTCGCAAAAGAGACCGCCAGCGTTTGGTTTTCTACACCAAGGGTGGGCAACGGACGATGGTTAATCTCCAGCGTCGGTGCGTTTTCGCGTTTTGCACCCGCCAGCGCCAGCCAGAGTTTATCCATCTCGCGGGTGGTGTCGGCGTTTAACGGCGAAAGCCACAGGTGCGCCTGCGTTAACGTGCGCAGACGGTAATCAACACCCGCGTCGACATTCATGATGTCGCAGTGCTGCTTGATGGCATCGATGGCGGGCAGGAAGCGCGCCCGCTGCAGGCCGTTGCGATAGAGTTCATCTGGCGGGATATTCGACGTGGCAACGAGCGTGATCCCGCGGGCAAACAACGCCTTCATCAGGCCGCCTAACAGCATGGCGTCGGTGATATCAGAAACAAAAAACTCATCGAAGCAGAGCACGTCCGTTTCCGCCTTGAACCTGTCGGCCACAATCTCCAGCGGATCGCTTTTGCCCTGCAGCGCGGTTAGCTCCTCATGCACCCGCAGCATAAACCGATGGAAGTGCAGGCGCTGTTTACGCGCGCCCGGCAGGCTGAGATAAAAGAGATCCATCAGCCAGGTTTTTCCGCGCCCGACGCCGCCCCACATATATAAACCGTGCACCGGCGCGTGGGCCTGCGGTGCTTTTTTGCCGAGCAAGCGTCCAAATGCGGCCTTGAGCCCACCACTTTGTTCTATTTCATCGGGTTTTGCCGTGAGTTCCTGATAAATCGTCTCCAGACGGTTTACCGCCTCACGTTGAACGTCATCCGGTTGGTGCGTACCCTCGCTAAGGGCCAGTTGATATCGCGATGCAGGGGACAGGTTTTGCATAATCTTATTGTTATTCCTTCAATTAACGCTCACCGGCAGGCGTGACTGGTGAAAAAAAGGCCGTTCTACACTACGCGATGATACGTCAGGATTCCACTTCTGCGGAAATAGCGGTTATAGTGGCATTATCAGGCACAGGCAGGAGCCGAGCCAACACCCTACGGAACAACAAGACAACGGGAGAAGTTCATGACCTGGGAATATGCGCTAATCGGTTTAGTCGTCGGCATCGTGATCGGTGCTGTGGCCATGCGTTTCGGTAACCGCAAATTGCGTCAGCAGCAGTCACTGCAGTACGAACTGGAAAAGAATAAAGCAGAGCTGGAAGAGTATCGCGAAGAGCTGGTCAGCCACTTTGCCCGTAGCGCCGAGCTGCTGGACAACATGGCGACCGACTACCGTCAGCTGTATCAGCATATGGCGAAAAGCTCCAGCAGCCTGCTGCCGGAAATGACAGCGGAAACTAACCCGTTCCGTAACCGTCTGGCAGACTCAGAGGCCGGTAACGATCAGGCGCCGGTCCAGATGCCACGCGACTACTCTGACGGCGCGTCCGGCCTGCTGCGCGGTGGCGCAAAACGCGATTAATCGCACAACGTGAATATATTTTACGGGCGCATCTCTTGCGCCCGTCCTTTCTTCCCGTCCCCAGCTATTATTTAGTCACACACCTCATTGTTCAGCGTTATAAAATTCAATAACATCATCATGATTGTGGGTCGTTCTTCTTTCATTCCAGGATACGAGAGTCAGCATCAATGAAGAAAAAAAACCAGCTGTTGAGCGCTTTAGCGTTAAGTGTCGGGTTATCTCTCTCGGCATCCTACCCTGCCGGTGCGGCGCTGCCTTCGCAGGTGCCGGGACAGGCAGCCATTCCAAGCCTCGCGCCAATGCTGGAAAAAGTGTTGCCCGCGGTCGTGAGCGTTCAGGTAGAAGGCACGGCGGTGCAAAGCCAGCGCGTACCGGAAGAACTGAAAAAATATTTTGGCGATGAGTCCCCCAACCAGCAGGCTCAGCCTTTTGAAGGCCTGGGTTCTGGCGTCATCATTGATGCGGCTAAAGGCTATATTCTGACCAACAATCATGTCATCAGCCAGGCCGATAAAATCAGCGTTCAGCTGAACGATGGCCGCGAATTTGACGCTAAACTGATTGGCGGCGATGACCAGAGCGACATTGCGCTGTTGCAGGTGCAGAACCCAAGCAACCTGACCCAGATTGCCATTGCGGATTCCGACAAACTGCGCGTCGGTGATTTTGCCGTTGCCGTGGGCAACCCCTTTGGTTTAGGGCAAACCGCCACCTCCGGCATTATCTCGGCGCTGGGGCGTAGCGGCCTGAATCTGGAAGGGCTGGAAAACTTCATCCAGACCGATGCCTCAATCAACCGCGGGAACTCCGGCGGAGCGTTACTCAACCTTAACGGCGAGCTGATCGGCATTAACACTGCGATTCTGGCGCCGGGCGGCGGCAGTGTTGGGATCGGCTTTGCTATCCCGAGCAATATGGCACAAACGCTGGCGCAGCAGCTTATCCAGTTCGGCGAAGTCAAGCGTGGGTTGTTGGGTATTAAAGGCATGGAGATGAGCGCGGATATCGCGAAAGCGTTCAATATCAACGTGCAACGCGGTGCGTTTGTCAGTGAAGTGCTGCCAAACTCCGGCTCGGCTAAAGCAGGCATCAAATCGGGCGATGTGATCGTCAGCCTTAACGACAAGCCGCTGAGCAGCTTTGCTGAGCTGCGTTCGCGTATCGCCACCACCGAACCGGGGGCCAAAGTGAAGCTGGGCCTGATCCGTGACGGTAAGCCGTTGAACGTCGAAGTAACGCTCGACAAGAGCACCTCGTCCTCAGCCAGTGCGGAGCTTATCGCCCCGGCGCTGCAGGGAGCAACGCTAAGCGACGGGCAGTTGAAAGACGGTACGAAAGGCATTCGCATCGACACCGTCGAGAAGAGCAGCCCTGCCGCTCAGGCCGGATTGCATCAGGAAGATGTGATCATTGGCGTGAACCGCAATCGCGTGCAGTCCATTGCCGAACTGCGCAAGGTGCTGGAGAGTAAACCGGCGGTCATTGCCCTGCAGGTCATGCGTGGCAATGAGTCTATCTACATTCTGTTGCGCTAAGCATTTGCGATCCCGGACATCACCGCTGCGTGTGATGTCCGGATAACTCATGTTATGCTGCAAATCGTTCCTTTTATCACGACACGCGCATCATGCTTTTAAAGCTCTTACGTTCCATTGTCATTGGTTTGATTGTCGCTGGCCTGCTGCTGCTGGCGATGCCGTCTTTGCGTCAGTTTAATAAGCTGTCAGCACCCCAGTTCGACAGCACGGATGAAACGCCAGCGACCTATAACCAGGCCGTTCGCCGCGCCGCCCCTGCCGTGGTTAACGTGTATAACCGCGGCCTCAATAGCTCAGCGCATAACCAGCTGGAGATCCGCACCCTCGGTTCCGGGGTGATTATGGACGAGCGCGGCTACATTATTACGAACAAACACGTGATCAACGATGCCGACCAGATCATCGTCGCCCTGCAGGATGGCCGCGTGTTTGAGGCGTTGCTTGTAGGTTCAGACAGCCTGACCGACCTGGCCGTCCTGAAGATTAACGCCACAGGCGGCTTGCCGGTCATTCCGATCAACCGTAAACGCACGCCTCATATTGGTGATGTCGTCCTGGCTATCGGTAACCCTTATAACCTCGGCCAGACGATTACCCAGGGGATTATCAGCGCAACCGGCCGCATTGGCCTCAACCCGTCAGGGCGGCAGAACTTCCTGCAGACGGATGCGTCAATCAACCACGGTAACTCCGGTGGCGCGCTGGTCAACTCGTTGGGCGAACTGATGGGCATTAATACCCTCTCGTTCGATAAAAGTAACGACGGCGAGACGCCAGAAGGGATCGGTTTTGCTATTCCGTTCCAGCTGGCGACCAAGATTATGGATAAGCTGATCCGCGACGGACGCGTGATCCGCGGCTATATCGGTATCGGCGGGCGCGAAATTGCACCGATGCATACTCAGGGCGGCGGTATCGATCAGATTCAGGGTATCGTGGTCAACGAGGTGGCACCGGGCGGTCCGGCGGCTAACGCGGGGATTCAGGTCAACGATGTCATTGTGTCGGTCAACGGCACGCCAGCGGTCTCTGCGCTGGAGACGATGGACCAGGTGGCCGAAATTCGCCCTGGCTCTATCATCCCTGTTGAGGTCATGCGCAACGATAAGAAAATGACGCTGCATGTGACGATTCAGGAATACCCGGCAACAAACTAACAGCCATAAAAAAACCGAAGCCAGTAAGTGCTTCGGTTTTTTTTGCCCGGCGTTTCGTTTTACTTGTTAACGAACTCTTCGCCCAGGGTGATATCTTTCTTCAGCGTGTCCAGCATGCCTTCCATCGCGTTTTGTTCAAACGCGCTCAGCGTACCAATAGACTTACGCTCTTCGATACCGTTTTTGCCCAGCAGCAGCGGCTGAGAGAAGAAGCGGGCATGTTCGCCGTCGCCTTCAACGTAAGCGCATTCAACAACGCCTTTCTCGCCCTGCAGGGCGCGAACCAGTGACAGACCGAAACGTGCAGCCGCCTGGCCCATAGACAGGGTTGCAGAACCGCCACCCGCCTTCGCTTCCACCACTTCGGTGCCCGCGTTCTGGATACGTTTGGTCAGGTCAGCCACTTCCTGCTCGGTGAAGCTCACGCCCGGGATCTGCGACAGCAGAGGCAGAATGGTCACACCAGAGTGGCCACCGATAACCGGCACTTCCACTTCTGTTGGCTGTTTGCCTTTCAGCTCAGCAACGAAGGTGTTGGAACGGATGATATCCAGCGTGGTCACGCCGAACAGTTTGTTTTTGTCGTACACACCCGCTTTCTTCAGCACTTCTGCTGCGATAGCAACGGTGGTGTTCACCGGGTTAGTGATGATACCGATGCATGCTTTCGGGCACACTTCAGCGATCTGCTGCACCAGGTTTTTCACGATGCCCGCGTTGACGTTGAACAGGTCTGAACGATCCATGCCTGGCTTACGCGCCACGCCTGCAGAAATCAGCACCACATCAGCGCCCTGCAGCGCAGGACGTGCATCTTCACCGGAGAAGCCTTTGATTTTTACAGCGGTCGGGATGTGGCTCAGGTCAACCGCCACACCTGGGGTTACCGGAGCAATATCGTACAGGGAGAGTTCTGAGCCTGAAGGCAGTTGGGTTTTCAGTAGTAGGGCAAGCGCCTGGCCGATACCACCAGCAGCGCCGAGGACTGCGACTTTCATCCTAAACTCCTTATTATGGTTAACTTAAGTATCTGTAAATCCGTTGCCGCGACCTTAAATCAGCATGTCTTTAATTACAATTTTCGAAGCTAAAGAATTTGAGGTCACACGACTTTATCTCTCACCAGAAAGCTATCTGATGACAGATGGCAACGAATTAAGAGGTGGTTACAATACACCCTGCCACGCCACCAAAACAACATCATTTTGATAACATTTAATTTACTTTTAAGCTTATTTGCATCGCGTGACCCAGGCATGTTTTCTGATAACGAAATCTGATAAAATCACTCCCTTTCATAACATTATTTCAGCCTGGCGCTGAGTAGATAATTTGCATAAAAATTCATCCACATGCATAATAATGTTGTTTCTATCGTCCTTTTCCGGGTGACTTATGCGAAGCTCGTCTAAGCAAGAAGAATTAGTAAAAGCCTTTAAGGCGCTACTTAAAGAAGAGAAATTCAGTTCTCAGGGAGAAATTGTTCAGGCGCTGCAGGAACAAGGCTTCGATAACATCAACCAGTCGAAAGTCTCCCGCATGTTAACCAAGTTTGGCGCGGTGCGTACCCGCAACGCCAAGATGGAGATGGTCTATTGCCTGCCGGCAGAACTTGGCGTGCCGACCACCTCCAGCCCGCTCAAGAATCTGGTTCTGGATATCGACTATAACGACGCCGTTGTGGTCATCCACACAAGCCCGGGTGCCGCGCAGCTGATTGCCCGCATGCTGGACTCGTTGGGTAAAACGGAGGGGATCCTCGGCACCATCGCCGGTGATGACACCATCTTTACCACACCGGCCAGCGGCTTCTCCGTGAAAGATCTCCACGAAGCGATTCTGGTTCTGTTCGAACAGGAACTGTAATCCCCTCTCCCCGCGGTTCCGCTGCGGGGATCGTTCTGCTCTTACCCTGTTTTCCCTTCTATTCGTCTGCCTCTTGCTTTGACAAATAGTGCTTTTTACTGCCCATTAACATTCACACAGTGAATGCCAAATCAAAAAATCGCACAAAAAATCAAAATAGCATATCCATATGATTTTCTTAGACATAGCACCTCTGCGTGAACAAATAACAGCCAATTTTATGCAATTTGGTTATAAAAAAGAGCGTAGTTAACACGTAATAACAAAGGAAACCATTAGTCTGGTATTAATTTTTACCGTTATTAGTGTATACTTGATTTTGTGATGAGGGTCACGAAACAAGACCCCACTAAAAAATTCGACGAGGTAAGAATCATGAAAATCAAAACTACTGTAGCGGCGCTGAGCGTCCTGTCTGTCCTGTCCTTCGGTGCTTTCGCGGCTGATGCTATTAATGCTGATCAGGCACAATCCCGTGAGGCAATCGGTACGGTTTCTGTCGGCGCTGTTGGCACGTCTCCAATGGACATGCATGAGATGCTGAACAAAAAAGCGGAAGAAAAAGGTGCGTCATCCTATCGCATCATCGAAGCGCGTTCCGGTGACCACTGGCACGCTACCGCTGAGCTGTACAAATAAGTTTTAGTAATTACTGAAGACCTACATCTCCACTCAACGGCACCAGGCATAAAAATAGCGGTTCAACCCTTCTCGCCGTTGAGCAAAAAACCTGTTCAGGAGTAAAGACTATGAAAACCAAATTGATCATCGCAACCCTCGGTCTGGCATCTGTTCTCTCTTTCGGCGCAAGCGCAGCCGTACAGCAAGTAAATGCCGATCAGGCACAAAATCTGCAGCGTATGGGCAGCGTCTCCGTCACGTCTGTCACCGGCTCCCCGATGGACATTCGTCAGGAACTGGCCGCCAAAGCTGAGAAAGCGGGCGCCAGCAGCTATCGCGTCACCGAACTGAATCAGGGTGACCACTGGCATGCCACGGCTGAACTGTATAAATAAACCCTCGTCGTATCTCATCATACGACTTGCCCCTGGCCTTCTGGTCAGGGGCTTTTTTTGTGCTTAATCAGTGGCGCGCATTGAAACGCAGCTGTCCTTCCAGCTCTTCTTCCGCTTCATCGAACAGTAATATCAGCGCGCCGAAACGTCTGCGCAACTTATCGGGCAGATGGATAAACTCAATCTCCAGCGGTAGCGGCAGCATGCTGCCGGTGACCACATCCCACAGCGTATCCAGATTCGTCACGCTTTCCCGTTCAAGATCAAACGCCCGGATAAATTCCCGATAGAAGTCTTCCTGACTGTCGATCTCGTCAAAATCAAAGGTATAGGTTTTCATTGCCAGCCACCCAGTCCAGGCGGGCGGCAGATGCCGCCCTGTCTATTATAATCCCCCGATATGCAGGGTTTTAACTTCCAGATACTCTTCCAGCCCCAGCACGGATCCCTCACGTCCAAGACCAGACTCTTTTACGCCGCCGAAAGGCCCCAGTTCGGTGGAAACGGCGCACTCGTTAATACCAATCATCCCGCTCTCAATGGCCTGTGAAACGCGGAAAACCCGGGAAAGGTTCTGGGTGTAGAAGTAAGCCGCCAGCCCGTAAGGCGTGTTATTCGCGCGCTGGATGACTTCATCTTCCGAGGTGAAGCGGAAACACGCCGCAACCGGGCCAAACGTCTCTTCTTCTGCCAGCTTCATGCCTTCGTGACAGTCGCCCAGCACGGTTGGCATCCAGAAATTGCCGCCCAGCGGATGGGGTTTGCCGCCCGCCAGCACGGTCGCCCCTCGTGTGACCGCATCTTCAACATGCTCACGGACCTTGTCGACCGCGGCGGATTCAATCAGCGGCCCGACGACGACGCCGTCCTCAAGGCCATTCCCCACCTTAAGGGCATTAACCGCATCAGCGAGCTTATTCACAAACTTGTCGTAGACGGTTTCCTGAATGTAGAAGCGGTTCACGCTGACGCAGACCTGCCCCGCATTGCGGAATTTATTGGCGATCGCGCCTTTTACCGCAGCCTCGATGTCCGCATCCTCAAAGACGATATACGGGGCATTTCCCCCCAGCTCCATCGAGACTTTTTTCATGGTTTCTGCGGCGTTGCGCACCAGCGTTTTGCCGACGGAGGTCGAGCCGGTAAAGGAGATTTTACGCACGTCGTGGCTGGCCATGATCGCATCGCTGATTTCATGGGTATTTCCGGCCACCGCGTTGAGCACGCCATCCGGCACGCCCGCCTGTTTTGCCAGCGTCAGCAGCGCAAAGGCGCTGAGCGGCGTGTTGTTGGCCGGTTTGATCACCCCGGTGCACCCGGCTGCCAGCGCCGGACCTAATTTACGGGTGAGCATCGCCATCGGGAAGTTCCACGGCGTGATGGCCGCGACGACGCCGATGGGTTCACGGGTCGCCAGAATGCGCGAGCCAGGCTTGATCGGCGGAATAATTTCACCGTTCGCGCGCTTGGCCTCTTCGGCAAACCACTGGATAAAGCTGGCAGCGTACTCCACTTCCCCTTCCGCTTCTTTCAGGGGCTTACCCTGCTCGGTGGTCATTAACCGCCCGAGCCAGCTTTTATTCTCAATAATCAGTTCGTACCAGCGGTACAGAATGGCCGAACGCTCTTTTGCGGTTTTGGCACGCCATGCCGGGAAGGCTTTGGTGGCCGCTGCGATAGCTTCTTCGGTTTGCGCTTTACCCGCTTTCGCAACTTTAGCGATGACCTCACCGGTCGCGGGGTTCAGCACATCAAACGTTGTGTCCAGCGTTTTCCAGATGCCATTGACCAGATAACCGGTCTGAAAAAGGGTGTTGTCCTGAAGCGCCTGAGTCGTCATGTGTCCTCCCTTCCTGAATGTAAGTACGTGCTGGAATAAGTATAGCCACAAAAAAACCGGCGCTTTTGGCGTCGGTTTTTTTACGTCGGTCAGTTATCCGTGAGGGCATTCTGATAGCGATGCAGCATAAACACCAGCCGCCCTACCGGCTCGGTCACCTGAGGCGGAGCCTCCCAGTGCTTGAGTTTTTCCTGATAGATATCGAGCTCTTCAAGCAGTTGAGTAAAGTAACGACGGCGTTTGTCATCACTGCTGGCGGAAAGCACATGGTCGGCGGTGCGACGCAGCTGGCGGTGGAAAGCCGACAAATCGTCGTTAATCGGTACCGGCGCGTTACGCAGACGCTGGTGCGCAATAATCATGGTTAACGCCAGGCGGAACTTCGCAATGTCGCCCGGGAACTTGTTCAGCAGTAAAAACAGCTGCTGGTAGAGCGCGGGCAGGTGGTTCTCTTTACGGCGCGCGGTATTGGTGGTCATCGACGATACGGCCGCCGACACGAACTGGTTCAACAATACGCGGCCCGTTCTTGCCTGCGAGTTATCCCGTACCAGCAGAATCACCATCATTGCCAGGAAGCAGCCCACCAGCTGACCCAGCGCGCTGTCGAGGAACTGGCTGAAATGGAAGGTCATCGGGTTATCCAGCACGATGATGTTGATCGTACTCGCCAGCGCCCCCAGCGATCCCAGGCGGCGCTTTTGCACTTCAATGCCGATAAAGAACGCCATCACCGCCAGGCTGATACAGAGCAGCAGCATGCTCTGTTGCGTCGAGGGGATGATGACCAGGAAATAGAGCGCACCTATCGGCAGAGCGGCAATGGTGCCGTAGAGGAAATCAATGGCGACCATGCGCGGGTTAGGCAGACGCATCGCCAGTGCGGTCACGACGGCAATCATCACCATCGCGCCGCTGCCGGACGTCCAGCCCGTCCACAGCCAGAACAGCGTGCCGAGCATGCAGGCAAGCGTCGTACGCCAGAAGTTGACCATCGCGTGATGACGCTCGGCAGATTCCGCCTTGATCACCACTTCCCCCTGTAGCACCTCTTCTTCCGCCGCGCTGATTTTGGTGTTGCCGATCACGCCGCGCTTAAGCAGCAGATAACGCGTTGCGGCCCCGACCCAGGTGTAGATCGTCACCGGGGTATCGCGTTCCCCGGTCCAGGCAATCACCCTACGCATTCGCTTAAGCTGCTTATGCACGTCCTGCACCGTCTCTACCGGCTCGGCAAACAGCTCGCGGAATGTATCAGTGACCGCTTCCGGGCGGGTGTTCTGGATAAGATAGGTTTCACACGCCTGGGTAATCAGCGTTAAGGAGACAGTATTCAGCGCCTTAAGACGACGATTCGCCCGGGCCCAGCGCGATGACTCCATATTAAGGTTGCTGCGCATCCCTTCCAGCGCCTGCGTACGGCGAACCAGCCCGCTCCAGGCTTTGTCCACCTCTTCGCTGTCGCCGTGTTTAATGCAGAGCTGCATCAGCTGGTACTGGGCAACCATCAGCGCATCAAGCTCAAGGTCGACTTCCTGCTTGATGGAGCGCGGGGAGAAAAGCAGGTCAGCAACAATCGCGCAGACAATACCAATCACAATCTCGCTGCAGCGCTCCACGGCAAACTGCGGCGCGAGAAGCGGTTCGCTTTGGATGGTGATAACAATAATCAGCGCGGTATAGCCCGCCAGCCCCCAGGCGTAGGAGTTCTCCACTTTCACCAGAGACGAAATCCAGGTGCAGAAGCCCGCCCAGATACAGCACACCATCAGCATCAGCAGCGGCGTGCGGATCATCAGAATAATAATGGTCAGCGCCGCAAAACAGCCGATAAAGGTCCCGATGATACGCAGCATCCCGCGATAGCGGATCGCGCCAGAATAGGGTTCTCCACCCGCGGCGAAGGCAGGGCCCGCCGCGACAATCGCGGCGGTGAGCACCGCCCAGCGAGGCGTTTCCAGCTGGAAGTGAAAGCCGACGAACAGCGCCAGCACAATGGCACACGCCAGCTTAACGGCGAAGCGAATGTGCTGGCTGGCGATGGTAAAGATACCCATGGCGATTAACCAAACTCGCGCAGGCGATGGGCAATCTTACGGAAGAGGGAGTCCTGGCTGGCATCCCGATCTTTTTCACCGGTAATCACCACCGTCGCAGTGGTCCCCGCTGGCCACTGGTTGCCCTGCTGTTCATCCAGATGAATACGCACCGGCACGCGCTGGGCCAGACGCACCCACTCGAGGTTGGAATCCACCGTCGCCATCCCTTTGGCATCGTTAGAGCTGCTGGAGTTGGTCACCCCTGCGGCGACGCTGTCGACGGTGCCTTTAAAGACACGGTTACTGCCGAGCGGCGTGATTTCTGCGCGATACCCAGGACGCACGCCCTCCAGCTTGGTCTCTTCCATATAGGCGAGCACATAGAATGAATTCTGTTTAACCAGCGCCACGGCGGTTGAGCCACGGGTGATAAACTCCCCGGCGTAGACGTTGAGGTTGGTCACCCAGCCATCGGATGGCGCGCGGATCACGGTACGCTCCAGGTCGAGCTTTGCCAGATCGCGCGTCGCCTGGGCTTTCGCCAGCTGGTGAAGTACGGTTTGCAGCACGTTGTTGGACTGGTCAATCTCTTCGCGGGACATCGCCTGAATGCCCAGCTGGTTACGACGGCCCGCCTCACGGCGTTTCTCCGCGGCCAGCGCCTGGTAATAGGCCACGTCCGCTTCCGCCTCCTCCAGCGCCTTCTGGTAACGAGGCTGATCGATGGTGAACAGCACCTGATCTTTCTTCACCAGTTGGTTATCGTGAACGTTAACCGCCGTGATAAGACCGGCCACGTCGGGTGCGATAGCAACCACGTCGGCGCTAAAACGCGCGTCACGCGTCCACGGTGATTCGGTGTAATAGACCCAGGCGCGGAAAATAGCGATGAAGGCGAGGATAACCAGCGCCATCGTAATGGCAGTGCGGGAGATTTTTCTTGTTAGCGTTTTCACATCAACCTCAGACAAACATGCGCGATATCAGGTAAAACAGGCAGCAATACAGCGCGGTATTGAACAATGCAGGGTGCCAGACGAAATCGTAGATCCCGGTCGGGACCAGCACCTTGCGCACCAGCCAGAAGATCGCCAGTGATAAAAGAAGCTCGAAAAATATCGGTGGGAACGACAGACCGAACACCACGATAACGGGAAACAGACTCATGTTGACCTTGATAAGAGAGAGTGCAGGCTTCAGAATTTTTAAGCGCACGCCATCGCGGGAGAGCAAGAAACGCCGGGCGAGAATGGCGCAGCCGTTATGTAATTAATAATATATTAACGTAACTGTTATGCTGTTATCTATCATATGTGATCTAAATCACTTTTAAGCCAGAGTGAACAATGGAACGTTTAAAACGCATGTCCGTCTTTGCCAAAGTGGTTGAACTCGGCTCATTTACCGCCGCGGCGCGCCAGCTTCAGATGAGCGTCTCTTCCATCAGCCAGACGGTATCCAAACTGGAAGATGAACTGCAGGTTAAGCTGCTCAACCGCAGCACCCGCAGCATTGGGCTGACGGAAGCCGGTAAAATTTACTATCAGGGCTGTCGCCGCATGCTGCATGAAGTGCAGGATGTCCACGAACAGCTTTATGCGTTCAACAACACGCCTATCGGCACGCTGCGCATAGGGTGTTCTTCAACTATGGCACAAAATGTTCTCGCTGCCATGACGGCGGAAATGCTGAAGGAGTATCCGGGCTTGACGGTGAATCTGGTGACGGGGATACCTGCGCCGGATCTGATCGCAGACGGGCTGGACGTGGTGATCCGCGTCGGCGCGTTGCAGGACTCCAGCCTGTTCTCGCGTCGGCTGGGCAGCATGCCGATGGTGGTCTGCGCCTCGAAGAGCTATCTGGCGCAGTACGGTGTGCCGGAGAAACCTGCCGATCTCGCTAACCACTCGTGGCTGGAGTACAGCGTCCGCCCCGATAATGAATTTGAGCTGATTGCCCCGGAAGGGATCTCTACCAAACTGCTGCCAGAAGGCCGCTTCGTCACCAACGATCCGATGACCATTTCGCGCTGGCTGGTGGCCGGCGCCGGGATCGCCTACGTGCCGCTGATGTGGGTGATCAATGAGATCAACAGCGGCGTGCTGGAGATCCTCTTCCCGCGCTACCAGTCCGATCCGCGTCCAGTCTATGCCCTGTATACCGAAAAGGACAAGCTGCCGCTGAAGGTGCAGGTCTGTATTAACTATCTGACGGACTATTTTGTGGAAGTGGCGGAGCTGTTTCAGGGGATGCGGGGGAGAAGGAAAGAGTAGGCTTTCACCTCACCCTAACCCTCTCCCCAACGGGGAGAGGGCCGGGATGAGGGGGGAAAATTACGCCGTGCCGCCCACCGTCAGGTTATCAACCTTCAGCGTTGGCTGACCCACGCCAACCGGCAGACTCTGGCCTTCTTTACCGCAAACACCCACGCCGTTATCCAGCTTCAGATCGTTACCGACCATGGAAATCTGCTGCATGGCCTCAATGCCGGAGCCAATCAGGGTTGCGCCCTTCACCGCTTTGGTCACCTTGCCCTTCTCAATCAAGTACGCTTCTGAGGTGGAGAAGACAAATTTACCGGAGGTGATGTCCACCTGGCCGCCGCCAAAGTTTGGCGCAAAGATACCGTAATCCACGGATTCGATAATCTCCTGCGGCGTGGATTTGCCCGGCAGCATATAGGTGTTGGTCATGCGCGGCATCGGCAGGTGCGCGTAGGATTCACGACGGCCATTGCCCGTTGGCGCAACGCCCATCAGACGCGCGTTGAGTTTGTCCTGCATGTAGCCTTTCAGCACGCCGTTTTCGATCAGCACGTTGTACTGGCCTGGCGTACCTTCATCGTCGATAGAAATCGAGCCGCGGCGGTCAGGCATGGTGCCATCATCCACTACGGTGCACAGCTCAGAGGAGACGAGCTGCCCGATCTGACCGCTGAATACGGACGTTCCGCGACGGTTGAAATCACCCTCCAGACCGTGGCCCACCGCCTCGTGCAGCAGCACGCCAGGCCAGCCTGCGCCCAGCACCACCGGGAATGTCCCGGCCGGGGCCGCGACGGCATTCAAATTCACCAGCGCCATGCGCACGGCTTCTTTAGCCCACGCGTCAGCGCGCGCTTCGCCGTCAACGTCGCCCAGGAACCAGTCATAGCCGAAACGACCGCCGCCGCCGCTTGAGCCGCGCTCGCGTTTGCCGTTGTCGTCAACCTGCACGCTGATGGAAAGTCGTACCAGCGGTCGGACGTCGGCAGCAAGAGTGCCGTCCGTTGCCGCCACCAGAATCAGTTCATACACGCCGCTCAGGCTGGCGGAAACTTCCTGCACGCGTTTGTCGGCGGCGCGCGCCACTTTGTCCACGCGACGCAGAATGTCCAGCTTCTCTTCGCGGCTCATGCTCTGCAGCGGGTCGATGCTGGTATAAAGCGCGGAGTGCTGCACTTCGCCCAGTGTTTTTACGCGGCCGTCGCCGGCATCGCGCACAATGGTACGCGCGGCCTGCGCGCTCTGCTCAAGCGCGGCAAGGCTAATCTGGTCTGCATAGGCAAAACCGGTTTTTTCGCCGCTGATGGCGCGCACGCCAACGCCCTGGTCGATGTTATATGAGCCATCTTTGATGATGCTGTCTTCTAAAACCCAGGATTCGTGATAGCTCGACTGGAAATAGAGATCGCCGTAGTCGAGACGGCGTTCGGTCAGTTGACCAAGAATGGAGAACAGGTCCTGATGGCTCAGGCCGTTCGCTGCGAGCAAATGTTCACTTACCAGGTTCAGACTCATCGTATTGCTACTCGTTCGTTGCCGCCCGTGGCGGTATAAAGATCGTATTTATTGAGAGTGAGGCAATTACCTGCCCACGTCAAATCATTGCTGAGCATCTTTGCGCGGCTGGCGCAGCACCTCGTTAATCTGCGGTTTATCCACCGGACCGGTAATGCGGTAGCGCAGAATGGAGACCTTACTCCACAGCGGCCCCAGCACTTTACTGGCGGCAAATACCGCCGCACCGACAATCGGGTTCACCACAAAGGCCGCCGCCACACCCACGCTCGCGGAAATTTCCGGCGCCACCACGGCTTCCATATCCAGCTCACGACGCACGAGGTTGACCGAGCCTTTCATGGCGATGTCCGCTTCCAGGCCGTCCACCAGCGTGTCGTCCGTATGCATAACCCCATCCTTGATCCACGCCGTACTGCGGATGGAATCATAGTAGAAACCTTCGCTGAAGGTGTCGCTGAAATCGAAGCGCAGCTTGCGAAGCAGCGCATCAAAACTCAACAGGCGCAGGATCTGCCCGGCACGCCCCGTGCTGACGTCGGCGATTTCACCTTTGCCAAAGTGGGTTTTCAGAATGCCGTTCAGGGATGCTTCGTCCGGCGTCCACGGCGCGGCACGCCAGTGAAGATCGTAATTAATGTTAAACGAGGAGCCGCGCAGCGGCGTGCTGATGCCAAAGAAGTTGGCCGCCGCATCCAGCTTGTTGCCTTTAATGTCGCCCTTCAGGGATGTGCGCTGCTCGCCCGGGTTATTTACCCATTCCCCGCCCGCCGTCATGCGGCCAAATCCGGTATCGATCAATCCGCCGGAGAGCTTGAGCGTATTCCCCTGGATGGCAAAATCACCGTCGATGCGGCCATACTTTTGCCCCCACAGCCAGCACTCCGCGCAGCGCAGCTGGAGATCGGGCCAGCCGCTAAAATCGACGCGGGAAGTGTTACTCAGCGGCGAGGCATTCGCCGGTTTATCTTTACTCGCGGCGGCCGGGTTGTAGTAGAGATAGCGGATCGCTGCCTGCCACGGCGCGTGATTGCGCATGGTCAGCGAGCCGTTGATCTCCCTGCCCTGGGCCTCCACTTTTGAGCCGTTAGCGGTTGGCTGGGAGACAATGCTCAGGTTATTCCACTGTTGCCCGCCCAGCATCAGCGACGGCGTGCGTACGGTAATGGTCTGCGGGAACTGGGCGGCCTCATCAACGTTTTGCCCAACGCCTTTCTGGAACAACGCCAGCCACTCCGCACCGTCCATCGGCGGGAGATTCAGCTCAACGCCCGCATGCTCAGGCAACGGCGGCGTGGTTTTACTGTCCGTCGTCCAGATAGCTTTGTCGAGGGTAAGCTTGCGGTTAAGCAGCCAGCGGCTGTTGAAGTGGTTCGTCCCGCCCGCGCTTCCGGTCAGCGCGAAGCTGTTGAGGTTGCCATCGACGTTCAGCTTCACCGGCAGTGCCTGGCCGGCCTGTTTATCCAGCGGTGCGGGCAGCTGGCTTTGAAGATTTTTCAGGTCGCCCGTGATGTCGACCTTATACTGCGCACCCGCGTGGTACGGCAGGTCTATTGCCACTTTCCCCTGCCAGGCGACCGCGCCGTCCACTGAGGACGCGACAGGCTTCGGCAGGACGTCCATGCGCGCTGGCTGCCAGTTGCCGTCCAGATTAACGGCCACCTGATAAGCCTTTTGCCCCTCGGTTGTCGAGAAGTCGATGTTCACGGGCTGATTAAACCAGCTGGCCGTCAGCGGCTCACTTTTCAAATTCCCATTCACAAAGCTGAACTGTCCGCTGAGGTTTTTCAGGGTGCTATCAAGCGGTTTAACGTACAGGCTGTTGTTCTTCAGACGGACATCACCTTTGGCGGTGGTCATTTCACCGTCCAGCGGGATATCTAGATGTAAGCGAGCATTCACATCGCCATCAAGCTGGAGTTGCTGAAGCGTTGCTGCCAGCGACTCTTTCAGCGGCGTATCCTCAAAGTACGGCCCCACCGCGTTGCCCGGGCCGTTGATATCAGCATCAATCAGCAGCTTCTCTTTGGAGTAGTCCGGGATGTTGGCCGTCAGGTTGCTGGCCGTCACGCCGCCCAGCGCAACGTTGTCTGCCTTCATCCACAACCCGTCGTTGAGGAAGTTAAGCTCGATATCCAGGTTTTTCAGCGCGGGCCAGCCCGGCTGGAACGCGAAGGTGGCGTCGTGCAGCGGCACCAGCACCTGGAACTGGCCTTCATTATGTTTGTACGGGAAAAGATGCGGGTTACCGCCGTAGACCAGCGTGGCGTTATCCGCCTGACCGCCCTGAATCGCGCCGCTCAGATAGTCGACCAGCGCTTTCCCCATCAGGTTTTCCGGGAAATAGCGCCAGGCCTGCGAGCCGTCATCGGTACTGATCCCGGCCAGAATACCCAACCACGGCTCGTCACCCTGCGGTTGCAGATAGCGGAAGTCTCCCCGCGCGCGTACCGCTTTGGCTTTGACGTCGATATGGCGACCATCAAGCTGGAAGCCCTTATCGTTACGGAGCCAGTTAAGCACTGCGCTGCCCTGTTCAATTTCCAGCGGCGCGCGGAAGACCGTCTCGTAAGGCATTTTAGCATCGTGCATATCGACCGTCAGCCTGCCGTTCTCCACGCTGCCTTCCAGCTTGCCGCTAAAATGCTCCGCGCCCGGCAGCATCTTCCACTGCCTCCAGGCAAGATCTTTCCATGTTGCCAGGAAACGCGTTTTTTCCGTCGCCTGCAGCGGGATATCCAGCGCAAGAGAATCAATCTTTCCGCTCGGCTGTGTCGCCAGCCAGATCTCGCCCAGGTCCGGAGAGAGCTTTGCCGCCATGGAGCGCAGGCCTTCAATGGCCGCCAGATCCAGGTTGCTGGCGCGAATGCGCAGCTCGTCGCTGCGTTTACTGGCTGCGCCACCCACGTCCTGCTCCGGCATCCAGGCCAGCGTCAGCGCACCGCGCGGCCACGGCTTGCCGTCCATCGTGATGCGCGTATCCGGGATGGCGAACTGCCAGCCCTCTTTCTCCTGCGTCACGTGCGCGGTGAGGTTATCGACGGAAAGCTGATGCTGCTGTTTTTCGCCCTTCCAGCTTGCGCCCCCCTGCTTCAGCCAGATATCGCCGCTGGCAAATTTCCCTTTCGTCAGGGTCATCCAGCCCTCGAGGCTGAAACGAGCGGTTTCCAGCTGCATGTTTTGCTGCAGCCAGTCGCCGAGCCAGGGTTTCACATCCACATCGTCGGCCTGCAGCCAGACTTTTCCGTTGTTTAACAGGCCGTCATCATCCCGCAGATCCATGCGCACCTGCATGACGCCGTGCTGGCCGTTCAGGCTGGAAAGATTGACCTGCCCCTCGGCGCGGTGTCGATCCTTGCCGTTAAGCCAGGTCAGCTGTGGGATGGCCAGTTCAGCGCGCTGGCCGGAAAGGGTAATAAAGCTCACTTCGCTGTCGCGCAGATCGAAATGATCGAACTGGCGGAGGAAGAGATCGCTAAAGCGGTTGGCTTCCAGGCCCTGATTGTTATCACCGCCCGTCAGCGGCGTATTGGTCAGAAACTGAAGTTGATAAAAGGTGAGATCGCGAAACTGCCAGCGCAGATGCAGCAGGCTTTGCCAGACGTCCAGCGCCAGGGTTACGCGTTTGATTTTGAGATGACCGCCATCTTTCAGGCTGGCGTTGATGTCACGGACATCGAGCGTCGGGCCAAAGTTCTGCCAGCTGGCGCTAACCTGGCTTACGTCCACCGGCACGCCGGTGGTGGATTCGATTTTCGCCAACAGCTGCGGACGCCAGCTGTCCAGATGCGGCAAAACGAGGCGTAGCCCGCTCACGAGCAACGCGACAATCACGACCAGCGTTGCCCCTGCAAGCAATAAAATCCCCGGCAATCGCCTCACGCATCTCTCCTTGTCAGCTTTCGTCACGCAGCGTACTGCGTCTTACATCATCACAACGTCGAACTGCTCCTGGTTATAGAGCGGTTCAATTTGTACTTTTACCTGTTTGCCGACAAAGATTTCCACTTCCGCCAGCGCGTGCGATTCTTCGCCTTTCAGCGCTTCAGCCACCGCAGGGGAAGCATAGACCAGAAAACGATCGGAGTCGTAGGCATGATGAACACGCACGATTTCACGCATAATTTCGTAGCAGACGGTCTCAACCGTCTTTACCGTTCCGCGTCCATGGCAGGTTGGGCATTCATTACACAGCACATGCTCAACGCTTTCACGGGTACGCTTGCGCGTCATTTCCACCAGGCCCAGCTGTGAGAAACCGTTGATGCTGGTTTTCACGCGATCTTTACTTAGCGCCTGCTCCAGCGAGTGCAGCACGCGGCGGCGATGGTCTTCATTGCTCATATCGATGAAGTCGATGATGATAATGCCGCCGAGGTTGCGCAGACGAAGCTGGCGCGCAATCGCCTGCGTGGCTTCGATGTTGGTATTGAAGATGGTGTCATCCAGATTGCGATGGCCGACAAACGCGCCGGTGTTGATATCGACGGTGGTCATCGCTTCGGTCTGATCGATGATCAGATACCCGCCAGACTTCAGCTCAACCTTACGCTCCAGGGCTCGCTGGATCTCGTTTTCGACATCATAGAGATCGAAGATCGGCTGACGCCCGGTGTAATGCTCCAGCAGGCCAGGCATTTCCGGGATGTACTCGGCGGTAAACTCCAGCAGCGCTTCATACGTCAGACGAGAGTCCACGCGAATACGGTCGAGCTGCGCATCGGCAAAATCACGCAACACGCGCTGCGCCAGCGCCAGCTCCCCATACAACTGGTAGCGGGTCTGGTTGCGTTTTTTACGCTCCATCACTTTGGTCCAGACGCGCTTCAGGTATGCCGCATCTGACGCCAGGTCTTCTTCGCTGATCCCTTCCGCGGCGGTACGGATAATAAATCCGCCCTGTTCATCGCAGTAAGCGCTGACCACTTTCTTCAGACGCTCGCGCTCGCTTTCGCTTTCAATACGTTGGGAAACGCCCACGTGCGACGCGCCGGGCATAAAGACCAGATAGCGGGAAGGTAAGGTGATGTCGGTGGTCAGACGGGCACCTTTGGTGCCAAGGGGATCTTTCACCACCTGCACCATTAAGTCCTGGCCCTGACGCACCAGCTCGGAAATGTCGCGCACGGCAAACTGTTTTTGCTCTTCGCCTGCGACGCACTCGGTGTGCGGCATGATATCGGAGGCATGTAAAAATGCCGCCTTATCCAGTCCAATATCTACAAAAGCCGCCTGCATACCCGGCAGTACACGACTGACACGACCTTTGTAGATATTGCCTACTATTCCGCGCCGCGCTTCACGCTCAATATGAATTTCCTGAAGAATGCCACCATCAATATAGGCCACACGGGTTTCCGATGGCGTTACGTTTACCAACAATTCAGCCGTCATAATTATCCCTTCCCTCACGCAGTGAGTTAAAATTGCTCAGCAACTCATACGTTTCCACCAGCGGTAAGCCGACTACGGCGTGATAGCTGCCATTAATCTTCCTGACAAAACAGCCACCCAACCCTTGAATACCGTATGCACCTGCTTTATCCATCGGTTCACCGCTGGCAATGTAAGCGGCGATCTCATCGTCGGTAAGTACTCTGAACGTCACGTCCGTCACCACCAGGCAATCCAGCACGTTTTGGCTGTCAGCCAGCGCGACGGCGGTCATCACCTGATGCGTTTGCCCGGACATTTTGCGCAGCATGCGCGCCGCATGTTCGCCGTCGCGCGGTTTCTCAAGCACTTCACCGTTAAGAATAACGATGGTATCTGCCCCCAGCACGGGGAGATCGCGTGGCACGCTGGCGACGCCAGCCTGCGCTTTCTCGCGCGCCAGACGAGAGACGTACTGCTGAGCACTTTCGCCCTCAGCACGTTTTTCTTCAATGCCGGTCACGATGCGTTCAAAAGAGACCCCTAACTGCGTCAGGAGCTCCTGACGGCGCGGGGAGCCGGAAGCGAGATACAAAGACGTCATAGAAACCTTTTATTGCACAGCAAACTGCTGGCGAACCTTACGCATCAGCAGGAATAACCATGGCCAGAGCACACCGTTTACTACACTACTCCAGAACACTTCCGGTCGGAAAGAGACGTTGATCACTAAAAACTCTGCCCAGAAAACAACGATATCCGCGGCAAGCGACAACAGCATCACCACCAGCGCCTGTTGCCAGAGCGCAAGGTTCCGGAAGAGCTGGAATTTAAGTGCGACAAGATACGCGATAATGCTCATGGATAACGCGCGTACGCCAAGCGTAGAACCGCTAATGAGATCCAGTATGGCACCCATCACAAATCCCGTGCCGACATTTACGCGGTGCGGCAGAGCAAGGATCCAGTAAAGTAAAATGAGCAGAACCCAGTTTGGCCGGAAAACGAGAATGTCATCCGGCCAGGGCATAATCTGCAGCAACAGTGCAATGAGGAATGAGAGCCAGATGACCCAGCGTCCCTGGCTACGATAGCTTGCCACTACTGCCCTCCCGAAGAGAGTTTAGGCGGTGGCGGCGCATCAGGCAGCGGCTGCGTTAATCCTGTTGCCGGCGCGGGCACTGGCGCTGGCGGCCCCATGGAGTCCGCTGGCGGAAGAACCTGCGGCATCATCTGCATCAGACGTTCATTCGCCACGCGATGCACCTCTTCAGGCGTCATCGGGTTTGCACCGTTACGATCGGCTCCCCAGAGCAGCAGCAGATAGCGCAGACGCTGTAAACCAGCGGTTGGACGCGCCTGAATTACGGTATAGGCACGCTGAGTATCCAGCTTCACCGACGAGACCACGGCAACCGGGTAGCCTTCCGGGAAGCGTCCACCCAGACCGGACGTCACCAGCACGTCACCGACGCGGATGTCCGTATTAGCAGGCAGATGTTCCAGCTGCAGATCGTCCGTGCAGCCGTTACCGGCCGCAATCACGCGGATGTCGTTACGCAGAACCTGGATCGGCAGCGCGTGAGTGGCATCGCAAATCAGCAGCACGCGGCTGGTCAGTTTGGCTACTGCGACAACCTGGCCTACTACGCCTTTATCGCTGATGACGGGCTGACCTTCATACACCCCGTTCACGCTGCCTTTGTCGATCACAACCTGATCGCTGTAAGGGTCGTTCACGGTGGAGATCACCTGCGTGACCATCTTCTGCTCGTCCTGACGCAGCGGCGAGCCGAGCAGTTCACGCAGACGCGCGTTTTCCTGCTTATATTGCCCCAGCATCAGCAGTTCGCTGTTTTTCAGCAGCAGTTCCTGGCGTAATGCCCGGTTTTCGAGTTCGAGCTGGTCTCGCGAAGACAGCGTTTGAGAAACGGAGTCGAGCAGTTCACGGGGACCATTTGATATAAAGTAGAAAGGACTGACGGCGGTATCCATGTACGTTCGGATCTGGCTGAACGTACCGAGGCGGCTATCGGCAATAATGACGCCAAGCGCAACCAGAACCGCCAGAATGAGGCGAAACTGTAGCGATGGGCCACGGCTAAAAATTGGCTTCATAGGCTATGCGTATTCTCGTGTCAGAGAGAAAGGGTAGCGATACGCTACCCTTTCACAATGACTACTCTTCGCTGAACAAGTCGCCGCCGTGCATGTCGATCATTTCCAGCGCCTTGCCACCACCGCGGGCGACGCAAGTCAGTGGATCTTCTGCAACTACGACAGGAATACCTGTCTCTTCCATTAACAGGCGGTCGAGGTTACGCAGCAGCGCACCACCACCGGTCAGAACCATACCGCGTTCGGAGATATCGGATGCCAGTTCTGGCGGGCACTGTTCCAGCGCAACCATCACCGCGCTCACGATGCCGGTCAGCGGTTCCTGCAGCGCTTCCAGAATTTCGTTGGAGTTCAGGGTAAAGCCGCGTGGAACACCTTCAGCCAGGTTACGGCCACGCACTTCGATCTCGCGCACTTCATCGCCCGGATACGCAGAGCCGATTTCGTGCTTGATGCGCTCTGCAGTCGCTTCACCGATCAGAGAGCCGTAGTTACGGCGCACGTAGTTAATGATCGCTTCGTCGAAGCGGTCACCACCGATACGCACGGAAGAGGAGTACACCACGCCGTTCAGAGAGATAACGGCCACTTCAGTGGTACCACCACCGATATCCACCACCATAGAGCCGGTAGCTTCAGAAACTGGCAGGCCTGCACCGATAGCCGCAGCCATTGGCTCTTCAATCAGGAATACTTCACGCGCACCTGCGCCCTGAGCGGATTCACGAATCGCGCGACGTTCTACCTGGGTTGCGCCAACCGGCACACACACCAACACACGCGGGCTTGGGCGCATGAAGCTGTTGCTGTGGACCTGCTTGATGAAGTGCTGAAGCATTTTTTCAGTCACGAAGAAGTCAGCGATAACGCCGTCTTTCATTGGGCGAATGGCGGCAATGTTGCCAGGGGTACGACCCAGCATCTGCTTCGCGTCATGACCCACTGCGGCCACGCTTTTTGGCGAGCCTGCGCGATCCTGACGAATGGCCACAACAGAAGGCTCATTCAATACGATGCCTTGTCCTTTTACATAAATAAGGGTATTCGCGGTACCCAGGTCAATGGACAGGTCATTGGAAAACATGCCACGAAATTTTTTCAACATACTAAGGGATAATCCTGAAAGCTGGGGCGGAAAACAAAATCCGCTTACTTTACCAACCACACGCAGCAGCGACAAGGCGCAAAAATCATCTGCAACGGTGAAAATTTGTGCAGTACGTTTCCTGATGTTACAAAATCATCCCCTGACTCCCTCAGGGCTGAGTTAACAGTCGTGTCCCTCACTAACATTTGTAACCCGTTAAAGGTCGTTCACTGGCTTTTTGCTCGACATACTCAAAGCTACAGGCGCGATATTCTACGTGAAAACAAAGTAAACGGCAGGTCAAACAGAGTATCTTTGCAAATATTTTTTCACGTTGGTGTCAAGCGGCTGAGAGGCGGCAAAAAAATCACCCTGACCGCCCATAACGCCGCGCTCTGTTAACATCTGCCATTCGCCTCTGGAGCGCACGCCCGTGGCAAATACTTGCGTTCGCGTTCCCTTGCACGCTTCAACCAGACTCTGTACCAGCAGCTGATTTTCCGTGCGCTTTTCAATATTCCTTACCAGCCCCGGATGTAATTTTAATAACTCGACATCCAGCTCCTTGATCCAGTTGGTACTGACCAGCGTTAAACCTGCCTGCGTCACTGCTACGCGCGCGCCGAGCGCGTTGATCAAACGTACCACCGGACGCAACCGGCTGATGTGTTGACCCACATCCGCCTCAGCAAGTTCAAAAATAATGCGTTTGCGTTGCGATTTTTCGCATTGCATTAAGGTATCACGCAGCCAGCGCTGAAAACGCGGGCGAATTAACGACTCCACGGTAACCTGTAATGCCAGATTTTCGTCAGGCCAGAAGGATAAAAACGGAATCAACCGCGTAATTTGCTGGCGGTCATACTCTTCGGACAGCCCAAATTGCAGCACCATCGGCAGATATTCCGCAGAAATAACTTCTTCCGTACCGTCAAAAATACGGCACAGCAGCTCGCGGTGGTGGACGTTACCCTTTTTCAGGACCGCCGGCTTTTGATAAATACGTGGCCCACCGCGACTCAGCATTTGCTCAATCAAAGTACGCCAGCGCACGTTTCCGCGCCCTTTTTCCGGCAGCGAATCGTCATAGACCGCCCAACCGTTCGCCCCCTGCAGCACGGCATTACGGGTGGCCGCTTCCGCATGCTCCATCACCTGCTCTGTCGACTGCCCGCCGCGCCAGGCGCAGATACCCATATGAACCATATCGTCTCTGTCGAGCATTTTGCTCTGCGGCAGCGCATCGACGGCCTTCAGCAGCTGGCTGGCGATGCTCTCTGACTCCTTCAACGTGCGATGCGGCAGCAACACGGCAAAGTCACTGCGGTGATAGCGGGCCAGCAGCGCGCCCGGGTAGCGCATAATAAAGGTGGAGAGCAGGTTGATCAGCGTAAAGAGATTTTCTTCCGCGGCGCGCTGTCCCCAGGTATCGCGCAGCAGATCGAAATCAGGCAGGCGGACCATCATTACCACCCCGTGGGTGCCCACTTTTTCCGGGTCGTCGAGCAGTGTGGCAAGCTGATTATCAAAGAAAAGGCGGTTGTTCAGGCCTGTTTTATTATCCTGCGCGGCATAAGAGCGGATCAGCGTATCCATACGGCTGCGCTGGTCGCTGGCAAACTGGATTTCGGAGAGCAGCGTATCCAGCGCGCTGCTGGCGCGGGACGGCCATTCGTGAACCGAGCCGCGCACCTGCGGGCCGCGTTCACCGTTCAGGATACGTACGGAGCGGATCTCCAGCAGTTCCTGACCAGAAAGCTGGCGGCGCAGCCAGCGGACCGCGAGAAAAATCAGCAGAATAATGAATGCGACAGCGACGGTGAGCGGCGCGGTGGTCATCATGGAACGGAAATAGCTGGCCATCGGATCGAGGTAGACCATGTGGATGGTCATGCCCGGATTTTTGAGGGAGTGTACCGTTACTTCACGATACTGGCTCACCACGCCCGCAGGTCGATAACTTCCCTGCCGTTCATGGCTTAACACCTGATGCTTTCCCTGCTGAATGTCGATCTGAATAATATCAACCGGCACCATCAGCTCATCCAGTTCCCGGGACAGCTCAGGGAGCGGCGTAGTCAGCAGACGCGTATCAATGACCGACGCAACAGATTCCACCCGGTTGACCAGTTTGTCCTGAATGGCGTTATAAAAGCTCAGAGAGCAACCAAGAAGCGTGACAAAGATGGTAAGCCCCGTCAGCAAAGTGATAAAAGCCGAGAACTTCGTCGTTAATCGCATCCTTGAGATTACTCCGTGGGTTGATGGGGTAGCGAGTAAGCGCTAACTTGCATTTCAAATGCGGCATACTACCAAACCTGGCGTATCTGGCAATTTATTGCGTTAAATCGGCATTGCTTTACCCTGAGCGAGTATAGTCTTCAGAAAGTATTTTCCCATCATATGAGTTGTGAGGACCCCCGTATGCAGGCTTTGATCTTAGAACAGCAGGACGGTAAAACGCTTGCCTCAATACAGGCCGTAGAAGAGAGCCGACTGCCGGAAGGCGAAGTAACCGTCGACATCGACTGGTCCAGTTTAAATTATAAAGATGCGCTGGCTATTACCGGTAAGGGTAAAATCATCCGAAATTTCCCTATGGTGCCGGGTATTGATTTTGCTGGCCGGGTTCATAGCAGCGAAGATCCGCGTTTCCATGCGGGCCAGCAGGTGCTGCTCACCGGCTGGGGCGTGGGTGAAAATCACTGGGGCGGGCTGGCAACACAGGCGCGCGTGAAGGGTGACTGGCTGGTGCCGATGCCAAAAGGCATGGATGGCCGCAAAGCGATGATCGTTGGTACCGCAGGCTTTACCGCCATGCTGTGCGTGATGGCCCTTGAAGATGCTGGCATTCGTCCTGAGTCAGGTGAAATTGTCGTGACCGGGGCCAGCGGTGGCGTGGGCAGCACGGCAGTCACGCTGCTGCATAAGCTGGGTTATCAGGTTGCGGCGGTTTCTGGCCGTGAAAGTACGCATGACTACCTGCGCCAGCTCGGTGCCAGCCGCATTATTGGCCGCGATGAGTTTGCTGAAACCCGCCCGCTGGAAAAACAGGTCTGGGCAGGCGCGGTGGATACCGTCGGAGACAAAGTGCTGGCAAAGATCCTGGCACAAATGAACTACGGCGGCTGCGTGGCAGCCTGCGGCCTGGCGGGTGGATTTGCCCTGCCAACGACAGTGATGCCATTTATTCTGCGTAACGTCCGCCTGCAGGGTGTGGATTCCGTGATGACGCCTGCGGCTCGCCGTGCAGAAGCGTGGGAGCGTCTGGTGCGCGATCTGCCGGAATCATTCTATACTCAGAGCGCCACCGAGATTACGCTCGGCCAGGCACCGGAATATGCCAGTAAGATTATGGATAACCAGTTCCACGGCCGTGCGCTGGTGAAAATCGCCTAATCTTCAAATTTTCGTGACATATTCGCGCGAATCCTTCTCCTCCGTCATGCTTAGAAAAACGCATGACGGAGGATGCCATGAAAAACCGAAAACTGACGGAAGCCGACGTAACGTCTGAGTCTGTCTTTATGTTACAGCGCCGCCAGATCCTGAAAATGCTTGGCATCAGCGCCACCGCACTGACGCTCTCTCCAGCAGCACACGCTGACCTGCTCGACTGGTTTAAAGGCAACGATCGTCCTAAGGCGCCTTCCGGTGCCCCACTTAACTTTACCAAACCCGCCGAATGGCAAAACACGCTGGCGCTCACGCCGGAAGATAAGGTCACCGGCTACAACAACTTCTACGAATTTGGTCTGGATAAAGCCGATCCCGCCGCCAATGCCGGCAGCATGAAAACCGATCCGTGGACGCTGAAAATCGACGGCGAAGTGGCGAAACCGTTGACGCTGGACCACCACGATCTGACCACCCGCTTCCCGCTCGAAGAGCGTATCTATCGCATGCGCTGTGTAGAGGCCTGGTCGATGGTGGTACCCTGGGTAGGCTTCCCGCTGCATAAGCTACTGGCGATGGTTGAGCCCACCAGCAATGCAAAATACGTCGCCTTCCAGACGCGCTACGCCCCGGACGAGATGCCGGGTCAGAAGGACCGGTTTATCGGCGGCGGGCTTGATTATCCGTACGTCGAAGGGTTGCGTCTTGATGAAGCCATGCATCCCCTTACCCTGCTGACCGTCGGCGTTTACGGTAAGGCGCTCCCGCCGCAGAACGGTGCCCCCATCCGTTTAACCGTGCCGTGGAAATATGGCTTCAAAGGGATTAAATCTATCGTCAGCATTAAGCTGACCCGCGAGCGTCCGCCAACGACCTGGAACCTGGCGGCCCCGAACGAATATGGTTTCTTCGCCAATGTGAACCCGCATGTGGATCATCCCCGCTGGTCGCAGGCGACGGAACGCTTTATTGGCTCCGGCGGCGCGCTGGACGTGAAGCGTCAGCCCACGCTGCTGTTTAACGGCTATGCAGATGAAGTGGCGTCACTGTATCGTGGTCTCAATTTACGGGAGAACTTCTGAGTGCGTTTAACGGCAAAGCAGATCGTCTGGCTGAAAGTGCTGCTGCATTTAGCCGGGATACTTCCTTTTCTCTGGCTGTTCTGGGCGGCCAGTCAGGGGCTCTTTAGCGCCGATCCGGCAAAGGATATCCAGCATTTTACGGGTCGGATGGCTCTGAAATTTTTGCTGGCAACCTTGCTCGTCTCGCCGCTGGCGCGCTACGCTAAACAGCCATTATTGATACGCACCCGTCGGCTTTTGGGGCTATGGTGTTTTGCCTGGGCGACGCTGCACCTTACCAGCTACGCCCTGCTGGAACTGGGAATTAACAATCTGGCGCTGCTTGGCCGCGAACTGGTGACCAGACCTTATCTGACGCTGGGTATCGTGAGCTGGGTAGTTTTACTGGCGTTAGCGCTGACATCCACGCAATATGCGCAGCGCAAGCTGGGTCGTCGCTGGCAGTTGCTGCACAACTTCGTCTATCTTGTCGCGATCCTCACCCCCATTCATTATCTGTGGTCGGTGAAGATCCTCTCTCCGCAGCCGGTCCTCTATGCGCTGGCAGCCGTGGCGCTTTTAGCATGGCGTTATAAGAAGTTCCGCCAGTGGTTGCGATAGTTCGCGAAACTGTGCGTTTTCCCGCAGATTACCTCTCAACCGCAAATCTTTTTTGGATTGCGGTTGATAATCTTCCCTGATAAGACCAGTATTTAGCTGCCAAATGCTACGAAATCGTTATAATGTGCGACCTTGGTTCGCACGACAGCGGTTTTAGGCCTCTGAAAAGGTGACATTTGCGCTTCGACGGTATATTTTGTTTTTTATCCGAAGATCGCAGGAGATAGCGGCATAATGACTGATAAGTTCCATATCTTAGTTTTAAATGGACCGAACCTGAACATGCTCGGAACCCGTGAGCCAGAGAAGTACGGCACGCTGACATTGAGCGAAATTGTTAACCGTCTGGGCACGGAAGCAGCCTCGCTGAATGTGGATTTGGACCATTTTCAGTCAAACGCGGAGTACGCAATCATCGACCGTATTCATCAGGCTAAAGACACTGTGGACTATATCCTGATCAATCCGGCCGCGTTTACGCACACCAGTGTTGCTATTCGCGACGCACTGCTCGCGGTGAGTATCCCGTTTATCGAGATCCACCTGAGTAATGTGCACGCCCGAGAGCCGTTCCGCCACCATTCGTATCTGTCGGATATCGCTGCTGGCGTTATCTGCGGACTGGGCGCAGACGGCTATTCATACGCTTTACAGACAGCGGTAAAACGCTTGTCACAATCACACTAAACAAGAGTACGGAACCCACTCATGGATATTCGTAAGATTAAAAAACTGATCGAGCTGGTTGAAGAATCAGGCATCTCCGAACTGGAAATTTCTGAAGGCGAAGAGTCTGTACGCATCAGCCGTGCAGCCCCAGCCGCTAGCTTCCCGGTAATGCAGCAAGCTTACGCTGCGCCAGTGCAGCAGCCTGCGCTTTCCGCAGCCGTTGCGCCAGCAGCAGCTGAAGCCGCACCTGCCGCTGCAGCAGAAATCAGTGGTCACATCGTACGTTCCCCAATGGTTGGTACTTTCTACCGCACCCCGAGCCCGGACGCGAAGGCGTTCATCGAAGTGGGTCAGAAAGTCAACGTAGGCGATACCCTGTGCATCGTTGAAGCGATGAAAATGATGAACCAGATCGAAGCTGACAAGTCAGGTACTGTGAAAGCGATTCTGGTCGAAAGTGGTCAGCCGGTTGAATTTGACGAGCCGCTGGTCGTCATCGAGTAACGAGGCGAACATGCTGGATAAAATTGTTATCGCCAACCGTGGCGAGATTGCACTGCGTATTCTTCGTGCCTGTAAAGAACTGGGCATCAAGACCGTGGCCGTGCACTCAAGCGCGGATCGCGATTTAAAACACGTATTGCTGGCGGATGAGACGGTCTGTATTGGCCCGGCTCCGTCCGTAAAAAGCTATCTGAACATCCCGGCTATCATCAGCGCCGCTGAAATCACCGGCGCGGTGGCAATTCATCCGGGTTATGGTTTCCTCTCTGAGAACGCCAACTTTGCTGAGCAGGTTGAACGCTCAGGCTTTATCTTCATCGGTCCGAAAGCTGACACCATCCGCCTGATGGGCGACAAAGTGTCTGCGATCACAGCGATGAAAAAAGCCGGTGTACCAACCGTACCAGGCTCTGACGGCCCTCTGACCGACGACATGGATGCTAACCGTGCTCATGCTAAACGCATTGGCTACCCGGTTATCATCAAGGCGTCCGGCGGCGGCGGCGGTCGCGGTATGCGCGTTGTGCGCAGCGATGCTGAACTGGCGCAGTCCATCTCCATGACCAAAGCAGAAGCGAAAGCCGCTTTCAGCAATGACATGGTGTACATGGAAAAATACCTGGAAAACCCACGTCACATCGAAATTCAGGTGCTGGCTGACGGTCAGGGTAACGCGATCTATCTGGCAGAACGTGACTGCTCCATGCAGCGTCGTCACCAGAAAGTGGTCGAAGAAGCGCCAGCGCCGGGCATTACCCCGGAACTGCGTCGCTACATCGGCGAGCGTTGCGCCAAAGCGTGCGTCGACATCGGCTATCGCGGGGCGGGTACCTTTGAGTTCCTGTTCGAAAACGGCGAGTTCTACTTCATTGAAATGAACACCCGTATTCAGGTTGAACACCCGGTTACCGAAATGATCACCGGCGTTGACCTGATCAAAGAGCAGCTGCGTATCGCAGCCGGTCAGCCGCTGTCCATCAAGCAGGAAGAAGTTGTGGTGAAAGGCCATGCGGTAGAGTGCCGTATCAACGCCGAAGACCCGAACACCTTCCTGCCAAGCCCGGGTAAAATCACGCGTTTCCACGCGCCGGGTGGCTTTGGTGTACGTTGGGAGTCTCATATCTACGCCGGATACACCGTACCGCCGTACTATGACTCAATGATCGGTAAGCTTATCTGCTACGGCGAAAACCGTGATGTGGCGATTGCCCGCATGAAGAACGCCCTGCAGGAGCTGATCATCGACGGTATCAAAACCAACGTTGATCTGCAGATGCGCATTATGAGCGACGAGCACTTCCAGAATGGTGGAACTAACATCCACTACCTGGAGAAAAAACTCGGTCTTAACGAGAAGTAAGACTGCTCTCACGCGAAAAGGCCGGATAATCCGGCCTTTTTTATTTCTGGGGATCGCCACGCCCCATCATGTACAATCCCCGCTTTCTGCATCCACAAGGGACAAAAAATGGACAAACGTTTTGTTCAGGCCCATAAAGAAGCGCGCTGGGCGCTGTGGCTGACCCTTCTCTATCTTGCCGCATGGTTAGTAACTGCTTACTTACCTGACTCCGCTATTGGCATCACCGGCCTGCCGCACTGGTTCGAAATGGCCTGCCTGCTGGTACCGCTGGTGTTTATTCTGCTGTGCTGGGCAATGGTGAAATTCATCTATCGCGATATTCCGCTGGAGGACGATGATGCAGCTTGAAGTCATTCTGCCGCTTGTCGCATACCTGCTGATCGTGTTTGGTTTGTCCATTTATGCCATGCGTAAAAGGGCGACCGGCGCTTTTCTGAATGAGTATTTCCTCGGCAGCCGGTCGATGGGCGGCGTTGTACTGGCGATGACGCTGACCGCCACCTATATCAGCGCCAGCTCGTTTATTGGCGGTCCCGGTGCGGCCTACAAATACGGGTTAGGCTGGGTATTGCTGGCCATGATCCAGCTGCCCGCCGTCTGGCTCTCGCTCGGTATTCTTGGTAAGAAATTTGCCATCCTGGCGCGCCGCTATAACGCCGTCACGCTCAACGATATGCTGTTTGCCCGCTACCGCAGTCGCTTGCTGGTGTGGCTGGCGAGCTTAAGCCTGCTGGTGGCCTTTATTGGCGCGATGACGGTACAGTTTATCGGTGGGGCTCGCCTGCTGGAAACGGCGGCCGGGATCCCCTACGAGACAGGCTTGCTCATCTTCGGGGTAAGCATTGCGCTATACACCGCGTTTGGCGGGTTCCGCGCCAGCGTACTGAACGATACGCTGCAGGGAATGGTCATGCTCATCGGCACGATCGTTCTGCTGGTGGGGATTGTTCATGCGGCTGGCGGCCTCAGTCATGCCGTGGAAACTCTGGAAGCGATTGACCCGAAACTGGTTTCACCGCAGGGCGCGGATGACATCCTTTCTCCGACGTTTATGACGTCGTTCTGGGTGCTGGTCTGCTTCGGGGTGATTGGCCTGCCGCATACCGCCGTGCGCTGCATCTCCTATAAAGACAGCAAAGCCGTTCACAAAGGGATCATTATCGGGACGATAGTGGTCGCGGTTCTGATGTTTGGTATGCACCTGGCGGGTGCGCTGGGGCGTGCGGTGATCCCTGACCTTACCGTACCGGATCTGGTGATCCCGACGCTGATGGTCAAAGTGCTGCCGCCCTTCGCCGCAGGGATTTTCCTCGCGGCGCCAATGGCGGCGATTATGTCGACCATTAACGCCCAGTTACTGCAAAGTTCCGCTACGATCATTAAAGATCTCTACCTGAATCTGCGCCCTGAGCAGGTTGAAAATGAACGACGCCTGAAGCGGATGTCAGCCGTCATTACCCTGGTGTTAGGGGCACTGCTGCTGCTGGCCGCATGGCGTCCGCCGGAGATGATCATCTGGCTGAACCTGCTTGCGTTTGGCGGCCTTGAAGCCGTTTTCCTGTGGCCGCTGGTATTGGGTCTCTATTGGGAACGCGCCAATGCTGCTGGCGCGCTGAGCGCGATGATTGTTGGCGGCGTGCTTTACGCTGTGCTCGCAACGTTTAAAATCCAGTACCTGGGCTTCCATCCGATTGTGCCTTCGTTGCTGCTAAGTTTACTGGCATTTGTGGTGGGGAACCGTTTCGGCCAGCCCGCCCCACAAACCGCTATGATTTCTACTGATAAATAAAGAGTTTTGCCATGCCGTGGATCCAACTAAAACTGAACACAACCGGCGCGAACGCCGAAGAGCTGAGCGATGCGCTGATGGAGGCCGGCTCTGTCTCCATTACCTTCCAGGACACGCATGACACGCCGGTGTTTGAGCCGCTGCCGGGCGAAACGCGCCTGTGGGGTGACACTGACGTTATCGGTCTGTTTGATGCCGAAACCGACATGAAAGAGGTCGTCGCTATTCTGGAAAACCATCCCCTGCTGGGCGCAGGTTTTGTGCACAAAATCGAGCAGCTGGAAGACAAGGACTGGGAACGCGAGTGGATGGATAATTTCCACCCGATGCAGTTCGGCAAACGTCTGTGGATTTGTCCTAGCTGGCGCGATGTACCGGATGAAAATGCCGTCAACGTAATGCTTGACCCAGGCCTGGCGTTTGGCACCGGCACCCACCCAACCACCTCTCTGTGCCTGCAGTGGCTGGACGGTCTGGATCTGGAAGGTAAGACGGTGATCGACTTCGGATGCGGCTCCGGGATCCTCGCAATTGCCGCCCTGAAACTGGGCGCGGCGAAAGCCATCGGGATCGATATCGATCCGCAGGCCATTCAGGCCAGCCGCGATAATGCCGAGCGAAACGGCGTTTCCGATCGCCTGGAGCTATATCTGCCGGATGCGCAGCCAGAAGCCATGAAAGCCGATGTGGTGGTCGCAAACATTCTCGCGGGCCCGCTGCGTGAACTTGCGCCATTAATCAGCGTGCTGCCCGTTGAGGGCGGTCTGCTGGGGCTTTCCGGCATCCTGGCAAGCCAGGCGGAGAGCGTTTGCGAAGCCTACGCCGACCTTTTCGCTCTCGACCCGGTTGTAGAGAAAGAAGAGTGGTGCCGTATTACCGGTCGTAAAAAATAAGTATTTGGCGTGGTCCTCTGACCACGCCTCCTCCCCTCTAATATTCCTCCCGCCCTTTGCCTGCCTCCGGTAAAATAACCACACAAATCATATTGATAAATTTTGGTTTGGATAATAAAAATTCACAGGAAGAATATTATGAAACACGTTTATAGCAAGGCAGCGCTGCTGGCGCTCGGCATCATCTCGGCATCAGCATACGCATCACACTGGAGCTACAAAGGAGAAGGTTCACCGGAGCACTGGGGAGAACTGGATGAGACATACAAAACCTGTCAAAGCGGAATGTACCAGTCTCCGATTGATATTGATTCGACCGCTAACGCCCACCTTTCCCCGCTGCAAACGCACTACATTGATGGCCCTGTGACGCTGACAAACAATGGCCATACCATTCAGGCAAGCGAACAGACTGACACCCGCGACACCATCACGCTGGATAAGCAAACCTGGACGTTACAGCAGTTCCACTTCCACGCACCGAGCGAAAATACCGTGCATGGCAAGCATTACGCGATGGAAATGCACCTTGTGCATAAAAATACGAAGGGAGAGCTGGTTGTTGTTGCGGTCATGTTCGACAAAGGGGCAGAGAACCGTGAGCTTGATAAACTGTGGAGCGTTATGCCTCAGCAGGCTGATCTGAACGTCTCCATCAAACAGGATCTCAATCTGAACACGTTGCTGCCGAAAGATAAAACGTACTGGCGCTTTAGCGGCTCGCTGACCACGCCACCCTGTTCGGAAGGCGTGACCTGGATTGTGCTTAAGCATCCTCTGACCGTGTCTGCCGAGCAACTCGAGAAATTCACCCACACAATGCATCACGATAATAACCGTCCGGTACAGTCCCTTCATGGTCGTGTTGTCGTCGAATAACGACTATTTTTTGTCCTGACATCATGTTCTAAAATGCGACGCAGATCGCAAAGAAGTGGGGAAATCTGCTGCTAAAAACAGCAGATTATCCCGCTCATGTGTCGCATTTATTCAGAATTGATGAGAAGTTACGGGAAATTGTAAGCGCACATAAAATAACCATCACCGCATAACCCAATGATTTAAATAATGAATAATTTTAAACAGAAAGACTGTGCGGCGATTCCTTGATCTACAACAGTGGATTGTTCAAAGTTTGGCCTTTCATCTCGTGCAAAAAATGCGTAATATACGCCGCCTTGCAGTCACAGTATGGTCATTTCTTAACTCATGCGCATCGGACACCACCAGCTTAGAAATCGCCTGATCGCAGCCCCAATGGCAGGTATTACCGACCGGCCGTTCAGGACGCTGTGCTATGAGATGGGAGCCGGTTTAACCGTATCCGAGATGATGTCGTCTAACCCGCAGGTCTGGGAAAGCGACAAATCCCGCCTTCGGATGGTGCACATTGATGAACCAGGTATTCGCACCGTGCAAATTGCCGGAAGCGTCCCTGAAGAGATGGCAGATGCCGCGCGTATTAACGTGGAAAGTGGCGCCCAGATTATTGATATCAATATGGGTTGCCCGGCCAAAAAGGTGAATCGCAAGCTTGCAGGTTCAGCCCTTCTGCAATACCCCGACCAGGTGAAAGCTATCCTGACGGCGGTTGTCAGCGCAGTGGACGTTCCTGTTACGTTAAAGATTCGCACGGGTTGGTCGCCGGAACACCGTAACTGTGTAGAGATTGCCCAACTGGCCGAAGACTGTGGCATTCAGGCCCTGACCATCCATGGACGCACTCGCGCCTGTTTGTTCAATGGTGAAGCTGAATACGACAGCATTCGGGCAGTTAAGCAGAAGGTTTCCATTCCGATTATCGCGAATGGCGACATAACTGACCCGCTTAAAGCCAGGGCTGTACTCGACTATACGGGAGCTGATGCTCTGATGATAGGACGTGCAGCTCAGGGAAGACCCTGGATCTTCCGGGAAATCCAGCATTATCTGGACACTGGGGAGCTGCTTGCCCCGCTGCCACTGGCAGAGGTAAAGCGCTTGCTTTGTTCGCATGTTCGGGAACTGCATGACCATTACGGTCAGGCAAAAGGGTACCGAATTGCGCGTAAACACGTCTCCTGGTATCTCCAGGAGCACGCTCCAGATGACCAGTTTCGGCGCACATTCAACGCCATTGAGGATGCCAGCGAACAGCTGGAGGCGTTGGAGGCATACTTCGAAAATCTTGCGTAATGAAATAAAGAGCTGACAGAACTATGTTCGAACAACGCGTAAATTCTGACGTACTGACCGTTTCTACCGTTAACTCTCAGGATCAGGTAACTCAAAAGCCCCTGCGTGACTCGGTTAAACAGGCACTGAAGAACTATTTTGCTCAACTGAACGGTCAGGATGTTAATGACCTGTATGAGCTGGTACTGGCTGAAGTTGAACAGCCACTGTTGGACATGGTGATGCAATACACCCGCGGTAACCAGACCCGCGCTGCGCTGATGATGGGTATCAACCGTGGTACTCTGCGTAAGAAACTGAAAAAATACGGCATGAACTGATTTCGATTAGCGAAATGCTTGTTTAAAAAGGCGCTACCTGGCATGGGGATGCGCCTTTTTTATTATCCGCTCCCGTCACCGTCAACGCTTTGTAAACCTTCCCTTATCCCGCTTTTAAACCGCGGCTTTTCGTGTATATTTCCACCACTTCAGTGGCTCTCTTCTCGCGGAATGACACAATGATTCGTAAATACTGGTGGCTGGTTGTCTTTGCAATCTCCGTTTTCCTTTTCGATGCCCTCCTGATGCAGTGGATTGAACTGATGAGCACCGAAACCGACAAGTGCCGCAATATGAACTCCGTCAATCCGCTGAAATTAGTGAACTGTTCAGAACTCGATTGACTCCCCCACGTCGCTGCCACCCCGTTATTACCCACTAAAAACGGGGATTTAAATCCCTTTGAGCCGTTCCCTGACGGTGATAATGTCTCGCCCTTCTCAACCGCTCTTGCGTAACATCACACTCGAGTAGAACTGTCCATGCTGGTTAGCCAATACAACCCTGTCCTTGTCGTCCTCTCCTTTGTTGTTGCCATTCTTGCGGCTTATACCGCGCTGAATATGGCTGCACGCGTCGCCGGGAGTCAGGGTGTAGCAGCGCGCATCTGGCTGGCGGGTGGCGGTATTGCCATGGGTATTGGCGTGTGGGCCATGCACTTTATCGGCATGCTGGCGATGGACCTCTCCATGAGCATGAGCTACAACGCGACCCTGACGATTTTATCCATGGTCATCGCCGTCGGTTCGTCGCTGTTTGCGTTATGGCTCGTCAGCTGCGAGCAGTTGCGCTTGCGCCGCCTGCTGCCCGGCGCTCTGGTGATGGGAAGCGGCATTGTCGCGATGCATTACACGGGTATGGCCGCGCTGGAAGTGATGCCCGGGATTATCTGGGACAAGGGCTGGGTGGCCATGTCTGTCGTGATTGCGCTCGCTGCTTCGCTTGCTGCATTGTGGCTGACGTTTCGCCTGCGTCACGAAGCCGCGCAGGTGGTACTGATGCGCATGGGGGCCGCCATCACGATGGGGATTGCCATTGCCGGCATGCACTACGCCGGGATGAAAGCCGCACAGTTTCCGATGTCCACGATGGTTCATCATCAGGGTATCAACGGAAGCTGGCTGGCGGTGCTGGTCAGCGTCGTCGCGCTCTCTATCCTGGGGATCACCCTGCTGGTGTCGATGCTGGATGCCCGCCTGCAGGCACGTACCGCCCTTCTGGCCTCATCGCTTGCGGAAGCTAACCGGGAACTCGCTCAACTGGCATTGCAGGATACCCTGACGCGCTTGCCCAACCGTATCCTGCTGGAAGACAGACTCGATCAGGCCATCAGCAAAGCCGATCGTGAAGGCACCCATTTTGCCCTGATGTTCATGGATCTCGACGGTTTTAAAGCCATCAATGATGCCTACGGTCATGATGTCGGTGACAGGCTACTGGTCGCCGTTACGCAGCGTCTGCTGCATCTCCTGAAGGGCCAGTTCACCCTTGCACGCATTGGCGGCGATGAGTTTGTTCTGCTGGCAGAGGGAGAAGGACCGGACGATGCGGCCTCGCTGGCAAATTCACTGGTGCGGGCGATAGATAACCCGTTCACTCTCGACCCCTATGAACTGGTAGTGACCCTCAGCATTGGCATCGCGCTGTATCCTCACGACGGCAAAAGCGAACGTGAGCTGATGTTTAACGCCGATGCGGCGATGTACCACACCAAGCATATGGGTCGAAACGGCTATCACTTCTTCCAGCCCTCCATGAATACTCTGGCGCAGACCCATCTTCAGTTAATGAACGATCTGTGGATGGCCATCGATCGCAATGAACTGCGCCTGCTTTATCAGCCAAAGTTTCATGCGCCTGCGGGACCTCTGCTCGGCTTTGAGGCACTGCTGCGCTGGCAACACCCTAAACAGGGCTTACTGACGCCAGACCTTTTCCTGCCGCTGGCGGAAAAAACCGGGCTCATCATCCCCATTGGTAACTGGGTGATCAACGAAGCCTGTCGTCAGCTGAGGGAATGGCACCTTCAGGGACATCATAACTGGTCTATGGCAGTTAACCTGTCGACATTGCAGTTTGAACAACCCTCACTGGTGAAAACGGTTCTCGACTGCCTTGCCCTTCATCACGTCCCGCCGGAAATGCTCATTCTGGAAGTGACGGAAACCACGGCAATGAGCAACCCGGATGAAAGCGTGCGGGTGCTGACAGAGCTGACGGATGCAGGAGTGAAAGCCTCCATTGATGACTTTGGTACCGGCTATTCCAGCCTGCTCTATCTCAAGCGTTTACCGGCGTGTGAACTGAAGATCGACAGGGCATTTGTGAAAGAATTAAGCGGTGAAAGCGAGGATGCGACCATTGTCTCAGCGATTGTGGCCCTCGCAAAAACGCTGAACCTGAAAGTTGTGGCTGAAGGTGTGGAAACCGAAGCGCAGCAAACCTTTTTGACGGAGCTGGGCTGTAACACCCTTCAGGGCTATCTGTTAGGTAAACCTGTCAGCGCGCAGACCATCGACACGCTTTGCGCCCGGGGCGAAATGTTGCCTGGCGCTGAGCTGTAATCATCATGTGGCGATACTCGCATGACCGGGAGTGTCGCCAGAATACTATCGACCAGGGCGGGAGCCTGCTGATAAAGATTAAAACTGTCGCTATTCATTAACCAGTTTTTAATGATTCCGCTAAAAAAACCGTGGAACACAATCATCGTCAGTTCAACATTCACCTGCGGCGCAACGATTTTCCGGGAAATACATTTCTCCAGCGTGACGCGCAAAAAGTCATAATTGAATCCAATCCGTTTTCTGATTTCAGCCTCGGAAATCATATCGCTATTAAATTCACATTTATGATACAGAATTTGCAGAAGCGCACATTGACGGGGCTCGCGTGCAATATACTGCAATGCAGTAATAAATTGCTCACGAAGCATTAACAACGGATCATCGTTTTCAGAAAGAGAAAGCCTGTCGCGAATAACATCCCGAAGCGGTAACTGCTGTTCCCAGATAGCGTTAAATATTTCGGCCTTACTGGCAAAGTGCCAGTAGATTGCGCCGCGCGTCACCTTCGCAGCATCCGCGATATCCGTCAGGGTCGTGTTGGCTACGCCTCGCGTCGCAAACTGCCCGATAGCCGCCTCAATCAACTGCTGTCGGGTTTGTTGAGCCTCTTCTTTCTTTTTACGTGCCATAGACAGCTACTCGTTACTCACAAGGTTGATACGGGACACCGGGTTAAGATGTGCGAAAGTATTCACTAAAACACGTTTTAATTTTGCACAAAAAAAGTCAATCTTCTTAATTTATAATCAAGGCAAATACATAGTGATATTTATATTCACAGAATTAATATATGGACGCATTAAACCTTATTTACCTGATTAGTCTGACAGAAGTATACCCGCATTTTATCCGGGTCTGATTCTGATTTTCCCGTCAGGCCTCGTCATTCGCACTTATAAATTAAAAAACATTAAATACCCTCATTATTATACGCAGCTACATTTTATTTTTTCCCTGCCCCAGCTACCGATCTACGGCAAACATCGGTTAATGGGTATTTAAAGGAACAGTAATGACGAATCATTTCAGACGCTTGCCCTTATCCGTTTTCATTGTCTGCGCTGTACTGCTCACTGGATGCGATGGCCAGGAAAACCAACAACAACATGCGCAGGCACCTCAGGTCAGCGTTCATATTGTGAAAAGCGCGCCTCTGGCTGTCACAACTGAACTCCCGGGTAGAACAGATGCGTTCCGCGTTGCGGAGGTTCGTCCACAGGTTAGCGGTATCATCTTGCGCCGCAACTTCACGGAAGGTAGCGATGTAAAAGCAGGAGATTCACTGTACCAGATCGATCCTGCGACCTATCAGGCGGCCTATGACAACGCGAAAGGCGAGCTGGCAAAGGCACAGGCGGCCGCCAATATTGCGCACCTGACGGTGAAACGCTACCTCCCGCTGATGGGAACGCAGTACGTCAGCAAGCAGGAGTATGACCAGGCCGTGGCCACGGCTCAGCAGGCAGATGCCAGCGTCGTCGCCGCAAAAGCGGGCGTTGAAAGTGCACGCATCAATCTTGCGTACACCAAAGTGACGTCCCCTGTCGATGGCCGCATCGGTAAATCCAGCGTGACGGAAGGGGCGCTCGTCACGAACGGGCAAGCCGCAGCGCTGGCAACGGTCCAGCAGCTTGATCCGATTTATGTCGATGTCACCCAGTCGAGCAATGAATTTATGCGTCTGAAGCAGACGAGCCTGCAAAAAGGTGATAAGGCCAGCAGCGTTGAGCTGCTGATGGAGAATGGTCAGCCCTATCCGCTGAAAGGCACGTTGCAGTTCTCTGACGTTACGGTGGACGAAAGTACCGGATCAATTACCCTGCGTGCCATTTTCCCTAACCCTCAACATCTGCTGTTACCGGGGATGTTTGTTCGCGCCCGCATTGATGAAGGCACACAGCCAGATGCCATCCTGGTTCCGCAGCAGGGCGTTACCCGCACACCGCGCGGCGACGCAACCGTACTGGTAGTTAATGATAAAAATCAGGTTGAATCACGTACCGTTGTTGCGCCTCAGGCAATCGGCGATCGCTGGCTGGTGACGGAAGGGTTGAAAAACGGTGACAAAGTGATCGTCAGCGGCCTGCAAAAAGTCAGGCCTGGAGCTACCGTCGTTGCCACGCCTGATACCACCACGACTCCCGCCAGTTAAGGAACGACGACATGGCTAATTTCTTCATTCAGCGGCCGGTTTTCGCCTGGGTACTTGCCATCATTTTGATGATTGCAGGCGGTCTGGCGATTCTCAAATTGCCCGTTGCCCAGTATCCGACAATTGCCCCTCCTGCCGTGGCGATTTCCGCAACCTACCCCGGCGCTGACGCCCAGACGGTGCAGGATACCGTGACCCAGGTTATCGAACAGAACATGAACGGTATCGATAACCTGATGTATATGTCTTCCACCAGCGATTCAGCAGGTAACGTCACTATCACCCTGACCTTCGAGTCAGGAACAGACCCCGATATCGCCCAGGTCCAGGTGCAGAACAAGCTGCAGCTTGCCATGCCGCTACTGCCGCAAGAGGTACAGCAGCAAGGGATTGGCGTTGAGAAATCCAGCAGCAGCTTCCTGCTGGTCGCCGGTTTTGTTTCGGACAACAAAAGCCTGACGCAGGATGATATCTCCGACTATGTCGCCTCGAACGTCAAAGATGCTATCAGCCGAACGACGGGTGTCGGCGACGTCCAGCTGTTTGGCGCCCAGTATGCGATGCGCATCTGGCTCGACAGCAACGCGATGAACAAATACCAGCTGACGCCGCTGGATATTATCAACCAGCTGAAAACGCAGAACGACCAGATAGCGGCAGGTCAACTGGGCGGTACGCCATCGGTTCCTGGACAACAATTGAATGCCTCCATCATCGCGCAAACTCGCCTGAAATCACCGGAAGAGTTTGGCCGCGTGACGCTCAAGGTGAACCAGGACGGCTCGATGGTTCACCTGAAGGATGTCGCTCGCATTGAGCTCGGCGGCGAAAACTACAATATGGTGACCAAAATCAACGGGCAGGCAGCAACCGGCCTGGGGATTAAGCTGGCAACCGGTGCAAACGCGCTGGACACCGCGGCAGCCATCAAGAGCAAGCTGGCGCAACTGCAGCAGTTCTTCCCGCAGGGGCTTAAGGTCGTCTACCCCTATGACACCACACCATTCGTGAAAATCTCCATTCACGAAGTGGTGAAAACCCTGTTTGAAGCGATCGTTCTGGTCTTCCTGGTCATGTACCTGTTCCTGCAAAACCTGCGGGCGACGCTCATCCCGACAATCGCAGTGCCGGTGGTTCTGCTGGGCACCTTCGCGGTTCTGGCGGCGTTCGGTTTCTCCATCAACACCCTGACGATGTTCGGGATGGTACTGGCGATAGGGCTACTGGTTGATGACGCCATCGTGGTGGTCGAAAACGTTGAGCGCGTGATGGTAGAGGACAAGCTGCCGCCGAAAGAGGCCACGCAGAAGTCGATGGAGCAGATCCAGGGTGCGCTTGTGGGGATCGCAATGGTTCTCTCGGCGGTATTTGTTCCCATGGCTTTCTTTGGTGGCTCGACAGGTGCCATTTATCGCCAGTTCTCGCTGACCATCGTTTCAGCCATGGCGCTCTCCGTCCTGGTTGCGCTGATCCTGACGCCAGCACTCTGCGCCACGTTGCTTAAGCCCGTCTCCGGCGATCATCACGAGAAGAAAGGTGGCTTCTTCGGCTGGTTTAACGCGCGCTTTGATAAGAGCGTGGAACACTACAGCAACAGCGTGAGCGGTATTTTGCGTAAGACAGGCCGTTACCTGGTGGTGTACGTCATTATTGTCGGTGGGATGGCGGTACTGTTCCTGCGCTTACCAACCTCCTTCCTGCCTGAAGAGGATCAGGGGGTGTTTATGACGATGGTTCAACTCCCGGCGGGTGCGACCCAGACGCGGACTCAGCAGGTTCTCGACCAGGTTCAGAATTACTATCTGACCAAAGAGAAGGCGAACGTTGAATCCGTATTTACCGTTAACGGCTTTAGCTTTAGCGGTCAGGGCCAGAACTCAGGTATCGCCTTCATCAGCCTGAAGCCCTGGGAAGAGCGTTCGGGTGAAGAAAATAGCGTTGAGGCGATCGTAGGCCGTGCAACGAAAGCGTTCAGTCAGATTAAAGACGGCCTTGTGTTCCCGTTTAACCTGCCTGCCATTATCGAGCTGGGAACCGCAACGGGCTTCGACTTCGAGCTGATCGATCAGGCTAACCTGGGGCATACCCAGCTGACGCAGGCTCGCAACCAACTGCTTGGCATGGTGAAAGAGCACCCTGACCTGCTGGTTCGCGTACGTCCTAACGGTCTGGAGGATACACCGCAGTTCAAGCTGGATGTCGATCAGGAGAAAGCGCAGGCGCTGGGTATTAGCCTCTCTGACGTCAACCAGACGATCTCGACGGCATTGGGCGGCACCTATGTGAATGACTTTATCGATCATGGCCGCGTGAAAAAGGTCTATGTACAGGCCGACGCAAAATTCCGTATGTTGCCAGGGGACATCAACAACCTCTACGTGCGCAGCGCAAATGGGGAAATGGTGCCGTTCTCATCCTTTAGCAGCGCGCACTGGGTTTACGGTTCTCCTCGTCTGGAGCGCTACAACGGCATGCCATCCATGGAGATCCTCGGTGAGTCAGCACCAGGTAAAAGTACCGGTGAGGCCATGGTGATGATGGAAAGCCTGGCGGCAAAACTGCCTTCCGGCATCGGCTATGACTGGACGGGAATGTCTTATCAGGAACGGCTTTCAGGAAACCAGGCGCCTGCCCTGTACGCCATTTCACTGATAGTGGTGTTCCTGTGTCTGGCTGCCCTGTACGAAAGCTGGTCCATTCCCTTCTCCGTTATGCTGGTTGTGCCGCTGGGTGTCATCGGGGCTCTTCTCGCAGCATCGCTGCGCGGGTTAAACAATGACGTCTATTTCCAGGTCGGCCTGCTGACGACGATTGGCTTATCGGCGAAAAACGCCATTCTGATCGTCGAATTTGCTAAAGACCTGATGGAAAAAGAAGGTAAAGGGATCATTGAGGCCACACTCGAAGCGTCAAGAATGCGCCTTCGCCCGATCCTGATGACCTCCCTGGCCTTCATACTTGGCGTCATGCCGCTGGTGATCAGCACCGGGGCCGGGAGCGGCGCGCAAAACGCAGTCGGTACGGGCGTTATGGGAGGCATGCTTTCCGCAACGCTTCTGGCTATTTTCTTTGTGCCCGTTTTCTTTGTGGTTGTCCGGAGACGATTTACCAACCATAAGGATTAACGTATCCCTCAAGGCACCGTTTGGTGCCTTTTTTATTTTTAATATAAACAATGAATTAGACATTACCGAATTGTAGCGTTAAAAATGCAGCTGTTTGCATTAAGTAAACATTCCCTTTTACCGCTCCATAATTTCTCCATGAATTTATCCTGAAAACGATTTTTCTCCATGATTTTTACAAAGTACATAATTTGAGATTATTCCTCGTGTAACGGCAACTTACCCTGGTGGTAAAATAACCTCCAGTTCGTTAATAGCCCTCCTGGCTTTGTAGCGAATGAGAAATAATACTGAGGTAACATCATGAAAAGATTCATTTCCGTCGCACTTCTCGCTGCGCTGCTTGCTGGTTGCGCGCACGACTCTCCATGTGTACCGGTTTACGACGACCAGGGTCGACTGGTTCATACCAATACCTGTATGAAAGGCACCACTCAGGATAACTGGGAAACAGCAGGTGCTATCGCCGGCGGAGCTGCCGCTGTGGCGGGTTTGACGTTGGGTATCGTTGCCCTGACGAAGTAACATTTGTTCAGAAAGCGCGGCTCCGGCCGCGCTTTTGCTTTTAATGAGTGCACTATTTTCCAGTAAGTAAAAAAATAGCCCCGTATTTATTCTTTCATGTAATTTCAACCGACCACAGTTAATATCTTTTTATTATACCCGATGTTTTTCACACGTTAATACTATTGAATACTCTGCCAATATTCACTTCAGAAACTATCTCTTCTTTTTATCTCATACCCGTTGAAACTTTTGCTCTGATTTGTGGCGCAGGTTGTAATTTCGCACCGTTTCGGGGCGCTCGTTTTATTTAAGCCTGTCTACACTCAGCATTAAGCGTTCACTCATCACGCATTTTGTTGAACGTAAAACTGGCATTACGTTTGCTTTATAAACGTTGGCCAACGCCACAGACAGGTAAAGCGTTTTAAGAAACGCCTCTATAACGATAAATTTCGCCACACAGGATGCATTATGAAAAAGACGATGATAGCCAGCCTGGCTGCTGCAGGCATGATGTTTGCCGTAGCCGGTCAAGCCCATGCGGGAACGACACTGGATGCCGTTAAAAAGAAAGGTTTTGTTCAATGTGGTATCAGTGATGGTTTGCCTGGCTTCTCCTATGCCGATGCGAACGGCAAATTTACCGGTATTGATGTTGATGTCTGCCGTGGCGTTGCAGCCGCCGTTTTTGGTGATGACAGCAAAGTAAAATATACCCCGCTGACGGCGAAAGAACGCTTTACGGCGCTGCAGTCCGGCGAGGTCGACATGCTCTCCCGTAATACCACCTGGACCTCCTCCCGCGACGCAGGCATGGGAATGTCATTTACGGGCGTGACCTATTATGACGGCATCGGCTTCCTGACCCACAATAAAGCGGGCCTGAAAAGCGCTAAAGAACTGGATGGTGCCACCGTGTGTATCCAGGCGGGTACCGATACCGAGCTGAACGTCGCGGATTATTTCAAAGCAAATAAGATGAAATACACCCCTGTGACATTCGACCGCTCGGATGAATCAGCCAAAGCGCTGGAATCCGGTCGCTGCGACACGCTGGCCTCTGACCAGTCACAGCTGTATGCCTTACGCATCAAGCTAAGCAACCCGGCTGAGTGGATTGTCCTGCCTGAAGTGATCTCCAAAGAACCTCTCGGACCGGTTGTCCGTCGTGGCGATGAAGACTGGTTCTCTATCGTTCGCTGGACGCTATTTGCCATGCTGAATGCAGAAGAGATGGGCATCAATTCGAAAAACGTCGATGAAAAAGCAGCGAATCCTTCCACCCCGGACATGGCGCACCTGCTCGGTAAAGAAGGCGATTTCGGCAAGGATCTGAAGCTGGATAACAAGTGGGCTTACAACATCATCAAACAGGTGGGCAATTACTCTGAGCTCTTCGAGCGCAACGTGGGATCGGAAAGCCCGCTGAAGATCAAACGCGGCCAGAACAATCTCTGGAATAACGGCGGCATTCAGTACGCGCCACCGGTACGTTAAGTCATTGTGGTAATGGGCACTGCTCTGGCAGTGCCCAATTCAGAGTCATGGTTACTGAGGTTTTTTATGTCCCATCGCCGCTCAGCCGTAAAAGGATCGCTATCCTTTTCTCATCCCGCGGTCCGCGCCTGGCTATTCCAGATTATTGCTATTGTTGCGGTTGTTCTCATCGCCGTGTATCTCATCCATAACACCATAACCAACCTGAATAATCGCGGTATTACGTCCGGATTTGCGTTTCTGGATCGCAGCGCGGGGTTTGGTATCGTTCAGCACCTGATTGATTACCAGGAAGGTGATACTTATGGACGCGTATTTGTAGTCGGCTTGCTGAATACGCTGTTGGTCTCAGCACTTTGTATCATCTTCGCGTCGATACTGGGCTTCTTTATTGGCCTTGCGCGCCTTTCTGAAAACTGGCTCCTGCGGAAACTGTCGACTGTGTATATTGAGACGTTTCGCAATATCCCGCCGCTGCTGCAGATCTTCTTCTGGTATTTCGCTGTGCTGCGTAACCTTCCCGGTCCCCGCCAGGCCGTCGATGCGTTTGAGCTGTTTTTCCTGAGTAACCGTGGGCTGTATATTCCTTCTCCTGAATCTGGCGAAGGGCTGTATCCCTTCATTGCTGCGATTGTGATAGCACTTGCTCTCTCTGCCGGGATATTCCGCTTTAACCGTAAACACCAGATTAAAACCGGTCAGCTTCGTAAAACCTGGCCCACGGCGGCAGTACTGATCGTTGGCCTGCCGCTATTGGCGCACTGGTTGTCTGGAGCCGCGCTGCACTGGGATGTTCCGCATCTGCGGGGCTTTAACTTCCAGGGTGGAATGGTGTTGATTCCTGAACTGGCAGCCCTGACGCTGGCACTTTCGATTTATACGTCCGCCTTTATCGCTGAGATTATTCGTGCCGGGATCCAGGCCGTCCCGCACGGGCAACACGAAGCAGCGCGCTCATTGGGGCTACCTCATACGGTGACGCTTCGCCAGGTCATTATTCCGCAGGCGCTGCGGGTCATCATTCCGCCCCTGACCAGCCAGTACCTCAACATCGTCAAAAACTCGTCGCTGGCCGCCGCTATTGGTTATCCGGATATGGTATCTCTGTTCGCCGGAACCGTGCTTAACCAGACCGGGCAAGCCATTGAAACTATCGCCATCACCATGTCTGTCTATCTGATCATCAGCCTGATGATTTCGTTGCTGATGAACCTGTATAACCGTCGCATTGCACTGGTCGAGCGCTAAGGATCTATGATGACAAAAGCGATACTGTCGCACTCCCCGCGCCCAACCAGCGTCACAGGGGGGCGTTTTATTCTCTGGGCGCGTAAGAATCTTTTCTCCAGCTGGAGCAACAGCCTGCTGACGCTTGTTTGCCTGTGGCTCATGTGGGAATTGATCCCACCTCTCCTGAACTGGGCATTTCTGCAGGCTAACTGGGTCGGTTCCACTCGTGCTGACTGCACGAAGGCGGGCGCATGCTGGGTGTTTATTCATGAGCGCTTCGGCCAATTCATGTATGGATTGTATCCCCATGAACAGCGCTGGCGGATTAATCTGGCGCTGGTTATCGGCCTGCTTTCTATCGCGGCCATGTTCTGGAAAAAGCTGCCGCATCGTGGACGCTATATTGCCTGCTGGGCAGTGGTATATCCCATTATCGTTTGGGTGCTGTTATATGGGGGCTTCCTGGGACTGGAGCGCGTTGAAACCCGCCAGTGGGGCGGTTTGACGCTGACGTTGATCATTGCTTCAGTGGGGATAGCTGGTGCGCTACCGTGGGGAATTCTACTTGCGCTGGGGCGGCGTTCAAAAATGCCGGTTGTACGCATGCTCTCCGTTATCTTCATCGAGTTCTGGCGCGGCGTACCGCTTATCACCGTTCTGTTTATGTCTTCAGTCATGCTGCCGCTGTTTATGGCGGAAGGCACAACGATCGACAAGCTGATCCGTGCCCTGGTCGGTGTGATTCTTTTCCAGTCTGCCTATGTTGCAGAGGTTGTGCGAGGTGGTTTGCAGGCATTGCCTAAGGGGCAATATGAAGCCGCAGAATCACTGGCGCTCGGTTACTGGAAAACGCAGGGACTGGTCATTCTTCCACAAGCACTCAAGCTGGTCATTCCGGGGCTGGTTAACACTATTATTGCCCTCTTCAAAGATACCAGCCTGGTGATCATTATCGGATTGTTCGATCTCTTTAGTAGCGTGCAGCAGGCTACCGTTGACCCTGTCTGGCTGGGTATGTCCACCGAGGGATATGTCTTTGCCGCACTGATCTACTGGATCTTCTGTTTTAGCATGTCGCGCTATAGCCAGCATCTGGAAAAGCGCTTTAACACCGGGCGTACACCGCACTGAGGAAATTATGAGCCAAATAACTATGACACCCGCCGACGCGATGATTACGCTGGAAAACGTCAATAAATGGTATGGACAGTTTCATGTCCTGAAGGACATCAATCTTAAGGTGAAGCAGGGCGAACGTATCGTTCTTTGTGGGCCTTCCGGTTCAGGAAAATCAACAACCATTCGCTGTATTAACCATCTTGAAGAACATCAGCAGGGGCGCATTGTGGTTGATGGTATCGAGCTGAATGAAGATGTCCGCAATATCGATCGTGTACGGCAGGAAGTAGGTATGGTGTTCCAGCACTTCAATTTGTTTCCCCATCTGACCGTTTTACAAAACTGCACGCTGGCCCCCATTTGGGTTCAAAAGATGCCGAAAAAGGAGGCCGATGCGCTGGCTATGCACTACCTGGAACGAGTGCGTATCGCTGAACATGCCAATAAATTCCCAGGGCAGATATCCGGCGGTCAACAACAGCGCGTGGCTATCGCCCGTTCGCTGTGTATGAAGCCTAAAATCATGCTGTTTGACGAACCGACATCTGCGCTGGATCCGGAAATGGTGAAAGAGGTGCTGGACACGATGATTGGGCTGGCACAATCCGGAATGACGATGCTGTGCGTGACGCATGAGATGGGTTTTGCCAGAACGGTAGCAGATCGGGTGATCTTTATGGATCGTGGTGAAATTGTTGAACAGGCACCGCCGGATGAATTCTTTGCGCATCCTAAGTCTGAACGTACGCGGGCATTCCTGTCGCAGGTGATTCATTAGTCGTTTATTCTGCCGGGTGGCGGCTTCGCCTTACCCGGCCTGCCGTTTTTTCGACGCATAAACGCAAAAAGGCCATCCTTTCGGATGGCCTTCTCACTTATTTGATGTCTGGCAGTTCCCTACTCTCACATGGGGAGACCCCACACTACCATCGGCGCTACGGCGTTTCACTTCTGAGTTCGGCATGGGGTCAGGTGGGACCACCGCGCTAAAGCCGCCAGACAAATTCTTTTACTTCTTGCCGAACTTTAACCTAAGTATAAAGTGGTGCTGATACCCAGAGTCGAACTGGGGACCTCACCCTTACCAAGGGTGCGCTCTACCAACTGAGCCATATCAGCACGCTAAAT
>NZ_QZCS01000011.1 GCF_003594915.1 Enterobacter chuandaensis
TTAGAAGAACCCCGTACCGTAAGGTGCGGGGTTTTTTGCTTTTGTTTTCTACCCCCTCCTTGAAACTTTCTCACCTTTCGCTTGCAGACTCGACATTCATACCGTTTCTGGGTATCGTTAGCTGTCTGGATGTCTAAACGTTTATACGTATGCTGTGAGGATTTAAGGTTATGCCGATTCGGGTGCAGGACGAGCTACCAGCCGTCAATTTCTTACGTGAAGAAAACGTCTTCGTCATGACAACTTCACGCGCTTCAGGTCAGGAAATTCGCCCGCTGAAGGTGCTTATTCTCAACCTGATGCCCAAAAAGATCGAAACGGAGAATCAGTTCCTGCGCCTGCTGTCGAACTCCCCGCTGCAGGTCGATATTCAACTGCTGCGGATCGATGCCCGTGAGTCACGCAACACCCCCGCTGAGCATCTGAATAACTTCTACTGTAACTTTGACGACATCCGCGATGAGAACTTTGATGGGCTGATCGTCACCGGCGCGCCGCTCGGCCTGGTTGAGTTTAACGATGTCGCCTACTGGCCGCAGATAAAACAGGTTCTGGAGTGGGCAAAAGATCACGTTACCTCCACGCTGTTTGTCTGTTGGGCCGTACAGGCCGCACTGAATATCCTCTACGGAATTCCCAAACAAACCCGCAGCGACAAGCTTTCTGGCGTATACGAACACCATATTCTTCACCCCCACGCGCTGCTGACGCGTGGTTTCGATGACGCCTTCCTGGCCCCGCATTCTCGCTATGCCGATTTCCCGGCACAACTGATCCGTGATTACACCGATCTGGAGATCCTGGCCGAAACGGAAGACGGCGATGCCTATCTGTTTGCCAGCAAAGACAAGCGCATCGCGTTCGTTACGGGGCATCCTGAGTACGATCCCGATACCCTCGCGTCAGAGTATTTCCGTGACGTTGAAGCAGGTCTCAATCCTGATGTCCCGTACAACTATTTCCCGAAAAACGATCCGCAAAACACGCCTCGGGCGACCTGGCGCAGCCACGGAAATTTGCTGTTTACTAACTGGCTCAACTATTACGTCTACCAGATTACGCCATACGATCTTCGTCACATGAATCCGACGCTGGAGTAATCGTCTGCGTTAAACGATCCTAAAGCGTTTCAGCTATTCAAATCAGGCACCTTCGGGTGCCTTTTTTATTTCCGAAATACCACTCATCATCCAATAAAAATTTAATCCCATATTAATCAAATAGTTGCATTGCAAAATAAATTAAAATGGAAATTGTTTTTGATTTTAGAAAAATTACAGATAGTCTTAATTCTGCTGAGCGAAAACTACACAACGATCTTTCGTTCGCATTGGGGGCGTGATTTTGGATCTTTGATGAGGAGTAGAAAGATGACTCAACAGGCAACAACGGTCGATGAACTGACCTTTACCCAGCCGTATGGTGAGCAAGAAAAGCAAGTTTTGACGGCGGAAGCGGTAGAATTTCTGACTGAACTGGTGACCCGCTTTACGTCACAGCGTAATAAGCTGCTGGCGGCACGTATTCATCAGCAGCAGGAAATCGATAACGGCAAGTTGCCTGGATTTATTTCGGAAATCGCTTCCATTCGTCGTGGTGAGTGGAAAGTCCGCGGCATTCCTGAAGATTTACAGGATCGCCGCGTTGAGATCACCGGTCCGGTAGAACGCAAAATGGTGATCAACGCCATGAACGCTAACGTTAAAGTCTTTATGGCGGATTTTGAAGATTCGCTGGCCCCGGACTGGAACAAAGTTATCGACGGGCAGATCAACCTGCGCGATGCCGTAAACGGCACTATCAGCTACACCAACGAAGCTGGCAAAATTTACCAGCTCAAACCGAACCCGGCGGTGCTGATCTGTCGCGTACGCGGTCTGCATCTGCCTGAAAAGCACGTGACCTGGCGCGGGGAAGCCATCCCGGGCAGCCTCTTTGATTTCGCGCTCTATTTCTTCCACAACCATAAAAGCCTGCTGGCCAAAGGCAGCGGCCCCTATTTCTACCTGCCAAAAACACAGTCCTGGCAGGAAGCGGCCTGGTGGAGCGAAGTGTTCAGCTACGCCGAGGATCGTTTTGACCTGCCACGCGGTACCATCAAGGCCACGCTGCTGATTGAAACGCTGCCTGCGGTATTCCAGATGCATGAAATCCTGCATGCGCTGCGCGATCACATTGTCGGGCTGAACTGCGGACGCTGGGACTATATCTTCAGCTACATCAAAACCCTGAAAAATTATCCCGACCGCGTGCTGCCGGATCGCCAGGTCGTGACCATGGATAAACCGTTCCTCAGCGCCTACTCGCGTCTGCTGATTAAAACCTGCCACAAGCGCGGTGCCTTTGCGATGGGCGGCATGGCGGCCTTTATCCCGAGCAAAGACGCGGAGCGCAACAATCAGGTGCTCAACAAGGTGAAAGCCGATAAAGAGCTTGAAGCCCGTAACGGCCACGACGGCACGTGGATTGCACATCCGGGTCTCGCCGATACGGCGATGGAGGTCTTCAACCGCGTACTCGGCGACAACAAAAACCAGCTGTTTGTCACGCGCGAAGAAGATGCTCCAACGGCTGAAGAACAGCTGCTGGCACCGTGCGCAGGTGAGCGTACGGAAGAGGGCATGCGCGCCAATATCCGCGTCGCGGTCCAGTACATCGAGGCGTGGATCTCCGGAAACGGCTGTGTGCCTATCTACGGCCTGATGGAAGATGCTGCCACGGCGGAAATCTCCCGCACCTCTATCTGGCAGTGGATCCACCATCAAAAAACGCTCAGCAACGGCAAGCCGGTGACAAAAGCGCTGTTCCGCCAGATGCTGGCCGAAGAGATGCGCGTCATCCAGGACGAACTGGGCGAACACCGCTTCAGCAGCGGACGTTTTGACGACGCGGCGCGCCTGATGGAGCAAATCACCACCTCAGATGACTTAATCGACTTCCTGACCCTGCCGGGCTACCGCTTCCTGGCGTAACTCACCACATAACAATATGGAGCATCTGCACATGAAAACCCGTACCCAACAAATCGAAGAATTAAAGAAAGAGTGGACTCAACCGCGCTGGGAAGGCATCCGTCGCCCGTACAGCGCAGAGGAAGTGGTGAAATTACGCGGCTCGGTCAACCCGGAATGCACGCTGGCGCAAAATGGCGCGGCGAAAATGTGGAAGCTGCTGCACGGTGGTTCCAAAAAGGGTTATATCAACAGCCTCGGCGCGCTGACCGGCGGTCAGGCACTGCAGCAGGCAAAGGCCGGTATTGAGGCGATTTACCTCTCCGGCTGGCAGGTCGCGGCGGACGCCAACCTGGCCTCCAGCATGTACCCGGATCAGTCGCTCTATCCGGCTAACTCGGTGCCGTCGGTGGTGGATCGGATCAACAACACCTTCCGCCGTGCGGATCAGATCCAGTGGGCCGCCGGTATCGAACCTGGCGATCCGCGCTTTATTGACTACTTCCTGCCGATCGTCGCGGATGCGGAAGCGGGCTTCGGCGGCGTGCTGAACGCCTTCGAGCTGATGAAATCGATGATTGAGGCCGGTGCAGCGGCCGTTCACTTCGAAGACCAGCTGGCGTCAGTGAAAAAATGCGGACACATGGGCGGTAAGGTGCTGGTTCCGACTCAGGAAGCGATTCAGAAGCTGGTTGCCGCGCGTCTGGCTGCTGACGTGCTCGGCGTGCCGACGCTGGTGATTGCCCGCACCGATGCGGATGCGGCGGACCTGATCACCTCTGACTGCGATCCGTACGACAGCGAATTTATTACCGGCGAGCGCACCAGCGAGGGGTTCTATCGCACGCATGCCGGTATCGAACAGGCCATCAGCCGCGGTCTCGCCTATGCCCCTTACGCCGACCTGGTCTGGTGTGAAACCTCCACGCCGGATCTGGCGCTGGCGAAGCGTTTTGCCGATGCGATTCATGCGAAATATCCGGGCAAGCTGCTGGCCTATAACTGTTCGCCGTCCTTCAACTGGCAAAAAAATCTGGACGACACGACCATTGCCAGCTTCCAGCAGCAGCTGTCGGATATGGGCTACAAGTACCAGTTCATCACCCTGGCGGGTATCCACAGCATGTGGTTCAACATGTTCGACCTGGCGCACGCCTACGCGCAGGGCGAAGGCATGAAGCACTACGTTGAAAAGGTACAGCAGCCAGAATTTGCAGCAGGAAAAGAGGGCTATACCTTTGTTTCTCACCAGCAGGAAGTGGGAACCGGCTACTTCGACAATGTGACCACGATTATTCAGGGCGGCACTTCCTCCGTCACGGCATTAACGGGTTCAACCGAAGAAGCACAGTTCTAATTTTTCCCCCTCTCCCCTTTGGGGAGAGGGCAGGGGTGAGGGGGAATATATGTCGCGTGGTCTGGAATTATTGATTGCCCAAACCATTCTTCAGGGCTTTGACGCCCAGTATGGTCGTTTTCTCGAAGTGACATCCGGCGCGCAGCAGCGCTTTGAACATGCAGACTGGCATGCGGTTCAGCAGGCCATGAAGCAGCGTATCCATCTCTACGACCACCACGTGGGTCTGGTGGTGGAGCAACTGCGCTGTATTACCGACGGTAAAAGCCCGGACGCGGATTTTTTACTGCGCGTGAAGGAGCACTACACCCATTTGTTACCCGACTACCCGCGCTTCGAGATTGCGGAGAGCTTTTTCAACTCCGTCTATTGCCGGTTATTTGACCACCGCTCATTATCTCCTGAGCGGTTATTTATTTTCAGCTCCCAGCCCGAGCGACGCTTTCGAACCATTCCGCGTCCGCTGGCGAAAGATTTCTTTCCCGAGCGCGGCTGGGAAAAGCTCCTGCACCGCGTATTAACGGATTTGCCGCTGCGCCTGCCCTGGGAGAATAAAGCCCGGGATATCGGCTATATCCACGCGCATCTCAACGAAACCTTCGGCGCGGAGGTGCTCAGCCACAGCCATTTGCAGGTGGCCAACGAGCTTTTCTACCGCAATAAAGCCGCCTGGCTGGTGGGCAAACTGGTTACGCCGACGGCCATCGTGCCGTTTCTGCTGCCGATTCACCGTACCGACGACGGGGAACTGTTTGTCGATACCTGCCTGACCACCAGCGCCGAGGCCAGCATCGTATTTGGCTTCGCCCGCTCCTATTTCATGGTGTACGCCCCGCTGCCTGCCGCGCTGGTGGAGTGGCTGCGCGAAATCCTGCCCGGTAAAACCACCGCCGAGCTGTATATGGCGATTGGCTGCCAGAAGCACGCCAAAACGGAAAGCTACCGGGAGTACCTGCGCTATGTCACCACGGCCGATGAGCAGTTTATCGAAGCGCCCGGGATTCGCGGTATGGTGATGCTGGTCTTCACGCTGCCGGGCTTTGACCGGGTGTTTAAGGTGATTAAGGACAGATTCGCGCCGCAGAAAGAGATGAGCGCCGCTCACGTCCGCGCCTGCTATCAGCTGGTCAAAGAGCACGACCGCGTCGGGCGCATGGCGGATACGCAGGAATTCGAAAACTTTGTGCTGGATAAGCGGCAGATCGATCCGGCTTTAATGGCCCTGTTACTACAGGAAGCTCCGGCAAAAATCACCGATCTGGGCGACAAAATAGCGATTAGTCATCTGTATATCGAGCGCCGCATGGTGCCGCTGAATATCTGGCTGGAGCAGGCCGAAGGTCAGGCTCTGCGGGATGCCATTGAAGAATACGGCAACGCGATTCGCCAGCTTGCCGCCGCCAATATTTTCCCCGGCGATATGCTGTTTAAAAACTTCGGCGTCACCCGTCACGGGCGGGTGGTGTTCTATGATTACGACGAAATTTGCTACATGACCGAGGTGAACTTCCGCGATATCCCGCCGCCCCGTTACCCGGAGGATGAGCTGTCCAGCGAGCCGTGGTACAGCGTCTCGCCGGGAGATGTGTTTCCTGAAGAGTTTCGCCACTGGCTGTGCGCTGACCCGCGTATCGGGCCGCTATTTGAAGAGATGCATGCCGATCTGTTCCGCGCCAGCTACTGGCGCGGGCTGCAAACGCGGATCAAAAATGGGCATGTGGAAGATGTGTACGCTTACCGCCGCAAGCAGCGGTTTTGTGTGCGGTTTAACGAATCCCACCATACGCCAGCGTCACCTCTTTCGCGGCCTTAATCACCAGCGCGCCCAGCTCGGTCACCCGGTCGTCTGTCATGCGTGAAATCGGTCCGGAGATGGAGATCGCGGCAAACGGCTCGCGGTGCTCGTCAAAAATGCAGGACGCGAGGCAGCGCAGGCCCAGGGCATGTTCTTCGTCATCAAACGAATAGCCGCGCTTGCGGGTCAAAGCCAGATCTTCTTTCAGATGCACCGGCGACACCAGCGTGGCGTGGGTGTAGGCATGCAGACCTTTACGGTGCAGCAGACCCGTCACCTGCTCTTCGCTCAGCTGTGAGAGAAACGCTTTCCCTGCGCCAGAGGCGTGCATCGGCAGCTTGCCGCCAATCGGCGCGGACATACGCATCAGCTGCGTACACTGCACCTGGTCGATGATAATCGCCTGGTGATCGCTCTGGTCCAGCACCGCCAGGTTGACCGTCTCGCCGGACTCCTCCATCAGCTTGCGCAGAATAGGGTGCACAATCGCCAGCAGGTTACGGCTTTGCAGGAAGCTGCTGCCGACAATAAACGCATGCGCCCCCACCGCCCAGTGCCCCAGCTCGCCTACCTGGCGGACAAAACCCAGCTGTTGCATGGTGGTCAGCAGGCGGTGCGTGGTGGAGTTCGGCAGGCCAGCCTGCTGGGCCAGCTCGGTCAGGGCCACGCTGCCGTGCGACTCGGCTATCCACTCCAGCAGCTTCAGACCGCGCGTCAGGGATTGAACCTGTCCGCCGGGTTGTACAGCGGTGGTGGCAGCAGGTTTTCTGCCGCGTTTGGCGGGAACGGTCGCGACCATGACGATCTCCTTTTTCTGTATCGTGGAAATCATTTTCGTTTTATTTGGTGAATTTGCAACCGCTTTCCTGACTGATCGGAGGAGTGATGGTGAACATGTCTCATGTTACCCCTGAGTGGCTTTTCCACCCTGCGAGATTGTGCCAGTATGGAACGCAGCCTTTTGGCCTTGTTGAGCGTTGTCGGGAGCAAGTGTGAGCAGCAAAGTAGAGCAACTGCGTGCGCAGTTAAATGAACGAATTCTGGTGCTGGACGGCGGCATGGGCACCATGATCCAGGGCTATCGCCTGAGCGAAGACGATTTCCGCGGCGAGCGCTTCGCCGACTGGCCCTGCGACCTGAAAGGCAACAACGACCTGCTGGTGCTCAGCAAGCCGTCCGTGATTAAGGATATCCACAACGCCTACTTCGAAGCAGGTGCGGATATCGTTGAAACCAACACCTTCAACTCGACAACCATCGCCATGGCGGATTACCAGATGGAATCCCTGTCGGGGGAGATCAACTTTGAAGCCGCGAAGCTGGCGCGCGCCTGCGCCGACGAATGGACGGCCCGCACGCCGGACAAGCCGCGCTACGTTGCCGGTGTGCTTGGCCCAACGAACCGCACCGCGTCGATTTCACCGGACGTCAACGACCCGGCGTTTCGTAATATCACCTTTGACCAGCTGGTGGCCGCCTACCGTGAATCGACCAGAGCGCTGGTGGAAGGCGGCTCCGATCTGATTCTGATTGAAACCGTATTCGACACGCTCAACGCCAAAGCGGCGATTTATGCGGTGAAAGAGGAGTTTGAGGCGCTGGGCGTGAACCTGCCGATCATGATTTCCGGCACCATCACCGACGCCTCTGGCCGTACCCTGTCCGGCCAGACCACCGAAGCGTTCTATAACTCCCTGCGTCACGCCGACGCGCTCTCCTTTGGCCTTAACTGCGCGCTGGGGCCAGATGAACTGCGCCAGTACGTGCAGGAGCTTTCGCGCATTGCCGAATGCTATGTCACCGCCCACCCGAACGCCGGACTGCCGAACGCGTTCGGTGAATACGATCTCGATGCTGACACCATGGCGGCGCAAATCCGCGAGTGGGCCGAGTCTGGCTTCCTGAACATCGTCGGCGGCTGCTGCGGCACCACGCCGGAGCACATCGCCGCCATGAGCAACGCCGTGGCCGGGCTGCCGCCGCGCAAGCTGCCCGAGCTGCCGGTTGCCTGTCGCCTTTCCGGCCTGGAGCCGTTGACCATCGGCGACGATAGCCTGTTTGTGAACGTGGGTGAGCGTACTAACGTCACCGGTTCTGCAAAGTTCAAGCGCCTGATTAAAGAAGAGAAGTACAGCGAAGCGCTGGACGTTGCCCGCCAGCAGGTGGAAAGCGGCGCGCAGATTATCGATATCAACATGGACGAGGGCATGCTCGACGCCGAAGCGGCGATGGTGCGTTTCCTCAACCTGATTGCCGGTGAGCCGGACATCGCCCGCGTGCCGATCATGATCGACTCCTCCAAGTGGGAAGTCATCGAAAAAGGGCTGAAGTGCATCCAGGGCAAAGGCATCGTCAACTCCATCTCGATGAAAGAGGGCGTCGATATCTTTATCCACCACGCGAAGATGGTGCGCCGCTACGGTGCCGCCGTGGTGGTGATGGCCTTCGACGAAGTAGGCCAGGCCGACACCCGCGAGCGCAAAATTGAGATATGCCGCCGCGCGTACAAGATTTTGACCGAAGAGGTAGGATTCCCGCCGGAAGACATTATCTTCGACCCGAATATCTTCGCCGTCGCGACCGGCATCGAAGAGCACAACAACTACGCGCAGGACTTTATCGGCGCATGTGAAGACATTAAACGCGAGCTGCCGCACGCGCTGATCTCCGGCGGCGTGTCGAACGTCTCGTTCTCGTTCCGTGGTAACGACCCGGTGCGTGAAGCGATCCACGCCGTGTTCCTCTACTACGCCATCCGCAACGGCATGGACATGGGCATCGTTAACGCCGGACAACTGGCGATTTACGACGATTTGCCTGCCGAGCTGCGCGATGCCGTTGAGGACGTGATCCTTAACCGCCGTGACGACGCCACCGAGCGCATGCTGGACCTGGCGGAGAAATACCGCGGCAGCAAAGCGGATGAATCGGCCAACGTTCAGCAGGCCGAGTGGCGCTCCTGGGATGTGAAAAAGCGTCTGGAATACTCGCTGGTGAAAGGCATTACCGAGTTCATCGAGCAGGATACCGAGGAAGCGCGTCAGCAGGCAGCCCGCCCGATTGAAGTGATCGAAGGGCCGCTAATGGACGGCATGAACGTGGTCGGCGATCTGTTCGGCGAGGGCAAGATGTTCCTGCCGCAGGTGGTGAAATCTGCGCGCGTGATGAAGCAGGCCGTGGCGTATCTGGAGCCGTTTATCGAGGCCAGCAAAGAGAAAGGCTCCAGCAACGGCAAGATGGTCATCGCCACCGTGAAGGGGGACGTGCACGACATCGGCAAGAATATCGTCGGCGTGGTGCTGCAGTGTAATAACTACGAGATTATTGACCTCGGCGTGATGGTTCCGGCGGACAAAATCCTCAAGACCGCGCGCGAAGTGAACGCCGACCTGATTGGCCTCTCCGGGCTGATTACCCCGTCGCTGGACGAGATGGTCAACGTGGCTAAGGAGATGGAGCGTCAGGGCTTCACCATTCCGCTGCTGATTGGCGGGGCGACCACCTCCAAAGCGCACACGGCGGTGAAAATCGAGCAGAACTACAGCGGCCCGACGGTCTACGTGCAAAACGCCTCGCGCACGGTGGGCGTGGTCTCCGCGCTGCTCTCCGATACTCAGCGCGACGATTTTGTGGCGCGCACCCGCAAAGAGTACGAAACCGTCCGCATCCAACACGGCCGTAAGAAACCGCGCACCCCGCCTGTTTCGCTTCAGGCGGCGCGCGATAACGACCTGGCCTTTGACTGGTCCAGCTATACGCCGCCGGTCGCGCACCGTCTGGGCGTGCAGGATGTGACGGCCAGCATCGAAACGCTGCGCAACTACATCGACTGGACGCCATTCTTTATGACCTGGTCGCTGGCGGGTAAATATCCGCGCATCCTGGAAGACGAGGTGGTAGGCGAAGAGGCGAAGCGCCTGTTTAAAGACGCCAACGACATGCTCGACAAGCTGAGCGCTGAGAAAGCTCTCAACCCGCGCGGCGTGGTGGGGCTGTTCCCGGCGAACCGCGTGGGCGACGACGTGGAGATCTACCGCGATGAAACCCGCACCCACGTGCTGGCCGTGAGTCACCATCTGCGGCAGCAAACCGAGAAAGTGGGCTTTGCCAACTATTGCCTGGCGGATTTCGTTGCGCCGAAGCTGAGCGGTAAGGCCGACTATATCGGCGCCTTTGCGGTTACCGGCGGTCTGGAAGAAGACGCCCTGGCGGACGCGTTCGACGCGCAGCACGATGATTACAATAAGATCATGGTGAAAGCGATTGCCGACCGCCTGGCGGAAGCCTTTGCCGAGTACCTCCACGAGCGCGTGCGTAAGGTGTACTGGGGCTATGCGGCGAATGAGAACCTCAGCAACGAGGAGTTGATCCGCGAAAATTACCAGGGCATTCGTCCGGCGCCGGGCTATCCGGCCTGTCCGGAACACACCGAAAAAGGCACCATCTGGAAACTGCTGGACGTGGAAGCGCATACCGGCATGAAGCTCACCGAGTCGTTCGCCATGTGGCCGGGCGCGTCCGTCTCGGGCTGGTACTTCAGTCATCCGGACAGCAAGTACTTCGCCGTGGCGCAGTTGCAGCGCGACCAGATCGAAGATTACGCCCTGCGCAAAGGCATGAGCGTGTCTGACGTTGAACGCTGGCTGGCACCGAATTTGGGCTACGACGCAGACTAACGTCACTTTTCCTTACAACAAACAGGGCACCTCAACGGTGCCCTGTCTCTTTCTTACGTTTAAACCCTTATACTCAATCATAAAATCTATAACGATAAGGAGAACCCACTTCCGTGCTGACGTTGTTACATTTGCTTTCGGCAGTCGCACTGCTCGTATGGGGTACCCATATTGTCCGCACCGGCGTGATGCGCGTGTTTGGCGCACGTTTACGTACCGTTCTCAGCGGCAGCGTTGAGAAGAAGCCGCTCGCCTTCTGCGCGGGGATTGGCGTCACGGCGCTGGTGCAAAGCAGCAATGCCACCACCATGCTCGTCACCTCGTTTGTGGCGCAGGATCTGGTCGCGCTCGCCCCGGCGCTGGTGATCGTACTGGGTGCCGACGTCGGTACCGCACTGATGGCGCGTATCCTGACGTTCGATCTCTCCTGGCTGTCGCCGCTGCTGATTTTCATTGGGGTCATCTTCTTCCTTGGCCGCAAGCAGACGCGTGCCGGGCAGCTGGGCCGCGTCGGCATTGGCCTCGGCCTCATCCTGCTGGCGCTTGAGCTGATTGTGCAGGCGGTGACGCCGATCACCCAGGCCAACGGCGTGCAGGTCATTTTCGCCTCGCTGACTGGCGATATCATGCTGGATGCGCTAATCGGGGCGGTATTTGCCATCGTCAGCTACTCCAGCCTGGCGGCGGTGCTGCTGACGGCCACGCTTACCGCCGCGGGCGCGATCTCCTTCCCGGTGGCGCTGTGTCTGGTGATCGGCGCTAACCTCGGCTCTGGCCTGCTGGCGATGCTCAACAACAGCGCCGCCAATGCCGCTGCCCGCCGCGTGGCGCTGGGGAGCCTGCTGTTTAAGCTGGTGGGCAGCCTGATTATTCTGCCGTTTGTGCACCCGCTGGCGAACCTGATGGACAACCTCCCGCTGCCGAAAGCGGAGCTGGTAATCTACTTCCACGTCTTCTACAACCTGGTGCGCTGTCTGGCGATGGTGCCGTTTGCCGCGCCGATGGCCCGCTTCTGCGAGCGCCTTATCCGTGATGAACCGGAGCTGGACGCGCGCCTGAAACCGAAGCATCTGGATACTTCCGTACTGGACACGCCCGCGCTGGCTATCGCCAACGCCGCCCGCGAAACGCTGCGCATGGGTGATGCAATGGAAACCATGCTTGAAGGGCTGCAGAAGGTGATGCACGGCGAGCCGCGCGAAGAGAAAGAGCTGCGCAGGCTGGCGGACGACATCAACGTGCTCTATACCGCCATCAAGCTTTATCTGGCGCGTATCCCGCAGGACGAGCTGGCGGAGGAGGAGTCGCGCCGCTGGGCGGAAATCATCGAGATGTCGCTTAACCTCGAGCAGGCTTCGGATATCGTTGAGCGTATGGGCAGTGAGATCGCCGATAAGTCGCTGGCCGCGCGTCGCGCATTTTCTGTAGAAGGGCTGAAGGAGCTCGAAGCGCTCCACGAACAGCTGGTGAGTAACCTTAAGCTGGCGATGTCAGTCTTCTTCTCCAGCGACGTGCCGAGCGCGCGCCGCCTGCGCCGCAACAAACACCGTTTCCGCATCCTCAACCGCCGCTACTCGCACGCCCATGTTGAGCGTCTGCACCAGCAGAACGTGCAGAGCATCGAGACCAGCTCCCTGCACCTGGGGCTGCTGGGAGATATGAAACGCCTGAATTCGTTGTTCTGCGCGGTGGCGTACAGCGTGATGGAACAGCCGGATGAAGATGACGAACGGGACGAGTATTAATCTCTGAAAGCGCCTCGCAAAACCGTTTTGCGAGGCGTGACACCTTATAAAGCAGCATTTACTCTTCAGACCTTACATTTTGAAGGGAATAGAAAATGCTCGTTTATTACGCTACACTTCGTCAATTCATGCGCATTCCGATGGGGGTTCTCATGCGCACTACTCCTGGCATTAAAAAATCAGTCAATGTGTCGTTAGCACCAGACATTCTTGAAGAGGCGCGACGGCTTAAACTTAATCTTTCCGCTGTGCTCACGGCTGCACTGCAGGAACAGTTTCGTGCGCATCAGCGCGCAGAGTGGTTAGCAGAAAATAAAGCTTCTATCGAGGCCATTAACCACTGGGTTGATGAAAACGGCTCCTTTAGTGATTTTCAGAGGTCGTTTTGATGGAGCAATATTTTGCTTATGAGAATGAAGGTAGGGGAAAAACTGCCTATCCCTGGCTAATCAATATGCAGCATCCCGTGGCTAATGTGATGAAGCATGTTCTGGTTGCCCCCGCAGTTGAGCTTAGCCACCTGGGAGGCATTCAGCCGCCTGCGAAAGTGTGCCCCGTCGTTGAGATAGCGGGTAAGCCCTGCGTGGTCATGATGCACATGATGGCTGGCATATCGCCAAGAGAGTTAGGTGAGCGTGTTGCCGATCTTACGCAAAACCGGGCTTCATTGCGGGATGCACTCGATTTTTTAATCAACGGTTACTAACACTTTTTTGTCAGCCGCAAGGTAAGGTATATTTCGCCCTTCACAGGAGAAACTATGCTGCCAACTCAATCAACCCGATTAAACAAATACATTAGCGAGAGCGGGATCTGCTCACGTCGCGAGGCTGACCGTTACATTGAACAGGGTAACGTGTTTCTTAACGGCAAACGCGCCACCATCGGCGATCAGGTGGTCCCTGGCGATGTGGTTAAAGTGAATGGTCAGGTCATCGAACCGCGTGATGCAGAAGACCTGGTGTTTATCGCGTTGAACAAGCCGGTTGGGATTGTCAGCACCACGGAAGATGGCGAGCGGGACAACATCGTTGATTTCGTGAACCACAGCAGCCGTATCTTCCCGATTGGCCGTCTGGATAAAGATTCTCAGGGGCTGATTTTCCTCACTAACCACGGCGATCTGGTCAACAAAATTCTGCGTGCCGGTAACGACCACGAGAAAGAGTATATCGTTACGGTGAACAAGCCGGTGACTGACGAATTTATCCGTGGCATGGGCGCAGGCGTGCCGATCCTGGGCACCGTGACGAAGAAGTGTAAGGTCAAAAAAGAGGCACCGTTTGCGTTTCGTATCACGCTGGTGCAGGGCCTGAATCGCCAGATCCGCCGCATGTGCGAGCACTTCGGCTATGAAGTGACGAAGCTGGAACGCACGCGCATCATGAACGTTAGCCTGACCGGGATCCCGCTGGGCGAGTGGCGTGACTTAACGGATGACGAGCTGATTGAACTGTTCAAGCTTATCGAGAACTCCTCGTCCGAAGCGAAGCCGAAAGCTAAAGCGAAACCGAAAACGCAGGCGATAAAGCGTCCGGTCGTGAAGGCACCGCAGGCGGAAGAGAAAGGGCGAGGCAAGCCGGGCAACGGAAAACGCTTTACCCAGCCGGGGCGCAAAAAGAAAGGGCGCTGATTAGCGCCTTCCACGGGTTGATGTCGTGGCGGACCAGGAAAAGGTCGCCTCTGCATCCGGCTTATAAGCCTGCTCTTTTTTCAGCTTGCGGGCTTTCTTCGCCGCAGCCTCACGTTGCGCCATCAGTTTATCGATGTACTCTTTTTTAACCTGATTGGTTTCGGCGTTCTTCAGCGTGCGGCCATGCGCGATGCGGGCGCGGTCGAGAAGCGTTTTCAGTTCGCGCTGCTCGGCTTCCGTCATGTCTTTCTGGGTCAAGCGTGGTGTAGCCATTGCTGAAGCCTCCTGATGGGGAGGCTTCAGTGTAAAGCATACTGACAGACAGATATATGATTACCACGAGTGCGGTTAAATCATTTTTGAGTCTTATTTAGCGCAAAACGTAGTGTCCTTCACGAGAAAGGTTCCAGTTGTGGCCATCCAGTGGATATACGCTTTTCTTTTTGGCAATACTCGTTAAGTCGCTGTTAATGCTTAAAAGCAAACTTGCATCCCCTGTTGCCACATAGGACTTCATGTTTTTATTTGCGCGTTCATAAAGCGAGAAGTTATCACCCACGACGACGCCTGCTCTGGCTTCGAACTCATCTTCGGGGTCGTCATTTCTGTTTGTCGGACCAATAAATAAATTACCCGGTAGCCAGGCATAGAACGACGCAAAGTCGTCAAAATAGTCAGGAAATGCCGCCGCAGGATTATTGGTCACCGTGCCGTTGATTATCATATCGATAAGGTTTGCTGTTCCCGCTAAATCGTCGGCGTTAACAGCACAATTTCCTGCGCTGGCATAATCTCGCAGATTATCCCGGAGAGTCAAAAATAGACTACGAAGTTTAGGTAACGCTTTTTCTTGCAGCGCCCGGTTATAAAAATCGCGCAGCAGGTTGTAAGGGATGATGTGATGCCTTGATACATGAACAGGCTCAGTGCCGCCAGCAACAGTAAGGTCTTTACTGTAATTAGGCATGGCAGGGAAACATGAACCATTACGAACGTTCGGCATAGTGATTTTGTAGGCACCGGCAGCGATGGGCCGTGGGGCCGCCAGTGCCTGGTGGGTAAATACGAAGAGTGTTGCGATAACGATCAGGGCTTTTTTCATCTCATTTTTCCTTCAGCAAAAGAGTGTGCCTGTTGAAAATAAAGAAAGTTCCGCTGACAGAAAATTTGCCTTATGCCCTGTGATATTTGACCGGGTGATACAACGAAATAAAAAGCCGGGCACAGGGCCCGGCTTATCTTTTTTGCGAAAAAATTATTCAAACAAATTCTGATGAAGTTTCTGCACCACCTGCTCAGCCTGATCGGCAGGGACCAGGAAGCAAAGGTTATAGCTTGATGCGCCGTAACAGATCATGCGGATGTTGAACGGATCGAGCACGCCGAAGACCTCTTTGCCCACGCCACAGGCGCGCGACAGTTTGTTACCGATGATGGCCACCAGCGCCAGGTCTTCTTCCACTTCCACGCGGCACAGCTCAGACAGCTCAATCAGCAGCGACTGCGTCAGCAGGGTGTCACCCGTGGAGGTGGAACCCGTGGTGTCGAGCGTCAGCGCAATGCTCACTTCGGAAGTGGTAATCAAATCTACAGAGATATTGTGGCGCGCCAGGATGCCAAACACTTCCGCCAGGAAACCGCGGGAGTGCAGCATATTGTGGCTGTGCAGCGTGACCAGCGTCTGGCGGCGGCGCAGGGCCAGCGCGCGGAACAGCGGCGGGTTCTCGGTTTTCTTGCAGACCAGCGTCCCGCCCGCTTTTGGATCTTTACTGGAGCCAACGAAGACCGGAATATCGCTGCGCACGGCAGGCAGCAGCGTTGCCGGATGCAGCACTTTCGCGCCGAAGGTGGCCATTTCCGCCGCTTCTTCAAATGCGATCACATCAATACGTTTTGCCGCAGAGACCACGCGCGGGTCGGTGGTGTAAATACCCGGCACGTCAGTCCAGATATCCACGCGGGTCGCGTGCAGCGCTTCGCCCAGCAGCGCGGCGGTGTAGTCGCTGCCGCCACGGCCAAGCGTGGTGGTGCGTCCTTTTGCTTCGCTGCCGATAAAGCCCTGGGTGATCACCATGCCTTCTGCCAGGCGCGGCGCCAGCTGCTGGTTGGTGAGCTCGGCCAGCATCTCAACGTCCGGTTCGGCGCGCCCAAAACGATCGCTGGTACGCATCACTTTACGCACGTCAAACCACTGGGCCTGAACGTTACGCTCGCGCATGATTTCAACAAACAGCAGGGTGGACATCAGCTCGCCGTGGCTGACCAGTTCATCGGTCAGGGCGGTGGAGGTTGCCAGTGACGCGGCTTCTGCCAGGGTGGTGATATTTTCCAGCAGGCGCTCCACTTCCTCACGAATAACGTTCGGGTTTTGCAGACGTTCAAGAATATCGAACTGAATTTTGCGCAGTGCATCCAGCTTCACGAAACGTTCGGTCGCTTCCAGTCCTTCAGACAAAGAAACCAGCAGGTTCGTCACGCCGGCGGATGCAGAGAGCACCACCAGGCGGGTATTCGGATCGGCCAGCACCACATCGGCGCTGCGGTTCATGGCATCGTAATCGGCCACACTGGTGCCGCCAAACTTGGCGACCACAAAACTCGTCATAACAACCTCGTGTCAGGGAATGAATAAGCGACCTTGGCACAAGAGTGAAACGAAAACAGGTGCAGGCGCAAAATACGGCCCTATAAATAAAATGCGGGGGAGGTCCTGTCAATGCTGGGATTATGCGGATTTTTTATGGGGGGGTACCCCTGAGAAACAGGACTTATAACAGGCCCATATTTTATGCTCCTTTTTACCCCCTTTTGACCAACATTTCGCCACGCCGGAAGGGCGCGACAGCAGCTATACTTTTCGGGTCTTTTCACCTGCGTTTGATGCAGACCAGGGCAATGGCATAAAAACCATCACAATTTTTATTTGCAGGCGCTACAATCGACCGCAGTCACAATTCTCAAATCAGAAGAGTATTGCTAATGAAAAACATCAACCCAACGCAGACCGCTGCCTGGCAGGCACTACAGAAACATTTTGATGAAATGAAAGACGTCACCATCGCGGACCTGTTCGCGAAAGATGCCGATCGTTTCACTAAGTTCTCCGCGACCTTCGACGACCTGATGCTGGTGGATTTCTCCAAGAACCGCATTACCGAAGAGACGCTGGCAAAACTGCAGGACCTGGCGAAAGAGACCCAACTGGCAGACGCCATCAAATCCATGTTCTCCGGTGAGAAGATCAACCGCACCGAAGACCGCGCCGTGCTGCACGTGGCCCTGCGTAACCGTAGCAATACGCCAATCATCGTTGACGGCAAAGATGTCATGCCGGAAGTGAACGCGGTGCTGGAAAAGATGAAAGCTTTCTCCGAAGCGATCATCTCAGGCCAGTGGAAAGGTTACACCGGCAAACCAATTACGGATGTTGTTAACATCGGTATCGGCGGCTCTGACCTCGGTCCGTTCATGGTGACCGAAGCGCTGCGTCCGTACAAAAACCACCTCAACATGCACTTTGTCTCTAACGTCGATGGTACCCACATCGCTGAAGTGCTGAAGAATGTGAATCCGGAAACCACCCTGTTCCTGGTGGCGTCCAAAACCTTTACCACGCAGGAAACCATGACCAACGCCCACAGCGCGCGCGACTGGTTCCTGAAAACCGCAGGCGACAACAAGCACGTGGCGAAACACTTTGCGGCGCTCTCCACCAACGGTAAAGCCGTGAGCGAGTTCGGTATCGACACCGCGAACATGTTCGAGTTCTGGGACTGGGTTGGTGGCCGCTACTCTCTGTGGTCTGCGATTGGTCTGTCCATCATCCTGTCCGTGGGCTTCGACAACTTCGTTGAGCTGCTCTCCGGCGCGCACGCGATGGATAAACACTTCTCTACCACTGCCCCTGAGAAAAACCTGCCGGTGCTGCTGGCGCTGATCGGTATCTGGTACAACAACTTCTTCGGTGCGGAAACCGAAGCGATCCTGCCGTACGACCAGTACATGCACCGCTTTGCGGCCTACTTCCAGCAGGGCAATATGGAATCCAACGGTAAGTACGTTGACCGTAACGGCAACGCGGTGGATTACCAGACCGGTCCAATCATCTGGGGCGAGCCGGGCACTAACGGCCAGCACGCGTTCTACCAGCTGATTCACCAGGGCACCAAAATGGTACCGTGCGATTTCATCGCCCCGGCTATCACCCACAACCCGCTGTCCGACCACCATCCGAAGCTGCTGTCTAACTTCTTCGCACAGACCGAAGCGCTGGCGTTCGGTAAATCCCGCGAGGTGGTAGAGCAGGAATACCGTGACCAGGGTAAAGATCCGGCAACCCTGGACCACGTTGTGCCGTTCAAAGTGTTCGAAGGCAACCGTCCAACTAACTCCATCCTGCTGCGCGAAATCACCCCGTTCAGCCTGGGTGCGCTGATTGCCTTGTATGAGCACAAGATCTTCACGCAGGGCGCTATCCTGAACATCTTCACCTTTGACCAGTGGGGCGTTGAGCTGGGCAAACAGCTGGCAAACCGCATTCTGCCAGAGCTGGGTGACGATAAAGCCATCGACAGTCACGACAGCTCTACAAACGGTTTGATCAACCGTTATAAAGCATGGCGTGCGTAATTAATATGTCATGAAAAATGCCGGCGATATGCCGGCATTTTTTTATCGGATAATTCCTGATGTCTGTTAGTTAACTCAAATTCCGGCTCTGAGTTTAATCCGAAAAAGACGGTTAACCCGTTAATTGCTGCGGTTTATTTTAAGAAAATACGCAGCATGTAGTGAATGTGATTATATTATAACTATTTGATTTTAATTGCTTATATATTTAATTTATTTTTCTTTCGTTTCAGTTTTATCCATTAGTCCGAAAACCCACTCCCTATTTCCAGCCACGGTAAACCCTCTGCTTTAGTTGTGTATACTCGATTCCGCCTGAATTTCTTTTCGGGCAAATCTCCATTCATTCATTGAAGGGAAATTGTTATGAAGAAAGTACTGTATGGCATTTTTGCCATATCTGCACTTGCGGCGACGTCTGTCTATGCAGCTCCGGTCCAGGTCGGGGAAGCAGCAGGGTCGGCAGCGACGTCTGCGTCTGCGGGGAGTTCTACCGCAGCCAGCACCAGCGCCGTAAGTTCAGCCGTGGGTGTCGCGCTGGCGGCAACCGGTGGCGGTGATGGCTCCAATACCGGAACCACGACCACTACGACGACCAGCACCCAGTAATACCGGGTGTTTTAATCATAACCACACTTCGGTGTGGTTATTTCGCCCCTTCGGAGAAGAGTCGTGAAGCGACCTGCAATCATTCTGATTTGCCTGCTGTTGCAGGCGTGCTCAGCCACCACCAAAGGGCTGGGAACCTCACTGTGGGAAAGCATGTTCGGCACACCGGGCGTGCAGTTGACCGATGACGAACTTCAGAACATGCCGTATGCCAGCCAGTACATGCAGCTTAATGATGGCCCGCAGCTGTTTGTGGTGCTCGCTTTCGATGAAAACGGGCAGCAGAAATGGGTGACGCAGGATCAGGCCACCATCGTGACGCAGCATGGCCGAATGGTGAAAACGCTGCTCGGCGGCGACAACCTGCTTGAGGTCAACAACCTCGCGGAAGATCCGCTTATCAAGCCGAATCAGATCGTCGATGGCGCAAGCTGGACGCGCACCCTGGGCTGGACCGAGCACAAGCAGGTTCGTTATGCCACGGCGCGCTCTACCTTCCGCTGGGACGGTACAGACAGCGTGAAAGTGGGTAGCGACGAAACGCAGGTGCGCGTGCTGGACGAAGAGGTGACGACTGACCAGGCTACGTGGCATAACCGCTTCTGGATTGATGAGGAAGGGCAAATTCGTCAGTCCTTGCAATATCTCGGTGCCGGTTTCTTCCCGGTGAAAACCACCCTGATCAAGGCGGCGAAATCATGAAAACGCTCATCCACGTTGCGCTTCTCGCCAGTCTTGCCGCGCCGCTGGCATGGTCCGCAGGAACGGTAAAGGTCTACACGCCGGACAGTGAAAAACCCAAAACCTTAACCAATGCAGAGCATCTGCTCGATCTCGTCGGGCAGCCAAGGCTGGCCAACAGCTGGTGGCCGGGGGCCGTGATCGGCGAGCGCCAGGCGACGGTTGAGACGGAACAACAACATCGTGCCCTGCTGGCCCGCCTGACGGGTCTGGCGGAGCAGGAAGACGGCGACGATGCCGCTGCCATTAACAGCGTTCGCCAGCAGCTTCAGGCGCTGAAGGTGACAGGCCGCCAGAAGGTGAATCTGGATCCCGATAAAGTGCGCGTTACGGAAAACGGCAACCCAACGCTGGTAGGGGATTACACGCTCTGGCTGCCGGTGAAGCCGACGACGGTGACCGTAATGGGGCTTATCAGCAGTCCCGGTAAAAAGCCCTTTACGCCCGGTCGTGATGTGGCGAGCTATCTCGACGAACAAAGCCTGCTGAGCGGCGCGGATAACAGCTACGCGTGGATTATTTATCCGGACGGGCATACGCAAAAAGCGCCGGTGGCGTACTGGAATAAACGCCATATCGAACCCATGCCAGGCAGCATTATTTTTGTCGGTTTTGCCGACCATTTCTGGACGAAGGCGTATGACGGGCTTAACGCCGATATCCTTCACTCCCTGACACAGCGGATACCGGAATAATGAAAAGAACCTATCTCTACAGCATGCTGGCGCTTTGTGTGAGCGCCGCCTGCCATGCAGAAACCTATCCGGCACCCATTGGCCCGTCTCAGTCAGACTTCGGCGGCGTCGGTTTGCTGCAAACGCCCACCGCGCGCATGGCGCGTGAAGGGGAAATTAGCCTGAACTATCGCGATAACGACCAGTATCGCTACTATTCCGCCTCCGTACAGCTGTTCCCGTGGCTCGAAACCACGCTGCGCTACACCGACGTGCGTACGAAACAGTACAGCAGCGTCGATGCGTTCTCCGGCGATCAGACCTACAAAGATAAAGCTTTCGACGTCAAACTGCGCCTGTGGGAAGAGAGCTACTGGATGCCGCAGGTCTCCGTGGGGGCAAAAGATATCGGCGGGACCGGCCTGTTCGACGCGGAATACATCGTGGCCAGCAAGGCCTGGGGACCGTTTGATTTTTCTCTCGGTCTTGGCTGGGGCTATCTCGGCACCAGCGGCAACGTCAAAAACCCGTTCTGTACCTATAGCGACAAATACTGCTACCGCGATAACAGCTACAAGAAAGCGGGTTCCATCAACGGTGACCAGATGTTCCACGGCCCGGCCTCGCTGTTTGGCGGTGTGGAATACCAGACACCGTGGCAGCCGCTGCGCCTGAAGCTGGAGTACGAAGGAAACGACTACTCGCACGATTTCGCCGGGAAGATTGAGCAGAAGAGCAAGTTTAACGTCGGCGCCATTTACCGCGTCACCGACTGGGCCGACGTTAACCTCAGCTACGAGCGTGGCAACACGGTGATGTTTGGCTTCACGCTACGCACCAACTTCAACGACATGCGGCCACACTACAACGATAACGCGCGGCCAGCCTATCGGCCGGAGCCGCAGGATGCGATTCTGCAGCACTCCGTGGTGGCAAACCAACTGACGCTGTTGAAATACAATGCCGGTCTGGCCGATCCGAAAATTCAGGTGAAAGGCGATACGCTTTACGTCACCGGCGAGCAGGTGAAATACCGCGACTCGCGGGAAGGGATCGAACGCGCCAACCGGATCGTGATGAACGATCTGCCGGACGGGATCCGCACGATCCGAGTGACGGAAAACCGCCTGAATCTGCCGCAGGTCACCACCGAAACCGATGTCGCCAGCCTTAAGCGCCATCTGGAAGGCGAACCGCTCGGGCATGAAACCGAACTGGTGCAAAAACGCGTAGAGCCGATCGTGCCGGAAACCACCGAGCAGGGCTGGTATATCGACAAATCACGCTTTGATTTCCATATCGATCCGGTGCTGAACCAGTCCGTCGGCGGGCCGGAAAACTTCTACATGTATCAGCTGGGCGTCATGGCAACGGCGGATCTGTGGGTCACCGACCACCTGCTGACCACCGGCAGCCTGTTCGGCAACATCGCCAACAACTACGACAAATTCAACTATACCAACCCGCCAAAAGACTCGACGCTGCCGCGCGTACGTACCCGCGTGCGTGAGTACGTGCAGAACGATGCCTACGTGAATAACCTGCAGGCTAACTACTTCCAGTACTTCGGCAACGGCTTCTACGGCCAGGTGTACGGCGGGTATCTGGAAACCATGTACGGCGGCGCGGGGGCGGAAGTGCTTTATCGCCCTGTCGACAGCAACTGGGCGTTTGGCATTGATGCCAACTACGTTAAGCAGCGTGACTGGCGCAGCGCACAGGACATGATGAAGTTCACCGACTACAGCGTCAAAACCGGCCACCTGACCGCCTACTGGACGCCGTCGTTCGCGCAGGACGTGCTGGTGAAAGCCAGCGTCGGCCAGTATCTGGCGGGCGATAAGGGCGGCACGCTGGATATCTCCAAACACTTCGACAGCGGCGTCGTGGTGGGCGGCTACGCCACCATCACCAACGTTTCGCCGGACGAGTACGGGGAAGGGGACTTCACCAAAGGGGTGTACGTGTCGATTCCGCTGGATCTGTTCTCATCAGGCCCAACCCGCAGCCGTGCGGCAGTGGGCTGGACGCCGCTGACGCGCGACGGCGGTCAGCAGCTTGGACGTAAATTCCAGCTGTATGATATGACCAGCGATAAGAACATTAATTTCCGCTGATGCTTATTTGCCCGGTGGCGCTGCGCTTACCGGGCCTACGAGAGTGTTTTTGTAGGCCGGGCAAACGCAGTGCCGCCCGGCAAGAATGTTCATCTGGACAAAACATAAACAAAAAATATAGATCCCCGTCACATTTTTGCGTTATACAGGAACCTCGCCCTGGAGAATGAGGTGCTGTATGACATCCCTGACTCGTCCGCGCGTTGAGTTTATCTCAACGATACTCCAGACCGTGCTGAACCTCGGTCTGCTGAGCCTTGGCCTGATCCTGGTCGTCTTTCTCGGTAAAGAGACGGTGCATCTGGCGGATGTGCTGTTCGCCCCTGAGCAAACCAGCAAATATGCGCTGGTGGAAGGGCTGGTGGTCTACTTTCTCTACTTCGAGTTTATTGCCCTGATTGTGAAGTACTTTCAGTCCGGCTTTCACTTCCCGCTACGTTATTTTGTCTACATAGGTATCACTGCGATTGTGCGGCTGATCATCGTCGATCATAAATCCCCGCTCGACGTGCTGATCTACTCGGCGGCGATCCTGCTGCTGGTGATCACCCTCTGGCTATGCAACTCGAAGCGGCTGAAACGCGAATAAAAAAATGGCGCTCCGAAGAGCGCCGAATAACAGTCACAAGTTGGGTCAATACAATACGTCTAAAGTTGAGGGTTGCAGTGGCATAACAAATGAAACTTAACCTTTCACGCCGCCCGCCGTCAGGCCATTCACCAGCCAGCGCTGGGCCAGCAGGAACACCACGGTAATCGGGATGGCGGAGAGTACGGCCGCCGCGGCAAAGTCGCCCCACAGGTAGTTTTGCGGGTTGAGGTATTGCTGCATACCTACGGCCAGGGTGTAGCTGTTCACATCGCGCAGTAACAGTGAGGCGACCGGTACTTCGGTGATCGCCGCGATAAACGACAGGATAAATACCACCGCCAGAATCGGCACGGACAGCGGCAGCAGCACCAGACGGAATGCCTGCCACGGGGTAGCGCCATCCAGCGACGCTGCCTCTTCCAGCGAGCCGTCGATGGTTTCGAAATAGCCTTTGATGGTCCACACGTGCAGGGCGATACCGCCGAGATAGGCGAAGATCACGCCGCCGTGGGTATTCAGGCCGATAAACGGCACATACTGGCCGAGACGGTCAAACAGGGCATACAACGCGACCAGAGACAGCACGGCCGGGAACATCTGGAAAATCAGCATCCCTTTCAGCAGCGTCGCTTTGCCCGGGAAGCGCATACGGGCGAAGGCATAAGCACAGGTGGTGGAGAGCGTCACGATGCCAATCGCCGTAATCGTTGCCACTTTCACCGAGTTCCACAGCCACAGCAGCACCGGGAACGGCGGCGGCGTGACGCGGCCATCGGCGTGCTCCACGCTGAAGCCCAGCGCGAGCTTCCAGTGCTCCCAGGAGATTTCATCCGGGATCAGGCTCCCCGTCGCAAAGTTACCCGAACGCAGGGAGATGGCGATGACCATCAGCAGCGGGAACATAATCGCCGCGATGAAAATCAGCAGGCCTAAGTGCGTCGCGAGGAGGCGCAGTTTCTGAGATTTGGGTTGTACCATAGCCATGATCGATGCCCTCCTTAGTCAAATTTCATACGTGTGGCTTTCAGGTTAACAATCGCCAGGGCGCCAACCAGCAGGAAGATCAGGGTGGCAATCGCCGCCGCCAGGCCGAAGTCCTGACCGCCGCCGCCCTCGAAGGCGATACGGTAGGTGTAGCTCACGAGCAGGTCGGTATAGCCTGCCGGCGTGGTGGTGCCGAGACGGTCCGGGCCACCGTTGGTCAACAGCTGAATCAGCACGAAGTTGTTAAAGTTAAAGGCGAAGCTGGCAATCATCAGCGGCGTTAGCGGCTTAATGAGCAGCGGCAGCGTAATTTTAAAGAAGTTCTGGAACGGACCCGCGCCGTCCATCGCCGAGGCTTCGTACAGATCGTCCGGGATAGCCTTCAGCAGCCCCATGCACAGGATCATCATGTACGGATAACCCAGCCAGGTGTTGACGATGATAATCATCGAGCGGGCGGTGGTCGGGTCGCTGAACCAGGCCGGTTTGATACCGAACAGCGCGCTCAGCATCATGTTGATTTCACCGAAGCTCTGGTTAAACAGCCCTTTGAAAATCAGAATCGAGATAAACGACGGTACGGCATAAGGCAGAATCAGCAGCACGCGGTAAATCGCTTTGCCTTTCAGAGACTCCCACTGCACGAGACAGGCCAGCACCATGCCCACGGCCACGGTCAGGATCACCGTCAGCACCGAGAAGACCACCGTCCAGACGAAGATGGCGAAGAACGGTTTCTGGATACCTTCGTCGGTAAACACGCGGGTAAAGTTGTCCCAGCCGATGGTGACGGTATAGCCAGGGCTGAGTTTGTCATCACCCCATTTGCCGTCGGCAGTAATGGACTGATAGAACCCAATGTCGTTATTTGGACGGTACTTCACGCCGCTCTGGTTGTTGGTCAGCGTGCCGTCGTCCGCCAGGGTATAGAGCGGCTGCGTGCCTGAGAACTGGCGCAGCGAGCTCATGGTCACTTTGCTGTCATCGGGCAGCACGGCGGTGAGCTGGGTCAGCGCCTGGCGATTCTGGGTGATGATTCGCAGGTTGGCACGTTCACCATCCGGCAGGGCCGCAGCCTCTTTTAAGGCCAGCGTCTGCTCGCCGCCAAATTTGAACGCGTCTGAAATATAGTTTTTGCCGCTCTCTCCGTCGGTGAGCGCTAACTTCCACTCGTCGCCCTCAGGATACAAGCCGAAGTTAAAGGTTTTACCCGCCTGATAAGAGCGATCCAGAAGCACCTGAGTGGCGCGCTCCTGCGCGAGCTGGTTGGTGCTGCTGTAGTTGGTGAACGCAATGGCGATGGTACAAATCAGCGGGAAGAGAACAAAAAGCCCCATCCCGGCAACCCCTGGGTAAACATAACGCCAGGCATAGGCTTTACGGTTGGCGAAAATATACAGGCCAGCAGAGCTTAAGATCAGCGTCATGATGGCAAACAGATATTCCCCTTGTACGTACATTAAAACAACAAGGTAACCCACCAGCAGACACAGCAGACCTATCACTGACCACTTCAGTGCGTCGCTTTGCCACCAGTGCTTCTTTTTAATGACATCCATGGGGTTCTTCCTCTACAACGGTGGAAACTTTTCGTCAGGTGGCGCTGCGCTTACCTGACCTACGGATCGTGCCGTAGTTGTAGGGCGGGCGGCGTACGCGCCACCCGCCGTTCTTCTGCTTACTTAGTAATACGACCCTGAGCATCCTTCAGCGCGGCATCGACAGTCTGACGACCGCTTGCAGCGTTGATGACCGCAGTACGGGTGGCGTACCAGAACGCAGCCATCTGTGGGATGTTCGGCATGATTTCGCCTTTCTGGGCGTTATCCATGGTTGCCGCGATGCGTGGGTCTTTCGCCAGCTGATCCTGGAAGGATTTCAGCGCCACGGCGCCCAGCGGTTTGTCCTTGTTCACTTCATCCAGACCCTGATCGGTCAGCAGGTAGTTTTCCAGGAACTCTTTCGCCAGCTCTTTGTTCGGGCTGGCGGCGTTGATGCCCGCGCTCAGCACGCCCACGAACGGTTTAGACGGCTTGCCGTTGAAGGTTGGCAGCAGCGTCACGCCGTAGTTGATTTTGCTCTTGTCGATATTGGTCCAGGCCCACGGACCGTTGATGGTCATCGCGGTTTCGCCTTTGTTGAACGCCGCTTCCGCGATGGAGTAGTCGGTATCGGCGTTCATGTGTTTGTTCTTAATCAGGTCAACCAGGAAGGTCAGGCCTTTTTTCGCGCCCGCGTTGTCCACGCCCACGTCTTTCACGTCATATTTGCCGTTTTCAAACTTGAACGCGTAACCGCCGTCGGCAGCAATCAGCGGCCAGGTGAAGTACGGCTCTTGCAGGTTGAACATCAGGGCGGATTTACCTTTCGCCTTCAGCTCTTTATCCAGTTTCGGGATCTCTTCCCAGGTTTTCGGCGGGTTAGGCACCAGGTCTTTGTTGTAAATCAGAGACAGGGCTTCAACCGCGATAGGGTAAGCAATCAGCTTGCCGTTGTAGCGAACGGCGTCCCAGGTGAACGGGAACAGCTTGTCCTGGAAAGCGTTGTCTGGCGTGACTTCAGCCAGCAGGCCAGACTGCGCGTAACCGCCGAAACGGTCATGCGCCCAGAAGATAATGTCCGGGCCATCGCCGGTTGCCGCAACCTGCGGGAATTTCTCTTCCAGTTTGTCCGGGTGTTCTACGGTAACTTTGATACCGGTGTCTTTCTCGAATTTTTTGCCCACTTCGGCCAGGCCGTTATAGCCCTTGTCGCCGTTAATCCAGATAACCAGCTTGCCTTCTTCAATTTTGGCGAGCGCTGGGGCGGAAACCATCATTGCTGCAAGGGCGGACAATGCGAAAACGCGTGCGCCAGTCTTGATATTCATATCTGCCATCCTTTTTGGTGATGTGCTCGTGGATACATAAGGTGGTTCAACGTGACTCAGTCTCCTTATTTGACATCCTCTTTCCATCCTCCCAACCCCTACGCCCCACCCCCCGTTTGTGTGATCTCCGTTGCATAAATTTAAGTTATGAGTGCTGGCGCACATAAAAACCCACCGAATTTTGCAGGCGGCTTCACGAATTTCGCCTCAGCCCCCCGGATGCGGTCGCAGAGCCTGCTCTCTCATCCTCCCGCCTCCTCCCCCATAAAAAAGACGGGGGGTGGAGGATTCACGAAAGTAATGGATACCCCATAGTGAACTTATCTTGAATGTTTCTGTCGGTGACAGGTTGTAACGAAGGGAGAAGGGCATGGCGAGCGTACAGCTGCGTAATGTAACGAAAGCCTGGGGCGACGTAGTGGTGTCGAAAGATATCAATCTGGACATCACCGAAGGCGAATTTGTAGTGTTTGTCGGCCCATCAGGCTGTGGTAAATCGACTCTGCTGCGTATGATTGCCGGTCTTGAAACCATCACCAGCGGCGACCTGCTGATCGGTGATACCCGAATGAACGACATCCCGCCTGCCGAACGCGGCGTAGGCATGGTGTTCCAGTCTTATGCGCTTTATCCCCATCTGTCCGTTGCCGAGAACATGTCCTTTGGCCTGAAGCTTGCCGGGGCGAAGAAAGAGGTCATTAACCAGCGCGTCACGCAGGTCGCGGAAGTGTTACAGCTGGCTCACCTGCTGGAGCGCAAACCGAAAGCGCTCTCCGGCGGTCAGCGTCAGCGCGTGGCGATTGGCCGTACGCTGGTAGCCGAACCGCGCGTGTTCCTGCTTGATGAACCTCTCTCTAACCTGGATGCCGCCCTGCGCGTCCAGATGCGTATCGAAATCTCCCGTCTGCATAAGCGCCTTGGCCGCACGATGATTTACGTCACCCACGATCAGGTCGAAGCGATGACTCTGGCCGACAAAATCGTGGTGCTGGACGCCGGTCGCGTGGCGCAGGTGGGCAAACCGCTGGAGCTCTATCACTACCCGGCAGACCGCTTTGTTGCGGGCTTCATTGGCTCGCCAAAGATGAACTTCCTGCCCGTCAAAGTGACGGCGACAGCGATTGAACAGGTACAGGTGGAGCTGCCAAACCGCCAGCAGGTCTGGCTGCCGGTCGACAGCGCCAACGTACAGGTCGGGGCAAATATGTCCCTCGGTATCCGTCCTGAGCATCTGCTGCCGAGCCACATCGCCGATGTGACCCTGGAAGGTGACGTTCAGGTCGTCGAACAGCTTGGTCACGAAACACAGATTCATATCCAGATCCCCGCCATCCGTCAGAACCTGGTCTACCGCCAGAATGACGTGGTGTTGGTAGAAGAGGGTGCCACATTCGCTATCGGCTTGCCGCCAGAGCGTTGCCATCTGTTCCGTGAGGATGGCACTGCATGTCGTCGGCTGCACAAAGAGCCAGGCGTTTAAGCAATCCCAAAAGAAGACACGAAACCGACAGGTGAAGTGTTCAAAGAAAAGCAATGATCTCAGGAGATAGAATGATGATTACTCTGCGCAAACTTCCTCTGGCAGTTGCCGTCGCAGCGGGCGTAATGTCTGCTCAGGCACTGGCCGTGGATTTCCATGGTTATGCTCGTTCCGGTATCGGCTGGACGGGTAGTGGCGGCGAACAACAGTGCTTCCAGGCAACCGGTGCTCAAAGTAAATACCGTCTTGGTAACGAATGTGAAACCTATGCGGAATTGAAACTGGGCCAGGAAGTGTGGAAAGAAGGTGACAAGAGCTTCTACTTCGACACCAACGTAGCGTACTCCGTGGCGCAGCAGAACGACTGGGAAGCGACTGACCCGGCGTTCCGTGAAGCTAACGTGCAGGGTAAAAACCTGATCGAATGGCTGCCTGGCTCCACCATCTGGGCCGGTAAGCGCTTCTATCAGCGTCACGACGTCCACATGATCGACTTCTACTACTGGGATATTTCAGGTCCTGGTGCGGGTCTGGAAAACATTGACGTCGGTTTCGGTAAGCTCTCTCTGGCTGCAACCCGTTCTTCTGAAGCAGGCGGTTCTTCATCCTTCGCCAGCAACAGCATCTATGATTACACCACCCGCACGGCGAACGATGTCTTTGACGTCCGTTTAGCCCAGATGGAAATTAACCCGGGCGGTACCCTGGAGCTTGGCGTTGACTACGGTCGCGCAAACCCACGTGATGATTATCATCTGATCGATGGCGCATCCAAAGATGGCTGGATGTTCACCGCTGAACACACGCAGAGCATGCTGAAAGGCTACAACAAGTTCGTTCTGCAATATGCAACTGACTCTATGACCTCTCAGGGCAAAGGTCTGTCGCAAGGTTCGAACATCGGTACCACTGACGATATCAACTACGGCATCAACAACAACGGTCACCTGTGGCGCGTACTTGACCACGGTGCTATCTCCCTGGGCGATAGCTGGGACCTGATGTATGTCGGTATGTACCAGGATATCAACTGGGATAACAACAACGGTACGAAATGGTGGACCGTGGGCGTTCGTCCTATGTACAAATGGACGCCAATCATGAGCACCCTGCTGGAAGTGGGTTATGACAACGTCAAATCCCAGGAAACCGGCGAAACCAACGACCAGTATAAAATTACCCTGGCCCAGCAGTGGCAGGCAGGCGACAGCATCTGGTCACGTCCGGCAATCCGCGTATTCGCAACCTATGCGAAGTGGGATGAGAAGTGGGGCTATGCGCCAACCGGTAAAAACTCCGTTGCGGGTTACACCCCAGGCATGGCCTATAGCGATACCACTGCGAAAAGCTTCAGCCGCGGCGACAGCGATGAGTGGTCCTTCGGCGCCCAGATGGAAATCTGGTGGTAATCCCGTCTTAATCTGACGTAATGACCAAACTGAGGGGCGCAAGCCCCTCAATCCTTGGGACGGCGCGCTATTGCCTGGCTACCGCTGAACCTGTGCATTTTGAGGTGATAACAATGAAAATGAACAAAACTCTCCTTGCCCTTTGTTTATCCGCAGGGCTGCTGGCAAGCGCGCCTGCCGTAACGCTCGCTAACGTCAATTTCGTTCCGCAAAACACAACATCTGCGCCAGCCATTCCGACAGCGGCATTGCAACAGCTTGTCTGGACGCCTGTCGATCAGTCTAAAACCCAGACCACCCAGCTCTCAACGGCCGGCCAGTCGCTTAATGTTCCGGGTATTACCGGCCCGGTCGCTGCGTATAGCGTACCCGCCAATATCGGTGAACTGGCCATTACCCTGACCAGTGAAGTCAACAAGCAGACGAGCGTATTTGCGCCTAACGTGCTGATTCTCGATCAGAACATGACGCCATCTGCCTTTTTCCCAAGCGAATACTTTACCTATCAGGAACCCGGCGTGATGAGCGCAGATCGTCTGGAAGGCGTCATGCGCCTGACGCCTGCGCTGGGCCAGCAAAAACTCTACGTGCTGGTCTTTACCACCGAGCAGGATCTCCAGAAGACCACCACGCTGCTCGATCCGGCTAAAGCCTACGCAAAAGGCACCGGTAACGCGGTTCCGGATATTCCAGACCCGATCGCCCGTCACGTCACCGACGGAACGTTAAAGCTGAAGGTGAAAACAAACAGCGGTTCCAGCGTGCTGGTTGGCCCGCTGTTTGGCTCCTCCGGTAACGGCCCTGTTACGGTGGGCAACACGGCTGCACCTGCTTACGCCGCCCCAGCTGCCGCGGCAGCCGCACCGGTCGCTACCGCAGCGCCAGCCCCGGCGAAGAAAGCCGAACCGGTACTGAACGACACCGAAGAGTACTTCAACAACGCCATTAAGCAGGCGGTGAAGCGCGGCGACGTTGATAAAGCGCTGAAACTGCTTGATGAAGCCGAACGTTTAGGTTCAACCACTGCCCGTTCCACCTTTATCAGCAGTGTAAAAGGCAAGGGGTAACCGTTTCCCCACAGTGCTGATTTGTTAGTAGTTTAGTGCGCCTGAGTGGGCGCACTTTTTTTCGTATCCGCCAGGCTGTTGCGCCCATGTTGCGATCGTGATCGTTAAATAACGTTTGGCCCCCCTCAATCCGTGTTTCTGCGATACAATGCCATTACGTTATGTATCGGAGAGTCTGGCATGTCACACCCCGCGCTAACGCAACTGCGTGCGCTGCGCTATTTCGACCAAATACCTGCGCTTGATCCGCAGCAGCTGGACTGGTTGCTGCTGGAAGATTCAATGACCAAACGTTTTGAGCAACAGGGTAAAACGGTCACGGTAACCCTGATACACGAAGGGTTTGTCTCCGGCGATGAGATCGCCAGCGAGCTGCCGCTATTGCCGCAAGAGGAACGCTACTGGCTGCGCGAAATTTTGCTCTGTGCCGATGGCGAACCCTGGCTTGCCGGGCGCACCGTGGTACCCGAATCCACCCTGTCCGGGCCTGAGCTTGCGCTGCAACGGCTGGGGAAAACGCCGCTGGGACGTTATCTTTTCACCTCATCTGAGCTGACCAGGGATTTCATTGAGATTGGGCGTGATGCCGAACTGTGGGGACGCCGTTCCCGCCTTCGCCTGAGCGGTAAGCCGTTAATCCTGACGGAGCTATTTTTACCGGCATCACCGTTGTACTAAGAGGAAGAAAAAATGGAGTGGAGCCTGACGCAGAATAAGCTGCTGGCGTATCACCGCTTAATGCGTACTGATAAACCCATCGGCGCGTTGCTGCTACTGTGGCCGACCTTATGGGCGCTGTGGGTGGCCACGCCGGGCGTGCCGCCGCTGTGGATCCTGGGCGTGTTTGTTGCCGGCGTCTGGCTGATGCGCGCGGCGGGCTGCGTGGTGAATGACTATGCCGATCGTAAATTTGACGGCCACGTAAAGCGTACCGCCAATCGCCCGCTACCCAGTGGACAGGTCACCGGGAAAGAAGCTCGCGTGCTGTTCCTCGTTCTGGTGCTGCTCTCTTTCCTGCTGGTATTAACCCTGAACACCATGACGATTCTGCTGTCCGTCGCGGCGCTCGCACTGGCCTGGGTTTATCCCTTTATGAAGCGCTATACCCATCTGCCTCAGGTGGTGCTGGGGGCGGCGTTTGGCTGGTCAATTCCGATGGCGTTTGCGGCAGTTAGTGAGTCCTTACCGCTTAGCTGCTGGCTGATGTTCCTGGCGAACATCCTCTGGGCCGTGGCGTATGACACGCAATATGCGATGGTTGACCGCGACGATGACCTGAAAATTGGCATTAAATCCACCGCCATTCTCTTTGGACGCCAGGACAAACTTATCATTGGCATTCTGCAGGTTGCGGTACTGGCGCTGATGGTCGCGATTGCGCGCCTGAACGGACTGAACTGGGAATTTTACTGGTCGATACTGGTAGCAGGACTGCTGTTTGCCTACCAGCAGAAGCTGATTGCAAAACGCGAACGCGAAGCCTGCTTTAAAGCGTTTATGAACAATAACTATGTCGGTCTGGTGCTGTTTTTAGGACTGGTCATGAGCTATTTTTCCTGATTGACGTGCGGTCATGCCCAGCCGGGTATGACCGCATCGTTACCCGGCATTACCGCCCTCACAAATTTAAACCATCGTTTCATAAATTCGCGCTTTTGTGAGGCGCTTCACCTACGCTTCTCCCGGGCTAGTCTATTTTCTAAGCGTAAAAAAATAAAACACTGTTTTAACGCTGACATCACTACCCTGGAGCTGACTCAATGAAAACGACCCTCAAGCCGTTACTGGCCGCGCTGTGCCTGTCTGCTTTTGCCTGCACCGTTTCTGCCCAAACCATCAAAGCTGCCGATGTGCATCCTGAAGGCTACCCGAACGTGGTCGCGGTTCAGCACATGGGTGAAAAACTCAAACAGCAAACCGACGGCAAGCTGGAGATTAAGGTCTTCCCGGGCGGCGTGCTGGGGGATGAAAAACAGATGATTGAGCAGGCGCAAATGGGGGCGATTGACATGATCCGCGTCTCCATGGCGCCGGTTGCCGCTATCCTGCCGGATATCGAAGTCTTCACGCTGCCGTACGTTTTTCGCGATGAGGACCACATGCACAAGGTGATCGACGGGGATATCGGCAAGCAGATCGGCGACAAGCTGACCGCGAACCCGAAATCCCGCCTGGTGTTCCTCGGCTGGATGGATTCCGGTACCCGTAACCTCATCACCAAAGAGCCGATCGTGAAGCCGGAAGATCTGAAAGGGAAGAAAATCCGCGTGCAGGGCAGCCCGGTGGCGCTCGCCACGCTGAAGGACATGGGGGCGAACTCGGTGGCGATGGGCGTTAGCGAGGTGTACAGCGGCATGCAGACCGGCGTGATCGACGGCGCGGAGAACAACCCGCCCACCTTTATCGCCCATAACTACATGCCGGTTGCCAAAAACTACACCCTCAGCGGCCACTTTATCACTCCTGAAATGCTGCTCTACTCCAAAGTGAAATGGGACAAACTGAGCGCTGATGAACAGCAAAAAATTCTGACCCTGGCCCGTGAAGCGCAGTTTGAACAGCGCAAGCTGTGGAATGCGTATAACGACCAGGCGCTGGCGAAAATGAAGGCGGGCGGCGTGCAGTTCCACGACATCGATAAGTCAGTCTTCATCAAGGCCACAGAGCCGGTGCGCGCCCAGTATGGCGACAAGCATCAGGATCTGATGAAAGCCATTGCTGACGTCCAGTAATCCGGAGTACGTATGTCCGAACTCTACCTGAAGTGGATGGACCGTCTGTACCTCTTCGCTATGGCTGTGGCGGGTATTTCGCTGCTGGTGATGACGATTGTCATCCCCATCGGCATTTTTTCACGCTACGTGCTCAATCGCGGCGAATCCTGGCCGGAGCCGATCGCCATTATCTGCATGGTGACGTTCACCTTCATCGGCGCGGCGGTGAGCTACCGTGCCGGGTCGCATATCGCGGTCAATATGCTCACCGACCGTCTGCCCGCGTCGCTGCAAAAGCTGTGCGCGCGGGTGGTGGATCTGCTGATGCTGCTGATCTCCGGCCTGATGTGCTGGTACAGCTACTGGCTGTGCGTCGAGCTGTGGGAGCAACCGGTGGCGGAGTTCCCGATCCTGACCTCCGGCGAAAGTTATCTGCCGCTGCCGATCGGGTCGGCGATTTTGATCCTGTTTGTGCTTGAACGCCTGCTGTTTGGCTCACAGGAAAACCGTCCGGTCGTGCTGATCGGCAATCACAGTTAAGGGGTGAACGATGGATGCTTTTGTTTTGTTATTCACCCTCGCCATTTTGCTGGCGCTGGGGATGCCGGTGGCGTTTGCCGTGGGGCTGAGCGCCGTGGCAGGTGCGCTATGGATTGATTTACCGCTGGAGGCGCTGATGATCCAGATCACCAGTGGGGTGAACAAATTTACCCTGCTGGCGATCCCGTTCTTCATCCTCGCCGGAGCGATCATGGCGGAAGGGGGCATTGCCCGACGGCTGGTCAACTTCGCCTATGTGTTTGTCGGCTTTATTCGCGGCGGGCTGTCGCTGGTGAACATTGTTGCCTCAACGTTCTTCGGCGCGATTTCCGGATCGTCGGTGGCGGACACGGCGTCTATCGGCAGCGTGATGATCCCGGAGATGGAGAAGAAGGGCTATCCGCGCGAATACGCTGCGGCGGTCACGGCGAGCGGGTCGGTGCAGGCGATTCTGATCCCGCCCAGCCACAACTCGGTAATTTACTCCCTGGCGGCGGGGGGCACGGTCTCTATTGCCACGCTGTTTATTGCGGGCGTACTGCCGGGTCTGCTGTTGGGTATGAGTTTGATGGCGCTCTGCCTGTGCTTCGCCCGCAAGCGCGGCTATCCGAAGGGGGACAAAATCCCCCTTAAACAGGCGCTGAAAATCATGCTCGATGCCCTGTGGGGGCTGATGACGGTGGTGATTATCCTGGGTGGGATCTTGTCCGGGATATTCACGGCGACCGAATCCGCCGCTGTGGCCTGCCTGTGGGCGTTCTTCGTCACCATGTTCATCTACCGCGACTACAAGTGGAATGAACTGCCGAAGCTGATGTGTCGCACGGTCAAAACCGTCACCATCGTGATGATTTTGATTGGCTTTGCGGCGGCGTTTGGTGCGGTGATGACCTACATGCAGCTGCCGATGCGCATCACCGAGTTCTTTACGTCGCTCTCCGATAACAAGTACGTGATCCTGATGTACCTCAACATCATGCTGTTGCTGATTGGCACCCTGATGGACATGGCACCGATCATTCTGATCCTGACACCGGTGCTGCTGCCGGTGACCAACTCGCTGGGGATCGACCCGGTGCATTTCGGGATGATCATGATGGTGAACCTGGGGATCGGGCTGATCACCCCGCCGGTCGGGTCGGTGCTGTTCGTGGCGAGCGCGGTGAGCAAACAGAAGATCGAGCACGTTGTGCGAGCGATGCTGCCGTTTTACGGTATGTTGCTGATCGTGCTGGGGATGGTGACCTATATCCCGGCGATCTCATTATGGCTGCCAGGGGTGTTAGGAATGCAGTGATGTCGTTTTATGCCGGGTGGCGGCTACGCCTTACCCGGCCTACGGTTCGGAGATGTTGTAGGCCCGGTAAGGCGTAGCCGCCACCGGGCGTTTTACTGACGGCGCAACAGCCTCAACGCGTTCGCCGTCACCAGCACCGTCGCCCCCGTATCCGCCAGCACCGCCAGCCACAGGCCAGTCATGCCGAGCAGCGTGGTCACGAGGAAAATCCCCTTCAGACCCAGCGCAATGCCGATGTTCTGGCGGATATTGGCCCGCGTCGCTCGCGCCAGGCTAATCATCTGCGCCAGGCCGGTCAGGCGGTTGTGCGTCAGTGCCGCATCCGCCGTCTCCAGCGCCACGTCGGTTCCGCTGCCCATCGCAATGCCGATGGTGGAAGCTTTCATCGCAGGTGCATCGTTGATCCCGTCGCCGACCATCGCCAGCGGAGCGCGTGCGTTCAGCTCCGTGACCGCGCTGACCTTATCCGCTGGCAACAATCCGGCCTCAAATTCCAGCCCCAGCTCGCCGGCAATCGCAGCCGCGGCGCGCGGGTTATCGCCGGTGAGGATCACGCCCTGTACGCCCAGCTGATGCAACGCCGCTACGGCGTCTCTGGCGTCATCGCGCAGAGTGTCGCGCATTGCCAGCATGCCCTTCGACACGCCGTCCTGCATCACGGCAACGACCGTCTGCCCGGCCTGCTCTAACGCCTCAACCTGTGGATGAGAGAACGCGTCCGCCGCGACAATCAGCACCTTTTTACCGTCGACGATAGCCTCAATCCCTGACCCGACCAGCGCCCGTTGGGCGGTTGCCGGAGGGATGTTCAGCCCGCGCCCCTGCGCTTCACGCACTATCGCCTGCGCCAGCGGGTGAGTTGAACCCTGCTCAACGGCGGCGGCCATTATCAGCAGTTCGTCTTCACTGATGTCCTGCGGATAGACGCCGGTGACCTGCGGCTTGCCAACCGTCAGCGTGCCGGTTTTATCGAAGGCGATGTGCTGAACCTGGCTCAGCTGTTCCAGCGCCGCGCCGCCCTTAATCAGCGCTCCGCGACGTGCCGCCGCTGCCAGCCCCGAGGTAATCGCCGCGGGCGTGGAGATCACCAGTGCGCACGGACAGCCGATCAGCAGCAGGGTCAGCCCTTTGTAAATCCAGCCCTCCCACGGCGCGCCGAAGAAAAGCGGTGGCACCACGGTAACCAGCAGGGCGACCAGCATGATGGCGGGGGTGTAAATCCGGCTAAAGCGGTCAATAAAGCGCTCAACTGGCGCGCGGCGCTCTTCGGCTTCTTCAATCAGCCTGAGGATGCGGTCGATGGCGCTGTCGCCCGGCTCGGACAGGACTTTGAGCTGCACCAGACGGTCAACGCTGGTGGCACCGGCAGGGACTTTTTCGCCTGCCGCACGCTCCACGGGAATGGATTCCCCGGTCAGGGCACTTTCGTCAAAGCTCGCGGTGGCGGTAACCAGCGCACCATCGGCGGGTAAACGCCCGCCCGCGGCGACTTCAATCACGTCGCCCGGGCGCAGCGTGCTGATGGCGACCGTTTCACGCTTGCCTTCATTAACTCGCGTGGCGGTTTCGGGCTTCAGCGCCATCAGCGCACTCACCCCTTTACGCGCCCGGCTCGCCGCCCAGCCCTCAAGCTGTTCGCCGATCAGGAACAGCAGCAGCACCATCGCCGCTTCCGCCGTCGCGCCAATGAACAGCGCGCCGATGGCCGCCACGCTCATCAACGTTTCAATGGCAAACCAGCTGCCGCTTCTCATCAGTCGCAGCGCCTGGCGGGCAATCGGGAACAGGCCGACCAGCGTGGTGGCGATAAACGCCAGATTGCCGAACGGGTGGTTAATCTGCTCCAGCCCCCAGCTCAGGGTCATCATGATGACGAGCGTGATAAGGGGCAGGTTTTCTTTTAACGGGGACGTTTTTTCAGCAAGAGCCGTTTCGCTGCGCAAGGCATAGCCCGCTTTGCTGACGGCGGCTTCAACCTGTTTGCTGACGTCATTATCGGCGCTGACCAGCAGCTTTTCGGTGGCGAACAGCACCTGAACGTGATTCACGCCCGGCACCTGTTTCACCGCATTTTCCACTTTACGGGCGCAGGCCGCGCAGTCCATGCCGTTGACGATCCAGCTGTAGTGATTGCCGCTTTCAGGCAGCGCTTTGACCTGCGTTTCGCACGCGCCCTCGCAGCAGCAGCCGTCTTTCGGCGGAACCGGACTGAGCTTAAGTGCCGAGAATTGTGGGACTTTTCTGGGTGTTTCTGGAGTCGACATGGCAGTCTCCGGTAATGATAATTTTCTCATTAACCGCAGCATACACTCTGGAGTCGACTCCAGAGTCAAGCGTTATTTAGATATACAATGAACGCACGATCAGGAAGTGCCCGGCAAAGTAGCAGGCGGACGCAATCGCGTTATCGGCGCGGAAGCGGCGGCGATAGTGGCTGCCCAGCCAGACAATATTGCCGATTAACAGCAACGCCGCCCCGAAGAACGCGGACATAGCCTGAGATGTCGGACGAAAAAACCACAGCTCCCCGGCCAGCCACACCATCACCAGCGTCATGGCGATAAACGTGCATACCGGCAGACGCATCTCTTCCAGGCGCGACCAGATCACCGCAATCAGCAGCGCGCCAATCACCAGCAGCACCAGCGGCAGCGGCCAGAAGAAGGAGAGCGTCATCTGGCTGGCAAAGTAGATAGTATACAGCAGATGGGAAAGGAAGAACGCCCCAACGGCGTACAGCAGGCGCTGACGCGGCAGCAGGGTTAAGGCATCGCCAATCAGGGAGGCACACAGCCCGGCGAGCACCAGATAGCTGATGGCGTTAAACATCGGGGCCTGCCAGGCGAGCAGCAGAAGCAACAGCAGCGTGACGGGTTTAAACAACCAGCGCTGCCAGGCTGGACCGCGATAGGACGCATCGACATAAAGCCATGCGGAAAAACAGACAGCGATAAATGACCAAAGCATATTAACTCCCTGTAACTGTTGAGGCTGAATAATCAGTTTCTGATCCAGTGTAGTGACGCGGGCAGGCGTTTGGCAATGACGGGGAAGGCGAGGTATCCTGAATTCCGCATAATCTGATGGGATTTATCAATGAGCAAGATGCCGCTGTTTTTCATTATTGTGGTGGCGATTATCGTCATTGCCGCCTCGTTTCGCTTCGTGCAGCAGCGCCGTGAAAAAGCGGACAACGACGCCGCGCCGCTGATGCAAAAGCGCGTCGTGGTGACAAATAAGCGCGAGAAGCCGCTTAACGATCGCCGCTCGCGCCAGCAGCAGGTGACGCCTGCGGGATCCGGTATGCGCTATGAAGCGAGCTTTAAGCCGGAAACGGGCGGCCTGGAGATGACCTTCCGCCTGGAGGCGCAGCAGTACCACCAACTGACGGTAGGGGAGAAAGGCACGCTGAGCTATAAAGGGTCGCGGTTTGAGGGGTTCAGGACGGAATAATGCACGAACGGTTCCCTCTCCCCGTGGGAGAGGGTTAGGGTGAGGGCATCAGGCCGCACCTTACTTCTTCACCTGCGCCTTAAACTTCTTCATCCACACCAGCAGTTCAAACACGCCGAAAATAAACACCCGCAGCTGCTGCCAGCCGGTCATCGGCGGGCCATCTTTCGGCAGGCCGTTTTTCAGCATCACCATCTGCAGGGCGTGCATGAACGAGGTGAAAATCAGCGCCACGTTAACGAAGATGTTCAGCGGGCGCGGGAACGGGTGCACCAGATTCAAAATCAAAAATGCCCAGACGCCCAGCATCAGCAAACGTCCCAGGTTAATCAGTACCGGCATCGGATCCTCCTTGTGCCTGACGGTGATACAGACGATAAGCAACCTGACCTGCGACCTTTTCGCGGTGCAGATCCCAGTGCGCGGGCACCGGCGGCAAACCGTTTTCCACTTCGCTTTCTACATAAATTAGCGCGTCATCCGCCAGCCAGCCATTGTGCTCCAGCAGGGATAACGTCTCTTCCAGCAGCCCCTTGCGGAACGGCGGATCGACAAATACTACGGTATGCGGCGTGCCCGGTTGCGCGAGAAAGCTCAGCGTATTGGTGTTCACGACTTTTGCATTCGTCGCCTTCAGCGTCGCCAGATTTTGCTGCAGCGTCTGCGCGACGCCGCGCTCCATCTCCAGCAGCGTGGCGCTGGCGGCATAACGCGACAGCGCTTCCAGCCCTAATGCGCCGCTTCCGGCGAAGCAGTCCAGGCAGCGGGCGTCTACCATTGACGGGGCGAGCCAGTTAAACAGCGTCTCGCGCACGCGGTCGGTGGTGGGGCGTAAACCGGGGCTATCCGGCACCGGTAATTTCCGGCCTCGCCACTGGCCGCCGATAATGCGAATTTGACCGGCCGGGGCGCGGGTGGGTTTCTTCATCTCAGGAAAGCTCTGTTAACCATTGCCCTACGATTGCGGGCGGTGATGTCAATTAAGTAAAGTGTTAGACTATTTCATCATTTTTTTAGCTTCCCTGTATATAGCGCCGCGAGGAGTGTAGTCGCAGATGGCAAAACAAAAAAAACGTGGCTTCTTTTCCTGGTTGGGTTTCGGTGAAAAAGAGCAAGAAACAGAACAGAAAACCGAAGAACAACAGGTTGTAGAAGAGCAGTCACAGCCTGAAACGCCTGTAGAAACCGCTGCGGTTGTCGAAGCGGAAGAGCCTGCCCACAGCAAAGAAGAGATCGAGTCCTTTGCTGAAGAGGTGGTTGAGGTCACTGAGCAGGTTCAGGAGAGCGAGAAGCCAGAACCTGTCGTCATCGAAGCCGTTACCGAGGCGCCGCAGGCTGTACTCGAACACGAAGAGCTGCCGCTGCCGGAAGAGGTCAACGCCGAAGAGGTGTCTGCCGAAGAGTGGCAGGCTGAAGCGGAAACCGTTGAAATCGTTGAGGCGGTGGAAGAAGAGGCGGCACTTGAGCCAGAGCTGACCGACGAAGAGCTGGAAGCCCAGGCGCTGGCGGCGGAAGCGGCTGAAGAAGCGGTTATCGTCGTGCCGGTGGAAGAGCAGGCCGAAGAAGAGATCGTTCAGGAGCAGGAAAAACCGACCAAAGAAGGTTTCTTCGCGCGCCTGAAGCGCAGCCTGCTTAAAACCAAAGAAAACTTAGGTTCCGGATTTATCAGTCTGTTCCGCGGCAAGAAGATCGACGACGATCTGTTTGAAGAGCTGGAAGAGCAACTGCTGATTGCGGACGTGGGCGTTGAAACCACCCGTAAGATCATCGCCAACCTGACCGAAGGGGCGAGCCGCAAACAGCTGCGCGACGCCGAGGCGCTGTACGGCCTGCTGAAAGACGAGATGGGTGAAATTCTCGCAAAAGTTGACGAACCGCTTAATATTGAAGGCAAAACGCCATTTGTTATTCTGATGGTTGGCGTGAACGGCGTGGGTAAAACCACCACCATCGGCAAGCTGGCGCGCCAGTTTGAGCAGCAGGGCAAATCGGTGATGCTGGCGGCGGGCGATACCTTCCGTGCGGCAGCGGTTGAGCAGCTTCAGGTGTGGGGCCAGCGCAACAACATCCCGGTGATTGCTCAGCACACCGGCGCGGATTCCGCGTCCGTGATTTTCGATGCCATTCAGGCGGCGAAGTCGCGCAACGTGGACGTGCTGATTGCCGACACCGCAGGGCGTTTGCAGAACAAATCGCACCTGATGGAAGAGCTGAAGAAAATCGTCCGCGTCATGAAGAAGCTGGACGAAGATGCACCGCATGAAATTATGCTGACTATCGACGCCAGCACCGGGCAGAACGCCATCAGTCAGGCGAAGCTGTTCCATGAAGCGGTAGGACTGACGGGGATCGCGCTGACCAAGCTGGACGGCACCGCGAAAGGCGGGGTGATCTTCTCCGTGGCCGACCAGTTCGGCATTCCTATCCGTTACATCGGTGTGGGCGAGCGTATTGAGGATTTGCGTCCGTTTAAGGCGGACGACTTTATTGAGGCATTATTTGCCCGAGAGGACTAACAATGATTCGCTTTGAACACGTCAGCAAGGCCTATCTCGGTGGGAGACAAGCGCTGCAGGGGGTCACGTTCCACCTGCAGCCAGGCGAGATGGCATTCCTGACCGGCCATTCCGGCGCGGGGAAAAGTACCCTGCTCAAGCTTATCTGTGGGATCGAACGGCCAAGCGCCGGGAAAATCTTTTTCAGCGGCCACGAAATTAGCCGCCTGAAAAACCGCGAAGTGCCGTTTCTGCGTCGTCAGATCGGCATGATTTTCCAGGATCACCACCTGCTGATGGATCGCACCGTTTTTGATAACGTGGCGATCCCGCTGATTATTGCCGGCGCCAGCTACGATGATATTCGCCGTCGCGTCTCTGCGGCGCTGGATAAGGTCGGGCTGCTGGACAAAGCGAAGAACTTCCCGATCCAGCTCTCCGGCGGTGAACAGCAGCGCGTGGGCATCGCCCGCGCGGTGGTGAACAAGCCTGCGGTGCTGCTGGCGGATGAACCGACCGGTAACCTGGACGATGCCCTGTCCGAAGGGATTTTGCGTCTGTTTGAGGAATTCAACCGCGTAGGGGTAACGGTACTGATGGCAACGCACGACATGGGGCTGATTTCCCGTCGTTCGTACCGCATGCTGACCCTGAGCGACGGGCATTTGCACGGAGGCCACGGTGAACAAGCGTGATGCAATGAACCAGATTCGGCAGTTCGGGAACCGGTTCGACCGTTTCCGTAAGCCGCAGGGCGGCGGTGACGGTAACCGCAATGCGCCTAAGCGCCAGAAAGCGGCGCCGAAGCCGGCCTCCCGCAAGACCAACGTCTTTAACGAGCAGGTGCGCTACGCCTTCCACGGCGCGCTGCAGGACCTGAAAAGCAAACCGCTGGCGACCTTCCTGACGGTGATGGTGATTGCCATCTCCCTGACGCTGCCAAGCGTCTGCTACATGGTCTATAAGAACGTCAACCAGGCAGCGTCGCAGTATTACCCGTCGCCGCAGATCACCGTTTATCTGGATAAAGCGCTCGACGATAACGCGGCGGCGCAGGTGGTCGGGCAGATTCAGGCCGAGCAGGGCGTGGAGAAGGTCAACTATCTCTCGCGCGATGAAGCGCTGGGCGAGTTCCGCAACTGGTCAGGCTTTGGCGGCGCGCTGGATATGCTCGAAGAGAACCCGCTGCCTGCGGTGGCGGTGGTGATCCCGAAACTGGATTTCCAGGGCACCGATTCGCTGAATACCCTGCGCGACCGCATCACCCGCATCAACGGGATTGATGAAGTGCGCATGGACGACAGCTGGTTTGCCCGTCTTGCGGCGCTGACCGGGCTGGTGGGACGCGTGTCGGCGATGATCGGCGTGCTGATGGTGGCGGCGGTGTTCCTCGTCATCGGTAACAGCGTGCGTCTGAGCATCTTCGCCCGTCGCGATACCATCAACGTCCAGAAACTGATTGGCGCAACGGACGGCTTCATCCTGCGTCCGTTCCTTTACGGTGGCGCACTGCTCGGTTTTTCCGGCGCATTTCTTTCACTGATATTGTCAGAAATTTTGGTGATGCGGCTTTCGTCTGCCGTCACTGAAGTGGCGCAGGTTTTCGGAACTAAGTTTGATATCAGTGGCTTAGGCTTCGATGAGTGCCTGCTGTTGCTGCTGGTGTGCTCAATGATCGGCTGGGTGGCCGCATGGCTGGCAACGGTTCAACATTTACGCCACTTTACTCCCGACTAATAAAAGCGTGATATAATCTTTCCCTGCACCGAGATGTTCGCTCTGCAGGGAAAGCGTCCCTGTTGTCTCTTCCCCTGTTATCATCTCCATGTCACATTTTGTGCGTAATTTATTCACCGTTGCACCTGGAACTTGTGGATAAAATCACTGTCTGATAAAAGAGTGAATGCTAATCTCGTTGCTCAAACGCTTTGGCATGGTTGTTGCCTGACGGGGACAACCTGGACCAGAAGAAACATTGAGAGGAATGAATGACCAAAGAAATGCAAACTTTAGCTTTAGCCCCTGTTGGTAACCTGGAATCTTACATCCGGGCTGCGAACACCTGGCCGATGTTAACGGCCGAGGAAGAAAAGGAGCTTGCTGAAAAGCTGCATTACCAGGGCGATCTGGAAGCAGCGAAAAAGCTGATCCTGTCTCACCTGCGCTTTGTTGTTCACATTGCTCGTAACTATGCGGGCTATGGCCTGCCGCAGGCGGACTTGATTCAGGAAGGTAACATCGGCCTGATGAAGGCTGTACGTCGCTTTAACCCGGAAGTGGGCGTGCGACTGGTCTCCTTCGCCGTGCACTGGATCAAAGCAGAAATTCATGAATACGTGCTGCGCAACTGGCGTATCGTGAAAGTCGCCACGACAAAAGCGCAACGTAAACTGTTCTTCAACCTGCGTAAAACCAAGCAGCGTCTGGGCTGGTTCAACCAGGATGAAGTGGAAATGGTGGCGCGCGAGCTGGGCGTATCCAGCAAAGACGTGCGTGAGATGGAATCCCGTATGGCCGCGCAGGACATGACCTTTGATATGTCCTCCGACGACGACGCATCTGACAGCCAGCCGATGGCACCGGTTCTGTATCTGCAGGATAAAACCTCTAACTTTGCCGACGGCATTGAAGAGGACAACTGGGAAGATCAGGCCGCGAACAAGCTGACCCATGCGATGGAAGGTCTCGACGAGCGTAGCCAGGACATTATCCGCGCCCGCTGGCTGGATGAAGACAACAAGTCCACGCTGCAGGAGCTGGCCGACCGCTACGGCGTTTCTGCGGAACGTGTCCGTCAGCTTGAGAAGAACGCCATGAAAAAACTTCGCGCCGCTATCGAAGCGTAATCTAAGCGAAGTACACCGAGAACCCCTGGATGCGAGTCCGGGGGTTTTGTTTTTTTGGCGCCCGCTCTGGCGAATTCCCTGCCCCTGGCAAACACTTACTGATGCGCTAAGCAGGCGACTTTCTCAGGGGGACAGGGTGAAAAATAACGAACTGAACGATCGGCGTTTACAGGCGACGCCGCGCGGTATCGGCGTCATGTGTAACTTCTATGCCGATAAAGCCGAAAACGCCACGGTGTGGGACGTGGAAGGCAACGAGTACATCGACTTCGCCGCCGGGATCGCGGTGCTGAATACCGGCCATCGCCATCCCAAAGTCATCTCCGCCATCGAAAAACAACTCCACGCCTTTACCCACACGGCCTATCAGATTGTGCCGTACGAGGGCTACGTGGCCCTTGCCGAGCGCATCAACCAGCGTGTGCCGATTGACGGCCCTGCCAAAACCGCGTTCTTCTCGACGGGCGCTGAAGCGGTTGAAAACGCGGTCAAAATTGCCCGCGCGTACACCAGGCGCCCTGGCCTTATCACCTTCGGCGGCGCGTTCCATGGCCGCACCTTTATGACCATGGCGCTGACCGGCAAGGTCGCACCGTATAAGCTGGGCTTCGGCCCGTTCCCCGGCTCGGTGTATCACGCGCAGTATCCGAACGATCTGCACGGCGTCAGCACGGCGGAAGCGTTGAAAAGCCTGGAACGCATCTTTAAGGCGGATATCGCCCCAGACCAGGTGGCGGCCATTATTCTCGAACCGGTTCAGGGGGAGGGCGGTTTCAACATCGCGCCCGCTGATTTTATGCAGGCTCTGCGCGCCCTGTGCGATACCCACGGTATTTTGCTGATTGCCGACGAGGTGCAAAGCGGCTTTGCCCGCACCGGCAAGCTGTTCTCGATGGAACACCACTGCGTGAAGCCGGACCTGATCACCATGGCAAAAAGCCTCGCGGGCGGGATGCCGCTCTCTGCGGTATCGGGCCGTGCGGAGGTGATGGACGCCCCCGCGCCGGGCGGACTGGGCGGCACTTACGCGGGTAACCCGCTGGCGATTGCCGCGGCCCACGCGGTGCTGGACGTGATTGACGAGGAAGATCTCTGCACGCGCTCGGCGCATCTCGGTCATCATCTTGTGGAAGTGCTTAACAAAGCGAAGGAAAACTGCCCGTTCATCGCCGACATCCGTGCCCAGGGCTCGATGGTGGCGGTGGAGTTTAACGATCCGCAATCCGGGCAACCGTCGCCGGAATTCACCCGCCAGGTGCAGGAGCGCGCGCTGAACGAGGGGCTGCTGCTCCTGAGCTGCGGCGTGTACGGCAACGTGATCCGCTTCCTCTATCCGCTCACTATCCCCGAAGCGCAGTTCCGTAAAGCGCTGGACATTATCTTCGCGTCGCTGACTCGTTAAAGCCACCAGCCCGGCGGTAAATCCTGTCGGGCTTATCATATATTCATTTCAAATTAGCTATTCCAAAATCATAAAAATGGGGTATGTTTTAGCAGAGTATGCTGAAAAAGCGCGAACAGCACACCAATAACTGAAATAAAGCGCTGCACAACAACATCACAACAATCGTAATAACCATAATAATGGGGAATCTCAGGATGAACATGAAGGATAAAGCGTTACTGGCAGGATGTATTGCGTTGGCATTCAGCACCATGGCGCAGGCAGACATAAAAGTGGCTGTGGTGGGCGCAATGTCCGGTCCGGTAGCACAGTACGGCGACCAGGAGTTTACGGGCGCTGAACAGGCGGTTGCAGACATTAATGCCAAGGGCGGCATCAAGGGCGAAAAACTGCAGATCGTAAAATACGATGATGCCTGTGACCCGAAACAAGCGGTCGCGGTGGCGAACAAAGTGGTCAACGACGGGATCAAATACGTTATCGGTCACCTGTGTTCCTCTTCCACTCAGCCAGCGTCTGACATCTACGAAGACGAAGGCATTCTGATGATCACCCCAGCGGCAACCGCACCAGAGCTGACCGCGCGTGGCTACAAGCTGACTCTGCGCACCACCGGTCTGGACTCCGATCAGGGCCCAACGGCGGCTAAGTACATTCTGGAAAAAGTGAAGCCGCAGCGTATCGCGATTGTTCACGATAAACAGCAGTATGGCGAAGGTCTGGCCCGTGCAGTGCAGGACGGTCTGAAAAAAGGCAATGCCAACGTGGTCTTCTTTGACGGGATCACCGCCGGTGAGAAAGACTTCTCCACGCTGGTGGCGCGTCTGAAGAAAGAGAATATTGATTTCGTTTACTACGGCGGCTACCACCCGGAAATGGGCCAGATCCTGCGCCAGGCGCGTGCGGCAGGTCTGAAAACCCAGTTCATGGGGCCGGAAGGCGTGGCGAACGTCTCTCTGTCTAACATCGCGGGTGAATCTGCCGAAGGTTTGCTGGTGACCAAGCCGAAGAACTACGACCAGGTGCCTGCGAACAAACCTATCGTGGATGCCATCAAGGCGAAAAAACAGGATCCAAGCGGCGCGTTCGTCTGGACCACCTATGCGGCGCTCCAGTCTCTGCAGGCGGGTCTGAACCAGTCAGCCGATCCGGCTGAGATTGCTACCTGGCTGAAAGCCAACACGGTCGAAACCGTCATGGGGCCGCTGTCCTGGGATGCGAAAGGCGACCTGAAGGGCTTCGAGTTCGGCGTGTTTGACTGGCATGCCAACGGCACGGCGACTGACGCAAAATAATGCTGGTGCGGGGTGAGGGCATCACCCCGCACACATCAACTCTGGCGCTTCTCCCACCCGCTCTCCTGTGCCGTAAACCCTAACGCCTGCATAAACGCCGCCATCACGCCGCGGTCTTCCACGCCCACGTCGGCCATCCACCAGGAGGTTACGCTCGGGTTTTCGCGGATCACTTCTTCAATCAAATACTGTCCGACCCCGCGACGACGGGTGACGTCGCGCACGCGCAGGGAATCCAGCGCCCCTTCCGTGCCGCTCAGGGTCACGCGAACGGCGGCCAGCAGGCGCTCGTTAAAGCGCGCGGCATAGATGCGGTGATTCTCGTCGACGGCCAGCGACGAAGGGGAATATTCCGGCCAGATCTTGCCCAGGTCGATATGATCCTGGTCGCTAAAGGTCACCAGACGCACGATAGTCAGTTTCATTAGCAGCGTGTCCAAATCAAAAAGAGTACGGCCAGTGTACTCAATTTATTTGCTCAGGCGCTGTCTCTTTTTATTCCCATTTGCCAGGTGATTAGTTTTTTGGCAACGCAATGGGCAGTTTGAAAACACATGGATCGAAAAATAAGCAGAATTTTAACCTGAATGGTAGTGATTTATTCGGCGCATTGTGCCGTTATTTTATGCTGCAAACTGCACTTTTATTTGTTTATCTCTGCCTTATTTCAGAATATTATCTTTGCTTAATCGCCTGAAAAATAGAGATTTTAGTCTGGTTTTTGACAAAAAACTGCGCTAAACCATTAAGGGCACTGGTAAAAATAGCGTTGTTCATTAAAAGTACAGAATGCTTTTTAACCATAATAAAACAAAATATAAACACGACATCACGAATGGGGATTCTGAGATGAAAAGGAACGCGAAGACGTTAATCGCGGGGATGGTCGCACTGTCGATCTCGCATGCCGCTATGGCAGACGACATTAAAGTTGCGGTAGTGGGTGCGATATCCGGCCCTGTTGCCCAGTGGGGTGACATGGAGTTCAACGGCGCGCGTCAGGCCATCAAAGACATCAATGCTAAAGGCGGCATCAAAGGCGACAAGCTGGTAGGCGTGGAGTATGACGACGCCTGCGATCCGAAACAGGCCGTCGCGGTTGCCAACAAAATCGTCAACGACGGCATCCAGTACGTCATCGGTCACCTGTGCTCATCCTCCACACAGCCCGCGTCTGATATCTACGAAGACGAAGGCATCCTGATGATCACCCCTGGCGCAACGAACCCGGAGCTGACCCAGCGCGGCTACCAGCACATCATGCGTACCGCCGGTCTGGACTCCTCGCAGGGCCCCACCGCCGCCAAATACATCCTCGAAACCGTTAAGCCACAGCGCATTGCCATTATTCATGACAAACAGCAGTACGGCGAGGGCCTGGCGCGCTCCGTGCAGGACGGCCTGAAAAAAGGCGGCGCGAACATCGTCTTCTTCGACGGCATTACCGCCGGTGAGAAAGACTTTTCCGCGCTGATCGCTCGTCTGCAAAAAGAGAATATCGACTTCGTTTACTACGGCGGCTACTACCCGGAAATGGGCCAGATGCTGCGCCAGGCGCGCGCAACCGGCCTGAAAACCCAGTTTATGGGGCCAGAGGGCGTGGGCAACGCCTCTCTGTCGAACATCGCAGGGGATTCTGCCGAAGGCATGCTGGTGACGATGCCAAAACGCTATGACCAGGATCCGGCGAACAAAGCTATCGTGGATGCGCTCAAGGCGCAGAAGAAAGATCCGAGTGGTCCGTACGTCTGGATCACCTATGCAGCCGTGCAGTCTCTGGCTACCGCGCTGGAGCGTACCGGCAGCAAAGAGCCGCTGGATCTGGTGAAAGATTTAAAAGCACACGGGGCGAACACCGTGATTGGGCCGCTGAACTGGGATGAGAAAGGCGATCTGAAGGGATTTGAGTTTGGTGTCTTTAAGTGGCACGCCGACGGTTCGTCCTCGGTCGCCAAATAATTATCCCACCGCCCGGCTCACCGGGCGGGTATAAAAAGGTTTGCATATGTCCGAGCAGTTTCTCTATTTCCTGCAGCAGATGTTTAACGGCGTCACGCTGGGAAGCACTTACGCGCTGATTGCCATCGGCTATACGATGGTTTACGGCATTATCGGCATGATCAACTTCGCCCACGGCGAGGTGTACATGATCGGTAGCTACGTCTCCTTTATGATTATCGCCGCCCTGATGATGATGGGCATCGACAGCAGCTGGCTGCTGGTGGCCGCCGGGTTTGTCGGCGCGATTGTGATTGCCAGCGCCTACGGCTGGAGCATTGAGCGCGTGGCCTACCGGCCAGTGCGCAGCTCCAAGCGTCTGATTGCGCTCATCTCCGCCATCGGGATGTCCATTTTCCTGCAAAACTACGTCAGCCTGACCGAAGGCTCGCGCGACGTGGCGTTGCCAAGCCTGTTTAACGGCCAGTGGATTGTGGGGGCCAGCGAAAACTTCTCGGCCTCTATCACGACCATGCAGCTGGTGATTTGGGTCGTGACTTTTATCGCGATGCTGGCCCTGACGCTGTTCATCCGTTACTCCCGCATGGGACGCGCCTGTCGCGCCTGCGCGGAAGACCTGAAGATGGCGAGCCTGCTCGGCATCAACACCGACCGCGTAATTGCGCTCACCTTCGTGATCGGCGCGGCGATGGCTGCCGTCGCAGGTGTTCTGCTCGGCCAGTTCTATGGCGTGATCAACCCGTACATCGGCTTTATGGCCGGGATGAAAGCCTTCACCGCGGCGGTATTGGGCGGCATCGGCAGCATTCCGGGCGCGATGATCGGTGGCCTGATCCTGGGCGTGGCGGAAGCGCTCTCCTCGGCGTATCTGAGCACGGAATATAAAGATGTGGTGTCGTTTGCCCTGCTGATTCTGGTTCTGCTGGTGATGCCTACCGGTATTCTGGGCCGTCCGGAGGTAGAGAAAGTATGAAACCGATGCATTTTGCAATGGCGCTGCTCTCTGCCGCCATGTTCTTCGTGCTGGCGGGCGTCTTTATGGGCGTCCAGTTAGGTCTGGACGGCACGAAGCTGGTGGTGGATACCGCCCCCGACATCCGCTGGCAGTGGGTGTTTATCGGCACCGCCGTGGTGTTCCTGTTCCAGCTGCTGCGCCCGCTGTTCCAGAAGACGCTGAAAAACGTCTCCGGGCCGAAGTTCGTGCTGCCGGCAATTGACGGCTCTACCGTTAAGCAGAAGCTGTTCCTCGTGGCGCTGCTGGTGGCCGCCGTGGCGTGGCCGTTTGTGGTGTCGCGTGGCACCGTGGATATCGCCACCCTGACCATGATTTATGTGATCCTTGGCCTCGGTCTGAACGTGGTCGTGGGGCTGTCTGGCCTGCTGGTGCTGGGCTACGGCGGCTTCTACGCCATCGGTGCCTACACCTTTGCGCTGCTGAACCACTATTACGGCCTCGGCTTCTGGACCTGTCTGCCGCTGGCGGGGCTGGTCTCTGCCGCCGCGGGCTTCCTGCTCGGCTTCCCGGTGCTGCGCCTGCGCGGTGACTACCTGGCGATTGTGACCTTAGGCTTCGGTGAAATCGTCCGTATCCTGCTGCTCAACAATACCGAAGTGACCGGCGGCCCGAACGGCATCAGCCAGATCCCGAAACCGACCTTCTTTGGCCTGGAGTTTAGCCGTACCGCTCGCGAAGGGGGCTGGGATACCTTCAGCAACTTCTTCGGCATCAAATATGACCCGTCCGACCGCGTGATCTGGCTTTACCTGGTGGCGCTGCTGCTGGTGGTGATTACCCTGTTCGTGATCAACCGTCTGCTGCGCATGCCGCTGGGCCGCGCGTGGGAAGCGCTGCGTGAAGATGAGATCGCCTGCCGCTCCCTGGGCCTGAACCCGACCCGCATCAAGCTGACCGCGTTTACCATCAGCGCCGCGTTTGCCGGTTTCGCCGGAACGCTGTTTGCCGCGCGTCAGGGCTTCGTTAGCCCGGAATCGTTCACCTTTGCCGAATCCGCCTTTGTGCTGGCGATTGTGGTGCTCGGCGGGATGGGATCGCAGTTCGCCGTGATCCTCGCGGCCATCCTGCTGGTGGTTTCGCGCGAGCTGATGCGCGATTTTAACGAATACAGCATGCTGATGCTGGGTGGTTTGATGGTGCTGATGATGATCTGGCGTCCGCAGGGCCTCCTGCCGATGACGCGTCCACAGCTGAAGCTTAAGAGTGCGGAAGCGAAAGGAGAGCAGGCATGAGTCAGCCATTATTATCCGTTAACGGCCTGATGATGCGTTTTGGCGGCCTGCTGGCAGTCAACAACGTGAATCTGGATCTGCACAAGAAAGAGATTGTCTCCCTGATTGGCCCGAACGGCGCGGGGAAAACCACGGTCTTCAACTGCCTGACCGGCTTCTACAAGCCGACGGGCGGCACCATCATGCTGCGCGACCAGCACCTTGAAGGGCTGCCGGGCCAGCAGATCGCCCGCATGGGCGTGGTGCGTACCTTCCAGCACGTGCGTCTGTTCCGCGAGATGACGGTGATTGAGAACCTGCTGGTGGCACAGCATCAGCAGCTAAAAACCGGGCTGTTCTCCGGCCTGTTGAAAACCCCGGCCTTCCGCCGCGCGCAGGAGGAGGCGCTCGACCGCGCCGCCACCTGGCTCGACCGTATCGGCCTGCTCCAGCACGCTAACCGTCAGGCCAGCAACCTGGCCTACGGCGATCAGCGTCGCCTGGAGATTGTGCGCTGCATGGTGACGCAGCCGGAAATCCTGATGCTCGACGAACCGGCGGCGGGTCTTAACCCGAAAGAGACTAAAGAGCTGGACGAGCTGATTGCCGAGCTGCGCGATAGTCACGACACCACCATTCTGCTGATTGAACACGACATGAAGCTGGTGATGGGTATTTCGGACCGTATCTATGTGGTAAACCAGGGCACGCCGCTGGCAAACGGCACGCCGGAAGAGATCCGCAATAACCCGGACGTGATCCGCGCATACCTTGGTGAGGCATAAGATGGAAAAAGCGATGTTAACGTTCGACAAGGTCAACGCGCACTACGGCAAGATCCAGGCGCTGCACGACGTCAGCCTGCACATCAATCAGGGTGAAATCGTCACCCTGATTGGTGCCAACGGCGCGGGTAAAACCACGCTGCTCGGCACCCTGTGCGGCGACCCGCGCGCCACCAGCGGGCGGATTGTGTTTGATGGCAAAGACATTACCGACTGGCAGACCGCCAGAATCATGCGCGAGGCGGTGGCGATTGTGCCGGAAGGGCGCCGCGTGTTCTCGCGTATGACGGTGGAAGAGAACCTGGCGATGGGCGGTTTCTTCGCCCATCGGGATGAATACCAGACCCGCATCAAGTGGGTATACGAACTCTTCCCGCGCCTGTGGGAGCGCCGCATCCAGCGTGCGGGCACCATGTCCGGCGGTGAGCAGCAGATGCTGGCAATTGGCCGCGCGCTGATGAGCCAGCCGCGCCTGCTGCTGCTGGATGAACCCTCGCTCGGCCTTGCGCCGATCATCATTCAGCAGATCTTCGACACTATCGAGCAGTTGCGTAAAGAGGGGATGACCATCTTCCTCGTCGAGCAGAACGCCAACCAGGCGCTGAAGCTTGCTGACCGTGGCTACGTGCTGGAGAACGGCCGCGTGGTGCTGGAGGATACCGGCGATGCACTGCTGGCGAACGAAGCGGTGCGGAGCGCGTACTTAGGCGGCTGAGCCGTCTGTATCGCCCGGTGGCGCTTACGCTTACCGGGCCTACGGGATCGACCAGGCCGGGTAAGGCGAAGCCGCCACCCGGCTTTTTTTTAACCCAACCCGCTTCACACAACCATCATCCCACTGACCTTTTGTTGTCACTTATCTGTAAACAAACAGTTATTTTTCTGTCATTCGAGCATGTCATGTTACCTCGCGAGCATAAAACGCGTGATATCGCGCATCCGGCACAATAAGAGAGATGACAATGACATCGTTACGACACACAGCTTTGGGTCTGGCACTAAGTCTGGCTTTTGCGACGAACGCAATGGCTGTGACCACCATTCCGTTCTGGCATTCCATGGAAGGGGAGTTGGGTAAAGAGGTTGACTCCCTGGCGCAGCGTTTCAACGACACCCACCCGGATTACAAAATTGTGCCGGTGTACAAAGGCAACTACGAGCAGAGCCTGAGCGCGGGCATCGCCGCCTTCCGTACCGGCAACGCGCCGGCCCTGTTACAGGTTTACGAAGTGGGTACCGCCACCATGATGGCTTCCAAAGCCATCAAGCCGGTGTATGAAGTGTTCAAAGAGGCGGGTATCAACTTCGACGAATCGCAGTTTGTGCCGACCGTAGCGGGTTACTACACCGATTCCAAAACCGGCCATCTGCTGTCCCAGCCGTTTAACAGCTCCACGCCGGTGCTGTACTACAACAAAGACGCCTTCAAAAAAGCCGGTTTAGATCCGGAACAGCCGCCAAAAACCTGGCAGGACCTGGCTGAGTATACCGCGAAGCTGAAAGCGGCGGGCATGAAGTGCGGCTACGCCAGCGGCTGGCAGGGCTGGATCCAGATTGAAAACTTCAGCGCCTGGCACGGCCTGCCGGTTGCGACAAAAAACAACGGCTTCGACGGCACCGACGCGGTGCTGGAGTTCAACAAGCCGGAGCAGGTGAAGCACATCGCATTGCTGGAAGAACTCAACAAGAAGGGCGATTTCAGCTACTTCGGGCGTAAGGACGAATCCACCGAGAAGTTCTACAACGGCGACTGCGCCATTACCACCGCCTCGTCCGGCTCGCTGGCGGATATCCGTCACTACGCCAAATTCAACTACGGCGTGGGCATGATGCCGTATGACGCCGACGTTAAGGGCGCGCCGCAGAACGCCATCATCGGCGGGGCGAGCCTGTGGGTGATGCAGGGTAAAGATAAGGGCACTTACAAAGGGGTGGCCGAGTTCCTCGACTTCCTGGCTAAGCCGGAAAACGCCGCCGAGTGGCACCAGAAGACTGGCTATCTGCCGATCACCAAAGCCGCGTACGACCTGACCCGCGAGCAGGGCTTCTACAGCAAGAACCCGGGCGCAGATATCGCGACGCGTCAGATGCTGAACAAGCCGCCGTTGCCGTTCACCAAGGGCCTGCGTCTGGGCAACATGCCGCAGATCCGCACCATCGTGGATGAAGAGCTGGAAAGCGTCTGGACCGGGAAGAAAACGCCACAGCAGGCGCTGGACTCTGCGGTAGAGCGCGGCAATCAGCTGCTGCGCCGCTTTGAGCAGTCGACGAAATCGTAATCGCTGAAACGCCCGGTGGCGCTGCGCTTACCGGGCCTACGATGTGCCCCATGTAGGCCGGGTAAGGCGCAGCCGCCACCCGGCATTGTTCAGGAATCAAATCTCAATGTCCTCATCCCGTCCGGTGTTCCGTTCCCGCGGGCTGCCGTACCTGCTGGTCGCGCCGCAGCTGGTCATCACCGTTATCTTCTTTATCTGGCCTGCGGGCGAAGCGCTGTGGTACTCGGTACAAAGCGTCGATCCGTTCGGGCTTTCCAGCCAGTTTGTCGGGCTGGACAATTTCACTGCGCTGTTCCACGACAGCTACTACCTGGACTCCTTCTGGACGACGATGAAGTTCAGCGCCCTCGTAACCGTCAGCGGCCTTGTTGCCTCGCTGTTCTTCGCCGCGCTGGTGGATTACGTGGTGCGCGGCAGCCGTCTTTACCAGACGCTGATGCTGCTGCCTTACGCCGTGGCTCCCGCCGTCGCCGCCGTGCTGTGGATCTTCCTGTTTAACCCCGGACGCGGGTTGATTACGCATTTTCTGGCAGAGTTCGGCGTTGACTGGAACCACGCCCAGAACAGCGGTCAGGCGATGTTCCTGGTGGTGTTCGCCTCGGTGTGGAAGCAGATCAGCTACAACTTCCTGTTCTTCTTTGCCGCGCTGCAGTCCATTCCGCGTTCGCTGGTGGAAGCCGCGGCAATTGACGGCGCAGGGCCCATTCGTCGCTTCTTCAGGCTGTCACTGCCGCTGATCGCCCCGGTGAGTTTCTTCCTGCTGGTGGTTAACCTCGTGTACGCCTTCTTCGACACCTTCCCGGTGATCGACGCGGCGACCGCAGGCGGCCCGGTACAGGCGACAACGACGCTGATCTACAAGATCTACCGCGAAGGTTTTGCGGGGCTGGATCTCTCCGCCTCTGCCGCCCAGTCGGTCGTGCTGATGTTCCTCGTCATCATCCTCACGGTGGTGCAGTTCCGCTATGTCGAAAGTAAGGTGCGCTACCAATGATTGAGAACCGTCGCGGGCTGACGATTTTCAGCCATACCATGCTGATTTTAGGGATTATCGTCATTCTCTTCCCGCTGTACGTGGCGTTTGTCGCCGCCACGCTGGACACCAAAGCGGTGTTCGACACGCCGATGACGCTGATCCCAGGCGGGCATCTTTTTGAGAACATGAAAACCATCTGGACCCAGGGCGTGGGTGCCAATAGCGCGCCGTTCTGGCTGATGATGCTCAACAGCTTCATCATGGCGTTCGGCATCACCGTCGGCAAAATCACCGTGTCGATGCTCTCGGCCTTCGCCATCGTCTGGTTCCGCTTTCCGCTGCGTAACCTGTTCTTCTGGATGATCTTCATTACCCTGATGCTGCCGGTGGAAGTGCGTATCTTCCCGACGGTGGAAGTGATCGCCAACCTCAAGATGCTCGACAGCTACGCGGGCTTAACCCTGCCGCTGATGGCCTCGGCGACCGCCACCTTCCTGTTCCGCCAGTTCTTTATGACCCTGCCGGACGAGCTGATTGAGGCCGCGCGCATCGACGGCGCGTCGCCGATGCGCTTCTTCCGCGACATCGTGCTGCCGCTGTCGAAAACCAATCTCGCGGCGCTGTTTGTGATCACCTTTATCTACGGCTGGAACCAGTACCTGTGGCCGCTGCTGATTATTCAGGACGTCAACCTCGGCACCGCCGTAGCAGGCATCAAAGGCATGATCGCCACCGGCGAAGGCACCACTCTCTGGAACCAGGTGATGGCGGCGATGCTGCTCACCCTTATCCCCCCGGTCGTTATCGTTTTAGCCATGCAGCGTGCGTTTGTGCGTGGTTTAGTGGACAGTGAGAAATAAGATGGCAGGTTTAAAATTACAGGCAGTTACCAAAAGCTGGGACGGCAAAACCCAGGTGATTCAGCCGCTGACGCTCGACGTGGCGGACGGGGAATTCATCGTCATGGTCGGCCCGTCCGGCTGCGGAAAATCCACCCTGCTGCGCATGGTGGCGGGGCTGGAGCGCGTCACCTCCGGGGATATCTGGATTGACCGTCAGCGCGTCACCGAGATGGAGCCAAAAGACAGAGGCATCGCGATGGTGTTCCAGAACTACGCCCTCTATCCGCACATGAGCGTGGAGGAGAACATGGCCTGGGGGCTGAAAATTCGCGGCATGGGCAAAGGCCATATCGACGAGCGCGTGAAAGAAGCCGCGCGCATTCTGGAACTCGACGGCCTGCTGAAGCGTCGCCCGCGCGAGCTCTCCGGCGGCCAGCGCCAGCGCGTGGCGATGGGGCGCGCCATCGTGCGCGATCCGGCGGTATTCCTGTTCGACGAGCCGCTGTCTAACCTCGATGCCAAGCTGCGCGTACAGATGCGTCTTGAGCTGCAGCAGCTGCACCGTCGTCTGAAAACCACCTCCCTGTACGTGACCCACGATCAGGTCGAAGCCATGACCCTCGCCCAGCGCGTAATGGTGATGAACAAAGGCATCGCCGAGCAGATTGGCACCCCGGTGGAAGTGTACGAAAAACCGGCCACCCGCTTTGTGGCGAGCTTTATCGGCAGCCCGGCGATGAACCTGCTGGAGGGGCGCATCAGCAGCGCGGGCACGCACTTTGAGCTGGAAAGCGGGATGGCGTTGCCGATCAACTGGTACTATCGTGGCTACGCCGGGCGTAAGATGACGCTCGGCATCCGCCCGGAGCATATTGGCTTAACGTCTCAGGCGGACGGCGGCGTGCCGCTGGTGATGGACACGCTGGAGATGTTGGGTGCAGATAACCTGGCGCACGGGCGCTGGGGCGAGCAAAAAATGGTGGTGCGCCTCGCGCATCAGGAACGCCCGAAAGCGGGCAGCACGCTGTGGCTGCACCTGCCGGAAAACCATCTGCACCTTTTTGACGGTGAAACAGGACAACGAGTATGAGCAACTGGCCTTATCCCCACGTCGTCGCCCACCGCGGCGGCGGTAAGCTGGCCCCGGAAAACACCCTGGCGGCGATTGATGTCGGCGCGCGCTACGGCCACACGATGATCGAGTTCGACGCCAAGCTCTCGAAGGACGGTGAAATTTTCCTGCTGCATGACGACAACCTCGAACGCACCAGCAACGGCTGGGGCGTGGCGGGCGAGCTGCCGTGGCGCGATCTGCTGAAGGTAGACGCCGGAAGCTGGTACAGCGGCGAGTTCAAAGGCGAACCGCTGCCGCTGCTGGCGGAAGTGGCCGAACGCTGCCGCCAGCACGGCATGATGGCCAATATCGAAATCAAACCGACCACCGGCACCGGGCCGCTGACGGGCAAAGTGATTGCGCTGGCCGCGCGCGAGCTGTGGGATGGGATGACCGCGCCGCTGCTGTCGTCGTTTGACATCGACGCGCTGGAAGCCGCACAGGCGGCCGTACCTGAGCTGCCGCGCGGGCTGCTGCTGGACGAGTGGCGTGAGGACTGGCGCGAACTAACGGGCCGCTTAGGCTGCGTCTCGATCCATCTGAACCACAAGCTGCTGGACGAGGCGCGGGTGAAAATGCTGAAAGACGCGGGTCTGCATATTCTGGTCTACACCGTTAACAAACCCCAGCGCGCAGCCGAATTGCTGCGCTGGGGCGTGGACAGCATCTGCACCGATGCGATTGACCAGATCGGGCCGAAGTTTATTTATTGAGCATACTGCCGTTCTGCTGGGTCGGCAGCATATGCTGCTGACCGCTGCTTTGTGACATCCCGCCCCCTAACATTCCGCCGTTTGCATTTGGCAACGGCTGCTCGCGCACCTGTCCCTGCTGCACGCGCTGGGTGTTGGCGTTCATCTGGTTTTGCAGGCTCTGCTGCTGCATCTGGGTCTGTGTTCTCAGCTGCTGATTGAGCATCCCTTTCTGCTGCTGTTGCTGGCTCATCATCTCGGTCTGCATGCGCTGCTGGCTCGGGATAACGTAACCCTGCTGGTTCGGGTTGTTCATGGTGTTGAGTGGCTGTGCGAGCGCGGCAAACGGGATCAGCGCCGCAAGAATCATCAAGCGTTTCATTGTCATTTCCTCCTCTTGAGGGCTCTCTTAAGTTTACCCTGATTTCACCATGACGATGATTTTTTAGGAGTTGTGAACCAGGCTTAAGCGGGGAATATGGATCCCTTCACCTGGAGAACAATAATGATGAAACCAACGTTTTTGCGCTGGGTCGCCATCGCCGCGCTGATGGCAGGCGGTACATTTACCGTGGCGGCCAACCCGCCAGCGGCTCCTCCGGTCTCTTACGGCGTGGAGGAAGATGTTTTTCATCCCGTGCGGGCAACCCATGGCATGGTGGCGTCGGTGGATGCGCTGGCAACTAACGTGGGCGTCGATATTCTTAAGCAGGGCGGTAACGCGGTGGATGCGGCGGTTGCGGTAGGGTACGCGCTGGCGGTAACGCACCCGCAGGCGGGGAACCTGGGCGGCGGCGGCTTTATGATGCTGCGCACCAAAGACGGCAAAACTACCGCCATCGACTTCCGCGAAATGGCACCTTCGCAGGCGTCCCGCGATATGTTCCTCGACGACCAGGGTAACCCGGACAGCAAGAAATCCCTGACCTCGCACCTCGCCTCCGGCACGCCGGGCACCGTTGCGGGCTTCTCGCTGGCGCTGGAAAAATACGGCACGCTGCCGCTGAACAAGGTGGTGCAGCCTGCCATCAAGCTGGCGCGGGAGGGGTTTGTGGTCAATGACGCGCTGGCAGACGACCTCAAAACCTACGGCAGCGAAGTTATTCCGAATCATGAAAACAGCAAGGCCATCTTCTGGAAGGACGGCGAGCCGCTGAAGAAGGGCGATAAGCTGGTGCAGAAGAACCTCGCCAAAAGCCTGGAGCTGATTGCGGAGCACGGTCCGGACGCCTTCTACAAAGGGGCGATTGCCGACCAGATTGCGCAAGAGATGCAAAAGAACGGCGGGCTTATCACCAAAGCGGATCTGGCGGAATACAAGGCGGTGGAGCGCGAGCCGATTAGCGGCACCTACCGCGGCTACGAGGTCTTCTCCATGCCGCCGCCGTCCTCCGGCGGGATCCACATCGTGCAGATCCTCAACATTCTTGAAAACTTCGATATGCACAAGTTCGGCTTCGGCAGCGCGGATGCCATGCAGGTGATGGCGGAGGCAGAAAAACGCGCCTACGCCGACCGCTCGGAATACCTCGGCGATCCGGACTTCGTGAAGGTGCCGTGGCAGGCGCTGACTAATAAAGCCTATGCCAAATCTATTGCCGATCAGATCGACATCAACAAGGCTAAGCCGTCGAGCGAGATCCGCCCCGGCAAGCTGGCACCGTATGAAAGCAACCAGACCACCCACTTCTCGGTGGTGGATAAAGACGGCAACGCGGTGGCGGTGACCTATACGCTGAATACCACCTTTGGTACCGGGATTGTGGCGGGCAACAGCGGTATTCTGCTAAACAACGAGATGGATGACTTCTCTGCCAAGCCGGGCGTGCCGAACGTCTACGGGCTGGTCGGCGGCGATGCGAATGCGGTCGGGCCGAAAAAACGTCCGCTGTCGTCCATGTCGCCCACTATCGTGGTGAAAGACGGTAAAACCTGGCTGGTGACCGGCAGCCCGGGCGGCAGCCGGATTATCACTACCGTGCTGCAGATGGTGGTGAACAGCATCGACTTTGGCATGAACGTCGCCGAAGCCACCAACGCTCCGCGTTTCCACCACCAGTGGCTGCCGGACGAGCTGCGCGTGGAGAAGGGCTTTAGCCCGGACACCATCAAGCTGCTGGAACAGCGCGGACAGAAGGTGGCGGTGAAAGAGGCGATGGGCAGCACCCAGAGCATTATGGTCGGGCCGGACGGCGCGCTGTTTGGGGCGTCGGACCCGCGTTCGGTGGATGATTTAACGGCGGGATATTGAACATCCCCCTCACCCCGGCCCTCTCCCCAAAGGGGAGAGGGTTAGGGTGAGGGGTCTGTGTCACTTCATTCTCGCCATATAATACGCATCCACATACTCGCCTTTGCGCAGGCCGTAGCGCTTGCCGGTGCCTTCAATTTCAAACCCGTGCTTTTTGTACACCGCGATAGCCGGTTCGTTATCCACAAATACCGTTAACTCAATGCGGTCGACGCGCAGCCAGTTGTCGCACATATCGATCATGGTTCGCATCAGCGCGCTGGCAACGCCCCGATTTTGCCACTGCGCACCCACACAAATACCGAAATCGGCAACGTGGCTGCGACGCGGGCGTTGTGCGACGGCAATGCACAGATGCCCGGCGACGGTATCGTCGATGCAGGCGACCAGTTGCTTGATGCCGGGCTGGTCGGTTAGCCGCTCCTGCCACATTTGCTCTGAGGGATGAGGAACCTGTAGCGTGTTGTGGTACACCTCCGGCTGGGCGTGGATCTGACGAATGGCGTCGTAATCTCTCGGTTCAGCGTGGCGTATCACTATCTCACTCATTCCTTGTTCCTCAGTTAGTTAAAAGTCCCCTCCAACATCAATGACTTTAAAATTTGAGTCAACCGCTATTTTTTGCAAAAAGTATTGGACAAGTGCGAATGAGAATGATTATTATTGCTTTGCATTCAGGAAGACCCCTACGGGAACCTGAAAGCACGACATTGCTCACATTGCTTCCAGTATTACTTTAGCCAGCTTCTCGCTGGCTTTTTTTTTGTTATGGTTAGATTCAGTAACCTTCCAAAAGGACTGAGCCATGACACTACATTGCGCATTTATTGGATTTGGCAAAAGCACGACGCGTTACCACCTTCCGTATGTCCTCCATCGTAAAGACACCTGGCACGTCGCCCACATCTACCGCCGCAGCGCGAAGCCGGAAGAGCAGTCTCCGCAGTATTCCCACATTCACTTCACCAGCGATCTTGATGAAGTGTTGAATGACCCGCAGGTAAAGCTGGTGGTTGTCTGCACCCATGCCGACAGCCATTTTGACTATGCGAAACGCGCGCTCGAAGCGGGTAAGAACGTGCTGGTGGAAAAGCCGTTCACCCCGACCATTGCCGAAGCGAAAGCGCTGTTTGCGCTGGCGAAAAGTAAAGGGCTGACCGTCACCCCGTATCAGAACCGTCGCTTTGACAGCTGTTTCCTGACGGCGAAAAAAGCGATTGAGGGCGGCAGGCTGGGCGACATCGTGGAAATTGAAAGCCACTTCGATTACTACCGCCCTGTGGCGGAGACCCAACCCGGTCTGCCGCAGGACGGCTCGTTCTATGGTCTGGGCGTACACACCATGGACCAGATCATCTCCCTGTTTGGTCGCCCGGACCATGTGGCGTATGACATCCGCAGCCTGCGCAATAAAGCCAACCCGGACGACACTTTTGAAGCGCAGCTTTTCTACGGCGACCTGAAAGCCATCGTCAAAACCAGCCATCTGGTGAAAATCGACTACCCGAAATTTATCGTTCACGGCACCAGAGGCTCGTTCATTAAGTATGGCATTGACCAGCAGGAGACCAGCCTGAAGGCCAACATCATGCCGGGCGAACCGGGCTTTGCGGCGGATGATTCCGTGGGCGTGCTGGAGTATGTGAACGATGAGGGTGTGACGGTCAAAGAAGAGCTGAAACCGGAAACCGGCGACTATGGTCGCGTCTACGATGCGCTGTATGAAACCCTCACCAGCGGCGCACCGAATTACGTCAAGGAATCTGACGTTCTGACCAACCTTGAAATCCTTGAGCGGGCCTTTGAGCAGGCTTCTCCTGCCACGGTAACCCTAGCGAAATAAGCAAAAACGGCTCCTCTGCACTTATTCATAATTTTTGAACAGAGGAGTCAATTTTCACCCTCTATGATCCCCGACCGTTTGCGTCCACACTTACTCCATCGAAACGAACTGAGGGTGAAAACAATGATCTACTTACGCAAAGCAAACGAACGTGGTCACGCAAATCATGGCTGGCTGGACTCATGGCATTCATTCTCGTTTGCCGACTACTACGACCCGAACTTCATGGGCTTCTCCGCACTGCGCGTGATTAACGACGACGTGATTGATGCAGGCCAGGGCTTCGGTACTCACCCGCACAAAGACATGGAAATCCTGACCTATGTGCTGGAAGGGGCGGTTGAGCACCAGGACAGCATGGGCAACAAAGAGCAGGTTCCGGCGGGCGAGTTTCAGATTATGAGCGCGGGTACCGGGGTGCGCCACTCCGAGTACAACCCGAGCAAAACGGAAAAACTGCACCTGTATCAAATCTGGATCATTCCAGAAGAGACCGGCATCACGCCGCGCTACGAACAGCGCCGCTTCGACGCGAAACAGGGCAAACAGCTGGTGCTCTCCCCGGATGCGCGTGAAGGTTCCCTGAAGGTGCATCAGGATATGGAGCTGTACCGCTGGGCGCTGGCAAAAGACGAACAGTCTGTGCACCAGATTGCCGCCAACCGCCGCGTCTGGATCCAGGTGGTAAAAGGTGAAGTGTCCATTAACGGCACCAAAGCCACTACCGCCGATGGTCTGGCAATCTGGGATGAGCAGGCGCTCTCCGTGCATGCCGACAGCGAAAGTGAAATCCTGCTGTTTGACCTGCCTCCGGTCTAAATAATTTCTCAACCTTCCCTTTAAACGGGGAAGGTTGAGCTTTGTCCGTGATAAACTGAGCAAATCTCTCACTTCAAGATTTCTCAGGACGATGAAAAAGAAACGCCCCGTACTTCAGGATGTCGCCGATCGCGTCGGTGTGACCAAAATGACGGTCAGCCGCTTTTTACGTAACCCGGAGCAGGTTTCCGTGGCGTTGCGTGGCAAGATTGCTGCCGCTCTTGATGAACTGGGTTATATCCCTAACCGCGCACCCGATATTCTCTCCAATGCGACCAGCCGTGCGGTAGGTGTCCTGCTTCCTTCCCTGACCAACCAGGTTTTCGCCGAAGTTCTGCGCGGCATTGAAAGCGTCACCGATGCTTTTGGCTACCAGACCATGCTTGCCCACTATGGGTACAAGCCGGAACTGGAAGAAGAACGTCTTGAATCGATGCTTTCCTGGAACATCGACGGCCTGATTTTAACCGAACGTACCCACACTGCCCGCACGCTCAAAATGATTGAAGTCGCCGGTATCCCGGTGGTGGAGCTCATGGACAGCCAGTCGCCATGCCTCGATATCGCCGTTGGGTTCGATAACTTTGAAGCGGCTCGTCAGATGACGGCGGCCATCATTGCCCGCGGTCATCGTCATATTGCTTATCTGGGTGCGCGTCTTGATGAACGTACTATCATCAAACAGAAGGGATACGAGCAGGCGATGCTCGACGCGAACTTAACCCCGTACAGCGTGATGGTGGAGCAGTCCTCATCTTACACCTCGGGTATTGAGCTGATGCGTCAGGCACGACGCGAGTATCCGCAACTGGACGGTATTTTCTGTACCAACGATGACCTTGCGGTCGGTGCAGCGTTCGAATGCCAGCGTCTGGGGTTGAAGATCCCTGAGGATATGGCAATTGCTGGCTTCCACGGCCACGATATTGGTCAGGTGATGGAACCGCGTCTGGCGAGCGTTCTGACACCGCGTGAGCGTATGGGTCGCATTGGCGCAGAACGCCTGCTGGCGCGTATTCGTGGCGAAGCGGTTACCCCTAAAATGTTAGATTTAGGTTTCACCTTGTCACCGGGTGGATCTATTTGAGCTGACAAGTTTGAAGTAGGTCACACTTATTCACTTCGCGCACGTTTGGATATTGCTTCTCTTTTGCCCCGGCAGGACAATGTTACCGATAACTGTTACCCGTAACAATTGACTGAGGGACACCCTTTGAGCACGACTAATCACGATCACCACGTTTACGTCCTGATGGGCGTGTCCGGTAGCGGTAAATCTGCCGTGGCGAGCGAAGTGGCGCATCAACTTCAGGCTGCGTTTCTTGATGGTGACTTCCTCCATCCCCGCAGCAACATTATGAAAATGGCCTCCGGCGAACCGCTGAACGACGACGACCGCAAACCGTGGTTGCAGGCGCTGAACGATGCCGCCTTTGCGATGCAGCGTACCAACAAAGTTTCCCTGATTGTTTGCTCCGCGCTGAAAAAAACCTACCGCGATCTGCTGCGCGACGGCAACCCAAACCTCTCCTTCATCTACCTGAAGGGCGATTTCGAAGTGATTGAAAGCCGTCTGAAGGCGCGCAAAGGTCACTTCTTCAAAACCCAGATGCTGGTCACGCAGTTCGACGCGCTGCAGGAGCCGGGTGAAGACGAAAAAGACGTCTTAGTGGTTGATATCGATCAGTCACTGGAGGGTGTTGTAGCCAGCACCATCGAGGTCATTAATAAAAGGCAGTAAGTTTTGAGTACATTAACGCTAGTGTTGACAGCAGTGGGTTCGGTTTTGCTGCTGCTGTTTTTAGTGATGAAGGCGCGTATGCACGCCTTCGTTGCTTTGATGGTGGTTTCTATTGGTGCAGGTCTCTTTTCCGGTATGCCGCTCGACAAGATCGCCGCGACGATGGAAAAAGGGATGGGAGGCACGCTGGGCTTCCTGGCGATTGTGGTCGCGCTGGGCGCGATGTTTGGCAAGATCCTGCATGAGACGGGCGCGGTCGACCAGATTGCCGTCAAGATGCTCAAATCCTTCGGTCACAGCCGCGCGCACTACGCGATTGGCCTGGCCGGTCTGATTTGCGCGCTGCCGCTGTTCTTCGAAGTGGCGGTGGTGCTGCTCATCAGCGTCGCGTTCTCTATGGCGCGCCATACCGGCACTAACCTCGTGAAGCTGGTTATTCCACTGTTTGCGGGCGTGGCGGCGGCGGCAGCGTTTCTGCTGCCTGGACCTGCGCCGATGCTGCTGGCCTCACAGATGCACGCCGATTTTGGCTGGATGATCCTGATTGGCCTGTGCGCTGCGATCCCGGGAATGATTATCGCCGGTCCGCTGTGGGGCAACTTCATCAGCCGTTACGTTGAGCTGCACATTCCTGACGACATCACCGAGCCGCACCTTGGCGAAGGCAAAATGCCGTCCTTCGGCTTTAGCCTGTCGCTGATCCTGCTGCCGCTGGTGCTGGTGGGCCTGAAAACCATCGCCGCGCGCTTTGTGCCGGTCGGTTCTACCGCGTACGAATGGTTTGAGTTTATCGGCCATCCGTTCACGGCGATTCTGGTGGCGTGTCTGGTGGCGATTTACGGCCTGGCGATGCGCCAGGGTATGCCGAAAGACCGCGTGATGGAGATCTGCGGTGCGGCGCTGCAGCCTGCGGGGATTATCCTGCTGGTGATCGGTGCCGGTGGCGTGTTCAAGCAGGTGCTGGTGGATTCCGGCGTGGGCCCGGCTCTGGGTGAAGCGCTGACCGGGATGGGCCTGCCGATTGCGGTAACCTGCTTCGTGCTGGCTGCGGCGGTGCGTATCATTCAGGGTTCCGCGACCGTCGCGTGCTTAACCGCCGTGGGTCTGGTGATGCCGGTGATTGAACAGCTCAACTACTCTGGTGCGCAGATGGCCGCGCTGTCTATCTGTATCGCGGGCGGTTCGATTGTCGTCTCGCACGTTAACGATGCTGGCTTCTGGCTGTTCGGTAAGTTTACCGGCGCGACCGAAGCGCAAACCCTGAAAACCTGGACGCTGATGGAAACCATCCTCGGCACGACGGGTGCGATTGTCGGGATGATTGCCTTTACGCTTCTGAGCTGAATACGGTGATTTAATAAGGCTCAAAAATAAGGCCCGGTAGCGTTAGCGCTTACCGGGCCTTTCTGTTATGCAGAACGTCAGGCCGGGCAAGGTGAAACACCACCCGGCTTTTTCACATCACTCGCCCTGCGTCGCGCTCTCAATCGTCAAACGCACGTCCGACGTAATCAGCTCAGCCAGCATCTGGTAAACCTTCAGCGTCTCTTCCGGCTCGGCATCGCCCGTATCGCTGATGAAGCCTTCGTCACGCAGCGTCAGCACCAGCGAGCTAAAGACCGCCTTGTCGAAGAATTCCGGGGCGTTAATGCCGTGCAGAACGGACAAGCGCTGTGCCAGCGTCCGGCTCTCTTTCTCCAGCGTACCGCGGTTGATAGACGGGTTCGCGCTCAGCAGCCAGAACGTAATGGCGTAGCGCTGCAGCGTTTCGCGCGCACCGGCCGCCAGCAGTTGGAGGGTGCGGGAGCGTGACGGATTGATGTGCAGCTCGTCGTTCGCAACGGTGATCAGCCCCTGACGGCGCAGTTCTTCCGTCAGTTTTTCCAGCTCAACGGCCAGCTCTTCCTTGCTCCAGCGCAGGAACAGCTCCGCTTTCAGCATCGGGTAGAGCGTCTCAACGTGACGCAACAGTTCCTGACGTGAAATGCGGCGATGCTGGGTGATAATGGCCGCCATGAGCGACGGCAGCATTAGCATATGGGCGATGTTGTTGCGATAGTACGTCATCAGCACCGCCTGCTCGCGCGGCAAAATGATGATGTCGCCGATCGTGTCCTTCTCGACTTCAAACTTATTCATCTGCAACGCGTGATCGATAAGCTCGCTGGCGGTAGCAGAAGGCGCTGTCGAATCAACCGAGTACGGTACGTTGCGCATCATGTCCAGATAGCAGTCCAGCTGCTCCGTGAGCTGTTCACGGGTCAGGGAACGCTGACGGGAAGCCAGCAGCGCCGTACAGCACAGGTTCATGGCATTGGCCGCACCGGCGTTGTTAATGCGCACCATCAGCTCGGACGCGATACCGTTCACCGTTGGCGTCAGCCAGGCCGGACGAACCGCTTCGATAGGATCGATAGACTCGCGCCAATCCGGAACATGATGGTTCAGATACGTCATCAGCGGCATCGGCTCGCCAAAGTTTACGTAGCCCTGACCCAGGTTGCGTAACTTGCTCAGGCCGCGCAGCATCTGCGGCAGGCTCTCTTTTTCTTTGGTCGCACCACGCAGCTCTTTCGCGTAGGTGCCCACTTCCATTACGTGCTCATAGCCAATATAGATCGGCACAAGCGTAATCGGACGCGTACCGCCGCGCAGCATCGCCTGGATGGTCATCGACAGCGTGCCGGTCTTCGGATCGAGCAGACGACCGGTACGGGAACGTCCCCCTTCCACGAAGTACTCTACGGAATAACCGCGGCTGAACAGCTCGCCCAGATACTCGCGGAACACGGTGGAGTAGAGCTTGTTGCCCTTAAAGGTACGACGAATAAAGAACGCACCCAGGCGGCGGAAGATCGGGCCTGCTGGCCAGAAGTTCAGGTTAATACCGGCAGCGATATGTGGCGGTACCAGCCCCTGGTGATAGAGCACGTAGGAGAGAAGCAGGTAGTCCATGTGGCTGCGGTGGCAGGGGACATAGACAATCTCATGGCCATCGTGCGCCAGCTGACGTACACGCTCAGCATTATGCACGTTGATGCCCTGATACAGACGGTTCCAGGTAAAGCCGAGAATACGATCGGAAAGACGAATCATCTCGTAAGAGAAGTTCGCTGCGATCTCTTCCATCAGCGCAATGGCGTTCTGCTGGGCTTTCTCATGCGAAATTTTCTTGCTGCGCGCTTCGTCTTCAACGGCGCGGGCGATCGCTTTGGAGGCCAGCAGCTTGTTGAACAGATCCTGACGCGCAGGGAGACGTGGCCCTACGGCCGCCAGGCGCTGACGGGCGAAGTGCATACGCGCCACGCGCGCCAGTTTTTGCGCGATGATCTTATCGGTGCCGTGCTCGTCCGCCATTCGGCGAAGGGAGACGGAAGGGGAGAAGCGCACAAAGCTGTCGCGTCCCAGCCAGGAGACCGCGAAGAACTTCTGGATGCCGTTAAGCATGCGCAGCGGCGGGTTCTCTTCGCCTTTTTCGCGGCCCGGACGGCGGCCAAACATCACCGATACCGGCACCATCTGCACATCCAGGTCAGGATTGCTGCGGTGCAGATCGAGATAGTCGTGGAACAGCTTGATGGACTCTTCTTTCGGTGTGTAATAGGTAAACACGCGCGGCCCGCCATGAATGAACACGTAGCGCGGCAGCAAAGTGCCGTCAACTTCCAGCGGTTCAAGCGGGTCGGGTAAATCATGCGCCAGACACTGGGCGCGAAGTGTCAGCAGGTCTGCCTTCGAGTTATAAGGCAAAACATACATAATAGGGCGCGACGTATCGAGCCCCAGTTCCAGCGCGGGTTCTGCTGGGATAGACTTGCTTTTTACCAGTATGCTTAATGGTAAATTAAGTAATTTGTAGTAAATTCGTGGCCAGCCGGACATAAACGATGTAAAGCCTCTGGTTAATAATGCAATTGCGGCGCAAGGATAACAGAAAGCGCGCAAAATTTCTGTTGTTACCCGTCATACTTCAGGCGGCAGCGCAACGCGCTACGCCTTCTGTTACTGACGCTCTTTTTTAAAAAAGGTTCTTTTAATGGCCAATAATACCACTGGGTTAACGCGTATCATCAAAGCTGCCGGTTATTCATGGAAAGGTTTCCGTGCCGCCTGGGTTAATGAAGCCGCTTTTCGCCAGGAAGGTGTCGCCGCTATCGTCGCGGTTATCATCGCCTGTTTCCTTGATGTAGATGCCATTACCCGCGTGCTTCTCATCGGTTCCGTACTTCTGGTGATGATAGTGGAAATTCTCAATAGCGCTATTGAGGCCGTGGTCGACCGGATCGGCTCTGATTTCCACGAGCTTTCTGGCCGCGCGAAAGATATGGGCTCCGCCGCTGTCCTGCTGGCGATTATCACCGCAGCCATTACCTGGGTCACGCTGCTTTGGTCACATTTCCGATGAGCCTCGAGGAATAATTAAGTCCCTGGTTTTTTGTGCAGTTTTTGGTTCCAAAATCGCCTTTGACTGTATATACTCACAGCATAACTGTATATACACCCAGGGGGCGGAATGAAAGCATTAACGACCAGGCAGCAAGAGGTGTTTGATCTCATTCGGGATCATATCGGCCAGACGGGTATGCCACCCACGCGTGCGGAAATCGCGCAGCGTCTGGGCTTCCGTTCTCCGAATGCTGCCGAGGAACACCTGAAAGCGCTGGCGCGTAAGGGTGTGATTGAGATTGTGTCAGGCGCGTCGCGTGGTATTCGCCTGCTGGTGGAAGAAGAGACGGGCATTCCGCTGATAGGCCGCGTTGCTGCAGGTGAACCGCTGCTGGCACAACAGCATATTGAAGGTCACTACCAGGTCGATCCTGGCATGTTCAAACCGAGCGCTGATTTCCTGCTGCGCGTCAGCGGGATGTCCATGAAAGACATCGGTATCCTGGACGGCGATCTGCTGGCCGTTCACAAAACGCAGGATGTACGTAACGGCCAGGTGGTGGTCGCGCGTATTGATGACGAAGTGACCGTTAAGCGTTTGAAAAAACAGGGTAACACCGTTCAGCTGCTGCCCGAAAACAGCGAATTCACTCCGATTGTGGTCGATCTCCGCGAACAGAGCTTCTCTATTGAAGGTTTGGCTGTTGGCGTGATTCGTAACGGCGAATGGCTGTAATCTCTTCCTGACAGGCTACGCTTCCGCTGTAGCCTGCTTCATTTACCCTTGCCGGTATCTCTCATGTTACTGCTGACGGCATCTGATAAGGCATTGTGGCGTCTTGCCCTGCCGATGATTTTTTCCAATATCACCGTGCCCTTGCTGGGTCTGGTCGACACGGCCGTTATTGGCCATCTCGATTCCCCTGTTTATCTTGGCGGCGTGGCGATTGGCGCAACCGCAACCAGCTTCCTGTTTATGCTGCTGCTCTTTTTGCGGATGAGCACTACCGGGCTCACGGCACAGGCGTATGGTGCAAAAGACCCGTTACGTCTGGCGCGCGCGCTGGTGCAGCCGCTGATCCTGGCGCTTGGCGCGGGGGCGCTCATTGTTTTACTGCGCACGCCCCTGATAGACCTTGCGCTCCATGTTGTTGGCGGCAGCGAGGCGGTACTGGAGCAGGCGCGTCGCTTCCTGGAAATCCGCTGGCTCAGCGCGCCTGCCTCGCTGGCGAATCTCGTTCTGCTGGGGTGGCTACTGGGCGTGCAGTACGCCCGTGCGCCCGTAATTTTACTGGTCGTGGGAAACCTGCTTAACATTGCGCTCGATCTCTGGCTGGTGATAGGCCTGCATATGGACGTGCGCGGGGCGGCACTGGCGACGGCAATTGCCGAATACGGAACCTTATTCATTGGGCTGTGGATGGTCTGGCGCGTACTGGTCCTGCGCGGGATATCCCTCGTAATGCTGAAAACCGCATGGCGCGGCAATATCCGTAAACTGCTGGCGCTCAACCGTGACATCATGCTGCGCTCGCTTCTGCTACAGCTCTGTTTTGGCGCGTTGACGGTTTTTGGTGCCCGCCTTGGGCCTGAGATTGTCGCGGTGAATGCGGTCCTGATGACATTGCTGACGTTTACCGCCTACGCGCTGGACGGTTTCGCCTACGCCGTTGAGGCGCATTCAGGGCAGGCGTACGGTGCGCGTGAAAGTGGCCAGCTTCGTGAAGTATGGCGCGCGGCATGCCGTCAGTCGGGCCTGGTCGCGCTGGCATTCGCACTGATTTACGCCTGCTTTGGTCGCGACATTATTGCATTACTCACTTCGATCCCGTCTTTACGCGGACTTGCGGGCCACTACATCGTCTGGCAGGTGATCTTGCCGGTGGTAGGTGTCTGGTGTTATCTGCTGGACGGCATGTTTATCGGTGCGACGCGCGGGGCGGAAATGCGTAACAGTATGGCGGTCGCGGCGGCGGGGTTTGGTCTGACGCTGCTGACGCTTCCCTGGCTGGGTAATCACGGTTTGTGGCTGGCGCTTGCGGTCTTTCTCTCCCTGCGCGGCCTGTCGCTTGCGTTTATCTGGCACCGTCACTGGCAAAATAATACCTGGCTTCCTTCCCGTCACGATATATCGTGACGGTTAAAGATTCCGAATATGAAATCAACTGCCGAATCCTTAACTACAATAATTATCACGTCCAGCAGAAAAGAACGTAACGGACGTTACGACCCGACGCTTAACTAAGAGGACACGATGATGAATAAAGACGAAATCGGCGGCAACTGGAAGCAGTTCAAAGGTAAAGCGAAAGAACAGTGGGGTAAGCTGACTGATGACGATATGACCGTCATTGAAGGTAAACGCGATCAGCTTGTCGGTAAAATTCAGGAACGTTACGGCTACGCGAAAGATCAGGCGGAAAATGAAGTCAAAGACTGGGAAACCCGTAACGACTACCGCTGGTAACGCTGAATAACCCACACAGGCGGCTCTAAGCCGCCTTTTCTTTTGCCCTTAACGCGGCTTTTTCTTCACCAGGATTGAGTGGTCGTGCTGACACGCATCCTGATGCCGACAGGCTTCCACCTCAACGCATGCTGAACACAACCCGTGTGCTTCAATCACGTTATGACGCAGGGCAAAACCCATTTTTGCCGCCAGCGTATGCATAATATCCTCTACGCCCTCCGCTCCCTCTTCTTTCACCACGCCGCAACGATCGCAGATAAACATGGCCGATGTATGCGTTGGCTGATCGAAAAGATGGCACAGGACATAGCTGTTTGTGGATTCGACCTTATGCACAAACCCTTGTTCCAGCAGGAAATCCAGCGCGCGATACACCGTCGGCGGTTTAGCCTGCGGCTCGCTTTCGCGGAGCAGGTCGAGGAGGTCATATGCGCTGATGGCACCCTGCTGCAGGCTCATCAGACGCAGGACTTCAAGGCGCTGCGGGGTCAGGCGCACATTGCGTTGCGCGCACAGCTTTTCGGCCTGCGCTAACAGCTCTTTTGTGGACTTATCCATATAGCACCTCGGATGTTCTGGGACGTAAAACCCTCACTTTACCATGTTCTGGCAAAAACACCGATATCCGCCAGGCTGTGCTATACCTGACGCATCGCAAACCGGGAATACCACCATGAAAAAACCAGACTGTATCAAGCACTGGCGCGACGTAGAAGGGCCCGATGACGCCACCTACCCCGACAGTAACGAGCTTTTTTCCATCGGATCGCCGCTGGCGCGCAGCCTCGGCCTCAGGCGCATCGGCATTCACCATGAGCGTTTACCGCCGGGGCGTCGGACATCCTATCCCCATGCGGAAAGTGACGAAGAAGAGTTTATCTATGTACTTGAAGGTTATCCCGAAGCCTGGATTAATGGCTATTTGTGGAAACTAGAACCAGGAGACAGCGTGGGCTTTCCTGCCGGAACCGGCGTCTGCCATACCTTTATCAACAACACGGAAGAAGAGGTGCGGTTGCTGGTTGTGGGGGAAGCCAACAAGAAGCACAACCGCATCTACTATCCGCTCAACCCGGTCTATGCCGCCACGCGAGAGGACCGCTGGGTGGACCATCCACCGCAGTTTTTCGGGCCGCATGATGGAAAACCTGGGAAAAAATAATTTCCTCTTCTATAAATATTGAGGGCCGTCACAAATTACAACAGGCCGTAAGGAAGTTTTACTTAGGGAATGAATTAGCGGGTCTTTTTATCTTTATTCACAGCAATAGTTCGCGCCTGTTTGGGGGATAACAGACAGGGGTTATTTCATAACAGACTATAAGACGAGCATACTGTGAAAAAACATTTTAAATTTTCGGTGGTTAGCATCGCTGTCTCCTTGTTTATGGCAAATCAGGCGGGAGCAGCCAATACCTGGACAGAATCACGAAGCGACGCCATGGGCGGCACCGGCGTTGCTTCGGGCAATTATGGTAGCGGGGCGTTAATTAACCCAGCGCTGCTGGCAAAGGCAAAACCGGACGATGACGTGACGGTCATTTTACCGTCCGTTGGGGTGCAGGTAACGGATGAGGACAATCTTCAGGATGAGATTGATACCATCAACGACAAAATCAATCACTATAAGGATGTGGTTGATAACCTTACGCCAATTCAGGTCATCACTAATCCTTTAGGCTCAATCAACCAGTTCCAGGGCGCGGCCAAAGATCTGGCCGATGAGCTGGACTATCTTAAGGGCAAAACCGCTCGCGCGACGGCAGGAGCAGGCCTCGCCGTGAGTATCCCTAACGATGTGCTTTCCGTGGCCTTTATGGCGAAAGGCTATGCCCATGGCCGGGTAAGTTCGTCTATCGACCAGCAGGATATTGAATATCTGCGCGGTATTCAACGCAGCAATGTGGTGGCTGCCGGCGTTGCTCTGGACGCTGCACTGAGGGGCACGGACCAGATTACCAAAAACCTTAACTCAACGGCGTCTGGCCGGGCGGCAATTGTCTCCGACTACGGTATTGCCGTAGCGCGTCAGTTTGACCTCGGCGGCGTTCCGGTTTCCGTGGGCGTGACGCCAAAACTGCAGAAAACCTGGGTCTACAACTACACCACCTCAATCTACGATTACGACAGTAATAAGTGGAACGACAGCCGCTACCGCACGGACGACACGGGCTTCAACGTCGATGCCGGTATTGCCGCTGACTTAGGCGAACATTGGACGGTCGGCGTGAGTGGGCAAAACCTGATGTCGCGCGATATCGACACCAAAGATGTCCGCATTAGCAACGGGCGTACGGGGGAAGTGGTGAGCTATAAAGACACCTACCAGATTCGTCCGCTGGTGACCGCGGGCGCCGCCTGGCACAACGATCTGGTGACCCTGACCGCCGATGGCGATCTGACCGAAACCAAAGGCTTTAAGAGCGAAGATACGTCGCAGTATGTTGGGGTCGGCGCTGAAGTAACTCCGCTCAGCTGGCTGGCGGTGCGTGCCGGTTATCGTGCGGATATGAAAGGGAACGACAGCAACGTCTTTACCGGTGGTGTCGGTTTCGCGCCGTTTAATACCGTGCATGTTGACCTGATGGGCCTGTACGGTGAAGACGAAACCTGGGGCGCGGGGGCTCAGCTGAGCATGACGTTCTAAAGTACACCGGAGGCGCTGCGCCTCCGGCTTTTCTTTGTGCTATAGTAGCGCCCCTTTTCCACCAGATGCTTAAAACTTCGCCATGTCGTCAGAACACCAGACCGCTTTTCCTGCACACCGTTTCTCCATTGCGCCAATGCTCGACTGGACGGACAGACACTGCCGCTACTTCCTGCGCCAGCTCTCCCGCCATACGCTGCTGTATACCGAAATGGTGACCACGGGCGCAATTATTCACGGGAAGGGCGACTACCTGGCATACAGTGAAGAAGAGCATCCGGTTGCGCTGCAGCTGGGGGGTAGCGATCCGGCCGCGCTGGCGCACTGTGCGAAGCTGGCGGAAGAACGCGGCTACGATGAGATCAACCTCAACGTCGGTTGCCCTTCCGACCGCGTGCAGAACGGCATGTTCGGCGCCTGTCTGATGGGTAACGCCCAACTGGTGGCGGACTGCATCAAAGCGATGCGCGATGTGGTCTCCATTCCGGTGACGGTCAAAACCCGTATCGGCATTGACGACCAGGACAGCTACGAATTCCTGTGCGATTTCATCAACACGGTTTCAGGGAAAGGCGAGTGTGAGATGTTTATCATCCACGCCCGTAAAGCCTGGCTCTCGGGTCTGAGCCCGAAAGAAAATCGTGAGATCCCGCCGCTGGACTACCCGCGCGTGTATCAACTGAAGCGTGATTTTCCCCACCTGACGATGTCGATCAACGGCGGTATCAGGTCGCTGGACGAGGCGAAGGCGCACCTTGAGCATATGGATGGCGTGATGGTCGGGCGCGAGGCGTATCAGAATCCGGGCATTCTGGCGACGGTTGACCGTGAGATCTTTGGCGTTGCAGGCGCAGAAGCCGATCCGGTTGCGGTCGTGCGCGCCATGTACCCCTACATTGAGCGTGAGCTGAGCAGCGGCACGTATCTTGGCCACATCACCCGCCATATGCTTGGCCTGTTCCAGGGGATTCCGGGCGCGCGCCAGTGGCGTCGTTACCTCAGCGAGAACGCACATAAAGCCGGTGCCGATATTGAAGTGCTGGAACATGCGCTGCGACTGGTGGCTGATAAGCGATAATTTTCGCTAAAAGATCGTCAAATTCACCACGCCCTGCGAATTCTCGCGGGGCGTTTTTCTTTAAGAACAATACGTTAGCTTTGGCATGATTCTTGTAATGGTTACAGCATCATTCGGGAACTCGTGGGAGAGCACCATGCTGGAATTACTTTTTGTTATTGGCTTTTTCGTCATGCTGTTAGCCACAGGCGTGTCGCTACTCGGCATTTTCGCGGCGATTGTTGTGGCGACGGTGGTCATGTTCATTGGCGGATTATTTGCCCTGACGATCAAACTGCTGCCATGGCTGCTTTTGGCTATCGCGGTGGTGTGGGTAATACGGGCGATTAAAGCGCCAAAACTGCCGACTTATCAGCGCAATAACCGCTTCCGTTACTAAGGTATTGAGGGGTTCGTCACATACTTGTAACTTTTCCGGCAGCATGGCTTAGAACAGAATAGGATTTACTTATCGAATCTGTCACTATGACTGCCGCTACAGAATTCATCGAGCTGTACCCTACATACAGCCGAACTAAAAAAAGAAAGGGCTTCCCACGGGAAGCCCAATTTCTTTTCTGGGGTCAGGGGATTAGCAAACTTGAACCCTGCGTCGCCCGGCTCTCCAGCACCTCATGCGCACGCTGCGCATCGGTTAGCGGGTATTTTTGCGCATCCGCCACATCCACCTTAATCACGCCGCTGGCGATCAGCGAAAACAGCTCGTTGCTGGCTTCCTCCAGTTCTTCCCGGTTGGTGATGTAACCCTGCAAAGAAGGGCGCGTCACGTACAGAGATCCTTTCTGGTTCAGAATGCCCAGATTAACGCCGGTTACAGCGCCTGAGGCGTTACCGAAGCTCACCATCAGCCCGCGACGCTGCAGGCAGTCCAGCGACGCCTCCCAGGTATCTTTCCCTACCGAGTCATACACTACGCGTACTTTTTTGCCGCCAGTGATCTCTTTTAGTCGCTCGACGATGCTCTCTTCCCGGTAGTTGATCACCTGCCACGCGCCCGCGTCCAGCGCCCGCTGCGCTTTTTGCGCGCTGCCCACGGTGCCGATAAGCTTCGCGCCTAGCGCTTTCGCCCACTGGCAGGCAATCAGCCCCACGCCGCCCGCAGCGGCATGGAACAGGAACTGTTCATCGGGCTTAATTTCGTAGGTTTTGCGCAGCAGGTAATAGACCGTCAGCCCTTTCAGGAACGAGGCGGCCGCCTGCTCAAAGGAGATGGCGTTCGGCAGCAGGGCGGCTTTTTCCGCCGGGACGTTGTGGACGGAGCTATAAGCGCCCAGGGCAGACTGCGCGTACACCACGCGGTCGCCTTCTTTGATGTGCTTAACGGCACTGCCCACTTTGCTGACAATGCCAGCCGCTTCAGTACCCAGGCCGCTCGGCATTGACGGAGGCGGGTAGAGACCGCCGCGAATATAGGTATCAATGTAGTTAATGCCAATCGCTTTGTTTTCAACCTGGATTTCATTTTCGCCAGGCGCAGCGGGAGTAAACTCCACCGCTTTCAGCACTTCAGGACCGCCGTGTTTCTGGAACTCAATGCGCGTTGCCATGCTCCCTCCGTCAAAAAAATATGGTAATCTTTCGACCCACTCTTTATCTCGGTAACTCCATTCACTATGGCAGGAAACAAACCCTTCAACAAACAGACTGAACCTCGCGAGCGTGATTTCCAGGTCGCAGGGTTAAAAGTCCCGCCGCACTCGATTGAAGCGGAACAGTCGGTGTTGGGCGGTTTAATGCTGGATAACGAACGCTGGGATGACGTGGCCGAGCGCGTGGTGTCTGAAGATTTCTATACCCGACCGCACCGCCATATCTTTACCGAAATGGCACGCCTGCAGGAATCGGGCAGCCCGATTGACCTGATTACGCTCGCGGAATCACTGGAGCGTCAGGGCCAGCTGGACAGCGTCGGCGGCTTTGCCTACCTTGCAGAATTATCAAAAAATACGCCTAGTGCGGCGAACATCAGCGCTTACGCGGATATTGTGCGCGAACGTGCCGTTGTTCGCGAGATGATCTCGGTGGCGAACGAGATTGCCGAAGCCGGTTTTGATCCTCAGGGCCGCACCAGTGAAGACCTGCTCGACCTTGCCGAGTCCCGCGTCTTCAAAATCGCCGAAAGCCGCGCCAATAAAGACGAAGGCCCGAAAAATATCGCCGACGTGCTCGACGCCACCGTGGCGCGTATCGAGCAGCTGTTCCAGCAGCCGCACGACGGCGTGACCGGCGTGAACACCGGTTATGACGATCTGAACAAGAAAACCGCTGGTCTGCAGCCGTCGGATTTGATTATCGTCGCCGCGCGTCCGTCGATGGGTAAAACGACATTTGCGATGAACCTCGTCGAAAATGCGGCGATGTTGCAGGATAAGCCCGTTCTTATCTTTAGTCTGGAGATGCCCTCCGAGCAGATCATGATGCGTTCTCTGGCGTCGCTGTCGCGCGTGGATCAGACCCGCATCCGTACCGGTCAGCTCGACGATGAGGACTGGGCGCGCATCTCCGGCACCATGGGCATTCTGCTGGAAAAACGGAACATCTACATCGATGACTCCTCCGGCCTGACGCCGACGGAAGTGCGCTCCCGCGCGCGCCGTATTGCCCGTGAGCACGGCGGCATCGGCCTTATCATGATCGACTACCTTCAGCTGATGCGCGTGCCGTCGCTCTCCGACAACCGTACGCTGGAAATTGCAGAGATTTCCCGCTCGCTCAAGGCGTTAGCAAAAGAGCTGCACGTACCGGTGGTGGCGCTCTCCCAGCTTAACCGCTCCCTGGAACAACGCGCCGACAAGCGCCCGGTCAACTCCGACCTGCGTGAATCCGGCTCCATCGAGCAGGATGCTGACTTAATCATGTTCATTTACCGTGATGAGGTTTATCACGAGAACAGCGACCTGAAAGGGATCGCCGAAATTATTATTGGTAAGCAACGTAACGGCCCAATCGGTACGGTGCGTCTGACCTTTAACGGCCAGTGGTCGCGTTTCGACAACTATGCCGGACCTCAATATGATGATGAGTAATTTCTAAGGAATTCAAATGCAAGCGGCAACTGTTGTTATTAACCGCCGCGCTCTGCGACACAACCTGCAACGTCTGCGTGAACTGGCACCCGCCAGCAAGCTCGTTGCAGTCGTGAAAGCGAACGCTTACGGACACGGTCTTCTGGAGACCGCGCGAACGCTCCCCGATGCCGACGCCTTTGGCGTCGCCCGTCTCGAAGAAGCTCTCCGCCTGCGCGCAGGCGGCATTACTCAACCGATTCTGCTCCTCGAAGGCTTTTTTGAAGCCACAGATCTGCCAACCATCGCTGACCAGCATCTGCATACGGCGGTACACAACGAAGAACAGCTGGCCGCGCTGGAAACCGCCGAGCTGAGCGAGCCGGTAACCGTCTGGATGAAGCTCGATACGGGCATGCACCGTCTGGGCGTGCGTCCGGAAAGCGCGGAAGCGTTTTATCAGCGCCTGTGCCAGTGCAAAAACGTGCGCCAGCCGGTGAATATCGTCAGCCATTTTGCCCGTGCTGATGAGCCCGAGTGCGGGGCAACCGAGCAGCAGCTCGATATCTTCAACACCTTTTGCGAAGGCAAGCCGGGGATGCGCTCCATTGCGGCCTCCGGCGGGATCCTGCTGTGGCCGCAGTCGCACTTTGACTGGGCGCGTCCGGGCATCATTCTTTATGGCGTTTCGCCGCTGGAGAACAAACCCTGGGGGCCGGACTTTGGCTTTAAGCCAGTTATGTCGCTGGTTTCAAAGCTGATTGCCGTGCGTGAGCACAAAGCGGGAGAGCCGGTGGGTTATGGCGGTACCTGGACCAGCGAGCGCGACACGCGTCTTGGCGTGGTGGCGATGGGGTACGGCGACGGTTACCCGCGCGCGGCACCAACGGGTACGCCGGTGCTGGTCAACGGTCGTGAAGTGAAGATTGTCGGCCGCGTGGCGATGGACATGATTTGCGTTGATCTGGGGCCCGACGCGCAGGATAAAGCAGGCGATGATGCGTTGATGTGGGGCGAAGGTCTGCCCGTTGAACGCATTGCCGAAATTACGAAAGTAAGTGCTTACGAACTTATCACGCGCCTGACCTCACGAGTGGCGATGAAGTACGTGGATTGACCCTGCAAAAAAGGGTGGTTCCTCGGGAACCACCCTCACTTTTATGGGCGCAGCAGCATCACAAAGGTTCCGGCAATAATGGGTTGCCCGTTCGCTCTGTTAATCACCCGCACAGCGTGTTGCCCCTGATGCTCGACAACATCAATATCCAGATTTGCATAGTGCTCAACGTGAACCTGGTTGATGTCCGGAGAAGGGATCACGTGCACAAACCCCGTGCTTGTCCGGTAAATCACTGTCGCATGCCCGACGCCGATAATCATAGCGCTATAATCAGCCAGATAGTGCTGTGCCTCTTGCTCCAGCGCCTGACGATTAACATAATCTCCCAGCATTGAAGGCGTAATGATTCGGCATCCTGCACCTTTCAGATCGGTACGAGCCAGGTTGCGATTAACATCATCTTCATTCGGCGCCTGCGCCGCCAGGCCGGGAAGATGGTGGGCAACCTGAAGGGCATCCCACTGGTTTTCGAGAATATCGTTACGGGAATAGGTGCCGAAATTAGCCAGGACCATCTGCAGGCAATTCGGGAAACACGAATTCTGGAAAACCATATTTTTGTAATTAAAACCATATTGATTTAACCACGGCATATCTTTCTCCTTTGTTAATTGTGTTTACAGCACAGAAATAATAATCAGCAGGGTGATGGATGAATATATGCCCTGTGGTAAATGCTATTTTTCGTAGAAAATGATGCAGAACATTATTTGTGAATTGTACTCATGCTTCATCGTGATTTTAGTCATGCTGTATATGATGTTTACCCTATGGCAAATGATGTTTTATAAGATCTCAATTAGCGCTCATACTCATTTTCGGAATATGTTGATATTCATAACCTAAAAGAATAGTACTCAGATGAGGTTAAATTGAGATGAATATATTGATGATCGATGAATCACCGATCTACATTCATGGTATGAAAAATGAACTGAAGCGAGTCATGCCTGAATGTACTTTTTCTGCTACCAACAGCTACGAAGATGCAAAAGAAGTCCTCAAGTCAACGCCTGTTTCGATTGTACTGCTTGATGGCGATATGGACTATTCTGGGTTCAGTGATGAACTCGAACTGGAATGGCCGACGGTTCCGATAGTGATGATGTTCCGTAAAACGTGCGAGCGCAATGTTAACCTTTATCAGCATCATAATATACGAGGCGTTGTAACAAAATCACTTTCCGCTGAAAAAATAATGCAGGTTATCCATGTGGTATTATCGGGTGTTATCTGTATTCCTGAGCAGGTCATTATGCAGGGCGGCTCGTCAACAGTGAATTCGCCGGTTCTCATGCTCAGCCAGCGCCAGAAAGAAGTATTAACTTTACTGGCAAATGGCGGAACAAATAAACAAATTGGTAGAGAGTTGAATATTAGTGCAGGTACCGTTAAGGTCCACCTGGAATCAATATTCCATCGGCTACAGGTGAATAATCGCACACAGGCGGCAAGGTTGTATTTTAAGTACATTGATAAATAAATTATTCTTGTTGTTTCATTCTGGTCTGAAATCTTCAACTTAAATAAATGCGTGACAACGATGATGTTTGTCACGCATTTTTTGTGCGTCGCTTATTTTGATAAAAAGAAACGAACAATGATCATTAAGGTACCCGCATCCTGAAGAAACCAGAAAGGGACGCTGGCGCTTAAATTATCATGCCCTGTCAGTAAGCTTTCAATATTTAACCCACTCTGCGCAAAGAGCCCGAAGGCAATAGCAGCAAATCCTGTCTTATAGAGAGCAGGTTGTTTTTTGATTCTTTTACTGTAAGCGCAAAAGAGGATCACAAAAGAAATGATAAGATCCAGCATGATTGTGATGAATAACATCCACCAGTCCGTTACGCTGTTCATGTTAATCCTCTTTATCCGTATTGATCAGGGATGAGTCCGGGAGTGTCTCATTACGCACTCTTTTCTTGATGACGGAGGCAACATCAAAAATATCCTGCTGTTCATGGCGGCGGAAAAAATTAGCCAGCCAGACAATAAGACCATTGCTCATCGCCCCCAAAATATAACCTAACCCCAGGGTGATGTCCGGCTGGTTTAAATCAATCTTTAACCATCTTGCTGCAAGGCCACCTAACGCTACGGCGGCCCCCATACTGATTCCACCAAAGATGATGCCCGCAATGAACTTGCTGTGCTGATGTAAGCGCTGCGGTTGCTAGAAAAAAGAGATACTTACACCACCGAATAATCCTGCAAGGGCCAGGAGTGACGCGCTAATTAATGCCGGAGGAATGGAAGCATGCATATTTATTTCCTCATTGATAACAAGACCCTCAAAGGAGGGTCTTGTGTTCAGTACAAGCCTGGCCGCGAAGCCTATTTGCCATAATTGACAAGTGCCTGGCCGACCCCGTTTATGAAGTTTTGCTGCTTATAGCTTTGTAGCGTAATGTTATCAACCAGATCATTCGGGATAATAATTTCCATATCGTTACTGTCTTCATTGTTATAACATTTGAAGTAGAAACGATAGCGGGCCAACGTGGGCATTAATAAATCGCTATCCGCAACAGGAATTTCCATTCTGCGCAGCGCTTCTTTAAGCTCTTTTAATAATGCAGGTTTGTCTTGCGTTGGGGATTTAAACCTTTCATCGTGACAGATAATAATACGAGCGGGGGTATTAATGTTCACGATATTCAGGTAGGCCGTCCCATTCCCCTGCTTGTCTGTGCAATCCGGCATATAGCCGAGCGTCAGGGTTTCCGTACTGCCAACATAAAACCCAGACCACTCCTCAGCATTTTTTGTTTCTTTACGATATTTCGTTGGATCCCACTCTTTTGCTTTAAATTTGCAGGCCTTAAAGCCGAGCACGCCTGCAGGAAGGCATTCTGTTTTCAGCTCCATCATGCTTCTCCGCTGTTAACGTATGGATTATTGGCAGGAATTCACTTCCACTAAGTGCTGATATTTATCGGTAGTGATATAGCGCTGTGGCCCGGAAAGGGTATAGATCAGTCGTTTGGGACTCCGGTATCCTTTAAAAACATCTATATCGGCACTTAGCCAGGATTGCGCTGAGGGGAGTTTCGGGCTGATATAGTTATCCCCGCCGATCCATTTGTTATTGGTAGGTTTTAGACCCCACAGTGTTTCTGTTTCACTACCCGACCAGCCCAGGCGCTTCGCTTCATTACTGGTGATATATCGCGCCGGCAGGTGCCCGGTTTGTGTCAGGCTGCGCAATGTTTTTGCCAGGTCATCCACATCGTTTATTCGGGCGGCACCCTGCTGAGAAAGGAAGGTGTTAACGTCCTTAATCTCGTTTTCGCAGGTGGGCAACGCTGCACTGGCCTGCATAACGGTCAGCAATGATGCAAAGAAAACGACTTTTTTAAATGTCACAGATAACGTCATGTTAACCTCCAGATTTAACTAAGAAATAATTTCATTTCGGCGTCGCGACGACGCGTCAGACCAGCCAGCACTTTACCGCCCGCCTTATTCCAGCTTTTGAACTGCAGTGCGGCGCCCTGGATATCGCCCGCGTTGAATTTTTTGAGCAGCGTTGATTTTTTTAAATTGCCAACGCCGAGGTTAAAGGCGAATGAGACCAGCGCGTCGAATTGCGACTGCGTTGCTGGCTGGTTCAGCAGCTTTTTCACGCCACCTTCCGTGCGTTTCAGATCTTTGCGAAGCAGATCTTTCGCTTCACCGGTAGTGATTTTGGTGAGCTTTTCCATCTCCTCTTTGAGGATTAAATGGCCATAGCCGATGGTCCACAATCCCACGGCATCGCGATAGCGTTCCAGCTTCAGCCCTTCAAACTGGCAAATAAGCTGAATGCCTTTTTCACCTGTACGTTCTGGTTGTTTTTGCATTACGGCGTCTCCTCTGTTTTCGGGCGGGGAATCACTTTGTTGGTGTACTCATCAATCAAACGCATGACGCTTTCCGGTGGCGCAAGCGCGGTAAATTGCATCTCCACATCCACGTGGCGGCTGTCACGCCCACCTTTGTTATCGCTTGAAGGCGAAAGGGTGACGTGAAAGCGGCCAAATTCGTTTTCACCGGACTGGCGGGAAGGTGCCTGCATACCCTCCGTGCGGATGGTCAGGTTGACCTTCATCTTTTCCAGCATCAGCCCGCGTGGTGTTGAAAGCGCGACTAAGGGCAGGTCAAAATAGTGTTTCTCATCAAGCGCCAGCTGCACGGTGCGCGGAATCAATGACCCGTCTTCAGCGGGTTCAAAAAAGGGATCCAGCGCTTTCATATACTGCTGAGCAATCAGTTCGTTGGCCGCAGTAGCCGCGTATTGCATCCCGCGCGTGATATCTTCCAGCGAGATCGGCATGCCGGGGATATCCGCCGGCGGCGGGGGCGTATTGTCCTGCACCGGCGGTGACGTTCCTTCCGCCTTGTTTTCCGGCTCTTCATCCTTGCCGCCGCGCAGCCATGTTTTAAAAGACATAATTCGCTCCTGAAAAAGGGCCACCCCAGGCAGCCCCTGCGTTACGGAATCGCACTTCTGTCGCGGCGTGAACGTTATTGCGCGGCGACAGGTTTGGTCTTGGCGTTGGTCAGATAATCAATGACGCGCTGCAGAGCCTCAGGTGGCTCCTGGCGTTTAATCTGCGTATGGATGGAGTATTTCGCGCGGGTATCCGTTGAACGGGTCTGCTCAGATTTATGCGAGACTTTGCCGGTCATTTTCGCTTTAAAGACGCCCCAGCCGACCGATGCCTCCACGGAGGCTTCCGCTTCGGTGCTGCTTGAGCTGGCCTCGCTTTGGCTCACTTCCAGCTCAAAGTCGATGGTGCCGTCTTCGATACAGATGATAGGGTGGGTGACCGCCGCAAGAAGGGGAATACTCATCTTGCGGGTCACGCTGCCTTTATTGACCCCCTGTTCGTCTACCACGGTTTCGTCGTAGTCGAACTCGATCGCGACGGCTTTGCCGTCTTTAATACAGACGGAGAGCAGGAAATCGGTATAGGCCTTGCTCGCCTGAACCTGTGCTTTGATCATCGCCTGCAGCGGACCGCCGATCATATGCTCCAGCGGCAGGGCGTTAATGACTGAACCAATAAATTGTGAATCCATGATGTGAACTCCTTGAATCAGTGAATGCGCGGTTGCGCAGGAGTCACATTACGGAAAGCCGGAGGGTGAAAATATTGGGTAAATGTCATGGCGAGCAGGTGCAAAAAACCTATGCCGATCGCAGGATAATCTTAAGGGGTGGTGTTGCGTGATGTTCCGGTTTATTGTTGAAATTCCTGCCTCATCGAATTCCGGAGAACCATCGCGTGTTTCAGAAAGTTGACGCCTATGCCGGCGACCCTATTCTCTCCTTAATGGAGCGTTTCAAAGACGATCCTCGCAGCGACAAAGTGAACCTCAGCATTGGCCTGTATTACAACGAGGATGGCATCATTCCTCAATTAAAAGCCGTGGCCGAAGCCGAAGCGCGCCTTAACGCTGTCCCGCACGGTGCTTCTCTTTATCTGCCGATGGAAGGGCTAAACACCTACCGCAACACCATCGCACCGCTGTTATTTGGTGCCGATCATGCAGTACTTGCGCAAAAACGCGTGGCGACCATCCAGACGCTGGGCGGCTCGGGTGCGCTGAAGGTGGGGGCTGACTTCCTGAAAAAGTACTTCCCGGATTCCGGCGTATGGGTCAGCGACCCGACGTGGGAAAACCACGTTGCGATTTTCGAGGGTGCAGGCTTCAGGGTTGAAACCTATCCGTGGTTCGACAGCGAAACTAACGGCGTGCGCGTCGAAGCGCTGCTGGAAAAACTGAACACGCTCCCGGCGCGCAGCATCGTATTGCTGCACCCGTGCTGCCATAACCCGACCGGTGCGGACCTCACCCATGCCCAGTGGGATGCGGTGATCGAGGTGCTGAAGGCCCGTAACCTGATCCCGTTCCTCGACATCGCCTATCAGGGCTTTGGCGCGGGCATGGAAGACGATGCTTACGCCATCCGCGCCGTTGCCAGCGCCGGGCTGCCAGCGCTGGTCAGCAACTCCTTCTCGAAAATCTTCTCACTGTACGGCGAGCGCGTTGGCGGTCTGTCCGTGGTATGTGAGGATGCCGAAGCGGCAGGTCGCGTGCTTGGCCAGCTTAAGGCGACAGTGCGCCGTATCTACTCCAGCCCGCCAAACTTTGGTGCGCAGGTGGTGGCGACGGTACTCGGTGACGAACAGCTGAAAGCGTCCTGGCTTGCCGAAGTGGAAGCGATGCGTAAGCGCATTCTTTCTATGCGTCAGGAGCTGGTGAACGTGCTGAAAGAGGCCGTGCCGGGACATAACTTCGACTATCTGCTCAAGCAGCGCGGAATGTTCAGCTATACCGGACTGAGCGCGGCACAGGTCAATCGTCTGCGCGAAGAGTTCGGCGTCTACCTGATCGCAAGCGGGCGTATGTGCGTAGCGGGCCTGAATGCCAGCAACGTTCAGCGCGTGGCGCAGGCGTTTGCTGCAGTAATGTAAGTACTTACTTACCCTACCTCTCCCCGTGGGAGAGGGCCGGGGTGAGGGCATCAGGCCGCACAAACAGGATGCCCGGCATTATGTGATCGTCTTCTTTTTATTCAGCTTGATAAGTAAAAACTCCTTTCCTTCCCCTCCCGCCGGGGTTATGGTCGGATAGTTTTTTGACCATTCACTCAAAATAAAACGATAACAAACTGAATATTCAGGGGAAAATATGCGCAAGATCACACTGGCGCTCAGCGCCGCCTGCTTATTGTTCTCGCTTAACGATGCCGTCGTTGCGCGAGCTTCCGCACCGACGCCGCTTTACACCGGCACCACTGCCGCCATCCTTGCCGAGCAGGCACCTATTCACTGGGTCTCTGTGGCACAAATCGAAAACAGCCTGATGGGCCGTCCGCCAATGGCCGTGGGCTTCGACATTGACGATACCGTGTTGTTCTCAAGCCCTGGTTTCTGGCGCGGTAAGAAAACGTACTCCCCGGACAGCGAAGCGTATCTGAAGAACCCGGAGTTCTGGGAAAAAATGAATAACGGCTGGGATGAGTTCAGCATTCCGAAAGAGGTAGCCCGCGCGCTGATCGCCATGCACGTTAAGCGCGGCGACAGCATTTATTTCGTCACCGGGCGTAGCCAGACCAAAACCGAAACCGTCTCTAAAACGCTGCAGGACGATTTCCAGATCCCGGCGACCAGCATGAATCCGGTGATTTTTGCGGGTGACAAAGAAGGGCAAAACACCAAAACCCAGTGGCTGGAACAGAAAAATATCAAAGTGTTCTACGGTGATTCGGATAACGACATCACTGCCGCACAGGATGTGGGCGTCAGAGGGATCAGGGTATTACGCGCCTCTAACTCGACCTATCGACCGCTGCCAATGGCCGGAAAATTTGGCGAAGAGGTGATCGTTAACTCCGAGTATTAGTTCATGAACGGCGGCTTTGATTCTTTTTTGATCAAATCCGCCGCTGCGGGTTTTACCTTTCGCCTTCTTGCTGCACACTTAGAAAGATTCATCTTTCAGAACGGAGCAGCTCATGTGGTATCAACAGACCCTGACCTTAAGCGCGAAACCGCGCGGATTTCACCTGGTGACGGACGAAGTCGTCGGGCAACTCCGCGACCTGTCGCGCGTCAAAACGGGTTTGCTGCATCTGCTGCTTCAGCATACATCGGCTTCTCTCACGCTTAATGAAAATTGCGATCCCACCGTCCGGTCTGATATGGAACACCATTTCCTGAAGACGGTTCCGGACAATGCCCCCTACGAGCACGATTATGAAGGGGCAGATGATATGCCTTCACATATCAAATCTTCTCTGCTGGGCGTATCGCTGATGCTGCCGGTTCATAACGGGCGGCTAATGCTGGGAACGTGGCAAGGGATCTGGCTGGGAGAACATCGCATTCACGGTGGTTCGCGTAAAATTATCGCAACGCTACAAGGGGAATAAAGATGACAATTTCGGAGCTACTTCAGTACTGCATGAGCAAACCTGGCGCGGAGCAGAGCGTCCATAGCGACTGGAAAGCCACGCAGATTAAAGTGGGAGACGTACTGTTTGCGATGGTAAAAGAGGTGGAGGGGCGCCCGGCGGCGTCGCTGAAAACCAGCCCGGAACTGGCGGATCTGTTACGTCAGCAGCATGATGATGTGAGGCCGAGCAAGCACCTCAATAAGGCGCACTGGAGCACCGTTTATCTGGATGGTTCGCTGCCAGGCTCGCAAATTTACTATCTGGTGGATGCATCTTATAAGCAGGCGGTAGAGCTGCTGCCGGAAGCAACCCGACAGCAACTCTCCGTGTAACGATTACAGCAACGGTTTAAGGAAGCGCGCGGTGTGCGAGGCTTCGCACTCTGCAACGGTCTCTGGCGTACCGGAGACGAGGATTTCACCGCCGCCGCTGCCGCCTTCCGGGCCGAGATCGACAATCCAGTCCGCGGTTTTAATCACGTCCAGGTTATGTTCGATGACTACAATCGTGTTGCCCTGATCGCGCAGCTGGTGCAGGACGTCGAGCAGCTGCTGGATATCCGCAAAGTGCAGGCCGGTGGTCGGCTCATCCAGAATATAGAGCGTCTGGCCGGTTCCGCGTTTGGATAGCTCACGCGCCAGCTTCACGCGCTGTGCTTCACCGCCGGACAGCGTTGTCGCTGACTGCCCCAGACGAATATAGGTCAGACCCACGTCCATCAGCGTTTGTAGCTTACGCGCCAGCGCAGGGACGGCGTCAAAGAACTCGCGCGCCTCTTCGATGGTCATGTCCAGCACTTCGTGGATGGTCTTGCCTTTGTACTTGATCTCCAGCGTTTCGCGGTTATAGCGCTTGCCTTTGCACTGGTCGCACGGCACGTAGATATCCGGCAGGAAGTGCATCTCAACCTTGATCACGCCATCGCCCTGGCACGCTTCACAGCGGCCACCGCGCACGTTAAAGCTGAAACGTCCTGGCGTATACCCGCGCGAACGCGCTTCCGGTACGCCGGCGAACAGTTCACGCACGGGCGTAAAGACGCCAGTATAGGTCGCCGGGTTAGAGCGCGGCGTACGGCCAATCGGACTCTGGTCGATGTCGATAACCTTATCGAAATGTTCCAGCCCCTGAATGTCGCGGTACGGCGCAGGTTCAGCCAGCGTCGCGCCGTTCAGCGCCGTCTGCGCAATCGGGAACAGCGTATCGTTGATCAGCGTCGATTTACCGGAACCAGACACGCCGGTGATGCAGGTAAACAGGCCAACCGGCAACGTCAGGGTGACGTCCTTCAGGTTGTTGCCGCGCGCGCCGGTCAGCTTCAGCACTTTTTCTGGATCTGCCGCTACCCGCTGTTTCGGCACTTCAATTTTGCGCTTGCCGCTCATGTACTGGCCGGTCAGCGATTCAGGCACCGCCATGATGTCTTTTAACGTCCCTTCTGCGACCACCTGGCCGCCGTGTACGCCCGCGCCAGGACCGATGTCGATCACGTGGTCAGCCGCGCGGATCGCATCTTCGTCGTGCTCAACCACGATCACCGTGTTGCCGAGATTGCGCAGGTGAACCAGCGTCCCGAGCAGGCGTTCGTTATCGCGCTGGTGCAGGCCGATAGAGGGTTCATCCAGCACGTACATCACGCCGACCAGGCCGGCACCAATCTGGCTCGCCAGACGGATACGCTGGGCTTCACCGCCGGAGAGCGTTTCCGCCGAGCGGGAAAGCGTCAGGTAGTTCAGGCCGACGTTCACCAGAAACTTCAGGCGGTCACCGATCTCTTTCAGCACTTTTTCGGCGATTTTTGCGCGCTGGCCGGAAAGCTTCAGGTTGTTGAAGAAGTCCATCGCGTGGCCGATGCTCATGTCTGAGATGGTCGGCAGCGCCGTGTTTTCAACAAACACGTGACGCGCTTCACGGCGCAGACGCGTGCCCTCACAGGTGGCGCAGGAACGGTTGCTGATGAACTTCGCCAGCTCTTCGCGCACCGCGCTGGATTCGGTCTCTTTGTAGCGGCGCTCCATATTGTGCAGCACCCCTTCGAACGGGTGGCGACGCACGGAGGTATCGCCGCGATCGTTCATGTACTTGAACTCGATGTTCTCTTTGCCGGAACCGAACAGGATCACTTTGTGCACGTTCGGGCTCAGGCTCGCCCACGGCGCTTCAACGTCGAACTTGTAGTGCTCCGCCAGCGATTTCAGCATCTGGAAGTAGTAGAAGTTACGCTTGTCCCAGCCGCGAATGGCCCCGCCCGCGAGCGACAGTTCCGGGTTCTGGATCACGCGGTCCGGGTCGAAATACTGCTGTACGCCCAGGCCATCACACGTCGGGCACGCGCCCGCCGGGTTGTTGAATGAGAACAGGCGCGGTTCCAGCTCGCGCATGCTGTAGCCGCAAATCGGGCAGGCGAAGTTGGCGGAGAAGAGCAGCTCTTCCGCTTTCGGGTCATCCATGTCGGAGACCACGGCCGTGCCGCCGGAGAGTTCCAGCGCGGTTTCAAAAGATTCCGCCAGACGCGTAGCGAGATCGTCACGTACCTTAAAGCGGTCAATCACCACTTCGATGGTGTGCTTCTTCTGCAGCTCAAGCTTTGGCGGATCCGACAGGTCACACACTTCACCATCGATACGGGCGCGGATATAGCCCTGGCTTGCCAGGTTCTCCAGCGTTTTGGTGTGCTCGCCTTTACGCTCTTTGATGATCGGCGCGAGCAGCATCAGGCGCTTGCCTTCCGGCTGCGACAGCACGTTATCCACCATCTGGCTCACGGTCTGGGCCGCCAGCGGGACGTCGTGGTCCGGGCAGCGCGGCTCGCCCACGCGCGCATACAGCAGACGCAGGTAGTCGTGAATTTCGGTAATCGTACCGACCGTGGAGCGCGGGTTATGCGAGGTAGACTTCTGCTCAATAGAGATAGCAGGGGATAACCCTTCAATGTGGTCGACATCCGGTTTTTCCATCAGCGACAGGAATTGACGCGCGTACGCAGAGAGTGATTCAACGTAACGACGCTGTCCTTCGGCATACAAAGTGTCGAAAGCCAGTGAGGATTTGCCAGACCCCGAAAGCCCGGTCACGACGATGAGTTTGTCGCGAGGGATTATGAGGTTGATATTCTTGAGATTGTGGGTGCGGGCGCCCCGAACTTCGATCTTATCCATTCACCTTTCCCGGTTGGAACACGGATTGCCTGGTTTGTTTGAAGGACAAACGGCTGTCAGAAACGGCTAATTATGACACAATTTAACCTGTTTGAATATACAGTATTGGAATGCATTTTCTGATTCACTGTGTAACAATGTCGAGTTCGCGGGAGAACTCTGGAACGTGCTACGCAACTATCAAAGTGCAGCATGGAAATGGTACACTCGCGCGTTTACACTATTAAGAAACGTATTCAGGAGACACGAACATGGCCAGCAGAGGCGTAAACAAGGTGATTCTCGTCGGTAATCTGGGCCAGGACCCGGAAGTACGCTACATGCCGAGTGGTGGCGCAGTTGCCAACATTACGCTGGCTACTTCCGAATCCTGGCGTGATAAAGCGACCGGTGAGATGAAAGAGCAGACCGAATGGCACCGCGTTGTGCTGTTTGGCAAACTGGCCGAAGTGGCCGGTGAGTATCTGCGTAAAGGTTCTCAGGTCTATATCGAAGGCCAGCTGCGTACCCGCAAATGGACCGATCAATCCGGTCAGGAAAAATACACCACGGAAGTGGTGGTGAACGTGGGCGGCACCATGCAGATGCTGGGTGGCCGTCAGGGCGGTGGCGCACCGGCTGGCGGTGGTCAGAACCAGCAGCAGGGTGGTTGGGGTCAGCCTCAGCAGCCGCAGGGCGGCAACCAGTTCAGCGGCGGCGCGCAGTCTCGTCCACAGCAGCAGTCTGCTCCGGCGCCGTCTAACGAACCGCCAATGGACTTCGACGACGACATTCCATTCTGATCCACGGATGCGAAAACAAAAAACCCAGACATCGTCTGGGTTTTTTTATTGATAGAGGGATCAGGTAATCACCATCGGCCAGTCTGGTGGCGTGTGGCTCATGGCTTCCACCATCACCACTTTAATATTTTCCCAAACGGCGGCAATATCCAGCAGGGTAATGCCAAGCAGGCCCGTCGCGAACCAGCAGGCTGCGCCCAGCCCAAGCAGGGTGCTGATCACCGCAAGGCCAGCGTAGTCAGACTTACGAAATTGAATGTTCAGCGTGCTGGCTAAAAACATCAAAACCGCACTCAACAAAGGCCATCGAAGAAGAACCATGCTGGTAGTAATGGTTGCCATAAAACCTATCCTCAACAAAACAGACGAACTAAATGAAACGGTGTTTCTCGTTACACAATATGTGTGAACTATATCACATTTGTTGATTTATTCGCCAGTGTCTGTCCGGCCAAAAAGGGGGATTTTATTACCCGGAAAAAAGCGTGTGCAGGGCGGACTGGCCTCCTCACCGGGCAAGCGATGAGGTCAGCGGGAGAGAAAGGGACGAGCTGGATACATCGTTTTTATAGAAGAGGCGTTATTCTTATCATGAAAATAGTCCAATGCGGGCTGATTATTTATAAATCAATGAACAAAATATACCCGAATAAATAGGATAAACTGCCATGTTGACGTTGTACTTTTTTCACGCCGCCAGAAGTTTGGCTTAATCAGCGATCCTCTGTTGTGTTCTCTTCAAACCTCCCATGCGCGCTGGATAAATATTTTCCTTAATTGAAACGGAACGAATACTTACAGTTTAGCTTACGGGAAAATATTATCGTCATAACGAAATTTAAGATTTTTAATACTAAAAGTCAGTTGCTAACTTCGCATGATTCATGCAACGTAATCACCTGTTTAACAAAGCATCCGGCCTTCATTACTACAGGCGTACAACATGCAGGGATATAGGGCGGGAAATGAATCGTAGCGCGCGGCGCAAAATGCTCAGGGTGGTAGGGATCATCATGGTAGTTATGCTGCCGGTGATGCTTGCCCTATGGTTTGCCCAGCTACGAGCCGTGTCGGAAACGAGCGCTCAGCTACGTACCTTTGCTGAACTGGCCTTAGACAAAACAGAACTGGTAATTCAACAGGTTGAGCTGGCCCGGGACGAGGCAGAAAAATATCAGGGTGAACGTTGTACGCCAGGGCACCGTCAATATATGTTGAACGTTGTTCGTGGCCGCCTGTTTGTTGCCGATTTAATTTATGCTGAAGGTCAGAATTTTCTTTGTTCGACCGTTTTTACACCGGAACAACCCTACGCTATTCCCGTCGCTAATTACACGCGTAAACCTGACGTTGCTATCTATTATTTTCGCGATACGCCATTTTATACTGGCTATAAAATGACGTATATGCAGCGTGGAAATTATGTTGTGGTGGTCAATCCGCTTTCTTACAGTGAAGTGATGTCTACCGATCATTCCCTCGCATGGGGCGTGTACGACACGGTAACGAATGCCTTCTTTTCCTTCAGCCAGAAAGCCAATGTTTCTTTATTAAACTCGATGATTCGGGATAAGGAATCGGTATTTCAAAAAGATAACCGCTTTTATACTGTCGTAAAATCAGCAAAACGGCCTATTGCCGCTATCGTGTCGACATCAGATAAACGGTTTTATGAAACGCTCTATCACCAGGCGACGTTGACGCTGCCGTTGGGCATGATCTGCAGCATTATTATTTTGCTGGTGTGGTCCCGCACTCATCGTGAACTTAATTCGCCGGGGCGGTTACTGCACCGGGCGCTGAACAAGCGCCAGCTTTGTGTGCACTATCAGCCGATTATCGATATCAAGAATAACCAGTGCGTGGGGGCTGAGGCGCTGTTGCGCTGGCCTGGTTTCAACGGGCAGGTAATGAGCCCGGCTGAGTTTATTCCGCTGGCGGAAAAAGAGGGAATGAGCGAGCGCATTACGGATTACGTCGTTGAGGAGGTGTTCAGCGATCTGGGCCATTTCCTGGCGGCGCATCCGCATCTTTATATTTCGATTAACCTGTCGGCCACGGACTTCCACTCCTCGCGGCTGATCGCCATGATTTCTGACAAGGCCCGGCACTACGCCGTACGCGCCCAGCAAATTAAAATTGAAGTGACGGAACGCGGCTTTATCGATGTGCCAAAAACCACGCCGGTGATTCAGGCTTTCCGTCAGGCGGGTTATGAAGTGGTGATCGATGATTTCGGGACCGGTTACTCAAACCTGCACAACCTCTACTCGCTGAACGTGGATATTCTGAAAATCGATAAATCGTTTATCGATACCTTAACGACGAACAGTACCAGCCACCTGATCGCCGAGCATATTATCGAGATGGCGCAAAGCCTGCGGCTTAAAACCATCGCGGAAGGGGTGGAAACGGCCGAGCAGGTGAGCTGGTTGTTGAAGCGCGGAGTACAGTTCTGTCAGGGATGGCACTTCGCGAAAGCGATGCCGCCCCAGGAATTTATGACCTGGCAGCAGCAACCTTTGCACTGATACGCTTTAATTCAACTGGTGGCGGTAATCGCTCGGCGTGCGGTCAAACTCGCGGCGAAACACGCGAGAAAAGGTTTGTTGCGAGACGTAGCCAAGATCCATCGCGATATCAAAAATCGGCCGCTGCGTTGAGCGTAACGCCTGTGCCGCCAGCAGCAGCCTGCGCTGACGAATGTACTCCCCCAGCGTCTGATGCATAACGGTGCGGAACATTCTCTGTAAATACCATTTCGAATAGCCCGACTTTTTGGCGACCACATCAATGTTCAACGGTTGGTCGATATGTTCATCAATCCATTCAATAAGTGTCTGAATAATTTGCTGATGCGACATAAGGTTGCCCCTCTGTAGATACAACTTTCTCGGTTGATTCGTCGTTTTCTCTGCGGGGGAGTATAATTCCTCAAGTTAACTTGAGGTAAAGAGGTTTTATGGAAAAGAGATTGCCGCGCATTAAAGCGCTTTTAACCCCCGGTGAAGTGGCTAAGCGAAGCGGTGTTGCGGTATCGGCGCTCCACTTCTATGAAAGCAAAGGGTTAATTAAAAGCATCCGTAACGGCGGTAACCAGCGCCGCTATACCCGTGACGTGCTCCGCTACGTGGCGATTATCAAAATTGCGCAACGCATCGGCATTCCCCTGGCGACGATTGGCGAGGCATTCGGCGTGTTGCCGGAAGGGCATACGCTGAGCCCGAAAGAGTGGAAAGAGCTGTCGTCCCAGTGGCGTGAAGAGCTGGACAGGCGTATCCACACGCTGGTGGCGCTGCGTGATGAGCTGGACGGGTGCATCGGCTGCGGCTGCCTGTCCCGTAGCGACTGCCCGTTGCGTAACCCCGGCGACAGGTTGGGTGCTCAGGGGACGGGGGCGCGATTGCTGGAAGAGGATTGAGTCCGTGCGGCCTGTTTGCCGGGTAAGGTGCAGCCGCCATCCGGCAAAAAGCACAATAAAGAACTAAAGCGCCACAAAGGGCGCTTTAGTTTTTCCCGGTCTTTGTCTTTCTCTCTATCCCGCTGGTTCACGGGAGGGTTTCCCCCGACATCAGCACCCCTCGTGTCGAGCTGGTTGGTGAGGTTCCGGATTGTGCTGACACTTTAATTCTATGCAGAACCCGTCTTTTCGCCAGCCGCGCCCACCGTTTTTTCGGCGAAATTTTTTCGTGGTGTTGTTCGATTTTCTATAGTTAAAAAGTATGAATAACAGGAGAAAACCATGCTCACGGTACATCACCTTAACCAGTCGCGCTCGCACCGCGTGATCTGGGCGCTGGAAGAGCTCGGCCTGCCTTATGAAATTGTTCACTACCAGCGCGAGAAGAATATGCTGGCACCCGAGTCCCTCAAAAAGGTGCATCCGTTGGGTAAATCGCCGGTCATTGAAGATAACGGGCTGATCCTTGCGGAATCAGGCGCCATTCTGGAGTATCTGCAGGAAACCTATGATGCCGAATCACGGCTGAAGCCTTTAGATCCGGCGCATAGGGTGCAATACCGCTTCTGGCTGCATTACGCCGAAGGATCGCTGATGCCGTTGCTGTTAATGAAGCTGGTTTTCAGCAGTCTCGGTAAACCTCCCGTACCGTTTGGTATACGAACGCTGGGCAAAGCGCTGGGGCAGGGGGTGCAGAAAGCGTATCTCAACCGTCAGCTGGAAACCCATGCACGCTTTATTGACTCACATCTTGCTAAAAACAGCTGGTTTGCCGGGGATGCGTTCAGTATGGCCGACATTCAGATGAGTTTCCCGATCTTTGCCCTGCTGGCGCGCGGCGGCATTGATAATCTTCCGCATATTCAGGCCTGGAAGAACCAAGTGGATAACAGCCCTGGCTGGCAAAGAACACTGCAACAAGGCGGACCGTTAACGATCCCTGGCGAGGACTGAAATGTAAACAAATTGCGCATAAACGATAACGTTTGCGCATCCTCTGTTTATTTCTTCAGCGTCATAAGTGAATTTTAGCGAAAAACGAGAAAGTTCAGTTGAAAAGGGCAGGTATTAGGCTAGATAATCGTTTGCCTTAATTTGACCACCCGTTTGTAAGCGCGGAGCTAAACGTTTGCTTTTTTTGTGACGCCCTTTCGTCGCAAACGCAACACACGGATTTGACGTTTAGCTGGCAGCGGCGTCTCCACCACGCTTACGGACTTCCTAAAAAACTCTCAGGGGATGTTTTCTATGTCTACGCCATCTGCGCGTACCGGCGGTTCATTAGACGCCATGTTTAAAATTTCGGCTCGCGGCAGCACCGTGCGCCAGGAAGTTGTTGCCGGTCTGACCACGTTTCTGGCGATGGTTTACTCCGTCATCGTGGTGCCGGGCATGCTGGGCAAAGCGGGCTTCCCGCCTGCGGCGGTCTTTGTGGCCACCTGCCTGGTCGCGGGTGTCGGTTCGATTGTCATGGGCCTGTGGGCGAACCTGCCGCTGGCGATCGGTTGCGCCATCTCTCTGACCGCGTTTACCGCATTCAGCCTGGTGCTGGGCCAGCAGATCAGCGTACCGGTGGCACTCGGCGCAGTGTTCCTGATGGGCGTACTGTTTACCGTGATTTCTGCCACCGGCATCCGTAGCTGGATTTTGCGCAACCTGCCGCAGGGCGTGGCGCATGGCACCGGTATCGGCATCGGCCTGTTTCTGCTGCTGATCGCTGCTAACGGCGTGGGTCTGGTCATCAAGAACCCGCTGGACGGCCTGCCGGTTGCGCTGGGTCATTTCGCGAGCTTCCCGGTGATCATGTCGCTGGTGGGTCTGGCGGTGATTATTGGTCTGGAAAAACTGAAGGTGCCGGGTGGCATTTTGCTGACCATTATCGGCGTGTCCATCGTCGGCCTGATCTTCGATCCGACCGTTCACTTCTCCGGTATCTTCGCCATGCCATCGCTGAGCGATGACAAAGGTAACTCTCTGATTGGCAGCCTGGACATCGTCGGCGCGCTGAACCCGGTGATCCTGCCAAGCGTGCTGGCGCTGGTAATGACCGCGGTGTTTGACGCCACCGGTACTATCCGCGCGGTGGCCGGTCAGGCGAACCTGCTGGATAAAGACGGCCAGATTATTGACGGCGGCAAAGCGCTGACCACCGACTCCCTGAGCAGCGTCTTCTCTGGTCTGGTGGGTGCGGCGCCTGCGGCGGTGTATATCGAATCTGCAGCGGGTACGGCGGCGGGCGGTAAAACCGGCCTGACGGCGATCACCGTCGGCGTGCTGTTCCTGCTGATCCTGTTCCTCTCCCCGCTCTCTTATCTGGTCCCGGCCTACGCGACCGCGCCAGCGCTGATGTACGTCGGCCTGCTGATGCTGAGCAACGTGGCGAAAATCGATTTTGCGGACTTCGTGGATGCGATGTCCGGCCTGATTACTGCGGTCTTTATCGTGCTGACCTGTAACATCGTGACCGGCATCATGATCGGTTTCGCCTCGCTGGTGATTGGGCGTCTGGTTTCCGGTGAGTGGCGCAAGCTGAACATCGGCACCGTGGTCATCGCCGTTGCGCTGGTGGCGTTCTACGCGGGCGGCTGGGCAATCTAAGTTATCCATTGATGCGAAAACGGGTGGCTCAGGCCGCCCGTTTTTATTTTCAGGACTCATCCCGTTGCCTTTTGCGTTACTCTGGAGAAGATAGAATAAGAGGCACGACGCCTTAGGTTTGGCTTTTAAGCAACACAGCAAACAGGGAACGCATGGAAATTTTCTTCACAATACTCATCATGACCCTTGTGGTCTCGTTATCCGGGGTGGTTACACGCGTACTGCCCTTCCAGGTCCCCCTGCCTTTAATGCAAATAGCTATCGGTGCGCTGCTGGCGTGGCCGACGTTCGGTCTGCACGTGGAGTTTGATCCGGAACTGTTCCTCGTGCTGTTTATCCCGCCGCTGCTGTTTGCCGATGGCTGGAAAACCCCCACGCGCGAGTTTCTTGAGCACGGACGAGAGATCTTCGGCCTGGCGCTGGCGCTGGTGGTCGTTACCGTGGTTGGGATTGGTTTCCTGATCTACTGGGCCGTACCGGGGATCCCGCTCATCCCTGCCTTTGCGCTGGCCGCCGTGCTGTCACCGACCGACGCCGTGGCACTGTCCGGCATTGTGGGCGAAGGGCGCATTCCAAAGAAAATTATGGGTATTTTGCAGGGCGAGGCGCTGATGAATGACGCCTCCGGCCTGGTGGCCCTGAAGTTTGCCGTGGCGGTTGCCATGGGAACCATGGTCTTTACCGTTGGCGGCGCGACGCTGGAATTCTTCAAAGTGGCGATTGGCGGCATCCTCGCGGGCTTCGTGGTGAGCTGGCTGTACGGACGCTCGCTGCGCTTCCTCAGCCGCTGGGGGGGCGACGAACCGGCAACGCAGATCGTCCTGCTGTTCCTGCTGCCGTTTGCCTCTTACCTGATTGCAGAACACATCGGCGTGTCGGGCATTCTGGCAGCGGTGGCGGCGGGGATGACCATCACCCGCTCCGGCGTAATGCGCCGCGCGCCGCTGGCGATGCGCCTGCGTGCGAACAGCACCTGGGCGATGCTCGAGTTCGTGTTTAACGGCATGGTGTTCCTGCTGTTGGGCCTGCAGCTGCCGGGTATTATGGAATCCTCACTGATTGCAGCGGAGGCGGATCCAAACGTTGAAGTCTGGATGCTGTTTACCGATATCGTGCTGATCTACATGGCGCTGATGCTGGTGCGTTTCGGCTGGCTGTGGACGATGAAGAAATTCAGCGTGCGCTTCCTGACCAAAAAGCCGATGGAGTTCGGCTCCTGGACCACGCGCGAGCTGCTGATTGCCTCCTTCGCGGGCGTGCGCGGGGCGATTACCCTCGCCGGTGTGCTCTCTATACCGCTGCTGCTGCCGACGGGGGACGTCTTCCCGGCGCGCTACGAGCTGGTATTCCTGGCGGCGGGCGTGATTCTCTTCTCGCTGTTTGTCGGCGTGATTATGCTGCCGATTTTACTCCAGCATATTGATGCCGGAGATTCGACCCAACAGCATAAAGAGGAGCGGATTGCCCGGGCGGCCACGGCGGAAGTGGCCATTGTCGCGATCCAGAAAATGGAGGAGCGTCTCGCCGCAGATACGGAAGAGAACATCGACAATCAGCTGCTGACGGAAGTCAGTTCCCGCGTGATTGGTAACTTGCGCCGCCGCGCCGACGGGCGTAACGACGTAGAAAGCTCGCTGCAGGAAGAGAACCTGGAGCGCCGCTTCCGCCTGGCGGCACTGCGCTCAGAGCGCGCCGAGCTTTACCATCTGCGCGCCACGCGGCAGATCAGCAACGAGACGCTGCAAAAGCTGCTGCACGATCTGGACTTGCTGGAAGCGCTGCTGATAGAGAATCAGTAGCGCGCTTTTGCCCGGTGGCGCTGCGCTTACCGGGCCTACGTTTGAACCGTAGGCCGGGTAAGGCGAAGCCGCCACCCGGTACTATTCAGACCGCACCCAAAACCCCTCACAACATTGCAGCCACGCCTGTGCGCTGTGCGACAGATACACCCCTTCACGCCAGATCATCCCCAGCTGCCAGTGCAGATCGCTCTCCAGCGGGATCCAGCGCAGCGTGTTTTTATCCAGCCGCTCGCAAATCGGCTGCGGCAGAATGGCTATCCCCACGCCTGCCTGTACCATCGCTGCCAGAAAATCCCACTGGCCGCTGCGCACCGCAATGCGCGGTTTTACGTTGTGCTGATTAAACAGCGCCATCAGCTGGCGGCTCAAGGCGAAGTCTTCGTTGTAGATCAGCAGCGGGTGTTCGCCGAGCAGATCGGGTTTCACCGAGTCTATCTTTAGCCAGTCGCCGGAGCGGGGCACCAGTACGCACAGCGGGTGGCTAAAGAGCGGCAGCGTCGCCAGGCCGCTCTCCTCCTCAACAGGGAGCGCGGTCATCGCCACGTCCAGTTCGCCGTTCATCACCGCCTGCTGCACGGTCAGACCGCCAAATTCAGAAATTTTAAGCTCAACGCCGGGGTAACGCTGACGAAACAGGCTTATCGGCCCGGCCATCATCATGCCAACCATCGGCGGAATGCCGAGCCGCAGCAGCCCTCTTGTCAGGTGGTTGATGTCGCCAAGCTCGGCCTCCAGCTGGCGGAACTCCGCCAGGATGGCCAGCCCGCGTTCGAACACCACGCGCCCGGTATCGGTCAGCAGCAGCTTGCGTCCGTCGCGGATCAGCAGGGTACAGTTCAGCTCATCTTCGAGGTTTTTCAGCATCTTGCTGATGGTCGGCTGGGTAACGAACAACTTCTCCGCTGCGCGGGTGAAACTTTGCTGGCGAACCACCTCGACAAAATAGCGCAGCGTTCTTATGTCCATGATTATTCCTCGAAACTATACCTTCGATGATTTTAATTCATTTCAGTCCACACCGTGCGGTCTCTATACTGGCGCCTCGTCTCATTTTTGAGGAAACCCTCCATGGCCGTGGCGTTAAGCCGTGTTACGCCTGCCGTTGTGCAACGACTTCAGGTACCGGTTCAGGTACTGCTCTATGCGGGACTGTTTGTTTTCGCGGAATATCTGGTCGGCTGGCTGCATCTTCCGCTGCCTGCCAACCTTGTCGGCATGGTATTGATGCTGACGCTCATCCTGTGTCGCGTGATCCCCCTCCGCTGGGTCCGCGCCGGGGCGCGCTGGCTGCTGGCGGAGATGCTGCTGTTCTTTGTGCCGGCCGTGGTGGCGGTGGTGAACTATGCGCAACTGCTGATGGTCGACGGCTGGCGCATCTTTGCGGTCATTGCGTTAAGCACGCTGATGGTGCTGGGCACCACCGCCTGGGTGGTGGATAAAGTGTATCGCTTTGAAATCAGCAGGCAGAAGCATGACTAACTTTCAGATAAGCGTGCTGTGCCTGATTGCGACAGTCGTCATCTACTTTGCCAACAAGCGCCTGTACCGCCGTTTCCGCGCGCTGCCGCTGATGCCGCTGGTCTTCACGCCCATCCTGCTGGTGCTGATGCTGGTCTTTGGCCATATCTCCTGGCAGAACTATATCGGTGAGTCCCACTGGCTGCTGTGGCTGCTCGGCCCGGCAACCATTGCTTTTGCCGTACCCGTTTATGACAACCTCGCCATTATCAAACGCCACTGGATGTCACTCAGCGCGGGCGTGATTACCGCGACGGTGGTGGCGGTGTGCAGCTCGGTCTGGCTGGCGCGGCTGTTTACGTTGTCTGATGAAATCCAGCGCAGCCTGGCCGTGCGCTCGGTGACCACGCCGTTTGCGCTGGCAGCCGCGAAACCGCTCGGCGGGCAGCCGGATCTGGTGGCGCTGTTTGTGGTGGTAACGGGCGTTTTTGGCATGGCGGTGGGGGATGTACTGTTCCTGCGGCTCTCTATCCGCGAAGGGATGGCGAAAGGAGCAGGGTTTGGCGCGGCGTCGCACGGGGCAGGCACGGCACGTTCGTATGAGCTGGGTCAGCAGGAAGGGGTCGTTGCAAGCCTGGTGATGATGCTCTCGGGCGTAACGATGGTGCTGATTGCGCCGCTGGTGGCGTGGGTGATGTTTTAAGCTCCCCGGCCAGAGCGACCGGGGAGAAAGGCTTAATGCGCGCGACCCTGTTCAACGCCCAGGCCGGTTTGTGAACGGATGAACTGGGCGCGGAATTTCTCACGCTCCAGGTTACCCTCCGGCGAGTTGTCGGTGGCCGAGAAGACCCAGATCCCGATAAACGCCACGGCAATGGAGAACAGCGCCGGGTATTCATACGGGAAGATAGCGCTTTCGTGACCGAGGATCTGCACCCAGATGGTTGGGCCGAGGATCATCAAAATCACCGCCGTCAGCAGGCCCAGCCAGCCGCCAATCATCGCCCCACGGGTGGTCAGTTTTGACCAGTACATGGAGAGCAGGATGATCGGGAAGTTACAGCTTGCCGCAATCGAGAAGGCCAGCCCCACCATAAAGGCGATGTTCTGCTTCTCGAACAAAATCCCCAGCAGGATCGCCACTACGCCCAGCACCAGCACGGTAATTTTGGAGACCTTCAGCTCATCGCGCTCGCTTGCGCCTTTACGGAAGACGTTGGCGTAGAGGTCATGCGATACCGCAGACGCACCGGCCAGCGTCAGCCCTGCAACCACCGCGAGGATGGTGGCGAAGGCCACGGCAGAGATAAAGCCGAGGAACAGATTGCCGCCCACCGCGTCGGCCAGGTGTACCGCCGCCATGTTGTTACCGCCAATCAGCGCGCCCGCCGCGTCTTTAAACGCCGGGTTCGCCCCCACCAGCATGATCGCGCCGAAGCCGATGATAAAGGTCAGGATGTAGAAGTAACCCATGAAACCGGTGGCGTAGAAGACGCTCTTGCGCGCTTCACGCGCATCGCTCACGGTAAAGAAGCGCATCAGGATATGCGGCAGACCCGCAGTGCCGAACATCAGGCCGAGACCGAGTGAGAGCGCGGATATCGGATCTTTCACCAGCCCGCCCGGGCTCATGATCGCTTCCCCTTTCGGGTGGACCGCCATCGCTTCGGTGAACAGGTTATTGAAGCTGAACCCGACGTGCTTCATCACCATAAAGGCCATAAAGCTGGCGCCGAACAGCAGCAGGACGGCTTTGATGATCTGCACCCAGGTGGTCGCCAGCATGCCGCCGAACAGCACGTACATCACCATCAGCACGCCCACCAGTACCACCGCGACGTGGTAGTTCAGGCCGAACAGCAGTTCGATAAGCTTGCCTGCGCCCACCATCTGGGCAATCAGGTACAGCGCCACCACCACCAGCGAGCCGCAGGCGGAGAGGGTACGAATTGGCCCCTGCTTCAGGCGATAGGAGGCGACGTCCGCAAAGGTGTAGCGTCCCAGGTTGCGCAGGCGCTCGGCAATCAGGAACAGAATGATCGGCCAGCCGACGAGGAAGCCGAGGGAGTAAATCAGGCCGTCATAGCCGGAGGTGTAGACCAGCGCGGAGATCCCGAGGAACGAGGCGGCGGACATAAAGTCCCCCGCGATCGCCAGCCCGTTCTGGAAGCCGGTTATGTTGCCGCCCGCGGTGTAGTAATCATTACGGGAGCGCACGCGTTTCGATGCCCAGTACGTAATGTACAGCGTCAGCACCACGAAAATCAGGAACATGATAATCGCCTGCCAGTTGGTTGGCTGGCGCTGGACCTCGCCAGTAATGGCATCCGCCGCGTGTGCAGCAAAGGGAAGTGTGGCGGCTAGCGCCGTCAGGACTCGCTTCATGATGCTTTTACCTCGCGCAGGACTTCTTTATTAAGACGATCGAATTCACCGTTGGCGCGCCAGACATAAACGCCGGTCAGCACAAATGAAATTACAATGACACCAATGCCAATCGGAATGCCGCGCGTGACGCTGGTACCCTCATGCAGCGGGGTGCCCAGCCAGTGCGGAGCAAAGGCGATCAGCAGAATAAAGCCGACGTAAATAATCAGCATGATGATGGAAAGGATGAAGGCAAACCGTTGCCGTTTTTCGACGAGCTCCCTGTAGTGCGCACTATTCTCTATCTGCTGACAAATATCATGATTCATCACAGAGTCTCCAAAGGTAAGGTAGGTTTGTTTTTAGTCCCCTCTCCCCTATGGGGAGAGGGTTAGGGTGAGGGGAGAGGGAGAAAAGATTACGAAGGCATTGCGATGGCCTGCTTCTCTTCGAGCAGTTTGTCCACCACGCCAGGATCCGCAAGCGTCGAGGTATCACCGAGGTTGCTGGTGTCACCTGCCGCGATTTTGCGCAGAATACGGCGCATAATCTTGCCGGAACGGGTTTTCGGCAGCGAGTCGGTCCAGTGCAGCACGTCCGGCGTCGCCAGCGGGCCGATCTCTTTGCGGACCCAGTTGCGCACCTCGGTATACAGCTCTGGCGACGGCTCTTCGCCGTGGTTCAGGGTGACGTAGGCGTAGATTGCCTGGCCCTTGATGTTGTGAGGAATGCCCACGACCGCCGCTTCGGCAATCTTCGGATGCGATACCAGCGCGGACTCAATCTCCGCCGTGCCCAGACGGTGGCCGGAGACGTTCAGCACGTCGTCCACGCGTCCGGTGATCCAGTAATAGCCGTCTTCATCCCGGCGCGCGCCGTCGCCGCTGAAGTACATGTTTTTAAAGGTCGAGAAGTAGGTCTGCTCGAAGCGCTCATGATCGCCGAAGAGGGTACGCGCCTGGCCCGGCCAGGAGTCTGTGATCACCAGGTTACCCTCGGTGGCCCCTTCCTGCGGGTTGCCTTCGTTATCCACCAGCGCAGGCTGCACGCCGAAGAACGGGCGGGTTGCGGAACCGGCCTTCAGCTGCGTCGCGCCCGGCATCGGGGTGATCATGAAGCCGCCGGTTTCGGTCTGCCACCAGGTGTCCATCACCGGGCATTTCTCGTTGCCGATTTTCTTCCAGTACCACTCCCAGGCTTCCGGGTTAATGGGCTCGCCCACGGAACCGAGGATGCGCAATGAGGATCGGTCGGTGCCCTCGATGGCCTTATCACCTTCTGCCATTAACGCGCGGATCGCCGTTGGCGCGGTGTAGAGAATGTTGACCTGGTGCTTGTCGACCACCTGACACATACGCGCCGGAGTCGGCCAGTTCGGTACGCCCTCAAACATCAGCGTCGTTGCGCCGCAGGCCAGCGGGCCGTAAAGCAGGTAGCTGTGGCCGGTGACCCAGCCCACGTCGGCGGTACACCAGTAAATGTCGCCCGGATGGTAATCGAAGACGTATTTAAAGGTCGTAGCCGCGTAAACCAGATAACCGCCGGTGGTGTGCAGCACGCCTTTCGGTTTACCGGTGGAGCCGGAGGTGTAAAGAATGAAGAGCGGATCTTCCGCGTTCATCTCTTCCGGCTGATGCTGGTCGCTCGCGTTTTCAATCAGGTCGCTCCACCACAGGTCACGCCCCTCGTTCCAGTCGATCTTGCCGCCGGTACGCTTGAGGACAATGACATTATTGATGGATTTTACGTTCGGGTTTTTCAGCGCTTCATCGACGTTTTTCTTCAGCGGAATACCGCGACCGGCGCGTACGCCCTCGTCGGCGGTGATCACCAGCTTCGAGTTCGAGTCAACGATGCGCCCGGCAACCGCTTCAGGGGAGAAGCCGCCGAAGATAACGGAGTGGATAGCGCCGATACGCGCACAGGCGAGCATAGCCACCGCCGCTTCCGGAACCATCGGCATGTAGATCGCCACCACGTCGCCTTTTTTAATCCCCTGGTCCAGCAGCACGTTGGCGAAGCGGCACACGTCGCGGTGCAGCTCTTTATAAGAGATGTGTTTGCTCTGAGAGGCATCGTCGCCTTCCCAGATAATGGCCGTTTCGTTGCCGCGTTCGGCAAGATGACGGTCCAGGCAGTTCGCCGCCAGGTTCAGCGTGCCGTCTTCATACCATTTAATGGAGACGTTGCCTGGCGCGAAAGAGGTGTTCTTCACCTTCTGATAAGGTTTGATCCAGTCAAGGATGTGGCCCTGCTCGCCCCAGAAGGCGTCCGGGTTGGTAACTGATTGCTGATATTTCTCGTGGTATTGCTCCGGGGTGATCAGGCAACGGTCCGCAATGTTTGCGGGAATGTCGTGTTTGTGTATTTGGCTCATGGCTTTTTTTCTCCTTGTAAGATGTTAATAATATGTCGCAAAAACGTTAATAGTAGGGGCTTTACAAGCTTTGTTTAGTATTTGGGCGACAGATCACGCATTGTCTGAAGAGTATGAAAATTGAGCGAATGAAACTTTGAAGAGAAATAATTCACGATGCCGATTATTCACATTTCTTTATAAAAAAGCGTTTTTATAACAAAAGGTTATTTATCAGAATTATGACAAACTCGCGTCATAACTGCTTTTGGTAGTGAAATGCGTCGTTCTTTAAGGCTTGCGCAACAGGTCGCGCAGATGATACTCATACGCCGCGTTAAAAAATCCCATAAACCAACGCAACACAATTCATACCCTTTCAGTATGTCTCCATATTCATGCAGTTTTGATGGTGCGGAGATTTCATTGAGGAAGTCAGTTTTTATGAAAAATTTGAAAGTCAGCCTGGCCTGGCAGATCCTGCTGGCCCTTGTGCTGGGCATCTTGTTGGGCAGTTATCTCCATTATCATAGCGACAGCCGCGAGTGGCTGATTGCGAACCTGCTTTCACCGGCAGGGGACATCTTTATTCATCTGATCAAGATGATTGTGGTGCCGATTGTGATCTCGACGCTGGTGGTCGGTATTGCGGGCGTCGGCGATGCAAAGCAGTTGGGCCGCATCGGTGCGAAAACCATTATCTATTTCGAAGTGATCACTACGGTTGCGATTATCCTCGGCATTACGCTGGCAAACGTGTTCCAGCCAGGCTCCGGGATTGATATGTCGCAGCTGGCAACGGTGGATATTTCGAAATACCAAAGTACCACCGCTGACGTGCAGAGCCATGCGCACGGCCTGATGGGCACAATCCTGTCGCTGGTGCCGACCAACATTATTGCTTCCATGGCGAAAGGCGAGATGCTGCCGATCATCTTCTTCTCGGTGCTGTTTGGCCTGGGGCTCTCCTCGCTGCCAGCGACGCACCGCGAGCCGCTGGTCACCGTGTTCCGCTCTGTCTCCGAAACCATGTTTAAAGTGACCCACATGGTGATGCGCTACGCGCCGGTAGGGGTGTTTGCGCTTATCGCCGTCACCGTGGCGAACTTCGGTTTTGCCTCCCTGTGGCCGCTGGCGAAGCTGGTGCTCCTGGTGCATTTCGCGATCCTGTTCTTCGCGCTGGTGGTGCTGGGCATTGTGGCGCGCCTGTGCGGGCTGAGCATCTGGATCCTGATTCGTATCCTTAAGGATGAGCTGATTCTGGCGTACTCGACGGCAAGCTCCGAGAGCGTGCTGCCGCGCATTATTGAGAAGATGGAAGCCTACGGCGCACCTGCCTCTATTACCAGCTTCGTGGTCCCGACCGGCTACTCCTTTAACCTCGACGGCTCAACGCTGTACCAGAGTATCGCCGCTATCTTTATCGCGCAGCTGTATGGCATTGACCTGTCGCTGTGGCAGGAGATCGTGCTGGTGCTGACGCTGATGGTGACATCCAAAGGTATCGCAGGTGTGCCGGGCGTCTCCTTCGTGGTGCTGCTGGCGACGCTGGGCAGCGTCGGTATTCCGCTGGAAGGTCTGGCGTTTATCGCCGGTGTCGACCGTATCCTCGACATGGCGCGTACCGCGCTGAACGTGGTGGGGAATGCCCTGGCGGTGCTGGTTATCGCCAAGTGGGAACACAAATTCGATCGTAAAAAAGCGCTGGCGTATGAACGCGAGGTGCTGGGTCGTTTTGATAAGACGGCTGACCAGTGATGTAACGTATTCTTCCCTCTCCCCTTTGGGGAGAGGGTTAGGGTGAGGGGATTTTACTCCCCGCTCAACGCATCAAACTCTTCACACCCCGTATCAAACCCTTCCGTACAGCTCAGGTTCAACCAGTACAGCGCTTTCTGTTTATTGGGCGTGATAAAGCCTTTCTCACCCTGCTGGAACAGCATCCCAGCCCAGTATTCCGCGTAGCCTGTACGTGACAGAGACGAACTGCGCTTAAACCATGACGCTGCCTGTACGTCATCCTGCGGCACCTCTACGCCGTTGGCATAAATCAGTCCCAGCAGCAGCTGCGCATCGACCGCCGAGTCGCTGTCGATATCTTCGGTCGCCGTTTGCAGGAGCTTGATGGCCTGAGGATAGTCGGTTTTACCCGCCTGCGTATTCACCAGAATGCGCGCCAGCATAATCGTGCCGCGATTGCTGCCTGCGATGGTGGCCTGCTGCGCCAGCGCTTTAGCCTGAGCGTAATCCCCCTGCGTAAAGAGGATCTGCGAGAGTAACCCCATGGCGTCGACATCGCCGCCTTTCGCGGCTTTCTCGGCCCACAGCGCTGCCTGCTTGCTGTCACCGGAGCTGAAGTACGTATCGGCAAGATAATACTGAGCACGGGCATCGCCGGCTTCCGCCTGCTTCTGATACTGGCTGCCTATCTCATCCGCGCGGGCGAACGACGTAAAAAATAACAACAACAGAAAAATGGCTTTCATGGATTCTTATCATCTGGGTACACGCCGCGCAGTATAATCGCGGTAGCAAAAGAAAAAAATGGGTGCATTAAGACCTCAGCATCCTACAAGCCGGGCGGAACCGTGGTTCCGCCCGGAGAGGTTAGCCTGCCACGCAGGCTAATTTCGCCGCCACCTCCTGATGTTCACTCTTTATTGAAAACTCGCAGAGCTTACCGCGAGTAATAAAGGTAAAAATCACTATCGTCAGGCAGATAATAAAGACGATACCTAACGCAGTTTTTAATGGCGTCATGCCTTTTACTCCTTGTCAAAAAAAGAATAAGAGGCTACTCTCAACCTGTTGGTTGTTGAGGGGTAGCCTCGGGTGAATGAAAATTCCCGGGGCTTTCCACTTTCTGTCCCTCAACAATGCTCAAGACAGAAAGTCTTAAGCACCCGCCGCACATCTTATCCCTCTGAATTAAAATGCAAAGATGTAATTCCATTTTGGTAAAATTACATTATTTCTGCGAGCCGCTTACCAGAATAATAATTGATATTTTTAATGTATTAAGCGGAAATAAAAAGGGAGTGAATAACTCACTCCCTTTATTCAACGATTAATTAACGGCTTCAACCCATTGCGCTTTCACGCAGCCGGGCTTTCAGCTTGTTATATTCGTCGATCACATACTGTTCCGCCGCGTGCTGATCCGCAATCGGCTCCACGTTGACGGCGCAGTATTTATACTCCGGCGTTTTGGTTATCGGGCTGAGGTTCTCCGTCACCAGCTCGTTACAGGCGCCAATCCACCACTGGTAGGTCATATAGACCGCCCCTTTGTTTGGACGGTCGCTGACCTGCGCGCGGGTAATGATGCGACCTTTGCGCGAATTGACCCACACCAGCGCTTCATCCTCAATACCAAGGCGCTTTGCGTCGGCGGTGTTGATTTGCGCATAACCCGGTTCATCAGCCAGCGCGGCGAGGGCTGCACAGTTGCCGGTCATCGAACGGCAGGAGTAGTGGCCCACTTCGCGCACGGTAGAGAGCACCATCGGATACTCGTCGGTGAGCTTATCGATTGGCGCGACCCAGTCGCAGGTGAAGAAATGCGCCAGCCCGTTCGGCGTGTCGAACTTCTCTTCAAAGAGGTACGACGTGCCCTGATCGGACTCAGACTCATCGCGGCACGGCCACTGGATGTAGCCCAGTTCACCCATTTTTTCATAGGTTGCCCCATAAAAGTCCGGACACAGGTGGCGCAACTCGTCCCAGATCTCCTGGGTGTTGTTGTAATGCATCGGATAGCCCATACGGGTGGCAATTTCGCTGATGATCTGCCAGTCGGTTTTGAGGTCCCACTTAGGCTCGACAGCCTTGAAGAAGCGCTGGAAGCCGCGATCTGCCGCCGTATAGACACCTTCATGCTCGCCCCAGGAGGTCGACGGCAGGATCACATCCGCCGCCGCCGCGGTTTTGGTCATGAAGATATCCTGGACAATCACCAGCTCCAGATCCTCAAAGCCTTTGCGCACCGCAGACAGCTCGGCATCGGTCTGGAGCGGATCTTCACCCATGATGTAGGCCGCACGCACTTCACCGTGCGCCGCGCGGTGCGGCAGCTCGCTGATGCGATAGCCGGTGTGTGCCGGCAGGCTCTCCACGCCCCAGGCCTTCGCAAACTTCTCGCGGTTTTCCGGGAACTTGACGTACTGATAGCCTGGATACGTGTCCGGCAGCGCGCCCATATCGCAGGCGCCCTGGACGTTATTCTGGCCGCGAACCGGGTTAACGCCGACGTGCGCCTTGCCCAGATTACCCGTAAGCATCGCGAGGCTCGTCAGGGAACGCACGGTTTCCACGCCCTGGTAGAACTGGGTCACGCCCATGCCCCACAGGATGGCGGCGGTTTTCGCCCCGGCATACATCCGCGCCGCCTGACGGATCTCCTGCGCGCTCACGCCGGTGATCGCTTCCACCGACTCCGGCGTATAGCCTTCGACGATTTTCCGATACTCTTCAAAGCCTTCCGTACGGCTCGCGACAAACGCCTGGTCGTACAGGTTCTCCTCAATAATGACGTGCCCCATCGCATTCAACAGCGCGATGTTCGAGCCGTTTTTCAGTGCGATGTGCATATCCGCAATGCGCGCGGTTTCAATTTTACGCGGATCGCAGACGATGATTTTCGCCCCGTTCTGTTTAGCGCGAATAACGTGATTCGCGACGATAGGGTGAGAATCCGCCGGGTTATAGCCAAAGATGAACACCAGATCGGTGTTATCTATCTCGTTGATGGCATTACTCATTGCGCCGTTACCGACCGACTGGTGCAGACCTGCAACCGATGGGCCGTGTCAAACGCGAGCGCAGCAGTCGACGTTATTGGTTCCAATAACGGCGCGCGCGAATTTTTGCATCACATAGTTGGTTTCATTCCCGGTCCCGCGTGAAGAGCCGGTGGTCTGAATCGCATCCGGGCCATACTTGGCCTTGATGGCGCTCAGGCGCGTGGCGACGTAATCCAGCGCCTCGTTCCAGGAGACGGTTTCCAGCTTGCCGCCGCGCTCGCGGCGGATCATAGGGGTTTTCAGGCGCGGGGTGAGGATTTGGGTATCGTTAATAAAATCCCAGCCGTAATACCCCTTCAGGCACAGCGTGCCCTGGTTGGTTTTCCCCTGCGCGGCTTCCGCCCGGACGATTTTGCCGTTATCGACCACCAGGTGGATCTTGCAACCTGAGGCACAATAAGGGCAAACCGTGACGACTTTTTTCATCAGTCTGCTCCAGTTATTCAAATCTTTCGCACCGACTAATGCAGCTTCTATGCCATGTTTTTAGTGTGGTTACTCCCCGGCTCTACGGTACATTCCCGGAGAAATCCCTGACGAAAAGCAGACTATCGTCAAAATTGACGTGTCGAATGAGCGGCGGATGTGACATGGGTTGAATTTCCGTCATGGAAAAACCCATTTGACTGGAGCCGACGGCAGAATGGTTCAGACTTAACATAATCCCCTGACGGAAGCATATGATGAAACCGGCGATTCTGGTGGTTGATGACGATATAGCAGTGTGTGAACTGCTGCAGGATGTGCTGAGCGAGCACGTCTTTAGCGTGCTTGTCTGCCACAACGGCCAGGACGCGCTGCGGCAGGTCCAGCAGGAGCCGGCTATCGCGCTTGTTCTGCTGGACATGATGCTGCCGGACATTAACGGCCTGCAGGTTTTGCTGCAGCTGCAAAAGCTGCGTCCGGCACTGCCGGTGGTGATGTTAACCGGGCTGGGCAGTGAATCAGACGTGGTGGTGGGGCTGGAGATGGGGGCTGACGATTATATTGGCAAGCCGTTTAATCCACGCGTGGTGGTGGCCCGGGTTAAAGCCGTGTTGCGGCGTACCGGGGCGCTGGCAGCCGAAGCGCCGATACCGCGCGCGGCGGGGATAACCTTTAACGACTGGACGCTGGACACCACCCGCTGTGAACTGATTGATCCGCAGCGTAACGTCGTGCCGCTGACTCAGGGTGAATATGGCCTGCTGTTGGCGCTCACGCAAAATGCCCGCCGGGTACTCAGCCGCGAGCAACTGCTTGAACTCACCCACAGCGAAAGTACCGAGGTGTTCGACCGCACGATTGACGTGTTGATCATGCGCCTGCGCCGGAAAATTGAAGCTAACCCGCATCAGCCTGCGCTTATCAAAACCATACGTGGGCTGGGCTACGTTTTTGCCGCCGATGTGTCTCATAGCGAGAAAGCAGCCTAGGTACTCTCTTTAATAAACAGCTTCAGCTCGTCCAGCGTTTTCGCGCCGTCAATCGCATTGGCCGCCAGCAGGCTGGCCCGCGCGCAGGCGTGCGCCAGATAAATGCTCTCCGTTAGCGTGAACGATTCATGGCAGCCGTATAAAAAGCCCGCGCAAAACGCGTCGCCCGCGCCGACGCTGCCGATTATCTCGTTCTGCTCCAGCCTCCACGACGGAACCCATTTGCCTGCTTCTCCCGGGGCTTCACCCCATGCCCCTTCCGGGCAGTGGATCACCACCCGCTGGCGAACGCCTGCCGCCAGCAGCTGCGTCGCGGCCTCGGCGATATGGGCGATGTTCAGCGCATCGTTGCCGTCGCGCATCTCCAGCCCGCTAAACTCCCCGGCTTCCAGCTCGTTAATGACCAGATAATCAAGATGGCGAAGGGCAGGGAAGACCAGCGGCTGATAGCGCGGGGCACCCTTGCGGGACACCAGATCGAGCGAGGTTTCATACCCGTACTCACGCATCTGCGCCAGCAGCCGCGCGCTGCGGGTGCCAAACTCGTCATCCGGCATGTCCAGGCTGTCGAGCAGCAGCAGGTAGCCGAGATGGAAGATCTTCATCGATCCGTCGAGACGATCGAAGGCGGGAAGATCCAGCAGGCGGTTAGCGCCCGGCGAGTGGAAAAAGGTGCGCTGTCCGCTGGGATCGGTCATCACCTGCGACATGGAGGTCGGGGCGAAGGTGGTGCGCTGCACCCGCTGGCGGTTGACGTGATACTGGTCGAGCATCGCCAGAATGTAATCCCCGTCGCCGTCTTCCCCGATCAGCCCCACCGCCTGCAGCGGCAGGCCTGCATGCATTTTCGCCAGCGTCAACAGAACGTTGAGCGGCGCGCCGCCGGTTGAGCGTTCGCTGTGGGTGATTTCCGCCAGCCAGCCGCGCTCCGGCCACTGCACGATCTGGTGGACGTGATCCACCAGCATGTTGCCTGCGGCGATGATGCCTTTGCGTTCCATTATGCCTGCCCCGCGCTGCCGAAGACGCGCATCTGCTCGGCGACCGTATCGGTTATCGCCTCTTCTATCCCCAGCAGCAGTTCGGCAAACTCATCGTACAGCGGCTGGCGGTTCGCCATACGCTGCTCAACGGCGGCGAGCGCGGCCTGCGACATGCCGGTGTAGAAGTTGATTTTATGAATGCCCAGCTCGATGGCGCGGCGGAAGTCGGCATCGCTAATCCCGGAGCCGCCGTGCAGCACCAGCGGCAGCCCCGTCTGCTGAGGAATGGCGTCCAGGCGCGGGAAATCGAGCTTCGGCTCGCCTTTGTATTTGCCGTGCGCGTTGCCGATGGCGACCGCCAGCGCGTCGATGCCGGTCTTATCGACAAATTCGCGCGCCAGCTGCGGGTCGGTAAAGCACGCTTCGTCCGCATGACCGTAGAGCGCGCCGCCTTCATCCCCGCCGACCGCGCCCAGCTCCGCCTCCACCGAGACGCCCACCGCGTGGCACATCTTCACCACTTCCCGGGTCTGGCGAATGTTCTCCTCATAGCTCAGCGTCGAGCCGTCGAACATCACCGAGCTAAACCCCAGGCGCAGGGCGCGCACGACGGCCTCGAAATGCAGGCCGTGGTCGAGATTCAGCACCACGGGAATATCGTGACGGGCGGCTTCGAACTTGACCGCTTCGACAAGCGAATCCAGGGACACATACTTAAAGTGCACTTCGGCGATGTTGATGATAAACGGCGAGCGTTCCTGCTTTGCGGCGGCAAACAGCGCGCGCAGAAAGTGGGAGTCGAGCACGTTAAACGCGCCCAGCGCGTAGCGATGTTTCCTGGCGTGCTCAAGACCGTCGGCAAGAGAAATCAGTGGCATCATTCACTCCTTATCTCCGAAACAGGTTGTACTCGTTGCACAGCACCAGCACCGCCGGTTCGTCTTCTTCGATGTTGTTATAGCGGGCAATTGGCTGTAAAAAGTGGTTGTCGTGCTCGTCGTCGTTCACAGAAGACACTTCGCCCACCAGCACGTCGCCAAACCCGCGTTCCCCCCAGAAGCTGTGATACAGGCAGGGTGTCAGACAGATGCTTTCCCCAGGCGTGAGGCGCAGCTGGCTACCGGGCGCGTGGGTTTGCCGACAGCCGTCTACCGTGACGGTCACGTCGGTGTTTTCGGTCTCCTCATGCGCGCCTGCATTCCATAACTCAATAATCAGATTCCCGCCGCCCCGGTTAATGATGTCTTCCCGCTTGCGCCAGTGAAAATGCATCGGCGTCACCTGGCCGTCGCGAACGTGCATGATTTTTTCGGCGTAGCACTTTTCATAAGGCACGCCGTTGGGCGAGCCGTTGCGCAGGGTAAACAGCGTCAGGCCCTCAGCGGCAAAGCTATTTCCGCCGAACGCCGTCACGTCCCAGCCGAGCTTGAGGTCGAACACCTCCTGCCATGCGGCCTGATCAAGCTGCTGCCATTTGGTCGGCGGAAAGCTGGCAAACGGCGGGAGATGTACGTCGTGCATGGAAAAGAACTGTCGCGTGTGGCCGAGAATTTCATTGATGTCGGAGCGTTTCATGGGGACTCCTGGCATTATGTGCAAAACGTACCCCTCATCCTAACCCTCTCCCCTTTGGGGAGAGGGCCGGGGTGAGGGGTGTTATTTAACCGTCCACCCCTTATACGTGCCGACGTTCTTTTTATCGATCATCGTCACCGGGATCAGCACAGGCTCTTTCGGCGCAGGTTTGCCCTGCAGAATGTCATAGCCGATCTCCACCGCCTTCGCCGCCATCACCTGCGGATCCTGCGCTGGCGTCGCCACAAACAGGGAGTTTTCGCGCTTCAGCGCCTCTTCACCGTCCGGGGAACCGTCCACGCCGACGATAAAGAACTCGTTGCGCTGGGCCTGTTTCGCTGCCAGATCGGCACCGATCGCCGTCGGATCGTTAATCGCAAATACGCCGTCGATCTTCGGATTGGCCGCCAGCAGGGAGGTCATGACTTCCAGTCCGCCTTCACGACTGCCCTTGGCGTTTTGGTTATCCGAGAGCACCTTGATATCCGGATGTTTTTTGAATTCCGTCTGGCAGCCTTCCACACGGTTCTGCACCGCAGAGACCGGTGGTCCGTTGATGATCACCACGTTGCCTTTGCCTTTCAGGCGGTCGGTAATGTACTTACAGGCCATCTCCCCCGCCTGGGTGTTATCGGAGGTGATGGTTGCATCGGCCCCTTCCGCCGCCACGTCCACCGCCACGACCACGATCCCCGCCTCTTTGGCGCGCTTCACCGCCGGGCCGATCCCTTTGGAGTCCGCGGCGTTGAGGATGATCATGTCCACCTTCGCGGCGATGAAGTTATCGATCTGCGACACCTGCTGGCCCAGATCGTAACCGCTGGAGACCAGCGTCACCTTGACGTTATCGCCAGCCAGCTTGCGTGCTTCCAGCTCGGCACCTTTGGTGATCTGCACGAAGAACGGGTTAGCCAGGTCGCCCACCGTCACGCCGATGGACTTCAGATCTTTTGCCTGCGCAAACGGCGTTGCGGCCAGCAGCGCGCCAGCACAGAGCGCGGTCACTAAGGGTTTCAAACGCATCTTGTCTTCCTCGCTTGTAGGGTATTGTTGTTATGCACTTTGATGGTGTCGTGTACGGTATTTGTCGATCAGCACCGCTATGATGATCACCGCCCCTTTGATCACCAGCTGCCAGAAGTAGGAGACGCCCATCAGCGTCATGCCGTTGTTGAGGGTGGCGATGATCAGCGCCCCCACCAGCGTGCCGGTGATCGTGCCGATCCCGCCGACGAAGCTGGTGCCGCCGAGGATCACCGCCGCAATCGCATCCAGCTCATAACCCGTGCCGAGGTTGCCGTTGGCGCTGTAGAGGCGCGAGGCGCTCATGACGCCGCCGAGACCTGAGAGCAGGCCGCTCATGCCATAAACAAACAGCAGCACCAGCCAGACCTTGATGCCCGTTAAGCGCGCCGCCTGCATGTTGCCGCCGACCGCGTAGATATGAACGCCGAGCGTGGTGCGGCGCAGGATAAACCAGCACACCGCAATGACCGCCAGGGCAATGACCACCAGCCACGGAATGGGGCCGAGATAGTTATTGCCGATCCACTCGAAGCTGATGTTGGAGTTAATCACCGTGGTACCGTCCGCCAGCAGGTAGGCCGCGCCGCGCAGCGCCGTATAGGTGCCGAGCGTGACGATAAACGGCGGCAGCCCGGCGAAGGCCACCAGCGCGCCGTTGAACAGCCCCAGCACCATGCCGAGCATCAGCGCCGCCGGAATGGAGAGCATCGCAAATTCAGGGATAAGCGAGACCACCATCGCCGCCACCGCCGTGGTGCCCAGAATCGAGCCCACGGAGAGGTCAATCCCGCCGGTTAAGATGATGAAGGTCATCCCCGCCGCCAGCACAATGTTGATCGACGCCTGACGGGTAATGTTGAGCAAGTTACTTTCGGTAAAGAAGTTGGGCGCGATAAAGCCAAATACCGCCACAATCAGGATTAAAATCGGCAAAATGCCGACCGTTTGCATCAGATCGCTCATCAGCATTTTTTTGGCGGAGGCGGATTTCGCCACCTGCTGCGGATGGGTTGGAGTTGTCATGATTGCACCGCCTGATGATGTGTGTCGTTCACGCCGGTTGCCAGCGTCATAATGTTTTCCTGAGAGATGTCGCGCCCGTGCAGTTCACCCGCTATGCTGCCTTCCCGCATCACGTAGACCCGGTCGCTCATCCCCACCACTTCCGGCAGCTCGCTGGAGATCATCAGAATCGCCACCCCCTTGCGCGCCATCTGGTTCATGATGCGGTAGATCTCGCTTTTCGCGCCGACGTCCACCCCGCGCGTGGGTTCGTCGAGAATCAGAATGCGCGGACCAATCGCCACCCAGCGGGAGATCAGAAGCTTTTGCTGGTTGCCGCCGGAGAGCCCGCCCGCGCGCACCTGAGAATGGGGTACGCGGATGTTGAGCAGGGCGATAGCATCATCGGAAATAGATTGGGCTTTTTTGCGGTTTAACATGCCGAAGGTGGCGTCGCGCTCCAGCGTCGCCATGGTGATGTTCTCCTGCGCCGCCAGCTCCAGAAACAGCCCTTGCTCCTTGCGGTTCTCGGTAAGAAAACCGATGCCATTTTCAATGGCCGCGCGCGGGGAGTGGATGACCACCGGTTCGCCGTCCACCTCAATCATCCCGCCGGTGGCCTTGCGCACGCCGAAGATCAACTGCGCCAGCTCGGAGCGCCCGGCCCCGACCAGGCCCGCGAGCCCGACGATTTCGCCGGAGCGCACCTGCAGGCTGCACGGCAGCACTTTTTTACCGTCGGTGAGGTGGTGCACGTTCAGACGCGGGCTGCCGAGGGGAATATCGCGCTCTTTGTTAAACAGATCGCTGAGCGGACGGCCCACCATCATTTTCACCAGCTCGGAGGCGTTGAGCTTGTCACGCGTCAGGCTGCCGACGTACTGCCCGTCGCGCAGAACGCTCACGCGGTCAGAGAGTTCATACACTTCCGCCATGCGGTGGCTGATATAGATAATCGCCATGCCTTCATCGCGCAGGCGCAAAATCAGTTCGAACAGGCGGTGGGTTTCGCGGGAGGAGAGGGCGGCGGTGGGTTCGTCCATCACCAGGATGCGGCTGTTGCGGTGCAGCGCGCGGGCGATTTCCACCTGCTGCTGCTCGGCGATGGTCAGCTTCATCACCAGGTCGGTGGCGCTGAACTGCGCGCCGAGACGGTCAATCACCGCCTGCGCCTGGGCGGCCATCTCCTTGCGCTGCACCAGCCCGCCGCGCGACAGCTCGCTGCCGAGGAAGATATTTTCCGCGACGGTCAGATTGGGGGCGAGCTGCATCTCCTGGTAAATCAGGGTAATGCCAGCGGCCAGCGCGTCCTTCGGCCCTTTGATGTGAAACGGCTGGCCGTCGATCAGGATCTCGCCGCCGGTGGCGGTATAGGCTCCCGCGAGGATCTTCATCAGCGTGCTTTTCCCTGCGCCGTTTTCCCCCATCAGCGCGTGGATCTCACCGGGGAAGACCGTCAAATCTACACCCTTGAGCGCGTGAAAATTGCCGAAGGTTTTGGCAATGTGGCGCATCTCTAAAACCGGGGTTCTGCTCATGGCGGATCTCCTGTGAACGTCGATATCTGCACTTCATCACAGGTGCGTAAATGCAAAATGTCAGAAGCTGTTCATATTTGTCATAGTTATGAATAGCGAATGTGGATCACAGTTACGGAGTCAACATGTCTTCACGCCCCCCGTTCTTCACCAGCGCCCGCGGTCGCCTGCTGATATTTAATCTGCTGGTGGTGGCGGTAACGCTGATGGTGAGCGGCGTGGCGGTGCTCGGCTTTCGTCATGCCAGCCAGATCCAGGAGCAGGTCCAACAGCAAACGCTGGACGACATGACCGGGAGCATGAACCTCGCGCGCGACACGGCCAACGTGGCAACGGCGGCGGTGCGGCTTTCGCAGGTGGTAGGGGCGCTGGAGTACAAAGGCGAGGCCGAGCGGCTGAAGCAGATGCAAACGGCGCTGCGCCGCTCGCTGGAACAGCTGGCGGATGCCCCGCTGGCGCAGCAGGAGCCGGCGCTGGTGGCGCGGATTATTCGCAGAAGCAATGAATTACAGCAAAGCGTAACGGGGATGCTGGAGCGTGGGCAAAAGCGGCATCTTGAGCGTAACGCGCTGCTGAGCTCGCTCTATCAAAGCCAGAGCTATTTACGCCATCTGCAGGACATCAATCGCCGCTTCGGCAGCAACGTGCCGGACGCGCGGCAGCTGATGGAGATGGATCGGCTGATCGCGGCCGCGATTGATACACCTTCGCCGCGTGCTACCGTTCAGCAGCTGGACGCCGTGACCGCCACGCTGCCCCGAAGCGCCATACAGCCGGTCGTGGAGGGCGTTCTGCCCGATTTTAACGCCGAGCTGCGCAAGCTTGCCCCGCTGTCGAAGCAGCTGGAGGAGAGCGATCTGTCCATCAGCTGGTATATGTTCCACATTAAGGCGCTGGTGGCGATCCTTAATAGCGATATTAATCAGTATGTTGAGCAGGTGGCGCAGGCTTCCCGGCTTCGCACGGCCCAGAGCCATCACGAGTTGCAATCTATTAGCGTGTTTATCAGCATCTTCGCCGTGCTGGCGCTGATCATCACCGGCTGCGCCTGCTGGTATATCTACCGCAATCTGGGCTCCAACCTGACGGCCATCTCCCGGGCGATGTCGCGACTTGCCCACGGTGAACAGGATGTGTCGGTGCCCGCCCTTCAGCGGCGCGACGAGCTGGGCGAGCTGGCGCGCGCGTTTAACGTGTTTGCCCGCAACACCGCCTCGCTTGAACACACCACGCGTCTGCTGAAAGAGAAAACCACGCAGATGGAGATCGACCGCATCGAGCGTCAGGGGCTGGAAGAGGCGCTGCTGCACAGCCAGAAGATGAAGGCCGTCGGACAGCTGACCGGCGGGCTGGCGCATGATTTTAACAACCTGCTGGCGGTGATTATCGGCAGCCTCGAGCTTACCGACCCTGAATCAAACGACGCGCCGCGCATTACCCGTGCGCTGAAGGCAGCCGAACGCGGCGCGCTGCTGACCCAGCGACTGCTGGCGTTTTCCCGCAAACAGTCCCTGACGCCGCATGCGGTAGAGATGCTGCCCCTGCTGGAAAACCTCCGTGAACTGATGCGCCACTCGCTGCCCGCCACGCTTACCCTGGAGATTGAAGCGCAAACCCCGGCATGGCCCGCGTGGATTGACGTCAGCCAGCTGGAAAATGCCATTATCAACCTGGTGATGAACGCCCGGGATGCGATGGAAGGCCAGAGCGGGGCGATCAAAATTCGCACCTGGAACCAGCGCGTGACCCGCAGCGACGGACGCAGGCAGGATATGGTGGCGCTGGAGGTCATCGACCGCGGCAGCGGGATGTCGCAGGAGGTGAAGTCCAGGGTTTTTGAACCGTTTTTCACCACCAAGCAGACCGGAAGCGGCAGCGGGCTGGGCCTGTCGATGGTGTACGGTTTTGTGCGTCAGTCCGGGGGGCGGGTAGAGATCGAAAGCGCGCCGGGACAGGGAACGACCGTGCGGCTTCATCTCCCGCGTTCTATGCTGCCCGCCGCTGCAGATGATGAAGCGCTGTCAGCCACCGCCTCCGTCGATAGCGAGCGGCTGGTGCTGGTGCTGGAAGATGAGGCTGACGTTCGCCAGACCCTGTGCGAGCAGCTGCATCAGCTTGGCTACCTGACGCTCGAAGCGGACAACGGTGAACAGGCGCTGAGCATGCTGGAGGCGTCCCCGGATATTGGCGTGTTTATCAGCGATCTGATGTTGCCCGGAAGCCTGAGCGGGGCTGAGGTGATTAACCATGTGCGCAGTCATTATCCGCAGCTTCCGGTGCTGCTGATTAGCGGCCAGGATTTGCGACCCGCGCATAACCCTCAGCTGCCGGACGTTCAGTTGTTGCGTAAGCCGTTTACCCGCCAGCAACTGGCGCAGGCGCTGCGGAAGGTCACGGTAATTTGAGATTCCTCCGCTACCCTGGAACAATGCCATTCATTACCGTAAGGCCAGTTCACCTGCGAGTCTGGCCTTATGAAACGTTACTCTACCGCTCTGTTATTTGGTCTGCTGTCACTCACCAGCCAACTGGCGCATGCCGATGTGATTGATGACGCCATTGGCAATATTCAGCAGGCGATCAACGACGCCTATAACCCCAGCAGCAGCCGTAATGACGATGACGACGATCGTTACGACCGCAGCCGTCAAATCGATAGCCGACAGTACGACGATCGCCGTCGGCAGCTTGAAGACAGACGCCGCCGTTTAGATGAGCGTCAGCGTCAGTTAGATGACGATCGCCGTCGATTAGAAGAGGATGAGCGCAGGTTAGAGGACGATTACGATCGAGGCTAAGTGTGGCCTGTTGCCCTCACCCCGACCCTCTCCCACGGGAGAGGGGGAAAACCTAATCCAATACCAGCACCATCCCGTCATATCCCGCTTCAATGCCGTCCGGCAGCGGATTATCCATCATCCACTCGTCAAACTGATGGCTGATGTGCGTCAGGATCACCTGCGGGCAGCCAATCACCTCGTTCAGCGCAACCACGGTGTTTAAATCACAATGGTTGCGCGGGATCTCGTCGCGCGGTTCATGGCTGCAGTCGATGATTATCGCCTGCGGCTGGTTGTTGAGCAGAAACGTCACCGTTTTTTCCGGCAGCCCGGCGGTATCAGAGAGCCACGCCACGCGGCTGTGGGCGGACTCCAGCAGATATCCGAAGGTCAGTTTTGAATGGTTGAGCGGCAGCGGCGTGACCCGCAGCCCCTGAAGGTCAAACATCACAAACGGTTCGACCGTGTGGCTGAAATCCAGGATCCCGGGGTGTTTAAACAGGTCGTCACACCCTGCGTCGTCAGGCGGGCCGTAGACCGGGATGGTTGCGCCCACGCCCCAGCGCAGCGGGAACAGCCCCTGGACGTGATCCATATGGTAGTGCGTGAGCAAAAACTGTCGGAAGCTGCCTGCAGGCCAGTCGTCCATCAGGTGCGGAATGCCCGCGTCCAGCAGGGTGACCGCATCGTTGAATTTGACCACTGCGCTGCAGGGGCGACGGCGATAGTTGTCCTGCAGGCGCGCCCGGCGGCAGGCCGCGCAGTCGCAGCCAAAGACCGGCACCAGCTGGGCACCGCCGGTGCCCGTTAACGTAATCGTCAGACTCATCTCACACCTCTACAGCGGTTTGGTGAATCGAAAATGGCTCTGCGTATATCCCTCACGAACGTAAAAACGGTGCGCGTCCGTGCGCGTCACGCTGGTGGAGAGTTCGGTCAACTCCGCGCCCGCCTGCCGCGCAACGTCTTCCGCCCAGGCCAGCAGCTGGCTGCCCACCTTTAACCCGCGCGCCTGCGGCATCACCACCAGCTCCTGGATCTCGCCGATCCAGCGCGCGTGGTGCAGGTGAAACTGCATGTGCAGACCGATCATGCCGACGACATGCCCGTCCAGCTCAGCAAGCTGGTAGCGCATGTTGTGATCCTGAAGGTTGGCAAGAAATCCGGCGTGAAACGCCTGATGGTCAAATTCACACTGCTTAAGCTCGCAAATCAGAGCGTAAACGATCGGCGCATCGTCGGCGGTGGCGGGGCGAAGCGGGCAGTCAGGCATGCTGTTTCTCCTTCAGGCGGATCAGCGTTAAAAAGGTCTCGACTGACTGTAGCAAACTTCCGTCGTTATTGAGGACGTGACAGCCCGACGGGGTGTAGCGCGCCGCGCGCTCAAGGCGCTGGTCTATCTCACGCGCATTTTCCCGCCCCCGGCTTTGCAGTCGGCTGCGCAGGATATCCGGGGAAACCTGCAGGCAGACCGGTAGCAGCGCCGCTTCATACCGGGCTTTTGCCTGCGGAAGATGCGCGCGCGAGCCGTTAACCAGCACGTCGAAGCCCGCGTGCAGCCAGAGGTCGATCTCGATGCCGACGCCGTAATAAAAGCCGTTCGCGTGCCAGCTCAGCGCCAGCAGATTTTGCCCGGCGCGGGTAAAAAACTCCTGCTCGCTCAGGGCGATATGGTTTTCACTGCCAGCGTTAGCCGCGCGGGTAATGTAGCGATGCGCCACCAGCAGCTGTGAATGTTCCCGCTGCCGTAACGCCGACAGCAGGCTGTCTTTTCCCGAGCCGGACGGGCCCATTAACCAGATGAGTCTTCCCATCAGAACACCCTTTTTCCCTGACGCCAGACGTGGTCGATATGAACGTGCTCGCCCTTGCGGTGCGCCAGCACCAGGTCTGCCCGTTTGCCTTCGGCAATCTCACCACGGTCGTGAAGATTGAGCGCGTTGGCCGGGTTTTTGGTCACCAGTCGAATGGCTTGCGGCAACGTGAAGCGGTTGACCTCGTCGTCCGCCACCCGGAAGGCCGCGTCCAGCAGGCTGGCGGGGTAGTAGTCAGACGAGAGAATATCCAGCAGGCCGAGGGCAGCGAGCTTGCTTGCCGCCACGTTGCCGGAGTGCGATCCGCCGCGCACGATGTTCGGCGCGCCCATCAGCACGTTCATGCCGTGCTGGCGCGACGCCTCTGCCGCTTCGAACGTGGTGGGAAATTCGGCAATCACGCTACCAAGCTGGTGGGATTCGCGCACATGATCGTGCGTGGCGTCGTCATGGCTGGCCAGCGCGATATTCCGGTCCCGGCACATCGCGGCAATCTTAAGGCGGTTGGGCTGCGACCACCGGGCCGCCAACGCCAGTTGCTCTTCTTCGTAGCGCGCCATCTCCGCATCGTTGAGCGAGTATTTGCCCTGATAGTATTCGCGGTACTTCTCAATGTTGGCGAACTGGCGCTGTCCCGGCGAGTGGTCCATCAGAGAGACCAGCGAGACCGGCTCGCGCCCGACCAGCTTTTCAAACAGCGGCAGGGTGGTGTGGTGCGGGAGCTCGCAGCGCAGGTGTAAGCGGTGTTCGGCGCGGTTAAGGCCACGCTTTTGCGTCTCCTCCACGGCGTTGATCATCTTCTCCAGATTCTCCAGGCGATCGCCGCCGTCGCGCACGTCGCCGATCGCCACCGCATCCAGAACGGTAGTGATACCGCTGGCGACCATCAGCGCGTCGTGGCTGCTCATCGCCGAATGGGCGGGCCAGTCCACCTTCGGGCGCGGGGTGAAGAATTTGTCCAGATTATCGGTATGCAGCTCAATCAGCCCCGGCAGCAGCCAGCCGCCTTCGCCGTCCATCGCCTCCGGTGAGCGGCTCTGGGTTTCGGCAAAGGCGCGAATAACGCCGTCCTGGATTTCAACCGAACCCTTTACGACCTCATTTTCCAGAACCAGCCTGACGTTATTGATAATCATGCGTTTGTCCCCATCGGGTGCAATCTGTCCGCCACGCGGGTGCGTACGGCGTCGTCGTGAAAGATCCCGACGATCGCTGCACCCCGCGCTTTGGCCTGTTCGATCAGCGCTATCACCGCTGCGCTGTTTTTAGCGTCGAGCGAGGCGGTGGGTTCATCCAGCAGTAAAATCGGATAATCAACGATAAATCCGCGCGCGATGTTCACGCGCTGCTGCTCGCCGCCGGAAAAGGTCGACGGGGCGAGGTGCCACAGGCGCTCGGGCACGTTCAGGCGCGTCAGCAGGCTGGCGGCTTTGGCGGCGCAGGTTTCGCGCGGCACGCCGAGATCGAGCAGCGGCTGCATCACCACGTCCAGGGCGGAGATCCGCGGGATCACCCGCAGAAACTGGCTGACCCAGCCGATCGTCGTGCGGCGCACTTCCAGCACCTTGCGCGCCGGGGCTTGTACCAGATCGACCCATTCATCATTGTGGCGAATGCGGATGTGGCCTTCGTCCGGCAGGTAGTTGGCGTACAGGGAGCGCAGCAGGGTGGATTTACCGCTGCCGGAGTGGCCGTGCAGCACCACGCATTCGCCCTGATTCACCTCTAACGAGGCGTTTTGCAGCACCGGCAGGCGCACGCCGTTCTGCTGGTGGAGCACAAAGGTCTTACTCACGTTTTCTACGCGGATCATGTTGGCCTCTTAATTCTGCAATACGGACGACACCAGCAGTTGGGTGTACGGATGATGCGGGTCGTCGAGCACGCGGTCGGTTAACCCACTTTCCACCACCTGACCCTGCTTCATTACCAGCAGGCGGTCCGCCAGCAGGCGTGCAACGCCTAAATCGTGGGTGACAATCACCACCGCGAGGTTCAGCTCCACCACCAGGCCGCGCAGCAGGTCGAGCAGGCGAGCCTGCACGGAGACGTCCAGCCCGCCGGTGGGTTCATCCATAAAGACCAGCTTCGGGTGGGTGACCAGGTTGCGGGCAATCTGCAGGCGCTGCTGCATCCCACCGGAAAACGTGGTGGGCAGGTCGTCGATGCGCGAGGCGGGGATTTCCACCTCCTCCAGCCAGTGCTGGGCGGTGGCGCGGATGTTGCCGTAGTGCCGTGCGCCGGTGGCCATTAGCCGTTCGCCGATGTTGCCTCCCGCCGACACCTGACGGCGCAGGCCGTCCAGCGGGTGCTGATGCACCACGCCCCACTCGGTGCGCAGCAGGCGGCGGCGCTCGGCCTCGCTCATGGCGTACAGGGATTTACCTTCATACAGAATGTCGCCGTTCTGCGGCGTCAGGCGCGCGGAGATGGACTTCAGCAGGGTGGTTTTGCCGGAGCCGGATTCCCCGACGATCCCCAGCACTTCGCCTGGCCACAGCTCGAACGACACGTCGCTGAAGCCTTTTCCCGGCGCATAAAGGTGAGTCAGATTATTAACCGAAAGCAGCGGTTTCATTGGCCGTTCGCCTCGCTCTGTTGGCGGCAGTAATCGGTGTCGGAGCAGACAAACATCCGTTTGCCCGTGTCGTCCAGCACCACTTCATCCAGATAACTGTGCTTTGAACCGCAGATGGCGCACGGCTCGTCCCACTCCTGCACCGTAAACGGGTGATCGTCGAAATCCAGGCTTTCGACGTGGGTATAAGGCGGGACGGCGTAGATGCGTTTTTCACGTCCGGCACCAAAGAGCTGCAGGGCGGGCATCATGTCCATCTTCGGGTTGTCGAATTTCGGGATTGGCGACGGATCCATGACGTAGCGCCCGTTCACCTTCACCGGGTAAGCGTAGGTGGTGGCGATATGGCCGAAGCGGGCGATATCTTCATACAGTTTGACCTGCATGATCCCGTACTCTTCCAGCGCGTGCATGGTGCGGGTCTCGGTTTCACGCGGCTCGATAAAGCGCAGCGGCTCCGGGATTGGCACCTGGAAAATCAAAATCTGATCTTCCGTCAGCGGGGTTTCCGGGATGCGGTGGCGGGTCTGGATCAGCGTCGCGTCTTCGGTTTTTTCGGTGGTGTTGACGCCCGTTACGCGCTTAAAGAAGTTGCGGATCGACACGGCGTTGGTGGTGTCGTCGGCCCCCTGGTCGATGACCTTCAGCACGTCCGCCTCGCCGATCACGCTGGCGGTCAGTTGGATACCGCCCGTGCCCCAGCCGTAGGGCATCGGCATTTCGCGACCGCCGAACGGCACCTGATAGCCCGGAATAGCCACCGCTTTTAAAATAGCGCGGCGGATCATGCGTTTGGTTTGCTCATCCAGATAGGCAAAGTTGTAGCCGCTTAAGTTAGCCATTGGCGCGCTCCCGTTGCAGGCGTTTCAGCAGTTCCAGTTCGGCCTGGAAATCGACGTAGTGCGGCAGTTTGAGGTGCGAGACAAAGCCTGCGGCCTCAACGTTGTCCGCGTGGGCCAGCACAAATTCTTCATCCTGCGCCGGGCCGGCAATGTGCTCGCCGTAGTCCGGCGCCTGAAGCGCGCGGTCGACCAGCGCCATCGCCATCGCCTTACGCTCGCCGAGGCCGAATACCAGCCCGTAGCCGCGGGTAAAGTGCGGGCCTTCATTTTCGGGCGCGACAAATCCGTTCACCATTTCACACTCGGTCATCAGCAGTTCGCCGACGTTTACGGCAAAACCCAGCTCTTCCGGGACGATTTCGACGTCGATATAGCCGCTGCGGATCTCTGCTGCGAACGGGTGGTTGCGCCCGTAGCCGCGCTGGGTGGAGTAGGCCAGCGCCAGCAGATAGCCTTCGTCGCCGCGCATCAGCTGTTGCAGGCGGGACGAGCGCGAGCACGGGTAAACCGGCGGCGTGCGGGTGATGTCATCCGGCTGTGCGCCTGAGTCTTCTTCCGCCTTCGCCAGGCCCTGGTTTGCCAGCAGGCTGAAGACGTGCGGAGACGGTTCCTGTTCGGCCTCTGAAGTGCTGAGCTGCGGCGCTTCGCCGTTCGCCAGCAGGGTGAAGTCCAGCAGGCGATGCGTGTAATCATAAGTAGGGCCAAGCAGCTGGCCGCCGGGGATGTCTTTATACACGGCAGAAATGCGGCGCTCCAGGCGCATCTCTGCCGTGTTCACTGGCTCGCTGACCGCCAGGCGGGGAACGGTAGTTCGCCAGGCGCGCAGCAGAAAGATGGCTTCCACGTTATCGCCGCTGGCCTGCTTCAGCGCCAGCGCTGCCAGCTCGCGGTCGGCAACGCCGCCCTCGGTCATCACGCGGTCAACGGCGAGGTTAAGCTGCTGCTCGATCTGGGCGACGCTCAGCTCGGGAAGCCGTTCATCGCCCCGTCGTCTGTGCTCCTGCAGGGCATGGGCGGCGGCGATGGCCTTTTCGCCTCCTTTGACGGCTACGTACATCAGCATACCTCCACATGGGTGGTCCGCGGGATTGCCAGCAGGCGCTCGCCGCAGGTCAGGATCAGGTCAATACCCAGCGGGAACGGGTGCGGGCGCTCGGTCAGCTCGTGAATGATGCACTCCGGAAGCTGCGGCGCGACCATGCGCTCGTCGGCGATGCCTGCGCCGGTCAGGCGCAGCATGCGGCCGCCGCTCAGGCTGGAGACCTGCAGGATCAGCGTGGCGCTGGTCTCCGGGGCGACGGCGGAGCCTTCGCTCAGGGCATTCAGCTGCTCATGGCTGATTTGCTCGTCGGCTACGGCGAACACCGCCTGCTGGGGCTGTTCGACCAGCGGGGCGCTGGTGTGAAAACGCAGGTTCTGGCAGGCGATATCGTTCGACAGTGCGCCCGAGAGCCACACCGGGGTGTCGTTGTCGGCAAGCGTCAGCAGCACGCTGGTGGTCGCCAGATTGAGCGGCAGCCAACCCTGTGAAAGCTGGTGCAGCGAGACAATCACGCCCGGCTCGCTCATGGCCTTCAGCAGGCGACGAAAACTGTGTTGGGCATCCTGGACGGCCAGGGGAAAAGCAGGTTGAAGCGTCATGCGTTGTCTCCGCGAACGAGCGTAAAGAAGTCGACCCGGCTGGTGTTCACTTCGGCCTGACGTGCGGCAATGCGTGCGGCGCGGTCGGCTTCCAGCGGGGCAATAAGGGTTTCCATTAACGTCTGGAAATGCGGGGGTTCCTGCAAAAGCGCGTCGATCACCGCGCAGCGTTCGGCGTGCGCTTTGTCGCGCCCCAGCACGTAGCTGTAGCCCAGCGTGCCGCTGTTGAGGCGGATAGCCGCGCGGGTAAGGGTGGCGTCGCCCGCAAAAAAGCGCTCGCCGGTCCCGCCCATGCGCGCCTGGATTTGTACCAGGCCGATCTCCGGCGCGCGGATAGTGTCGTAGTCAGGCGTCAGGCCCAGCGCGTTCATGCGCTCACGCAGGGCGGCAGGCTGGCTATGGGCCAGCACGCGCATCCAGCGCTGTCGGGTGGAGGTGTCGACGTGCATTCAGTGCTCCATGGTGAATTCAATCATGTCGGCGCGGGTCAGGCTGACGGAGTACTCCGTCGCGTTGATCTCGCCGTCACGGTGGTTGAGAGTGCGCACGCAGAGCAGCGGGGCCATATTGGGGATTTCGAGCACCTTGCTCTCTTTCGCCTGCGCGCGGCGGGCGCTGATGCGCGTCTGGGTGCGCTTAAGGGCGATGCCCGTCGCATCCTGAAGAAAGTCGTGCAGGGAACCGCTGGCAAAGTTTTGCAGCACTGGCCAGAGGGCCAGGTCCGCGAAGTAGTGGTCAATCTGGCACACCGCCACGCCGTTGACCCGGCGCAACGTGCGCAGGTGAATGACGTTATCGCCCTCCTGAATGCCCAGCGCGTCCGCCACGTGGCTGGAGGCCGGGCGCAGGACCGAGAGCAGCTTTTCGCTGGTCGGGTGGCTGCCCTGATCCAGCAGGTTCTGGCTAAAGCGCGCCTGGGCGTTCAGCGGGTAGTCGAACGGGCGCATCAGCACCAGCACGCCCACGCCCTGACGGCGTTGGACCCAGCCGCGCTCGACCAGCTGGTCAATGGCGCGGCGCAGGGTGTGGCGGTTCACTTCGTAGCGGTCGGCAAGCTGCTGCTCGGCGGGCAGGTAGTCACCGCAGCGGTAGTGCGTGCGCAGCTCTACTTCGAGCTTTGCCGCAATCTCTTGCCAGCGGGTGGGGTAACTGGTCGGATGTCTGGATAAGTGCATACAAATCAAAGCCTCGCTTCTCAGATGAAGTGCTTACGCAAACGTTGAGAGAGGAAATCCAGCAGGCTGACGGTGATGATGATGAGCACCATCAGGGCGCAGGTTTGCTGGAACTGGAAACCGCGGATGGCTTCCCACAGGGTGACGCCAATCCCGCCTGCGCCGACCATGCCGACCACGGTGGCGGAGCGGACGTTGGACTCAAAGCGGTACAGGGAGTAGGAGATCAGCAGCGGCATCACCTGCGGCAGCACGCCGTAGAGGATCTCTTCGATTTTGTTGGCACCGGTGGCGCGAATACCTTCCACCGGGCCGGGCTCGATGGCTTCGACCGCCTCCGAGAGCAGCTTGGAGAGCACGCCGGTGGTGTGGATGAACAGCGCCATCACACCCGCGAACGGACCCAGACCGACGGCGACCACGAACAGCATCGCAAAGACCATTTCATTGATGGCGCGGCAGGCGTCCATCAGGCGACGCATCGGCTGGTAAACCCACCACGGCACGATGTTCTCGGCGCTCATCAGGCCAAACGGAATGGAGAGGATGACGGCGAGGGCGGTCCCCCAGACGGCGATTTGCAGGGTGACCGCCATTTCGCTGAGGTAATCCGGCCACTGGCTGAAGTCCGGCGGGAAGAAGTCGGCGGCGAAGGTCGCCATGTTGCCGGAATCTTTGAAGAGAAGCAGCGGATCCATCTCTGCGCCTCTCCAGGAGATAACCAGCACCGCCAGCAGGATGGCCCAGCTTATGAGCGAGAACCAGCTGCGCTTTGGCGGCGGGAGGGTGATGGTTTGCATGTTGACTCCTTAATTTATTCTCCCTCTCCCACAGGGAGAGGGGACTTGAGTTACTGCACCGCTTTATTCACGCTGGTCATCGCGCCGAGCGCGGCGGTCAGGCGGTCGAGATCGTCCAGCTGGGCCTGAATTTCAGAGACTTTGCTGGTCTTCTCCTCTTCCTTCAGGCTCTTGTTGTCCTTTACGCCCTGCATCTGCTTGAACAGCGCCAGCTGGCGAATCGGGACCAGCTGCAGGTCGCTGGACGCGCGGAACGGTGCCCAGCCCAGACGCTCCAGAACCGCTTTCTCTTCCGGCGTTTTGCCGTAGTTCATGAAGAAGTCGTACACCTTCTCCTTGGTGCTTTCGGTGAGGTTTTTACGCCACACGATTGGATCACCAGGGATTAGCGGTGATTTCCAGATGACCTTGATTTCCTTCAGCTTGTCCGGCGCGGAGGTCTTCAGCTTGTCGAGGTTTTCGGTGTTGTTGGTGGCAACGTCCACCTGCTTGTTCGCCACGGCCAGGGCGTTGGTTTCGTGGCTGGCGTTGACGGTGCGCTTAAAGTCGCTGGCGGAGGCGTTGTTTTTGGCGAAGACGTAGTAGCCAGGGACGAGGAAGCCGGAGGTGGAGTTCGGGTCGCCGTTGCCGAAGGTCAGCTCTTTGCGTTTGGCGAGCATGTCGTTGAGGTTGTTGATCGGGCTGTCTTTGTTCACGATCAGCACGCTCCAGTATCCCGGGGAGCCATCGGCCGCAACGGTCTGGGCAAAGACCTGACCGTTCGCGCGGTCCACCGCTTCCATGGCGGAGAGGTTGCCGTACCAGGCGATGTCCACTTTGTTGAAGCGCATCCCCTGGATGATGCCCGCGTAGTCCGGGGCGAAGAAGGCGTTCACTTTGATCCCCAGCTTAGTTTCCATATCTTTCAGGAAGGGTTCCCACTGGGGTTTCAGGTTCTGCTGTGATTCCGTCGAAATGATGCCAAAGTTCAGCGCTTTTTCCTGCTCCTCGGCGTGGGCCGGGCTTAACAGGGTGCTGATGCTGAACATGCTGGTAAAGGCCAGCGCGGCAACCGTTTTATAGCTCATTTCCATTCCTCGTTATGGGGACGTTATGCAGCCTGCGCGCGCTCTTCGACGCGGTTTACGCTGCGGTAGAGATGGTCAAAACGTTCGTTATCAAACTGATGGCTTGCGCCATCAAAGAACACATGCCCCTGCCGCAGGGCGACAATGCGCTCGCAGTAGCGCAGGGCATAATCCACCTGATGCAGCGTCACCACCACGGTGATGCCGTCGTTCTGGTTAATGTCGCGCAGGGTTTCCATCACGACGCGCGCCGATTCCGGGTCCAGGGAGGCGATGGGCTCGTCGGCGAGAATGATTTTCGCTTTTTGCATCAGGGCGCGGGCAATGGCGACGCGCTGCTGTTGTCCACCGGACAGGGTGGAGACGCGCTGGTGGGCGAAATGCGCCATGCCGACGCGGGTCAGCGCCTGTAAGGCTTCCTGCTTCTGGGATGGGGAGAACCAGCGCAGGCAGGTGCGCCAGAAGGGCGTGCTGCCGAGCGCGCCAATCAGCACGTTCTCAAGCACCGTCAGACGGTTCACCAGGTTGAACTGCTGGAAGATGTAGCCCGTCTGGGCGCGGCTTTTGCGGATATCGCTTGCCAGACGGCCTGCGCGCTGCACGGTGTTGCCCTGCAGTTCGACGTGGCTTTCCGGCGTTTTATCGCAGGTAATGAGGCCGCTCAGGTGACGCAAAAGGGTGGATTTACCTGAACCGGATGGCCCCAGCAGCGCTACCATGTCGCCCTGCTGGACGGTCAGAACAACGGCATGCAGAGCCTTGTTGTGATGGAAGGTCTTGCTCAGTTTCTCGACGCGGATGACGGTTTGCATGTGCTGGGCCTCACGATAAATGTGGCCTCATGCTGGCGCATCAATATGACATTTGGGTTAAGTGCAGGTTGCGGGAGTTTGAAGAGTTGAGGGGAGTTTGATGACAGGCGGAGGCAGACCGCCCACCGCCCGAAGATTAGTGCTGCTGCTTAACGACGTTAATCATCCACGGCACGCCGTATTTGTCGGTGACCTTACCGAAACCGTGCGCCCAGAAGGTCTCCTGCCACGCCATTTCGATATTCCCGCCAGCGGCGAGGTTGTCGAACCAGCGTTTGCCTTCCGACACATCCTGCGTGTCGAGCACCAGCGTGAAGCCCGCGTATTGCGCGCTGCTGCCAGGCGGCAGCCCGTCGCTCATCATGATATCGCTGCCCGCAATGCGGACGTTAGAGTGGGCGATAGCCGAATCCGGAAACTGCATGCCGGACGGACAGCCTTCTTCGCTGTTATCGCTTTTTGGCATTTCGCCGAAGGTGATTTTATAGAGGAGTTCTGCGCCGACGGCCTGCTGATAGAAGGCGGTAGCCTCTGCACAGTTGCCGGCGAAAGAGATGTAGGGACTTAACGGCATAATCTTTACCTCACGTAAGAAAAGCCCGTTAAGTGTAGTTCCCGAACGCCCGGTAAGCGAAGCGCCACCGGGCGGGGAAATCAGTTCTTTTTCACGAACTCAGATTTCAGTTTCATCGGACCGAAGCCGTCAATTTTGCAGTCGATATTATGATCGCCTTCAACCAGACGGATATTCTTAACTTTAGTGCCGATCTTCAGCATGGAAGAGCTGCCTTTCACCTTCAGATCTTTAACAACGGTGACGCTGTCGCCGTCTGCCAGCAGATTACCGTTCGCATCTTTGACGACCAGCGCATCAGCATCCTGCGCTGGCTCAGCATCATTCCATTCGTGTGCGCATTCCGGGCAGATGAACATGCCATTATCTTCATAGGTGTATTCAGAATTGCATTTTGGGCAGTGTGGGAGTGTCATATCGGTATCCTCAAAAGTGTTAACGCGCCGGAAAGTGCCAGCTAAATGACGGCAGAGTGCCGAAAAAGGCGGCAAGTATAGCGCAAATCCACACGTTTGTCGGTGATATTGTGAATTTAAAAAATGCAGAAAGTGTGGTGCGAGTGACACTTCCTGTCAGTGAGTTAAGCGATGCTAACGTCATTAACACGGTGGAAAGGGAAGCCGCTAAATATATCGAATATTTTATTGCGGCAAATTGCTACGCACCTTCATTTCGGATAAGGTGAAGCGACACATTGTTATTTATCTTCGGTCTTTACTGCCATACATTTCTTATGGCGGTGGCATATCCCCTCTCTTTATGGTGGGTAAATAATGATGATATATCCTGAAGATTTTTTAAATGGGCTACGCTTTTTATCTTTTGGCTGTCAGGCCTTAAGGAGCGCTTTACACGCCATGCAAGGATAGCCATTTATTTCTGATTATCTTCAATCAGTTATATTTCGGTGAAGATGTTTTCCACACGTGATCATATAAGCCTGAAAAAAATAATTAATACCAGTGGCTTAATAAAAGTAATAAATTTGCGTTAAGGAAAGGCTTTTATCATGCACACACAGACCATTTTTGAATTAAGTCAGGAAGCTGAGCGTTTGTTACAGCTTGCCCTGCAAAATCTCGATACCCTGAAATCAATGCCAACAGCGAAGCTGGAGAGCACGACGGCTGCTATTACGGGTGAAAAGAACAACGTGCTGCCTTTGCATTTTAGTGCGCGAGGCGTCGAAGCGCAGCAGGCAATGCTGAATAATGAATTACGCAAAATAACACGTCTGGAAATGGTTCTGGCTATCGTTGGCACCATGAAAGCGGGGAAATCGACCACCATTAATGCCATTGTCGGTACGGAAGTGTTACCGAACCGCAACCGCCCAATGACGGCGCTGCCTACGCTTATTCGCCACACGCGTGGTCAGAAGGAGCCGGTGCTCCATTTTTCCCATGTCTCACCTATTGATGAGTTGATCCAACTGCTTCAGAAAAAGCTCTGTGATTACGATCGCGGCAAGCTGGCTCAGCATCTGGAAATTGATAAGGATATGAATACGCTGCTGGAGCGTATTGAGAAAGGAGAAGCCTTTGAAAAGCATCATCTCGGAGCGCAGCCAATATTTCATTGCCTGAAAAGCCTTAATGACCTGGTGAGGCTCTCTCAGGTGCTGGGCGTGGCGTTTCCGTTCTCAGAATATGCGGCTATCGAACATATTCCGGTGATTGAAGTGGAGTTCGTGCATCTTGCGGGTCTTGATGCACATCCTGGACAGCTGACGTTGCTCGATACTCCGGGACCGAATGAGGCCGGGCAGCCGCACCTGCAAAAAATGCTTAGGGAGCAGCTGGCGCGCGCGTCGGCGGTGCTGGCGGTGATGGATTATACCCAGCTTAAATCCATTTCCGATGAAGAGGTTCGCCAGGCTATTTCAGTGGCGGGGAAATCGGTGCCTCTGTATGCGCTGGTGAATAAATTCGACCAGAAGGATCGCAATAGCGACGATGAAGAGCAGGTCAGGGCGATGATCTCCGGCACCTTAATGAAAGGCAATATTTCGCCCGGCCAGATTTACCCTGTTTCCTCCATGTGGGCGTACCTGGCAAACCGCGCCCGCTACGAGATGAATACCCACGGGCAGTTGCCGGATCATCAGGAGCAGCCCTGGGTGCAGGATTTTGCCGAAGCCGCTCTCGGACGCCGCTGGCGTACGGCGGATTTGGACGACATTGACCATATTCGCCACGCTGCCGATTTGCTCTGGGAAGATTCGCTGTTTGAACAGCCGATACGCAAGCTGATTTACGCCGCCTATGCGAATGCCTCGTTATTCGCGCTGCGCTCGGCCTCGCATAAGTTGCTCAACTATGCACAGAATGCCCGGGAATATCTCGACTTCCGCTATCAGGGGCTGACGGTGGCCTTTGAGGCGCTGGAACTGAATATTGCGCGCCTTGAGGAGGACATGACCCTGCTGCAGACGCGCCAGAGCATGGTGGGTGATGAGGTGAAACATGAAGTTGAGCAGGCGCTTAACGCCACGGCTGACTTTATGGGAGAGCAGAGAACGGTGCTGCATCAGGCAATTGGTCATGTGTTCAGCGCGCACAATATTCTTGATTTGGCAGGCATTGAACCGCTCAATCTCCGCGGTGACGAGCCGCAGGAGCTGGAACAGCTGGTGCTGGAGGACGAAGGGCAGGCGCAGATTACCCTGAGTAAAATCCGATCCTCTTGTGAACTGATCATGCTGGATGCGCAGACGAAAATCTGCCGGGAGCTGGCGTTACGCTTCGATCAGCTGGAATCTACGCTGGCACGCTCGCTGAATGACGCCATGCGGCCGATCGAAATGCGTATTAAAGAGCATCTGAGCCATGCTGGCTTTCGGGCGCGGATAAGCTTCCCGGCTTTTCAGGCTAACCAGCTTAATTTCAACACGCGGGGGTTGTTTAACGATGCCATTGCGCAGGATAACCGCCCGGCAGGTCAGCCATCCGGCGCGGGGAGTATGCGTGAAACGGTTTCGCGCTGGCTGAATAATCCGGGCTGGGGCTGGGATGATTATGTGGTCACGCGCACGCGATACGTTATTAATATTGCGCAGCTGCATGACAAATTTAAGCAACATATCGATCAGTTCTGTGAACAAATACGTAAAGCTTTGTCCGCGCAGGTCGATGTCTCTGTTACGGCAGGTATGGCAACGTTCTTTGCAGAATTTTCGCTATGCCTGACCGGGTTACAGGAAAGCTTGCGTGATAGCCTCGCAGTGCGTCAACAAAATGAGCATTCAACCCGAGCGCTCAGCCAGCTGTTGAAGCAAAGCATTACGACTGCGACGTGGATACAGGAAGATACCCGACTGTTACGCGATGATATTCAAACTCTATTCGCGGCAGAGCAACCATGACAACACCACTACTGGACGGTCCCGGGCGAACGCTGGAGTGTATTCATCCCAAATTTATGGTCGATCTTGTGCAGGGCGTGGACGCGGCGCGTCATCCCCGCCTGGGGCCACAGCAGTTGCAGTTTCGTGAGCGTTTGACGCAGGAGATCATGACGCATACCCGGCTACGGCCCTGGGCGATGGCGGGAATGCTTAATGAGAACGCGGCCCTGCGCCTGGGGCTGGCGGAAAAGCTCGCTGGCATGCTGGATCCGGGCCATCTTGCGCTGACGCTGATGGCCGATAAATTGATTGCCCTGCGCCAGCTGACCCCCTTGCGGACCCAGCAATCTCCTGGCCTGCTTGAGCAGTACGCTGAGCTCTCCTCTCATTTTACGCAACGAGCTGCTTATAAAGAAAAGGCGCTGGCCCAGCGTGGACTGACGGTACAGGCGGGCGAGCACAGTGAACAAATTTTCACCCGCTGGCGAGCCGGCCACTATGACGGCTGGTCTCTCGCCGGGCGCTGCTTCATCGTCCTGGAAGAGCTGCGCTGGGGCGCGTTTGGCGATGCCTGCCGTCTGGCGAACGACGATGTGTCGGCAATGCTCAAGGACAACTTACGCAGCATGGCCGCCAACTACCTGGCTCAGGGCATCAATGCGTCCCCCACGACCCGCCATTTCTATCATCAGTGGCTGACCACATCCGCTTCGGCGGGTTTAATCGATCATAAAGACATGCTGGGCTGGCTGGGTGACTGGTGTCAGGCGGATAAGCACCCGGTAAGCTGGTCAGTGACGCAAAGCTGGCAGACGGTCGCGCTGGGTATGCCGAGGCTGTGTTCGGCAAAACGGCTGGTGGATGCGATGGTGGAGGAAATTTTTGGTTGAATTCCTACCCCTCACCCTGGCCCTCTCCCCGGAGGGGAGAGGGGACGGCTGGCGAGGTGTGTTAGTGATTCATTTCTATCGGTTTCGGTTCAGGCTGGATCTCTTGCACATTTCCGTAGCGTTTCGCGTACAGCGCCGTGATGATGGGCACCAGAATTGCGGTGACAATCACGCTGGCGGCAACCAGTGCCGTCGCGGACGCGGCCACTGGTTCGAAGGCCGGGTTAATCTGGGCGATAATCACCGGGTTTGCAACGGCAGCACCTGCGGCTGAAGAGGCGGCGACGCCCGCCGTGCCGTTTCCTCCCCCTATTACGCGGTCAGCAATGATCAGCGGAATACCGGTGATGATGATAACCGCGACACCCAGCACAATCCCCAGCAGTCCCGTATCAAGAATCACGTTCAGGTTGATGGTATTACCCAGCGCAAAGCCAAAGAACGGGATGAGCACTGGCGTTGCTTTGCTGAAGAAATCACGCAGGTCGTGATCCAGATTGCCCAGCGCGAAGCCGATCAGGAACGGCAGGATCGCGCCGACAAAATGGTGGGGCTCAAAAGAAGCCAGGCCAGCGGACCCCAGGATCAGCATCGTCATGAGCGGGCCGGACTCCAGAGACATCAGGACGAATGCACCTGACTCTTCTTTCGTTCCGTACTGGTTCATCAGGCTGGCATACAATCCGCCGTTCGTCATGTCCATCGCCGAGACAATCGCCAGAACAGATAATCCGGCGAAGAAACCGGTCTGAATTCCATTCTCCGGAATGAACATCGCGCATATCATTGCGACCACCCACGCAACCGCTATTTTGGTTATCACCAGCGTTCCGGATTTGCGTAATACGGTACCGGTTGCCCGCAAATTAATGGATGCGCCGATACAAAAGAACCAGACCGCCAGAATGGGAACGGTACCCGTAATCATTCCTTTTGTGAAACCGCCAAAATAAGCCCCGGTATCAGGCGCTAATGTATTCAGAATGGCACCGAGTACCAGCGGAACCAGCATCATACCGCCCGGTATGCGTTCGATCGTGGCTTTAATCTTCATATCTAACCCTCACAATTTTACCTCTCATGGCGAGCGGCAGGTGCGAATAAAAAATCAATAAATTCAACTTGATGAAGGGTGCTCTTGATGATTTGTTTGTGATAACCCTGCACCGAAATTCAGTCAGCGCTCTCGTTTTCTCTCGTCAGAAAACACGCATCGCTATGTTTCAGGAATTATCATGCGATCGATGGAATATTGATTCAATGAAAATAAAACGGTGTTTTAGTTATCTTCATCACATATTGAATGTAAACTTTACGACGCGTTGTGAGAGCTGAAAATTTATGTAAATCTCTTGTAAAAAATATGGTTTTTTATTTTGTTGGGGAAAGAAAAACAATGAGGACGAAAATGAGCATTCCGGAGGGTTAAGAAGGTACTTATTTGCGGTAGTTGACAAAAAATGTCTTCACCTGACGCAGTATAAATATATGTGTGAAGTTGATCACAAATATAAACGCTGGTAGGGTAAAAAGGTCATTAACTGCCCAGACAGGCGTCAACAGGTTCGGTTGTATCGACGTAAAACGTCAATGTAAGTAAACCTGCTACGCTTGAAGATGGAGGTTCGCATGGAGCGAATCTCAGGTTCACAGAGTGCAAGTCGGCTGTGGAACGGACAGGGCTAAGTCTACGAGGAAAGCTATGCTAAGAAGGAAAAAGGTTAAACCCATTACGCTTCGCGACGTCACCATTATTGATGACGCCAAACTGCGTAAAGCGATCACCGCCGCCTCGCTCGGTAATGCGATGGAATGGTTCGATTTCGGTGTCTACGGCTTTGTTGCCTATGCATTAGGTAAAGTGTTCTTCCCCGGTGCTGACCCAAGCCTGCAGATGATTGCCGCGCTGGGTACATTCTCCGTTCCTTTCCTGATCCGCCCGCTGGGTGGTCTGTTCTTCGGTATGCTCGGGGACAAATACGGTCGCCAGAAAATACTCGCTATCACCATTGTGATTATGTCGATCAGTACATTCTGTATCGGCCTGATACCGTCCTACGCCACCATTGGCATCTGGGCACCGATTTTGCTGCTGCTCTGTAAGATGGCGCAGGGCTTCTCCGTCGGCGGGGAATATACCGGTGCGTCGATCTTCGTTGCGGAATACTCTCCTGACCGTAAGCGCGGCTTTATGGGCAGTTGGCTGGACTTCGGTTCGATTGCCGGGTTCGTGATGGGCGCGGGTGTCGTGGTTCTGATTTCAACCGTTGTCGGTGAAGAGAACTTCCTCGACTGGGGCTGGCGTATCCCGTTCTTTATCGCGCTGCCGCTGGGCATCATCGGCCTTTATCTGCGTCACGCGCTGGAAGAGACGCCTGCGTTCCAGCAGCACGTGGAGAAACTGGAGCAGGGTGACCGCGAAGGGCTGCAGGACGGCCCGAAAGTGTCGTTCAAAGAGATTGCGACAAAGCACTGGCGCAGCCTGCTGACCTGTATTGGTCTGGTGATTTCCACCAACGTCACCTATTACATGCTGCTGACCTATATGCCGAGCTATCTGTCGCATAACCTGCACTACTCGGAAGACCACGGCGTGCTGATTATTATCGCCATCATGGTCGGTATGCTGTTTGTGCAGCCGATTATGGGTCTGCTGAGCGACCGCTTTGGCCGCCGACCGTTTATCATCCTGGGTAGCGTGGCGCTGTTCGCGCTGGCGATCCCGGCGTTTATTCTGATCAACAGTAATGTGCTGGGTCTGATTTTCGCGGGTCTGCTGATGCTGGCGGTGATCCTGAACTGCTTTATCGGGGTGATGGCCTCTACCTTACCGGCGATGTTCCCGACGCACATTCGTTATAGCGCGCTGGCGGCGGCGTTCAATATCTCCGTTCTGATTGCTGGTCTGACGCCTACGCTTGCCGCCTCTCTGGTGGAAAGCACGCAGAACCTGATGATGCCAGCCTATTACCTGATGGTAATCGCGGTAGTCGGTCTGGCGACCGGTCTGACCATGAAGGAGACGGCGAACCGTCCTCTGAAAGGAGCGACGCCTGCGGCATCCGATATTCAGGAAGCGAAAGAGATCCTGCGCGAGCACTACGACAACGTGGAGCAGAAGATTGAGGATATCGACGCCGAGATTGAAGAGCTGCAGAAGAAACGCTCTCGTCTTGTTGATCAACATCCACGAATTAATGAGTAATAAAAAACCCGCCGCTGGCGGGTTTTCTTTTATTAGCATCCGGCGGCGATATAGTCGCCGTTGGCGCTGATGGGGATGACCGTCAGAAACAGGACGGTCGCGAACAGGATCAGTACGATTCCACCGGCAATTTTAACGGCCGGCATCAACCACCTTAACGAGCGACTTTCCCCGAACCAGGCCACCGTGCGTTCACGGGCATAACGTACCGCCAGCGATAGCCCCATAATTGAGAGAGCCGTTCCCAGGGACATGGTCATGACTGCAGCCATGCCCCAGGTGACAATGCCCAGCGCGTTCGAAAACATCAGAATCATGATTGCGCCGCTGCACGGGCGTGCACCAATCGCCAGAATGACGCCCAGACGCGTTTTCCAGTCACCTTGTGCCAGATCTACGCCCACGCCGTGATGACCACAGCCACAGTGTTCACCGTGCTGATGAAGGGGAGTGATGGCAGAGATCCTCATTCTCTGCGGCCGCAGGCTTTTCAGCGCCTGATAAATGATGAATGCACCAAATGCGCCAATTAGCACGGCGCTTATCTTCTCGACATACCAGCGACTGGTGCTGATATCCCCTGATGCGAGGTTAAATCCTACTGCCAGAATAAAGACAAACAGAATGGCACTGACGCCCTGCATCAGGCTGCCAATGAAGGGGACCACTCGGGCGGCCAGCTCGCTCTCCTTATTGGTGGTCAGATAGGTCGTCACGATGAACTTCCCGTGCCCCGGTCCGATGGCGTGAAGGACGCCATAAAAGAAAGCGCCTGTTAAGAGCCATAATCCACCGCTGTACTGGTGGTTATTAAGCTGCAGTAGATACATCACCAGATAACGGTGCAGCGTAATCTGCGTGGCAAGGCACCACTGGATAAAGGCGTTCCAGTGCGTATGCAGCGTAAAAGCGGCGAAGAGGATGACCAGCAGCATCAATCCGGCCGTAGGGAGGTGCCAGTCGCGAGGCAGGCGTTGTGTATTCATCAGGGGGAGCTCTGCGGAGAAGAATATTTGCCGCTAGTATAGTTGATCTTCTCTTTCAGTTCGCAGGATCGCATCAGGATCTTGCTGTAATTGTGGATAACTCTGTGCGTAAAAGGGTATAAAGCGGGTTTTTGCTGGGGAATACAGCAGTCAGTCATTTTTTTGCAACTTTTCTGTTGCGGGCTGCTGAGAACTCCCTATAATGCGCCTCCATCGACACGGCGGATGTGAATCACTTCACACAACAAG
>NZ_QZCS01000012.1 GCF_003594915.1 Enterobacter chuandaensis
GCGAGCAGAACCACCGTAGGTTTTTGCCAGAACGGTAGTGATTGCAGCGGTCAGCGTTGTTTTACCATGGTCAACGTGGCCGATAGTACCGACGTTAACGTGCGGTTTTGTACGTTCAAACTTTTCTTTAGACATCGATTGTCCCTCTAAGACACGGATAAATCGGTGATATCACCACATCAACCAGGCGAAATGCCTGAATTGTTGAATACAGTAAAATTGAAACAGAGAGAAACGGGAAGGAGAAGTGAAGTGGTGCTGATACCCAGAGTCGAACTGGGGACCTCACCCTTACCAAGGGTGCGCTCTACCAACTGAGCCATATCAGCACGTATTGGAGCGGGCAGCGGGAATCGAACCCGCATCATCAGCTTGGAAGGCTGAGGTAATAGCCATTATACGATGCCCGCATCCTGAAACTCGGCTACCCAGTTCTTTCTGTAACAAAAAAAGAGATTTCTCTCTTTTTCAGTTTGAGCTGGCTAATTTTTCCAACCAGCTCCGGCGGCATTTACGCTGCCAGAAAGTGGTGGTGGGGGAAGGATTCGAACCTTCGAAGTCTGTGACGGCAGATTTACAGTCTGCTCCCTTTGGCCGCTCGGGAACCCCACCGGACTTGATGGTGCCGACTACCGGAATCGAACTGGTGACCTACTGATTACAAGTCAGTTGCTCTACCTACTGAGCTAAGTCGGCATCAAGTAGCGCGCATTCTATGGATACCTGCGCGGTCATGCAACTAAAAATTTGCATAAAACGTTCTTTCGCTCACATTTTATGCGAACGCAGCGCTAAGCGCTGTAAAAGTAGCCATTACGGGTCAAATAATCAACATACATACGTGATTTACACCGCATACACCGTAGCGTGACGGCTTCCGCGTTACGCAGCGCTTTCCATCTTTTTTCTTATTATTCCCGCCATCTGGTGTTAACCTCCTGCCCATTGTCCAAAATTAACTGTGTGATGAGCCACGTCCCGGCAGCATAGCGCTGGCTCACTGAAGCATGCTTATGAGCAAAAAAGAGCAAACGTTAATGACGCCTTATCTTCACTTTAACCGCAGCCAGTGGGCTGCCCTGCGTGATTCCGTCCCTATGACGCTGACGGAAGGTGAAATCGCACGGTTAAAAGGGATAAACGAAGATCTGTCCCTGGAAGAGGTGGCAGAAATTTATCTCCCCCTCTCTCGCTTGCTTAACTTCTATATCAGCTCCAACCTGCGCCGTCAGGCGGTGCTGGAGCAGTTCCTCGGAACCAATGGCCAGCGCATTCCTTATATCATTAGTATTGCAGGCAGCGTGGCCGTGGGTAAAAGTACCACCGCGCGTGTGCTGCAGGCGCTGCTGAGCCGCTGGCCGGAACACCGCAGCGTTGAGTTGATCACGACTGACGGCTTCCTGCACCCGAACGAGGTCTTGAAAGAACGCGGGCTGATGAAGAAGAAGGGCTTCCCGCTCTCTTATGATATGCACCGTCTGGTAAAATTCGTTTCCGACCTTAAGTCCGGTGTCCCAAACGTCACTGCGCCGGTTTACTCGCACCTGATTTACGACCGCATCCCGGATGGGGATAAAACGGTTGTACAACCGGACATCCTGATTCTCGAAGGGTTAAACGTCCTGCAAAGCGGCATGGATTATCCTCATGACCCGCATCATGTATTTGTTTCGGATTTCGTCGATTTCTCTATCTATGTTGATGCGCCGGAAGATCTGCTGCAGAACTGGTATATCAACCGCTTCCTGAAGTTCCGTGAAGGGGCATTCACCGACCCGGACTCCTATTTCCACCACTACGCCCAGCTTTCTGAAGAAGAGGCGATTAATGTGGCCAGAGGGCTGTGGAATGAGATCAACTACGTGAACCTCAAAGAGAACATCCTTCCGACGCGCGAGCGCGCGAGCCTGATCCTCACCAAGAGCGAGAAGCACGCCGTCGACCAGATTCGCCTGCGGAAATAGCCAGGCAGACATAAAAAAACCGGCTTAACGCCGGTTTTTTCGTTATGCGTGTGGCTTCTCGCCATTTTCATCCTGATCGACCGCGAAGCAGGCGACCAGCTGACCGCCATAATCCTTCAGCTGCGGCTGCAGCTGGGTGCAAGGACCAAAGCGGCGACTGCAGCGCGCGTTGAAGGCACACCCCGGTGGCGGATTCAGCGGGCTTGGCAGTTCGCCCGTCAGCTTAATACGCTCGCGACGATCGTCCGGGTTCAGGCGCGGCGTCGCAGACAGCAGCGCCTGGGTGTACGGATGACGAGGATTATTAAAGATCTGGTCTTTACTCCCCTTCTCCACGCAGCGCCCCAGGTACATCACCATCACTTCATCAGCAATGTGCTCCACCACCGACAGGTCATGGGAGATGAACACGTAAGAGAGCCCCAGCTCCTGCTGAAGATCCATCATCAGGTTTAGCACCTGCGCACGGACGGAAACATCGAGCGCCGAAACCGGTTCATCGGCAATTACCACGTCCGGATCGAGCATCAGCCCGCGGGCGATGGCGATACGCTGACGCTGGCCGCCGGAGAACATATGCGGGTAGCGGTCGTAATGCTCGGTTTTGAGGCCGACCTTCGCCATCATTGCCAGCGCTTTTTCACGGCGCTGTTCTTTGCTCAGATTGCTGTTAATCAGCAGCGGCTCTTCCAGAATCTGCCCCACTTTTTTACGCGGGTTCAAAGAACCATACGGGTTCTGGAACACAATCTGGATTTTCTGGCGACGCAGCTTCTGCGCCTGCGGATCGTGCTTGAGAAGATCCTGCCCCTGATAGTAGAGCTCACCGCCGGTCGGCACTTCAATCATCGTCAGCAGGCGGCCCAGGGTAGACTTACCGCACCCTGACTCCCCCACCACCGCCAGCGTTTTACCGCGTTCGAGGTTAAAAGAGACGCCGTCCAGCGCTTTCACCAGGCGTTCAGGGGCAAACAGCCCCTTCTTCACCGGGTAGTATTTTTTCAGTTCGATGGCCTGCAACAGCGGTTGTTGCGTGGTGGCCTGTTGCGTACTCATAGTGTTGGCCTCCCGGCATCATCGAGTGGGTAGTGGCATTTCGACTGACGACCGTCAGCAAGCTGGTTCAGCTCTGGCTCTTCCGCCCGGCACTTATCCGTCGCATACGGACAGCGAGGATTCAGCAGACAGCCCTGCGGACGGTCATATTTACCCGGAACCACGCCCGGCAGCGATGCCAGACGCGCTTTGTCCTGAGCAAACTCCGGCAGCGCACGCAGCAGAGCCTGCGTATACGGGTGACGCGGTGCGCGGAAGATATCGTGCGAATCCCCGGTCTCGACCACCTGGCCTGCATACATCACAATGATTTTATGCGCCGCTTCGGCCACCAGCGCCAGGTCGTGTGTAATCAGCACCAGCGCCATGTTCTCTTTCTGCTGCAGCTCCAGCAGCAGCTCAATGATTTGCGCCTGGATGGTGACGTCCAGCGCCGTCGTCGGTTCATCCGCAATCAGCAGTTTTGGCCGACAGGCTATCGCCATCGCGATCATCACGCGCTGGCTCATCCCACCGGAGAGCTGATGCGGATACACGTCCAGGCGCGATGCCGGGTCAGGAATACCCACCTGGTTCAGCAGATCGATCGCGCGCTGACGACGGGTTTTCTTATTCCCGCCCTGATGCACTTTAATCGCTTCCATAATCTGGAAGCCGACGGTGTAGCAGGGGTTCAGGCTGGTCATCGGGTCCTGGAAAATCATCGCCACTTCCGCGCCTACCAGCTGGCGGCGCTGCTTCTCAGAAATGCGCTTCAGGTCCTGACCGTTGAACTGCAAATTTTCCGCCATCACGCGGCCCGGATAATCAATCAGCCCCATGATCGCCAGTGAACTCACTGACTTACCGGAACCGGACTCGCCGACAATACCAACCACTTCGCCCTGATTTACGCTGTAGCTGATGCGGTCCACGGCGCGAAACGGGGTGCCTTCGTCGCCGAAGTGCACCGATAATTTATCTACATTTAATAACGCCATCTCGTGCCTCTTACTGCTTCAGTTTGGGATCAAGCGCATCACGCAGACCATCACCCATCAGGTTAAATGCCAGCACCGTCAGCAGGATTGCCAGACCCGGGAAGGTGACAACCCACCAGGCGCTCTGTGCGAACTGCAACACGTCGGAGAGCATGGTGCCCCACTCCGGTGTTGGCGGCTGCGCACCCATGCCCAGGAAGCCAAGAGCGGCCATATCAAGAATGGCGTTAGAGAAGCCGAGCGACGCCTGAACGATCAGCGGCGCAAGGCAGTTAGGGAAGATATTAACGAACATCTGGCGCATCGCACCGGCACCCGCCACGCGAGACGCTGTGACGTAGTCGCGGTTCACTTCCACCAGCACCGCCGCACGGGTTAAACGCACGTAGTGAGGAAGCGCCACGAAGGTCAACGCCAGCGCAGCGTTACCGATCGACGGACCGAAGATCGCCACCAGCACCAGCGCCAGCAGCAGGCTTGGCAGCGCCAGCATAATGTCGACAACGCGCATGATGATGTTATCAACGATGCCGCCAAAGTAACCGGCAACCAGGCCGAGGATGATCCCCATAATCAGGGAAAGCACCACCACCAGGCAGCCGACCAGCAGCGACAGACGCGCGCCGTACATCAGACGCGACAGCACATCGCGGCCCACGTCATCAGTACCTAACAGGTGCGCCAGGCTACCGCCGTCCTGCCACGCAGGAGGTGCCAGCAGCGCATCACGGAACTGATCCGCCGGGTTATACGGTGCCAGGACGTTAGCAAACACCGCGATCAAAATCATAATAACGACATACACCAGCCCGACTACCGCGCCTTTATTGCGCTTGAAGTAGTGCCAGAATTCCTGCAGCGGCGTCATCGGAACCGGTGCAGCAACAACTTTGTTTTCAGAAACCTGTGACATGATGGCCCCTTACTTCTTATGACGAATACGCGGGTTCACCACGCCGTACAGCAAATCGACCAGCAGGTTGACGAGAATAATCATCGTCGCGACCAGCAGTACCCCGCCCTGCACCACCGGATAGTCACGGCGTTGCAGCGCATCAATCAGCCAGCGTCCGAGGCCCGGCCAGGAGAAGATGGTTTCGGTCAGGATCGCCCCCGCCAGCAGCGTACCTACCTGCAGACCGATAACGGTCACCACTGGCAGCATGGCGTTACGCAGCGCGTGGACGATGATGACGCGCATCCGGGTTAACCCTTTGGCGCGCGCGGTACGGATGTAATCTTCGCCCAGTACTTCCAGCATGGAGGAACGGGTCATACGCACGATCACCGCCAGAGGAATGGTGCCCAGCACCATGGCAGGCAGGATCATGTGCGCGACGGCATCAATGAAGTTGCCCTCCTCGCCCCAGATGGCCGTGTCGATCAGCATAAAGCCGGTTAACGGATTGGTGTCATCAAGGAAGACCATATCGCTGACGCGCCCGGAGACCGGCGTCAGGTTCAATTGCACCGAGACCAGCATGATCAGCATCATGCCCCACCAGAAGATAGGCATGGAGTAGCCGGTCAGCGCCAGGCCGACGGCGGTATGGTCGAAAATAGAGCCACGCTTAACGGCAGCCAGTACTCCGACAGGAATACCCACCGCAGTGGCGAAAATCATGGCGCAGACCCCGAGCTCCAGCGTCGCTTTAAAACGCGGCACGAACTCGTCCCACACCGGAAGACGGCTTTTTAACGAAATCCCTAAGTCGCCGTGCATCACCCCCCAGATATAGTGGAGGTACTGCTGCCACATCGGCTTATCGAGGCCGAGTTCAGCCAGCAGCTGCGCATGACGTTCAGGGGAGATACCACGCTCGCCCGCCATAATCATTACCGGGTCGCCGGGGATCATATGGACGAAGGCAAAAGTGAGAAGGGTGATACCGATAAACGTCGGGATAACAAGTCCCAGACGTCGGAGGATGAACTGCAACATAACCCGGATTCTCTCTGATGACGCACGACCAGTGGCGTGACGTCTGTATTGCTCACAAATGTAAATTCCCTCTCCCTGTGGGAGAGGGTTAGGGTGAGGGGATGCATGCACGACCCTCACCCCTGCCCTCTCCCACAGGGAGAGGGAGAACACCCTACTTATTATTCAACCGATACGTTTTCGAAGTGGTGTTTGCCCAGTGGATCAACCACGTAGCCCTTCACTTCTTTACGCACTGGCTCGTACACGGTGGAATGAGCAACAATCAGAGCCGGAGCCTGATCGTGCATAACAACCTGAGCCTGCTTGTACAGTTCAATACGTTTGTTGTGATCGTCGGTCGCACGCGCCGGCTGGATCAGGTCTTCAAACGGCTTGTAGCACCAGCGAGAGTAGTTAGAGCCGTCTTTCGCGGCCGCGCAGCTGAACAGGGTGGCGAAGAAGTTGTCTGGATCCCCGTTGTCACCGGTCCAGCCCATCATTACCGCCTGGTGCTCACCCGCTTTGGCGCGCTTCAGATATTCGCCCCACTCGTAGGTCACAATCTTGGCCTGAACGCCGATCTTCGCCCAGTCAGCCTGAACCATTTCCGCCATACGGCGTGCGTTCGGGTTGTACGGACGCTGAACAGGCATCGCCCACAGCTCAACGGTAAAGCCTTTATCCTGACCCGCTTCTTTCAGCAGCGCTTTCGCTTTTTCAGGATCGTAGCTGTAGTCTTTAACATCGTCGTTATAGCCCCACATGGTTGGTGGGATCAGGTTTTTAGCCGCAACGCCCGCGCCCTGGTAAACGGCTTTGATGATCGCTTCTTTATTCACCGCGTAGGTCAGCGCCTGACGTACTTTCACGTCATCAAACGGTTTCTTCTCGGTATTGAAGGAGAGATAGCCCACGTTCAGGCCCGCCTGCTCCAGCAGGTTGATGTTTTTATCCTGCTTCATGCGCGCGATGTCAGCCGGGTTCGGGTACGGCATAACCTGACATTCGTTTTTCTGCAGTTTTGCATAACGCACGGACGCATCAGGCGTGATGGAGAAGACCAGACGGTCGATCTGCGGCTTGGTGCCCCAGTAGCCCGGGAACGCTTTATACAGAATGCGGGAGTCTTTCTGGTACTGCAGCAGCTGGAACGGGCCGGTACCGATTGGGTTCAGGTCCACTTTTTCCGGCGTGCCGGCTTTCAGCATGTTGTCCGCGTACTCTTTAGAGAGAATAGAGGCGAAGTCCATGGCCAGGTCAGCCAGGAATGGCGCTTCCGGACGGGTCAGTACGAACTGAACGGTTTTATCGTCCACTTTTTTCACTTCGGCGATCAGGTCCGGCAGACCCATCCCTTCGAAGTATTCGTAGCTGCCGCCAGACACTTTATGGTACGGGTTCTGGGCGTTTTTCTGACGGTCGAAGGAAAACACAACGTCGTCGGCGTTAAAGTCGCGCGTTGGTTTGAATTCTTTGCTGTCCTGCCACTTCACGCCCTGGCGCAGGTGGAAGGTATAAGTTTTACCGTCTTCGCTGATGTCCCACTTCTCGGCCAGACCCGGGATCACTTCCGTGGTGCCGGTTTTGAATTCAACCAGACGGTTATAGATCGGTACAGAGCTTGCGTCGTAAGTCGTACCAGAGGTAAAGAGCTGTGGGTTAAAGCCTTCCGGCGAGCCTTCAGAACAATAAACCAGGGTTTTTGCCTGTACGCTTGCTGCCACGGTCATAGCCACCAGGCTCAGACCAAGCTTCAGCATCCCTGACTTCTTCAAGGAAATACTCATTATTCTGCTCCAATGTGATGTTTTGCTTTGTTGTGTTACGCCGCCAGACCTTTATTTATTTTTTACCCGGTCCGGTCGGAGGTGCCCGAAGGCGTTAAAGGGATGGAGAATCCTTTCAGAAGAGCGTTTGAGTTGCAGCGCAGATCGTCCCTGAAATGCCCCTCATGCCCTACAATCTGTCAACAGAATGTGAAAACGTCAATACAGGTGACGGGGATTTGCGCTGAGTGTGAGAAACCGCAAACAAAGATTAAAAAAACCCTCAACGCCAGTTTTCAGCAGGGAAATTTATGCTACTCGCCATGTTGCAGCACAAATATCTTCATATTTCGCAACAATCAGTGATTAACTTTTATTCAGAATGGATAAATTTTCTTGCAGAATGGTGATTATCTGAGCACTAAATACCGCGAACGTTAAAACGCACAGCGAAAAATGCTGAGGTTATCCATAAGCAACGCGAAAAAAGATCAATCTATATATAAAAAAATACAATGGATTATGTCACAAAATCGTTAACAGGCAGGAAGAAGCGGGGATAAGGGGCATTTTACTGAATCAGGAGGAGTAAGCCGTTAATGCAAAAAGGGCTAACCTTGCGGTTAGCCCTTTTCAGAATGTGGTCGGCGAGAGAGGATTCGAACCTCCGACCCACTGGTCCCAAACCAGTTGCGCTACCAAGCTGCGCTACTCGCCGAATGCGGAGCGCATCTTACTGCTGAGGTGCGCCCCCGTCAATCCCTTATTTTCAAAAAGCCATTCAACTGGCGATATTCTCGCCAGAGCAGCTACTGCGCGGCTTTTGTGGTGTTATCAGGGAGCTTACACCAGTTGTTGTTTTCGTTAATCCCACCGTTCGGTGAGGTATAGCCGAGACAACCCATAATGGTGTCGTACAGTTCAACGTGGCGGCGCGGCACTTTGATCTCAGCCTGCTGTTTCAGATGGGCAAACATTTTGGCTTTGTCAGGGTTTTCCAGGTACTTATCGGACATCCACATGATCATCGGCACGCGGAACTGCTCCGGCGGTGCCAGCTTACGCGGCGTACCGTGCAGGTGCTCTTTCTCGTTGATCGACTCACCGTGGTCTGCGGCGTAGATAACAATCGCTTTTTTATCACGCAGCTGGTCGATCACGCGGCTAAGGAAGGTGTCCACGTACAGCACCGAGTTATCGTAGGCGTTGATCAGCTCCTGCTTGCTGCAGTCTTTATTAATGCCAACGCACTCAGGTTGCCACTTCGCGAAATCACGCGTGTAGCGCTGGTAATAGCTGTAGTGCGACCCTTTGGTATGCAGAATGACGAGATGCTTACCCTGCGGGTGATTCTTCAGAGACTGGGACATCTCCTCAAGCAGCAGCATGTCGTCGACGTTTTTGCCGCGGTTACGCGGTTCGGCGCCAATCTGCTCGCGGTACGCGATGTTATCTGCCAGCGTGTTGGTGTAGAACCACATCTCGCTCTGCATGGCGAACAGGTCAGCGCTAAATCCAAGCTGCTTCAGCACGGCAAAGACGTTTTGCTCTTTCAGCGTACGTTGTGGGTTATCGCTTGCCCCACCTTCACGCACAAACATACAGCGCAGCGAAAGCTTCGTTGCGGTATCGCAGGAGTAACCCCGATAAGCCACCAGGTTCTTTTCCTGCGCCAGTTTTGGCGTGGTATCACGGTCATAACCGAGAATACCCATATGATCCCAGCGCGTCGTTTCGCCGATGACAAAGACCACGTACGTATCATCCAGTCCGTCCGCCGGCGGTTCGTATTTGAATTTTTTCAGTGGATTGATCAGCGACTTCACATCACTGGATTCGTCCGCCTGTGCCCAGGCATACAGACCTAACGCTGACAGCCAGTTAGACGGCAAATAGGAGTTCGCCACTACGCCGCCATAGCTTGGCATATCCACGCCCGTCGCTTTTTCAATGCGTTTTTGCTGTGTTTCCATCAGGCGAATAGGCGCCCACACCAGCAGGCCGGCCAGCAGGACGACGACGATATTACGGATCCGCTGCCCACGCGTACGCAGCTGGCGTAATAAGGTATAGCGGCAGGTATTACTCCAGATAAAGAAGAGCGGTATCAGGCAGGTTAAAATCGTCCAGACGATAAAGCCTTTACCTACCACCTCTTTCGAGAGGTCGATATCTGTGGTCATCACCGAGGCAACGATACCGTAGCCAATCACCACGTTCATGAATGTCATGTAATAGCTTGCGGCGGCGGAAATAATCACCACCAGCGAGGCCAGAATTTGCCAGGTACGGCGGCCAAAGAGAGAGAGCAGACGTAACAGGAAGAAAGTAGCCAGAACAGAGCCAAACACTTCAATCGCGGCGAAAATCCCATTTCTTACGGTGAGGTGTTCTAAATAACCTTCCACTCTTCTGAACAGCACCGCGCCATTCAGAAACAAACCGATATAGACAGCCAGCATCAGACACAATCTTTGCTGGGTAAGAGACCTAATATATTTCATGCAAACAACCCTGGGGGAAGGGGTATAAAGACCCGCCGAATCTCATTGAGAAAGCAGACAGAGTAAGTAGGTGCGAGAGAAACCGTTATCAGAAACGTCTACAAGCGCGATAAGTAGACCACAGCGGGGAAAAAAAGTGGCAGCAGAGAATGTGATCGATGAAGATTTTTACAAAATAACAGGCCAGGCGGCGATGCGGAGATAAAAAAAGAGGCTCTGCGGCCTCTTTTTTATCAAATCATGCATGCGCTTCTTTATACACTTCACGCTGCGGCTGACGAATCGTGGTGGACAGCGCCAGCGAAATAATCAGCAGGGCAAAGATTACGCAGAAGGTCACATAGAACCCGCCGAACAGGGAAGCAATCAGCGAGCCGCAGATACTGCCGATGCCGAAGCCGAGATAAATCACGCCGTAGTTTTTCGCCAGGTTGTTCAGGCCGAAAAACTCGCTCACCAGCGACGGGAAGACGGTAATGGTGCCGCCGAAGTTAAAGGCCACGCAGGCAATCGCGGCAAAGAAGGTCGCTTCATTCAGCGGTGCGAACAGCAGCGCCGCCATACCCACCAGCGAAACCACCTGTCCAATCGTAATCACGCGGATGCGGGCAATTTTGTCAGACAGAATGCCGAGGACCAGGCGACCGGAGAGGTTGGCAATGGAGATCACGGTTACCGCATTCGCCGCCGTCGCGGCATCCAGTTTTACCATCCCCTGCGCGATATCTTTTGCCACGCCGATGACATACAGACCGCTCATGCAGGCCGTCAGGAACATCACCGCCAGCATCCAGTACTGTGGCTTACGCATGGACTGCGCGAGGGTAAAGTCGTTCTCCACCACACCGTTAACGGATTTCACTTCCTGCTGCGGCGCATCTTTCATCAGCGTGGCGCCGAACAGAATCATCACCAGAACGATAGCGCCCCAAATCATGAAGGTTTTTTCCAGGCCAACGGACGCCAGCAGGTGGGCGTCGATAAATTTAAAACCGAGGCTGCCCAGGCCATAGGAGCCGATAGCAAACGCGGAAATCAAGCCTTTACGCTCCGGGAACCACTTTACGCAGTTCGACAGCGTCAGCAGGTAACCCGCACCGTCTGCCAGCCCCACCAGCACCCCGGCGCTCAGCCACAGCATCATCAGGTTGCTGGAATGCGCCGTCAGGAAAAAGCCCACGCCCAGCAGAATGCCGGAGGCCATGGTCACACGCTTCACGCCAAAACGTTCCTGCAGTTTGCCCGCAACGGAAGACGAAATGGCCAGACCCAGGCTCAGCAGGCCAAAGGAGAACGCCACCTGGCTGACCGGCGCGTCGAGTTTGTCAGAAAGCGCGCTGTTAAACAGGCTCCAGGTATAGACCGAACCCAGTGCAAACTGGGTAACGATGGTGCCAAAAAGCGTGAGCCAGCGCGTACGGTTATAGGTTGATGTGTTCATGGCCGTTGTCCTGCAACAAAAATTAAGGAAGTTCGCTGAGGACAACGATAAACAAATCCTTAATATGCCTGGGGTAAAACGGCATGAAATGCAGGCGGAACGGAATGAAATGCCTGGAATCGGGAATGAATAGCCTGGACTGAGAATAAAGCGATAGCGAGTTAGTGCCTGCTATCGCTGTAAAGCCTGTGATTATTGTATTCGAGATGTTATCGCAACGTTTAAAAAAGTAACAACTTCAGAAATTCGCACTTACGCCCAGAGTATAGAGAAACTCCTCACCGGTGGTGGTACGTTCCCCCTGAGCCAGCGACGCATACGCCGCCATGTGGGTGTTAAACGGAATATCGGTTCCCACGGTGACATCCATCCAGTTACCGTTTTGTGCCGGAGTTGGGGTCTGCGGCATGCCAAACTGCGATTTCCACTGGTTTTCACCAAACTGCTGGTTGTAGCTGATCTGCGCCCAGGGACGAAGATCGCCGTACCGGGTATTCACGCGCCAGCCAAGCGTACTGACGCTGGCATGCCAGAGCGGGTCGGCAAGTCCCTGCGTCGTCGCGCTGTCACCAAACTCATTGACCATCATCGGCGTCGAGCCGTCGTACCGCCAGGCCATCACCGGACCGGTGGTTACCCGCGCTGAAACCGGAAAATTCCAGCCTACGCTCATCGACGCTTCCGTTTTGGCGCCAGAGGGCACAGCCAGCGCCAGCCCAGGCGAATTTTGGGAAGACTGAATACGCTCAGCAAGAATATCCTCATAACGCGGTTGGTGATCCGCGTCCCATGTATAGCGTTCCGCCGTATTATTTTGGGCGTCTGAAACGATATATTCCTGTTGCCAGGCAAACGCTGTATTACACAATAACAGGCAGGCTGAAATCCCCACCAGGCCAGAAACAGCATGGCGACCACTGATTGTTTTTATCATCATCAAAGCGACCCCAGAGAGAGCCGAATTCGGCGATATTTGTCGTTATTCAGGAAGACTTTAGAGAGCATATGGCCCTGTATTAACTATTGTCTTTATACCAGGCACGTCAAGACAGACGGAATGAAATTTTTTCGAAATCAGTATCAATAAGGGAGATGTCGGATGGAACGTTGTGGTTGGGTAAGCCAGGATCAGCTTTATATCGACTATCACGATCGGGAATGGGGCGTGCCGGAGACGGATGGCAAAAAACTCTTTGAGATGATCTGCCTGGAGGGCCAGCAGGCGGGGTTGTCATGGATTACGGTGCTGAAGAAACGCGAAAACTACCGCAACGCCTTCCACCAGTTCGATCCTGTTGCCGTCGCCGCCATGACCGAAGATGACGTAGAGCGGCTGGTACTGGATGCCGGGATCATCCGCCATCGCGGTAAGATCCAGGCCATCATCGGCAACGCCCACGCCTGGCTGGCGATGGAGCAAAACGGCGAGTCGTTCTCAGAGTTTGTCTGGTCGTTTGTGGATAACGATCCGCAAATCACGCAGGCCGCCACGCTGGCGGAGATCCCGGCGTCCACACCCGCGTCGGACGCGCTCTCGAAGGCGCTGAAAAAACGCGGCTTCAAGTTCGTCGGCTCCACCATCTGCTACGCCTTTATGCAGGCCTGTGGCCTGGTCAATGACCATGTTACCGGCTGCTTCTGTCATCCGGGGAGGCAACATGATCCGCAAATGGCAAAGTGAAAATGCTGACCCGCTCCTGAGCCTGTGGCTTGAAAGCACCACCGAGGCGCACCCGTTTATTAGCGCAAGCTACTGGAAAGAGAACGAAGCCATGGTGCGGGAAGTCTACCTGCCCGCGGCGGAAACCTGGGTGTGGGAAGAGGACGGCACGCCGCGCGGGTTTATCAGCGTGATACAGTCGCAGTTTGTGGGGGCGCTGTTCGTTACGCCTGCGTATATCGGAAAAGGCATCGGGCGCGCGCTGCTGAATCATGTTCAACAGCGCTTCCCGCACTTAAGCCTGGAGGTGTACCAGAAAAATGTCCGGGCGGTGAATTTCTACCACGCTCAGGGCTTTCGCATCGAAGACAGCGCCTGGCAGGATGATACCCAGCACCCGACGTGGATTATGAGCTGGCAGGCGGATCAAACGCCGTCAACGTAAGTTCCGGCCCCTGATATTTCTCAACCCAGGCCAGCGCCGTGTTCCCCGCACAACCATTCCCCAGCTTCGAGCTGGGGAGATCTTTGGTCAGCACGTTAACCGCCCCGTTTTTACAGATCCCACCTTCGGCAGGCTCAAGGTCGGGCCATGCTCCCTGGTGTATACAGATAACGCCAGGCTTAATCCCGTCGCTCACCACCGCCCCTGCCAGCACCTGCCCACGCTGGTTCCAGACGCGCACCACGTCACCGTCCGCAATCCCACGCGCTTTGGCGTCAAGGGTGTTCAGCGTAATCGGCTCTCGCCCGGCGACTGCATACTGCTCGCGCAGAGAGGTGTAGTTGAGCTGGCTATGCAGACGGTGCGCGGGATGCGCTGACAACACCTGGAGCTGCTCCGGCTGAGCGTTGCCGTGCCACTCGTCCGGCTCAAGCCACATAGGGTGTGGCGGGCAGTCGGCATAGGCAAAGCTGGCGATGCGCTCGCTGTAGATCACAATCTTGCCGCTCTCGGTTTTCAGCGGATGGTTCTCCGGGTCGCGGCGAAAATCGGCGAAACGGACAAACTGCGCGTTCTGTTCGCTCTCCGGCATCTCAAAAATCTGGTTCGCTTCCCAGAATTCGGCGAAAGGAGGCAGCGTTACGCCCTGCGCCGCACCGCGCTGACCGGCGATCTGGTAGAAACTCTCCAGCCACTGCAGGTCATTTTTCCCTTCGGTAAAACGCGCGCGGCCGCCCGCTTCCCACAGTTCGCTCAGTTCGGCAAACACGTCAAAATCATCACGCGCCTCATCGCGCGGGGCTACCACGCGCTTCATCGGCACCATGTGCTGGTTGCTGTAGTCGCCGGTCATGGTGAGATCGTTACGCTCAAACGACGTGGTCGCCGGCAGCACGATATCGGCATGTTTAGCCGAGCCGGTCCAGAAGCACTCGGAAATCACCACCAGCTCCGGCTTCTGCCAGGCGCGGATCAGGCGATTGGTATCCTGATGGTGCGTGAAGTTCGACCCGCCCGCCCACCAGACAAACTTAATGTCCGGGAAGTGGCGGTCCAGACCGTTATGCTGATAAAAACCGCCGGGGTTTTCCAGGGCTTCAACAATACGCGCCACCGGGATTTTATCCACAGCATCCACACCGCCCTGCACCGAGCCCTGGAGGGACGCCAGCACCGCCGCTTTACGCGTTGGGTTACCGCCGTTCGCAAAATGATAGGAAAGACCAAAACCGCCGCCCGGCGTACCGATCTGTCCGAGCATTGCGGCAAGGGTCACCAGCATCCAGTGTTTCTGCTCGCCAAACTGCTGGCGCTGCATTCCCCAGCCGGACATGAGCATCGTGGTGTTTTTATGGAAAAGCCCCGCCAGTTCGCGGATTTTAGCGGCAGGGACGCCACAAATTTCCGCGGCCCACTCTGCCGTTTTCACTACCCCATCGGATTGGCCCGTCAGGTAGTCGGCGAATTTGTCGAAGCCGGAGGTGCAGCGGGCGAGGAAATCGCGGTCGTGCCAGCCGTTCTCCACCAGCGTATGGGCGATACCCAGCATCATCGCCACGTCGGTGCCCATATGCGGGGCAACCCACTCGGCGCTGTCACCGAGGAAGTCCATGGTTTCAGAGCGCATCGGGTCAATGCAGATGATGCGCTTGCCGCTTTTGCGCAGCGCGTCGAAATACCCGATTCCCTGCTCGTCGCTGGCATTCCAGGCAATTTTCAACGTATTCAGCGGATTGGCGCTCCACAGCACCACCACGTCGGTGTGCTCGAGCACCAGCGGCCAGCTGGTCTGCTGCTGGTAAACCTCATTTCCCCCCACGACGTACGGCATTATCGCCTGCGTCGCGCCGGTCGAATAGTCGCCCAGATGACCGGTATAGCCTCCCGCCAGGCTCATGTAGCGCTGCAGCAGCGTCGAGGCCTTATGCAGCACACCGTTCGAACGCCAGCCGTAAGAGCCGGCAAAAATGGGCGATGGACCATAGCTGTCGCGAATTCGCTTATGCTGGGCGTGGATCAGCGCCAGCGCGTCATCCCAGCTCACGCGAACAAACTCATCCTGACCACGGATCCCCTGCGGTTTATCCGGAGAGGCCAGAAAACCTTTACGCACCATCGGCCAGCGCACACGCGTTTTGCTATGCACCTGATCGCGAACGACGGTCTGTAACGAGTTGGGGTGTTGGGTTGGCAGTGCCCCGCGGGACGACAGAACATTTTCGCCATCGGTTTCGACCAGCATCGGCCCCCAGTGGGCGGCGGTCAGAATGGTTTTTGTTGAGGTGCTCAAGCGTGCGCTCCTGGTTGCGTGCAGGTTTTACGGTCTTCTCGTTGAGACCGTTTATGGTTTGTCACAAATTTCAGAGTTATACCCGGAATTTTCTCCGTATCTGGACGTCATAATCAACTGCCACGCTCGCCGTGGCAAAGAATAAAAAGGATTAAGGAAAGAAGATGAAAAAACGCGTACTCGTTATTGCCGCTCTGGTGAGCGGTGCACTGGCTGTTTCTGGCTGCACAACCAACCCTTACACCGGCGAACGCGAAGCGGGTAAATCCGGCATCGGCGCAGGCATCGGCTCGCTGGTCGGCGCAGGCGTTGGGGCGCTCTCCTCCTCCAAGAAAGACCGCGGCAAAGGTGCGCTGATTGGCGCAGCAGCAGGCGCAGCGCTGGGCGGCGGCGTCGGTTATTACATGGACGTGCAGGAAGCAAAACTGCGTGACAAAATGAAGGGAACCGGCGTGAGCGTCACCCGCAGCGGCGACAACATTATCCTGAACATGCCGAACAACGTGACCTTTGACAGCAGCAGCGCCACGCTGAAACCTGCGGGCGCGAACACCCTGACCGGCGTGGCGATGGTGCTGAAAGAGTACAACAAGACCGCCGTGAACGTGATTGGCTACACCGACAGCACCGGCAGCCAGGATCTGAACATGCGTCTTTCTCAGCAGCGCGCCGATTCCGTGGCCAGCTCCCTGATTACCCAGGGCGTTGAAGCAAACCGCATCCGCACCAGCGGCATGGGCCCTGCCAACCCTATCGCCAGCAACAGCACGGCGGAAGGCAAAGCGCAGAACCGTCGCGTAGAGATTACGTTGAGTCCTGTGCAGTAGGTAAAAGCAAAACGGCAACCCCGTTGCCGTTTTTAGTGTTTGCGCCCTCTCCCGTGGGAGAGGGTTGGGGGGAGGGCATCAAGCAGCACCTTCCATAATGAACCACTTGCCATCGTTGATTTTCCCGCTAAGGTATTCTCACTAAATTCAGGGAAATCAGCGATGAGCAAACCAGCCCGGGCCACCATCAGCGACGTGGCGAAAGCCGCCAAAACCGGTAAAACCAGCATTTCGCGCTACCTTAACGGCGAGAAACATCTGCTGTCCGACGCATTGCTGGCGCGTATTGAACAGGCTATCGCCGATCTCGACTACCGCCCCAGCCTGATGGCGCGCGGGCTCAAACGCGGCCGCACCCGACTGATTGGCCTTATCATCGCCGATATCACCAACCCATACTCCGTCAACGTCCTCAGCGGTATTGAAGCCGCCTGCCGCGAGAAGGGTTTCACGCCGCTGGTCTGTAATACCAATAACGAGGTTGACCAAGAGCTGCACTACCTCGATCTGCTGCGCAGCTACCAGGTGGAAGGAATTGTGGTCAACGCGGTAGGTATGCGTGAAGAGGGGCTGAACCGCCTGCAGCAATCCTCCCTACCCATGGTCCTCATCGACCGTAAAATCCCGGAATTCGCCTGCGATGTGGTTGGGCTGGATAACACCCAGGCGGCCACAACCGCGACCGAGCACCTGATCGAACAGGGCTTCGAAGCGATTCTTTTCCTGAGCGAACCGCTGGGCATGGTAAATACCCGACGCGATCGCCTGGCGGCATTTCGCGCCACGCTTGCCCATTATCCCGGCGCGATCGCCGAAAATGCCGAAACGCCGCTTCACGAAGCCGACCAGATTGACAACACCCTGCGCCAGTTCCATACCCGCCATCGCGGGATGCGCAAAGCCGTTATCTCAGCCAACGGGGCGCTGACGCTTCAGGTCGCCCGCTCGCTCAAGCGCATTGGCCTGCACTGGGGCAGCGATATCGGTCTGCTGGGCTTTGATGAGCTGGAGTGGGCGGAGCTGGCAGGCGTTGGCATTACGACTCTCAAACAACCCACCTGGCAGATTGGCTATGCCGCTGTCGAACAAGTGGTTCGTCGTATAGAAGGCACCCGCGATGCCGTACGCGAGCAGGTCTTCTCCGGTGAACTGATCGTCCGCGGCTCCACCGCCCGTTAATTTCCCCTTGTGATACCGATCATAAATTCGACATCCTGATCTTTTCTTTGGAACCGGTTCCATCTAGCGTAATAGTATTGATATGTTGCGATGGAGTCCGAAGATGGGCAGGAAAATCATGGTGGTCACCGCCGCGTATGGCGCGGAACAGGTGCGACAGGCAGGCGGTCAGCGGGCGATGCTGCCCGTTATTGCAGGCGCAGGCGCCGACGGCGTGGAGATCCGCCGCGAGCTGTTCAACAGCGAAGAGTTGCTGGCGCTACCTGCGTTGGGCGAATCCATTGAGCTGATGGGGCTGCTGGCGTGCTACTCCGCACCCGCCGCCCTGTTTATGTCCGACGGCACTCTCAACCCCGACCTGCCCCGCTATCTCTCTGAGGCTAACACCCTTAACGCCCTGTGGCTGAAGGTTTCCCTCGGCCATTTCCGCGACGCGCAGCCTCTCGACGCCCTGCGCGCCCTGCTGAATGCCAGCGGTATGGCGCTGGTCGTGGAGAACGATCAGACCGACTGCGGGCAGCTCGCGCCCATGCGACGCTTCCAGACCGCCTGCCGGGAACTGGCCTTGCCCGTCACGCTGACCTTCGACATGGGCAACTGGCTATGGGTCGGCGATTCTCCCGAAGAGGCCGCGCGTCACCTGGCCCCTGCGGTGAGCTATATCCACGTTAAAGCTGCCGTGCCGCATAAAGATAACTTCTGCGCCGTGGCACCAGATCGTGCCGATGCGCGCTGGCTGGATCTGCTCGGCCAGCTGCCCGCCGATGCCCCGCGCGGTATCGAGTTCCCGCTGGAAGGGGCGGATTTGACCGCCGTTACCCGCCATTACGTCAACCTGCTGCGCGAGGAGTAAACCATGCACAAGACGCTGGATGTCATCACCATTGGCGAAGCCATGGCGATGTTTGTCGCCACCGAAACGGGCGAGCTGAGCGCGGTAGAGCACTTTATCAAACGCGTGGCGGGCGCAGAGCTGAACGTCGCGACGGGACTTGCGCGTCTCGGCCTGAACGTCGGCTGGGTCAGCCGCGTGGGGGATGACAGCTTTGGCCATTTCGTTCTCGACTCGCTGAAAAAAGAGGGTATTGATGCCGCCGGCGTCACCCTCGACGGACGCTTCCCGACCGGCTTTCAGCTTAAATCAAAAGTCGAAAATGGAACCGATCCCATTGTGGAGTATTTCCGTAAGGGATCGGCGGCAAGCCATCTTTCAGTGGAAGACTATCACGCCGACTATTTTGCCTCCGCTCGCCATCTGCACCTCAGCGGCGTGGCGGCAGCGCTCTCTGACAGTTCCTATGAACTGCTGGACCATGCGGCAACGACCATGAAGTCACAGGGCAAAACGATCTCTTTCGATCCGAATTTGCGCCCGGTGCTGTGGAAAAGCGAAGCGGAAATGGTCGAGAAGCTGAACCGACTGGCGTTCCAGGCGGACTGGGTTCTGCCGGGCCTGAAAGAGGGGATGATCCTGACGGGTGAAAATACGCCGGAAGGCATTGCTGATTTCTACCTGAACAAAGGGGTAAAAGCGGTCGTGCTGAAGACCGGAGCCGATGGCGCATGGTTCAAAACGGCCGACGGCGAAGAGGGCGCGGTCGCGGCGGTGAAGGTTGAGAACGTGGTCGACACCGTCGGCGCGGGCGATGGCTTTGCCGTGGGCGTCATTAGCGCGCTGCTGGAAGGCAAACCGCTGCAGCAGGCCATCGCGCGGGGTAACAAGATTGGCTCACTGGCCATTCAGGTGCAGGGAGACAGCGAAGGATTGCCAACGCGAGCAGAGCTCGGCGTTTAAATTCCCTCTCCCACAGGGAGAGGGTCAGGGTGAGGGCAGCAAGCCGCACCAAATAATTAAGCCACCGTGTACCCTACAGACAACGGGTGGTAACAACCTCAACAACAGAGGCAAGCCTATGAACAGTTCGACCAATGCAGTAAAACGCTGGTGGTACATCATGCCAATCGTGTTTATCACGTACAGCCTGGCGTACCTCGACCGTGCCAACTTCAGCTTCGCGTCCGCGGCGGGGATCACCGAAGACCTCGGGATCACCAAAGGTATTTCATCCCTGCTGGGCGCCCTTTTCTTCCTGGGCTACTTCTTCTTCCAGATCCCCGGTGCGATTTACGCGGAACGCCGCAGCGTGCGTAAGCTGATCTTCATCTGCCTGATCCTGTGGGGCGCCTGCGCGTCACTGACCGGCGTGGTGAACAATATTCCTGCCCTGGCCGCCATTCGCTTTATCCTCGGCGTCGTTGAGGCGGCTGTTATGCCGGCGATGCTGATTTACATCAGCAACTGGTTTACTAAGTCTGAACGTTCCCGCGCGAATACCTTCCTGATCCTCGGTAACCCGGTCACCGTGCTGTGGATGTCGGTAGTCTCCGGCTACCTGATACAGTCCTTCGGCTGGCGCGAGATGTTTATCATCGAAGGGGTACCGGCAATTATCTGGGCATTCTGCTGGTGGGTGCTGGTAAAAGATAAGCCTGCTCAGGCGAAGTGGCTTTCCGAAGATGAAAAAGCCGCGCTGCAGGCACAGCTGGATAAAGAACAGCAGGGGCTGAAGGCGGTACGTAACTACGGTGAAGCGTTCCGCTCCCGCAACGTTATCCTGCTCTGCGCGCAGTACTTTGCCTGGAGTATCGGCGTGTACGGGTTTGTGCTGTGGCTGCCGTCGATTATCCGCAGCGGCGGCGAAAACCTCGGCATGGTGGAAGTGGGCTGGCTCTCTTCCGTACCGTATCTGGCCGCGACCATCGCCATGATTATCGTCTCCTGGGCGTCGGACAAGCTGCAAAACCGCAAGCTGTTCGTCTGGCCGCTGCTGCTGATTGCTGCTTTCGCCTTCATCGGTTCGTGGGCCGTGGGCGCAAATCACTTCTGGGCCTCTTATACCCTGTTGGTGATTGCCGGTGCCGCCATGTACGCTCCGTACGGTCCGTTCTTTGCCATCATCCCGGAAATGCTGCCGCGTAACGTCGCGGGTGGTGCGATGGCGTTAATTAACAGTATGGGCGCGCTGGGGTCGTTCTGCGGCTCCTGGTTTGTCGGCTACCTGAACGGTGCCACCGGCAGCCCGTCCGCGTCGTACATCTTTATGGGGGTGGCGCTTTTCGCTTCCGTGTGGCTTACTCTGATTGTTAAGCCTGCTAATAATCAACAGCACCCCGTCGGCGCACGCCACGCCTGAATCCTTAAAAATCAACGGAGATTAGCATGAAGCCGTCCGTCATTTTGTATAAAGCTCTGCCGGAAGATCTGCAGAAACGCCTGGAAGACCACTTCACCGTTACGCAGGTGAAGAACCTGAGTCCGGAAACCGTGGCGCAGCACGCCGATGCGTTCGCCAGCGCCGAAGGCCTGCTGGGTTCAAGCGAAAAAGTGGATATCACCCTGCTGGAGAAAATGCCGAAGCTTCGTGCTACCTCTACCGTTTCCGTGGGTTATGACAATTTCGACGTGGATGCCCTGAACGCCCGTAAAATCCTGCTGATGCACACGCCGCATGCCCTGACGGAAACCGTGGCGGACACGCTGATGGCGCTGGTGCTCAGCACGGCCCGCCGCGTGGTGGAAGTGGCCGAGCGTGTGAAAGCAGGCGAATGGACGAAAAGCATTGGGCCGGACTGGTTCGGCGTGGATGTGCATGGCAAAACGCTGGGCATCGTGGGTATGGGGCGTATCGGGCTGGCGCTGGCGCAGCGCGCGCATTTCGGCTTCAACATGCCGATTCTGTATAACGCGCGCCGTCATCACAGTGAAGCTGAAGAACGCTTCAACGCGCGTTACTGCGAGCTGGATACGCTGTTGCAGGAAGCCGATTTCGTCTGCCTGATCCTGCCGCTGACGGATGAAACGCGTCATCTGATTGGCAAATCCGCGTTTGAGAAAATGAAGAAATCCGCCATTTTCATCAACGCGGGTCGTGGCCCGGTGGTGGATGAGCAGGCGCTGATTGAAGCGCTGCAAAACGGTGAGATCCACGCCGCCGGTCTGGACGTGTTTGAACAGGAGCCGCTGCCGGTGGATTCCCCGCTGCTGAGCATGCCAAACGTCGTTGCCCTTCCCCACATCGGCTCTGCTACCCACGAAACGCGCTACAACATGGCGGCGACGGCGGTAGACAACCTGATTGCCGCGCTTGCCGGAAAAGTGGATAAGAACTGCGTTAACCCGCAGATCCAACAGTAGAAACGAAAAAACCCGCCAGAAGGCGGGTTTTTGAATTTTGTGCTACTGGGTTGGAAGCTTACAGGCTTACAACGTTACCAGCTGCTGGGCCTTTAGCGCCGCTTTCGATGGTGAAGGAAACTTTCTGACCTTCGTCCAGTGATTTGTAGCCATCGTTCTGGATAGCAGAGAAGTGTACGAACACGTCTTTAGAGCCATCGTCAGGAGTGATGAAGCCGAAACCTTTATCAGCGTTGAACCATTTAACCAGACCAGTCATTTTAGCAGACATAGAAATTACCTTATTAACAAATATATTGTGCCTTCCGGCTTGATGGATTGCGTTACAGATTTTTAAGCGATGAAGGAAGGGTCACTACGAAGGGTATCTATGGATAACAATCTGGACTGCTTTACTAAACTGCTTTAGGTCTGTGTAACAAACCGACGGGGATAGTTATACCGATGTGGTAGAAGAATAACAAGCGTTATTTTCTGCAGGCATAAAAAAACCCCGCCTCAGGCGGGGTTTTTCGGGTTATTCTGTGGCAGCAACAGCTGCGCCCCACGCCTGGCTAAAGGCCTGGTGCTGGGCGGCCAGCGGCCCAATCAGCGTATTGTACTGACTTGCCTGCTGCGAGGTTGGGAACTGAATGCCGTTGGCAACAAAGCTCACCTGAGTGCCCTGCTGCGAGATGAAGTCCCCTACCTGAACCAGCTGCTGAGTGAAGACTTGCGCGGCCGGAATCAGCGGTTGTATCGCTTCAGACGGTTTCGTCACCACTTTCTCATACACTTTATCGAAGACCGGTTTGAGATCTTCGCCCTGCTTCAACGAAGAACGTGACGCGTCAGCCTGCATTTTCGCATTCTGCAGCTGCTGGCTCAGCACGCCGAGCGCGCCGTTGGACTGGCGCAGCGGCTCGCGCTGAGTCATATAATCCTGGGGAACACGGATGGCGTTCACGCTATCCACTACCGGGCGGATACCGGAATCCATCGCCTGGCTCACCTGCTGTGAATAACCATAAAGAATGGCGTAATCGGACACGAAGGGGCCAAACTGTTTTTTCTGATCCGCAGTCAGCGTCGGCAAACGCTCGCCGCTGCGCATCACTGTATTCTGCAGAAAATCGATAAACGCTTTGCGCTGATCGCCTTCTTTATCAAAACACCCACTCAGGCTAACAACCATCAACAACGCCGCAATAGGCGCAAACCAGCGAGAGCAGGACTTTCCTGTCGCCATTTTATTACTCCTTTCACCCAAAAAAGCGCACACCGGCACACGCGTGCCCGACGCTGACAAGGATAGTCCAGGTCAGCCTTGCAAGATACTCTTTTCATGTAAAACGGCTATTGCCGATTTATTTCTTACCATTTACAAAAAAATACCTGGCGAAGCCGACATATGGTTAATCAGGGAATTAGCATAACTATCCATATGGCTGAATCGCGTAAAGCGATCGTTACCGCACAATTAATCACAACCGTGACGATCCTCGGTTTGTATTAGGGACTATTCTTAATTGGCTCTCTGATGTTCTTGATCACGATGTGAGATTTAAGAGGAGTTCTCAATGGAATATAAAGATCCTGAGTTTGAGCTGCTGAGCAGTCTGGAACAGATCGTTTTTAAAGATGTACCGCAGACCATTACCCTGCAACAAAAATCCAATCCCTTTACAGAATATGAGCAATTGCGCAAAGGGACAGGACTGAAAACTGAAGAATTCGCCAGAGCGATGGGTGTCAGCGTGGCTATGGTGCTGGAGTGGGAGTCAAAACGAGAGAAACCCACCCCAACCGAGTTAAAGCTGATGCGCCTGATTCAGGCCAACCCTGCACTCAGCAAACAGATTGCGTAGTGAAGTTTGAACGCCCCCGCCTCTGCGGGGGCTTGTGTTTAAAGGCTCTCGCAACGCCAGCCCGTCTCCTCCCACACCATCTCGTGCGTCAACGTTAATCCTCTTAAAAATGCCTCATCGTGTGACACTACCAGCAGTGCGCCGGGGAAACCGGCCAGTGCCGCTTCAATCGCCTGGACCGAGGCCAGATCCAGATGGTTGGTCGGTTCATCCAGCAACAGGAGCTGCGTGGCCTCCACGCGCCAAAGCACGCAGGCCAGCGCAGCCTTAATACGCTCACCGCCGCTCAGTTCCGCCAGCGGGAGCGTGACTTTGTCGGCCCCCAGCTGAAGCTGGGCTAAACGGGTTCGTAATACGCCCTCTTCCAGGGGCGTATTGCTCAGGTTGAGGTGCGTCATGACCGACTGCGAGAGATCGAGCCGGGACAGATGCTGATCGAGATAAGCGCAGCTGACTGAAACCTTACAGGTACCCGAACGGGGGACAATCTCGCCGAGGATAGTTTTTAACAGCGTCGATTTTCCGCAGCCGTTCGGTCCTTTTAGCGCCACGCGCATTGGTCCGTCTATCCGCCAGTTGAGTGGAGGAACAGGCACATGCGGCAGCACCAGATCTTCCAGCACCAGCACCTGTTTGCCTTCCGGGATCTGACTCCCCGGCAGGGTGAACATCACCGGGTTATCTTCTTCAACCCGCTCACGCGCCTTATTCACCGCGGCGTTCAGGGCTTCATTTTGCTCGCTATGCTGTTTTTTCCAGGAGCCGATCCGCTCCTTCGCCGCGCCTTTATATTTGACCCGCTCGAACGACGCGATATTGAGGGTATCGACGGTGCGCAATGTTTTTGCCGAACGCCGCTGGCTGTCATCATGCTCTTTCTGCATTCGCGCCCGAGTGCGTTTGCGCTCCGTCGCAGCATGCTCCAGCGCCGCGCGAGCCGCCTGCTGTTCGGCGTTGCGCTGAGTTTGATAATCCGCATAATTCCCGCCGTAGCTGCGCAGGCCGCCGCTGCTCAGCTCAAGAATACGCGGCACCTGCGCCAGCAGCTCACGGTCATGGGAGGCGACGAGCACGCCGCCCTGGTAACGACTAAGCTGGTCGTTGAACCACGCCCGGCCTTGTCGGTCCAGGTGGTTTGTGGGCTCGTCCAGCAGAAGAAAGTCCGCGTCCGCCGCAAATGCCCCGCACAGCAGGGCGCGAATGCGCTCGCCGCCGCTGAGTTCACCGGCAGGGTTATTCGGGTCAAACGGCGGGAGCTTCGCCCGGGCAAACGCCTCGCCCAGACGTTCAGCTAAATCCCAGAATCCATCAAGCGTTTCCAGATCGTCAGGCTGGTAATCGCCACTGTCGATGCGCGCTCGCGCCGCGAAGATAGCCTCGTACCCGAGCAGCTCAGCAAGCGTCGTGTGCGGCAAAATGTCCTGCTGCTGAGCCACATAGACATGTGTTCCGGTACGTTCGATATGCCCACTTGCAGGCTCATCAAGCCCCGCCAGCAGACGCAGCAGACGCGTTTTCCCGCTGCCGTTGCGGCCAACCAGCGCGCACGGAGACGGTTCCAGCGAAAAACTCAGTGGACCAAAAAGGGTATCGCCCGTCGCAAACTGACAGGTGACCTGATGCAAAATAAAAGAAGGGGACTGCGCAAAATGAGCCATAAGCACTCCTGAATGAAATCAAAACATCCCCTGCCGACGCGGTAGCGTTTAGCAAGGATCGAAATTCATCAGTCGTGTTTGTTCATTTTTGGGGGGCGCTCCAGCGCGAGAAATTTAACGGTGATAAGAATAGCGGTAATGTGTTGACCATTTCAAGGTTAAATTTTGGGCGACACGGTATTAAAAAACCCGCCGAAGCGGGTTTTTAGCATTTGTAACGACGGGCACATTACTGCAGCAGCGAAATATCCGCCACGCGCAGGAACAGCTCACGCAGTTTTTCGAGCATGGAGAGGCGGTTAATACGCAGATCTTTATCTTCTACGTTGACCATTACTTTCTCGAAGAAGGCATCGATAACATCGCGCAGTTCGGCCAGCTCCACCAGCGCTTCCTGATAGCGGCCTTCAGCGAAGTACGGTTCGAGCTTGTCGCGCAGCACCACAACCTGCATCGCCAGGGCGATCTCTTCCGGCTCTTTCAGGGTCGCGGCGTTCACGCGCTCGTTCAGCGTCTCGTCGGATTTCGCCAGGATGTTGGACACACGCTTGTTAGCCGCAGCCAGCGCGGATGCCGCTTCCAGCGTACGGAAGTGGGAAACCGCCTTCATGCGCGCATCGAAATCAGCCGGGCGGGTCGGACGACGCGCCAGCACCGCCTGAATGGTGTCAACAGTATAACCTTCGTCCTGATACCACGCGCGGAAACGACCGAGCATAAAGTCGATAACATCATCCACAACCTTCGCGTTAGTCAGCTTGTCGCCGTACAGACGCACCGCTTCTTCGGTCAGCGTTTGCAGATCGAGGTTCAGGTTTTTCTCTACGATGATACGCAGCACGCCCAGCGCGGCACGACGCAGCGCGAACGGGTCTTTGTCACCTTTCGGATGCTGACCGATACCGAAGATACCTGCCAGGGTGTCCATCTTATCGGCAATCGCCACGGCGCAGGCAACCGGGTTGGACGGCAGATCGTCACCCGCAAAGCGCGGCTGATACTGCTCGTTCAGGGCCACGGCCACGTCTTCCGCTTCACCATCGTGACGCGCGTAGTGCATGCCCATCACGCCCTGAGTGTCGGTGAATTCGAACACCATGTTGGTCATCAGGTCGCATTTAGAGAGCAGGCCAGCACGCGTCGCGTGGTTGACGTCGGCACCGATTTCACGGGCGATCCAGCCGGACAGCTCCGCAATGCGGTCAGTCTTGTCGCGCAGCGTGCCCAGCTGCTGCTGGAACAGCACGGTCTGCAGGCGCGGCAGGTTATCTTCCAGACGCTTTTTACGGTCGGTATTGAAGAAGAACTCAGCATCTGCCAGACGCGGACGCACCACTTTCTCGTTACCGGAGATGATCTGGCTCGGATCTTTCGATTCGATATTCGCCACGAAGATGAAGTTTGGCAGCAGCTTGCCGTCGTTGGCGTAGACCGGGAAGTACTTCTGGTCACCCTTCATGGTGTATACCAGCGCTTCAGCCGGAACGGCCAGGAATTTCTCTTCGAACTTCGCGGTCAGCACAACTGGCCACTCGACCAGAGAGGTCACTTCTTCCAGCAGGCTTTCGCTCAGGTCAGCGTTACCGCCAATCTTGCGCGCCGCTTCTTCTGCGTCCGCCTTAATTTTGGCTTTACGCTGCTCGTAGTCGGCAATGACCTTACCGCGCTCCAGCAGGATTTGCGGGTACTGGTCGGCATTGTCGATGGTGAACTCAGGCTCACCCATAAAGCGGTGGCCGCGGATCACGCGATCGGACGCCACGCCCAGAATGGTCGCCGGAATAACGGTATCGCCCAGCAGCAGGGTCACGGTGTGCACCGGGCGCACGAAGTGCACGTCGGACGCGCCCCAGCGCATCAGCTTAGGAATCGGCAGCTTCGCCAGAGAAGTGGCGATCATGTCCGGCAGCAGCGCTTCCGCACTTTCGCCTTTCACATGCGCGCGATACAGCAGCCATTCGCCTTTGTCCGTAGTCAGACGCTCGGCCTGATCAACGGTGATGCCGCAGCCGCGCGCCCAGCCTTCTGCCGCTTTGCTCGGCTTGCCTTCCGCGTCGAACGCCTGGGCAATCGCCGGGCCACGTTTTTCGACTTCACGATCCGGCTGAGACGCCGCCAGATTTGCCACTTTCAGCGCCAGACGACGCGGTGCAGCAAACCACTCAATTTTACCGTGCGCCAGGCCAGCGTTATCCAGCTCGGCGGTCACGTTCGCAGCGAAAGATTCAGCCAGGCTGCGCAGGGCTTTTGGTGGCAGCTCTTCGGTGCCGATTTCCACCAGGAAAGTTTTCTCAGACATGGCCGCCTCTTATTTGTTTCGGTTGCACATCGGGAAGCCAAGGGCTTCACGGGACGCGTAGTAAGCTTCTGCAACGGCTTTGGTCAGGGTACGAATACGCAGAATGTAGCGCTGACGTTCAGTCACGGAGATGGCTTTGCGGGCGTCCAGCAGGTTGAAGCTGTGGGCGGCCTTCAGAATACGCTCGTAGGCAGGCAGCGGCAGCGGAGTCTCCAGCGCCAGCAGCTGCTGCGCTTCTTTCTCGTACTGCTCGAAGCAGGTGAACAGGAAGTCCACGTCCGCATATTCGAAGTTATAGGTGGATTGCTCCACTTCGTTCTGATGGAACACGTCGCCGTAAGTGGTTTTACCCAGCGGGCCGTCGCTCCAGACCAGGTCGTAAACGCTGTCTACGCCCTGAATGTACATCGCCAGACGTTCCAGACCGTAGGTGATTTCACCGGTGATCGGCTTACATTCCAGACCGCCAACCTGCTGGAAGTAAGTGAACTGGGTCACTTCCATACCGTTCAGCCACACTTCCCAGCCCAGACCCCAGGCACCCAGCGTTGGGTTTTCCCAGTTGTCTTCCACGAAACGAATGTCGTGGATGGTTGGATCCATACCCAGCTCTTTCAGCGACCCGAGGTACAGTTCCTGAATATTATCGGGTGATGGCTTAATCACCACCTGGAACTGATAGTAATGCTGCAGACGGTTCGGGTTCTCACCGTAACGACCATCGGTCGGACGACGGGAAGGCTGCACATACGCGGTCGCCATTGGCTCTGGCCCCAACGCGCGCAGGCTGGTCATCGGGTGTGAAGTGCCGGCGCCGACTTCCATGTCCAAAGGTTGAACAATGGTACAGCCCTGACGAGCCCAGTAATCCTGTAAGGTCAGGATCAGGCCCTGGAAGGTCTTGGTATCAAACTTTTGCATAGTATTTCGTGCTGGATACGTGTGGTTTTAAATGGAAGGGACCAGTATACCCGCTGGCTGCAAGATATACAGTACGAAACGGGGTTGTTTAGGGAAAATTGGGAAATAAGCTTTCCAGCCAGAAGGCTTACGGCGTCTGGCTGTTGATTATGCAAGCAGGTTAGCGCATGGAGAGGTGTAAAAACTGACCGTCCGTATCAAACGAGCAGACAAAGCCCTCTTTACGCGCAGTATATCCTCTAAGCTCATAGCTACCCTGAAAGCGCTCGAATCCGATGACGTTAATTTTCTGAACGTCCGAGTTATAGCGGCGGGCGGCCCGATCTTTACAGAGCGCTTCCATATTCAGTGAACGCTCCGGGCTTATTTTTCCCTGCTGCGCTTTTTGCGCAGGTGCTTCCTGAGAAGCACTGCATCCTGCCAACAAAAGCAGCAGAAAGAGTGATATCCCACGCTTCATCATCATTTTTATTACCGTCCTGGTCAGCGGCTGTTATTTTTAGTATCAACACTTTTATAGATTAAGGTCTTCCATTCTGCGAATCTCACGGTCTCCCGGCAAGCCTGCGCATAAAACTCAGAATTTTCCAAACGAAGACTTTTGGACAATGGGAGTCACATTCACTTTACAGGGAATACAGAGGAACTGATGCCGTCAAAAATTAACTGGATTGATAACCTGCGGGGAATAGCGTGTCTGATGGTGGTCATGATCCACACGACGACCTGGTACGTCACGAATGCCCACAGCGTCAGCCCCGTTAACTGGGATATTGCCAATATCCTCAACTCCGCGTCGCGCGTCAGCGTGCCGCTGTTCTTTATGATTTCCGGTTTTCTCTTTTTTGGCGAGCGTAGCGCGCAACCGAGGCACTTTATCCGCATCGCGGCCTGTCTGGGTTTCTACAGCGCCGTTGCCTTGCTCTATATCACCCTGTTCACCTCCATTAATGCTGAGTTATCCCTCAAATATTTGCTGCAAAAGCCGGTTTTCTATCACCTGTGGTTCTTCTTCGCCATTATCGTGATCTATCTGGTCTCGCCGCTTATTCAGGTGAAAAACGTCAGCGGAAAAATGCTCCTGGCTCTGATGGTGGTGATTGGCATCCTCGCCAACCCGAATACGATCTCGCAGAAAATCGACGGTTTCGAATGGTTGCCGGTGAACCTCTATATCAATGGCGATACCTTCTACTACGTGCTTTACGGCATGCTCGGGCGCGCCATCGGGATGATGGACACGCAAAAACGCGGTCTGAACTGGCTCTGCGGGGCGCTGTTTATCGCTGGCGTGGCGGTGATTTCACGCGGGACGCTGCATGAGCTGCAGTGGCGCGGCAATTTTGCCGATACCTGGTATCTGTATTGCGGGCCGATGGTATTTATCTGTGCCGTTTCGCTGCTCACGCTGGTTAAAAACACTCTGAATGCACGCCCTCTCCCCGTGCTGAACGTTATCTCGCGGCACTCTCTCGGGATTTACGGTTTTCACGCGCTGGTGATCCACGCGCTGCGAACGCGGGGCGTTGAGCTAAAAAGCTGGCCGGTGCTGGATATCATCTGGATTTTTGCCGCCACGCTGGCTGTCAGCCTGCTGCTGTCGATGCTGCTGCAAAAAATAGACGTTCGCCGCTTCGTCAGCTAATGCTTCGCTGCCGGGCGCGATGGTACTGGCGCGGGGAGGAAAACCCTGCCGCCAGTGAGGCCTGCTCCACGCCGCGTCCCTGCATCAGCCACTGCTCCGCCACCGCCAGACGCAGCTGCTCCAGATAATCGCGAACGCTAATCCCTAAATATGACTGGAAAAGCCGGGTAAGGTGGCGCGGGCTGACGTGCGCCAGCGCGGCGATATCAGGCAAGCTCCACGTTTTTTGCGGCTCGGCGATGAGGGCATCCTGCGCCCGATGAATCGCCGGGTGAAGATGGTTGCGGTAGCGTAGCCACGGAGAAAGCTGGGGATCGTCACCGGAACGGCGGAACCAGACCACCATCTCACGCGCCACGGCCAGCGCCTTTTCGGGGCCGCACAGGCGGTTGATCGTGTGCAGCGCCAGATCGATACCGGAGGTAATCCCTGCGCTGGTCCAGATATTTTCATCCTGCACAAATATCCGGTTCTCTTTAATCGTCGCCGTAGGGGCCGCGGAGCGTAAACGGCTAATGACATCATGATGGGTTGTGCACTGTCGGTTGTTCAGCAGGCCCGACTTCGCCGCCAGCAGCGCCCCTGAACAGACGCACATCACGGTGATTTCCTGGCACTGTATTTGCGGCTGCAGCCGCATCAGCCAGTGCTGGATCTGCTGCGCCTGTGGGGTTGAGAACTGAAATCGGGAGTCGCTCACACCCGGCAATACCAGCAGGCTGCCTGAAGGCAGGCTTTCCGGCAGCGGCTGAATGCCGCTCATCGACAGGCCAATCGACGTCTGAACATCAGGCTGCGGGCCTATGTAATGCAGGCGAAACGCATCGCCTGCCAGAACAAAGGTTTCTGCCGGGCCGGTCATGTCTAATGACAGCACTCCGGGCAACATCACAAACCAGACGTCGATGCGCATTATAGTGACTCCAGCGTCTCCGCTACCGTTTTAATCTCGGCAAAACGCCCGGCCAGCACCGTCTCGGTACGATGGCGAATCTCCGCTGCGCTAAGGGTAATGCCCTTGTACGTCATGGGAAACGTCAGCGTTGCCTCACTCACAAAAGTCACAGCATAACCCAGATCGGATGCCACCCGGGCCGTAGTTTCACAGCATTGTTCTGTGCGAATGCCGCAGATAATCAGCTGGTTGATATCACGCTCGCGCAGCCAGCGGTCAAGCCCGGTATCCGTGAAGGCATTATGGACGTGTTTCTGGAATACCACATCCGGTTGATGACGCAAAAAGGCCATCGGTTTGACATAGCCGCTTTCCAGGGTGAAGGGGCCGTCTTCATCCACATGAAAAATATCAACGACCGGAATATTGCGCGCCTGGCAGCCTTCAATCAGCCCCAGCATTGCCTGCTGAAAGGCAGGGATCTCGCTTTCCTGCCAGTAATTGCGGTGATGGAATGACTGCTGAGTATCGATGTTGATTAATGCGATGCGGGACATAATGGAACTCCTCGTCGGTGGGTATGACCTTATCCTGACGAGAAAACGAAGGCACGAACAGACCAAAAAAGGACATCCTCGTGCCTCTGCCAGACAACCGTATTTACGACATTAGCGGCAGCAGCTGCTGATAGATTTTGCGGAACACACTGCGCCTTTCCGCGTAACGCGCATGGCGTGCCGCGTCCGGGAGATGCGTCTGCTCAAGCGTAAGCTGCGGTAACAGCTGCGAAAGCGGTTTTTCCGGGTTCATGGCGATCTGCGCCAGACGCGCGGCACCGAGCGCGGGCCCAACATCCCCGCCGGTGCGGAAATCCAGCTGCAAGCCGCTGATATCCGCCAGCATCTGTCGCCAGTAAGGGCTTCGCGCGCCGCCGCCAATCAGGGTGACGCTCGTCGGCTTCAGGCCGCAGTCGTGCACCACGTCCATTCCGTCGGCCAGTGCATACCCCACGCCTTCCAGCACCGCACGCGCCAGTTCTGCCGGGCCGTGCTGATGGGTTAAACCAAAGAACACCCCTTTTGCTTCCGGGTTGTTGTGCGGCGTACGCTCGCCGGAAAGATACGGTAAAAACCAGACCGTACCCGCTGCGTCATCCGCCTGCTGCGCCGCGGAGATGAGCGCCGGAACGTCGGCCATGCCGGTGAGTTTTGCGGCCCAGTCCAGGCAGGACGCCGCACTGAGCATCACCGACATCAAATGCCATTTCCCAGGCAGGGCGTGGCAGAAGCTGTGTACGGCGCTTTCAGGGTTGCTGCGATACCCGTCGCTAACGGCAAAATAGACGCCGGAGGTTCCCAGCGAAAGCATCGCCTGCCCCGCTTCAACCATCCCAACGCCGACAGCGCCCGCGGCGTTATCGCCACCGCCAGCTACCACCGGTACGGCAGGCATGTTCCAGCGTTCGGCAACGTCCGGCAGCAGCGTGCCTGTCACCTCGCTACCTTCGAACAGCGCGGGCATATGTTCACGGGTTAGATGGCAGGCATCCAGCATCGCCTCGCTCCAGTCGCGTTTCGCCACGTCGAGCCACATGGTGCCCGCGGCATCGGACATGTCGCTGGCGAAATCGCCCGTCATGCGAAAACGCAGATAGTCTTTTGGCAGCAGAACTTTCGCCACCTGACGGAAAATCTCCGGCTCGTGGCGCTGTACCCACAAGAGTTTTGGTGCGGTGAAGCCCGGCATCATCAGGTTACCGGTGATCTCGCGGGAAGCGGGTACGCGTTCCTCAAGAAGCGCACACTCTTCCGCACAGCGGCCATCGTTCCAGAGGATCGCAGGACGCAGCACGCGATGCTGGCTATCCAGCAGCGTAGCGCCGTGCATTTGGCCGGCAATCCCCAGCGCTTTCACCTCGCGCAGGCTGTGCTGCTCGCCTAACGCCTTAATCGCGCGATCCGTCGCCTGCCACCACTGCTCCGGATCCTGCTCCGACCACAGCGGATGCGGACGTGAAACCTGCAGCTTTTCCGTTTGAGTGGCTAACACCTCGCCCTGCTCGCTCAACAGGATGGCTTTCACACCCGATGTGCCAAGATCGATGCCGATATACATTGTGGTGACTCCTTTGACAGAAATGCCCGGTAGAGCTTCCGCTTACCGGGCCTGCAGGCTGTTATTTATCGAAGAGGTAGTGATTAACCAGGTTTTCCAGCAGTTCCTGATGCCCGCTCTGATGCTGCGGCGCCAGCTGCTGTTGTTCAGCGTACTTCGCGATGTCCGCAAGCGATAACTGGCCTTTCAAAATTTGCTGGCCCAGCTCACTGTTCCAGCCGCTGTAACGCTTCGCCACGCGTTTATCCAGCTCGCCGTCTTCAATCATACGGGCCGCCACTTTCAGCGCCAGCGCCATGGTGTCCATCGCGCCAATGTGGCCGTAGAACAGATCGTATTTGTCGGTGCTCTGGCGACGCACCTTGGCGTCAAAGTTCAGGCCGCCGGTGGTGAAGCCGCCCGCTTTGACGATCTCGTACATCACCAGCGCATTCTCTTCCACGCTGTTCGGGAACTGATCGGTATCCCAGCCCAGCTGTGGATCGCCACGGTTAGCATCGACAGAGCCAAAGATACCCAGCGCAATCGCAGACGCGATTTCGTGATGGAAAGAGTGGCCCGCCAGCGTGGCGTGGTTGGCCTCAATGTTCACTTTAATCTCTTTTTCCAGACCGAACTGCTTCAGGAAGCCATACACCGTCGCCACGTCGTAGTCATACTGGTGCTTCGTCGGTTCCTGCGGCTTCGGCTCGATCAGCAGCGTGCCGCGGAAGCCGATTTTGTGCTTATGGTCGACAACCATCTGCATAAAGCGGCCAATCTGCTCGCGCTCCTGGCGCAGATCGGTGTTGAGCAGGGTTTCATAGCCTTCACGGCCGCCCCACAGGACATAGTTTTCGCCGCCCAGCTGATGCGTGGCGTTCATTGCCGTCACCACCTGCGTAGCCGCCCAGCTAAACACTTCCGGATCCGGGTTGGTGGCCGCACCCGCACCGTAGCGTGGGTTCGTAAAGCAGTTTGCCGTGCCCCAGAGCAGCTTCACGCCGCTTTGCTGCTGTTTTTCTGCCAGCACGTCCACCATCTGCGCAAAATTGTTCAGGTACTCTTTCAGCGACGCGCCTTCCGGCGACACGTCCACGTCATGGAAGCAGTAGTACGGTACATTCAGCTTGTGGAAGAACTCAAACGCCACGTCGGCTTTGCGTTTCGCCAGCTCAAGCGCCTCACCCGGCTGCTGCCACGGGCGGTCAAAGGAACCCACGCCGAACATATCGGCGCCGTTCCAGCAGAAGGTATGCCAGTAACAGGCGGCAAAGCGCAGATGATCTTCCATGCGCTTACCCAGCACCAGCTCATCCGGATTGTAGTGACGAAATGCTAAAGGATTGGTCGTTTTTGGGCCTTCGTAACGAACGCGATCGAGTTGGTCGAAATAAGCTTGCATATTGAGCTCCATAATCAGGGTATGCGGCGAGTCGTTGATACAGGAGTAATAGTGAATAGACATTTTGGGTTGCTCAATTACGTTATTTCACACTGCTATTGAGAGAATGCACAACTGTGCGCTGGCTCGCAAAATAATGCGCAGACAAACTATTTTTCGGCGCACATTCCAGAATCAAATGTAATTAAGGCGTTACGAATTTTAAAATCCGATCGCGGTCATAAATTCAGAAATAAACCAAATATCGTAATGAGAAGATAAAAATCTGTAATTGCCAGCCCGCCTTTCCGCGTTAAAAATTTGCTGCGACCCAGCAGTGAATGTTTCTTTTATCTCAGCAACACATACCCCTACAAAAAGGCCTAATAATTATGAAGATAAAGAACCTGACCCTAACGCTCTGCACTACGCTCCTCCTTGCAAGCTTTGCAGGGCATGCCAAGGAGGTCAAAATTGGTATGGCGATTGATGACCTGCGTCTGGAGCGCTGGCAAAAAGATCGCGATATTTTTGTGAAAAAAGCGGAATCACTCGGTGCGAATGTGTTTGTTCAGTCGGCTAACGGTAATGAAGAAACGCAAATGTCGCAGATCGAGAATATGATCAACCGCGGTGTCGATGTTCTGGTCATTATCCCTTATAACGGCCAGGTATTAAGTAACGTGGTGAAAGAAGCGAAGCAGGAAGGCATAAAAGTTCTCGCTTATGACCGCATGATTAATAATGCGGATATTGATTATTATATTTCTTTCGACAATGAAAAAGTGGGCGAATTACAGGCGCAAAGCCTGATCGACAAAGTGCCTCAGGGCAATTATTTCCTGATGGGCGGTTCGCCGGTGGATAACAACGCCAAACTGTTCCGCGAAGGGCAAATGAAGGTTCTTAAGCCGTACATCGACAGCGGGAAAATTAAGGTGGTTGGCGATCAGTGGGCCGACGGATGGTTGCCAGAAAACGCCCTGAAGATTATGGAAAATGCGCTGACGGCCAATAACAACAAAATTGATGCTGTCGTGGCCTCCAACGATGCCACAGCAGGCGGGGCTATTCAGGCTCTGAGTGCCCAGGGGCTGGCCGGTAAAGTCGCGATTTCTGGTCAGGATGCCGACCTGGCGGGCGTAAAACGCATTATCGCAGGGACTCAGACCATGACGGTCTACAAACCGATTACCGAGCTTGCCAATACGGCGGCGGAAATTGCCGTTGAGCTGGGGAACGGTAAGCAACCTAAAGCAGACGCGACGCTGAATAACGGCCTGAAAGACGTTCCGGCTCGCCTGCTCACGCCAATTGAAGTCAATAAAGAGAACATTGACGCCACCGTGATTAAAGACGGTTTCCACAAGAAGAGCGAACTGTAATCCGGCGCTGCCCCTGCTCTGCGGGGGCGCATCACGTTGTACTGTTCTTCCCTCGGGTTATGTGGAGCAGTTATGCCTTATTTACTTGAAATGAAAAGCATCACCAAGCGCTTCGGCGCGGTGAAAGCCGTCGACAACGTCAGTCTCCGGTTGAACCCCGGCGAAGTGGTTTCGCTGTGTGGCGAGAACGGTTCGGGCAAATCAACGCTGATGAAAGTCCTGTGTGGGATCTACCCGCACGGCAGTTACGAAGGCGAAATTGTCTTTGCCGGTGAAGTCATCCAGGCGACGCACATTCGCGACACCGAACGTAAAGGCATCGCCATCATCCACCAGGAGCTGGCGCTGGTGAAGCATCTCACCGTGCTGGAGAACATCTTCCTCGGAGCCGAGATTTCCCGCCACGGCGTGCTGGATTACGACACCATGACGCTCCGCTGTGAAAAGCTGCTGGCGCAGGTGAGCCTCAACATTTCACCGGATACCCGCGTGGGGGATCTGGGCCTCGGGCAACAGCAGCTGGTCGAAATTGCGAAGGCGCTGAATAAACAGGTCAGGCTGCTGATCCTCGATGAGCCAACGGCGTCTCTCACCGAACAGGAAACTGCGGTTCTGCTCAATATCATCCGCGATCTGCAAAACCACGGTATCGCCTGCATCTACATTTCGCACAAGCTGAACGAGGTAAAAGCCATTTCGGACACCATCTGCGTGATCCGCGACGGGCAACACATCGGCACGCGTGAAGCCGCGGGCATGAGTGAAGATGACATCATCACCATGATGGTGGGCCGCGAGCTGACCGCACTCTACCCGAATGAGCCCCACACTCAGGGCGATGAAGTGCTGCGCGTGGAAAACCTGACCGCGTGGCACCCCGTTAACCGCCACATCAAGCGTGTAAATAACGTCTCGTTTTCCCTTCACAGCGGCGAAATTCTTGGGATTGCTGGGCTCGTCGGTGCCGGGCGCACCGAAGCCGTGCAGTGCCTGTTTGGCGTGTGGCCGGGGCGCTGGGAGGGCTCGATTTATATCGACGGTCAGCCGGTGAAAATCGACAACTGCCAGCAGGCGATTGCCCGCGGCATCGCCATGGTGCCGGAAGACCGCAAAAAAGACGGCATCGTGCCGGTGATGGCGGTGGGTAAAAACATCACCCTTGCAGCGCTCGATCGGTTCTCCGGCGCGCTGAGCAGCCTGGATGATGCCGCCGAGCAGCAGTGCATCCTTCAGTCACTTGCCCGGCTGAAGGTCAAAACCTCCTCGCCGGAACTGGCGATCGGCCGCCTGATCGGCGGTAACCAGCAGAAGGCGATTCTGGCGCGCTGCCTGCTCCTCAATCCACGCATATTAATCCTTGATGAGCCGACGCGCGGGATTGATATCGGTGCCAAATACGAAATCTACAAACTGATTAATCAGCTTGTACAGCAAGGGATTGCCGTCATTGTCATCTCGTCTGAGTTACCCGAAGTGCTCGGCCTGAGCGACCGCGTGCTGGTCATGCACGAGGGAAAACTGAAAGCCAACCTGATTAACCAAAACCTGACGCAGGAGCAGGTGATGGAAGCCGCTTTAAGGAGCGAACGTCATGTCGAAAAGCAATCCGTCTGATATCAAAGTCGCTGTTCCGACGCCCGGCGCGTTCGCGGGGCTAAAAGCACTGAACCTGCAGGTTTTCGTGATGATCGCGGCGATTATCGTCATCATGCTGTTCTTCACGTGGATGACGGATGGCTCGTACTTAAGCGCGCGTAACGTCTCAAACCTGCTCCGCCAGACCGCCATCACCGGCATCCTGGCCGTGGGCATGGTGTTCGTGATCATCTCTGCGGAAATCGACCTGTCGGTCGGGTCGATGATGGGTCTTCTCGGCGGCGTGGCGGCTATTTTTGACGTCTGGCTCGGCTGGCCGCTGCCGCTGACCGTGGCTGTCACGCTGGTGCTGGGGCTGGTTTTAGGGGCCTGGAATGGCTGGTGGGTTGCCTATCGTAAAGTGCCATCGTTCATTGTTACCCTGGCGGGAATGCTGGCCTTCCGTGGGATCTTGATCGGTATTACCAACGGTACGACTGTCTCCCCGACCAGCGCGGCGATGTCGCAAATTGGCCAGAGTTACCTCTCCGACAGCATAGGCTTTACGATCGGCGTGGTGGGGCTGCTGGCGTTTGTCGCGTGGCAGTGGCGGGGACGCATGCGCCGTCAGGCGATGGGTCTGGCGTCGCCTGCATCAACGTCGGTGGTGGGACGTCAGGCGCTGACGGCGGTTATTGTGCTGGGCGCCATCTGGCTTCTTAACGACTATCGCGGCGTTCCGACGCCGGTACTGCTGCTGGCGCTGTTGCTGCTCGGCGGCATGTTTATGGCGACGCGCACCGCGTTTGGCCGTCGTATTTATGCCATCGGCGGCAATCTTGAAGCCGCTCGCCTGTCGGGTATTAACGTCGAACGCACCAAGCTGGCGGTTTTCGCCATTAACGGCCTGATGGTCGCTATCGCCGGGTTGATCCTCAGTTCGCGTCTGGGGGCAGGCTCTCCCTCCGCCGGTAACATCGCCGAGCTGGATGCTATCGCCGCCTGCGTCATCGGTGGTACCAGCCTCGCAGGCGGTATCGGTAGCGTGGCGGGTGCGGTCATGGGGGCATTTATCATGGCGTCGTTGGATAACGGGATGAGTATGATGGACGTCCCGACGTTTTGGCAGTATATCGTCAAGGGGGCCATTCTTTTACTGGCAGTCTGGATGGACTCTGCCACCAAGCGACGAGCCTGATAACCGCATTGTGACTTAATTGGGAAGCGAGCCATGTTTGAAAAGCGTCACCGCATTACGTTGTTATTCAATGCCAACAAAGCCTACGACCGTCAGGTGGTTGAAGGCGTGGGTGAATATTTGCAGGCGTCGCAATCCGAATGGGATATTTTTATTGAAGAAGATTTTCGCACCCGTCTGGAGAACATCAAAGACTGGCTGGGTGATGGCGTCATTGCTGACTATGACGATCCCGTCATCGAACAACTGCTGACCGACGTCGACGTGCCGATTGTGGGCGTCGGCGGCTCGTATCATTCACCCGAACACTACCCGCCGGTCCACTACATCGCCACCGATAACCATGCCCTGGTCGAAGCCGCCTTTCTCCATTTAAAGGAGAAAGGTGTCCATCGCTTCGCATTTTATGGGTTACCCGCCACCAGCGGCAAACGCTGGGCCGTCGAGCGCGAGCACGCGTTTTGCCAGCTGGTCGCGCAGGAGAAGTACCGCGGCGTGGTCTATCAGGGGCTGGAGACCGCGCCGGAAAACTGGCAGCACGCGCAAAACCGCCTGGCGGACTGGCTGCAAACGCTGCCGCCGCAGACCGGGATTATTGCCGTGACGGACGCCCGCGCCCGCCACGTGCTGCAGGTCTGCGAACATTTGCACATCCCGGTGCCCGAAAAACTGTGCGTGATTGGCATTGATAATGAAGAACTGACCCGTTATCTGTCTCGCGTGGCGCTCTCCTCCGTTGCCCAGGGCACACGTCAGATGGGCTATCAGGCGGCGAAGCTGTTGCACCGTCTGCTGGATAAAGAGGCTCTACCGCTTCAGCGACTGCTGGTGCCACCCGTCCGCGTCGTTGAGCGCCGCTCAACCGATTATCGCTCCTTAAGCGACCCGGCCGTCATTCAGGCCATGCACTATATTCGCAACCACGCCTGCAAAGGGATTAAGGTCGATCAGGTGCTGGATTCGGTGGGCATTTCCCGCTCGAATCTGGAGAAGCGTTTCAAAGAAGAAGTGGGCGAAACCATCCATGCCGTCATTCATGCGGAGAAGCTGGAGAAGGCCCGCAGCCTGCTCGTCTCCACGTCACTGTCGATCAACGAAATCTCGCAGATGTGCGGCTACCCGTCGCTGCAGTATTTCTATTCAGTGTTTCGCAAAGAGTATGACACCACGCCGAAAGAGTATCGGGATCGCCACAGCGAAGTGCTGATCTAGAAAAGAAAACGCCTTCCAGTGGAAGGCGTTGTTTTGAGATTACATATGGGCGGCAATTAAGCGCTGGTTATCCTGGTACATCGCGAACAGATAGTTGTTATAGCTCTGTCCTTTAGTGGAATACCCTTTCAGCTTGTGAATCATCGTACTGGCCGTCACTTCCTGATCCGCTTTACGCAACTGAGCGCGTGATTTACGGAACGATGAGTAGGCCGGGTGCGTATTAAGATTCACCGCGTAAGCATTCACGGAATCTTTAACTGATTCGAACTGAGAATAGCCCTTCACCTTGCCGGGCGCATTATTACAACGCCCTTTCGCACACTTCATGCCGAACAGGTTGTTGTTGTTACGCGCCAGCTTAGACGTTCCCCAGCCGCTTTCGGCTGCTGCCATGGTCGCAACCATGCTGCCCGGGATAATGTCCACACGCTCAAGAAGCGCATTCCACGGCACGCGGCGCGTGTTACCGTTCCAGCTCAGCTTGTAGCGCTTCGTGATGTCTTTCAGACGTGCGCGTTCAGACGGCGACCAGCGGCTATCGTACTGTTTGGAAATCAACCAGTTTCGATCTGCCGTAATCGCGGCATTTTGACTTGTGATGTAAGGCATTACCGTCCGGAGAAACGCTTTTTTTCTTGGTGTTCCGGAAGGGTATTTTCGCAAATCAGGAAGTGAACTACTCTTTGCACTATTGCGAGAATACTCTTGTTTACTGCTAACCTTACTACTTGTCGTCTTTATTACGTGGGCTTTCTTACTCGTTGTATCCGTGTGCGTCTTCGCAAGCACCTCACCCGAAAATGCCGTGGTGAGTAACATGAGTATCGCAGCCCCATATCGTCGAATGGGAGTCGATATCATTAGGTCTCCTGGTCGGATGTAATCATCCCAACACCTTATTTTTTCACAAATTTGAGAGCGGAATCTCAAATCATATCAAAAATAGACTTCAAGAGCACGTATAGAAATAGTCCAAATCCGAAACTATGTCACCTGAAACTTGCTCATAAAAACATCATTGCTGAAAAAATGTGTGCGCTATCGCAGATAACTGCCTCATTTTGCGCGGGATCACTCATCCTCACGCGTCCTCCTGGCAGAAAGCGATGGGGGATGAGTTTTTACCCTCCACCTGATGGCACACTGGTCAAAAATGCCGCGACAGGAAAATGGAATGAAACGCACCGCATTAGCTTTTCTGATGTTACCCGCTCTGGCACATGCTGACTGGTCATCGCCGGGGTTTGACGCATTTAACGCCGAAGGCACCGGAGTTTTTACCAGCCAGGCAAAGCTTGCGAAGGGTACGCGTCCTCTGACGCTGAGTTTTGACAAGACGTGCTGGCAGCCTGCTGACGCGATAAAACTCAATGAGATGCTGTCGCTCAAGCCCTGCGACGGGTCTCCGCCGCCGTGGCGCCTTTTCCGCGACGGTGAATATCAGATGCGGATTGATACCCGATCCGGCACGCCCACCCTGTTGCTGACAATTCAGAGTACTACAGAACAGCCGGTTGCAAGCGTTATCCGCCAGTGCCCGAAGTGGGACGGTAAACCGCTGACGCTGGACGTCAGCCATACCTTCCCGGAAGGCACCGTGGTGCGTGACTTCTACAGCAAACAGACCGCGACGGTACAGAATGGAAATATAACCCTGCAGCCCGCCGCGGGCAGTAATGGCCTGCTGCTCCTTGAGCGCGCCGAAACCGACAAACCTGCGCCGTTTAGCTGGCAGAACGCCACCGTCTATTTTGTGCTGACCGACCGCTTTGTGAATGGCGACCCGGGCAACGACAATAGCTATGGCCGCCACAAAGACGGCATGCAGGAGATTGGCACCTTTCACGGTGGCGATCTCAAAGGGCTCGCCAGCAGGCTCGACTATTTACAACAGCTGGGGGTGAACGCGCTCTGGATAAGCTCGCCGCTTGAGCAGATCCACGGCTGGGTAGGCGGCGGCACCAAAGGAGACTTCCCGCACTACGCCTATCACGGCTACTACACCCAGGACTGGACGAAGCTCGACGCCAACATGGGCACCGAGGATGACCTGCGCCATCTTATTGATGAAGCGCACAGCCGCGGCATTCGCGTCCTGTTCGATATCGTCATGAACCACGCGGGCTACGCGACGCTTGCGGACATGCAGGCGTACCAGTTTGGCGCGCTGTATCTGCAGGGTGATGAGCTAAAAAAAACCCTGGGCGAACGCTGGACAGACTGGAAGCCGGGCGCGGGCCAAAGCTGGCATAGCTTCAACGATTACATTAACTTTAGCGACAAAGCCGCATGGGAAAAATGGTGGGGCAAGAAATGGATCCGCACCGACATCGGTGATTACGACAACCCCGGCTTCGACGATTTGACCATGTCGCTGGCGTTTCTCCCGGATCTGAAAACGGAATCCACCGTCCCTTCCGGATTACCCAACTTTTATCAGCACAATTCCGATACCCACGCGAAGGCCATCCCGGGATATACCCCGCGCGACTACCTCACCCACTGGCTCAGCCAGTGGGTACGCGACTACGGCATCGACGGTTTCCGGGTGGACACCGCGAAGCACGTTGAGCTTGCGGCATGGCAACAGTTAAAGGATCAGGCAAGCCAGGCGCTGGCCGCGTGGAAAGGGGCCAACCCGGACAAAAAGCTCGATAACGCGCCCTTCTGGATGACCGGCGAGTCCTGGGGCCACGGGGTGATGCAAAGCGACTACTACCGCCACGGTTTCGACGCGATGATCAACTTTGATTATCAGGAGCAGGCAGCAAAAGCGGTGGATTGCCTGGCCGACATGGATCTTACCTGGCAGCAGATGGCGGAAAAGCTGCAAAGCTTCAACGTGCTGAGCTATCTCTCCTCACACGATACCCGCCTGTTCCGCGAAGGAGGCCAGCGCGCAGCCGAGCTGCTCCTGCTCGCGCCGGGCAGCGTACAAATCTATTACGGGGATGAATCAGAGCGTCCGTTCGGCCCAACGGGGTCCGACCCGCTGCAGGGTACCCGTTCGGATATGAACTGGCAGGACGTCACGGGCAAGCAGGCCTCAACCGTCGCCCACTGGCAAACGCTGGGCCAGTTCCGCGCCCGCCATCCGGCGATCGGTGAAGGCAAGCAAACCACGCTGTCGCTAAAAGAGGGGTACGGCTTTGTGCGTGAGCATAATGGCGATAAGGTGATGGTGGTATGGGCGGGTAATCAATAATTTCCCCCACCCCTCACCTTAACCCTCTCCCCTTTGGGGAGAGGGTTAAGGTGAGGGGTGGAAAACCCACCAGAACTATTCACTCCCCAAATCCAACTCCGCCATACAAAACAACAAATCCGACCACATCCCCCGATTTGCACCAACACGGTGCTAGCGTTATGGTTACCCACTTTCAAAATAAGCTCGATAGAACACCTGCTATGACGTTTTCACTTTTCGGCGACAAATTCACCCGCCATTCAGGCATTACTCGCCTGATGGAGGACCTCAACGACGGGCTGCGCACACCGGGTGCCATCATGCTCGGCGGCGGAAACCCGGCGCAAATTCCGGAGATGACGACCTATTTCCAGACGCTGCTGACGCAGATGCTGGAAAACGGCAAAGCAACCGATGCGCTTTGCAACTACGACGGTCCGCAGGGTAAAACCGAGCTGCTGTCTCTCCTTGCCAAAATGCTGCGTGAAGAGCTGGGCTGGGATATCGAACCACAGAATATTGCACTAACAAACGGCAGCCAGAGCGCGTTTTTCTACTTGTTTAACCTCTTCGCAGGACGTCGTGCCGACGGAACCACCAAAAAGGTGCTGTTCCCGCTGGCTCCGGAGTATATCGGCTATGCTGATTCCGGCCTGGAAGAGGATCTGTTCGTCTCCGCGCGCCCGAACATTGAGCTGCTGCCGGAAGGCCAGTTCAAATATCACGTCGATTTTGAACACCTGCACATTGGTGAAGAGACGGGGATGATCTGCGTATCGCGCCCGACGAACCCAACGGGCAACGTGATTACCGACGACGAACTGATGAAGCTGGATGTACTGGCGAACCAGCACGGCATCCCGCTGGTCATCGATAATGCCTACGGCGTGCCGTTCCCGGGCATTATCTTCAGCGAAGCACGTCCGCTGTGGAACCCGAACATTGTCCTGTGCATGAGCCTCTCCAAGCTGGGTTTGCCGGGCAGCCGCTGCGGCATCATCATCGCCAACGAGAAAATCATCACCGCCATTACCAATATGAACGGCATTATCAGCCTTTCACCGGGCGGTATCGGCCCGGCGATGATGTGCGAAATGATCAAGCGCAACGACCTGCTGCGTCTGTCTAATGACGTCATCAAACCGTTCTATTACCAGCGCGTTCAGGAGACGATTGCGACGCTTCGCCGCTACTTACCGGAAGAACGCTGTCTGATCCACAAACCTGAAGGCGCGATTTTCCTGTGGCTGTGGTTTAAGGATTTGCCGATCACCACAGAATTGCTCTACCAGCGCCTGAAAAAGCGCGGCGTGCTGATGGTGCCGGGAGATTACTTCTTCCCGGGTCTTGATAAGCCGTGGCCGCATACGCACCAGTGCATGCGCATGAACTACGTGCCCGATCCGGAAAAAATCGAAGCGGGCGTCAAAATTCTCGCTGAAGAAATTGAAAAAGCGTGGCACGAAGGCGGCCAGTAACACGCTACCCCTCACGCACGTTAAAACCCAGCTCTTTTGATATCGCCTCTGCCGTTTCGCGCAGAGGCTTGAGCAGGTTTTTCTCGCCAATCTGCTTCATGCGGGACGTCGACAGCGAAATGGAGATCGCATACGGCACGCGACCATGAATATCAAACACCGGCACGGCGATACAGGAGACACCCAGCTCGTTCTCTTCTTTATCCATTGCCATGCTGCGCTCGCGAATTTCCGCCAGCTCATCATACATAGCACTCAGTTCAGTGATGGTATTGCGCGTCAACGGCTGGATCTGTTCCTGATGGCTTTGCCAGTAGCTCGCCACGTAATCCTGATGACCAAAGGCCATATAGATCTTGCCCATTGCAGAACAATAGAGCGGCATATGCTGGCCGATGTAAGCACGCGTACGCAGCATGCCGGTTGTCGGCTCGAGCTTATAAATCAGGATCGCGTGGTCATCTTCCCGACTGGAAAAGTTCACCGTTTCGCCAGTGGCAATGTTCAGCGCCTCAAGATGCGGGGCCGCCACGTGAATAATGTTGAGCGATGACAGCGCCTTCTGCCCGACGGCAATGAATTTAGTGGTCAGACGATAGCTACCCGCCGCCGGTGCCGGGGTAACGTATCCGCACGACTGCAATCCCTGGAGTAACCGGTGGACGGTGCTCTTATTCAAACCTGCCAGTTCCGATAAATGCGCAAGCGGGCACCCGTTCGGGTAGTTGCTGAGGATCTCAATCAGCATCAGGCCGCGAAACAGGCTCTGGCTGCCTGCTGGCCTCTCTTTTTCCTGCGTTATTTCGCTCTCTTTCATGCTCATCAAATCGCTCCTTTTTATCGCGCTCTTGATGGTAGCGCAAAGTGTGGTTTAGTTCACGATCTCAACAGAAAAAACACAACCAGTTGATTTTAATGGTTTTTGAAAAACATGAATATCGTTGATCTGACAAAATTTGATCGATATATTTGAAATCATATTTCGTATAGTGAAATTTAGCGATAAAAAAGCATTCGCATTTGCCCCTAAAAAAACAGGAGAACAGGGATGAAAGTGACCTTCGAAGAGTTGAAAGCGGCGTTCAATCGGGTTCTGCTCGATCGCGGCGTAAAAGTGGAGACTGCCGATGCCTGCGCAGAGATGTTTGCCCGCACCACCGAATCCGGTGTCTACTCGCATGGCGTAAACCGCTTCCCGCGTTTTATTCAGCAACTGGATGCTGGCGACATCATTCCTGACGCCCAGCCACAACGGGTGACCTCATTAGGCGCCATCGAACAGTGGGATGCCCGACGCTCCATTGGCAACCTGACGGCGAAAAAGATGATGGATCGCGCCACCGAACTGGCTTCCGACCACGGTATCGGCCTGGTGGCGCTGCGTAACGCCAACCACTGGATGCGCGGCGGCAGCTACGGCTGGCAGGCGGCTGAGAAAGGTTATATTGGAATTTGCTGGACCAACTCCATTGCCGTTATGCCCGCATGGGGATCAAAAGAATGCTGCATCGGCACAAACCCACTGATCGTTGCTATCCCGTCGAATCCCATCACCATGGTCGATATGTCGATGTCGATGTTCTCCTACGGCATGCTGGAAGTGAATCGTCTGGCCGGGCGCGAATTGCCTGTAGATGGCGGCTTTGACGACGAGGGCAATCTCACCCGAGAGCCGGGCGTGATTGAGAAAAACCGCCGTATTCTGCCGATGGGCTACTGGAAAGGTTCAGGCTTATCCATCGTGCTCGACATGATCGCCACCCTGCTCTCGAACGGATCTTCCGTCGCAGAAGTGACCCAGGACAACAGCGACGAATATGGCGTATCGCAGATCTTTATCGCCATTGAAGTGGATCGCCTGATCGACGGGCCAACCCGCGATGCAAAACTACAACGCATCATGGACTTCATCACTACCGCCGAACGCGCTGATGAAAATGTTGCCGTTCGTCTGCCGGGACATGAATTCACGCGTCTGCAGGAAGAGAACCGTCGCAACGGCATCACCATTGACGACAGCGTATGGGCGAAAATCCAGTCTCTGTAAGGAGTGGACCATGATATTCGGACATATTTCCCAGCCCAATCCGTGTCGCCTGCCGCTGGCGATTGAAAAAGCGCTTCATTTTCTGCGCACTACGGATTTCACCACCCTGGCGCCAGGCGTGGTGGAAATTGAAGGCCGCACTATTTTTGCCCAGGTTCTCGACCTCACCACAAAGGAACAACACGAAAACCGTCCTGAAGTGCACCGCCGCTATCTGGATATTCAGTTTCTGGCCTGGGGTGAAGAGAAAATCGGTATCGCTATTGATACCGGCAATAACAAAATAAGCGAATCATTACTGGAACAACGGGATATTATTTTTTATCACGACAGCGAAAATGAGTCGTTTATCGAAATGATACCCGGCAGTTATGCCATATTTTTCCCGCAGGATGTGCATCGTCCTGCCTGTATTAAAAACAAGGAAACGGTAATTCGTAAAATTGTGGTGAAAGTGGCAATCAGCGAATTAGTGTAATTTTCTGACAAATACAGGAACGCGAAATGACCAACACCGGTTTTATTATTGGTGCGTACCCCTGCGCACCCTCGTTTCACCAGAAAGGGGAACAAGAAGAACAATCCTTCTGGCGGGAACTTTCCGACACACCGTACATACGCGGGCTGGAACAACCTTGCCTGGAAAACCTTCATCCTTTTGGTGACGAGTGGCTGTTCCGTCATACGCCGGGCGAGTGGCAAATCGTCGTCACGGCGGTGATGGAAACCATGCGCCGCCGCGGCACGAACGGCGCATTTGGTCTGGCGTCAGCCGACGAAGCGCAGCGTAAAGCATGTGTAGACTTTTACCGGCATCTGCAGCAGAAAATTAACGCTGTAAATGCACGTTTTCCAGGAAAAGTCATAGCTCTGGAAATGCAGGCGGCGCCGCAGGCCGGGAATGCATCCGTCGAACAGGCTACCGAAGCGTTTTCCCGCTCGATTCGGGAAATCGCGGGCTGGGACTGGGGTTGCGATCTGGTGCTGGAACACTGCGATGCCATGAACGGCCCGGCACCGCGCAAGGGTTTCCTGCCCTTAGAGCAGGTGCTGGAGGTGGTGAAAGACACCGACATCAGCGTCTGCATCAACTGGGCACGGTCAGCCATTGAAGGGCGTAATTCCACCGTTCCGCTTGAACACGTTCAGGCCGCATGTAAAGCCGGAAAATTGGGCGCGCTGATGTTCTCCGGCACCACCATCCGCGGCGAATACGGTGAGTGGCAGGATCTGCACGCGCCGTTTTCTTCGTTCTGTGCCGACAGTTTAATGACGACTGAACAGGCTACATCACTCTTTACTGCGGCGAGCGCCGCAACATTGAAATTCTCCGGTATTAAATTACTGGAAATAAATGCTAATGCTGATGTCAGCCATCGCATCGCCATTTTGCGTGACGGCATTAGCGCTATGAATAAAGCGACACAATAAAAATAAAAACGTATTCCGATTACATTCACTGAGACATTAACTATGAATATTTCAACGAATGCTCTACATGCGGATATTCCGCGCCAGCGCTGGCTAAGAATCATTCCACCTATTCTTATCGCCTGCATTATTTCGTACATGGACCGCGTGAATATCGCGTTTGCGATGCCCGGTGGCATGGATGAAGAACTGGGTATTTCCGCCACCATGGCAGGCCTGGCAGGCGGGATCTTCTTTATCGGCTATCTGTTCCTGCAGGTTCCGGGTGGCAAGATTGCTGTTCATGGTAGCGGCAAGAAGTTTATCGGTTGGTCCCTGGTCGCCTGGGCAGTCATCTCAGTCCTGACCGGTATTGTCACCAACCAGTATCAGTTGCTGGTATTGCGATTCCTGCTCGGTGTGGCGGAAGGCGGGATGCTGCCCGTTGTGTTAACGATGATAAGTAACTGGTTCCCCGATGCCGAACGTGGCCGCGCCAACGCGATTGTGATCATGTTCGTACCGATTGCCGGGATCATCACCGCGCCGCTTTCTGGCTGGATCATCACTGCGCTCGACTGGCGCTGGCTGTTCATCATTGAAGGGCTGATGTCCATCGTTGTGCTGGTGCTTTGGGCGTTCACCGTTTACGACCGTCCGCAGGAAGCCCGCTGGATCTCAGAGGCCGAGAAAAACTATCTGGTGCAAACGCTGGCCGCTGAACAGCAGGCCATTGCCGGAAAAGAGGTGAGAAATGCCTCTCTCAGCGCGGTACTGTCAGACAAAACCATGTGGCAATTAATCGCCCTGAACTTCTTCTACCAGACCGGGATTTACGGTTACACCCTTTGGCTGCCCACCATTCTGAAAGAACTGACGCACACCAGCATCGGCCAGGTCGGGATGCTCGCCATTCTGCCTTACATCGGTGCCATTGCGGGGATGTTCCTGTTCTCTACGCTTTCTGACCGCACCGGCAAGCGCAAGCTGTTTGTCTCCCTGCCGCTGATTGGCTTCGCACTTTGCATGTTCCTCTCCGTGGCGCTGAAAGCAAACACCTGGCTGGCCTATGCCGCGCTGGTCGGTTGCGGATTCTTCCTGCAGTCCGCCGCTGGGGTGTTCTGGACGATTCCTGCACGTCTGTTCAGCGCCGAAATGGCAGGCGGTGCGCGCGGTGTGATCAATGCGCTTGGCAACCTTGGCGGATTCTGCGGCCCTTATGCGGTAGGCGTACTGATTACGCTTTACAGCAAAGACGCGGGGGTTTACTGCCTGGCGATTTCTCTGGCGCTGGCCGCGCTGCTGGCCCTGCTATTACCAGCGAAATGTGATGCCGGAGCAGAACCCAATCCCACGGTGAATCCGCATAAGCGTGCGGCCTGATGCCCTCACCCCAGCCCTCTCCCACACGGAGAGGGAGCAAGACGAGAGAGTCAAAGATGAGTGAAAAAGAGCCCTTCTGGCTGGGTATCGATTGTGGCGGTACTTATCTGAAAGCCGGGTTATACAACCGCCAGGGAAAGGAAGTGTGTATTGAACGTCGCTCGGTTGCCACGCTCAGCCCGCGCGCAGGCTATGCGGAGCGGGATATGCCGTCACTGTGGGAGCACTGCCACGCTACCGTCGCCACGCTGCTCAAACGTTCAGGCGTAGACGGAGAGCAGATCAAAGGCGTCGGCATTTCTGCTCAGGGCAAGGGACTGTTTCTTCTCGATAAACAGGATCGACCCCTGGGCAACGCCATGCTCTCTTCTGACCGCCGGGCGCTGGAGATTGTGCAACGCTGGCAACAGGACGGCATTCCCGAAAAGCTCTATCCGCATACGCGCCAGACGCTGTGGACCGGGCACCCGGCCTCGCTTCTGCGCTGGGTCAAAGAGAACGAACCGCAGCGGTACCAGCAGATTGGCAGCGTAATGATGGCGCACGACTATCTGCGCTGGTGTCTGACCGGCGTGAAAAGCTGCGAGGAGAGCAATATCTCCGAGTCCAACCTCTACAACATGAATACCGGGAAATACGACTCACAGCTTACGCGCTGGCTCGGTATCAGCGAAATTGACGGCGCCCTGCCGCCGATTGTCGGTTCAGCAGAAATTTGCGGGGAAATCACCGCTCAGGCAGCCGCCCTGACCGGTCTCGCGGCGGGCACGCCCGTCGTTGGTGGACTGTTTGATGTGGTTTCCACCGCGATCTGCGCCGGGCTGCACGACGAACATACGCTGAATGCCGTGATGGGCACCTGGGCCGTCACCAGCGGGATTGCGCACGGCATCCGCGACAGCGAGCCGTTCCCCTACGTCTATGGCCGCTACGTCCATCCGCAACAGTACATCGTTCACGAAGCCAGCCCCACCTCCTCCGGCAACCTTGAGTGGCTCACCGCGCAGTGGGGCGATATGTCATTCGATGAAATCAACCATGCCGTCGCTGGCCTGCCAAAAGCCGGAAGCGATCTGTTCTTCCTGCCGTTCCTCTACGGCAGCAACGCCGGGCTGGAGATGACCAGCGGTTTCTACGGCATGCAGGCGCTGCACACTCGCGCGCACCTGCTACAGGCGGTTTACGAAGGCGTGGTGTTCAGCCACATGACCCATCTTAACCGTATGCTTGAGCGCTTTACCCAGGTGCAGGCACTGCGCGTCACGGGTGGCCCGGCCCATTCGGACGTATGGATGCAGATGCTTGCGGACGTCAGCGGTCTGACAATTCAACTACCCCAGGTAGAAGAGACTGGCTGTTCCGGCGCAGCGCTGGCCGCACTGGTCGGTACAGGCATCTATCCCGATTTCCACACGGCGCAACGCGCGCTTAAACATGACATCCGGGTGATTGAACCCGACATGAACGCCCATGCGGCCTATCAACGCAAATATCACCGCTACCAGTTACTGATTTCAGCATTACAGGGCTATCACGCCCAGGTTAAGGAGCACGACCTATGAGCCGACCATTACTGCAGCTGGCGCTCGATCACACCTCACTTCAGGCCGCGCAGCGCGATGTTGCCCTGCTTGTGGATCACGTCGATATCGTCGAAGCCGGTACCATTTTATGCCTGACCGAAGGGCTAAGCGCCGTCCGCGCGCTGCGCAAACAGTGCCCGGAGAAAATTATCGTGGCGGACTGGAAAGTCGCCGATGCCGGGGAGACGCTGGCAGAGCAGGCGTTTGGCGCGGGCGCGAACTGGATGACCATCATCTGCGCCGCCCCGCTGGCGACCGTTGAGCGAGGCCACGAGGTGGCACTGCGCTGCGGGGGAGAAATCCAGATAGAGCTCTTTGGTAACTGGACGCTGGACGACGCGCGCGCATGGCATCGTATCGGCGTAAAACAGGCGATATACCACCGCGGAAGAGACGCGCAGGCCAGCGGTCAGCAGTGGGGCGAGGCGGATCTCGCCAGAATGAAAGCCCTCTCAGATATCGGTTTACAGCTTTCGATTACCGGCGGCATCACGCCTGCCGATCTCCCCCTGTTTAAGCAAATCAACGTCAAAGCGTTTATCGCCGGGCGCGCGCTGGCAGGCGCTGCCAATCCGCCGCAGGTGGCACAGGCATTCCATTCGCAAATCCGCGATATCTGGGGAGCGTAACCATGCGTCAAAATCCGTTAGGTATTTATGAAAAAGCGCTGCCGAAAGATCTCTCCTGGCCGGAGCGCCTGGTTCTGGCGAAGAGCTGCGGATTCGATTTCGTTGAGATGTCGGTTGATGAAACCGACGAGCGTTTATCGCGCCTTGAATGGAGCACCACGCAGCGTGCATCCCTGGTCGAAGCCATGCTCGAAACGGGCGTGGCGATCCCGTCAATGTGTTTGTCCGCCCACCGTCGCTTCCCGTTTGGCAGCCGCGACGAAACGACGCGCCAGCGCGCCCGTGAGATCATGACCAAAGCCATCAGGCTGGCGCGCGACTTAGGCATTCGCACTATTCAGCTTGCGGGTTATGACGTCTATTACGAAGAGCACGATGAAGGCACGCAGCAGCGCTTTGCCGAAGGACTGGCCTGGGCCGTCGAGCAGGCCGCCGCCGCACAGGTGATGCTGGCTGTCGAGATCATGGATACCGCATTCATGAATTCCATCAGCAAGTGGAAGAAGTGGGATGACATGCTCGCATCACCCTGGTTCAGCGTTTACCCGGACGTTGGCAACCTGAGCGCGTGGGGTAACGACGTTACCGCCGAGCTGACGCTGGGCATCGACCGCATCGCGGCGATCCATCTGAAAGATACCCAGCCCGTGACCGCACAAAGCCCCGGACAGTTCCGCGACGTGCCGTTTGGCGATGGCTGCGTCGATTTTGTCGGCGTGTTTAACACGTTGAATCAGTTGAACTATCGCGGCGCGTTTCTGATTGAAATGTGGACCGAAAAAGCCAAAGAGCCGGTGCTGGAGATCATTCAGGCACGCCGCTGGATTGAAGCCCGTATGCAGGAAGGAGGCATGACATGTTAGAACAACTCAAAGCCGAGGTGCTGGCGGCAAACCTGGCGCTGCCCGCCCACCAGCTGGTGACCTTTACCTGGGGCAACGTCAGTGCAATAGATCGCGAAAGCGGCATGATGGTGATCAAGCCGTCCGGCGTGGAGTACGACGTGATGACGGCGGAGGATATGGTGGTGGTGAACATCGCCACAGGACAGGTAGTCGAAGGCAGTAAAAAACCCTCCTCTGACACACCCACCCATCTGGCACTGTATCGCCGTTACCCGGAGATTGGCGGCATTGTACATACCCATTCCCGCCACGCCACCATCTGGTCTCAGGCGGGCCAGGATTTACCCGCCTGGGGCACGACGCATGCAGACTATTTCTATGGGGCGATCCCCTGCACGCGGCTGATGACCACGGCAGAAATTGCAGGGGAATACGAATACCAGACGGGCGAAGTGATCATTAAAACCTTCGAGGAGCGCGATCTCAGCCCAATGCAGATCCCGGCGGTACTGGTTCACTCCCATGGCCCGTTCGCCTGGGGCAAAGACGCTGCCGATGCGGTCCACAATGCCGTCGTGCTGGAAGAGTGCGCCTATATGGGCCTGTTCTCACGCCAGCTCGCACCACAGTTACCGGCTATGCAGCAGGCGCTGCTGGACAAGCATTATCTGCGCAAACACGGGGCGAATGCCTATTACGGGCAATAATCAACCGGAGTTAATATGCTCCTTACAGTACCGCCGTTTCCAGACGGCGGGGGTTAACCCGGTGTGCTTCGAGAATATCTGCCGGAAATACCCCACGTCGTTAAAGCCGCAGCGCGCGGCTACCTCGGTTAATGACGCAGCGTCGTTGAGCAGGAGTTTTTCCGCCGCCCTGACGCGCTGGCGATGTATCGCCTCCGTCAGGGTTAAATGGAATGTCCGGCGAAAGACGCGCCCGAGGTAATCCGCATTACAGTGCAACGCTTTTGCCAGCTGCGAGGTGGATAACGGTAAATGAAACTGCGTGCGAATAAGCTGTTTTGCCTTCCACGCCATCGCCGCACCGGCCTGATCTGCGCTGTCTTCATACCCTGAAGAGTTCGACACCTGCTGTAAAATCAATAATAAAATCATCTCCAGCGCCAGGCTGCGCTGTAATTTCTCCTGCTCGCTGAGAAATTGCCGAAAGAGCGCAATCACATATTCCGCATCCCTTACGCGGCAGTGTTGTTCTATTGCCAGAGGAGCCGCGTTGGGTAACGTAGAATCTTGCGGCTCCACCTCAAAATGCAGCCAGTAAAAACGCAGATCCGGCGGGAAATCCTCCACGCCCACATGCCGTCGCTGCGGCCAGAGCAACAAACTCTCTCCCGCATTAACGTCAAAAACATGATTTTCTTCCTGGATCGTTAATGTCCCTTTTTCGACAAAAATAATCTCCCACGACGTTAATTTTCGCGCAGGATGGCGGCCCACTCCGCGGGAGATAAATAGCCCGCCATTTTGAACCTTAATCGGAAGCGCTATGGATAATTCGAGCATGGATATTCACCATTCCGCTTTTATTGCCGTTAATATTCGACTTATATATTGATTATTAATCAATATTCGAATATCTGTCCGATCGGAATCACATTTTTATCATCAGGTCGGAATCGTCACCTTTTTATACTTTTCCCTTCCCTTGTTGGCCTTCCCTTTCGATGCAGAATAAAGAGGTACCTTGCATAAATACGATAATAAATTCGATCTCCGAGGAGTTACTTCATGACTTCCACACCGATTACAGAATCAGACGTGACACAAGGGGCGACAGATGACCGGTTGTCCGTCCGCGAAAAAATTGGCTATGGCCTGGGTGATGCGGGCGGCACGGTGATTACCTGCCTCATCATGAACTTTCTGACCTTTTTCTATACCGATGTATTTGGCCTCACCCCCGCGCTGGTGGGCACGCTGTTTATTGCCCTTCGCGTGTTCGATGCGATTTCCGATCCGGTGATGGGCGTGATTGCTGACCGCACGCAGAGCCGCTGGGGGCGTTTTCGTCCCTGGCAGCTGTGGGTCGCCGTCCCGATAGGCATTATCGGCGTAATGACCTTCACCGTTCCGGAAGCCAGCATGGGCGTGAAAATCGCCTGGGCGTTCGGCACCTATTTGCTGTTGTCCGTGGGTTATACGGCCATCAACGTGCCCTACTGCGCGCTGATCAACACCATGACTACCCGCCACAACGAGGTCATCTCCTGCCAGTCCTGGCGCTTTGTGCTGTGCGGCGTGGCGGGCTTTCTGGTCTCCGTTGGCCTGCCGTGGCTGGTGGCAGAGCTGGGCCAGGGCAATGCCGCCCGGGGTTATCAGCTCGGCGTCGGCGTGCTGTGCGCCATCGCCGTGGTGATGTTCCTCTGCTGCTTCTTCTGGGTGCGCGAGCGCGTTCCGCTGGCGCTGATGGGTAAATTCACCCTGCGCGAGCATCTGGCGGGCCTGCGTAAAAACGATCAGCTGCTGCTGATGCTGGTGATGTCGTTTCTGCTGATCAACGTTTTCAACATTCGCGGCGGCGGGTACATGTATTTCATCACCTACGTGCTTCAGGGCAGCACGGCGTACACTTCGCTGTTTTTCACGATGGTGACCTTTGCCGCCATTCTGGGTGCGGTGATCGTCAACCCGCTGTCGCGCCGAATTGATACCGTCAAACTCTACTACTACACCAACCTGGTGCTCGCGGCACTTGCGGTGGGCATGTGGTTCCTGCCGGGTGGCCCGGCGCACCAGACGCTCTGGCTGATCGTCATTTTAAGCAACGGCGTGATCCTGGGATTCACCCTGCCTCTGCACTTCTCGCTAATGGCCTTTGCCGATGACTACGGCGAGTGGAAAACCGGCGTGCGTTCGTCGGGCATGAACTTCGCCTTCAACCTGTTTTTCATCAAGCTTGCGTGGGCGTCCAGCGCCGGGATCATCAGCCTGGTGTTTATTGCCGTGGCCTATCAGCCAGGCGCGGACAACCAGACGCCAGCCTCACTGCAGGGCATCACCGCCATGGAGACGCTGCTGCCTGCCCTTTTCCACCTGCTGCTGGCGGTCGCTATCCGCTGGTGCAGGCTTAACAACCCAATGATGTCGCGCATTGCCACCGACCTGCGCCAGCGTCACGTAACGTCCTGAGGAGAATGCTATGTCCATAATGGAACCCGACCTGCATCAGCTGAAAATCAACGACCCGTTTCTTGGGCAATATCAACGGCTGGTCCGTGACGTGGTGATCCCTTACCAGTGGGATGCGCTTAACGACCGCGTGGCGGAGGCCGAACCCAGCCACGCCATCGCCAACTTCCGCATTGCGGCCGGTCAGGAACAGGGGGAATTCTACGGGATGGTGTTTCAGGACAGCGACGTGGCGAAATGGCTCGAAGCCGTGGCGTGGTCGCTGTGCCAGAAGCCGGATGTCGAACTGGAAAAAACCGCCGACGAGGTGATCGAGCTGATCGCGGCAGCGCAGTGTGAAGATGGCTACCTCAACACCTACTTTACGGTAAAAGCCCCCGAGGAACGCTGGACGAATCTGGCCGAATGCCACGAGCTATACTGCGCCGGGCATATGATTGAAGCGGGCGTGGCATATTTCCAGGGGACCGGAAAACGCCGCCTGCTGGACGTGGTGTGCAGGCTGGCGGACCATATCGACAGCGTGTTTGGCCCGGGCGAAACACGGCTGCACGGTTACCCGGGCCACCCGGAAATCGAGCTGGCGCTGATGCGGCTCTATGACGTCACGCAGGTGCCGCGCTACCTCAATCTGGTGAAATACTTTATTGAGGAACGCGGCGCACAGCCTCACTTCTACGACATTGAATATGAGAAGCGCGGCAAAACGTCATACTGGAACACCTATGGCCCGGCGTGGATGGTCAAGGACAAAGCCTACAGCCAGGCCCATCAGCCGCTTGCCGAACAGCAAACGGCCATCGGCCACGCCGTGCGTTTCGTCTACCTGATGGCGGGCATGGCGCATCTGGCGCGTCTGAGCAACGACGAAGGTAAACGGCAGGACTGTCTGCGGCTGTGGAACAACATGGCGCAGCGCCAGCTGTACATTACCGGTGGGATTGGCTCGCAGAGCAGCGGGGAGGCGTTCAGCAGCGATTACGACCTGCCCAACGATACGGTATACGCCGAAAGCTGCGCCTCAATCGGCCTGATGATGTTTGCCCGCCGGATGCTGGAGATGGAGGCAGACGGCCACTATGCCGACGTGATGGAGCGCGCGCTGTACAACACGGTGCTGGGCGGGATGGCGCTGGACGGTAAGCATTTCTTTTATGTGAATCCGCTGGAAGTGCATCCGAAAACGCTGGCCTTTAACCATATTTATGACCACGTGAAGCCGGTGCGTCAGCGCTGGTTCGGCTGCGCCTGCTGCCCGCCGAATATTGCCCGCGTGCTGACCTCGCTGGGGCACTATATTTATACCGTTCGCCCGGATGCACTGTTGATCAATCTGTACGTGGGGAACGACGTCGCCATTCCGGTTGGCGATAACGCCCTACAGCTGCGCATTAGCGGTAACTATCCGTGGCAGGAGCAGGTGAAGATCGAAATCACCTCGCCTGTTCCGGTCACCCACACGCTGGCACTCAGGCTGCCGGACTGGTGCGCGAAACCTGTCGTTTCGCTGAATGGCGAAGCCATTACCGGTGAGGTGTCACGCGGATATCTCTACCTCACCCGCAGCTGGCATGAAGGCGATACGCTGATCCTGACGCTACCGATGCCGGTCCGCCGCGTATACGGCAACCCGCTGGTGCGCCAGCAGGCGGGTAAAGTCGCGCTTCAGCGCGGGCCGCTGGTTTACTGCCTGGAAGAAGCCGATAACGGCGCCAACCTGCATAACCTCTCCTTGCCTCAGGATAGCGAGTTCCGGGTGTTTGAAGGCAAAGGCATTTTCGCGCACAAGATGCTGATACAGACAGAGGGGATTGGGTGCCAGGCAAAGGACACGAATGCACTGTGGCAGTACGACCGCTCGCCGGTACAGCGTCGGCCCCGGACGCTGACCTTTATTCCGTGGTTTAGCTGGGCTAACCGGGGAGAAGGGGAAATGCGGATATGGGTGGATGAAGCATAAATAAGGGTAATACTGATTTTCATAATATATAATATTTTTATCGAGCTCGGTGATGCCGAGCTCTCTGATTAATTATCAATCGAAAGACAATGTGATCTAACCCTCGGTATTGTTTTTTTGGTGCCCATCACCTCAGCATACCATTGTCTGGTACACATTTTAGTGTTATTCCATAAAGACACACAGCTAAAAATAAGGATATCCCATGGAATTCACTGAAAGATTAAATGCCTTATCAAATAAAATAAAACAACAAATTGATGTAATTAATACTGAAGAAGGAACAAAAACTGCATTTGTAATGCCATTCATTCATAATGTCCTGGGCTACGATGTTTTTGATCCTTCAGAGGTAACACCTGAATTTGTCTGTGACATTGGCACAAAAAAAGGCGAAAAAATCGATTACGCCATAATGAAAAATAATGACGTACAAATACTTATTGAATGTAAGAAAATTGGCGAGCCATTAAATATAAATCATGCGTCGCAGTTGTTTAGATATTTCCACGTAACAAACGCAAGGATTTCAATTCTTACCAATGGTCGAAATTATAAATTTTTCACTGACCTTGACGCACCGAACAAAATGGACGAGAAACCATTTCTGGAAGTGGACCTGCTTGATATTGACGAAAATATAATACCTGAACTAAAGAAACTAACGAAATCTTCATTTGATCTCGAATCAATTATCAATGCTGCTGGTGAGTTAAAATATGTTAGCCAAATCAAAAAAATTCTACATTCTCAGCTTAATAATCCCGAAGATGATTTTGTGAAATTTTTTGCATCCAGAGTTTATGATGGAATTCTGACTCAAAAAGTAAGAGATTCATTTTTAAATTTAACTAAAAAGGCTGCAAGTCAGTATATAAATGATCAAGTTAATGAGCGCCTTAAGTCTGCCATTACGGGTATAACCCCAGTAATTACCGAAACATCAAATGAGCCACCGCATATTGAAGAAGAAGACCATAAAGATGAAAGCGATGTGATAACCACGCTAGAAGAACTTGAAGGATATCATGTAGTTAAAGCAATCACCAGAGCAGTACTAGAGGCACCACGTATCACTCACAGAGATACCAAAAGCTACTTTGGCATCCTTGTTGACGATAACAACCGCAAACCAATTTGCCGATTGCATTTTAATCGTACGCAAAAATACATCGGACTTTTCGACATAGAAAAAAACGAAACGCGTCACCCTATATCGACAGTCGATGATATCTATTCCTTTGCAGACATCCTGAAAGCAACAGCAGCACTATATAATTAATTTTTATCCAGGCAGCACGCGACGTGCTGCCTCAGCCAGAAACGCACTTCGATTGCTGAACTGAGGATGCTCACTGACAAAGGAATCAATCTTCATCAGTAAACGACGAGGCATCGTGATGTTGATACGCTCGGCCCTGCCGTCGAACTGTTTCATATTAATGTCCACCAGCAACCATTGCCCGCCCGTGAAGTCGTCAGGGTGACTTTCCAGGTGCGCTTCCACATTACCCGGAAGAGGCAATGCTTGATCCATTTCAATCATCGCTTCGAAGTGCGCGGTGAGCGCATCACGTGCATCCTGAAAAGCGTCGTCCAGAGAATTACCTGCAAAAAAACAGCCTGGTACGTCAGGGAAAAAGCCGCTGGCGCTACCGTCGGAGTCAGAATGAATGTAAGCCGGATAAAACATAACTACCCCTGATATCAGTGTTTAATTCCCGCCTGCCGCCAAATCTGGGCAAGAGTGCCCGGTTTAATATCCTTTTTAGGATGTGGGACAGTAACCAACCCTTTCTGTTCGGGATGGCGAAACTGATGAGGGCTTCCTTTCGTTCTGACACATTTCCAGCCATGGTCGATCAGAGCAGTAATGACATCCGCACTTTTCACATCCCAATCCTTCCATGATTACACACATGATACACACCATTGCTATCGGGTCGAATCACATTAGCGCATAAGCAACATCAGTGCAGCCGTGTTTTGGCGGAACAGGAAGAAGCATCGAGAAATGAAAAAGGAATAGGTTGTATTGCAGATAAAAATGCAGGCACGATCGCAAGCCGGGTAAGGCAACGCCGCCACCCGGCTTTACCGCATCAGAAACGCCAGGTCAGGCCGGTCATCAGCGCGAAGCTGTCGTCACGGTCGATCATCGGGCTGTTCTTCACGTCATCAGGCAACACGGTGTAAACCGCGCTGGCGTTGAGGTACAGCTTCTGGGTTAGCTGATATTTAGCCGCCAGGCCAACGTATGGCGTCCAGCTGTCACCGGCGGTGTATTCGTCCAGACCAGAACGGCGAGACTCGCTGCCGGATACGCCGTAGTAGTAGTCGTTATAGCTTTCGTCGCTGTAGAAAATACCGACAGAAGGCGTCAGGGTCAGGCGTTCCATTTTGATTGGGCGGAAGTAAGATACCTCGCCCACCACGCCGCCGCTTTCATCCATCGCATCACCCGAAACGGCAACTTTCAGCGAGCCCCAGCTTTCATGGCGGTAATACGCACCGCCGAGGAACGCAGAGGCTTTACGCTCATCCAGCTGCTTCATCTGATGGTCGTCGTTATCATCCGGATCAAAATGCAGCGGCATCCAGGATGCGGTCAGGCTGAATTCATTTTTTGCGTCTTTCCACAGGATCCATCCGCCCGTGGTCTGGCGAACATAGAAGCGATCGCCTTCATAGCTAATTAACGGCACCGCGGTGGTATTTTCGTTATAGCCTTTGTAAGGAGACTCATTAAATACGGCCCCCGCTCCAAGTGAAAAGTCACCGGCCATTGCAGAAGATGTTGCAAATAACGTGGCAGCGATGAGTAAATTGTATTTAATAGTCATGCTAAGTAATCCATTTAAACGCCAAACAAGCGGGGCGAATAATAATGGTTACAAATTTGGCAATGCAACGCTGCGGTTTATATAATATTATATATAGAATCATATAGATGGGCGCGCATGATGAGTAAATTACAGCTAAAGCCACGCGAATTAAAAATAATCTCCGTCATCGCAGCCACCCACAGCATTGGTGATGCCGCCGCCCTGCTGGGTATGGCGCAGGCCAACGTCAGCAAATACCTCTCTGATTTTGAAATGCGAGTTGGGCTTAAGGTTTTTGAGCGTACCACGCGCCAGTTAGCCCTTACCCAGTTCGGTGAGGCGTTGCTCCCGTATGTGAATGCCACGCTGGAAAAGAACAACCAACTTGCTAATTTCATTGCCGATTATAAGCATGAAAAAAGCGGGAAAGTGACCCTTTACGCCCCTACGGGGATTGTGACCTATCTCGCGCGCCATGTGATCCACCAGATAAACGACATCGGTGACATTCGCATCTGCCTGAAAACCTACAATCTGGATCGCAATGAGTTTTCAGAAGGCGTTTCCTTCCCCGATGACTGCGATATTTTAATTACCTATGCTCAACCAAAAGATGAAAGTCTGGTCGCCAGCGTCTTAACAAAATATTCCGTTACGGCATTCGCAACCCGTGAATATTTAAATAACCATCCCTTAGCCGGGCCGGAAGATTTAATTAATCACTCCTGTATCCTGATAGATTCCATGCTGGTTGATGACGCAAACATCTGGCGTTTTCGCGTACACGGCAGTGATAACGTCAATGACTACCGGGTCACCGGAAATTATATTTGCGACAATACGCAGACAGCCCTGGAGCTGGCAAGAAATAACCTTGGCATTGTGTTCGCACCGAAAGAGAGCCTGAGAAAAGAATTAACGCAAGGGATGCTGGTTCCCTGCTTCCCGCATCAGGAAGAGTGGTGGCTCGATCTGACCGCCATCTTCCGCAAGCGCGAATACCAGCCCTGGCGCGTGCAGTATGTTCTGGATGGTGTCCTCAACTGCCTGCGCCAGCAAATTGCTCAGGCCGTCCATGGGCGGCCTGAGCTGGGCGATTAGAATAGCCCCAGCGGTTTATCGGAGTAGCTGACAAGCAGACATTTCGTCTGCTGATAATGCTCAAGCATCATCTTGTGCGTTTCACGCCCGATGCCCGACTGCTTATACCCGCCAAATGCCGCGTGCGCCGGGTAAGCGTGATAGCAGTTAGTCCATACGCGCCCCGCCTGAATGCCTCTGCCCATTTTATAGGCCAGGTTACCGTTGCGGCTCCAGACGCCTGCCCCCAGTCCATACGGCGTATCGTTGGCAATCTCCAGCGCCTCCTCCATCGTTTTGAAGGTGGTCACCGCCAGCACCGGTCCGAAAATCTCCTCCTGGAACACGCGCATGTTGTTCTGCCCGAAGAGGATCGTCGGCTCCAGGTAATAGCCTTCCTGCAGATCCCCACCGAGCACTTTACGGCGACCGCCGGTCAGAACATCCGCGCCCTCTTTCTTACCGATATCAATGTAGTTGAGGATAGTTTCAAGCTGTCCGTGCGAGACCTGCGCGCCCATCTGCGTGACGTTATCGAGCGGGTTACCGCTGCGGATAGACTCGACGCGGCGAATGGCCCGCTCCATAAAGCGCTCATAGATGGATTCCTGCACCAGCGCGCGGCTTGGGCAGGTACAGACTTCGCCCTGGTTAAACGCAAACAGCGCAAACCCCTCCAGAGCTTTGTCGAAGAAGGCATCCTCTTCCTCCATCACGTCCGCAAAGAAGATGTTCGGGGACTTCCCGCCCAGCTCCAGGGTCACGGGAATAATGTTCTGCGTGGCGTACTGCATAATCTGCTGGCCCACTTCCGTCGACCCGGTAAACGCCACTTTGGCGATCCGTTTTGAGGTAGCCAGATATTCCCCTATCTCACCGCCCGCACCGTTGACCACGTTAATCACGCCCGGCGGCAGAAGATCGCCAACGATTTCCATCAGCAGCAGAACCGAGAGCGGAGTCAGGCGCGCCGGTTTGAGCACAATGCAGTTCCCGGCCGCCAGCGCGGGCGCCATTTTCCAGCTCGCCATCAGCAGCGGGAAGTTCCACGGAATAATTTGCCCGACGACGCCCAGCGGCTCGTGGAAATGGTACGCCACGGTGTCGCTGTCAACTTCACTGATCCCGCCCTCCTGAGCGCGAATACAGGAGGCAAAATAGCGGAAGTGGTCGATAGCCAGCGGCACGTCGGCCGCCATGGTTTCCCGGATCGGCTTGCCGTTATCCCAGGTTTCCGCCGTCGCCAGCAGCTCCAGATTCTGCTCCATCCGGTCGGCGATTTTGAACAAGATGGCCGCACGATCCTGAACGGAGGTGTGGCCCCACTTATCTTTCGCTTTGTGCGCCGCATCCAGCGCCAGATCGATATCCCGCTTGCCGGAGCTGGCGATCTCGCACAGCGGCTGGCCGGTAACGGGCGTCAGGTTGGAATAGTATTCGCCGTCGACGGGGGCCACCCAGTCGCCGCCGATAAAGTTGTCATAACGGGGCTTCAGCTTGAGGGGAAAACCATACTCGCCGGGCTGGATACGCGAAGAGGGAGGATTGTTTGTCATGACCGTCTCCTTGCTGTTGATGTACAACAAGGGTAGTCCCGGCTGGCGGTTTTCTCGCCAGTGAGTGACGGGTTTACGAGCCGTATCACGGATTACCGTACTTTACGTTTCGTTTCTGCTACTGAGCCATACTTAACAGCTCAAGGGCTCATGAGGAACGATGCGATGCAGCTGTTTATCGGTTTTGACGTAGGCGGAACCCACATCAAGCACGGCGTGATTGATGAAAATGGCAAGGAGCTGACGACGGACGAGTACGATACCCCTGAAGATGAAAACACGTTCAAAAAGAAGTGGAAAGCGGTGGTTGAAGGGTATCAGGAAGAACATGACATCGTCGGCATCGGCGTGAGCTTTCCCGGCCATATTAACCACCACAGCGGCGAAGCAGCAAAAGCGGGCGCGCTCGACTATCTCGACGGCGAAAATCTGTGCGAGCTTTTCGCCGGGCTGACCGACCTTCCCATCACCGTAGAAAACGACGCCAACTGTGCGGCGCTGGGCGAGCGCTGGCAGGGCGCGGGTAAGGACTACGAGCATTTTGTCTGCATCACCATCGGCACCGGCATCGGGGGTGGGATTGTGATGGAAGGCGATCTTTATCGCGGGTCGCATTACCGTGCTGGTGAATTTGGCGTGCTGCCCGTGGGCAATAACGGCGAACCCATGCATGATGTGGCGTCGGCCAGCGGCCTGATGAAAGCCTGTCGTCGCGCGCTGTCCGTATCAGAAGAAGAGATGCCTGACGGTGAAGAGCTGTTTAAACGTATGGACAGCGACGTGCATCTGCGTGAGGCCATTGAGGAGTGGGCGCATTGCCTCTCGCGCGGCGTTTACAGCGTGATCTCGATGTTCGATCCACAGGCCATGCTGATAGGCGGCGGAATAAGCGAGCAGGAGAAAATCTATCTCCTGCTCGATAAATACCTGCAGCGTTTCGAGGAGTGGGAGGCACTCAAGGTGCCCATTCTGCCCTGCGAGCTGGGTAACCAGGCGGGAAGACTGGGCGCGGTATGGCTGGCTAAGCAGAAACTCTCCCGCGACACGTAATCCTCAGGGAAACAGCTGCGCGTCGCGAAGCAGATGGTCATTACCCCGGCGACGGGTAAAGCCGATGCGGTTGAAATACTCCAGGATCTGAATCGCCAGCTTGCGGCCAACGTTCAGCCGGTCGCGGAAATCCGCTGCGCAGGTGGAGCCGCGCGCCTGATCCAGTTCGCGGATCAGGTTAGCAAACGCCACAATGCGATCGTTACGGTAATAACGATCTTTCACGATCGCGACTATCAGCCCCTGCTGCGCCGCATGGCGCAATACCTGGCGCATCACCTGCTCATCGGTGTTCGTTTCACGCGCCAGATCGCGAACCCACCACGGCTCATCGCCAAACAGCGAGGCCACTTTTTGCCATACTGCGTCCTGCTCTGCGGTGAACCCGGCCTTGTGATCCGGCAGATGCAGCCAGCCGTGGTGGCTTTTAATCACCCCGCTTTCACGCATGTTTTCAATCAGCAGCAGCACCAGCGCGTCGTCTTCCATCGGCAGCGCCATGCGGCGCAGGCGCTCGCGGCCTGGGCCAGGCTCATCCTGATGCTGTTCATGGTAAGTGGCGAGCGTGTTCAGGATTTTACGCTGCCAGTTTGCCGCAACCGGGGCGTTCAGAAGATTGTTTCCTGCCTGAATAAAGCCCGGCTGCTGGCTCAGCTGGCGTAACCCTTCACCGCTCAGCTGGCGTGCCCATGCAAAATCACTCAGGCTCACCGCCCCGCGTTCAAGATGAACATGCAGCGCGGCGTTATCGTCGCTGGCCTTCGCCAGCGCAGCCAGCCATTGCAGGTATTCAGGTTTACGCTTGCCGCGTCGCGGCGGGTTCAGCGTCACCACCCGCGCTCCGGCCAGCGTTTCCCGCGCGGAAATATCCCGCAGTACCAGCCGGTCGTTGTCCGCCAGCCAGAGCGGCGAATCAAAAACCAGTTCGGCAAGATCGTTTTCCAGCAGGGACACGCGCCCGGTGATATGGCTCGCCGCATGGTGAATATGCAGCGGCTGCCATTGGGTCAGCGGCACATTAGCCTGCAGGGAGACGATGACGCGGTCAGACGGCTCGGGCGGGGCGTCGGCCAGCAGCCAGTCGCCGCGGTTAAGCTGCTCTTTTTCTGCATCCCCGGCAATGTTGAGCGCGATCCGCTGCCCGGCGTGGGCGTGCTCTGCGGGCTGGTTTTGCGCATGTAACCCGCGCACGCGCATCGGTTTGTTAACGCCCGTCAGCCACAGGCTATCGCCCACCTTCACTTCACCGCTCAGCGCCGTACCAGTGACCACCAGGCCCGCGCCTTTGACGGTAAATGCCCGGTCGATCGCCAGACGGAAACGGTGATGGCTGGCGTGCTCACGCGACGAAAGCTGCTGCAAATGGTGGCGAAGTTCGTCGATACCGCGCCCTTCAGTCGCCACGGTGACAAATAGCGGTGCATCGGCAAAACCATATTCCCGTAAGGTCGTCTGTACCGCTTCGCGCACCTCGCTGACGCGCGCGTCGTCCACGCGATCGGCTTTGGTCAGCGCCACGGTCAGCTGCGGGTTGCCGGTCAGCTGGAGGATCGCCAGATGCTCACGCGTTTGCGCCATCACGCCGTCATCGCAGGCCACCACCAGCAGAGCGTGATCAATGCCGCCAACGCCCGCCAGCATGTTAGAAAGGAACTTTTCATGCCCCGGAACATCAATAAAGCCCAGCACGCGGCCATCCGGCTGGGGCCAGTAGGCATAGCCCAGATCGATGGTCATGCCGCGCTTTTTCTCTTCCGGCAGGCGGTCGGCGTTAATGCCGGTAATCGCCTGCAGCAACGTGGTTTTTCCGTGGTCGACGTGACCGGCGGTGGCAATAATCATTTCAACAACATCTCCAGAAATCGCTCTTCATCTTCAAGGCAGCGTAGATCCAGCCACATTCGGCCGTCGTAAATCCGCCCGATGACCGGCGTCGGCCGGCCGCGCCAGCGCAACGACAGGGCCTCAAGGCGGCTACCGCGCCCGTCACGCGGGGTGAAGGTCAGCGCTTCACTCGGCAGCCTGTCCACCGGCAGCGAACCGCTGCCAATCTGCGACTGGCAGGGCTCAATGCGAACGTCAAAATCGGGGTAGTGCGGGGCAATGCGCGGCAACAGCAGTTCTGCCTGCTCGCGAATCGAAGCGGCATCCCGGCTTAACAGACGCAGCGTGGGCAGGCGGTCCGCCAGTTTCTCCGGGTGGAGATAAAGCCGCAGCGTCGCGTCCAGCGCGGCAAGGGTCATTTTATCGGCTCGCAGGGCGCGTTTCAGCGGGTGCTGCTGCAGCTTCGCAATCATCTCACGCTTGCCGACAATAATCCCGGCCTGCGGCCCGCCCAGCAGTTTGTCGCCGGAAAAGCTGACCAGGCTGACGCCGGCGGCAATCATTTCCTGCGGCATCGGCTCTTTTGGCAGCCCGTACTGGCTCAGATCCACCAGCGAGCCGCTGCCGAGATCGGCAATCACCGGAATATTCAGTTCCTGCCCCATCGACGCCAGCTCGGCCTCTTCAACCGTTTTGGTGAAGCCTTCAATATGGTAATTGCTGGTGTGGACCTTCATCAGCAGGGCGGTGTTTTCATTCACCGCCGCGCGATAATCTTTCGCATGGGTACGGTTAGTCGTACCCACCTCATGCAGCGTGCAGCCCGCCTGGCGCATCACGTCCGGGATGCGAAACGCACCGCCAATCTCCACCAGCTCGCCGCGGGACACCACCACCTCTCTGCCGCTCGCGGTCGCCGCCAGCATCAGCAGCACCGCCGCCGCGTTGTTATTCACAATGCAGGCATCTTCCGCGCCGGTCAGCTGGCACAGCAGTTCCGCCAGCGCGCGATCGCGATGCCCGCGACCGGCGCCGTCCAGATCGTACTCCAGCGTTACCGGCGAGCGCATGGCCTGCACGACCGCAGCCACCGCCTCTTCCGCCTGTTGGGCGCGTCCCAGGTTGGTGTGCAGCACGGTCCCCGTCAGGTTAATCACCGGGCGTAACGCGCTTTGCGCCTTCTCGCCCAGCCGATGCTCAACTTCTTTTTCCCACGCTGCGCACCAGTCGGGCAAGGCGTTTTCAGCCTGGATATGGCCACGGGCTTCATCCTGAAGCAGACGCAGCATCTCCACCGTCGCGGTATGGCCGAAGCGCTCAACGGCAGCATGAATGCGGGGATCGCGAAGAAGTCGGTCGGTCGCGGGGATCTGGCTGTACAGCGAATGATGAGTAGTCATGAAAGCGCCTGGCGAGTAAATATCTTCCCCCCTCCCGACGGGAGAGGGAGTTAACATGTGGAGGGATTGTACCGCCTCCGACGCCGAAGTGTTATAACCCGCGTCAAGCCTTTGGCGGTTCGGTACGGGCAAAGCTCTCGCGGCTAAAAAGCGTTTCTGCGAGTTTCACCAGCAGCGGACGGTCCACGCACCAGCCAGGGGACACCCGGCGGAAATTGAGATAGCCAATGGCGCAGGCGATGGCGATGGTTGCCAGGTTCAGGCTGTCGGCGTGAATCTTGCCCTCCCGGATAAGCTTTTCGCACATATCCAGACTGCGGCTGATTTTTTCCCGCTGGCGCAACAGCTCGCTTTCTGACTGCTGGGCGGCGGGTCTTGCCTGCTCGCGAACGGAGGTGAGTGCCGCATCCATAATGCCGTCGGCCAGGGCTTCAATTTGCTTCATCGCCAGCGCCGCTTTTGGGTCAGCCGGCAGCATTGCCGGGGCGACGCCCAGCAGTTCGATATACTCCGCAATAATCGGGGAATCGAACCAGTATTCGCCCTCGTCCGTTACCAGCGCCGGAACTTTCCCCAGCGGGTTATACTGCGCGACGCCGTTTTCGGCGTTGTAGGGCTGTTCATTGACGAATTCAAATTCAATTCCTTTCTCCAGCAGGAGAATCGAAATTTTTCGCACGAAGGGACTGGTGTAGCTACCGATGAGTTTCATTGCCTGATCCTTGATGCCGGAAAAGAGTCAGTATGGATCAAGCGATGAAAAAAGGGCAGGTATGCGTGTCGCATTCCTGCCCTGGAAGGATTAGTGATCGAGATAGAGGTAGTGCATCCAGCTGGTCATACGCAACAGCACTTTACGCATCACCGAGACGTGGGCGAAATGGTCCGAATAGACCGCCACCTGGGCATAAATACCGTCTGGCAGTGCATCGACGTCGGCGTTAGGCTCCAGCTCAATCAGCGCCTGTACGCCATCCGTACCCGGCACAACGGTCAGTGCCTGTAACGCGCCCTGCGCCTGATACGACCCGCCCGGCACCACCGGCAGAACGCTGGTGAGCTTACCGGTAAACACCTGGCCCGGCAGCGCGTTAAACACCACTTCCGCTTCATCGCCCGGCTTCAGACGCAGCAGCGAGTTCTGACGGAACTGGGCCACAATCTGGCGCTTCTGTTCAGGAATGAACACCATCACCGGGCGCAGCGGCAGCGCGGCGGCATAGGTTCCCGGACGGATCAGCACCTGGGTGATATAGCCATTGCTCGGCGCGCGCACCACGGTCTGTTCAAGGTTATATTTCGCTTCAGCAAGCTGAGCGCGTAACGAGGCAATCTGCGACTGCTCGCCGTTCACCATGCTGTCTAACTGGCTTTGAATCTGCGTCTGTTCAGCAACGGAGCCTTTCACCATGGCATCCTGCGCCAGGTAGTTCTGCCGCGCGTTATCAATATCGCTTTCAGAGAACGGATTCACCTTCGCCTGGCTGCCTTTCAGGTAGCGCTGATAATCTTTAAACAGGCGATCGCGTTCTGCAGACACGCGGGTGGTATTGGCAACCGCTTCCGACAGCTGCGCTTTCAGATTGTCGATATTGTGCGTCGCGGTCACCAGGTCAGCCTGGAGCCTGTCGACGCGCGCCTGATAACGGCCTGGATCCAGTTTAAATAACACTTCGCCTTTTTTAATGAGCTGGTTATTTTTATCAGTGACTTCAGTAACCACCCCCGTAACCTGTGGCGTAATCGGAATAGAAATAACCGCTTTTTGCGCCGTAAAGGTGTACGGATGGTTATAGTTCATTAGCAGAATGAGCCCGGCGACAATAAATACTCCGCCCAACGTCGCGGTAGCAAGCGTCCACTGGTTGACCGGAATACGGAATATTTTAAAGATCGCCCAGGCAAATGCCACATAGGTCAGAATAATCAACAGATCCATGATTAGCGCTCCAGCGTGTTCTTATCAGCCGCGGGCTGTACCGCTGCCAGCTTTTGTTCTAATTCGGCCACGCGTTTAGCCAGCGCATCCATACCCGGAACCTCATCAGGCTTAGTGATGTGGTTCTGCATGCCCCAGCCGCGATCTTCGCGGTACAGCGTGGCCCAAATCCACAGAAACGGCCAGATGGCATGGAGCGTAAACAGGCTGATCCAGCCAGCCGTGTGAATCGCATCGGCATGGGGATGATTACGCTTTTTGGCCATATTATAGGGAATATCATGAATGGCGATGATTCCGTAAAAAAGAACCAGGAATACAAAAATCAACACGCCCAGCGCAAAATAGTTGAGAAACATATTCTCCTCACTTAAACCACGTCAACTCATTAAATTAATAAAACAGTACGCAACCTAATTAATTTATTTTTAAATACAAAAGGTATGCTGGTTATTTCAGAGCCGGGGAGTATCGTTTTTTATAATATCTCCATGCAAGTTTATAAGCGTGTCAAAATATATCCTGAATAATAATATACTTAACCTTACATTATGAGCGTAATCCACGTTTTAACTTTCCGCCATACTACATCTGAAAAGTGTTTTTTTAGCTTTCCGTGTCACTTCAGGCCATCCTGACGCCGATCGCAGTCGGAGATTTCTGCATAAAAATATTTTGTGAAATCAGTCACAATCCAGAAACAAAGCCACAAAATCAAAACGGGATCGCAATCACAGAAATGGGTGGTTTTTGCTTCATTTATCGCCATCGTATTTTTTTTGCCCACTTATTTTGTGATTCAGATCACCTCATTAATCTCTCAACCCCCCACATTTACGTGACACACGTCACATAAATTTTCATTGTCTGGACAGTTGAACGATTCAGTGCCAGATTTCACAGCATCAGAACAGGGCCCGGCTACCTCTGCCGCCGCACATTAACGATAAACCTCGGGCCGCAAGCCTAAGCGTAAACATAAGAAGGGGTGTTTTATGTCATCCGATTTCAAGATCAAAGTTCAAAGCTTTGGTCGTTTCCTCAGCAACATGGTGATGCCAAATATCGGCGCGTTTATCGCGTGGGGTATTATCACCGCATTGTTCATTCCGACAGGGTGGTTGCCTAACGAAACGCTGGCGAAACTTGTTGGCCCAATGATTACCTATCTCCTGCCGCTGCTCATCGGTTATACCGGTGGTCGTCTGGTGGGCGGTGACCGTGGTGGCGTCGTGGGTGCCATCACAACCATGGGTGTTATCGTCGGTGCGGATATGCCGATGTTCCTCGGTGCGATGATTGCCGGTCCTCTGGGCGGCTGGGCGATTAAGAAATTCGACGTCTGGGTTGATGGCAAGATCAAATCCGGCTTCGAAATGCTGGTGAACAACTTCTCTGCGGGCATCATCGGGATGATCCTCGCGATTCTGGCGTTCCTCGGCATTGGTCCGGCGGTTGAAGTGCTCTCAAAACTGCTGGCTGCGGGCGTTAACTTCATGGTGGCGCACGACATGCTGCCGCTGGCGTCTATCTTCGTTGAACCAGCGAAAATCCTGTTCCTGAACAACGCCATCAACCACGGTATCTTCTCGCCGCTGGGGATTCAGCAGTCTCACGATCTCGGCAAGTCCATCTTCTTCCTGATTGAAGCGAACCCGGGTCCGGGTATGGGCGTTCTGCTGGCGTACATGTTCTTTGGCCGCGGCAGCGCGAAGCAGTCTGCTGGCGGTGCGGCTATCATCCACTTCCTGGGTGGTATCCACGAAATTTACTTCCCGTATGTGCTGATGAACCCACGTCTGATCCTGGCCGTAATCCTCGGTGGTATGACCGGCGTGTTCACTCTGAGCGTGCTGGGCGGCGGTCTGGTCTCCCCTGCTTCTCCGGGCTCAATCCTGGCAGTGCTGGCAATGACCCCGAAAGGCGCGTACTTCGCGAATATCGCAGCTATCTGTGCGGCGATGGCGGTCTCCTTCGTGGTCTCTTCTATCCTGCTGAAAACCAGCAAGGTGAAAGAAGACGACGATATCGAAGCGGCAACCCGTCGTATGCACGACATGAAAGCCGAATCCAAAGGCGCGACCCCGCTGGCGGCTGGCGATGTCTCTAACGACCTGAGCCACGTGCGTAAAATCATCGTTGCCTGCGACGCCGGTATGGGCTCCAGCGCGATGGGTGCAGGCGTGCTGCGTAAGAAAGTGCAGGATGCGGGTCTGACTAATATCTCCGTGACCAACAGCGCGATTAACAACCTGCCGCCGGACGTTGACCTGGTGATCACGCACCGCGATCTGACCGAGCGCGCTATGCGTCAGGTGCCGCAGGCACAGCACATCTCGCTGACCAACTTCCTGGACAGCGGCCTGTACACCAGCCTGACCGAACGTCTGGTTGCCGCGCAGCGTCATGAAGACAATGAAGTGAAAGTGCGTACCAGCCTGCAGGACAGCTTTGACGAGAGCAATGCTCACCTGTTTAAGCTGGGCGCGGAGAACATCTTCCTCGGCCGTACCGCGAGCACCAAAGAAGAGGCGATTCGCTTCGCGGGTGAGCAACTGGTGAAAGGCGGCTACGTTCAGCCAGAATACGTTGACGCGATGCTGGAACGTGAAAAACTGACGCCAACCTACCTGGGTGAATCCATCGCGGTTCCGCACGGTACGGTTGAAGCGAAAGACCGCGTGCTGAAAACCGGCGTAGTGTTCTGCCAGTATCCTGATGGCGTGCGCTTCGGTGAAGAAGAGGACGACATCGCCCGTCTGGTAATTGGTATCGCCGCTCGCAACAACGAGCACATTCAGGTGATTACCAGCCTGACCAACGCGCTGGACGATGAGTCCGTCATCGAGCGCCTGGCACAAACTGAAAGCGTTGAAGAAGTTCTGGCTCTGCTTAACAAATAACAGCGCCTCTTCCCTCTCCCCTTTGGGGAGAGGGCTAGGGTGAGGGGAAAGTTATGCGTTTCCTCACCCCAGCCCTCTCGGGTAAAAACATTGATAAAGGTTAACACTATGAAAGCATTACATTTTGGCGCAGGTAATATCGGTCGTGGCTTTATCGGTAAACTGCTGGCAGACGCGGGCATTACCCTGACATTCGCCGATGTGAATCAGGTGGTTCTGGATGCCCTGAATGCCCGTCATAGCTATCAGGTTCATGTGGTGGGTGAAAACGAGCAGGTTGAAACCGTCTCTGGCGTCAACGCGGTCAGCAGCATCGGCGACGACGTTATCGACCTGATCGCCAGCGTTGATCTGGTGACCACTGCCGTGGGTCCGGTGGTGCTTGAGCGCATCGCCCCTGCGGTCGCGAAAGGCCTGGCTAAACGCAAAGCGCAGGGCAACGACGCTCCGCTGAACATCATCGCCTGCGAAAACATGGTGCGCGGCACCACGCAGCTGAAAGGTCACGTTATGGCGGCCGTGGCTGACGACGATAAAGCCTGGGTGGAAGCGCACGTCGGGTTTGTGGATTCCGCCGTGGACCGCATCGTTCCGCCGTCTGAATCCGCCACCCACGATCCGCTGGAAGTCACTGTTGAAACCTTCAGCGAGTGGATCGTCGATAAAACCCAGTTTAAGGGCGAACTGCCGACCATTCCGGGTATGGAATTAACCGATAACCTGATGGCATTTGTCGAACGCAAACTCTTCACGCTGAACACCGGGCATGCTATAACCGCGTACCTCGGTAAATTGGCCGGTCATCAGACCATTCGTGACGCGATCCTCGATGAGCAGATCCGCGCGGTGGTAAAAGGGGCGATGGAAGAGAGCGGCGCGGTGCTGATCAAACGCTACGGTTTTGATGCTGATAAACACGCAGCATACATCCAGAAAATCCTCGGTCGTTTTGAAAACCCGTATCTGAAAGATGACGTTGAGCGCGTGGGCCGTCAGCCGCTGCGTAAACTCAGCGCGGGCGACCGCCTGATTAAGCCGCTGCTGGGCACGCTGGAATACGGCCTGCCGCACGCCAACCTGGTGAAAGGGATTGCCGCCGCGATGCACTACCGCAGCGAGCAGGACCCGCAGGCGATTGAGCTGGCTCAGCTGATTGATGACAAAGGCGCGCAGGCTGCGCTGGCGCAGATTTCCGGTCTGGACGCCAACAGCGACGTGGTTGCGGAGGCGGTTAACGCATACAACGCAACCAAATGATGCAGAATCCGGCGCAGGTTAGCCTGCGCCCGAATAACAGATTGTCAGATATGCAGGCAATAATGGAACAAACCCAGGCCTTTGAAAATCGTGTGCTTGAGCGTCTGAATGCTGGCAAAACCGTACGAAGCTTCCTGATTGCCGCCGTCGAATTACTGACCGAGGCGGTGAACATTCTGGTGCTTCAGGTGTTTCGCAAAGACGACTACGCGGTAAAGTATGCTGTAGAACCGTTACTGGACGGAGACGGACCGCTGGGCGATCTGTCGGTGCGTCTGAAGCTGATTTATGGGCTTGGCGTGCTCAACCGACAAGAGTATGAAGATGCGGAACTGTTAATGGCGCTGCGCGAAGAACTCAATCATGACGGTAATGAGTACACCTTTACCGATGATGAGATTCTGGGACCTTTCGGCGAACTTCACTGTGTCACTGCCCTGCCCCCTGCTCCCCATTTTGATAACAGCGACCCTGAGCTGTACGCGATGCAAAAGCTGCGCTATCAACAGGTTGTCCGTTCCACGATGGTCCTCTCCCTGACTGAGCTGATTTCTAAAATCAGCTTAAAAAAAGCGTTTCAGAAGTAAGCCCGTCCACATTGGTGTATCCTTCCCTGTAAATTCCCCGTTTTCAGAGTCATTTGTCATGAAAGAAGTCGAAAAAAACGAAATTAAACGCCTGAGCGACCGTCTGGATCTGATCCGTCACCAGATGGCTGGCCTGTCACTGGTTGATTCCGCCGAGAAGTACGCCGAGCTGGAGAAAGAGACCACGAAGCTGGAAGCGGAAATCGAGCGCCTGCGCGAAGTGAAAGGCCAGAAGCTGAGTAAAGAAGCGCAGAAGCTGATGAACATGCCGCACCGCCGCGCGATCACCAAAAAAGAACAGGCCGATATGGGCAAGCTGAAGAAAAGCGTCCGTGGCCTGGTGGTGGTGCACCCGATGACCGAGCTTGGCCGTGAAATGGGCCTGAAAGAGATGACGGGTTTTTGTAAGACGGCTTTTTAACCGTTCTTCCCCTCACCCCGCCCTCTCCCCAAAGGGAGAGGGAGAAAACCGCACAGTTTAGTCCCCTCGCCCCTTTGGGGAGAGGGTTAGGGTGAGGGGGGGCCTCAGCCACACTCCCGCTTCAAATTGGCCCAACCAATCCCCCTTTTCTTCCTTCCCTGGTTCACAATTCAATTATTTCCGCTCACAAAACCATTGCCACTCCATAACATCTGGTTAACCATTTGTTGTCATTAACCCTACAACACAACATTGGCAGGACCACTTTTACACAACCTGTGACGCAGAGATGAGCGGAGACTCACCCGCAGCACTGGTTGTATGGTCCCCAGGAGACCTGCATGAGCCTCTGGCAACAAAACTACGACCCGGCCGGTAATATCTGGCTGTCGAGCCTGATCGCATCGCTTCCGATCCTGTTCTTCTTCTTTGCGCTGATTAAGCTCAAGCTGAAGGGCTACCTCGCCGCGACGTATACCGTTGCTATCGCCCTGCTGGTGGCGCTGTTCTTCTATAAAATGCCGGTCGATCGCGCGCTGGCCTCCGTCGTCTACGGTTTCTTCTACGGCCTGTGGCCGATTGCGTGGATCATCATCGCCGCGGTGTTTGTTTATAAAATCTCGGTGAAAACCGGGCAGTTCGACATTATTCGCTCGTCGATTCTCTCCATCACGCCGGACCAGCGCCTGCAGATGCTGATTGTCGGCTTCTCCTTCGGGGCATTTCTGGAAGGCGCGGCAGGTTTCGGCGCACCGGTGGCAATCACCGCCGCGCTGCTGGTCGGGCTGGGCTTTAACCCGCTGTATGCCGCGGGCCTGTGCCTGATTGTGAACACCGCCCCGGTTGCGTTTGGCGCGATGGGTATTCCGATTCTGGTAGCAGGACAGGTGACCGGGCTGGACAGCTTTGAGATCGGCCAGATGGTGGGCCGCCAGTTGCCGTTCCTGACCATCATCGTCCTGTTCTGGATCATGGCGATTATGGACGGCTGGCGCGGCGTGAAGGAGACCTGGCCTGCGGTGATGGTAGCGGGCGGTTCGTTCGCCATTGCCCAGTATCTCAGCTCCAACTTCCTCGGCCCGGAACTGCCGGACATTATCTCTTCCCTGGTGTCTCTGGTCTGTCTGACGCTGTTCCTGAAACGCTGGCAGCCGGTGCGCATCTTCCGTTTTGCCGACATGGGCGCGTCGCACGTGGATCAGACCCTCGCCCGCACGGGCTATACCGCCGGGCAAATTGTTCGCGCCTGGTCGCCGTTCCTGTTCCTGACCGCCACCGTGACGCTGTGGAGCATACCGCCGTTTAAAGCGCTGTTCGCTCCCGGCGGCGCGCTGTACGACATGGTGATTAACATCTCCGTGCCGTTCCTCGACAAGATGGTCGCCCGTATGCCGCCGGTGGTGCACGACGCCACCCCGTATGCAGCGGTGTTTAAGTTTGACTGGTTCTCCGCCACCGGTACGGCGATTCTGTTTGCGGCACTCCTTTCCGTGGTGTGGCTGCGCATGAAGCCTGCCGCGGCAGTACAAACCTTTGCAGCAACGATTAAAGAGCTGATGCTGCCGATCTACTCCATCGGCATGGTGCTGGCGTTCGCGTTTATCTCGAACTACTCCGGCCTGTCGTCGACGCTGGCGTTAGCGCTGGCCCACACCGGACACGCGTTTACCTTCTTCTCACCGTTCCTCGGCTGGCTGGGGGTGTTCCTGACCGGTTCAGATACCTCGTCTAACGCCCTGTTCGCCGCCCTGCAGGCAACGGCGGCTCAGCAGATTGGCGTGTCGGACGTGCTGCTGGTCGCCGCGAACACCACCGGCGGCGTAACCGGGAAAATGATCTCCCCGCAGTCCATCGCCATTGCCTGTGCGGCGGTGGGGCTGGTGGGTAAAGAGTCCGACCTGTTCCGCTTTACCGTTAAACACAGCCTGATATTCACCTGCATGGTCGGGGTGATCACCACCCTGCAGGCCTATGTCTTAACCTGGATGATCCCATGATAGTGATGCCCAGACGCCTGTCCGACGAGATTGCCTCTCGCGTGCGGGCGCTGATTGAAGAACAACAGCTGGAAGCGGGCATGAAATTGCCCGCCGAACGTCAACTCGCCGCCCAGCTTGGCGTGTCGCGTAACTCACTGCGCGAGGCGCTGGCGACGCTGGTCAGCGAAGGCGTGCTGGTGAGCCGTCGCGGCGGCGGCACCTTTGTGCGCTGGCAGCATGACGACTGGTCCGAGCAAAACATCGTCCAGCCGCTGAAGACGCTGATGGAAAACGACCCGGACTACAGCTTCGACATTCTTGAAGCGCGCCACGCCATCGAAACCAGTACCGCGTGGCACGCGGCGATGCGGGCAACGGAGGACGATAAAGAGAAGCTCAAAGCCTGCTTCGAAGCCACGCAAAGCAGCGACCCGGACATCGCCTCCCAGGCGGATGTCCGCTTCCATCTGGCGATTGCCGAGGCGTCGCACAACGTGGTGCTGCTCCAGACCATGCGCGGGTTCTTCGACCTGCTGCAATCCTCCGTGAAGCAGAGCCGCCAGCGCATGTATCTGGTCCCGCCGGTGTTTGCCCGGCTGACCGAACAGCACGAGGCGGTGCTCAACGCCATTCTGGCCGGTGATGCCGAAGCCGCGCGAAAAGCGATGATGGCGCATCTGGGCTTCGTGCACACCACCATTAAACGATTCGATGAAGACCAGGCCCGACAGGCGCGTATTACCCGTCTGCCTGGCGACAGTGATATTTCCAGGGAGAACAAAGCATGATTATTTCAGCAGCCAGTGACTACCGCGCCGCGGCGCAGCGCATTTTGCCGCCGTTCCTGTTCCACTACATCGACGGCGGGGCGTATGCCGAATACACCCTGCGCCGCAACGTGGAGGATCTGTCAGAGGTGGCTCTGCGCCAGCGCGTGCTGAAGAATATGTCTGACCTGAGCCTTGAGACGAAGCTGTTTAACGAAACGCTTTCCATGCCCGTGGCGCTCGCGCCTGTCGGCTTATGCGGCATGTACGCCCGCCGGGGCGAAGTGCAGGCCGCCGCCGCCGCGGATGCCAAAGGCATTCCGTTTACCCTCTCAACCGTGTCCGTCTGCCCGATTGAAGAAGTCGCCCCAACCATCAAGCGCCCGATGTGGTTCCAGCTGTACGTCCTGCGGGATCGCGGCTTTATGCGTAACGCGCTCGAGCGCGCGAAAGCGGCGGGCTGCTCCACGCTGGTCTTTACCGTCGACATGCCGACACCCGGCGCGCGCTATCGTGATGCCCACTCCGGCATGAGCGGCCCGAATGCTGCGCTCCGCCGCTACTGGCAGGCGGTTACGCATCCGCAGTGGGCGTGGGATGTGGGCGTGAACGGCCGTCCACACGATCTGGGAAATATTTCAGCCTACCTCGGTAAACCGACCGGGCTGGAGGATTACATCGGCTGGCTGGCGAACAACTTCGATCCGTCGATCTCGTGGAAAGACCTGGAGTGGATCCGTGAATTCTGGGACGGCCCGATGGTAATCAAAGGGATCCTCGACCCGGAGGATGCCCGCGACGCGGTGCGTTTTGGCGCGGACGGGATCGTGGTCTCTAACCACGGTGGACGCCAGCTCGACGGCGTACTCTCTTCTGCCCGCGCGCTGCCCGCCATTGCCGATGCGGTGAAAGGCGATATCGCGATCCTGGCCGACAGCGGCATCCGCAACGGGCTGGACGTGGTGCGCATGATTGCGCTGGGCGCCGACAGCGTGCTGCTGGGCCGTGCGTATCTGTACGCGCTGGCCACCAGCGGTCAGGCGGGCGTAGCGAACCTGCTGGATCTGATCGAGAAAGAGATGAAGGTGGCGATGACGCTGACCGGTGCGAAGTCGATCAGCGAAATCAGCAAGGACTCGCTGGTGCAGGAGCTGAGTAAGCTGCCTGCGGCGCTGGCCCCCCTTTCTCAGGGAAACGCGGCCTGATCTCCTCCGGTTAAACTCCCTTTCTCATGCGCCCGATTTCCCCTCGGGCGCTTTTTATGTCGAAAATAACACCTACGTAACATTCTGGATAAGAAAATTTGACACACCCCTCCGGTTCGCAATTGTATAGACAAGCAAATACAAGAGCACAAAAACAACATCACATCAGAGAGGAGCGTATGGCCTATTCAGGTAAGGTGGATATTCAGCAGGTAATCGATGAGAGTCCCTTTTCAGGGTTTCACTGGCTTCTTATCGTGCTGGGCTTTCTGGTTCTGGCGATCGATGGTTTTGATACGGCAGCGATGGGCTACATCGCGCCTACGCTGTCGGCAGAATGGGGGATACACAAACAGGATCTGGGGCCGGTGCTGAGCGCGGCGCTGTTGGGGCTGTCGCTGGGCGCCCTGATTGCAGGCCCGGTATCGGACCGGATGGGACGCAAGCGCGTGCTGGTCTTTTCATGCCTGTTCTTCGGCCTGGCGAGCCTGGGTACGGCCTGGGCGCAAAGCCTGAATACCCTGACGCTGTGGCGCTTTCTGACGGGTCTCGGGCTCGGTGCCGCGATGCCAAACGCCATCACGCTGATTTCGGAGTTCGCTCCCCAGCGCTGCCGCGCCATGGCGATTAACACCATGTACTGCGGCTTCCCTCTGGGTGCGGCGGGCGGCGGCGCGATCTCTTCCTGGCTTATTCCCCACCACGGCTGGCGAAGCGTGCTGCTGACCGGCGCGATTGCCCCGCTGATTTTAACCGTGCTGCTGGCGCTGCTGTTGCCGGAATCGGTGAAGTTTCTGGTGCAGCGCGGGAAGGACGTTATGCAGGTTCGCCGCATCGCCAGCCGGTTCGCCTGCAGTACGCTGGAGAGCGTCACGGGCTTTTTCCTGGCGGAGGAGAAAATCACGTCTAAAAAAGGGAGCGTGTCGCAGCTGTTTTCCATGCCCTGGCTGCCCGGCACCCTGATGCTGTGGGTGACCTACTTTATGGGACTGGTGATTTACTACGTCCTGCTGAGCTGGATGCCGACGCTGATGCAGGGGATGGGTTATGCGCTGGCGGAATCCGCCTGGCTCACCTCGCTGTTCACCTTCGGCGGCACCGCAGGCATTCTGCTCGCGGGCTGGATGATGGACCGCTGGGAAGCGCACAAGGTGGTCGCAGGGGGATTTGTCCTGACGATGGGCCTGATCCTGTTACTCGGCCTTGAGCATAACCATATCGCCCTGTTTGGCGGGCTGATTTTCCTGATGGGGATCGCCATGAACGGCGCGCAGTCGGGCATGCAAACCCTGGCCGCCACCTTTTACCCTACCGAGTGCCGCGCGACGGGCATCGCCTGGATGCAGGGGATCGGCCGCTTTGGTGGCGTAGCAGGCACCATGACCAGCGCCCAGCTTCTTTCCATGCAGTGGCAGGCAGACAGTATTTTAATGATCCTCAGCGTGCCCGCCCTGGTGGCCGCGGCGGCAACCGTCTATAAAATGCTGTACAGCCGCGCGCAGGAACCCGGCGTCGCGTAGTTCCTCTCTTTTCTGCTATTCTGCCCCCGCAATTAAGGGGGCAGCATGCTTAACATCGTTTTATTCGAACCAGAAATTCCGCCGAACACCGGCAATATCATCCGCCTGTGCGCCAACACCGGTTTTCGTCTGCACATTATCGAGCCGATGGGCTTTACGTGGGACGACAAACGCCTGCGCCGTGCGGGTCTGGATTACCATGAATTTACCGCCGTGGTTCGCCATCACGATTACGCCGCGTTTCTGGAAGCAGAGAAGCCGCAGCGCATGTTCGCCCTGACCACCAAAGGCACGCCAGCGCACAGCGCCGTGAGCTATCAGGAGGGTGACTATCTGATGTTTGGCCCGGAAACCCGCGGCCTGCCGGCCACGATCCTGGATGCCCTGCCCGCTGAGCAGAAGATCCGTATTCCGATGATGCCGGACAGCCGCAGCATGAACCTGTCGAACGCGGTGTCGGTGGTGGTGTATGAAGCCTGGCGCCAGCTGGGTTATCCCGGCGCCATTCTCAGAAGTTAAATGCCGTCACCATACTCGAAGGTATGGTGAATGCCGTTGAAGTGCTGATCCATATCCATCGACGGCTTATCGCTGTCTGGCTTACCAACGATGCGCGCCGGTACGCCAGCGGCGGTGGTATGCGGCGGCACGGGCTGGAGCACAACCGAGCCCGCACCAATCTTCGCGCCGCGCCCGACTTCAATATTCCCGAGAATCTTAGCCCCCGCGCCAATCATCACCCCTTCACGAATTTTCGGGTGGCGATCGCCGCTGGTTTTACCGGTACCGCCCAGAGTGACCGACTGCAGGATTGAGACGTCATCTTCAATCACCGCCGTTTCCCCGACGACAATCCCGGTGGCGTGGTCGAGCATGATCCCGCGGCCAATCTTCGCCGCCGGGTGAATATCAACCTGGAACGTCACGGAGACCTGGTTTTGCAGGAAGATCGCCAGCGCGCGGCGGCCTTCATTCCATAACCAGTGGCCGATGCGGTAAGCCTGAAGCGCGTGGAAACCTTTCAGGTACAGCAGCGGCGTAGAGTATTTATCCACCGCCGGGTCACGCGTGCGCACGGCCTGGATATCACAGGCGGCAGAGGCGATCATTTCCGGGTCTGCGGCGTAAGCCTCTTCCACCACTTCACGAATGGCGATAGCGGGCATGATCGAGGAGGCGAGCTTGTTGGCGAGCATATAGCTCAGCGCGCTGCCGAGATTTTCGTGCTTGAGTAACGTCGCGTGGTAGAAACTGGCCAGCATTGGCTCACAGTCGGCCAGCGCCCGGGCTTCGGCTTTAATGTTATTCCAGACGATATCCAGTTCTTCACACGGCATTGCTAACTCCAGACGATAGTATAATGACTAGCCAGTTCTGCGCTGGCTGGGTCATTCAGGTGACAACGGTTCCGACTAGTTACTGCTGCGCTCGTCCTTGCGCGCACGACCTAATAAGGTCAATGCTGCCTCGCGCGCATTTTTTCCGCAATACAATACCTGATAAATTTCCTCGGTTATTGGCATTTCGACACCAAACCGGTGCGCCAACTCGCGAACTTCTTTGGTATTGCGGTAGCCTTCCACCACCTGTCCAATCTTCTCCTGCGCGGTTTTTACATCGCTGCCCTGTCCGAGCATCATGCCAAAGCGGCGGTTACGAGACTGGTTGTCGGTACAGGTCAGCACCAGATCGCCCAGACCAGCCATCCCCATAAAGGTGGCCGGATTGGCACCCAGCGCTTCGCCCAGACGGGACATCTCGGTTAAGCCGCGGGTAATCAACGCTGTACGCGCGTTGGCGCCAAAGCCAATACCGTCAGACATCCCGGCACCGATGGCAATCACGTTCTTCACCGCGCCGCCCAGCTGCACGCCGATGAAATCGGGGTTGCTGTAGACGCGGAAGCTCTTGCCGCAGTGCAGCAGTTGCTGGAGATCGTCAGAGAAGTTCTGGTCAGTGGATGCCAGCGAAATCGCCGTCGGCAGGCCCGCAGCCAGCTCTTTGGCAAAGGTCGGCCCGGAGATGACCGCCAGCGGGATTTCATCACCCAGCGCTTCGCGGGCAACGTCCTGCAGCAGGCGTCCGGTTTCCGCTTCCAGCCCTTTGGTCGCCCAGACGATACGCGCATCAGGGCGCATCAGCGGCTTGATCTGATTCAGCACGTCGCCAAAGACATGGCTCGGCACCACAATCAAAATGTTGCGGCTGGCCGCCAGCGCGGTCGCAAGATCGCTTTCCAGGTGCAGGGTGTCAGGGAACGGAACGTCCGGAAGAAACGCCACATTGCAACGGTCGCGCTGCAGCGTGGCGATATGTTTTGGATCGTGGCCCCACAGGACCACGTCGTGACCATTTCTTGCCAGCGTGATGGCAAGAGCGGTGCCGTATGAGCCGGCACCGATCACAGTCATTGACGCATTAACAGTGCTCATCAGGCATCCTGATGTTGTTCGGCACCTTCGCCAGCCTGCTGCTGCAGATAGTTCATGAACAGCGCATCAAAGTTCACTGGCGCAAGGTTCAGTTGCGGGAATGTACCGCGAGAAACCAGGCTGGTGATGCATTCACGGGCATACGGGAACAGGATGTTCGGGCAGTATGCACCCAGGCAATGCGCCATCTGGTTGCCTTCGATGCCGCCGATGGAGAAGATGCCGCCCTGCTGTACTTCGCACAGGAATGCAGTTTCTTCGCCCAGAGAGGCGGTCACGGTCACACGCAGTACGACTTCATACACGTCATCTGCCAGCTGGGTAGATGCGGTATCCAGATCAAGTTTAACCTCTGGCTGCCAGTCTTTCTGGAAAACGTGCGGCGCATTTGGCGCTTCGAAAGAGACATCCTTGGTGTAGATACGCTGGATCTGGAAAGTCATTTCAGTGTTGTTTTGTTCTGACATGGAAATACCCTTTTTAATTGTCCTAAAGTCTCTTAGCGCAGCAGCGGATCGAGTCCACCACGGGCGTCGAGCGCATACAAGTCATCACAGCCGCCAATGTGCTGCGCATCAATAAAAATCTGCGGAACCGTCGTACGACCACTACGTTGAATCATCTCTTCGCGTTTAATCGCGTCACCGTCGATCGGCAGTTCCTGGAACGTGACGCCTTTGCTGTTCAACAGCGCTTTCGCACGGTGGCAGAACGGGCACGTCGCTTTGGTGTAGATCTCAATATTGGCCATGACTGAACTCCTTATTTACCGCGAACCAAAGGAAGATTTTCCCCGCTCCAGCCGGAAATCCCTTCTTTCAGTACCGTTACATTTTCGAAGCCCGCTTTATAAAGCGCGCTGGCAGATTCCTGCGCCTGCATACCGGTCGCATCAACAACGATAATCGGCTGGGCTTTGTGTTTCTCAAGCTCACCAACGTTGTTGGCTTTGATTTCAGCTGGCAACAGGTTGATTGCGCCGGCAATGTGACCTTTACGGAAATCGTCACGCTGACGCAGATCGACAACGACGGCATCTTCTTTGTTAATCAGACGCGTCGCTTCACCACGGGTGATAACCTTAATCTTAGACGTCAGGCTCTTAAATGTGGTGAACAGCACAGCAGCCAGCAGGCCAATCCACGCGATGCTCAGAACCGGATGGCGGCTAACGAATTGCATAATTTCTTGCATGGAGGGTAACTACTCCCGACTAAGTGATAAAAAAACCAGGACAGGAGTATACCTGTGCGTTCTGGCAAATACAGCCAGCGACCATAACCTAATCCATTTTCTGCGGCATGCCACCTAAAAAAATGCCTCAAAATGGTCTGGTCAGTACCTTGCCCCCGCGCTTTCTTTGATCTTCTGCGGCTATTTGATCGATTCAGCTGTAGTAAAATTACGCAAATTTTGACTCTTGAGCATGAGGTTGTTGCAATGTCGGTTTCTAAAAAACCTATGGTACTGGTGATTCTGGATGGCTACGGCTACCGTGAAGACAGCCAGGATAACGCTATTTTCAACGCAAAAACCCCGGTCATGGATGCGCTGTGGGCAAAACGTCCGCATACCCTGATTGATGCATCCGGCCTGGAAGTCGGCCTGCCGGATCGCCAGATGGGCAACTCCGAAGTGGGTCACGTTAACCTCGGCGCAGGCCGTATCGTGTATCAGGATCTGACCCGTCTGGACGTCGAAATCAAAGAACGCACCTTCTTCGCGAACCCGGTTCTCTGCGGTGCGGTAGATAAAGCCGTTGCGGCAGGTAAAGCGGTGCACATCATGGGTCTGCTCTCCGCGGGCGGCGTGCACAGCCACGAAGATCACATCATGGCGATGGTTGAGCTGGCCGCTGAACGCGGTGCGGAAAAAATCTACCTGCACGCCTTCCTTGATGGCCGCGATACGCCACCGCGCAGTGCAAAAGGCTCTCTGCAAGCCTTCGAAGAGAAATTCGCCGCGCTGGGTAAAGGCCGCGTAGCGTCCATCATTGGCCGTTACTACGCTATGGACCGCGATAACCGCTGGGATCGCGTTGAACAGGCCTATGACCTGCTGACCCTGGCAAAAGGGGAATTCCAGTTCGCGACTGCGGTTGAAGCGCTGGAAGCCGCTTACGCGCGTGATGAAAACGATGAATTCGTGAAAGCAAGCGTGATCCGCGCTGAAGGCCAGGCCGATGCCGCCATGGAAGATGGCGACGCGCTGATCTTCATGAACTTCCGCGCTGACCGCGCGCGCGAAATCACCCGTGCGTTCGTGAATAGCGATTTCGACGGTTTCGCCCGTAAAAAAGTGGTTAAACTCGACTTCATCCAGCTGACCGAATACGCGGCAGACATCAAAGCGCCTTGCGCTTACCCACCTGCCTCGCTGGCTAATACCTTCGGCGAGTGGATGGCGAAGAACGACAAAACGCAGCTGCGAATCTCCGAAACTGAAAAATACGCGCACGTGACCTTCTTCTTTAACGGCGGCGTTGAAGAGCCGTTCAAGGGCGAAGAGCGCATTCTGATCAACTCGCCGAAAGTGGCAACTTACGATCTGCAGCCAGAAATGAGCTCTGCAGAATTGACTGAAAAACTGGTTGCGGCCATCGAAAGTGGCAAGTACGACACCATCATCTGTAACTACCCGAACGGTGACATGGTGGGCCACACTGGCGTGATGGAAGCGGCGGTTAAAGCGGTTGAAGCACTGGATCACTGCGTTGAGCAGGTTGCGAAAGCGGTTGAATCCGTTGGCGGCCAGCTGTTGATCACCGCTGACCACGGTAACGCCGAGCAGATGCGCGACCCGGCGACCGGTCAGGCGCACACCGCCCATACCAACCTGCCGGTTCCGCTGATTTATGTGGGTGATAAATCACTGAAAGCAGTGGAAGGCGGCAAGCTTTCCGACATCGCGCCAACCATGTTGTCGCTGATGGGCATGCCGATCCCTGAAGAGATGACTGGTAAGCCGCTGTTCATCGTGGAATAATCGCTCCCCATGAGGGGAAAGGCGATTTTTTCAATCACATGGGTCGTGAAGCCGCTTAGGCTATCAGTCAGACCTCTGCTTTGCGCCAGCGCACTCAGCGCTGGCGTATTGCTGTGCGCCGCATCCGCCCACGCGGATGACCGCGACCAGCTGAAATCCATTCAGGCCGATATCGCCGCCAAAGAGCGTGCGGTACGCCAGCAGCAACAGCAGCGCGCCACCCTGCTCGCCCAGCTTAAAAAGCAGGAAGAGGCGATCTCCGCTGCAGCGCGTCAGTTACGTGAAACGCAAAACACCCTCGCTCAGTTGAATAAACAGATCGACGAAATGAACGCGTCGATTGCCAAACTGGAACGCCAGCGTGATGCACAGGAACGCAACCTCGCGGCTCAGCTCAATGCCGCCTTCCGTCAGGGTGAACACACCGGCCTGCAGCTTATCCTCAGCGGTGAAGAGAGCCAGCGCGGCCAGCGTCTGCAGGCCTATTTCGGCTATCTGAACCAGGCGCGTCAGGAGACGATTGCGCAGCTGAAACAAACGCGTGAAGAGGTCTCCACCCAAAAAGCGGAGCTGGAAGAGAAGCAGAGCCAGCAGCAGACGTTGCTCTACGAACAAAAAGCGCAGCAGGCAAAACTTGAGCAGGCCCGTAACGAGCGCAAGAAAACGCTGTCCGGTCTTGAATCCTCCATTCAGGAAGGTCAGAGCCAACTGAGCGAAATGCGCGCCAACGAATCGAAACTGCGTAACAGTATCGCCCGTGCGGAAGCCGCAGCGAAGGCGCGTGCCGAAAAAGAGGCCCGCGAGGCGCAGGCGGTTCGCGACAAGCAGCAGGAAGCCTCCCGCAAAGGGACCACCTACAAGCCAAGCGAAAGCGAACGCTCCCTGATGTCCCGTACCGGCGGTCTGGGTTCCCCTCGCGGCCAGGCCTACTGGCCCGTTCGCGGCACTATTCTGCATCGCTATGGCGAACAGCTGCAGGGTGAGCTACGGTGGAAAGGGATCGTTATCGGTGCGTCTGAAGGTAGCGAAGTGAAAGCCATCGCCGATGGCCGCGTGATCCTGGCCGACTGGCTGCAGGGTTACGGGCTGGTGGTGGTGGTCGAACACGGTAAAGGCGACATGAGTCTTTACGGCTACAACCAGAGCGCGCTGGTCAGCGTCGGCACCCAGGTGCGCGCGGGCCAACCCATCGCCCTTGTGGGCAGCAGTGGCGGTCAGGGCCGCCCGTCACTCTATTTCGAAATTCGTCGTCAGGGTCAGGCGGTCAATCCACAGCCGTGGTTGGGAAGATAAGTTTTGCTTCAGTTTCGTCGAATGATTCTCTCCGTCGTCAGCGCGCTGGCGCTGGCTGCACCGGTATACGCAGGTAAACTCGCCATCGTGATTGATGACTTCGGTTATCGTCCGCACTATGAAAATCAGGTGCTGGCGATGCCGTCAGCCATCTCCGTCGCCGTCCTGCCGAATGCGCCACACGCGCATGAGATGGCGACCAAAGCCCACAATAGCGGTCATCAGGTGCTCATCCATCTGCCGATGGCACCGCTCAGCAAGCAGCCGCTGGAAAAAGACACCCTGCGCCCGGATATGAGCAGCGATGAGATCGAGCGCATCATCCGCGACGCCTACAACAAAGTGCCGTATGCCGTGGGTCTGAACAACCATATGGGCAGCGCGATGACCTCCAGCCTGTACGGAATGCTGAAAGTGATGCAGGCGCTGGAACGTTACAATCTCTACTTCCTCGACAGCATGACCATCGGCAACAGCCAGGCGATGCGTGCCGCTCAGGGTACGGGCGTAAAGGTGATTAAGCGCAAGGTGTTCCTTGACGATACCCAGAACGAAGCTGATATTCGCGCGCAGTTTAACCGCGCCGTGCAGCTTGCGCGCCGTAACGGTTCGGCCATTGCCATTGGGCACCCGCACCCATCTACCGTTCGCGTCCTGCAACAAATGCTGCCGACCCTACCTGCTGATATCACGCTGGTACGCCCGAGCGATCTGCTCAATGAACCGCAGGTAGATACGTCTCGTCCGGAGAGCGCTCAACCTCCGGCAACGCAGCCGCGTAATCCGTTCCGCGGCGTGAAGAACTGCACGCTGAAAAAGCCGATCGAGCCGGTGCATGCATCCCGCTTCTTTACGGTCATCAGCGAAAGCGTGGGCCAGAGTACGCTGGTGCAATACTTCCAGCACCAGTGGCAGGGATGGGGTAAAAAAGTCTCAGCGAACCAACCCCAGTGACAGGCGATTAAGGTAGAAAAATGCCGCAACGACACAAGATTCTCCTCCTCGATACCGGTAAAGAGTGGGGAGGAGGCACCAACAGCATGCTCGAACTTCTGAAGCGCATTAACCGCGAGAAGTTCGATATTACCTGTTGTTTTTACAGTGACTACAGTCGGGCCGAAGGGCAAACCATCGGCCAGGTGTTGAACGGCATTGGTATCCCCTTAATTGTCATTCCTCAGGATAAGCAGCCTGCATGGGCGAAGATTGCCAAAGAGCTGGGCCGCAGCCTGCTGTTTTTCTCGCGCAGCGCGCGGAAGGCGTTTACGCGCCATATTGATACCCTGTGGCGCATTCGCCCCAACGTCAGCAAGATCGAGACGATTTTCAGGGATGGCGGTTTCGATACGCTTTACATGAACAATCAGCCGGGCTCTAACGAAGAAGGTTATCTGGCGGGCGCGAAGCTGCGCGCGCGGATCATCCAGCACTGCCGCATTGAACCGGTGCTGACGCCGCCGCTGGTGAAGCTGGTGAATGCCCATGCCACAAAAATCATCGCCGTGTCACACGGCGTTGAGCGCGTGTTACTTCAGCATGGCGTCCGGCCCGAACTGTGTACCACGGTCAACAACGCCATCGACATCCACCAGCCTTTGCCCGATCGACGCGCCATGCGCCAGCGCCTGAACATTGATGATGAGACGTTTGTGTTCGGCAGCATTGGGTCGCTGATCCCTCGCAAGGCCAACCACCACACGCTGGAGGCGCTGGCCCAGTTCAGCCAGAAGCATCCGCAGGCAAAATGGAAGATGGTGCTGGTTGGTGAAGGGGGTGAGCGTGGCGCGCTGGCGGCACAGGCTGACGCGCTGGGTATTGCTGAACACGTGATTTTTACCGGTTTTCAGAACACGCCTTTTGACTACCTTGCCACCTTTGACGCGTTTATTCTCGCCTCGCAGAGCGAAGGCCTTCCCCGCGTCGTGCTGGAAGCGATGCTGCTGAATATCCCCGTCATTGGTTCAAAGGTGACCGGCACGGCAGAATTGATCGACCACGAGTCGACCGGGCTGCTTTTCCCGTGGAGCGATGTGTCGCAACTTGCTCAACATCTGGATAATATCTGGCAGGATCCTGAATTACGCGCCCGGCTCGCCGCGGCTGCGCATCAGAATGTCTGCAACGTGTATGCCATTGAAAGCTATGTTAACGGTGTCGAGGCCGTGCTTGGCGCGCAATAACCAAACGAGAACAACATGTTTAAATTCCTGAATGCCCGCTACCGCCACATCACCGGGCGACATAACATTCCGTACGCTTCCCTTCCGGTCACGCGCGAGCTCGTGGCGGTGGACTCCATCGTGATCCCATGTACGGGCGCGGATTTCGTAGAAGAAGCGTTGTTGTCAGCGACCTTTGCAGAGCGTTATGCCACCGGCGTCAGCGAAATTGTTATCGTCAGCGATCAGCCTGAATCCGCTTTCGGCGAACTGCCGCCAAAAACCCGCGTCGTTACGCTTACCCTTCCGGTACGCGAGGAAAGTTACCGCTATAAGCAGATCTACCTCAGCCGTCTGGTGAAGCTGAACGCTCCGCTGCAGGCGCGTGGTGAAGGCGTATTGATGATCGACTCCGATCTCAACCTGCTGAAGATGCCAGAGATTAACATGGCCGATATGCACATCTACTCCAGCTTCCGTCAGGGCAAAATGATTGCCAAACTGGACGGCGCACCAGCGGAGAAAGTGCCGGCGTATTACAAAGAGACGGTGCGTCCATATCTGGTCGATCACGTTAACGGCGCGTTTCTTGCCGCCACCAAAAAGACCTGGCGCCGTATCTGCCCGCTGTGGCTGACGCTGTTCCAGGATACCTGGGAACTGATGGACGACACGCAGCCGCCGACCGATCAGCTGCCGCTCGCCGCGCTGCTGGACATGCTGGATTTAAAAACGGTTAACCTGGGTGACTGGATGAACTGGCCGGTCTCCAAGAAGATCGGCGGTCAGGAAGCCGTTGTGCCGAAAGAGGTGATTGGCGCGCACGGTGGTTTCCCGCTTTCCGAATGGCAGAAGTATCTTGCATCGCCGAATAATAAGCTGCTGTTCAAAGGTCAGGATTACACCCGCAAGGTGCGTTACCTGACGGACGAAGAGAAAAAGAATCAGTAAAAAAAGGGGCCGCAGGCCCCTTTTTTATTACTTATCCCAGCTCAGGATCACTTTCCCTGACTGGCCGGAACGCATCGCGTCGAAGCCCTGCTGGAACTCATCGATGGAGAAACGGTGAGTAATAATCGGGGACAGATCCAGGCCGGACTGGATCAGCGCCGCCATCTTGTACCAGGTCTCGAACATCTCGCGGCCATAAATGCCCTTGATGAACAGCCCTTTGAAGATGACTTTGTTCCAGTCGATGGACATATCTGACGGCGGAATACCCAGCATCGCGATACGGCCACCGTGGTTCATGGTGTCCAGCATGGTGCGGAACGCCGGCGGCGCGCCGGACATCTCCAGACCCACGTCAAAGCCTTCGGTCATGCCCAGCTCTTCCATCACGTCGGTCAGGCTCTCTTTCGAGACATCCACCGCGCGGGTGACGCCCATTTTGCGCGCCAGCGACAGGCGGTATTCGTTTACGTCGGTGATCACCACGTTGCGCGCACCCACGTGCTTCGCCACGGCGGCGGCCATAATGCCGATTGGGCCCGCGCCGGAGACCAGCACGTCTTCACCCACAAGGTCGAAGGAGAGCGCGGTGTGTACCGCGTTGCCGAACGGGTCGAAAATGGAGGCCAGATCGTCAGAGATATTGTCCGGAATTTTGAACGCGTTAAACGCCGGGATCACCAGGTATTCCGCGAAGCAGCCCGGACGGTTTACGCCCACGCCGACGGTGTTGCGGCACAGGTGCGTGCGTCCGCCGCGGCAGTTACGGCAGTGGCCGCAGGTAATATGGCCTTCACCGGAGACGCGATCGCCAATCTTGAAGCCTTTCACTTCCTGGCCGATGCCGACCACTTCGCCGACATATTCGTGACCGACAACCATCGGTACCGGAATGGTTTTCTGCGACCACTGGTCCCAGTTGTAGATGTGAACGTCAGTACCGCAGATGGCGGTTTTACGAATTTTGATCAGCAGATCGTTATGACCGACTTCCGGCTCCGGCACGTCGGTCATCCAAATCCCTTCTTCCGCTTTCAGTTTGGATAACGCTTTCATCACACGTCCTCAGGCAATTACGCCCAGCTGTTTACCGATGCGGGTAAAGGCTTCCACCGCACGTTCAATTTGTTCAGGCGAGTGCGCCGCAGACATCTGGGTGCGGATACGCGCCTGACCTTTTGGCACCACCGGGAAGAAGAACCCGGTGACGTAGATCCCCTCTTTCTGCAGCTCGCGGGCAAACTTCTGCGCGATGACCGCATCGCCCAGCATCACTGGAATGATCGCATGGTCGGCACCGGCCAGGGTGAACCCTGCGGCGCTCATTTTTTCACGGAACAGGCGGGCGTTGGACCACAAGCGGTCGCGCAGTTCGGCGCCGGATTCCACCATCTCCAGCACTTTGATGGACGCAGCCACAATCGCCGGTGCCAGGGAGTTGGAGAACAGATACGGGCGGGAGCGCTGGCGCAGCCACTCGACCACCTCTTTACGCGCGGCGGTATAGCCGCCGGACGCGCCGCCGAGCGCTTTGCCCAGCGTACCGGTGATGATGTCCACGCGGCCCATCACGTCGCAGTATTCATGGGAACCACGGCCGTTTTCACCCACAAAGCCAACCGCGTGAGAGTCATCGACCATCACCAGCGCGTCGTATTTATCCGCCAGGTCGCACACGCCCTTCAGGTTAGCGATCACGCCGTCCATGGAGAACACGCCGTCGGTGGCGATCAGCACGTGGCGAGCACCCGCTTCACGGGCCTCTTTCAGGCGGGCTTCCAGCTCAACCATGTCGTTGTTGGCGTAGCGGAAGCGCTTCGCTTTACACAGGCGTACGCCGTCGATGATGGAGGCGTGGTTCAGGGCGTCGGAGATAATCGCATCTTCTGCGCCGAGCAGGGTCTCAAACAGACCGCCGTTGGCGTCGAAGCAGGAGGAGTACAGAATCGCGTCTTCCATTCCGAGGAAGCTCGCCAGCTTTTGCTCAAGCTGCTTGTGGCTGTCCTGCGTACCGCAGATGAAACGTACGGAGGCCATGCCGAAACCGTGGGTATCCATGCCGTTTTTTGCAGCGGCAATCAGCTCAGGGTGATTCGCAAGCCCCAGATAGTTGTTCGCACAAAAGTTAATCACGTGGCTGCCGTCGGCAACGGTGATGTCCGCCTGCTGAGCAGACGTGATAATACGCTCTTCCTTGAACAACCCTTCCGCACGTGCGGTGTCGAGGTCGCTGTTTAACTGTTTGTAAAAATCACCACGCATTGCAATTCTCCAGACTCGGCAAATTTCGGCACATATTACCCAAACCTATAGTTCATGACGAGATGACGCAGTATCTCTTCTCGTTTTTGCAGCATAAATCACGTGTAACCCTGCTGCATATCGGTGAATGGCTGAAGGGTCGCCATACTAATGATATGATATGAATATTAGCGTCCGGGATTGTCCCCGGGCTCCACACTTCAAAGGTTACAGTTATGATCATCGTTACCGGCGGCGCGGGCTTTATCGGCAGCAACATTATCAAGGCCCTCAATGACAAAGGCATCACCGACATCCTGGTGGTGGACAACCTGAAAGACGGCACCAAGTTCATTAACCTGGTGGATCTGAACATCGCTGACTACATGGATAAAGAAGACTTCCTTATCCAGATTATGGCGGGTGAAGAGTTCGGCGAGATCGAGGCCATCTTCCACGAAGGTGCGTGCTCCTCCACCACCGAGTGGGACGGCAAGTACATGATGGACAACAACTATCAGTACTCCAAAGAGCTCCTGCACTACTGCCTGGAGCGTGAAATTCCGTTCCTGTATGCTTCCTCCGCGGCAACCTACGGCGGCCGCACCTCTGACTTCATCGAGTCACGCGAGTACGAGCAGCCGCTGAACGTCTATGGCTACTCCAAGTTCCTGTTCGACGAATACGTGCGTCAGGTTCTGCCAGAAGCGAACTCGCAGATTGTCGGCTTCCGCTACTTCAACGTCTACGGTCCGCGCGAAGGCCACAAAGGCAGCATGGCGAGCGTGGCGTTCCACCTGAACACCCAGCTGAATAACGGCGAAAGCCCGAAACTGTTCGAAGGCAGCGACGGCTTTAAGCGTGATTTCGTCTACGTGGGCGACGTTGCGGCCGTAAACCTGTGGTTCTGGGAAAACGGTGTCTCCGGCATCTTTAACCTGGGCACGGGCCGCGCAGAATCCTTCCAGGCGGTGGCTGACGCGACGCTGGCATACCATAAGAAAGGCAGCATTGAGTACATTCCGTTCCCGGACAAGCTGAAAGGCCGCTACCAGGCGTTCACCCAGGCTGACCTGACCAACCTGCGCGCCGCGGGCTACGACAAGCCGTTCAAGACCGTTGCCGAAGGCGTAACGGAATATATGTCCTGGCTGAACCGCGACGCATAAGCATGAAGATTCTGGTGATCGGCCCGTCATGGGTGGGCGACATGATGATGTCGCAAAGTCTCTATCGCACGCTCAAGGCGCGTTATCCCCAGGCGATAATCGACGTGATGGCACCCGCATGGTGCCGTCCGCTGTTATCGCGTATGCCGGAAGTAAACGAGGCGATCCCGATGCCGCTTGGCCACGGGGCGCTGGAGATCGGCGAACGTCGCAAGCTCGGCCATAGCCTTCGCGAGAAGCGCTATGACCGCGCGTACGTGCTGCCAAACTCCTTTAAATCCGCCCTCGTGCCTTTCTTTGCGGGCATCCCGCACCGTACCGGCTGGCGCGGTGAAATGCGCTACGGCCTGCTGAACGACGCGCGAGTGCTGGATAAAGAGGCCTGGCCGCTGATGGTGGAGCGCTACGTGGCGCTGGCCTACGACAAAGGCGTGATGCGCAGCGCGAAAGACCTGCCGCAGCCGCTGCTGTGGCCGCAGCTTCAGGTTAACGACGGGGAGAAATCCCAAATCTGTAACGCGTTTGGCATTTCGTCCGAACGCCCGATGATTGGCTTCTGCCCTGGCGCGGAATTTGGCCCGGCGAAACGCTGGCCGCACTACCACTACGCCGAGCTGGCAAAACAGCTGATCGACGAAGGTTATCAGATTGTCCTGTTTGGCTCGGCAAAGGATCACGAGGCGGGCAACGAAATTCTCGCCACGCTGAGCAACGAGCAGCAGGCCTGGTGCCGCAATCTGGCCGGCGAAACGCAGCTCGAGCAGGCGGTTATCCTGATTGCCGCCTGTAAGGCCGTGGTCAGCAACGACTCTGGCCTGATGCACGTCGCCGCCGCGCTGGACCGTCCTTTGGTCGCGCTGTATGGCCCAAGCAGCCCGGACTTCACGCCGCCGCTGTCGCACAAAGCGCGCGTAATTCGTTTGATCACCGGCTACCACAAGGTACGCAAAGGCGACGCCGCAGAAGGTTACCATCAGAGCCTGATCGACATTACCCCCCAGCGAGTTCTTGAGGAACTCAACGCACTGCTGTTGAGCGAAGAAGGATAACGGATGCGGGTATTGATCGTAAAAACCTCTTCGATGGGCGATGTTCTGCATACGCTGCCGTCGCTGACGGACGCCGTGCGGGCCATTCCCGGCATCCGTTTTGACTGGGTGGTGGAAGAAGGCTTCGCGCAGATCCCCACCTGGCATGAAGCGGTTGACCGCGTGATCCCGGTGGCGATTCGCCGCTGGCGCAAAGCGTGGTTCTCCGCACCGATTAAGGCCGAACGCAAAGCCTTCCGCGAGGCGGTGCAGGCGCAGCGTTACGACGCGATTATCGACGCGCAGGGGCTGGTCAAAAGCGCCGCGCTGGTGACGCGTTTAGCGCACGGCATAAAGCACGGCATGGACTGGCACACCGCCCGCGAACCGCTGGCGAGCCTGTTCTATAACCGTCGCCATCATATTGCGAAGCAGCAGCACGCTGTGGAACGCACCCGCGAGCTGTTCGCGAAAAGCCTGGGCTATGCGAAACCGGAAACCCAGGGTGACTATGCCATTGCACAGCATTTTTTGCACAATACAGATCCCTCTGCTCAGCCTTATCTTGTCTTCCTGCATGCCACAACGCGCGACGATAAGCACTGGCCGGAAACGCACTGGCGAAGGCTGATTGAACTAATGCAACCCGCCGGTATCCATATTAAACTCCCGTGGGGCGCTGAGCATGAGCGGCAACGTGCGGAGCGTCTGGCAGCAGGCTTTACCCACGTCGAGGTGTTACCCAAACTCACGCTGGCACAGGTTGCCGCAGAGCTGGCAGGCGCTAACGCCGTCGTTTCCGTGGATACGGGTTTAAGCCATTTAACCGCGGCGCTGGATCGTCCAAATATCACTCTTTTTGGCCCGACCGATCCCGGCCTGATCGGGGGCTATGGCAAAAACCAGCATCAGATGGTCAGCCCGACTCAGCAAACGAAGGATATCAGCGCAGATGCAATTTTTTCATTTTTACAGGGCAGCCATTGGCTTTCCAACAGGGATATTTAACCCATGAGTTACGTATTTCTGCTGATTTTACTCTTTCCGGTAAAGCTTCTCCGAAAGCTGTTCCGCAAAGAGACAGGGAAAAACCTGGTCATTCAGACAGCCAAAATCGGCGATTTTGTTAATGCAACGCCCCTTCTGGCCTGGCTGCAAAAAAGCGACGTGCTCATCAGTCGCGGCGTAGGCGCGCTGGCGAAGAATGATGAGACAATCGAAGAGATTTTTTTTATCGAGCAGCATAAGCGTAACCTGTGGCGAAAGCTGCTCTTTGCCTGCAGGATCATGAACCGCTATGACAACGTCTATCTCCTGCAACCCAACAGCGTAAATCTCTTTTTCGCCTCCGTGTGCAATGCTAAAAACAAGCAATTTTTGAGCACTTACACGCGCAGGTGGTATCACGGTATTTTCTATGCAACGGCAGACGGTACGGTTGAGCACGAAAAGAAGACGCTGTCCGTCACGAACTATCTTAAGCTGGCGGATCGCTCGCTGACCTGGAAAGACTCTCCCAAGCACGCCACAAAGCCACTGTTTAAACCCGCAACCTATCCGGCTATTCTTGATAAACCCGGCGTTATCCGCATTGGCATCAGTATCGCCGCAGGGAATAAAGCGAAAACCGTTCCACCGGGCATCTGGAAACGGATTGCCGATCGCCTCGCCGACCTGCCCTGCGAGTTTTACGTGTTTGGCGCACCAAATGAACAATCATGGATGGACGATATCACCCGCGCTTACGGTGAGTTGCCCAACTTTATTAATCTTATTGGCAAGCTCTCGCTGGAAGAACTTCCGTGGGCCATTTCTAAGATGGACTGCTATATCGCGTCTGACTCCGGAAATGTCTACATTGCCGATGCAGTGGGCGTGCCGGTCGTCTTACTGTTCGGTCCGTGCTGTCACTACGAGCAGCGCCCGCTTGGCAACGTATTGCTGATTGGTAATGATGACAATATTTGCTCGTATGTTTTTGAAACTCGTTATTACTTCTCACAAAGCCGGGAAGAGCTCTTCGCGGTAACAGATGAATCGCTGGACGAACTCAAACATTTCATTTGCGGGCTGCCAACAGCAAATTCTGCCTTTGATGCGCAGGGAAACTAATTACTATGGCTTTTCTCAGCATCATTATTGCCGCACATAATGCCGAAAACACGCTTCACGCCACGCTGGAAAGCCTGCAAAACGCGATAGAGAATGCAGGCGATGATGTAGAAATCATTATCTTTAATGACAGTTCCGATGATGCCACTCAGGATATCATTGAGACGTGGTTACCAAAGCTTCCGAATGCGCAATCCCGATACGTTGAGTACCGTAACGTAGGACATGTTCGAAACGGCGCGGTCTCTCTGGCATCAGGCGAATACATTACGATGCTGGATAGCGATGACCTGTTGAAACCAGGCAGCATCCGGGACGCCGTCGCATTCCTGAAAGCAGAGCGGCCTGATATGCTGCTGACGCGCCTGCTGGAAATACGGGACATGCGGAAAATCACCTCCGACTGGCAGGGATTCACGCCTGCCTTATTGTCGCAAAGCGATGCAATAAAGCGTTTCCTCCAGCACAAAGATTTTCAGGCGCATCTCATCGGGCAATTCGTGCATCGCAAACTGTATGCAAGCAATCCGATCCCTTCAATGGTCTGTTATGAGGATTTCGCGGTATTTCCCGGCATGCTGATGCAAGCGGGTAAAATATTCTACCAGCGTCAGGGGCACTATTATTACATCAAACGCAGCGACAGTTTATCGAGCCGTCTCGACGCCGGTAAAATCACTACACTCGTTGAATGTACGTTACAGATGGAAAAAACATTCCCGCGCTCGTTTAAGCATCTTGTTAATTGCCACTGGTTTGATATCTACAGTAACCATCGGCAACATCTGACCGACCCGCAGCTCAAACTGGTTAAGCAGCGGGTAAACGCACTTTATTCTTTCTCTTTCTTCCTCTCCGGAGATGTACGTTTCAGCTACAAAAAAAGGGTCATTGAGGCATTATGGAAAAAGTAAAACTGCGGCTCTATCAGCTGACGCTGATTTTGAGCCTCATTTCGTTTGCACTGGCGCTGCTGAGCTCAGGAAAACAACGCGAATTTTTCTATATTGCGGTTTATGCCAGCATTATCGGCTTAGCTTGCGAATATAAAAAAATCACCCTGCGCCCCTTTTCAATCGCGCTCCCCATATTGCTGATTGGGTTGCTCAATCTTGTCTGGTATATGGTGTACGAATATCATAGCGAAGGTTTAAACGCTTACAGTGATTATCTGGGTGCCAGTAAGAAACTGATATTAGCGAGCGTTCTCGTTTTCTATCTTGACCGCTTTAAAACTTACGTCGATAAACGCGCTTTCCAGAAGTACTTCCTGTACGCGGCAGGTGCAGGGTTTGTCCTCGCCACGGGATATGGCTTGTGGCAGGCGACGCAGGGTGTAGATCGTGTTGAGATGGCCATAAATCGTCCTACCGTATCGGCCTATGTTTACTCTGTTCTGTCGCTGGCGTTGGTATACAGTCTTTATCTTCAAAAAAACAGAAAACTGTATGTGGTAGCGGGTTTCACCGTATTAATTTCCTGGTTCGTCATTCTTTTGACGGGGACGCGTGCTGCAATGGGGCTGTATTTGCTTCTGGCGATTGTGCTAACGCTTTACCACTTCAGAAGAATTCATCTTAAATCGATGCTCATTTTCTTATGTGTTGTGGCGGGCATTATTATCGTTAGCTACAAGCCGTTGATCTCGCCAAAAATAGATCAAACGCAGATGGAAGTAGAGCGCTACCAACAAGGCTATGACGCCACGTCACTCGGCGCGCGTTTTTCCATGTGGATTGTTGGTATTCAGAACGGACTTGCCCACCCACTGGGACAATCAATTGAAGAGCGAGAGGTATGGACGCAGCGTTATATTCAAGAGGGGCATCCCCACCTCGTCTCGGCGCTGCAGTATATTAGGATACATCTGCACAACGAATTCATCGAAAAATACTCCCTGCAGGGGCTTCCGGGTCTGGCGATATTACTCTTTTTCTTCGTTTCGATGATCGCGTACGCGCTGAAGAACAGAAATGGCCTGCTGCTATCGACCATGCTGCTTTTATTACTTTATGGCCTGACGGACGTTATTTTACTGAGCTCAGAAGCCCTAATCTTCTTTGTCACCGTGTTTGCACTGAGCACACCGTTCTCGCAAACCAGACAACATCACTAAGCGATAATGCCCGCCTGGCGGGCATTATTTTTTCTTGTATTGATAAAACTCCGCCAGCGTCATCCCTGTCGTCTTATCGGATAGCCAGCTAAAAAGCGCTTCTAAATCCTGATATAACCCTTCAATCGCCGCTTCGTCTTTAAACGTAGGACTTCCACCCGGCATAAATTCAGACGAGTGAAGCATAAACTCCACATAATCCTGCCCCTGCGACAGGCATTGCTGCGCCACCTGAATCATCTGCGAGGCATTGCCACCGGTCGGTCGTAGCCAGTTCACGGAGGGCGAACGATATTTACCGCGAAGCCGATCGTATCCCTGTTTGATCGTATTCAGCCAGGCCGGATGTTTATACTGAATGCTCATTGGCACTTCGAGTAAAGGGCTATTGCCCTCCCGGGAAATCGTATCTAAATCCATAAAATAGGCGTGATCGGGGAAGTGCTGATAATCCGTTCCGCCATTACCCTGCGGAGCACCTTTCGCATTGCGCCAGTTAACGCGTGGCGTCACGGAGCAATCAACCTGGTAGCCCAGTTCAACGAGCAATTTTGCATAGCGGCTATCAAATGACCAACGACCGGCGCGGTGGCTCAGCATTTTGGTCTGGAATGTCTCTTCCAGCAGACGGGTCATGTACAGCACTTTCTCACGCATCATCTCGTCTGAAAATTCAATCAGATAAGGTTGCCAGCGCCAGTCATCTCCCGTGAGATCGTGCTCAGGGGGGCTATTCCATGCGTGAAGGTGCATTCCCACCTCCCCCTGACCACGGGCGATCACGTCCCTTGCGAATTCGATGAAAACGGGCTCGATCGCCATCTCATAGTTTGTCAGCCAGACGGGCTTAAAACCAAAACGCTCACACAGGGTCTGGAACCGGGCCAGATAGCGCGCGTTTTCCGTTTTAATGACGCGGTGGTTCTGCCAGAGATTATCGCCCTCAGTATCAATCGTGATGATAAACGCTGGTTTTTTCATAATGAGTCCGCAAGACAGGGAAGTTAGCGCTATGTTACGCACTCTCCAAAGCCTGAGTAAACCCTTCCTGGGAAATTCCTGAGATTATGGAGAAAGAGTGCAAGTCGCTATCAGGTCTATTAGAATTGCCAACAGTACAACGCCGATAAGATGATGATGAATAACTTACCTGACACGCCTGATTTGCGCATTTTACTTATCAAACTCCGCCATCACGGCGATATGTTGCTGACCACTCCCGTCATTGATTCATTACGTCAAAAATGGCCGCAGGCACAGATTGATGTGCTGTTGTATGAAGAAACCCGCGATATGCTCGCTGCGCACCCGGCGATCGGTACTGTTTACGAGATCGATCGTAAATGGAAGCAGCTGGGCACGCTGAAACATCTGCAAAAAGAGTGGCAGTTGCTCAGCACGTTACGAAAACAGCACTATCACCTGGTGATCAATCTTGCCGATCAGTGGCGCAGCGCTATCGTCACCCGTTTCACCGGTGCGCCGGTTCGACTCGGCTTCGCTTTTAACAAACGCAACAACGCATTCTGGCGGTTTTGCCATAGCGATTTAGTCTCTGTGGCCGGGCACAACGCGCTGCACACTGTCGAACAGAACCTCGCCATTTTGTCGCCATTACCGGTAACCGCTCAACCTGCTGTGACCATGGCCTACCGTGCCGAAGACTGGCACGACGCCCATCAAAAGCTGAGGCAAAACGGTGTGGGCGACAACTACATCGTGATTCAGCCTACGTCGCGCTGGTTCTTTAAATGCTGGGACGAAGGCAAAATGGCGCAAACCATCACCGCGCTGCAGCAGGATGGTCACACTATCGTACTCACGGCCGGGCCGGATAAAAAAGAGCTGGCGATGATCGAACGCATTCTCGCCACCTCACCGAAGACGGGAGTCGTCTCGCTGGCGGGCCAGCTCACGTTGCGCCAGCTGGCCTCACTTATCGATCACGCGCGTCTTTTTATTGGCGTTGACTCCGTTCCAATGCATATGGCCGCCGCGCTGCAGACGCCCTGCGTGGCGCTGTTTGGTCCTTCCAAACTGACGTTTTGGTCTCCATGGCAAGTCAACGGTGAAGTCATCTGGGCTGGCGACTACGGCCCCCTCCCCGATCCCGACGCTATTGATACCAAAACGAAAGAACGCTATCTCGACGCCATTCCTGTTGATGCTGTCGTCTCCGCTGCAAGGAGATATTTGCCATGAAACACCATCGTCTGGCGATTGTTCGCCAAAAATATCGCCCTGATGGCGGAGCGGAGCGCTTCGTTTCACGTGCGCTCACCGCGTTGAGCAACCAGAATCTTGAACTCAACGTCATTACGCGTGAGTGGCAGGGCGAGAAGCAGGACGACTGGCATATCCATATTTGCGACCCACGCAAATGGGGCCGAATTAGCCGCGAGCGCGGGTTTGCCCATGCTGCCCGTGCGCTGTGGCAGCAACAGCAGTTTGATATTGTGCAAAGCCACGAGCGAATTCCGGGCTGCGACATTTACCGCGCTGGCGATGGCGTCCATCGACGCTGGCTGCTGCAGCGCGCGCGCATTCTGCCCGCCTGGCGCGCGAAAATGCTGATGGTCGACCGCTATCACCGCTACGTGATGCACGCCGAACGTGAAATGTACCAGGCGCCCGAGTTGAAAGCGGTTATTTGTAATGCGGAGATGATCAAACGCGAAATCGTAGAAGACTTTGATATTGACGCAAAAAAAATACATGTGATTTATAATTCAATAGATTCCACCCGTTTCGTTCCGGTTGAAGAGGCACAGCGTATTACACTACGTCAGCAGTTTGGCTTGCCAGCCGATGCCGTAATATTTTGCTTCGTTGGGTCAGGGTTTGAACGAAAAGGCCTGGCCAGCGCTATACGCGCTATCGCAGGCACAGCAGCCTGGCTGATTGTGGTGGGACAGGATAAAGCAGAAAGCCGTTATCGCGACCTCGCCCGCTCATTAGGCTGCGAAGGTCAAATCCGCTTCCTGGGGATGCAAAAAGAGACGCTGCCTTTTTATCAGCTATCCGATGGTTTACTGCTGCCAACGCTGTATGATCCCTTTCCAAACGTCATTCTTGAAGCGATGGCCTGCGGATTGCCAGTCATTACTTCAGAAAGTTGTGGAGGTGCCGAATTTATTCAGCAAGGCCGGAACGGATTTTATTGTGACGCACTTGATATCCACACATTGAAGGAAGCGATTGCTGCTACCCCTTCTCTGGGAAAAAATAACAATATGGGGCAAGCGGCACGTGAACGTGTTAAAGACGCCACCCCTGAAAAACTGTCAAGTCAGCTTATTACGCTTTATCAAAAATTACTGGATTAAAAATGCGCATCCTAATGATTATTGATGGTTTACCCGGTGGGGGAGCTGAAAAAACGGTTCTTACACTTTCCAGTGGATTAACAGAGATGGGGCATCAGGTCTCTCTCTTCTCTCTGCGGAAAGTGTGCGACTACGCCATCCCGGAAGGCATTGATTATCAGGTCGTTCAGGATACCTGCAAAAAACCGTGGCGAAAGCTGACGGAGATCCCACGCCGCGCCCGTCTGCTGGATCAGGCAATTGAGCGGGCTGAACGCAGTGGAAAATTTGACGTGGTGTTCTCTCACCTGCACAAAACGGACCGCATTGTGGCGCACTGCCGCGCGCTGGAGCGTGATAAAGTCTGGTTCTGCGTGCATGGCATGTTCTCGTTCTCTTATCTTCGCCATCGCAGCGGGCTTTCACGCTGGTTCAAACACCTTAAAATTCGTCATACCTACGAAAACCGAAACGTTGTCGCCGTCTCAGGCGCCGTGTTGAAAGATCTTTCAGAGACGCTGGCCCTCAAGCTTCGGCGCCAGGCGGTTATCCACAATCCTTTCGATATCCCTGAAATTCAGCGTCTGGCGGGTGCTTCCTTTGAGATGCAAGGGGAGGATTACATCATCCACGTAGGCCGCTTCCATGAACACAAGCGTCACGACCGCCTTTTACGCGCGTTCGCGCTGAGTCAGCTTGACACCACGCTTGTCATGATGGGCAATGGTTCCGACGCCAAAATTCAAAAGCTCAAACAGCTTGCCCGCGACTTGGGTATTGAAAATAAAACGGTTTTCCGTCCCTTCGACGCCAACCCTTACCCCTGGATAAAAGGGGCACGCCTCTTAGTGTTAAGTTCTGACTGCGAAGGTTTTGGTAATGTGCTGGTGGAATCCATAATCTGCCAGACGCCACCGGTCAGTACCAATTGCCCCGGCGGCCCCGCAGAAATCCTCACCGGATCCTTAGCGCGCGGGCTGGCAGAGCTAGATGACGCGTCACTGGCAAAAACGCTGGTGGACATTTATACCGCCCCACCGGTCGTTGGCGATGCAACGATTGCGTCGTTCGGTATCAATGCCATTTGCCAGCAATACATTGCTTTGGTCGACAATCAAAAATAATCAGGTTTCTTATGCAAAATTCAGCGCCATTGTTAAGCGTGGTGGTTGCCGTATATAACGGCGAAGCTTTTCTGGATCAGTTCTTTACCTGCCTTGTAAATCAACGCATCGACAGCATGGAAGTCATCATTGTTAATGACGGCTCGACTGACCGCTCGCTGCAGATCGTCGAAAGCTGGCGTGAAAAACTGCCGCAGCTGCAGGTGATTGAACAGCAAAACCAGGGCGTTTCCATCGCGCGTAATACCGGCCTGGCCGTTGCAACTGGTCAATATCTCTCTTTCCCGGATATTGATGACGTCTTCAAACCAGGCATGTACCAGCGTCTGCTGGATATGGCCGTTACGCAGGATCTGGATGTCGCCACCTGCAACGGCAACTACGTCTGGGAAAATGATAAGAAACCATCTCGTCCTATCTTCCCTGAGGATAAACTCGCCTCGACGGGCGTTATGACTGGCCCGGCATGGCTAAAAATGGCGCTGGATTCGCGTAAATTCCTGCACGTGACCTGGCTTAATATCTACCGCCACGATTTTATCCGTAAGCACCGTTTCCATTTCGAACCCGGCCTGCGCCATCAGGATATCCCGTGGACCACCGAAGTGTTGCTTGCCGCAGAGCGCGTTCAGTACACCAGCGAACGCTTTTATGACTACTACATTCACTCTGCCTCGGTATCGCACATGCCGGATAATGACGACACGCTGATTCGCTCCGCGCGCCATTACATGAAAATCCTGCAGATGCTTGATGCCATTAACCAGCGTTACCCGGATAAAGTGAAAAATATCCCCGCCTGCCACTGGCAAATCGCCAAAGAGGGGCTCGGGATCATTCATACCTTCGACAACATGAAGGATGAGACGAAGAAAACAATGATTATCAAAGAGTTCTTCGATACCGGGATCTGGAAGCTTATCTGGAAAAGTGCCAAAAGCCCGCGTTTGCGCTGGCGCCTGGGCCGACGCTACTTCCGTTTAAAACGGTATCTGGCATAAGAGATAGCTTTACCTGGCTTAAATGCTTAGAATTTGCCCGCCGAAACTAAAAAGACGGATAATCGCTTGGAATTGTTGTATACCGCCCTGCTCTATATCATTCAGCCACTGGTGTGGCTGAGACTGTTGCTTCGTAGCCGTAAAGCGCCTGCGTATCGTAAACGCTGGGCTGAACGCTATGGCTTTTGCCGCAATAAAGTCGCTCCGGACGGTATTTTGCTCCATTCCGTTTCTGTCGGTGAAACGCTGGCGGCAATCCCGCTGGTTCGCGCCCTGCGTCACCGCTACCCATCTCTGCCGATAACCGTCACCACCATGACGCCAACCGGCTCCGAGCGCGCGTTATCCGCATTTGGTAAAGACGTGCATCACGTCTATCTGCCTTACGATCTGCCCTGCGCCATGAATCGTTTCCTGAATACCGTTCGCCCGAAGCTGGTGATCGTGATGGAAACCGAGCTGTGGCCGAATATGATTTCCGCTCTGCATGCCCGTAAAATTCCGCTGGTGATTGCCAACGCGCGCCTGTCTGAGCGTTCGGCGAAGGGCTACGGCAAGCTGGGCAAATTTATGCGTCGTCTGCTAAGCAAAATCACGCTGATTGCCGCGCAGAATGAAGAAGACGCGGCGCGTTTTATCGCGCTGGGCCTGAAACGCAATCAGCTTGCCGTAACCGGCAGCCTGAAATTCGATATTTCCGTGACCCCTGAACTGGCTGCCCGCGCCATCACGCTGCGTCGCCAGTGGGCGCCGCGTCGTCAGGTCTGGATTGCGACCAGTACTCACGACGGCGAAGAGGCGATTATCCTCCAGGCTCACCGTAAGCTGCTGGAAACATTCCCGGATTTACTGCTGATTCTGGTTCCCCGCCATCCTGAGCGTTTTAAAGATGCCCGTGAAATGGTGCAGAAAGGCGGCTTCAGCTTCACGCTGCGCAGCAGCGGAGAGATCCCTTCCGGCAGCACTCAGGTAGTGATTGGCGATACGATGGGCGAGTTGATGTTGCTCTACGGCATTGCTGACCTCGCGTTTGTCGGCGGCAGCCTTGTCGAGCGCGGCGGTCATAACCCGCTGGAACCCGCAGCACACGCCATTCCGGTGCTGATGGGCCCACACACGTTTAACTTCAAAGATATCTGCGCGAAATTGCAGCAGGCCGATGGTTTAATTACCGTGACCGATGCGGACTCGGTGGTCAAAGAGGTTTCAACCCTTCTGACGGACGAAGATTACCGCCTGTGGTACGGTCGCCACGCCGTCGAAGTGCTGCACCAGAATCAGGGCGCACTCACCCGTCTGCTGCAGCTTCTGCAACCTTATCTGCCTCAGCGGAGCCACTAATGTCAACGCGTCTGTCGGTCGTAATGATCGCCAAAAACGCCGCCGACCTGCTTCCGGACTGCCTGGCCTCCGTCGCCTGGGCCGACGAAATTGTTATCCTCGACTCCGGAAGCACGGATAACACGGTGGACGTTGCCCGGGCAGCGGGTGCAAAAGTCTTTACCGATACTGACTGGCAAGGCTATGGCATCCAGCGCCAACGCGCACAGGGGTATGCCACCGGTGATTATGTGCTGATGCTCGACACCGACGAACGCATCACGCCGGAGCTTCAGCAGGCCATTCAGGTCGTACTCGCCGCTCCTCAGCCTGGCGCGGTCTACAGCATTGCGCGTCGTAATTACTTCCTTGGCCGCTTCATGCGCCACAGCGGCTGGTATCCCGACCGCGTGATGCGCCTCTACGAGCGCGAGCGCTATCAGTACAACGACAACCTGGTCCATGAGTCACTGGCCTGCGACAGTGCCCGGGTCATCCCCCTGACGGGTGATTTGCTGCACCTGACCTGCCGGGATTTCGCGAGCTTCCAGCAAAAGCAGCTCAACTATGCCACCGCATGGGCGCAGGAGCGTCACCAGCGCGGCAAGAAGGCTTCGCTGACGGGTATCTTCACCCATACGCTGGGGGCGTTCCTGAAAACGCTGCTGCTGCGCGGCGGCGTACTGGACGGTAAGCAGGGCTGGTTACTGGCGGTAGTGAATGCCCAGTATACTTTCAACAAATACACCGAGCTGTGGGCGCTCTGCCGCGGCTACTCAGAGAAAACGTGAGCCATGAGCACAAAAGCGATTTATCCGGGTACCTTCGATCCGATCACTAACGGTCATCTTGACATCATTACCCGTGCGGCGAGCATGTTCGACAAGGTGATTCTGGCGATTGCCGCCAGCCCCAGTAAAAAGCCGATGTTTGATCTCAACGAGCGCGTGGCGCTTGCCACCGATGCGATTGCGCACCTGCCGAATGTTGAAGTTGTCGGGTTCAGCGACCTGATGGCCAATTTCGCCCGCGCCCAGCAGGCCAATATTCTGATTCGTGGTCTCCGCGCGGTGGCAGATTTCGAGTATGAGATGCAGCTGGCGCACATGAACCGCCATCTGATGCCGGAGCTGGAAAGCGTATTCCTGATGCCATCGAAAGAGTGGTCGTTTATCTCGTCCACGCTGGTGAAAGAGGTGGCGCGCCATCACGGGGACGTTACCCATTTCCTGCCGGATAACGTCCACCAGGCGCTGATGGAAAAGCTAAAGTAGCCCTATTTCTGACACTGACGGCAGTAGAAGGTGGCGCGCTGGGCGTGCTTCGTGGCAATAACTGGCGTACCGCAGACTCTGCACGGTTCGCCCTTACGGCCATACACCTGCAGCTCCTGGGCAAAATAGCCCGGTTTACCGTCGCTTTGCAGGAAGTCCTTCAGCGTCGTCCCACCCTGCTCGATAGAGCGCAGCAGTACCGCTTTAATGACCCGAACCAGCAGCTCACACTCCTGCGCAGACAGCGACGAGGCCAACCGATCGGGATGGATCCCGGCCGCAAACAGCGATTCACTGGCGTAAATATTCCCCACGCCGACCACCAGCTTGTTATCCATCAGCCAGGGCTTAATCGGGGTCTTTTTCTTCGCACACTTCTCTTTCAGGTATTCCGCGTTAAACGCGTCTGAGAGCGGTTCAGGCCCGAGATGCGCCAGCACGTTGTGTCCGTCGAGCTCCTTCGTCCACAGCCACGCGCCAAAACGCCTTGGATCGGTGTAACGCAGCACTTTGCCGTTGCTCATCACCAGATCGACGTGGTCGTGCTTTTCCGCAGGCAGTTCTTCAGTGAGGATGCGCAGGCTCCCCGACATCCCAAGATGGATAATAATCCAGCCGTCAGGTAGCTCCAGCAGCAGGTATTTCGCGCGGCGCTGCACGCTAAGGACGGGTTTGTCGCTTAACGCGTGGATCTCATCGGACACCGGCCAGCGCAGTCGCCCATTGCGAACGACAGCATGAAGAATAGTCGCGCCGACCAGATGGGGCTCAATGCCGCGACGGCTGGTCTCTACCTCAGGTAATTCAGGCATGGTTCCTCCGTTGAGATGCAGAATGCAAAAAACCCCGCAGTTGCGGGGTTTTTCAATACAAGGAGGCTAAAATTATTTGATTTTAGCTTCTTTGTACAGTACGTGCTGGCGTACAACTGGATCGAATTTTTTCAGTTCCAGTTTTTCCGGCTTAGTACGTTTGTTCTTCGTGGTGGTGTAGAAGTGACCTGTACCAGCAGAAGAAACCAGCTTGATTTTCTCGCGAATACCTTTAGCCATGATTTATTTCCTCTTTAAGTACTTAGTACTTTTCGCCACGGGCACGCAGTTCAGACAGAACTGTATCGATGCCTTTCTTATCGATTACACGCATACCTTTAGCAGATACGCGCAGGGTGACAAAACGCTTCTCGCTCTCAACCCAGAAACGGTGAGAGTGCAGGTTCGGCAGGAAACGGCGTTTAGTCGCGTTCAGTGCGTGGGAACGGTTGTTACCGGTCACCGGACGCTTGCCAGTAACTTGGCAGACTCGGGACATGTCTATTCTCCAAAAATCAAATTAGCTCGAGCTTCGTATGGGGTATCGGCGCCTCGTCAGGCTTTACAGCCCGGTCATCGCGTAGTTCTAAGTGAACTCTCGATTGCCAGGCCCAAATGCCAAACCCGAGATTCTCAAAGGTGGCGTAGTATACGCTGACTCGGCGGTGTGCTCAAGTCCCGAACAGACAAAGATCCCGATGGATCGCCAGAAATAGCCTAAATCCAGCCATGTTCGGCAAAAGAAATGTACTCTCCGCGGCCAATTATCAAATGGTCCAGCACACGAATGTCCATGAATTGACAGCATTTGATAATGCGTTCGGTGATTTCTTTGTCAGCTCTGCTCGGTTCTGCACAGCCAGAGGGGTGATTATGCGCGAGGATCACGCCCGCTGCATTCACTTTTATCGCTTCACGCACAATTTCACGCGGATGTACCTCAACGTGGCTCAGTGTACCCGAAAACAAGCGGCTGTGCTTCAGTACCCGGTTCCTGTTGTCGAGAAAGATCACCATAAAGATCTCGCGTTCGACATCGGTTAACTGGCTTTGCAGGAATTCACGCGTCATCGCGGGTGTCAGGATAGGATCTTCCATCTCCATGCGGACGTTGTAAAAACGGCGGGCAAGTTCAGCAATGCCCCTCAACTGGGCATATTTCGCCACGCCAATTCCTTCAACGTTTTTAAATTGCGCCAGTTCGGCGGTCAGCAAACCATACAGTGAACCGAAATGCGCAATCAGCTCTTTTGCCAGCGTAAAGACCGTTTTTCCCGGTATCCCGGTCCGCAAAAAGAGCGCCAGCAACTCGTCATCTTTTAACAACGTGACGCCATAGCGCAGCATTTTTTCACGCGGCAATAGCAGTTCATCCTCTTCTTCCATGCTCTTTCTCCCTGTGTTTATTCACATGCTGCCACAGCAGGATCGGGGACTCGACGGCGACGTTACGTTCTTGCGTGGCGCCTCGCAAAGTGACCAAAGGACATCATCACCCCGTTTTAGGGATTGTGATAAAATGCCCGCTCTCTGGTGAAACCCAACAGGAAAGAATCATGATGAGCCTGGCCGGTAAAAAAATCGTTCTTGGCGTAAGTGGCGGTATTGCCGCCTATAAAGCGCCGGAGCTGGTGCGTCGTCTGCGTGAGCGAGGGGCGAATGTGCGGGTCGCGATAACGGAAGGCGGTAAAGCCTTTATCACCCCTCTGAGCCTGCAGGCGGTTTCAGGTTACCCGGTATCTGACAGCCTGCTCGATCCCGCAGCCGAAGCCGCGATGGGCCACATTGAGCTGGGTAAATGGGCAGACCTGGTTATTCTTGCCCCTGCCACGGCAGATTTAATTGCCCGCGTGGCGGCCGGAATGGCGAACGATCTGGTTTCGACCATTTGTCTCGCGACGCCTGCACCCGTCGCCGTCGTGCCGGCCATGAACCAGCAGATGTACCGCAACGCTGCCACCCAGCACAACCTGGAGACGCTGGCCTCGCGCGGCCTGCTTATCTGGGGCCCGGACAGCGGCAGCCAGGCCTGCGGCGACGTTGGCCCAGGGCGTATGCTCGACCCGCTGACGATTGTCGATATGGCCGCCGCCCATTTCTCGCCTGTCAACGACCTGCAACATCTCAACATCATGATTACCGCGGGCCCGACGCGCGAGCCGCTGGATCCGGTGCGCTACATCACCAACCACAGCTCCGGCAAAATGGGCTTTGCAATTGCTGCCGCAGCGGCAAAACGCGGTGCTAACGTCACGCTGGTCAGCGGCCCGGTTTCGTTACCTACGCCACCTTTTGTGCAGCGTATTAATGTGACCACCGCGCTGGAGATGGAAGCCACCGTGCAGGCCCATGCGCAAAGTCAGCAGATTTTTATCGGCTGTGCGGCCGTGGCAGACTATCGCGCCGAGACCATCGCCGAGTCGAAAATCAAAAAGCAAGGCGATGAATTAACACTGAAAATGGTGAAAAACCCGGACATCGTTGCCGGTGTCGCCGCATTAAAAAGCCATCGTCCTTACGTTGTTGGGTTTGCCGCAGAAACGAATAATGTGGAAGAATATGCCCGGCAAAAACGTACCCGCAAAAACCTCGATTTAATTTGCGCGAACGACGTATCGCTGGCCACGCAAGGATTTAACAGCGACAGCAACGCACTGCACCTTTTCTGGCAGGATGGAGATAAAATCTTACCGCTTGAGCGCAAGGAACTCCTGGGCCAACAATTACTGGACGAGATCGTTACCCGTTATGATGAAAAAAATCGACGTTAAGATTCTGGACCCGCGTGTTGGCGAGCAATTCCCGCTGCCAACCTATGCCACCTCCGGCTCTGCTGGACTTGACCTGCGCGCCTGTCTCGATGACGCCGTAGAACTGGCTCCGGGTGCCACTACCCTGATCCCGACTGGCCTTGCGATCCACATTGCTGACCCGTCTCTGGCAGCAGTAATCCTGCCGCGCTCTGGCCTGGGCCATAAGCACGGCGTTGTACTGGGTAACCTGGTCGGCCTGATCGACTCCGACTACCAGGGTCAGCTGATGGTGTCCGTCTGGAACCGTGGTCAGGACAGTTTCACCATTGAACCCGGCGAGCGTATTGCGCAGATGGTCTTTGTACCGGTGGTTCAGGCAGAATTTAACCTGGTGGCAGACTTTGATGCCACCGACCGTGGCGAAGGCGGCTTCGGCCATTCCGGGCGCAAATAACCGCCCGACATATACGTATCTCGCAGCGCCATAATGCAATAACAAACCGCAAACGTCAGTTTGCGGTCGCTGTGTGGATGCCAGCCTGGCAAGTGCTTATTTTCAGGGGTATTTTGTAACATGGCAGAAAAACAAACCGCGAAAAGGAATCGTCGCGAAGAAATACTTCAATCTCTGGCTCTGATGCTTGAATCCAGCGATGGCAGTCAACGCATCACCACCGCCAAACTGGCCGCCTCTGTGGGCGTGTCTGAGGCGGCGCTGTACCGTCATTTTCCGAGCAAAACCCGGATGTTCGACAGCCTGATCGAGTTTATCGAAGACAGCCTGATCACGCGCATCAACCTGATTTTGAAAGACGAAAAAGACACCACCGCGCGTCTGCGTCTGATTGTGCTGTTAATTCTGGGCTTTGGGGAACGCAATCCGGGTTTAACCCGTATCCTGACCGGCCACGCACTGATGTTTGAGCAGGACAGGCTGCAGGGCCGCATCAATCAGCTTTTCGAACGTATTGAAGCGCAGTTGCGCCAGGTACTGCGCGAGAAGAAAATGCGTGAAGGCGAAGGATACAGCATTGATGAAACGCTGCTGGCAAGCCAGATACTGGCGTTTTGTGAAGGCATGCTCTCCCGCTTCGTGCGCAGCGAATTCAAATACCGTCCAACGGACGATTTTGACGCCCGCTGGCCGTTAGTGGCTGCTCAGTTGCAGTAATCCGTAAGCCCGGTAAGCGTCGCGCCACCGGGCAATTTAACTACACCCCGAACTCTTCCCGGTACGCACGTACCGCCGCCAGATGGTCCGCCATCTCTGGCTTCTCTTCCAGATACGCAATCAGGTCTTTCAGGGTGATGATGGAAGTCACTTTGCAGGCGTAATCACGCTCGACTTCCTGAATAGCGGAAATGTCGCCGCGGCCACGCTCCTGACGATCCAGAGAAATGAGCACACCGGCAAGCGTCGCACCGTTGGCCTGAATAATCTCCATCGACTCGCGGATCGCCGTGCCTGCGGTAATCACATCGTCCACCAGCATGACGCGGCCCTGCAGCGCGCTGCCGACCAGATTCCCGCCTTCCCCGTGGGTTTTAGCCTCTTTGCGGTTAAAGCAGTAGGGCACATCGCGGTCATGGTGTTCCGCCAGCGCCACCGCAGTGGTGGTCGCAATCGGAATGCCTTTGTAGGCCGGGCCAAACAGCAGGTCAAAATCAATCCCGGAATCCACCAGCGCTTCGGCATAGAAACGGCCTAACAGTGCCAGATCGCGCCCGGTATTAAACAGCCCGGCGTTGAAGAAATAGGGGCTCCTACGCCCGGATTTCAGCGTAAACTCGCCAAACTTAAGTACCTGTTTATTAATTGCAAACTCAATAAACTGGCGCTGATACGATTTCATGGATTCGCTCCTTTGGTTTTTTCTGTCTTACAGGCAAAAAAAAGGCGACTCATTGGTCGCCTTTAAAATCAATTTTCTAACGCCGCTTTCTGCGTCGTTACAATGGATTCGATTCCCCCTCGGGCCAACGCCAGCAGGGAGAGAAGCTCTTCATGGGTGAACGGCTCACCTTCCGCCGTGCCCTGCACCTCGATGATGCGACCGTCTTCGGTCATCACCACATTCATGTCGGTTTCGGCTGCGGAATCTTCAACATATTCCAGATCGCAAAGCGCTTCGCCGTTAACGATACCAACAGAAACCGCCGCGACCATCCCTTTCATTGGGTTGGTTTTCAGCTTACCGGCTGCAACCAGCTTGTTCAGGGCATCGGCCAGCGCTACGCAGGCACCGGTAATGGACGCGGTACGCGTGCCGCCATCAGCCTGAATGACGTCGCAATCGAGAGTGATGGTGAATTCGCCGAGGATTTTCAGGTCTACGGCGGCGCGCAGCGCACGCGCGATCAGACGCTGAATCTCCATGGTACGACCGCCCTGCTTGCCCTTCGCCGCTTCGCGGGCGTTACGGGTATGGGTCGCACGCGGCAGCATGCCGTACTCGGCGGTGATCCAGCCCTGGCCCTGACCTTTCAGGAAGCGCGGAACGCCTTCTTCGATGGAGGCAGTGCACAGCACTTTAGTGTCACCAAACTCAACCAGCACGGAGCCTTCAGCGTGTTTTGTATAGTTACGGGTCAGGGTGACGGGACGCACCTGGTTGGCGCTACGACCTGATGGACGCATGATGGATTCTCCGGCTTGAAACGAATGTGGCTGCGCATTATACGGATAAAGGACGCTTATTCCTATCCTGAGAAGCCCCCGAAAGCTATAATCCCCCCATCTCTCCTTTAAAAACGGGAATGTCTATGATCCGCAGTATGACCGCCTACGCCCGGCGTGAAATCAAGGGTAGCTGGGGTAGCGCTACCTGGGAAATGCGTTCGGTAAACCAGCGCTATCTGGAAACATATTTCCGTATGCCGGAACAGTTCCGCAGCCTTGAACCTGTGGTGCGCGAGCGTATCCGCACGCGTCTGACCCGCGGGAAAGTAGAATGCAACCTGCGCTTTGAGCCAGATGCCAGCGCGCAGGGCGAATTGATCCTCAACGAAAAGCTGGCGAAACAGCTCGTGAATGCGGCGAACTGGGTCAAAATGCAGAGTGATGAAGGCGAAATCAACCCGGTTGATATTCTGCGCTGGCCTGGCGTCATGGCCGCCGGTGAACAGGATCTGGATGCCATTGCGGCAGAAATCCTGGCAGCCCTCGACGGCACGCTGGACGACTTTATCGTTGCTCGTGAAACCGAAGGCCAGGCGCTGAAAGCGATGATTGAGCAGCGTCTTGAAGGCGTGAGCACCGAAGTAGCCAAAGTCCGCACCCATATGCCAGAAGTATTGCAATGGCAGCGCGAGCGCCTGGTCGCAAAGCTGGAAGAAGCAGAAGTTCAGCTGGAAAACACTCGTCTGGAACAAGAGCTGGTGCTGATGGCGCAGCGTATTGACGTCGCCGAAGAGCTGGATCGTCTGGAAGCGCACGTGAAAGAAACCTACAACATCCTGAAGAAGAAGGAAGCGGTAGGCCGCCGTCTGGACTTTATGATGCAGGAGTTCAACCGCGAGTCGAATACCCTGGCGTCTAAGTCTATCAATGCTGAAGTGACCAACTCAGCGATTGAACTCAAGGTTCTGATTGAGCAGATGCGCGAGCAGATCCAGAACATCGAGTAATGTCATTTGGGTGGCGTCGGCTGGGGCCACCCATTACTATTTCTAATCCTTCCTTTATCTTGTTTTGTTTCTTTACCGCCAACCATCAGTACCATTACCTGTAAATTGATAAAAATTTATAGGGCAAAGTAGCTCACCTTAGAAAATCTCAATCGTGATCTTGCGCACAAATCGCTAACCTTCCCGCGTTCACACCGGAGGGTATATGCTGCTTCACGTTCTTTATCTCATTGGTATCACCGCAGAAGCCATGACTGGGGCGCTCGCTGCAGGGCGTCGCCGGATGGACACCTTCGGCGTGATCATTATTGCCACTGCGACCGCGCTGGGCGGCGGTTCCGTGCGCGATATCCTGCTGGGCCATTACCCGCTCGGCTGGGTGAAGCATCCCGAGTATGTCATTATCGTCGCAACGGCTGCCGTATTAACCACCATAGTGGCACCCGTTATGCCTCATCTTCGCCGCCTGTTCCTGGTGCTTGATGCGCTGGGGCTGATCGTCTTTTCTATCATCGGCGCGCAAATCGCGCTCGATATGGGGGAAGGCCCGGTTATCGCCACCATTGCTGCCGTGGTGACGGGCGTTTTCGGTGGCGTGCTGCGCGATATGTTCTGCAAACGCATTCCTCTGGTCTTCCAAAAAGAGCTGTATGCCGGCATCTCTTTCGCCGCAGCGGTGCTCTACATTGCCCTGCAGAACTACGTTTCGAACCATGACGTGGTGGTCATCTCCACGCTGCTGTTTGGCTTTACGGCCCGCATGCTGGCGCTGCGTCTGAAGCTCGGATTGCCCGTGTTTCACTATAAGCACAGCGCTCACTGATCCCAGAACCCGTTGATGTGCTGCTGAGCAAGCCACCTGACCAGCACATCGATCTCTGGCGCGTGCAGCCAGGTAACGATTTGCCGCGCCTTCTCTTCTCCCGTACCCGGCAAGGCCTGCCAGGCCTTTTCACTGCGTTCGCTCATCTTCTGCCACGACACATCCCTCAACGCCTTCAGTGAGGCCTGCGGCAACGGAACACCCAGTGCCATAATCCAGCGGATAAAAGGTTGCTCGCGCACCTGATTGAAGCGATGCCAGAGCGCCAGCCCGCGTGCGGCAGAGAATCCCGGCGTCGACTGCAGCTGTTCCTGCGTTAACAGCAGCCATGAAAAGAGATGTTCAAAATGATGCGCCTGCCAGAGCGTCCGCCAGCCTGATTCTCCCAGTCCTTCAATGTTGAAAACCTGCTTCGAACTGAGCCACGTCAGCCGGGCAAAGAACTGTTCCATACATTCCGGCGAGGCATAAAAGCAGCTCAGGGAGTGATAACGCGAGTCCGGTGGCGCTGGTTTTCGTCTGTCCGTCCCTCGCCAGACAACCTTATCAAACCGGGGAATACCCTGCCCGGCCAGGCTCACCTGCACCTGATCGCCCGGCGCAATGTCCAGTCTCTGCCAACGCCCGACCGACCCCAGGCTCACCCGCTGCACCTGTTTATCATCCAGCTGTACAGGCTCCAGGGCCGCCACGACAGAAATTTTGCCCGTGCGTCCCACGGAAAAATGAATATCCCTGACTTCGGCAACCCGTGCAGCAGGCGAATATTTCCATGCGACAACCCAGTTGCCTTCACCAGGCAACCAGTGCTCCCCTGAAGGAGACTCCGCAGACCTAACCACAATGCCATCCGTGGCAAAGGGTAATGCGGTGTTTTGCCAGGCCAAACGCTGCTTTTCAACAACATCAGCAGTTTGTGCGGGCAGGGTATAGCGCGCCGTCAGGGAGAATCCTGCCCTGGACAGTTCAGACAGCATGCTTTCCATCCTTTGCGGCCCATCCGGCCAGGCCCAGATAAATATTCCCGTCTGGTTCAGAAGTGCGCTGTCTTTCTGCCGCATCATCGCACCCGCAATTTTTGCCCGTGCATTCATTCCGCCCATCTGCCGCTGGACGTGATTCTCGCGCAACCAGAACAGCTCACCCTGTAAAACGCTGTTTGCCAGCGCGCCGGACACGTCCTTAGGCACGGACGGAATTAAACGCACCTGTGCCGTCCAGTCCTCGCCTTTAAGGCCATTACCACGGCTGATGGCCCGGGCTAACTTTCCGTTGCGATACACCAGCGTTACCGCCACGCCGTCGACCTTTGGCTGCATCCATAACGGGCTCCGCCCGTGCATCCACTGGCCCAGCGCTTCTTTGCTGGCGACTTTACGTACCCCCGTATGGGCGACAGGGTGCTTTACGCTTCCTGTTAATGCAGGAAGCGTGTTCTCAGCAAGTTCGTTGCCAAAACAGCGCTGCCACTGGGTTAAGCGCCCGTTGAGCTGGTCATACACGTCGTCGTTGACCTCGCTCACCCCCTGCTTCCAGTAGGCATCATCCCAGCGTTTGATTTGTGCGCTTAAAGACGCAATCTCTTTCGCGGCTTTTGCCGGTGACCACACCGGACACACCGCCGCCCCGTAACCACACCACAACAACATGAATCCGCTTATCCATCGCCACATCGCTACCCCTCCTTTGCAGTGCAGGAGGTATAACCTGGCGTGAGAAACGACGCTAATAGCAACCTCTCACCTTGCGAGGCGCTATCCAGCATTAATTTTTATTGCTGCAAACCGCAGGTAAAACCTGAAAACGGTACGCAAAATTCAATAATCCAGGGGAAAAAGTGTGACAAAGGCTACGTCACACTGCGCCGACGTGTATAATAAGCCCGTATGTAGGACTTCTTCGCTAACACATACAAAAGACTCTCATGGCTCAAGGCACGCTTTATATTGTTTCTGCCCCTAGCGGCGCGGGTAAATCCAGCCTTATTCAGGCACTGTTAAAAACCCAACCGTTGTACGATACACAGGTTTCTGTTTCTCACACCACGCGCGCGCCGCGTCCGGGTGAAGTGCACGGTGAACACTATTTCTTTGTTGATCACGACGAGTTCAGAGCGATGATCGCCAGAGACGCGTTTCTTGAACACGCAGAAGTGTTTGGTAACTACTACGGCACCTCGCGTGAAACCATTGAGCAGGTTCTGGCCACGGGCGTGAATGTGTTCCTGGACATCGACTGGCAGGGCGCGCAGCAAATTCGCAAGAAAATGCCTGACTCGCGCAGTATCTTTATTTTACCGCCGTCGAAAGATGAGCTGGATCGTCGCCTGCGTGGCCGCGGTCAGGACAGTGAAGAAGTCATCGCAAAGCGTATGGAACAGGCAGTTGCAGAAATGAGCCATTACGCGGAATATGATTACCTTATTGTGAATGATGATTTTGATGCCGCGTTGAGCGATCTCAAAACCATTCTTCGCGCAGAACGTCTGCGTATGAGCCGCCAGAAGCAGCGACATGACGCATTAATCACCAAACTGTTGGCAGACTGAACCCACTTTCAGTATCATGCCCAGTCATTTCTTCACCTGTGGAGCATTTTAAGTATGGCACGCGTAACTGTTCAGGACGCTGTAGAGAAAATTGGTAACCGTTTTGACCTGGTGCTGGTCGCCGCGCGTCGCGCTCGTCAGATGCAGGTAGGCGGTAAAGATCCGCTGGTACCGGAAGAAAACGATAAAACCACCGTTATTGCACTTCGCGAAATCGAAGAAGGTCTGATCAACAACCAGATCCTCGACGTACGTGAGCGCCAGGAGCAGCAAGAGCAGGAAGCCGCAGAACTGCAGGCCGTAACCGCCATTGCTGAAGGTCGTCGTTAATTAAACCTGCGGGTCGCCCTTGTATCTGTTTGAAAGCCTGAATCAACTGATTCAAACCTACCTGCCTGAAGACCAGATTAAGCGTCTTCAGCAGGCGTATCTCGTTGCACGTGACGCTCACGAGGGCCAGACACGTTCAAGCGGTGAACCCTACATCACGCACCCGGTTGCGGTAGCCTGTATTCTGGCCGAGATGAAACTCGACTACGAAACGCTGATGGCCGCCCTGCTGCACGACGTGATCGAAGATACCCCTGCCACCTACCAGGATATGGAACAGCTGTTTGGCAAAAGCGTTGCCGAGCTGGTGGAAGGGGTCTCTAAGCTTGATAAGCTGAAATTCCGCGACAAGAAAGAGGCGCAAGCCGAAAACTTCCGCAAGATGATTATGGCGATGGTGCAGGATATCCGCGTCATTCTCATCAAACTCGCTGACCGTACTCACAACATGCGCACGCTGGGCTCACTTCGCCCGGATAAACGTCGCCGCATTGCCCGTGAAACCCTCGAAATTTACAGTCCGCTGGCGCACCGTTTAGGTATCCACCACATCAAAACCGAGCTGGAAGAGCTGGGCTTTGAAGCGTTGTACCCAAACCGCTATCGCGTGATTAAAGAGGTGGTGAAAGCCGCACGCGGTAACCGTAAAGAGATGATTCAAAAGATCCTCTCTGAAATTGAAGGGCGTTTGCAGGAAGCGGGAATTCCGTGCCGTGTCAGCGGTCGCGAAAAACATCTTTACTCCATCTACTGCAAAATGGTGCTCAAAGAGCAGCGTTTTCACTCGATCATGGATATTTACGCGTTCCGCGTTATCGTCCACGACTCGGACACCTGCTACCGCGTACTGGGGCAGATGCACAGCCTCTACAAACCGCGTCCGGGGCGCATGAAAGATTACATAGCCATTCCAAAAGCGAACGGCTATCAATCATTGCATACCTCGATGATCGGTCCGCACGGCGTGCCTGTTGAAGTGCAGATCCGCACCGAAGACATGGACCAGATGGCAGAGATGGGTGTAGCCGCACACTGGGCGTATAAAGAGCACGGTGGCGAAAGCAGCACGACCGCACAAATCCGCGCCCAGCGCTGGATGCAAAGCCTGCTGGAACTTCAGCAGAGTGCGGGTAGCTCGTTCGAATTTATCGAGAGCGTTAAATCCGATCTCTTCCCGGATGAGATTTACGTTTTCACCCCAGAAGGTCGCATTGTCGAACTGCCTGCGGGCGCAACGCCGGTCGACTTCGCTTACGCCGTGCATACCGATATCGGGCACGCCTGCGTGGGCGCGCGCGTCGACAGACAGCCTTACCCGCTGTCTCAGCCGCTCTCCAGCGGCCAGACGGTCGAAATTATTACCGCGCCGGGCGCACGTCCGAACGCGGCCTGGCTGAACTTTGTCGTGAGCTCCAAAGCGCGCGCAAAAATTCGTCAGCTGTTGAAAAACCTCAAGCGTGATGATTCCGTCAGTCTGGGGCGTCGTCTGCTCAACCACGCGTTGGGCGGCAGCCGTAAACTGGCTGAGATCCCACCGGAGCATATTCAGCGTGAACTCGACCGTATGAAGCTGACGTCTCTGGACGATCTGCTGGCGGAAATTGGTCTGGGTAACGCGATGAGCGTCGTGGTAGCGAAAAACCTGCAGCAGGGCGAAGCGACGCCTTCGGCTCCTGGTGCATCCGGCCATGCCCATCTGCCGATCAAAGGCGCGGACGGGGTGCTGATCACCTTCGCAAAATGTTGCCGTCCAATTCCTGGCGACCCGATTATTGCGCACGTCAGCCCGGGCAAAGGGCTGGTTATCCACCATGAATCCTGTCGTAACATTCGCGGCTACCAGAAAGAAGCCGAGAAGTTTATGGCAGTCGAGTGGGATAAAGAGACGGCGCAGGAATTTATCACCGAAATTAAGGTGGATATGTTCAACCACCAGGGTGCACTGGCGAACCTGACGGCAGCCATCAACACGGCTTCTTCCAACATTCAGAGCCTGAACACGGAAGAAAAAGATGGTCGCGTCTATAGCGCCTTTATTCGTCTGACCGCCCGCGACCGCGTGCATCTGGCGAATATTATGCGCAAAATCCGCGTCATGCCGGACGTGATTAAAGTCACCCGAAACCGAAACTAGGTTTATGAATTCACAACGTTATGCCCGTATCTGCGAAATGCTCGCCAGGCGACAGCCTGACCTGACGGTCTGCATGGAGCAGGTGCATAAACCTCATAACGTCTCTGCCATCGTCCGTACCGCAGATGCCGTCGGTGTGCATGAAGTGCACGCCGTCTGGCCGGGTCACCGGATGCGAACCATGGTCTCTGCGGCTGCGGGAAGTAACAGCTGGGTGTCCGTCAAATCTCACCAGACGATTGGCGATGCCGTAACGCACCTGAAAGGGCGCGGGATGCAGATCCTGGCGACAAACCTGTCCGCAAAAGCCGTAGATTTCCGCGAGATCGACTATACCCGCCCGACCTGCATTTTGATGGGTCAGGAGAAAACCGGGATCTCCCAGGAAGCGCTGGATCTGGCGGATCGGGACATCATCATTCCGATGATCGGCATGGTTCAGTCCCTTAACGTCTCCGTGGCGTCCGCGCTCATTCTCTATGAAGCGCAGCGCCAGCGTCAGAATGCCGGGATGTACGAGCGCAGCAACAGTATGCTCCCGGAAGAAGAACAGCAGCGCCTGCTGTTTGAAGGAGGCTATCCGGTGCTGGCACGCGTTGCGAAGCAGAAAAAATTGCCTTACCCCCACGTCAACGCGCAGGGCGAGATTGAAGCCGATGCCGAGTGGTGGGCCACCATGCAGTACGCCGGGTAACCGATGAAAGGCCGCCTGCTGGATGCTATCCCGCTCAACAGCCTGACGGGCGTGGGCGCGGCGCAAAGCAATAAGCTGGCAAAAATTGGTCTGCACACCGTGCAGGATCTCCTGCTTCACCTCCCCCTGCGTTACGAAGACCGCACTCAGCTCTACAAGATTGGCGATCTTCTTCCCGCCATTTACGCCACCGTTGAGGGCGAAGTCCTGAACTGCAACATCACTTTCGGCGGCCGCCGGATGATGACCTGTCAGATCAGCGACGGCACCGGCATCCTCACCATGCGTTTCTTCAACTTCAGCGCGGCGATGAAAAACAGCCTGGCGACAGGCCGCAGAGTGCTGGCCTATGGCGAAGCCAAACGCGGGAAATACGGCGCGGAGATGATCCACCCGGAATACCGCGTACAGGGCGATCTCAGCACGCCGGAGCTGCAGGAGACGCTCACGCCGGTTTACCCGACGACCGAAGGCATCAAGCAGGCGACGCTGCGTAAGCTCACCGATCAGGCGCTGGAACTGCTCGATACCTGCGCCATTGCCGAGCTGCTGCCGCCAGAACTGGCGCAGGGTATGATGAGCCTGCCCGAGGCGCTGCGTACCCTGCATCGCCCGCCGCCCACGCTTCAGCTCAGCGATTTAGAAAGCGGTCAACACCCCGCCCAACGGCGTCTTATCCTTGAGGAATTACTGGCGCATAACCTGAGCATGCTGGCGCTTCGCGCTGGCGCACAGCGTTTCCACGCCCAGCCATTAAGCCCGCGTGATGAGCTCAAAGATAAGCTGCTGGCCTCGCTGCCGTTTAAGCCCACCGGCGCGCAGGCGCGCGTCACCGCCGAAATCGAACGCGATATGGCACTCGACGTGCCGATGATGCGCCTGGTGCAGGGCGACGTCGGGTCCGGTAAAACGCTGGTTGCCGCCCTGGCGGCCCTGCGCGCGATTGCCCACGGCAAACAGGTCGCGCTGATGGCGCCGACCGAGCTGCTGGCCGAGCAGCATGCCAATAATTTCCGCGCCTGGTTCGCACCGCTCGGGATTGAGGTGGGCTGGCTTGCCGGGAAGCAAAAAGGCAAAGCGCGTCTTGCGCAGCAGGAGGCCATCGCCAGCGGTCAGGTACAGATGATTGTCGGCACGCACGCCATCTTCCAGGAGCAGGTGCAATTTAACGGCCTTGCATTGGTGATTATCGACGAACAGCACCGCTTCGGTGTGCATCAGCGTCTGGCGCTGTGGGAAAAAGGGCTGCAGCAGGGCTTCCACCCGCATCAGCTGATCATGACCGCCACGCCGATCCCACGTACCCTGGCGATGACCGCCTACGCCGATCTGGATACCTCCACCATCGACGAACTGCCTCCAGGCCGAACGCCGGTGACGACGGTCGCCATACCGGATACGCGCCGCAGCGACATCATTGACCGCGTGCGCAACGCCTGCACCCATGAAGGGCGCCAGGCCTACTGGGTCTGTACCCTGATTGAAGAGTCTGAGCTGCTGGAAGCCCAGGCCGCCGAAGCCACGTGGGAAGAGCTCAAGCTGGCGCTGCCCGAGCTGAACGTTGGCCTGGTGCATGGCCGCATGAAGCCTGCCGAGAAGCAGGCGGTGATGCAGTCCTTCAAACAGGGAGATCTGCATTTGCTGGTCGCGACGACGGTCATCGAAGTGGGTGTAGACGTCCCGAATTCCAGCCTGATGATCATCGAAAACCCGGAGCGTCTGGGGCTTGCCCAGCTTCACCAGCTGCGCGGGCGCGTTGGCCGCGGCGCGGTAGCGTCGCACTGCGTGCTGCTTTACAAAGCCCCGCTTTCAAAAACTGCCCAGATGCGGCTGCAGGTGCTGCGCGACAGCAACGACGGCTTTGTGATTGCGCAAAAGGACCTGGAGATACGCGGACCGGGCGAGCTGCTGGGCACGCGCCAGACGGGGAACGCGGAATTCAAAGTGGCAGATTTGCTGCGCGATCAGGCCATGATCCCCGAAGTTCAGCGCCTTGCACGCCATATTCATGAACGCTACCCCGAACAGGCGGCAGCGTTAATTGAGCGCTGGATGCCGGAAACCGAACGGTATTCCAACGCCTGATCTCAGGCAAACATCGGCAACATCAGGTACAGCTTGATCACCAGCGCGTTGACGATATCAATAAAGAACGCCCCGACCATCGGGACCACCAGAAACGCCATGTGCGATGGCCCGAACCGTTCGGTGATCGCCTGCATGTTGGCGATAGCCGTTGGGGTAGCCCCCAGACCAAACCCGCAGTGACCGGCCGCCAGTACCGCCGCATCGTAGTTTTTCCCCATCATGCGCCAGGTCACGAACATGGCGTACAGCGCCATAAACAGCGCTTGCACCGCCAGAATCGCTACCATCGGCAGCGCCAGCGAGGCCAGCTCCCACAGTTTCAGGCTCATCAGCGCCATCGCCAGGAACAGCGACAGGCAGACGTTACCGAGCACCGATACCGCACGGTCAAACACACGGTAGAAGCCCATCAGCGCCAGACCGTTGCTCAGGATCACCCCGATAAACAGCACGCAGACAAAGGTCGGCAGTTCAAACGCGGTACCCGCCAGCCATTGCGCAACCACTTTGCCTACGGTCAGGCAGATGGCAATCATCGCGATGGTTTCAATCATCACCAGTGAGGTGATGCTGCGGCCAACGTCGGGCTTTTCGAACGCAGTCGGCACCATTTCATCGTCGGGCCTGCCGTTCGGCGTGGTGGAGTGCTTCACCAGATAACGCGCTACCGGGCCGCCAATCAGGCCGCCCAGCACCAGGCCAAAGGTGGCGCAGGCCATCGCCACTTCCGTCGCGTTTTCAAAACCGTAGCGTTCGATGAACAGCTTGCTCCACGCCGCGCCGGTCCCGTGACCGCCCGAAAGGGTAATTGACCCCGCCAGCAGCCCCATCAGCGGATCCAGCCCCAGCAGCGTTGCCATGCCGATGCCAATTGCGTTTTGCATCAGCAGCAGCCCCACCACCACAATCAGAAATACGCCGAGCACCTTACCGCCCGAGCGCAGGCTCGCCAGGTTGGCGTTCAGGCCGATGGTGGCAAAGAAAGCCAGCATCAGCGGGTCTTTCAGGGACATATCAAAATCAATTTCCCAGCCCATGCTTTTTTTCAGTATCAGCAGGGCCAGCGCCACCAGCAGACCGCCAGCGACAGGTTCAGGAATGGTGTACTTTTTCAGAAAGGAAACACTGTGAACCAGCTTGCGACCAAGCAGAAGAACCAGCGTTGCGGCAACAAGGGTCGACAACGTATCGAGATGAATCATAAAAGGCTCCTGTTATGCGCGTGTTCCATACACACGCGGCGTTATCCTGGGCCGGGTTGCGCTCTTCATGAGCCCCCGGCGCAAAAAGTGTAATTTTTTTTTCCGATGGGTTGTAGAAAACCTGCTCACGGCGGCAGATTTTCTTGTCTTTTTTTGTTGGCAATCGTTTGCTTTTACCAGATGGTCAGATAAAATGCCCGCTTTTCCACCGTGGGATTGCCGCCGATGTCCGTTAACACCATAGAGTCGCCTGATGCGCAACCGATTGCGCAGAAGCAAAATAGCGAACTGATTTACCGCCTTGAAGACCGACCGCCGCTGCCGCAGACGCTTTTCGCCGCCTGCCAGCATCTTCTGGCAATGTTTGTTGCGGTGATCACCCCGGCGCTGCTGATTTGTCAGGCGCTCGGCTTACCGGCGCAGGATACGCAGCACATCATCAGCATGTCCCTCTTTGCCTCCGGCGTGGCCTCCATTATTCAAATCAAAGCTTGGGGGCCGGTGGGGTCGGGGTTACTGTCGATTCAGGGCACCAGCTTTAACTTCGTGGCGCCACTGATCATGGGCGGCACAGCCCTGAAAACAGGCGGTGCGGATGTCCCAACCATGATGGCAGCACTGTTCGGCACCCTGATGCTGGCCAGCTGCACGGAGATGGTCATCTCCCGTATTCTGCACCTGGCTCGCCGCGTCATTACTCCGCTGGTTTCTGGCGTCGTCGTTATGATTATCGGCCTGTCGCTGATTCAGGTGGGCCTCACCTCCATCGGCGGCGGCTATGCCGCAATGAGCGACCACACCTTCGGCGCGCCGAAAAACCTGCTGCTGGCGGGCGTGGTGCTGGCGATCATCATTCTGCTTAACCGCCAGCGTAACCCTTACCTGCGCGTGGCCTCGCTGGTGATCGCCATGGCGGCGGGTTATCTGCTGGCGTGGGCGCTGGGGATGCTGCCTGAGAACACCGCGCCGACCAACAGCGCGCTGATCACCGTTCCCACACCGCTTTACTACGGTCTGGGCATTGACTGGGGCCTGCTCCTGCCGCTGATGCTGGTCTTTATGATTACTTCTCTGGAGACCATCGGTGATATCACCGCCACCTCTGACGTCTCCGAGCAGCCGGTGTCCGGCCCTCTGTACATGAAGCGTCTGAAAGGCGGCGTGCTGGCGAACGGCCTGAACTCGTTTGTCTCTGCGGTATTCAACACCTTCCCGAACTCCTGCTTCGGCCAGAACAACGGCGTGATCCAGCTGACCGGCGTGGCCAGCCGCTACGTTGGTTTCGTGGTGGCGCTGATGCTGATTGTCCTCGGCCTGTTCCCGGCGGTGAGCGGCTTTGTGCAGCACATTCCTGAGCCGGTACTGGGCGGCGCAACGCTGGTGATGTTCGGGACTATCGCGGCCTCCGGCGTGCGTATCGTCTCCCGCGAGCCGCTGAACCGCCGCGCGATCATGATTATCGCGCTGTCGCTGGCCGTCGGTCTGGGCGTATCCCAGCAGCCGCTGATCCTGCAGTTTGCGCCTGACTGGGTGAAAAACCTGCTCTCTTCCGGCATTGCCGCCGGCGGTATCACCGCTATCGTGCTTAACCTCGTTTTTCCGCCTGAGAAGAACTGATCTCCCTCACGGCAGGCCATCAATGCCTGCCGTGACATCTAATTACACCATTCCCGCCTTGAGCATTGCGCATAAATCGTGCATAACTCCCTTATGTTCGTTTTGCGGGATGGAAGACCATGAAATTTATTGGAAAGCTACTCGTCTATCTGCTGATAGCCCTGCTTATCGTCGTGCTGGCGCTGTATATTCTGCTCCAGACCCGCTGGGGCGCGGCGCAGGTCAGCAGCTGGATTACGGTGAATACCGACTACGAACTCAGTTTCGACAAGATGAATCACCGCTTTTCGTCGCCTTCCCACCTCATTCTGGAAAATGTCACCTTTGGGCGGGACGGTAAACCCGCCACGCTGGTGGCGAAAAAAGTCGATATCGGCCTGAGCAGCCGTCAGGTTACCGATCCGCTGCACATGGACACCATCACCCTGTTCGACGGCACGCTGAATCTCTCGCCTCAGACGGCACCGCTGCCTTTCCAGGCCGATCGTTTGCAGCTGAACAACATGGCCTTTAATAGTCCGAATACCGAATGGGACCTGAGCGCGCAGAAGGTCACGGGCGGCGTCAGCCCATGGCAGCCGGAAGCGGGCAACGTGCTGGGTAAAAACGCGAAGATCCAGATGAGCGCCGGTTCGCTGACCCTGAACGGCGTCCCGGCTACCAACGTGCTGATCGACGGTCAGTTGAACGGCAAGGAGGTCGTGCTGAACACCATCGGTGCCGATATGGCCCGTGGCTCGCTCACCGGCTCCGCCCTGCGCAACGCCGACGGAAGCTGGGTAATCGACACCATGCGCCTGAACGAGATCCGCCTGCAGAGCGACAAAATGTTGAAAGCATTCTTTGCACCGCTGGCCAATATTCCTTCCCTGCAAATTGGCCGTCTGGAGGTCACCGATGCCCGCCTGCAGGGCCCGGACTGGGCGGTGACCGATCTCGATTTAAGCCTGCGCAACCTGACGCTGAGCAAAGGCGACTGGCAGAGCCAGGAAGGCCGCCTGTCCATGAACGCCAGCGAGTTTATCTACGGCTCGCTGCATCTGTTTGACCCGATCCTGAATGCGGAGTTTTCCCCGCAGGGCATGGCGCTGCGCCAGTTCACCTCCCGCTGGGAGGGCGGCATGGTGCGCACGTCCGGCAACTGGCTGCGCGACGGCAAAGCGCTGGTGCTGGACGATGTTGCCATCGCCGGGCTGGAATACACCCTGCCTGAAAACTGGAAAACACTGTGGATGGAACCGCTGCCGGAATGGCTGAACAGCGTCACGCTGCAAAAATTTGGCCTGAGCCGCAACCTGGTGATCGACATCGATCCCGCTTTCCCGTGGCAGATCACCTCTCTGGACGGCTATGGTGCAAACCTGCAGCTGGTAAAAGATCGCCAGTGGGGCGTCTGGGGCGGCAGCGCAACCCTGAACGGCGCGGCGGCAACCTTTAATCGCGTGGACGTTCGCCGTCCGTCGCTGGCGCTGAATGCAAACGCCGCCACGGTGAACATTACCGACCTGAGCGCGTTTACCGAGAAAGGCATTCTGGAAGCCACGGCGACGGTTTCGCAGCTGCCACAGCGGCAGGCCACGGTGAGCCTGAACGGGCGCGGCGTGCCGCTTAACGTGCTGCAGCAGTGGGGCTGGCCTGCGCTGCCGATTACGGGCGACGGCAATATTCAGATGACCGCCAGCGGCAGCGTGCAGGCGAATGCCCCGCTTAAGCCGACGGTGAACGGCAAGCTGAACGCGGTGAATATGGATAAACAGCAGGTGCAGCAGACCATGACGGGCGGTGTGGTATCGACACCACCCTCACCCCAGCCCTCTCCCTAAAAGGGAGAGGGAGCAAACCATTCCCTCGCCCCTTTGGGGAGAGGGTTAGGGTGAGGGGAATTAAAGGTAAACCATCACCTCATTCCCCTCCGCTTTCACCACCACACCCCACTCGCTGGCCGCGTGTGAACCGCCCTTCACACCGCTCACCTTCTGCACGTTGCGCAAGCACACCGACCAGTTTTGCGCGTCTCCCGTGCCGGTAAAGGTCACGGTGTCGCCCCGACGTGACGCCTTCAGCGTAAACGCCACGGAGCCATCCGCCGCAGGGACTTCGCTCACCGCCGTTGCGCCATCGCCCAGGTTAAACAGCTGGAAGGCCGTTCCCGCGTTCCACGCGTAGTCCGGCCTCTGGTTATTGTTGCCCAGCGCCAGCAGGGTGTTGTCGCGCACGTAGACCGGCAGGCTCATGAAATCGTGCTGCTGCTTATGCCAGCGGCTGCCCTCAATTTCATCGTTGTGCCACAGGTGCGTCCAGCGGCCTTCCGGCAGGTAGAATTGTACGTCCCCCGCCTCGGAGAAGACTGGCGCGACCATCACCGCATCCCCCAGCATGTACTGGCGGTCGAGGTAATCGCACGCCGGATCGTCCGGGAACTCCAGCATCATCGCCCGCAGCATCGGCGTGCCGAACTCGCGGGCCAGCGCCGCCTGGCGATACAGGTACGGCATCAGCTGACACTTCAGCTGCGTGAAGTGGCGCACCACGTCGCAGGACTCGTCATCGTACGCCCAAGGCACCCGGTAGGATTTGCTGCCGTGCAGGCGGCTGTGGCTGGAGAACAGCCCGAACGCGCACCAGCGCTTGTAGACGTGCGCCGGAGCGGTGTTTTCGAACCCGCCGATATCGTGGCTCCAGAACCCGAAGCCGGACAGGCCAATCGACAGCCCGCCGCGCAGGCTTTCCGCCATCGACTCATAGTTGGCGTAGCAGTCGCCGCCCCAGTGCACCGGGAACTGCTGCGCACCGACGGACGCGGAGCGGGCAAACAGCACCGCCTCTTCTTCACCCACCGTCTCTTTCAGCACGTTCCATACCAGCTCGTTATAGATGTAGGCGTAGTGGTTGTGCATCTTCTGCGGATCGGACCCGTCGAACCACTGCACGTCCGTCGGGATACGCTCGCCGAAGTCGGTCTTGAAGCAGTCGACACCGATATCCACCAGGCCTTTCAGCTTGTCGGCATACCACCGGCACGCGTCCGGGTTGGTGAAGTCGTAAATCGCCAGCCCCGGCTGCCATTTGTCCCACTGCCACAGGGAGCCGTCCGGGCGCCTGAGCAGATAGCCCTTCTCTTTCAGCTCCCGGAAGATCGGCGACTTCTGGCCGATGTACGGGTTGATCCACACGCAGACCTTCAGCCCTTTCTCCTTCAGGCGGCGGATCATCCCTTCCGGATCCGGGAAGGTCACCGGGTCCCACTCGAAGTCGCACCACTGGAAGGCCTTCATCCAGAAGCAGTCGAAGTGGAACACGTGCAGCGGCAGGTCGCGCTCGGCCATGCCGTCGATAAAGCTGTTCACCGTGGCTTCGTCGTAGTTGGTGGTGAATGAAGTGGTCAGCCACAGGCCGAACGACCACGCAGGCGGCAGCGCCGGACGCCCGGTGAACTGCGTATAGCGGTTTAGCACCTCTTTCGGCGTCGGGCCGTCGATCACGAAGTACTCGAGATACTCCCCTTCCACGCTGAACTGCACTTTGGAGACTTTCTCGGAGCCGACTTCAAACGAGACGTTTTCCGGGTGATTAACCAGCACGCCGTAGCCGCGGTTGGTAAGGTAGAACGGGATATTTTTGTAGGACTGCTCGGTGCTGGTGCCGCCGTCGCGGTTCCAGGTTTCGACCGTCTGGCCGTTGCGTACCAGCGCGGTAAAGCGCTCGCCCAGGCCGTAGACCGTTTCCCCCACGCCCAGATCCAGACGTTCGAACACGTAATTGCGGTCGGTATTGCTGTCCTGCACGTAGCCGTTGTTTTTCAGCTGGCTGCCGGTAATGCGCTGGCCGTTGCGCAGGAAATCCAGCGCCCAGAACTCGCCTTTGGTGACGCGCACGCTGACGCTACCGCTTTTCAACTCGGCAAACTCGGCGTTGTTTTCAATCTCTACCTTCACATCCTTCAGAACGTTCAGCGGATAGTGCGGGCCGTTATTCAGCGCGCCCTGGAAGTGCTCGATGCGCACCCCAACGATCCCTTCCTGCGGGGCAAACAGGCGCACCGTAAACATCAACGTGTCGAGCTGCCAGGTGCGTTCGCGCACGTCGCGCGGCGCAACATACACCACCAGGTCATTTCCCTGCTGCTCCACATCGAACACCTGAACCGGATACGTCACGTTCAGGCCCGGTTGAATAAGCCAGTTTCCATCACTGATTTTCATGCTTTCGTCCTCTTAGTTCTGCAATTCTTTACTGACCGGCAGGGTTTCAAACTCCTGCTGATTGCGGCGTGCGCCCTGCGCTAGCTCGCCCAGGATTTTGGTCAGGAAGGGGGTTTTCAGCGTGTAGTAGCGTTTGGCGATAATGGCGCTCAGCACGTAGCAGACCGCCGGGGCCAGGGTAAACAGGCCGATAATGATGCTGATGGTCGCGCTGTTCTGGGTTTTGGCTGCCGCGTCGTAGCCGCCGCCTGCCAGCATCCAGCCGATCATCGCCCCGCCCAGCGCCAGGCCGAGTTTCAGCACGAACAGCGTGCCCGCAAAGCTGATGCCGGTCAGGCGCTTGCCGTTGGTCCATTCGCCGTAGTCGACGGTATCGGACATCATCACCCACTGAATCGGCGTCACCAGCTGGTGCAATACGCCGATGACGAAGATAAAGGCGAACATCAGCACGGTGGCATGCATCGGCACGAAGAACATCGCCACGCTGACCACCGCCAGCGCGGCGTTGGTCCACCAGAAGATACTGACCTTGCACTTCCAGTCGGTGAGCGGTTTCGCCAGCGCGGAGCCGATCAGGTTACCGACGCAGTAGGTGGTAAGGAACGCGACGAACACCTCCGGCGAACCCATGATCCAGGTGCAGTAGAACATCATCGCGCCACCGCGCACGCAGACGGCGAGGATGTTGAGGATGGTGAGAACACCAACGATGCGCCACTGGTCGTTTTGCCAGATATCACGCAGGTCTTCCCGCATGGAGGTGGTGCTCGGCGGCACCTGGATGCGCTCTTTGGTGGTGAAGAAGCAGAATGCCAGCATCAGGAACGCGACCACCGACAGCACGGCGATCCCGCCCTGGAAGCCGAACGCCTTATCGTCGCCGCCAATCAGGTTCACCAGCGGCATCATCAGCACCGTGGAGAGCATGCCGCCCGCGGTCGCCAGCACAAAGCGCCAGGACTGAAGGGAGATACGCTGCGTCGGGTCGTTGGTGATCACGCCGCCCAGTGCGCAGTAGGGGATATTGACCACGGTATAGAGCAGGGTCAGCAGAGTGTATGTCACGGCGGCGTAAACCATTTTGCCGTTAAGGCTGAGGTCCGGCGTGGTATAGGCCAGCACGCAGACGATGCCGAACGGGATCGCGCCGAACAAAATCCACGGACGGAACTTGCCCCAGCGGCTGCGGGTGCGGTCGGCTATCAGCCCCATGCACGGGTCGGAGATCGCATCCAGCGCGCGGGCCAGCAGGAACATGGTGCCGACAAACCCGGCGGGAATGCCGAAAATATCGGTGTAGAAAAACATCATGTACAACATGACGTTATCAAAAATGATGTGGCTGGCGGCGTCTCCCATGCCGTAGCCAATCTTCTCTTTTACTGACAATACTTCGCTCATCTTTTTTATCCTTCACGCTGTAGGGGGCGCTGAGACCGGTTGCATTGGTTTTAAACCATTGTTTCAAAGGCGGGTATTGCGTTTTCTGGTTAGCAGATTACGTTTCTTGTTTTTTGTGATCGCGGTAAATGTTGACAGCACGAAAGGCTAACCTGAGGATTTTCTTAAGAATTAACTGAAACAGGGGTGTACAGGTCAAAAGAGAGGTGAAAAAAGTGTGCGGGGGGATGTGGTAAATGCCTGAAAGTAGCTATAATGCGCCCCGCCTCCATGTAGCAATCGAGGCGCGGAAGATCGTCATCTCCGGTGAGGTGGCTGGACTTCAAATCCAGTTGGGGACGCCAGCGTTCCCGGGCAGGTTCG
>NZ_QZCS01000013.1 GCF_003594915.1 Enterobacter chuandaensis
TAAGTGACAAGAGGAAATTTAAAAAAAGTTTCCATACGTGTTTTTTTTCACCAACAGCGATGAAATCAAGCTACAAATTGTTCTATTTGATGTATCTGCAACCACAATCACATCCGAGGTGGCATAATTATCAGCATGAAACATTAAGGAATAAAAGCGATGCCATTAAGCGCACAACAGCTGGCCGCCCAAAAAAATCTGTCGTACGTGCTGGCAGAAAAGCTGGCGCAGCGGATTTTAGCGGGCAAATATGCCCCGGGTAGCATCCTGCCGGGTGAAATGGAGCTGGGTGAGCAGTTTGGGGTAAGCCGCACCGCCGTTCGCGAAGCGGTGAAAACGTTGACGGCAAAAGGCATGGTGCTTCCGCGCCCTCGTATTGGCACACGCGTGATGCCACAAAGTAACTGGAATTTTCTCGATCAGGAGCTGCTATCCTGGTGGATGACCGAAGATAACTTTCACCAGGTCGTCGATCACTTTCTGGTGATGCGCAGCAGCCTTGAACCTCAGGCATGCCTGCTTGCCGCCACGCTTGGCACAGCAGAGCAGAAAGCGCAGCTTAACGCCTTGATGGAAGAGATGGTGTTCCTGAAAAAGCACTTCAACCGGGAACGCTGGGTAGAGGTTGATATGGCCTGGCATGAACATATCTATATGATGAGCGCGAATCCGTTCCTCACTTCCTTTGCCTCGTTGTTCCATTCGGTGTACCACACCTACTTTACCTCTATTACTCAAGACGAAGTGGTAAAGCTGGATTTGCACCAGGCAATCGTAGATGCCATTCAGGAAAGCGACGGGCAGCGAGCCCTGACAGCATGCCAGGCATTGCTCACCGCGCCAACCCACCAGCAGGTAGCTAAATGACAGAGAAAAAAGCGCGCAGTATGGCCGGATTGCCATGGATTGCAGCCATGGCGTTCTTTATGCAGGCACTGGATGCCACTATCCTCAACACAGCGCTCCCCGCAATTGCGCAAAGCCTTAACCGTTCTCCGCTGGCGATGCAGTCCGCCATCATCAGCTACACCCTCACGGTAGCGATGCTGATCCCGGTAAGCGGCTGGCTGGCCGACCGCTTCGGCACCCGCAGAGTCTTCATGCTGGCCGTAACGCTCTTTACGCTCGGTTCGCTGGCCTGCGCGCTCTCCACTTCATTAACGGAACTGGTAATCTTCCGCGTGCTGCAGGGAATAGGCGGCGCGATGATGATGCCCGTGGCGCGCCTCGCCTTGCTGCGTGCCTATCCGCGCAGCGAACTGCTTCCCGTGCTCAACTTCGTCACCATGCCAGGGCTGGTCGGCCCGATTCTTGGCCCGGTACTCGGCGGCGTACTGGTGACCTGGGCAAGCTGGCACTGGATATTCCTGATCAATATTCCGATTGGTGTGGCAGGCCTGATCTATGCCCGCAAATATATGCCGAACTTCACCACGCCAAGACGGAGCTTCGATATGGGCGGCTTTTTCCTGTTTGGCCTGAGTCTGGTGCTGTTCTCCAGCGGGATGGAGCTGTTTGGTGAGAAAATCGTTGAAACGTGGCTGGCGCTGGCCGTCATCCTCAGCGGAATTCTGCTGTTCCTTCTTTATATACGTCACGCGCGCCGTCACCCGACGCCGCTAATCTCACTTGGGCTCTTTAACACCCGAACCTTTTCCGTCGGGATCGCGGGCAATATTGCCTCACGCCTGGGCACGGGCTGCGTACCGTTCCTGATGCCGCTGATGCTGCAGGTCGGTTTTGGCTACCCGGCGCTGATTGCGGGCTGCATGATGGCGCCCACGGCGATGGGCTCGATCCTGGCGAAATCAACGGTTACGCAGGTACTGCGCTGGTTTGGCTATCGTAAAACGCTGGTTGGCGTGACGGTCTTTATCGGTCTGATGATTGCGCAGTTCTCGCTGCAATCCGCTGCGTTACCGGTCTGGATGCTGATCCTGCCGCTGTTTGTGCTGGGAATGGCGATGTCAACGCAGTTCACGTCAATGAACACCATCACCCTTGCGGACCTGACCGACGAGAATGCAAGCAGCGGCAACAGCGTACTGGCGGTTACGCAACAGTTATCAATTAGTCTTGGGGTTGCCGTGAGCGCGGCGGTACTGCGGTTTTATGAAGGGTTCGATAGTACAAATACCGTTGAGCAGTTCCACTACACCTTTATCACCATGGGCGCGCTTACCGTGGTATCGGCGCTGGTCTTTATGTTGTTAAAACCGAAAGATGGCCGAAACCTGATTAAAGAACGTCACAAAGAAAAGGCTAAACCGAACCGCGTTCCATCAAAACAGGAGTAAGCTGCAGACGTTGCTGCTGCAGCGTGGGCTGCGCCATACGGTGGATTAGTACATCGATGGCCAGCTCACCCAGTTCATCCTTCGGCTGATGGATAGTGGTCAGCGGCGGCGTCATATAGCGCGCCAGTTCGATATCATCGTAGCCCACGATCGCCATATCGTCCGGAACGCGTAGCCCCGCCTGATACAGCGCCTGATAAGCGCCAAACGCCATCGCATCGTTACCGATAAACACCGCCTGCGGGCGCGGCTTTTGCGCCAGCAGCTTCTGCATCGCCTCGAATCCACCGTTAAACTCGAAATCGCCGGTGATGCGGTAGCCATCAGGAATGGCAAGCCCTGCCCGCTCCATTGCCGAAAGATAGCCTTCCAGACGCAGGCGCGCCGGGGTTTTATCCAGCGGGCCGGTAATGCAGGCGATGCGGGTATGGCCCTTATCGATCAGATGCTGAGTCGCCATATCGCCGCCCAGCAGGGAGTTATCCTGAATCAGATCGCTGGTCCCATCGAACGGCGCCCAGTCCATCATCACTGTGGGAATCGAGGGATAGCGCTGGATGATCTCTTTCGAGGGTTGATGCGTTTCGGTACAGAGCAGCAGCAGCCCGTCGACGCGTTTTTGCATCAGCGTTTCCAGGTTGCGGTTCATGCGCTGCTCGTCGCCTTCGGTATTGCACAGCACCAGGCTGTAGCCACGCTCGAAGCAGCTGCGCTCCACGCCGCGCACCAGTTCAGAATAGAAAGGGTTCGTACTGGCCGTGATCAGCATGCCGATGGTGCGCGTCTGGTTGAGCTTGAGACTGCGCGCCAGCGCCGACGGCGCATAGTTGAGATCTTTTACTGCGGCTTCGACTTTCTCCCGAATCGCCTCGCTGACGAAACGATCGTTATTAATAACGTGAGAGACGGTCGAAGTAGAAACGCCCGCCATGCGGGCGACATCTTTCATCGTAGCCAAGCGTTACCCCTGCTGACTTAAGAATTCATCGATCTCTTTACGCCACGGAACGGAAGGCTGTGCGCCTTTGCGCGTCACCGCGATAGCCGCAGCCGCATGCGCAAAGCGGATGGCATCATCCATCGCTTTTCCTTCCAGCAGCGCCGTCACCAGCGCACCGTTAAAGGTATCTCCCGCTGCGATGGTATCAATGGCTTTCACCTTAAAGCCCGGCACGCGACGACCTTCGCAGTTTACGCTTGCCCACACGCCGCGGCTGCCGAGGGTAATAATAACGGTGCCGATACCTTTATCGTGCAGCGCTTTTGCCGCACGCGCTGCATCGTCGTCATTCTCAACACGAATGCCCGTCAGCTTTTCCGCTTCGGTTTCGTTTGGCGTGATGATGTCCACCAGCACCAGCAGCTCGTCTGATAATACACGGGCTGGGGCCGGGTTAAGTACTACAGTGGTATGATTTTCATGCGCAATTTTCGCGGCAGCCAGCACGCTTTCAACCGGAGATTCCAGCTGCATCAGCAGGGCTTCCGCTCTGGCAATGATCCCGCGCTGCGCGTCGACGCGTTCTGTCGTTAACGCAGCATTAGCCCCCGCATGAATACCGATAACATTCTCACCTTCCGCGTTGACGAAAATCAGCGCCACGCCGGTAGATTCCCCTGCAACTACGCTGACCGGCGCGATATCAATACGATCGCTGACCAGCTGTTTGCGAACGCGCTCGCCCGTATCGTCATCACCCGTGCAGGCGATAAACGCAATATTCGCTCCGCTGCGTCCGGCAGCGACGGCCTGATTTGCGCCTTTACCGCCAAACGCCACCTGATACTGATTACCGGTGACGGTTTCGCCCGGCGTAGGGAACGATTCAAGGTTAAGAATGTGATCGGCATTGATACTGCCAAGGACGACGAGGTTGCCTGCGGTTTTCATGGTTGGGTTGTCCATCTGAGAGCGCCACCGGTATTACCCGGTGGCGTATGCCACACTTTTCTTTATTGGTGTCCCTCAGGCAGCCAGCGACTGCCTGATTCGCCTTTTACTGCTTGATGACCAGCTTCAGGTCAACCGGGTATTTGGCCTGAACTTTTTCGCCCTTCAGCACTTTGTCGGCAGTTTCAACGCCAGTCGCGCCAATCTGCTCAGGCAGCTGAGCGATGGTCGCCGCCAGTTTGCCATCATTTACTGCTTTTTCACCATCCGGCGTACCGTCAAATCCGACAACCATCACATCAGATTTACCTGCGGTCTGCAGGGCACGCAGCGCGCCGAGCGCCATTTCGTCGTTCTGGGCGAATACCGCCTGCACGTCAGGATGCGCGGTCAGCAGGTTCTGCATAACGTTCAGACCCTTAGTACGGTCGAAGTCTGCCGGCTGGCTTGCCAGCACGTTAAATTTGTGCGCAGCCACAGCCTGCTGGAAGCCTTCACCACGCTCACGCGCTGCGGAAGTCCCGGCAATGCCCTGCAGTTCGATAACTTTCGCGCCTTCACCGGCTTTCTTCGCAATGTAGTCACCCGCGATTTTGCCGCCCAGCACGTTATCAGACGCAATGTGACTCACTACTTCGCCCTTCGTTGCCTGACGGTCCAGGGTGATTACCGGGATCTTCGCCTGGTTTGCCATTTTAACGGCGTTACCTACTGCATCGGAATCGGTTGGGTTGATCAGCAGAATTTTAGTACCACGCACGGTCAGGTCCTGAACGTTCGCCAGCTCTTTCGCCGGGTTGTTCTGAGAATCCAGCACCACCAGGTTGTAGCCCAGCTTATCCGCTTCTTTCTGCGCACCATCCTTCAGGGAGACGAAGAACGGGTTGTTCAGGGTAGAGACAACCAGCGCGATGGTATCTTTCGCCATGGCGTTAGCACTTACGGTTGCGCTCAGCGCGACAGCAGAAACCAGGGTAGCCAGTTTTTTCATGTTCATATCTAAGATGTCCTGTAGTGTCGTCAGTTACTGTTTTTTGTTGTCTACCAGGACCGCCAGCAAAATCACCACTGCCTTAACGATCATCTGGTAATAGGAGGAAACACCTAACAAATTCAAACCATTATTCAGGAAACCAAGAATCAGTGCGCCGATCAATGTCCCAACAATGCGACCTTTACCGCCCGCAAGACTCGTACCGCCCAGAACCACTGCCGCAATGGCATCCAGCTCATAACCCGTACCTGCCGTTGGCTGCGCAGAGGAGAGACGCGCCACTTCAATGATGCCCGCCAGCGACGCCAGCAGGCCGCACAGGGAGTAAACGATAATTTTGACTTTATTGACGCTGATACCGGACAGGCGCGTTGCCGCTTCGTTACCGCCCAGCGCGTAGATATAACGGCCCAGACGAGTGTGGTGCAGCATGTACCACGCCGCCAGGAAGACGATAGCCATGATCCAGACCGGCGTCGGAACCCCCAGCGGGCGACCGATACCGAACCAGCCAAACAGATCCGCGTTATCGGTGAAGCCGGTATTAACCGGGCTGCCGTTGGTGTAAACCATGGTCACACCGCGCAGCAGCAGCATCATCACCAGCGTGGCGATGAACGCCTGAACGCGGCCTTTTGCCACAATCACGCCGGTTACGGCACCAATCGCCGCGCCAGCGGCCAGCGCAGCGGCAACGGCCACCAGCGCGTTGACTTCAATGCCAACAATCGAAGCGGCGATCGCACCGGTGAGCGCCAGCAGGGAACCGACGGACAGATCGATACCCGAGGTCAAAATCACCAGCGTCATGCCGACCGCCATAATGGCATTCACCGACGTCTGCTGCAGAATGTTGAACAGGTTATTCACGGTGAAGAAATTCGGGCTCATAGTCGACACAATCGCGATCAACACCAGCAGGGCAATCAGCGATTTTTGTTCCATCAGCCATGCCTTTGTGAAATAGCGGCGACCAGAAACAGCCTGGGTAGTCATCTTCTTACTCCTGATTCACGCGATTAAGCTTGCCCACAGCGGCAGCCATCAGAACTTCCTGGGTGGCCTGCTCGCGAGTGAATTCACCGCCGAGATGCCCTTCATGCATGACGATAATGCGATCGCTCATGCCTAATACCTCTGGCATCTCGGAAGAGACCAGAATGATGCTCAGACCGTCGGCCTTAAACTGGTTAATCAGCTGATAGATCTCTTTCTTCGCGCCCACGTCTACGCCGCGGGTTGGCTCATCGAGGATCAGCACTTTCGGGCGCGTCATCAGCCCGCGGGCAATCGCCACTTTCTGCTGATTCCCGCCGGACAACAGGCCAATCGCCTGCTCCATTGACGGGGTTTTGACGTTAAAGAGACGGATAAAATCGCTGACCGCCTGCTGTTCGTCTTTATGCTTCAGGCTACCGCCGCTATGGCTGAAATAGCGCAGCGCGGTCAGGGACATGTTCTCTTTTACCGACATGCCCAGCACTAAGCCGTCGCGCTTACGGTCTTCAGAGATATAGACGATGCCGTTCGCCAAGCCGTCCTGCGGCGAGCGGGTCACCACTTCATGACCATCAAGGGTGACGTAACCGCTCGTGCGCGGCAGTGCGCCGTAGAGTACTTTCATCAACTCGGTACGGCCCGCGCCCATCAGGCCCGCCACACCCAGGATCTCGCCCTGACGCAGGGTAAAGGTCACATCATTCACACCCGGACCGCAGAGGTTGTCCACCTTCAGGCGGATCTCACCCGGCGCTTTGTCCAGATGCGGATACTGATCTTCGAGCTTACGTCCCACCATCATTTCGATAAGCGTATCTTCGGTCAGCGTCGCCACTTCGCGCTCGGCAATAAACTGCCCGTCGCGGAAGACGGTAACGTCATCGCAGATCTCGAAAATCTCTTTCATACGGTGGGAGATATAGACAATCCCGCGCCCCTGCGATTTCAGCTCGCGGATAACGCGGAACAGGGATTCGGTTTCGGTATCGGTCAGGGCGTCGGTCGGTTCATCCATAATGATGACCTTCGATTCAAAGCTCAGCACCTTCGCAATTTCCACCATCTGCTGATCGCCGATGGAGAGATCGCCCACCAGGCGGTCACTCTTAAAGCGCAGGTTCAGCTTCGCCAGCAGCTTGTCCGCTTCGGCGTACATGGTTTTCCAGTCGATTTTACCGAACCGGTTCACAAACTCGCGGCCGAGGAAGATATTCTCGGCAATGGTGAGCTGCGGGATGAGGTTCAGCTCCTGGTGGATAATGCCGATACCCGCTTCCTGAGAGGATTTCGGGCCGTTAAAGGTGGTCTCTTTACCCAGCCATAAGAGCGAACCGGCATCGCGTTGGTAGATACCGGTCAGCACTTTCATCATGGTGGATTTGCCGGCACCGTTTTCGCCCACCAGCGCCATCACGCGTCCTGGATAGACGTTCAGCGCCGCACCGGAGAGGGCTTTTACGCCCGGGAACGATTTATCGATCCCTTTGAGTTGCAGTAATGCGTCCATGATGGCCTCAGAAGGTGACGCCAGCACAGAGAATGATATTCGCATACGGGGAACACTCCCCGCTGCGAATCACCGCCTGACTGTCTGCGGTTTGTTGTTTGAACTGTTCGTGCGTTGTGTAACGAATTTCTATGGTGTTTCCCTGGTGTTGTTGCAGTTGCTCAATATGGCTGAGCAACGTTTCGTGGAGTTGCGGATTATGTTGTTTGATTTCCGCCGCGAGAATGGCTGCCTCAACCTGCATCTCCGCCGTCACGACTTCCAGTACCTGCATAAACGAAGGGACACCCTGCGTTAACGCCATATCAATACGGGTTGTGCTGCGCGGAACCGGTAAGCCTGCATCGCAAACTACCAGCGTATCGGTATGCCCAAGACGGGAAATAACCGATGAGATTTCTGAGTTGAGAACCGTGCCTTTCTTCATTTTCTTGCTCCACTAGCGAAACGTTTCGCTACAAAGAGTGTAGACGCAAGAGTGTTCAGAAAACCACCATGACGTAACGGATTTGTGATCAACGTCGAAACGTTTCGCTAAGTGAAATGGAGTGGAGGTAAATGCAAAACGGTAACCCCAAGGTTACCGTTTTTTATGTTTGCGCCCTCTCCCACAGGGAGAGGGTCGGGGTGAGGGCATCAGGCCGCACAAAGACTTAAATCTCAACCTGCGTCCCCAGCTCAATCACGCGGTTAGGCGGGATCTCAAACTGGTCAGGCGCGCGCAGGGCGTTACGTTGCAGAATGAGGTACAGCTTGCCGCGCAGGCGCAGGTACCACGGACGCTTGCCGATGATCAGCGACTCGTGCGACATAAAGAATGACGTCTCCATCATCCGGCAGCTTAACCCTTCCAGACCGCAGCGGTGGAACACCTCTTCCACGTTCGGCGTTTCGCGCCAGCCGTAGCTTGCCACCACGCGCCAGAAGGTTGGCGATAGCTGCTCGATCTGCACGCGACGCACGTTGTGAACATACGGCGCATCTTCTGTACGCAGCGTCAGCAGGATCACGCGCTCGTGCAGCACCTTGTTGTGCTTAAGGTTATGCATCAGCGCAAACGGGATCACGTTCAGGGCGCGAGACATATAAACCGCGGTACCCGGCACGCGCACCGGCGGGGATTTCTCCAGCGATGCGATCATCGCCTCCAGAGAATTCCCGTGCTCATGCATGCGGCGCAGCAGACGGAAGCGCTCGCTCTTCCATGTGGTCATCACAATGAACATCAACAGGCCCAGCGTCAGCGGCAGCCAGCCGCCGGAGACAATTTTGTCGAGGTTCGCGGAGAACAGCGGTACGTCGATGCACAGGAAGCCGACCAGAATCATCGCCACGAGGAATTTATTCCAGTGCCAGTTGCGGTACGCCACCGTGGTGGAGAGAAGCGACGTCAGCACCATCGTACCGGTCACGGCAATACCATAGGCTGCCGCCAGATTACTGGAGTGCTCGAAGCTGACGATCACAATCACAACAGCAAAGTAGAGCAGCCAGTTAACGAACGGGATGTAAATCTGACCCGACTCCATTTCTGAAGTATGGATAATGCGCATTGGCGAGAGATACCCCAGACGCACGGCCTGGCGCGTCAGAGAGAAGACGCCGGAAATCACCGCCTGAGACGCAATAACCGTCGCCAGCGTAGCGAGGATCAGCATAGGCACCAGCGCCCAGTCAGGTGCCAGCAGGAAGAACGGGTTCTTAATTGCCTCCGGGTTTTTGAGTAACAGCGCGCCCTGGCCGAAGTAATTCAGTACCAGCGACGGCAGCACAACCATAAACCAGGCCACGCGGATAGGCAGCTTCCCGAAGTGCCCCATATCGGCATACAACGCCTCAACGCCGGTGATGGAAAGCACGACCGCACCCAGCGCCACGAAGGAAACCACTTTGTATTCCAGGAAGAAATGCACTGCCCAGTATGGGTTCAGCGCCTGAAGGACTTCCGGGTTAGCGATGATGCTACGCAAACCGAGCGCGGCCAGGATCAGGAACCAGGCCAGCATAATCGGCGCAAACAGTTTCCCCACCAGCCCGGTACCATGCTTCTGGATCATAAATAGCAGCGTCAGAACGATGATTGCCAGCGGGACAACCCAGGTATCAAGCTTCGGGGCAATAATTTCCAGCCCTTCAATCGCCGAGAGCACAGAGATAGCTGGCGTTATAACCACTTCCCCGTAGAAGAAGCTGCCGCCTATCAGGCCGATAATCACCAGCACAGACGTCATTCTGGCCGAGGTATTGCGCCCTGCAAGGGACATCAGGGTCAGGATACCGCCTTCACCCGCGTTATCAGCGCGCATAACGAAGGAGAGATATTTAACGGAAACGACCAGGATAAGCAGCCAGAAGATGAGGGACAGGAAGCCAAATACGGCATCGCGCTCAACTCCAAAGCCAAACTGGCCGGACAAACATTCACGAAGCGTATAAAGCGGGCTGGTGCCGATATCACCGTAGACAACCCCGATCGCCGCAAGCGTAATTGCGGGTAATGATTGCTTATTATCAGTGCTCATAGACTAGTCTTTTCGTTTAAATAACAAATGTGTTCCTGATCCCTTGGTCCACAAAAAGCGCACAGTATGCACGATTCATTGCAAAATCGTACCCCTAAATGCAACCGCATTAATGTAGCGCAAAGAAAATTGCGCCGCACTTCAGCCTATTACCAGCCCTGACTGAAACGTCTATACTCGCTTCAATTAGCCGCCACGACGGCGAAAGGATGCAAAACTATTATGGCTCACTCACATTTATTAGCAGAAAGAATTTCCCGCCTCAGCAGCGCGCTGGAGAAAGGCCTTTACGAGCGTAGCCACGCCATTCGCCTTTGCCTGCTGGCAGCGTTGAGCGGTGAAAGCGTGTTTCTGCTGGGACCGCCGGGCATTGCCAAGAGTCTGATCGCACGCCGCCTCAAGTTCGCTTTCCAGAACGCCCGCGCATTTGAATATTTAATGACGCGCTTCTCCACCCCCGAAGAAGTTTTCGGTCCGCTTTCTATTCAGGCGCTGAAAGATGAAGGGCGCTATGAACGTCTGACGGCGGGCTATCTTCCGGAAGCGGAAATCGTCTTTCTTGATGAGATCTGGAAAGCCGGTCCGGCCATTCTGAATACCCTGCTGACGGCGATTAACGAACGTCGGTTCCGCAACGGGGCCAGTGAAGAGAAAATCCCCATGCGCCTGCTGGTGGCCGCGTCAAACGAACTGCCCGAAGCCGACAGCAGTCTGGAAGCGCTGTATGACCGTATGCTGATCCGCCTGTGGCTCGATAAAGTGCAGGACAAATCCAACTTCCGCTCCATGCTGGTGAGCCAGCAGGATGAGAACGAAAACCCGGTGGCGCCGTCACTGCAGGTGACGGACGAGGAGTACCATCAGTGGCAGGACGAGATCGGCAAAATTAAACTGCCCGACGCCGTTTTTGAGCTGATCTTCATGCTGCGCCAGCAGCTTGATTTATTGCCTTCCGCCCCGTATGTCTCTGACCGTCGATGGAAAAAAGCGATTCGTCTGCTTCAGGCCAGCGCCCTGTTCAGTGGCCGTGATGCCGTCGCACCAATCGATCTGATCCTGCTGAAAGACTGCCTCTGGCACGATGCTGAAGGCATGAATCTAATGCAGCAGCAGCTGGACGTTTTGATGACCGGACACGCCTGGGGACAGCAGGCGATGCTCAATCAGCTGGGGGCAATTGCCCAACGGCGCATTCAGCTCCAGCAGCAGCAAAGCGATAAAACCGCGCTGAAAGTGAGTCGCCTGGGCGGCATGTTCGCCCGCAAACCGCATTACGAGCTACCCACCGATCTGACCGGCACGACGCTGACACTGCTGCTCCAGCAGCCACTCAAGCTGCATGATATGCAGGTGGTGCACATTACGATTGAGCGCGAGCCGCTGGCGCAGTGGCTGGATAAAGGCGGTGAGATCCGCGGCAAGCTCAACGGCATCGGTTTCGCGCAGCCGCTGAATATGGAAGTGGACAGCAGCCAGCATCTGGTGATCCGCGACGTCAGTCTGCAGGGATCGCGTCTTGCGCTTCCCGGCACCGCCACGGACAGCGTGCCGGAAGAGATTAAACAGCAGCTGGATGCACTGGATACCGAATGGCATCAGCAGCACACCCGCTTCAGCGAGCAGCAAAAATGTCTCTTTATCCATAGCGACTGGCTAGGTCGCATTGAAGCCAGCCTGCAGGACGTCAGCGCGCAGATCAAACAGGCGCGTCAATGCTAACGCTGGACACGCTCAATATGATGCTGGCCGTCAGCGAGGAAGGGTTGATCGAGGAGGTGGTGATTACCCTTCTGGCATCGCCGCAGCTGGCGGCCTTCTTTGAAAAATTCCCAAAGCTCAAAAAGGCGATGACCGACGATCTCCCTCGCTGGCGCGACAACCTGCGGCAGCGATTTAAAGAGACAGAAGTCCCGCCCGAACTGACCGAGGAAGTCGCGGCCTATCAGCAGTGTCAGCGGCTATCGACGCCGCAGTTTATCGTCCAGATTCCGCAAACCCTGACCTTGCTCGATAAAGTCCATTCTCCATTTGCCAGCCAGGCGCGCGCGCTGGTCACGGAAAATGCCACCATGACTCCGGCGCTTCACACCCTCTTTTTACAGCGCTGGCGGCTGAGCCTTATTGTCCAGACCACGACGCTGAACCAGCAGTTGCTGGATGAAGAGCGGGAACAGCTGCTCAGTGAAGTTCAGGAACGCATGACGTTGAGCGGGCAACTGGAAGAGGTGCTGGTAGAAAATGAAAACGCCGCCGGCCGCCTCTGGGATATGAGCGCCGGGCAGCTGCGGCGTGGGGATTATCAGTTGATCGTGAAGTACGGCGACTTTCTTGCCCAGCAGCCTGAGCTGATGAAGCTTGCTGAACAGCTGGGCCGCTCGCGAGAGGCCAGGTCAGTCCCAAAGAAAGATGCCCCGATGGAAACCTTCCGCACCCTGGTACGCGAACCGGCTACCGTGCCGGAACAGGTCGACGGGCTTCAGCAAAGCGACGACATCCTCAGGCTGCTGCCTACGGAGCTAAGTACGCTGGGAATGACCGAACTGGAGTATGAGTTTTACCGTCGGCTGGTGGAAAAGCAGCTTCTCACCTACCGGCTGCACGGTGAAGCCTGGCGCGAAAAGCTCAGCCAGCGCCCGGTAGTCCATCAGGATTTTGATGAACAGCCGCGCGGGCCATTCATTGTTTGTGTGGATACGTCCGGCTCAATGGGCGGCTTTAACGAGCAGTGCGCGAAGGCATTTTGTCTGGCGCTGATGCGCGTGGCGCTCGCTGACCGCCGTCGCTGCTTTATCATGCTCTTTTCCAGCGAAGTCGTGGGCTATGAGCTGACGAACCAGCAGGGTATTGAGCAGGCCATCCGCTTTTTAAGCCAGCGTTTTCGCGGCGGCACCGATCTCGCCAGCTGTTTTCGCAGCATCGTTGAACGGATGCAGGGCGGCGACTGGTACGACGCTGACGCGGTGGTGATTTCCGATTTTATTGCCCAGCGGCTGCCGGATGATGTGGTAAATAAAGTGAAGGAGCTGCAGCGGGTGCATCAGCACCGTTTCCATGCCGTCGCGATGTCCGCACATGGAAAACCCGGCATCATGCGCATTTTCGATCATATCTGGCGCTTTGATACCGGGTTGCGTAGCCGTCTGCTCAGACGCTGGCGGCGTTAATTAAAGAAGCGAGCCGACGCTTTCACGAACCTGCTGCGGCCAGACGCCACACTGCACCTGACCGATATGGGACAGCTGCAGCAACAGCATGGTCAGACGGGACTGGCCGATGCCGCCGCCGATGGTCTGCGGCATTTCACCGCGCAGCAGCGCCTGGTGCCACTCCAGCTTCAGACGATCTTCATCACCGGTCACCGCCAGCTGGCGCTTCAGCGCCTCAGCATCCACGCGGATCCCCATGGAAGAGAGCTCAAACGCATCTTCCAGAACCGGGTTCCACACCAGAATATCGCCGTTCAGCCCGGCAAATTCACCCTCACCCGCAGTGCTCCAGTCATCATAATCCGGCGCACGCACGTCATGACGTTTGCCATCAGACAATTTGCCGCCGATGCCAATCAGGAAAACCGCGCCCAGCTCTTTGGCGATCGCCCGCTCGCGGCCTTTGGCATCCAGATCCGGGAAGCGGCTCAGCAGTTCCTGGCTGTGGACAAAGTGGATCGTATCCGGCAGGAACGGTACCAGGCCAAACTCTTTGCTCACGGCCGCTTCGGTCGCTTTGATCCCGGCGTAGATCGCCTCAACGGTGGATTTCAGCGTGCCGACGTGGCGCTCGCCATCACCCATTACGCGCTCCCAGTCCCACTGGTCAACGTAGACAGAGTGAATGGGGGAAAGACGGTCTTCATCGGGGCGAAGGGCTTTCATGTGCGTGTAAAGCCCTTCGCCCGCGCTGAAGTCGTGTTGTCCCAGGGTTTGACGCTTCCACTTCGCCAGTGAATGAACCACTTCGAACTGTGCGTCTGGCAGTGTTTTCACTTTCACCTGTACCGCTTTTTCGCATCCAGACAGGTTATCCTGCGTCCCGTCACCCACGCGGCTAAGGATCGGCGCCTGAACTTCAATAAGACCAAGCTTCTCTTCCAGCTGGCGGGAAAAATGGGATTTTACGAAACTGATCTGGCGTTGTTTTGCGATGTAAGCGGTTTTCATTATTTATACTCCTGCGTCCTGTTGGTAATGATTAAGCAACAGAACTGGCAGTTAATTCAATAACCCACTAACAAAAAGCCTCCTTAACTTTTGATTCGTTAAAATAAGACGCTAGAATAGACGTATTCATTAATCTTCATAAGAAAAAGCTATGGAAAATTATCAGATCGACAATCTGGACCGCGGCATTCTGGAGGCCTTAATGGCAAATGCCCGTACCGCCTATGCCGAACTGGCGAAACAGTTTGGCGTCAGCCCCGGGACAATTCACGTTCGCGTAGAGAAAATGAAGCAGGCAGGGATCATTACCGGCGCGCGCATTGACGTCAGCCCGAAACAGCTGGGTTACGACGTTTGCTGCTTCATCGGCATCATTCTTAAAAGCGCAAAAGACTACCCCTCCGCACTGGCGAAGCTGAACGCGCTCGATGAAGTCACCGAGGCGTACTACACCACCGGGCACTACAGCATCTTTATAAAGGTGATGTGCCGATCCATCGATGCCCTCCAGCAGGTACTTATCAACAAGATCCAAACAATCGATGAAATTCAGTCCACCGAAACCCTGATCTCCCTGCAAAACCCGATCATGCGTACCATCCGCCCGTGATCGGGCAAATTCATTCCCACATTTTCCACAGGTAGATCCCAGCTCGTTCACAGCGTACAATGATCCCCTCCTTATCTGAGCGAGCGATCAATGGCGGACATTACCCTTATCAGCGGCAGCACTCTTGGCGGTGCGGAATATGTAGCGGAACATCTGGCCGAGAAGCTGGAAGATGCAGGCTTTTCTACACAAACGCTGCACGGGCCGCTGCTTGAAGATCTCCCGGCTGACGGGGTCTGGCTGCTGATCACTTCCACGCACGGCGCGGGCGATCTGCCGGATAACCTGCAACCTTTATATGACGAACTGCTGGAACAGCAGCCCGACCTGTCAAACGTCCGTTTTGGCGCGGTGGGGATCGGCAGTCGTGAATATGACACCTTTTGCGGGGCAATAGAGAAAGTTGAAGCCGCTGTTACCGCTTGCGGGGCAAAACAGCTGGGTGAAACGCTCAAGATCAACATCCTCGATCATGATATTCCGGAGGATCCAGCTGAGATCTGGCTCGCGGAATGGAAAAATTTACTCAAAAACGATTAAAGATCGCGCGATCAGATGTGGATAACTCTGGTTAAAAGCTCGTATTAACCCGTAGTTATCCAAAGAACAACGCGAGTTTAGTTTTTGACCTGTGTATAAAGCGGCGATCTGATCCCAGCTTATACGGTCCAGGATCACCGATCATTAACAGCAAACGATCCTTCCTAACTGCATGATCTTATTCATGGGATCGGACTTATCCACACAGGTCCGCGATCCTAATAAGAGATCACAATAGAACAGATCTCTAAATAAAAAGATCTTCTTTTTAATAGCCCAGGATCCCAGTGCTTTCTCGAAAGACTAAAGTTGAGTAGAATCCACGGCCCGGGCTTCAATCCATTTTCATACCGCTTTACGCGAGGCAGACCACCATGTTTTATCAGGATCCTTTTGACGTCATCATCATTGGCGGGGGTCACGCAGGCACTGAGGCCGCAATGGCCGCAGCGCGAATGGGTCAGCAGACCCTGCTTTTGACACACAATATCGACACGCTGGGACAAATGTCCTGTAATCCGGCGATTGGCGGCATTGGGAAAGGACACCTGGTAAAAGAAGTGGATGCACTTGGCGGCCTGATGGCGAAAGCGATCGATCATGCAGGTATCCAGTTTAGGATACTAAACGCAAGTAAAGGCCCCGCAGTCCGCGCCACCCGTGCGCAGGCAGACCGCGTGCTTTACCGCCAGGCCGTGCGCACTGCGCTAGAGAACCAGCCAAACTTGATGATCTTCCAGCAGGCGGTTGAAGATCTCATCGTTGAAAACGATCGCGTTGTCGGCGCAGTCACCCAGATGGGGCTCAAATTCCGCGCGAAAGCGGTGGTGCTGACCGTGGGTACATTCCTGGACGGCAAAATTCATATCGGTCTGGATAACTACAGCGGTGGCCGTGCTGGCGATCCGCCGTCTATTCCGCTGTCTCGTCGCCTGCGTGAACTGCCGCTGCGCGTCAGCCGTCTGAAAACCGGTACACCGCCGCGTATTGATGCGCGCACCATTGATTTCAGCGTGCTGGCCCAACAGCACGGTGATAACCCAATGCCGGTCTTCTCGTTCATGGGCAACGCTGCGCAACATCCGCAGCAGGTACCGTGCTACATCACGCATACCAACGAAAAAACCCATGACGTGATCCGCAATAACCTCGATCGCAGCCCAATGTACGCTGGCGTGATCGAAGGGATCGGCCCACGCTACTGCCCGTCGATCGAAGACAAAGTGATGCGCTTTGCCGATCGTAACCAGCACCAGATCTTCCTCGAGCCGGAAGGGCTGACCTCGAACGAAATTTATCCGAACGGCATCTCCACCAGCCTGCCGTTTGACGTGCAGATGCAAATTGTTCGCTCAATGCAGGGGATGGAGAATGCGAAAATCGTTCGCCCTGGCTACGCTATTGAGTACGATTTCTTCGACCCGCGTGACCTGAAGCCGACGCTGGAGAGCAAGTTCATCCACGGTCTGTTCTTCGCTGGCCAGATTAACGGCACCACTGGCTACGAAGAAGCCGCAGCGCAGGGTCTGCTTGCCGGTCTGAACGCTGCCCGCTTCTCTGCCGAGAAAGAGGGCTGGGCGCCATCGCGTTCTCAGGCCTATCTGGGCGTGCTGGTTGACGATCTCTGTACCCTGGGCACCAAAGAACCGTACCGTATGTTTACCTCTCGCGCGGAATATCGCCTGATGCTGCGCGAAGACAACGCCGACCTGCGCCTGACCGAGATGGGCCGCGAACTGGGTCTGGTGGACGACGAACGCTGGGCGCGCTTCAACGAGAAGCTGGAACGCATTGAACAGGAGCGTCAGCGCCTGAAAACCACCTGGGTGAATCCACAGGCGGAAACCGCTGCCGAAGTGAACGCTCACTTAACTGCGCCACTGTCGCGTGAAGCCAGCGGTGAAGATCTGCTGCGTCGTCCGGAAGTGACCTATGAGAATCTGGTGAAACTCACCGCGTTCGCCCCGGGTCTTGAAGACGCGGAAGCCGCTGAACAGGTCGAAATTCAGGTGAAGTACGAAGGTTACATCGCGCGTCAGCAGGATGAGATCGAAAAACAGCAGCGCAACGAAAACACGCTGCTGCCGGAAATGCTGGACTACCGTCAGGTAACGGGCCTTTCCAACGAAGTGATCGCCAAGCTGAACGATCACAAACCGGTGTCGATCGGCCAGGCTTCACGTATCTCCGGCGTTACCCCAGCAGCGATTTCGATTCTGCTGGTGTGGCTGAAAAAGCAGGGCATGCTGCGCCGCAGCGCGTAATATGTGTAATTCGCCCGGTGGCGCTGCGCTTACCGGGCCTACAGAACTCCGTAGGGCGGGTTAGCGAAGCGCCACCCGCCACTTAAGTCTCTCAACAGGTATTCACCGTGCTCAATAAACTCTCTCGTCTGCTGGATCAGGCAGGTATTTCGCTCACCGATCACCAGAAAAATCAGCTGGTGGCCTATGTCGATATGCTGAACAAATGGAATAAAGCGTACAACCTCACCTCCGTACGCGACCCCAACGAGATGCTGATTCGCCATATTCTCGATAGCATTGTGGTTGCGCCGTACCTGAACGGTGAGCGCTTTATCGATGTGGGCACGGGTCCTGGCCTGCCGGGTATTCCCCTGTCAATTGTCCGCCCGGAAAGCCATTTCACGCTGCTGGATAGCCTTGGCAAGCGCGTGCGTTTTTTGCGCCAGGTACAGCATGAGCTGAAGCTTGAGAACATCACGCCTGTGCAAAGCAGGGTAGAGGAGTTTCCGGCAGAGCCACCGTTCGACGGGGTTATCAGCCGTGCGTTTGCTTCGCTTAATGACATGGTGAGCTGGTGTAAGCACTTACCGGCAGAGAATGGCCGTTTTTATGCGCTGAAAGGGCAGTTGCCCGGCGATGAAATTGAACAGCTTCCGGACGGTTTTGCCGTCGAGTCCATTGAGAAATTACAGATTCCTCAGCTCGAAGGCGAACGTCATCTGGTGATAATTAAGCCAAACAATTTTTAAAAAATTAATAAAAAATGTGGAATTTGTGCTGTTCTGTCAGTGTTAAAAAACAGCACAACACAACGGATTTCGCCGGAGAGAATTTAACCGTGTTTTTACTAAGGGTTTTCTAATGGTTAACTTCCTCACCATTGTTCACCCTGAAGATAATCAACCACGAAAATATCAGCCTGCTAAAAGTGGAAAGCAGCAACCAGAATGCAATGTTAAATATTTATTAAGAATGTCAATAAAAGGTTTTTATTGTATACGGGGCTGTTTTGAAAATAGTTGCGACATTTTATCTTTATTTTCAGAAAGATGAAATTAAGCGATTTACGAGTTTGATAAATACAACCTTATCGCAAATGTGTGTTTTGTGATCTCGTGCACGCTTTGTAGTCAACGTTTTCGCGCTGTTTGCAGTTTTGCTCGAAGGTCGATGCTTTCTACGAAAGTTAAAAAATAGCGGCGGGGAAAAATATTTAAACATTTATTCACCTTTTCGCTACTTAATGTTTGAAATCACGGGTACGCACCGTATAATTTGTCCGCTTTTTGATGCTTGACTCTGAGCCTTAAAGGACGTTTTATACGACACGCGGCATACCTCGAAGGGAGCAGGAGTAAAAACGTGATGTCTGTGTCGCTCTTGAGTAGAAACGTTGCTCGTAAGCTTCTGTTCATTCAGTTTCTGGCTGTGATAGCAAGTGGACTGCTGTTTAGCCTCAAAGACCCCTTCTGGGGCATCTCCGCCGTGTGCGGAGGTTTGGCGGTTGTGCTGCCAAACGTGTTGTTTATGATTTTTGCCTGGCGTCATCAGGCGCATACACCCGCCAAAGGCCGCGTGGCCTGGTCCTTCGCTCTCGGCGAAGTGTGTAAGGTGTTGCTGACCTTTGCTCTACTGGTGATGGCGCTGGCGGTTTTGAAAGTGGTATTCATGCCGCTGATAGCAACGTGGGTTTTGGTGCTGGTGGTACAAGTTCTGGCTCCAGCTGTAATCAATAACAAAGGGTAAAAGGCATCATGGCTTCAGAAAATATGACGCCGCAGGATTACATAGGTCACCATCTGAATAACCTTCAGCTGGACCTGCGTACATTCTCGCTGGTGGATCCACATAACCCCCCGGCCACCTTCTGGACGATCAACATCGACTCCATGTTCTTCTCGGTGGTTTTGGGTCTTCTGTTCCTGGCCATGTTCCGCAGCGTTGCTAAAAAGGCGACCAGCGGTGTTCCAGGGAAATTCCAGACGTTCGTTGAGATGATCATCGGCTTCGTCCATGGCAGCGTGAAAGACATGTACCATGGTAAGAGCAAGCTGATTGCTCCGCTGGCCCTGACCGTGTTCGTTTGGGTCTTCCTGATGAACCTGATGGACCTGCTGCCAATTGACCTGCTGCCGTTCATCGGCGAGCACATCTTCGGCCTGCCTGCGCTGCGTGTTGTACCGTCTGCGGACGTGAACATCACCCTGTCGATGGCGCTGGGCGTGTTTATCCTGATTCTTTTCTACAGCATCAAAATGAAAGGCGTAAGCGGCTTTGTGAAAGAGCTTACCTTGCAGCCGTTCAACCACTGGGCGTTTATTCCGGTCAACCTGATCCTGGAAGGCGTTAGCCTGCTGTCCAAACCTGTTTCACTGGGTCTGCGACTGTTCGGCAACATGTATGCGGGTGAGCTGATTTTCATTCTGATCGCGGGTCTTCTGCCGTGGTGGTCACAGTGGATTCTGAATGTGCCGTGGGCCATTTTCCACATCCTGATCATTACGCTGCAAGCCTTTATCTTCATGGTTCTGACGATCGTCTATCTGTCGATGGCGTCTGAAGAGCACTGATTTTTTACCAACACTACTACGTTTTAATTGAAACAAACTGGAGACTGTCATGGAAAACCTGAATATGGATCTGCTGTACATGGCTGCCGCTGTGATGATGGGTCTGGCGGCTATCGGTGCTGCGATCGGTATCGGCATCCTCGGAGGTAAATTCCTGGAAGGCGCAGCGCGTCAACCTGATCTGATTCCTCTGCTGCGTACTCAGTTCTTTATCGTTATGGGTCTGGTGGATGCAATCCCAATGATCGCTGTAGGTCTGGGTCTGTACGTGATGTTTGCTGTCGCGTAGTAGTTGTTTTAAAACCCCAAGCCACAGAAATTTAAGAGGTATTGTGCTGTGAACATGAACGCAACAATCCTCGGCCAGGCCATCGCGTTTATTCTCTTTGTCTGGTTCTGCATGAAGTATGTATGGCCGCCTTTAATGGCTGCCATCGAAAAACGTCAGAAAGAAATTGCTGACGGTCTGGCTTCCGCAGAACGCGCTAAGAAAGATTTGGACCTTGCACAGGCCAACGCGACAGACCAGCTGAAAAAAGCGAAAGCTGAAGCTCAGGTAATCATTGAACAGGCTAACAAGCGCCGTTCTCAGATCCTGGACGAAGCCAAAGCTGAAGCAGAACAGGAACGTACTAAGATCGTGACACAGGCTCAGGCTGAAATTGAAGCTGAGCGTAAACGTGCTCGTGAAGAACTGCGTAAGCAGGTTGCGATTCTGGCTGTTGCTGGCGCCGAGAAGATCATCGAACGTTCCGTGGATGAAGCTGCTAACAGCGACATCGTGGACAAACTTGTCGCTGAACTGTAAGGAGGGAGGGGCTGATGTCTGAATTTGTTACGGTAGCTCGCCCCTACGCCAAAGCAGCTTTTGACTTTGCTGTCGAACACCAAAATGTCGATCGCTGGCAGAACATGCTGGCGTTTGCCGCTGAGGTGACGAAAAACGAACAAATGGCCGAGTTGCTTTCTGGTGCGTTAGCACCTGAAACCCTCGCCGCGTCGTTTATCGCCGTGTGCGGAGAGCAACTGGATGCCAACGGCCAGAACCTGATTAAGGTGATGGCAGAAAATGGTCGTCTCCGTGTGCTCCCGGATGTTCTCGAGCAGTTTGAGCACTTACGTGCCCTTAGTGAAGCAACTGCAGAAGTCGAAGTGACTTCCGCGACTGAACTGAGTGACGAACAGCTTGCGAAAATCACCGCCGCGATGGAAAAACGTCTGTCACGCAAAGTTAAGCTGAATTGCAAAATCGATAAGTCTGTAATGGCAGGCGTAATCATCCGTTCGGGTGATATGGTCATTGATGGCAGCGTACGCGGCCGTCTTGAGCGCCTTGCAGACGTCTTGCAGTCTTAAGGGGACTGGAGCATGCAACTGAATTCCACCGAAATCAGCGAACTGATCAAGCAGCGCATTGCTCAGTTCAGTGTTGTGAGTGAAGCTCACAACGAAGGTACTATTGTTTCTGTAAGTGACGGTGTTATCCGCATCCACGGCCTGGCCGATTGTATGCAGGGTGAGATGATTTCCCTGCCGGGTAACCGTTACGCTATCGCACTGAACCTGGAGCGCGACTCCGTAGGTGCAGTTGTGATGGGTCCATACGCTGACCTCGCCGAAGGCATGAAGGTTAAGTGTACTGGCCGTATTCTGGAAGTGCCGGTTGGCCGTGGCCTGCTGGGTCGCGTTGTTAACACCCTGGGTGCGCCAATCGACGGTAAAGGTCCGGTTGAGCACGATGGCTTCTCCCCAATCGAAGTTATCGCACCAGGCGTTATCGACCGTCAGTCCGTTGATCAGCCAGTGCAGACTGGTTATAAGTCCGTTGACGCCATGATCCCAATCGGTCGTGGTCAGCGTGAACTGATCATCGGTGACCGTCAGACCGGTAAAACTGCGATGGCAATCGACGCCATCATCAACCAGCGCGATTCCGGCATCAAATGTGTGTACGTGGCTATCGGCCAGAAAGCGTCCACCATTTCTAACGTGGTTCGTAAACTGGAAGAGCACGGCGCGCTGGCTAACACCATCGTTGTTGTGGCTACCGCTTCTGAATCCGCTGCACTGCAATACCTGGCGCCATACGCCGGTTGCGCAATGGGCGAATACTTCCGTGACCGCGGTGAAGATGCGCTGATCGTATACGATGACCTGTCTAAACAGGCTGTTGCTTATCGTCAGGTTTCCCTGCTGCTCCGTCGTCCACCAGGACGTGAAGCGTTCCCTGGCGACGTATTCTACCTCCACTCTCGTCTGCTGGAGCGTGCTTCCCGCGTTAACGCGGAATACGTCGAGAACTTCACCAAAGGTGAAGTGAAGGGTAAAACAGGTTCTCTGACCGCGTTGCCGATCATTGAAACCCAGGCGGGTGACGTTTCTGCGTTCGTTCCGACCAACGTAATCTCCATTACCGATGGTCAGATCTTCCTGGAAACCAACCTGTTTAACTCCGGTATTCGTCCGGCGGTTAACCCGGGTATCTCCGTATCCCGTGTAGGTGGTGCTGCTCAGACCAAGATCATCAAGAAACTGTCCGGTGGTATCCGTACCGCGCTGGCACAGTATCGTGAACTGGCTGCGTTCTCTCAGTTCGCATCCGATCTTGACGAAGCAACCCGTAAACAGCTGAGCCACGGTCAGAAAGTGACCGAGCTGCTGAAGCAGAAACAGTACGCACCAATGTCTGTTGCTCAGCAGGGCCTGGTACTGTTCGCGGCTGAACGCGGTTACCTCGAAGATGTGGAACTGGCGAAAATCGGTAGCTTCGAAGCCGCTCTGCTGGCTTACGTCGACCGTGATCACGCTCCGCTGATGCAAGAGATCAACCAGACCGGTGGCTATAACGACGAAATCGAAGGCAAGCTGAAAGCTATCCTCGATTCCTTCAAAGCAACCCAATCCTGGTAATCGTCCGGCGGCTTGTCTCAGGGCAAGCCGCCTGGCATTGAGGAGAAGCTCATGGCCGGCGCAAAAGAGATACGTAGTAAGATCGCAAGCGTCCAGAACACGCAAAAGATCACTAAAGCGATGGAGATGGTCGCCGCTTCCAAAATGCGTAAATCGCAGGATCGCATGGCGGCCAGCCGTCCTTATGCAGAGACCATGCGCAAAGTGATTGGTCACCTTGCAAACGGTAATCTGGAATATAAGCACCCTTACCTGGAAGAACGCGACGTTAAGCGCGTGGGCTACCTGGTGGTGTCGACTGACCGTGGTCTGTGTGGCGGCTTGAACATTAACCTGTTCAAAAAACTGCTGGCGGATATGAAAGCATGGTCCGATAAAGGCGTTCAGTGCGATCTGGCACTGATTGGCTCTAAAGGCGTCTCTTTCTTTAACTCCGTTGGTGGCAATATTGTCGCTCAGGTGACCGGTATGGGTGATAACCCGTCCCTGTCCGAACTGATCGGCCCGGTTAAAGTGATGTTGCAGGCCTACGATGAAGGCCGTCTGGACAGACTGTACGTTGTCAGCAACAAATTTATTAACACCATGTCTCAGGTTCCAACGCTCACGCAGATGCTGCCGTTACCGGCATCAGAAGATGACGAGCTGAAGCAGAAAGCCTGGGATTACCTGTATGAACCCGATCCGAAACCGCTGCTGGATACCCTGCTGCGTCGTTACGTTGAATCTCAGGTTTATCAGGGCGTTGTAGAAAACCTGGCCAGCGAGCAGGCCGCACGAATGGTGGCGATGAAAGCCGCGACCGATAATGGCGGCAGCCTGATTAAAGAGCTGCAGTTGGTTTACAACAAAGCTCGTCAGGCCAGCATTACTCAGGAACTCACCGAGATCGTCTCGGGGGCCGCCGCGGTTTAACCAGGTTTACGAATTACGTAGAGGATTCAAGATGGCTACTGGAAAGATTGTCCAGGTAATCGGCGCCGTGGTGGACGTCGAGTTCCCTCAGGACGCCGTACCACGCGTGTACGACGCGCTTGAGGTACAGAATGGTAACGAGAGCCTGGTGCTGGAAGTTCAGCAGCAGCTCGGCGGCGGTATCGTGCGTACCATCGCCATGGGTTCTTCCGACGGTCTGCGTCGTGGTCTGGAAGTTAAAGACCTTGAGCACCCGATCGAAGTCCCGGTAGGTAAAGCAACACTGGGTCGTATCATGAACGTATTGGGTCAGCCAATCGACATGAAAGGCGACATCGGTGAAGAAGAGCGTTGGGCTATCCACCGCGCGGCACCTTCCTACGAAGAGCTGTCCAGCTCTCAGGAACTGCTGGAAACCGGTATCAAAGTTATCGACCTGATGTGTCCGTTCGCGAAGGGCGGTAAAGTTGGTCTGTTCGGTGGTGCGGGTGTAGGTAAAACCGTAAACATGATGGAGCTGATCCGTAACATCGCGATCGAGCACTCCGGTTACTCCGTGTTTGCGGGCGTAGGTGAACGTACTCGTGAGGGTAACGACTTCTACCACGAAATGACCGACTCCAACGTTCTGGACAAAGTATCCCTGGTTTACGGCCAGATGAACGAGCCACCAGGAAACCGTCTGCGCGTTGCGCTGACCGGTCTGACGATGGCTGAGAAGTTCCGTGACGAAGGCCGTGACGTTCTGCTGTTCGTTGATAACATCTACCGTTACACCCTGGCCGGTACGGAAGTATCTGCACTGCTGGGTCGTATGCCTTCAGCGGTAGGCTACCAGCCGACCCTGGCGGAAGAGATGGGTGTTCTTCAGGAACGTATCACCTCTACCAAAACCGGTTCTATCACCTCCGTTCAGGCGGTATACGTACCTGCGGATGACTTGACTGACCCATCTCCTGCCACCACCTTTGCTCACTTAGATGCAACCGTGGTACTGAGCCGTCAGATCGCGTCTCTGGGTATCTACCCGGCCGTTGACCCGCTGGACTCCACCAGCCGTCAGCTGGATCCACTGGTTGTTGGTCAGGAACACTACGACACCGCGCGTGGCGTACAGTCCCTGCTGCAGCGTTACCAGGAACTGAAAGACATCATCGCGATCCTGGGTATGGATGAACTGTCTGAAGAAGACAAACTGGTGGTAGCACGTGCGCGTAAGATCCAGCGCTTCCTGTCCCAGCCGTTCTTCGTTGCGGAAGTATTCACCGGTTCTCCAGGTAAATACGTTTCCCTGAAAGACACCATCCGTGGCTTTAAAGGCATCATGGAAGGCGAATACGATCACCTGCCAGAGCAGGCGTTCTACATGGTTGGTTCCATCGAAGAAGCCGTGGAAAAAGCCAAAAAACTTTAACGCCTTAATCGGAGGGTGATATGGCAATGACTTACCACCTGGACGTCGTCAGCGCAGAGCAACAAATGTTCTCTGGTCTGGTCGAGAAAATCCAGGTAACGGGCAGTGAAGGTGAACTGGGGATTTTCCCGGGTCACGCACCGCTGCTCACCGCCATTAAGCCTGGTATGATCCGCATCGTTAAACAGTTCGGTCATGAAGAGTTTATCTATCTGTCCGGCGGCATTCTTGAAGTGCAGCCTGGCAGTGTGACCGTTCTGGCCGATACCGCTATTCGTGGCCAGGATCTCGACGAAGCGCGAGCCCTGGAATCGAAGCGTAAGGCTGAAGAGCACATTAGCAGCTCTCATGGTGACGTGGATTACGCTCAGGCGTCTGCGGAGCTGGCCAAAGCGATCGCGAAACTGCGCGTTATCGAGTTGACCAAAAAAGCGATGTAACACCGGCTTGAAAAGCACAAAAGCCAGTCTGGATACCAGGCTGGCTTTTTTTTTGGCGCTTAATTCATGATAAAAAAGATGTAGAATTTTAAGCATCAAACGTTTTTACTTCTCACTCAAACTACCGTCAGGATGCGTATGTCAAACAGTGCGATGAGCGTGGTGATCCTTGCCGCAGGCAAAGGTACCCGCATGTATTCCGATTTGCCAAAAGTGCTCCACACGCTGGCAGGAAAGCCAATGGTGCAGCATGTCATTGATGCCGCGAATGAACTGGGTGCTCGTCAGGTTCACCTGGTCTACGGCCACGGTGGCGATCTGCTGAAAAAGACGCTGAGCGATGACGCGCTCAACTGGGTGCTTCAGGCTGAACAGCTGGGTACCGGTCATGCGATGCAGCAGGCTGCGCCGTTCTTTGCCGATGACGAAGACATTCTGATGCTTTACGGCGACGTTCCGCTGATCTCCGTTGAAACGCTGACTCGCCTGCGTGCGGCCAAGCCGCAGGGCGGCATCGGCTTATTAACCGTTGTGCTGGACGATCCAACGGGCTATGGCCGTATCACACGTGAAAACGGCAACGTCACGGGTATTGTTGAGCACAAAGATGCCAGCGACGAACAGCGTCAGATTCAGGAGATCAACACCGGCATCCTGATTGCCAACGGCGCGGACATGAAGCGCTGGCTCTCTCAGCTCAACAACAACAACGCGCAGGGTGAGTACTACATCACCGACATCATTGCGATGGCGTACCATGAAGGGCGTAAAATTGCCGCCGTTCATCCGGCGCGTATCAGCGAAACGGACGGCGTGAATAACCGCCTGCAGCTTTCCCGTCTTGAGCGTATTTATCAGTCCGAGCAGGCCGAAAAGCTGCTGCTGGCGGGCGTGATGCTGCGCGATCCGGCGCGTTTCGATCTGCGTGGCACCTTGTCTCACGGGCGTGACGTTGAAATTGATACTAACGTTATCGTTGAAGGCAACGTGACGCTGGGCAACCGCGTCAAAATTGGCACCGGCTGCGTGATTAAAAACAGCGTCATCGGTGACGACTGCGAAATCAGCCCGTACAGCGTGGTAGAAGATGCCCGTCTGGATGCCGCCTGTACCATCGGGCCGTTTGCGCGTCTGCGCCCGGGCGCTGAGCTGCTGGAAGGCGCGCACGTGGGCAACTTCGTGGAAATGAAAAAAGCGCGTCTGGGTAAAGGCTCGAAAGCCGGTCATCTGACTTATCTGGGCGATGCGGAGATTGGCGACAACGTGAACATTGGTGCAGGAACCATTACCTGTAACTATGACGGCGCCAATAAATTTAAAACCATCATCGGTGATGATGTGTTCGTTGGTTCGGACACGCAGCTGGTGGCGCCTGTTACCGTGGGTAACGGGGTGACCATTGCCGCTGGCACAACCGTCACGCGCGATGTAGCCGAGAACGCGTTGGTGTTAAGCCGCGTGCCGCAGGTCAGCAAGCAGGGCTGGAAACGCCCGGTGAAGAAAAAGTAACAATAATATACCCCCCTCACCCTGACCCTCTCCCCCTGGGGGGAGAGGGGAACTGAACGGTGCGGTTTTCACCCTTTCCCCTATGGGGAGAGGGCTGGGGTGAGGGGATAATATAATCCTCCCCCCACAGGCAGTACCCATAACTATAACCCCACTCTCTACAAGGCTCGGGGTGCCCGGAAAGGGCAAATACAGGTCAGCGACAACGCATGGCATAACGCCATAATCAGGAAATCTAACTATGTGTGGAATTGTTGGCGCAGTTGCGCAGCGTGATATTGCTGAAATCCTTCTCGAAGGTTTACGTCGTCTGGAATACCGTGGTTACGACTCTGCCGGTCTGGCTGTCGTGGATGCAGAAGGTCACATGACCCGCCTGCGTCGTCTCGGTAAAGTGCAAATGCTGGCTCAGGCCGCGGAAGAACATCCGCTGCACGGTGGTACCGGTATCGCGCACACCCGCTGGGCGACGCACGGCGAACCGTCTGAAGGTAACGCGCACCCGCATGTGTCTGAATACATCGTGGTGGTGCATAACGGCATTATCGAAAACCACGAACCGCTGCGCGAAGAACTGAAAGCGCGCGGCTATACCTTCGTCTCTGAAACCGATACCGAAGTGATTGCTCACCTGGTGCACTGGGAGCTGGCACAGGGCGGTACGCTGCGTGAAGCCGTGCTGCGCGCTATCCCTCAGCTGCGCGGTGCGTACGGTACAGTGATCATGGATTCCCGCGACCCGTCTACCCTGCTGGCCGCGCGTTCCGGTAGCCCGATGGTGATCGGTCTGGGCATGGGTGAAAACTTTATCGCCTCCGATCAGCTGGCGCTCCTGCCTGTTACCCGTCGCTTTATCTTCCTGGAAGAGGGGGATATCGCGGAAGTGACTCGCCGCAGCGTGACCGTCTTCAATACCAAAGGCGAGCAGGTGAAACGCCAGGAGATCGAATCGAACCTGCAGTACGACACGGGCGACAAAGGCGCTTACCGTCACTACATGCAGAAAGAGATCTACGAGCAGCCAAACGCCATCAAAAACACCCTGACCGGGCGCATCAGCCACGGTGAAGTGGATCTGAGCGAGCTGGGCGCAAACGCCAACGAACTGCTCAGCAAAGTTGAGCATATTCAGATCGTGGCCTGCGGCACCTCCTACAACTCCGGTATGGTCTCTCGCTACTGGTTTGAGTCCCTGGCGGGCGTGCCGTGCGATGTGGAAATCGCGTCTGAGTTCCGCTACCGCAAGTCTGCGGTGCGTCGTAACAGCCTGATGATTACCCTTTCCCAGTCCGGCGAAACGGCGGATACGCTGGCAGCGCTGCGTCTGTCTAAAGAACTGGGTTATCTGGGCTCGCTGGCCATCTGTAACGTTCCGGGCTCATCCCTGGTGCGTGAATCCGATCTGGCGCTGATGACCAAAGCGGGTACTGAAATCGGCGTGGCCTCTACCAAAGCGTTTACCACTCAGCTGACCGTTCTGCTGATGCTGGTGGCGAAGCTGGCGCGTCTGAAAGGCGAAGATGCTTCCGTTGAGCACGACATCGTTCATGGCCTGCAGGCCCTGCCGAGCCGTATTGAGCAGATGCTGTCTCAGGACAAACGCATTGAAGCGCTGGCGGAAGATTTCTCTGACAAACATCACGCCCTGTTCCTGGGTCGTGGCGATCAGTATCCAATTGCGCTGGAAGGCGCACTGAAGCTGAAAGAGATCTCTTACATCCACGCTGAAGCCTATGCGGCGGGTGAGCTGAAACACGGCCCGCTGGCGCTGATTGATGCAGATATGCCGGTTATCGTTGTGGCACCGAACAACGAACTGCTGGAAAAACTGAAATCCAATATCGAAGAAGTGCGCGCCCGCGGCGGCGTACTGTACGTCTTCGCGGATAAAGATGCCGGTTTCGCCAGCAGCGACAACATGCACATCATCGAGATGCCGCATGTGGAAGAGGTGATTGCACCAATCTTCTACACCGTTCCGCTGCAGCTGCTGGCCTATCACGTGGCGCTGATCAAAGGCACCGACGTTGACCAGCCGCGTAACCTGGCGAAATCCGTTACCGTAGAATAATCCCTTCTGTTAATGGCTACACGACGTGTAGCCATTTTTTCCTTACTTTTTTCTCATCAGCTTTCTCTTTGCTATCAATCATCTTATTCTGACGTATTTCGTTACTTTATTGTGTGAATAATGAACGAGATTGCGTCTAAGCATTAGTATTCGCTATTTTGATCACTAAACGATCAGCTTTTATTAACGTAATCCTAAAAATGGTTTGTTTATAAAAGATGTGTCCTTTTTATGTGTATACTGAAAAGAAATATTGATGGTTTAACTAAAATAATATTATATTTGTTTTTCTCTATTATTATTCCACCTATGGTTCGTCATTATTCCATTATTTTAAATCCCCCCCTTGAAGATCATTCTTCCCGAAGAGTATTATTTCATCGCATTTGGGATGGCGTTGTCTTTATGATAAACGCAATAGTGATTTAATTAATGGAGTTATCATGAAAAATAATGGAATTACGGTGGCGATTGCACTTGCATCGGCGTTAATGGCAGGACAAGCATTTGCTGCGGATGGAACGGTTCATTTCCGCGGAGAGGTTATTGATTCAACGTGTGAAGTGACGCCTGATACCGCCGATCAGACGGTGAATATCGGCCGCGTTGCCAAAACGACGTTCTCCGGCATTGACTCAACGGCGTCAGTAAAAGATTTCCATATTAAACTGGAGAAATGCCCTGCAACCTATACTCAGGCAGCGGTTCGTTTCGACGGAACAGAAGATAAAGACACCATCGGCAAAGGTTATTTGTCTATTGGCACGCCTGTTAACGGTGAAGCGGGTACTGACGGTATTTACACCGGCGAAGGTGAAGCCGTTACGGCTACCGGCGTTGCAATCAAGCTCTTCAATCTGAACGATGATACGGCGATCCCGCTGTACAATAATTCAAATTATGTTGCTATCACCGATGGCAAAGCGGACATGGGCTTCAAAGCGAAGTTTGTGCAGACGCTGGCTACGGTTACGCCGGGTACAGCGAACGCGGATTCCCAGTTCACCATTGAATACCTGAAATAATCTTCAGCTGTTCGCCGGGAGCCTGTTTTATCCTTTTGCAGGCTCCACCACAGGATGTGAGGATAACTGATGTATCTACGGCGTTTGTTGACTCTGTTCATCATGCTCTCTTTTTCATTTTTAACACCCTTGTCGTCGGCTGGCGTCATTATTGGCGGAACCCGCGTTATTTATAGTAGCGATAAATCCGATGCGACAATTAGCATAAAAAATAACGAAGCGACCACGCCTTATCTCATACAGACGTGGGTCGATCCTTTTAAAGGCGATACAGCGTCGAATAAACCTCCTTTTACCGTTATTCCTCCAGTTTCAAGGCTGGAGGCCGGGCAGGAGAAAATATTGCGCATCATGAAAGTGAAGGGCGAACTGCCTCACGATCGGGAATCGTTGTTCTGGCTCAACATCAAAAATATTCCTCCGTCCAGTTCAAACCCTAATTCGCTCGAAATTGCCATTAAGACGCGGATAAAACTTTTTTGGCGTCCGGCGACCCTGAATATCACGCCTGAACGCGCTGCGGCGAAGGTTAAATGGCGTGTCCAAAACCGACAGCTCGTGATTGAAAATCCGAGCCCGCTACATATTAACGTTATGAATGTCACCGTCGATAAAAAAGACGTTCCCTTAAACATCATTCCCCCTTTTGACACCGTGCGTTTGCCGCTTCCGGAAGGGATTAACGGCCACGCGCTGGACTGGCGTTTCGTTAACGATTTTGGGGCGATCAGTCAGGAAATTCACGTCACGCTGTAAACATAGGGATGTTTGATATGGGATGTTTCCGTTTTTTCATAGCGCTGGCCTCGGGGGTATCTCTCGGCTTTTCAGGAGTGACGCTGGCAAAAGATATCTTTAACCCTGCGCTTCTCGAAATTGACCATCCGGTGGATGTTGATATCCACCAGTTTAACCGCGCCAATACGTTACCTGCGGGCTCTTATAAGGTTGATATTCATGTTAACGATGAGTTTATCGATAGCCGGGAGGTCACTTTTATTGAAGATAAGGCTGGCGATAGGCTGCATCCCTGTTTTAAGCACGTCAGGACGGTGCTTGCGGAGATCGGGGCTAAGGTGGCGGCGATCGGTTCGCTGGATCGCCTGGACGAAAACGCCTGTGTGGACCCTACCCCGCTGATCCCTGGCGCCACATGGACGTTCGATACCGATAAGCTGCTGCTCAACGTCACGCTGCCGCAGATTTACATTGATACCACCGCCCGCGGCACCATCAATCCTGCCCGCTGGGATGAAGGTATTAATGCGTTGATGATGAACTATGACTTTTCCGGCTCCAGCACGTTGCAGTCTGATGACGACGACAATAGCGATTTCTACTATCTGAACCTGCGAAACGGGGCGAACATTGGCGCGTGGCGTTTACGCAATTACAGCACGCTAAACATCATTGACGGTCATTCGGATTACCATTCCATCAGCACCTATGTGCAGCAAAACCTCGCGGCGTTACGCAGCCAGATCATGCTGGGTGATACCTGGACCGCGAGCGATGTCTTCGACAGTACCCAGGTGCGCGGCGTGCGACTGTATACCGATGATGAAATGCTTCCTTCCAGCCTGACGGGCTTTGCGCCGGTCGCGAAAAGCAATGCGACGGTGATTATTCGGCAGAACGGCTACATCATTTATCAATCTGCCGTGCCGCAGGGACCGTTTGCGCTTAAAGATTTAAACACCACCAGCTCCGGCGGCGACCTCGACGTGACCATCAAAGAAGAAGACGGCAGTGAGCAACACTTCACGCAGCCCTACGCCTCGCTGGCCATCCTCAAGCGTGAAGATCAGACCGACGTTGATATCAGCGCGGGTGAACTGCGCGATAAGAGCGAATTTCAGCCCAACGTTTTTCAGGCGCAGCTTCTGCACGGCTTTCCTGCCGGGATAACGGTATACGGTGGCGTGCAGGCCGCGGAAGCGTATCGCTCGGCAGCGGTGGGGATCGGTAAAGATATGGGTGCAGTTGGCGCGTTTTCCGTCGATATCACCCAGGCACGCGCGCAGTTTACGGACGAGGACTCAGAGGCGTCCGGCCAGTCCTGGCGTTTTCTCTATTCGAAACGGTTTGATGAGACGGATACCACGCTGAGGCTGGTGGGGTATCGCTACTCAACACAGGGCTACTACACCCTCAATGAATGGGCGTCACGCCAGAACAGTCAGCGCGATTTCTGGGTAACGGGCAACCGACGCAGCCGGCTTGAAGGGACCTGGACGCAGAATTTCGGCGATGGGATGGGGAACATTTATCTCACGCTGAGCCGCCAGCAGTACTGGAAAACCGACGAAGTTGAACGGCTGGTTCAGCTTGGCTACAGCAATGTCTGGCGGTCTCTTTCCTGGAACCTCTCCTGGAACTACAGTGATTCCATCACCACGGCGCAGAGCGCGGAGTATTCAGATAGCGACGACCGAGAAAGCGAACAGGTTTTTATGCTGTCGTTCTCCGTGCCGCTGTCAGCATTGCTGCCGGACAGCTATGTGAGCTACGGCCTCACGCAGAACAACAGCGGAAAAGGAATGCACCAGCTTGGCCTGAACGGTACGGCGCTTGATAACCGTAATCTCTCCTGGAACCTCCAGCAGTCCTGGGATGCGGATGACAGTGTGTACAGCAGCAACGCGGGGGTGGGATATGACGGAACCTATGGTTCGGTTAACGGCAGCTATGACTACAACCAGGAGAGCCAGCGGCTCAACTACGGCGCGCGCGGCGGGATCCTGCTGCATGGCGATGGAGTGACGTTCTCGCAGGAGATGGGCGAAACCGTGGCGCTGATTAAAGCACCCGGCGCAGCCGGTCTGGCAATGGAAAACGGCACCGGTACGGCTACCGACTGGCGAGGTTATACCGTTCAAACGCAGCTTAATGCTTACGATGAAAACCGTGTGGAAATTGAGAGCGATTACTTTGAAAAAGCGAACGTCGAACTGGAGAACAGCGTGCTTAACGTGATCCCCACGCGAGGTGCGGTGGTGCGGGCCGAATTTATCACCCACGTTGGCTATCGCGTGCTCTTTGAGGTCACACAGGCTAACGGCAAACCGGTCCCCTTTGGCGCAGTGGCGTCTGCCGAACTGGCGACGGGCAGCGTGACGGGCATTACCGGCGAGAATGGCGAACTGTATCTTTCGGGCATGCCGGAAGAGGGAACGTTCACGCTGAAATGGGGGAGAGAAAATACGAAACCTTGCGAGGTCCATTATCAGTTCCCCAAACCAACGGGTGTTGAACTGGTTCAAACAGCGGTAATGTGCCAATAGGGAAATGAGATGAAACGACGTATCACTTTTATAGCAGTCGCCATGCTGCTTTTTACCCCTTTTTCCCACGCTGCGACGACAGAAGGCGGGGTGTGTTTCGCCATCGGCGGCACCTATATTTTCAACCTGAATCTTAACGGGGCAGAAATACCGGCAGATAAAAACCAGGCGGGAACCGAGGTGCGCGATCTGGCGACCCTGCAGTCGCCTTCCCAGTATAAGCTGGGATGTAACTGCCTGACCCATTTCACCACTACATATCGTAGCGTCTACTTCACCGCGCGTTCGCCCTTAAGCGTTGATACCGTTAAAAACGGATATACCTACTACAAGTTGAACGACCAGCTCAGCATTGCGTCCTCCATTCACGTGTTGGGACGCGACTATCTCCCCGTTCCCTTTGAGGCGGAGCCCAACCGGGTGACGTCCGGTATTTACTGCTATGCCTCCGGTGAAGAAGGCTCAGAGGCAACGCTTGATACCGGCTCTCAGGTAAAATTATCGTTTTTGATCGACAAGCCCTTTATTGGAAAAGTTACCGTTCCGGGGACGACGATTGCCACGCTCTACGGCGGTATCGATGAAGCGTCCTCTTTGGCAAGTACCGAGAAGCTCGCTGAAATAAAAATTGCCGGGGACATCGTGGTACCGCAAAACTGCGAGATCGCGCCGGGTCAGTCGCTGGAAATCGATTTTGGAAAAATTCCCGCCAGCGCGTTTTCTGCCACCAAAGGCGAGGCGGTCGGTAGCCATAAAATCCGCAAGATGATACAGGTGAAATGTACCGGCATGCTGGATGAGAACATCGTCCGATCCGCTTTCCATGCCGATCCCGTTGACGCTGACGCCACGATGATGAAAGTGAACGGCAATGATGACGTAGGGATCGTTATTTATGATAAATGGGACCGCGTCGTCAGCGTCAATGGGGGAAGCATGGAGATGGATATGGGAGCCAACCAGGGGGGCGCCGAAGTAAACTCGCTCACCTTCTCTGCCGCCCCGGCCAGCGCGACGGGGAGTATTCCGAAGCCCGGCACCTTTGAAGCCTGGGCAACACTGACCCTCGAAATTCAAAATTAATGACAACGGCTGTTTATGACAGCCGTTGTCATATTCACGTCTTTGAACCAGGCTTAACGCATCTCAGTGTGACATTATCATGACAGGGATATGATTTTATTTATATTAAAATCATTACCTTAAATCAAATACGTTGATTGTCATAAAACTGTCATAATTCGTACATTTATCTGTCACCTGTTTGTCCTATTTTGCTCATCGTAGCCACTTAAACAATGATTTACGAAATCCTTGCAGGAGACATTATGAAAGTTATGCGTACCACTGTCGCAACTGTTGTCGCCGCGACCTTATCTCTGAGCGCTTTCTCTGCTTTCGCAGCAGCAAGCCTGACTGGCGCTGGTGCAACCTTCCCTGCGCCGGTGTATGCCAAATGGGCAGATACCTACCAGAAAGAAACCGGTAACAAGGTTAACTATCAGGGTATCGGCTCCTCCGGTGGCGTAAAACAAATTACCGCGAATACCGTTGATTTCGGTGCATCAGACGCTCCGCTGTCTGACGAGAAACTGAATCAGGAAGGCCTGTTCCAGTTCCCGACCGTGATCGGCGGTGTTGTGCTGGCTGTTAACATCCCTGGCCTGAAATCAGGCGAGCTGGTGCTGGACGGCAAAACCCTGGGCGACATCTACCTGGGCAAAATCAAAAAATGGGATGACGAAGCCATCACTAAGCTGAACCCGGGCGTTAAGCTGCCTTCGCAGAACATCGCTGTGGTTCGCCGTGCGGACGGCTCCGGTACCTCTTTCGTCTTCACCAGCTACCTGGCGAAAGTGAACGAAGAGTGGAAATCTAAAGTCGGTTCTGGCTCTACCGTTAACTGGCCAACCGGTCTGGGCGGTAAAGGTAACGACGGTATCGCCGCGTTCGTACAGCGTCTGCCTGGCTCTATCGGCTACGTAGAATATGCGTACGCTAAGCAGAACAACCTGGCTTACACCAAACTGGTTTCTGCTGACGGCAAACCGGTTAGCCCAACCGAAGAGAACTTCGCTAACGCCGCGAAAGGCGCTGACTGGAGCAAATCCTTCGCACAGGATCTGACTAACCAGAAAGGCGAAGGCGCGTGGCCAATCACTTCCACCACCTTCATCCTGGTTCACAAAGAGCAGAAGAAACCTGAGCAGGGCGCTGAAGTGCTGAAGTTCTTCGACTGGGCATACAAAAACGGCGGCAAACAGGCTAACGACCTGGATTACGCCAGCCTGCCAGACAGCGTGGTTGAGCAGATCCGTGCTGCATGGAAAACCAACGTGAAAGACAGCAGCGGTAAAGCGCTGTACTAACAGGATATATTTAACGAAGATGGCGGGTGGCGCTGCGCTTACCCGCCCTACGGTTCATCCTGTAGGCCCGGTAAGCGTCAGCGCCACCGGGCATATTCGTAAGACGTCTCATAAAGAAGAGTAATTTATGGCTGCAACCAAGCCTGCATTTAACCCTCCGGGTAAAAAAGGTGACATGATTTTCGGCGCGCTGGTCAAACTGGCTGCGCTGATTGTGCTATTGCTGCTGGGCGGCATTATCGTGTCTCTGATTTTCTCCTCCTGGCCGAGCATTCAGAAATTCGGTTTCTCCTTCCTGTGGACCAAAGAGTGGGACGCGCCGAATGACATCTACGGTGCGCTGGTGCCGATTTACGGCACGCTGGTGACCTCGTTTATCGCTCTGCTTATTGCCGTTCCGGTAAGCTTCGGTATTGCGCTGTTCCTGACTGAACTGGCGCCGGGCTGGCTGCGTCGCCCGCTGGGTATTGCCATCGAACTGCTGGCGGCCATTCCAAGTATCGTTTACGGCATGTGGGGCCTGTTTATCTTTGCGCCGCTGTTTGCAACGTACTTCCAGGAGCCGGTCGGTAACGTTCTCTCTGCCATTCCGTTTGTGGGGGCCCTGTTCTCTGGTCCGGCATTCGGCATCGGCATTCTGGCAGCAGGTGTGATCCTCGCCATCATGATTATTCCGTACATTGCGGCGGTAATGCGCGATGTCTTCGAACAAACTCCGGTGATGATGAAAGAGTCGGCCTACGGCATCGGCTGCACCACCTGGGAAGTTATCTGGCGCATTGTCCTTCCGTTCACCAAAAATGGGGTGATCGGCGGCGTGATGCTGGGCTTAGGTCGCGCGCTGGGTGAAACCATGGCGGTGACCTTTATCATCGGTAACACCTACCAGCTCGACAGCGCCTCACTCTATATGCCGGGTAACAGTATTACCTCCGCGCTGGCGAATGAGTTTGCCGAAGCGGAATCCGGGCTTCACGTCGCAGCGCTGATGGAACTGGGTCTGATTCTGTTCGTTATCACCTTCATTGTTCTGGCGATTTCCAAGCTGATGATCCTGCGTCTCGCGAAAAATGAGGGGGCTCGCTGATGGCAACGCTCGAAATGCAAAATACCACTGCGCTTGCGGAATCCCGCCGCAAAATGCAGGCGAAGCGTCGTTTCAAAAACCGTATTGCGCTGACGCTTTCCATGGCAACGATGGCATTCGGCCTGTTCTGGCTGATCTGGATCCTGATGTCCACCATCACCCGTGGTATTGATGGAATGTCGCTGGCGCTGTTCACTGAGATGACGCCGCCGCCAAATACGGCGGGTGGTGGCCTGGCGAACGCCCTGGCGGGCAGCGGCCTGCTGATCCTGTGGGCGACCGTTTTCGGTACGCCGCTGGGCATCATGGCCGGTATCTATCTCGCGGAGTACGGGCGTAAATCCTGGCTGGCAGAGGTGATTCGTTTCATTAACGACATCCTGCTTTCCGCTCCGTCGATTGTCGTGGGCCTGTTTGTTTACACCATCGTGGTCGCGCAAATGGAACACTTCTCCGGCTGGGCTGGGGTGATTGCGCTGGCGCTGCTGCAGGTGCCTATCGTCATTCGTACCACCGAAAACATGCTGAAACTGGTGCCGGACAGCCTGCGTGAAGCGGCTTACGCGCTGGGTACGCCGAAATGGAAAATGATTTCTGCGATCACCCTGAAAGCGTCGGTCTCGGGGATCATGACCGGTATCCTGCTGGCTATCGCCCGTATCGCCGGTGAAACGGCACCGCTGCTGTTTACTGCCCTCTCCAACCAGTTCTGGAGCACGGACATGATGCAGCCGATCGCCAACCTGCCGGTGACGATCTTTAAATTTGCGATGAGCCCATTCGCGGAATGGCAGCAGCTGGCCTGGGCCGGGGTGCTGATCATCACCCTTTGCGTACTGTTGCTGAACATTCTGGCGCGCGTCATTTTCGCGAAGAAGAAACACGGTTAATTTTTTACGGCGCGGCAGCTCGCGGCGCCGAATGAGGAAATGAGTCAATGAGTATGGTTGATACTGCCCCGGGTAAGATTCAGGTTCGTGATTTGAACTTCTACTACGGCAAATTCCATGCCCTGAAGAACATCAACCTGGATATCGCGAAGAACCAGGTCACGGCATTCATCGGTCCGTCTGGCTGTGGCAAGTCCACGCTGCTGCGTACCTTTAACAAAATGTATTCGCTCTATCCGGAGCAGCGCGCTGAAGGTGAAATTATCCTGGATGGCGAAAACATTCTGACACAGGCTCAGGATATCGCCCTGCTGCGCGCCAAAGTGGGGATGGTGTTCCAGAAACCGACGCCGTTCCCGATGTCCATCTATGACAACATCGCGTTTGGCGTTCGCCTGTTTGAGAAGCTCTCCCGTGCCGATATGGACGAGCGCGTGCAGTGGGCATTGACCAAGGCCGCATTATGGAACGAAACCAAAGATAAACTTCATCAGAGCGGGTACTCTCTCTCCGGTGGTCAGCAGCAGCGTCTGTGCATTGCGCGCGGTATCGCCATTCGCCCGGAAGTGTTGCTGCTGGATGAGCCGTGTTCGGCCCTGGATCCGATCTCCACCGGTCGTATTGAAGAGCTGATCACTGAGCTGAAGCAGGATTACACCGTGGTTATCGTGACCCACAACATGCAGCAGGCTGCGCGTTGTTCCGATCATACGGCGTTTATGTACCTGGGCGAGTTGATTGAGTTCAGCGATACGGATGCGCTGTTCACCCGGCCCGCGAAGAAGCAAACCGAAGATTATATTACTGGCCGCTACGGTTGATTTGCCTTAGTGCATGTGGAGAAACCATGGACAACCTCAATCTTAATAAACACATTTCAGGCCAGTTCAACGCAGAGCTGGAAAGTATTCGCACGCAGGTAATGACCATGGGTGGCATGGTTGAGCAGCAGCTTTCTGATGCGATTACGGCGATGCACAACCAGGACAGCGAGCTGGCGAAGCGCGTCATTGAAGGCGACAAAAACGTCAACATGATGGAAGTCGCCATTGACGAGGCCTGTGTGCGTATTATCGCCAAGCGTCAGCCGACGGCGAGCGACCTGCGTCTGGTGATGGCGATCATCAAAACCATCGCTGAGCTGGAACGTATCGGTGACGTGGCCGATAAAATCTGCCGCACTGCGCTGGAGAAATTCTCTCAGCAGCACCAGCCGCTGCTGGTGAGCCTGGAATCGCTGGGCCGCCACACCGTGCAGATGCTGCACGACGTGCTGGATGCCTTTGCGCGCATGGATCTGGACGAAGCGGTCCGTATCTACCGTGAAGACAAGAAAGTCGACCAGGAGTATGAAGGCATCGTGCGTCAGCTGATGACCTACATGATGGAAGATTCCCGTACGATCCCAAGCGTACTGACGGCCCTGTTCTGCGCGCGCTCTATCGAGCGTATCGGTGACCGCTGCCAGAACATTTGCGAATACATTTTCTACTTTGTGAAGGGGCAGGACTTCCGTCACGTGGGCGGCGACGAGCTGGACAAGCTGCTGGCGGGTAAAGATCCGAAAGAGTGATGTTTGTGGCGGGTGGCGCTAGCGCTTACCCGCCCTACGTTAATTCAACGCGTAATATCCCACCCGCGCGCTTTCCACAACGCTGGCAGCTGCGCCAGATCGGTAAAGGTCGTCACTTTTGGATGATCGATCGGCTTGTTGTGCGGATCGGCGCAGAAATAAAACACCTCCATCCCCGCATCAATCCCTGACTGCGCGCCCGCAGACGAGTCATCCACCAGAATACAGTTCTCCACGTTGACGTTCATCGCTTTTGCCGCATGGAACATCAGCGCCGGGTCTGGCTTCCAGCGCTGGATATCGTAGCCGCTGAACAGTTTTTCCGGGAAGTGATGCAACATCTCCAGCTTGCCGAGCGAATGCTGCATTTTGCTGACCGGACCGTTGGAAACTACGCAGATTGGCACCGTCATCGCATCCAGCAGCGCGTTAGCCCCGGCAATAACCTCCAGTTCTGAGTCGAAGAGGCGTGCGACCTCGGCGCGGTACACCGGTTCCAGCTCCGCTTTCGCCAGGTCCACTCCGTGTTCTTCGTTAATGATGTCGATGATCTCGTAGAGCTTCACGCCCTTAAAGCGTTTAAACACCTCTTCGAGTTCCAGCGTAATGCCAAATTCCTGGAACATGGCCACATACGCGCGGGAACAAATGACCTCACTGTCGACCAGCGTACCGTCGCAGTCGAAAAATACCGCTTCAATTCCGGACATGCCTTTCCCTTTTTAATAAGTTTAACGTTTTCGTACGGCAGTTCACCGGGACGCAATCGTTGCCGTATAAGCAAATTCAATGTAAAAAGTATCCCGTAACCGCCACTATTGTCGCATTTTGGTATAGGATAGCGACGAATTTTCCCTCCTTGTTCGGAAATTGATGATGAGTCAACAACACACTACCCAGACATCTGGTCAGGGTCTGCTTGAGCGCGTGTTTAAACTGCGCGAGCACGGCACAACGGCACGCACCGAAGTGATCGCCGGTTTCACCACCTTCCTGACGATGGTCTATATCGTTTTTGTTAACCCGCAAATTCTGGGCGTTGCTGGCATGGATACCAGCGCCGTCTTCGTGACCACCTGTCTGATCGCCGCCCTTGGCAGCATTCTGATGGGCGTGTTCGCTAACCTGCCGGTCGCGCTGGCTCCGGCGATGGGTCTGAACGCATTCTTCGCGTTCGTGGTCGTTCAGGCGATGGGGCTGCCGTGGCAGGTTGGCATGGGGGCGATCTTCTGGGGCGCCATTGGCCTGCTGCTGCTGACCATTTTCCGCGTACGTTACTGGATGATTGCAAACATTCCTGTGAGCCTGCGCGTGGGCATCACCAGCGGTATCGGTCTGTTCATCGGTATGATGGGGCTGAAAAACGCCGGTGTGATCGTGGCGAACCCGGAAACCCTGGTGAGCATTGGTCACCTGACTTCCCACAGCGTGCTGCTGGGCGTGCTGGGCTTCTTTATCATCGCGATCCTCGCCTCCCGCAATATTCACGCGGCAGTGCTGGTGTCCATCGTGGTGACCACTCTGCTGGGCTGGATGCTGGGTGACGTACATTACAACGGTATCGTCTCTGCGCCACCGAGCGTCTCTACCGTGATTGGTCACGTTGACCTCGCGGGCTCCCTGAACCTGGGGCTGGCGGGCGTGATTTTCTCCTTCATGCTGGTGAACCTGTTTGACTCCTCCGGTACGCTGATTGGCGTAACCGACAAAGCAGGCCTGGCGGACGAGAAGGGAAAATTCCCGCGCATGAAGCAGGCGCTGTATGTGGATAGTATCTCTTCCGTGGCGGGTTCTTTCATTGGTACCTCGTCTGTTACCGCTTACATTGAATCCTCTTCCGGCGTCTCCGTGGGTGGCCGCACCGGCCTGACGGCAGTGGTTGTTGGTATCCTGTTCCTGCTGGTGATCTTCCTCTCTCCGCTGGCGGGTATGGTGCCACCCTACGCGGCAGCCGGCGCGCTGATCTACGTCGGCGTGCTGATGACGTCGAGCCTGGCGCGCGTGAAGTGGGAAGATTTAACAGAAGCGGTACCGGCGTTTATTACCGCGGTGATGATGCCGTTCAGCTTCTCGATCACCGAAGGTATCGCGCTGGGCTTTATCTCTTACTGCATTATGAAGATCGGTACCGGCCGCTTCCGCGAACTCAGCCCGTGTGTGATTATCGTGGCGCTGCTGTTTGTGCTGAAGATTGTGTTTATTGACGCGCACTAAGGTGCGGTTTGTGGTGTCAGGTGGCGCTTCGCTTACCTGACCTACTGACGAGTGTAGGCCCGGTAAGCGCTAGCGCCACCGGGCTTTTTTATCAGGCTTTAACCCGCTTAATATAATCCCCAAACGCCGTCAGCTGGCCAGACAGATGGTCACGCGTGCTCTGATCCACCACTTCACCCGTCTGCGGGTCGACCTTGTTCTGAATCACGCCACCCATAAATTCCGGCTTGTTCATCACCATCGCATCCAGGAACACCAGGATCTGACGCAGGTGATACTGGCAGCGCGCACCACCAATCGCGCCCATTGAGCTGGTCTGGATCAGCACCGGTTTGCCGGACAGCGGCTGCTCCGGTAAACGGGATAACCAGTCGATGGCGTTCTTCAGGCCGCCCGGAACCGAGTAGTTATACTCCGGCGTGACAATGACTACACCGTCAGCCTGGCGGATCTGCTCGGCTATCGCCTCCACGCTCTGCGGGAACCCTTCGTCCTGCTGGACATCCGCATCATACAGCGGGATATCGCCAATCGACGGCAGGGCGCTAATCTCCATACCTGCCGGTGCCAGCTGTGGCAACGTGCGGGCCACCATCCCGTTAAATGAACCTTTGCGCAGGCTTCCCAGTAACGTAACAACTTTCAACGTATCAGACATGATTACTCCTGTTTCATCATGATGACCCTGAATGGATCAGCTAAGGATGTATGCTTTTTCTGCCGGTAAACTGGTTAACCGCATCAGACGCGCGGCGGGCGCGTTGGCGCGCTCGGGCACATCCGGAAGGCTACTCCATCCATCTTTACTGTCAAATTCCCAGATCTTCAACCGTTCGATGGCGGGGCTCACCGCAACAGACCATATCAACACGTCTTCTGCATCGCTGAGCGCCTCTACAAGCGTGGCTTGAGCGGCACGCAGGCGTCCGGAGCCTGGCAGCAATTGCAACAGACTGGCGTCGTCTGAGGCGCACCCGCAGAGCTTGCGGATGCTCTGACGCAGGGTGATGAGCTGCGCTCTGGCCTCGACGGGATCGTTCTGGTTGCGTACCCACAGCTTTTCATTGCTGGAGAGCGGGTAGTCATCGTGCGGGCTTGCGCCATGGAACCCTCGCGTCGCACGCTGAAGCTCCATATCCAGCCCGCAATCCCCTTCGGTGGTCAGCGCCACGCCAATGATATTGCCCGTATAGGCAATGGAAAATCGCGGGAGATCCGGGTCGGCAAAGACCGGGCGGCCCTCGGGCTGAGTGATAATCTCCGGCAGTTCGCTGGTGCCGTACAGCATAAACAGCAGTTCTGCGAGAAGTGCTCTGGACGCTAAAAACCGCGTCCTGCGGTGTTCGGGAAGTTTGAGTGCCTCACTGTGACAGGCTGAAGAGAGTCTGGCCGATACGAGACGTCCGTCTGTAAGTATCCCTCTTGCAAAGTGCGTTGCCATTTTTCGCTCCTTGATAATGGTCGTAATCGGTTAAACGGTTACATGATTATCGCTTAACTTGCCTCCTGTTTTAATCAGTAAATGGGAGTAAGAGAAGCCTGAGGACCGAACTTTACATTTTCTTAGGCAAAAATTGGATCGCTGCCACCGTACAACGCCTTGATGGTCTCCCGCAGCCAGAGGATTTTCGGGTTATGGCTGTTCCGTTTATGCCAGATCAGCGTGAAGGGAACGGTCAGCTTTTCAGACTGGGCTTCGTCAATGGGAATAGGAAGCGCAATCAGCTTCCGCTGGTGGAGTTGATTATAGTGATGGCAGTAGTGCGGTGCGGTGGCGATATAGTGATGACCGGGTTGCGCCGCCATAAACATCGCCTGTTCGAAGCCCGGCAGGCTCATGGCGACAGTGCGCTCACGTCCCATCTCCTTGAGGACTTCATCAAGTGCCCAGGTGTCGCTGCGTTCCCAGAAGATACTGATATGGGGATAGCGCAGGAATGTCTCCAGGTTCCACTCCTCCTGCAAAGCGGGATGGTCTTCGCGCAGATAGACGCAGGGGCGGTCGCTAAACAGGATTTCGTAGTCGATAAACCACGGCATCAGCTTCAGCAGCTCGCGGGAACGCGGATGCGTTTCGCGTCCGGTAAAACCGAGATCGACCTCTCCGCGGGTAATGGCGTCCAGCGAGTCGTAATCCCAGTGACGCATCTTCACCGTCGCCTGCGGATAGCGCTGATTCACCTGCTCCAGCAGGGTATTAAACCGGATCAGCATCAGCGGCGTTTCTGCCGCGAGTTCGAAGTTCAGACCGCCGGGCGAATCATGGTGGAATTTGTCGAGGATCTGGTTGCCAATCTGCATCCAGTCGGCCAGATCCTGCTCCAGGCTGACCGTCAGCGGCGTGGGCAGCAGCCCTAACGGCGTTTTGACAAACAGCGGGTCGTCAAACCAGTCGCGCAGCTTGGCCAGCGATTTACTCACCGCCGACGGCGTCACGTTCATACGCTTCGCGGCTTTGGTGACGCTGCGCTCCTGCAGCAAAAGCTGCAGGCAAAGCAACAGGTTAAGATCGAGACTGCTGATGGGCTTCTTCATACTGTGCCGCGGGCTGGATGACCATAAGTAAGGTGATGCAGACTATGCTACAGCCAATCAGAATCCCGATCAGCATATTGAGAGCGTTAAGTCCGATGACCGCCGCCAGCCATATCCACAGAGACGAGCCGCAGACCTGAGCAATACCCAGCACCGAGCTTGCCACGCCTGCCCGCAGCGAGAAGGGACCGAGTGCCTGACTCATCGCCACGCCAAAGCCAACCGAGAACCCGGCGCAGATAAGAGTAATGCCCACCAACATTATTGCGTGTGAACTGGTGGCTGCCAGGATTACGCCTGCGGCGAGGAACTGCACCTGGGACGTCAACATCAGCGTGCGCTGGCGGAAGAGATTCAGCGCAAAGGGGGTCGAGAACGAGACCGCCATGCTAACCATGGCGGTTAAGGCCATCACGGTAGAATACTCACCGCGATCGAAGCCCATGGTCTCCATCAATAAAACCGGGGAAACGTTTACATACGTCAGGATCACCGCCACGCTTAGCGTGGTCACGGCCAGACGGCTTAGGAAAAAGCGGTTAAGCAGCTTCTCTGCCGGATGAATGGTCGCGGTATGGTTGGGGTGCTGCGAGCCCGGGTGGGTCTCTTTCAGCACGGCGATTGACAGGATAAACACCAGCGCACCCATGGCAGACATGGTCCAGAACAGGCTCTGCCACGGGAATTTCAGCATGATCAGATACCCCACAACCGGTGCCAGCACCGGAATGATGCAGGTTATCCCGTTCAGCATGGAGAGCACTTTGGCACGGCGCTGGGCGCTTAAGGTGTCGCGCAAAATGGCAAACGCCACCACGTAGCAGCCGCCTGCACCAATTCCCTGGACGAAGCGTCCTGACAGGAACAATGTGCTTTCCTGCGCGACCGAACACAGTATTGATGCCAGCGCGAAGACAATTGCACCGGTAATGGCGACGGGCTGACGGCCAGCCTTATCCGCGATCTTCCCGGCAAAGACCATCGACGACGCCATTCCTGCGAGGTAGGCCGAAAACGCGATGTGCAGCTGCGCTTCGCTGGCATCCAGATCGCGGGCGATGTGCGGTAATCCCACCAGATACATATCAATGCCGGACGGATAAAGCAGAACTAATGCGAAACTACAAAACAGAAAACGCGCCATAAACCCCCCATAGATGCAGGCATGCAGAATAGGGGGTGAAAAGGGATTAGGCGAGTTGCCATTTGGACAATGGTGATTTCCTGAGAGGAAATCACCATGAATTAGCGGAAACTATTTACCAATACAGAAGCTCGAGAAAATCCTGCCCAGCAGATCGTCCGACGTAAACTCTCCGGTGATCTCGCTTAGATTCTGCTGCGCCAGGCGCAGCTCTTCCGCCAGAAGTTCACCCGCCCACGCGCCAATCAGTTGCGCTTTGCCCTGGTCAAGATGGCGTGCCGCCTCTTCCAGCGCCTGCAGGTGGCGACGACGCGCCAGGAAACCGCCTTCCATGCTGGTATCAAAGCCCATGCTCTGCTTGAGGTGGTTACGCAGATCGTCCACGCCTTCACCGGTACGCGCCGACAGGCGAATCAGTGAGTGACCATTCACATCGCTGATACCCAGCGTTTCGCCGGTAACGTCTGCTTTGTTACGCACCACGGTGATCGGCAGCTTAGCCGGCAGACGGGCAATAAAGTCTGGCCAGATCTCCGCCGGGTCAACGGCGTCGGTCGTGGTGCCGTCCACCATAAACAGCACGCGGTCGGCCTGCTCGATCTCCTGCCAGGCGCGTTCAATACCGATGCGTTCCACTTCGTCGCTGGCATCGCGCAGACCGGCGGTGTCGATAATGTGCAGCGGCATCCCGTCGATGTGGATATGCTCGCGCAGCACGTCGCGGGTGGTGCCGGCTATGTCGGTGACGATCGCCGCTTCACGGCCCGCAAGGGCGTTCAGCAGGCTCGATTTCCCGGCGTTCGGGCGACCAGCAATGACGACCTTCATCCCTTCACGCAGCAGGCTTCCCTGACGCGCTTCGGCGCGAACGGCATCGAGATCGTTCATCACCTGGTTGAGCTGGGCTTCGATTTTGCCGTCAGAAAGGAAGTCGATCTCCTCATCCGGGAAGTCGATAGCCGCTTCCACGTAGATTCTGAGGTGAGTAAGTGCTTCCACAAGGTGATTCACGCGCGCGGAAAACGCGCCCTGTAACGAGTTCAGGGCGGAGCGGGCCGCCTGTTCCGAACTGGCGTCGATCAGGTCTGCAATCGCTTCGGCCTGCGCCAGGTCGAGCTTGTCGTTGAGGAAAGCACGCTCGGAGAACTCGCCCGGCTTCGCAATGCGCAGGCCGGGCAGGGTCAGAATACGTTTTAACAGCAGGTCGAGGATGACCGGGCCGCCGTGGCCCTGCAGCTCCAGCACGTCTTCGCCGGTGAAGGAGTTCGGGCCGGGGAACCACAGCGCAATGCCCTGGTCCAGCGGCGTGCCGTCGGCATCTTTAAACGGCAGGTAATCAGCGTAGCGCGGCTTTGGCAGTTTACCCAGCACCGCTTCGGCCACCTCGCGCGCCTTCAGGCCGGAGATACGCAGAATGCCTACACCACCGCGTCCCGGTGGGGTTGCCTGGGCGACGATAGTGTCGTTATGGCTCATGGTTGCTCTCGTTCAATACAAATAAAAAAGGCGGTCAATCGACCGCCCTTATTTTAGCGTTAACTTACCGAATCAGGACTTTTTCTTTTCGCGGCTATGCAGGCCACGTTTTTCCAGACCACGGTAAATCAGCTGCTGCTGGATGATGGTCACCAGGTTGCTGACGATATAGTACAGCACCAGACCTGACGGGAACCACAGGAAGAACACGGTGAAGATAACCGGCATAAAGGTCATGATCTTCTGCTGCATCGGGTCGGTCACGGTGGTCGGCGACATCTTCTGGATGAAGAACATCGTCACGCCCATCAGGATCGGCAGGATGTAGTACGGGTCTTGTGCGGACAGGTCATGGATCCACAGGGCGAACGGCGCGTGGCGCAGCTCAACGGAACCCATCAGCATGTAGTACAGCGCAAGGAAGATTGGCATCTGAATCAGCAGCGGGAAGCAACCACCCAGTGGGTTAACTTTCTCTGCTTTATACAGGGCCATCATCTCCTGGCTCTGACGCTGTTTGTCATCGCCCAGACGCTCACGCATCGCCTGAATCTTCGGCTGCAGCATGCGCATCTTCGCCATGGAGGTGTACTGCGCTTTAGTCAGCGGGTACATGATGCCACGCACGATGAAGGTGATAACGATGATGGAGAAGCCCCAGTTACCCAGGAAGCTGTGGATGAACTTCAGCAGCTTAAACAGCGGCTGAGAGATGAACCACAACCAGCCGTAATCAACGGTCAGATCCAGGTGCGGTGCAACGGCAGCCATTTTATCCTGGATTTCCGGGCCGACCCACAGGGTGCTTGCCAGGTTACCGGTTTGACCCGGCTGAACCAGAACCGGCTGAGATTTGTAGCCGATAGCGGCAAGACCGTTACCCAGGTTCGCGGTATAGAAGTTGTTGGTACCGTCGTTATTTGGGATCCATGCAGTCGCGAAATACTGCTGCAGCATTGCTACCCAACCGCCTTTGGAGCTGACATTCAGGTTTTCGTTATCGGCAATGGTGTCGAATTTGTATTTCTCATACTTCGCGTCAGGCGTGGAGTACGCCGCGCCACGGAAGGTATGCAGCGCAAAGTTGCTGCTTCCGGTGTCACGGTGAGACGGCAGATTGATGGACTGCTTCAGCTGACCAAAGGTAGACAGTTCCAGCGGTTTCGCGCCGGTATTCTGTACGCTGTAGCCCACGTTCACCGCATACTCACCGCGTTTCAGGGTGAAGGTTTTGGTGAAGGTGTTGCCTGCCGCGTCGGTGTAGGTCATCGGGATAGCGATTTCGTTCTGACCGTCAGCCAGTACGAAAGTATCTTTCTCGACGTTGTACAGTGGACGCGCACCGTTAGCCGGGTTATCCGGGCCATCACGACCGGTCAGGCCGCTCTGCGCCTGGTAGATAAACTCAGGCGTGGTTTCCAGTAACTGGAACGGTTCGGTAGACTTCAGCTCTTTCGGGTAGGTCAACAGCAGCGCCTGCTCAACATCACCACCACGGGTGTTGATAGTCAGCTCAAGCACATCGGTCTTAACCGTAATCTGTTTCCCCTGGCCACTGGCCGGTACGCCCTGATCGGCGGCGCTACCCGTTGCGGTGGTCGTAGTCTGCGTGGTCTGCTGCTGGGGTTGAGGATTTTTATCCTGCTCCCATGCCTGCCAGATCATGAAAGACACGAACAACAAAGCGATGATAAGAAGATTGCGTTGCGAATCCATCGTTAGTGTTCTCTGGTATCAAAGGGTCCTGGGGGGACGGGGTCGTCTCCACCGGGGTGTAAAGGGTGGCATTTTAATACGCGTTTCACCGTCAACCAACTGCCTTTTATCACTCCAAACCTGCGCAATGCCTCAATTCCGTAGCTTGAGCATGTTGGTGTGAAACGGCAGTGCGGCCCGAGTAGCGGACTAATCAGGCGTTGATAGACCCGAATGAGGGCTATCAGGACCCGTGAGCCAGGCGACAGTGGCGGCGCCATAATTTTTCCAACGCTTCCGAGAGAGCACGGTTATCGAGGTCGGCAACCCCTTTTTTAGCCACCACCACGAAATCCATTGAAGGCAGTTCGTGCTGACGTAAACGGAAGCTTTCACGCGTCAGACGTTTAATCCGGTTGCGTTCATGCGCTCGCTTAACGTTTTTCTTAGCGACTGTGAGACCGATGCGGGGATGCCCCAGCGAATTTTGGCGGCCGAGGATGGTGATTTGCGGCGTGCCAGCCCGTTGTGGCTGCTGGAAGACGAAAGTGAAATGAGTGGGAGTTAACAAACGTAACTCCCTGGGAAATGCTAGCTTAACCACTCAGGGGTTAGCTTTATTACTTGGAAACGGTCAGACGAGCGCGGCCTTTAGCACGACGACGTGCCAGAACCTGACGACCATTTTTAGTAGCCATACGAGCACGGAAGCCGTGAGAACGGTTGCGCTTCAGTACAGACGGTTGAAAAGTGCGTTTCATGGCGATTTCTACCTAAACTTGAAAAAATTCATGACTTTTGCGGATGCCCGACCGAGTTTCGAATGACGGACGCCGAAGCCGTGGGTGATTAAAGAGGCCGGATTGTAATAATTGTACACTCCGGAGTCAATTCTCTTTCCTTATTTCCCGCGTATTTCCGCACGATTTCGCGTGGAAAATGAGCAACGGACGACGCAGGAAGATGAGCATCACGCGCCGGGTCGAGGATTATACGGCCTCGCCAACAAAGCGCAAGGATCGTCCCGGATCTTCGTTAGATCATTTAAGCAATAAATTGTCGCTGCTCATTAAATTTTCCAATATGCGGGCTAAATCGCGGGGCACTCGCGCCAGGATCGTTTACACTTACCCGGTTTCGGATCTTCCTGTGGATAAATCGGGAAGAATCTGTGAGAAACAGAAGATCTCTGGCTCAGTTTACGCTATGATCCGCGGTCCCGATCGGGATCCCAGGATCCTGGTCAGGATAAATTGCAGATAGCAATTCGCACGTCCCCCTTTACACAGGGTCATGTCGATGTGCGCCAACAATCATGAATATTCAATAGTTTTCTTTTATTGTTCGAGTGGAGTCCGCCGTGTCACTTTCGCTTTGGCAGCAGTGTCTTGCCCGATTGCAGGATGAGTTACCAGCCACAGAATTCAGTATGTGGATCCGCCCGTTGCAGGCGGAGCTGAGCGATAACACGCTGGCTTTGTATGCGCCAAACCGTTTTGTGCTCGATTGGGTAAGAGACAAGTACCTCAATAACATCAATGGCCTGCTGAACGATTTCTGCGGGTCAGATGTTCCACAGCTGCGTTTTGAAGTGGGCACAAAGCCGGTCACCCAAACCGTTCGTGAAACCGTGAACGTCACCGCGCCCGCTCAGGCTGTTCCGGCTCCGGCGCCTCGCGTCGCACCTGCTCGTCAGGGCTGGGATAACGTCCCTGCGCCCGCTGAGCCCACCTATCGTTCTAACGTTAACGTGAAGCACACGTTCGATAACTTTGTTGAAGGTAAGTCGAACCAGCTGGCGCGCGCGGCGGCCCGTCAGGTTGCCGATAACCCCGGCGGGGCCTACAACCCGCTGTTCCTGTATGGCGGCACGGGTCTGGGTAAAACGCACCTGTTGCATGCGGTGGGTAACGGCATTATGGCGCGCAAGCCCAACGCGAAAGTGGTGTATATGCACTCCGAGCGCTTCGTTCAGGACATGGTAAAAGCCCTGCAAAACAATGCGATCGAAGAGTTTAAACGCTACTACCGTTCCGTTGACGCGCTGCTGATCGATGACATCCAGTTCTTTGCTAATAAAGAACGATCGCAGGAAGAATTTTTCCACACCTTCAACGCCCTGCTGGAAGGCAATCAGCAGATCATTTTGACCTCGGATCGTTATCCAAAAGAGATCAACGGTGTTGAAGATCGTCTGAAATCCCGCTTCGGCTGGGGCCTGACCGTGGCGATCGAGCCACCGGAGCTGGAAACCCGCGTCGCGATCCTGATGAAGAAAGCCGATGAGAACGACATCCGCCTGCCGGGTGAAGTGGCTTTCTTCATTGCCAAGCGTCTGCGCTCCAACGTGCGTGAGCTGGAAGGGGCGCTGAACCGCGTTATCGCCAATGCCAACTTCACCGGTCGTGCGATCACCATCGATTTTGTGCGTGAAGCACTGCGTGATTTGTTGGCATTGCAGGAAAAACTGGTCACCATCGACAATATTCAAAAGACGGTGGCTGAGTACTACAAGATCAAAGTGGCAGATTTACTGTCTAAACGTCGTTCCCGCTCGGTGGCGCGTCCGCGTCAGATGGCGATGGCGCTGGCAAAGGAGTTAACCAACCACAGTCTGCCGGAAATCGGCGATGCGTTTGGTGGCCGTGACCATACGACCGTGCTGCACGCTTGTCGTAAGATTGAGCAGTTACGCGAAGAAAGCCACGACATAAAAGAAGATTTTTCCAATCTAATCAGAACATTATCATCGTGACGCTATGAAATTTACCGTTGAACGTGAACATTTATTAAAACCGCTGCAACAGGTGAGTGGCCCATTAGGCGGCCGCCCAACGCTGCCTATTCTCGGAAACCTGTTGCTTCAGGTCGCGGACGGTACGCTGTCGCTGACCGGCACAGACCTGGAAATGGAAATGATCGCGCGCGTTACGCTGACTCAGCCGCACGACGCGGGCGCGACCACGGTTCCTGCACGTAAATTCTTTGATATCTGCCGCGGGCTGCCGGAAGGCGCTGAAATCGCCGTGCAGCTGGAAGGCGACCGTATGCTGGTGCGCTCTGGCCGCAGCCGTTTCTCGCTCTCCACGCTGCCAGCTGCGGACTTCCCGAACCTGGACGACTGGCAGAGCGAAGTTGAATTCACCCTGCCACAGGCGACGATGAAGCGCCTGATTGAAGCCACGCAGTTCTCCATGGCGCATCAGGACGTGCGTTACTACTTAAACGGCATGCTGTTCGAAACCGAAGGTGAAGAGCTGCGTACCGTCGCGACTGACGGCCACCGTCTGGCGGTCTGTTCCATGCCGATTGGCGATTCGCTGCCAAACCATTCGGTGATCGTGCCGCGTAAAGGGGTGATTGAGCTGATGCGTATGCTCGACGGTGGCGACACGCCGCTGCGCGTGCAGATCGGCAGCAACAACATCCGCGCGCACGTGGGCGATTTTGTCTTCACCTCGAAGCTGGTTGACGGTCGTTTCCCGGATTATCGCCGCGTGTTGCCGAAGAACCCGGACAAAACGCTGGAAGCGGGCTGCGATAGCCTCAAGCAGGCCTTTGCACGTGCGGCTATTCTCTCCAACGAGAAATTCCGCGGCGTGCGCCTGTACGTGAGTGAAAACCAGATCAAAATCACCGCTAACAACCCGGAGCAGGAAGAGGCAGAAGAGATTCTGGACGTCACCTACGCCGGGGCTGAGATGGAAATCGGCTTTAACGTCAGCTACGTGCTGGATGTGCTCAATGCACTGAAATGCGAGAACGTACGCATTCTGCTGACTGACTCCGTTTCGAGCGTACAGATTGAAGATGCCGCATCACAGTCGGCTGCTTATGTTGTCATGCCAATGAGACTGTAATGTCGCTCACCCGTCTGTTGATCCGCGACTTTCGCAATATCGAAAGCGCGGATCTCGCTTTATCCCCCGGCTTTAACTTTCTGGTTGGCGCGAACGGCAGCGGCAAAACCAGCGTGCTGGAAGCCATCTATACGCTCGGCCACGGCCGGGCGTTTCGCAGTTTGCAGATTGGTCGCGTCATTCGCCACGAGCAGGAATCCTTTGTTCTGCACGGGCGTTTGCAGGGGGCGGAGCGAGAAACCGCCATCGGCCTGACCAAAGACAAGCAGGGCGACAGCAAGGTGCGCATCGACGGCACCGACGGCCACAAGGTGGCGGAGCTGGCGCTGCTGATGCCGATGCAGCTGATTACGCCCGAGGGGTTTACTTTACTCAACGGCGGCCCCAAATACAGAAGAGCGTTCCTCGACTGGGGATGCTTTCACAATGAAGCCGGTTTCTTTAACGCCTGGAGCAACCTGAAGCGTCTGCTCAAGCAGCGTAACGCTGCACTGCGCCAGGTGACCCGTTACGCCCAGCTGCGTCCGTGGGATATGGAGTTAATTCCTCTCGCGGAACAAATCAGCCGTTGGCGTGCCGAATACAGCGCGGGTATTGCCGAAGATATGGCCGACACCTGCAAACAGTTTTTACCCGAGTTCTCTCTCACCTTTTCCTTCCAGCGCGGCTGGGAGAAAGAGACGGATTATGCCGAGGTGTTAGAGAGAAGCTTCGAGCGCGACCGCATGTTGACCTACACCGCGCACGGCCCGCACAAGGCGGATTTCCGCATTCGTGCCGACGGTGCGCCGGTGGAAGACACGCTGTCGCGCGGGCAGCTCAAGCTCCTGATGTGCGCGCTGCGCCTGGCGCAGGGGGAGTTCCTCACCCGCGAGAGCGGACGGCGCTGCCTGTACCTGATAGATGATTTTGCCTCGGAACTTGACGACGCGCGGCGCGGGCTGCTTGCCAGCCGCTTAAAAGCCACGCAGTCGCAGGTTTTCGTCAGCGCCATTAGCGCTGAACACGTTATGGACATGTCGGACGAAAATTCGAAGATGTTTACCGTGGAAAAGGGTAAAATAACGGATTAACCCAAGTTGAAATGAGCGAGAAACGTTGATGTCGAATTCTTATGACTCCTCCAGTATCAAAGTCCTGAAAGGGCTGGATGCGGTGCGTAAGCGCCCGGGTATGTATATCGGCGACACGGATGACGGCACCGGTCTGCACCACATGGTATTCGAGGTGGTAGATAACGCTATCGACGAAGCGCTCGCGGGTCACTGTAAAGACATCGTGGTCACCATCCATGCGGACAACTCCGTCTCCGTCACCGATGATGGCCGTGGCATCCCGACCGGTATTCACCCGGAAGAGGGCGTCTCTGCTGCGGAAGTGATCATGACCGTGCTGCACGCAGGCGGTAAGTTCGATGATAACTCCTATAAAGTTTCCGGCGGCCTGCACGGCGTAGGCGTTTCCGTAGTAAACGCCCTGTCGCAGAAGCTGGAGCTGGTTATCCAGCGCGAAGGCAAAATTCACCGTCAGATCTACCAGCACGGCGTGCCTGAAGCCCCGCTGGCCGTTACCGGCGATACCGAGAAAACCGGTACCATGGTGCGTTTCTGGCCGAGCCTTGAAACCTTCACCAACGTCACCGAATTCGAGTACGACATCCTGGCGAAGCGCCTGCGTGAACTGTCGTTCCTGAATTCCGGCGTCTCTATTCGCCTGCGCGACAAACGCGACAACAAAGAAGACCACTTCCACTACGAAGGCGGTATCAAGGCGTTCGTTGAGTATCTGAACAAGAACAAAACGCCAATTCACCCGAATATCTTCTACTTCTCCACCGAAAAAGACGGTATCGGCGTAGAAGTGGCGCTCCAGTGGAACGACGGTTTCCAGGAAAACATTTACTGCTTCACCAACAACATTCCACAGCGCGACGGCGGTACGCACCTTGCGGGCTTCCGCGCGGCGATGACCCGTACCCTGAACGCCTACATGGATAAAGAAGGCTACAGCAAAAAAGCGAAAGTCAGCGCCACCGGTGACGACGCCCGTGAAGGCCTGATTGCCGTGGTCTCCGTGAAGGTGCCGGATCCGAAGTTCTCCTCACAGACTAAAGACAAGCTGGTCTCTTCCGAGGTGAAATCCGCGGTTGAACAGCAGATGAACGAACTGCTGAGCGAATACCTGCTGGAAAACCCGAACGACGCGAAAATCGTTGTGGGCAAAATTATTGATGCGGCGCGTGCCCGTGAAGCGGCGCGTAAAGCCCGCGAAATGACCCGCCGTAAAGGCGCGCTGGACCTGGCTGGCCTGCCGGGCAAGCTGGCTGACTGTCAGGAACGCGACCCGGCGCTGTCCGAACTGTACCTCGTGGAAGGGGACTCCGCGGGCGGTTCTGCGAAGCAGGGCCGTAACCGTAAGAACCAGGCGATTCTGCCGTTGAAGGGTAAAATCCTCAACGTTGAGAAAGCGCGCTTCGACAAGATGCTCTCTTCTCAGGAAGTGGCGACGCTCATCACCGCGCTGGGCTGCGGCATTGGTCGCGATGAGTACAACCCGGACAAGCTGCGCTATCACAGCATCATCATCATGACCGATGCGGACGTCGACGGCTCGCACATTCGTACGCTGCTGTTGACCTTCTTCTATCGTCAGATGCCTGAAATCGTTGAGCGTGGCCACGTCTACATTGCACAGCCGCCGCTGTACAAAGTGAAGAAAGGCAAGCAAGAACAGTATATTAAAGACGACGACGCGATGGATCAGTACCAAATCGCGATCGCCCTTGACGGTGCGACCCTGCACGCGAACTCGCACGCCCCTGCACTGGCCGGTGAGCCGCTGGAGCGTCTGGTCTCCGAGTTTAACGCCACGCAGAAAATGATTACGCGTATGGAACGCCGTTATCCGAAAACGCTGCTGAAGGAACTGGTCTATCAGCCAACCCTGACCGAAGCCGATCTGAGCAACGAGCAGACCGTGACCCGCTGGGTGAACACCCTGGTGAGCGAGCTGAACGAGAAAGAGCAGCACGGCAGCCAGTGGAAGTTCGACGTTCAGCAGAATGCGGCACAGCAGTTTGAGCCGATTGTTCGCGTGCGTACTCACGGCGTCGACACCGACTACCCGCTGGAGCACGAATTTGTAACCGGCCCGGAATACCGCCGTATCTGCACGCTCGGCGAGAAGCTGCGCGGCCTGATCGAAGATGATGCGTTCATCGAACGTGGCGAACGTCGTCAGCCGGTAGCCAGCTTCGAGCAGGCGCTGGACTGGCTGGTGAAAGAGTCCCGTCGCGGCCTCTCTATCCAGCGTTATAAAGGTCTGGGCGAAATGAACCCGGATCAGCTGTGGGAAACCACCATGGATCCGGAAAGCCGCCGCATGCTGCGCGTCACCGTGAAAGACGCGATTGCTGCCGACCAGCTGTTCACGACCCTGATGGGCGATGCGGTAGAACCACGTCGTGCCTTCATCGAAGAGAACGCGCTGAAAGCGGCAAATATCGATATTTAATCGTCGTTATACTGCATGATAACTGGCCGCGCTTTTAGCGCGGCTTTTTTGTGGGCGCAGGCATATCCAGCGACATCACGGACGGTAAACGGCTCGCCAGCGTATCTATCGCTATTCTTACCCTCAGCGGCAGGTGCGGCGTCTGCTGCCAGACGGCATGAACGTTGAAATGCACATCCGGTGCCTGCTTTAAGAGCGGGACGAGTTTACCCTGGTGAATATCTTTAACGACCATCCAGCACGGCAGCCATGCAATGCCGTGTCCGGCCAGCGCAGCGTCGCAAATAGCCTGTAAGTCATCCATATTGAGTGAGGAACGGGGAGTAAAGGTGTGCGACGTCCCTTCGTCATCCATCAGTTGCCAGGACAACACTCTGCCTGCGCGCAGATAGTTAATGGCCGTATGCTCGGGTAAATCATCCACCCTTTGCGGCTGGCCCTTCTTCAGCAGATACTCCGGCGCGGCGCACAGCACCATGCGGTGCTCTCCCAGCTTTCTGGCCACCAGCACGCTGCTGTCCTGCAGCGTGCCGTTGCGCACCGCCATATCGAAGCCTTCCTCGACCAGATCCACCACGCGGTCGCTGAATGACATTTCAAGCTCAAGCCCCGGGTGTTCCTGCGCCAGCGCGATCAGCAGCGGGGCGACGCACTGGCGGCCAAACAGCACCGGCATGGCAACGCGCAGGCGGCCGCTGACCTGCTGTTTTCCGGTTTCAAGCAGCGATTCCGCGCCACGAATTTCCTCCAGCGCGCGAAGGCAGCGTTCATAAAAAAGCGCGCCGTTATCGGTCAGCCTCTGGCTGCGGGTGGTGCGTTGAAAAAGGCGCACTCCCAATCGCTGTTCGAGGCGAGCGATGCTTTTTCCCACCGCTGAGCGCGACAAATGCAGCCTGATAGCGGCCTGGGCAAAACTTCCTGCCTCAACGGCGGCCACAAAAACAGGAATATCCTTCAGCGTATCGGACATGGATTGTATCTATTCTGGCGTCAATAAAGAGAAAACTTATCGCCACTGGTGATAATCAGTCAACGGTAGACTGTCAGGACTAAAGCTCATCTGATGGCAGGAGAAATAAAATGACAGAGACAATGCAACGCTGGTCCATGGATGCCCTCGGGCGCGAGAACCTCAAGCTCATTCAGGAACCTGTTCCACAGCCCGGCCCGGGTGAGATCCGCGTGCGGGTGAATGCCGTTGCGCTTAACTATCGCGATAAAATGGTTGTTGAAGGCACAATGCCGATCCCGCTTTCCTTCCCTTTTACCCCGGCGTCTGACATGGCGGGCGTGGTGGACAGTATTGGTGAAGGCGTTACGCGCTTCAAACCCGGCGCACGCGTCATCTCAACCTTCTTCCCTGAGTGGATCGACGGTAAGCCGCAGGCGGACGCGCGTAATCTGCCCTATAAAACGTCCGGCGGCTACTTCCAGGGAATGCTGGCCGAGTATGTGATTGTGAAGGAAGACGCGCTGGTGGCCTCCCCGGAGACTCTGGATGACGCTGAAGCCAGCACGCTTCCCTGCGCAGGGCTTACCGCCTGGTTTGCGCTGGTGGAGCGCGGCCAGCTGCGCGCCGGGCAATCGGTGCTTGTACAAGGGACGGGCGGCGTGGCGATATTCGCCCTGCAAATTGCAAAAGCGCACGGGGCAGAGGTATTTGTCACCTCGGGGAGCGATGAGAAACTGGCGCTCGCCAAAACGCTGGGGGCCAGCCAAGGCATCAACCGGCTGAAAGGCGACTGGGCAGAAGATACGCTGGCGCTCACGCAGGATCGCGGCATCGACCATATTATTGAAACCGTGGGGGGCGAAAACCTGAAGCACTCCCTGCGCGCCGTTGCCGTTCACGGACGTATCTCGGTGATTGGCGTGCTGGCCGGGACGGACATTTCGTTACCTGCTGGCGAGCTGCTGCTGAAATCCCCCGTCATTCAGGGGATTGGCGTGGGGCACCGCCGGGCGCTGGAAGATTTCGTCCGCGCCGTGGATGTGACGGGGCTGAAACCCGTGATTGAACGCCGCTACCGCTTTGACGAGCTTAAACAGGCGTTTGAACACCTCGATCGCGGCGCGTTCGGTAAAATCGTTCTCACCCGCGAGTAAGCCTTTGTTCCCCGGGATAAGCGTAAAAGGGGGGATTCTGTTGCGCAATATAGCTCTATTTTTGTGGGCTTAATCGCGTTAGCATGAGGCAGCACTCATTTATCCCGGGGAACTCATGGCTATCAAACTTATTGCAATCGATATGGACGGTACGCTGCTGCTGCCAGACCACACTATCTCTCCTGCCGTTAAAAACGCGATCGCCGCCGCACGTGCGAAGGGCGTGAATGTGGTTCTGACCACGGGGCGTCCGTATGCGGGCGTGCACAGCTACCTGAAAGAACTGCACATGAATCAGCCGGGCGACTACTGCATCACCTATAACGGCGCGCTGGTGCAGAAAGCCGCAGATGGCAGTACGGTTGCGCAAACTGCGTTGAGCTATGATGACTACCTGTTCCTCGAAAAACTGTCCCGTGAAGTGGGCTCCCACTTCCACGCGCTCGATCGCAATACGCTCTACACCGCCAACCGCGATATCAGCTACTACACGGTGCATGAATCCTACGTTGCGACCATTCCGCTGGTGTTCTGTGAAGCCGAGAAAATGGATCCTACGACGCAGTTCCTGAAGGTGATGATGATTGACGAGCCGGAGATCCTGGATAAAGCCATCGCGCGCATTCCGGCAGAGGTAAAAGAGAAGTATACCGTGCTGAAAAGTGCGCCGTACTTCCTCGAAATTCTCGATAAACGCGTCAATAAGGGCACCGGCGTGAAATCGCTCGCTGATGCGCTGGGGATTAAGCCGGAAGAGATCATGGCGCTGGGTGACCAGGAAAACGACATCGCGATGATTGAATTTGCAGGCGTGGGCGTGGCAATGGATAACGCGATCCCGTCGGTGAAAGAGGTGGCCAACTTCGTCACCAAATCCAACCTGGAAGACGGCGTTGCCTGGGCGATCGAGAAATTCGTTCTGTCGTAACAAGCGCTTAAATCATCAGCCTCGGTTATCGACCGGGGCTTTTTTTTGCGCTGAATTTATTGAATTGTTCTTTTTGTGATCTGTATTGTAGTACAACATGAATTGATTGTACTACATTGTCGCCAGGGCAAAGACGAACCACCTCACGTTTGTACTGCAAAAGTGAGGTGAAATTCAGCGGTCGCGGTAAAGTAGTGATGGACATACAGAGCACAAGGACTCTCCATGACTCTCAATAAAACCGATCGCATCGTCATCACGCTGGGCACCCAGATTGTGGGGGGAAAATACGTTCCCGGTTCGCCGCTGCCGGCAGAGGCCGAACTGTGTGAGGAGTTTGAAACCTCGCGCAACATCATCCGGGAAGTGTTCCGCTCGCTGATGGCGAAGCGGCTGATTGAAATGAAACGCTATCGCGGCGCGTTTGTCGCTCCGCGCAACCAGTGGAACTACCTCGATACCGACGTGCTGCAGTGGGTGCTGGAAAACGACTACGACCCGCGGCTTATCGGCGCGATGAGTGAAGTTCGAAACCTGGTGGAACCGGCAATTGCGCGCTGGGCGGCGGAACGCGCAACCTCCGGCGATTTGGCCCAGATTGAGTCGGCTTTAAACGACATGATCGCCAATAACCAGAACCGGGAGGCGTTTAACGAGGCGGACATTCGCTACCACGAAGCGGTGCTGCAGTCGGTGCATAACCCGGTATTACAGCAGCTTAGCGTAGCGATCAGCTCGCTACAGCGAGCGGTATTTGAACGTACCTGGATGGGCGATGAGGCCAACATGCCGAAGACGCTCCAGGAACATAAAGCGCTGTTCGATGCGATACGGCATCAGGACGGCGATGCGGCAGAGCAGGCGGCACTAACCATGATTGCCAGCTCGACACGAAGGCTAAAGGAAATCACATGACATCTCGCTACATCGCCATTGACTGGGGATCGACCAACCTGCGCGCCTGGCTGTACCAGGGCGAGCAGTGCCTGGAGAGCAGGCAATCAGAAGCAGGCGTCACGCGCCTGAACGGTAAATCCCCCGAGGCGGTGTTAGCAGAGGTCACACAAAACTGGCGCGACAGTGCCACGCCGGTGGTTATGGCGGGAATGGTGGGCAGCAACGTAGGCTGGAAAATCGCGCCTTATCTGCCGGTTCCCGCTCGTTTCTCCGCCATTGGTGAGCAGTTAACGTCAGTTGGCGACAATATCTGGATTATTCCCGGTTTGAGCGTCTCCCGCGACGATAACCACAACGTGATGCGCGGCGAAGAGACGCAGCTGCTTGGCGCGCGCGCGCTTTCTCCTTCTTCTGTCTACGTCATGCCCGGCACGCACTGCAAGTGGGTCCAGGCTGACGCTGAGCAAATCCACGATTTTCGCACCGTGATGACCGGCGAACTGCACCATTTGCTGCTCAACCATTCGCTGGTGGGAGCCGGTTTACCTGAGCAGGAACCCTCGCCAGAGGCGTTTGCCGCCGGGCTTGAACGTGGGATTGCCTCCCCTGCCGTTTTGCCGCAGCTTTTTGAGGTTCGCGCCTCGCACGTGTTGGGAAATCTCCCGCGCGAGCAGGTCAGCGAGTTTCTCTCCGGCCTGCTGATTGGCGCAGAGGTCGCCAGCATGCGTGAGTTCATCGCGCACGAGCAGGCCATCACGATTGTCGCAGGCGCATCGCTGACGTCGCGCTACGAGCAGGCGTTTCGCGCCGTTGGGCGTGATGTTGCAACGGTATCCGGCGACACGGCATTTCAGGCAGGAATAAGGAGCATCGCTCATGCAGTGGCAAACTGATCTTCCCCTTATCGCAATTTTGCGCGGCATCACGCCCGATGAGGCGTTAGCCCACGTCGGCGCGGTTATCGACGCCGGATTCGACGCGGTGGAAATCCCGCTCAACTCGCCCGATTGGGAAAAAAGCATTCCGGCCGTGGTGGAGGCCTTCGGCAATAAGGCGCTGATTGGCGCAGGTACCGTGTTACAGCCTGAGCAGGTCGATCGGCTGGCAAAGATGGGCTGCAGGCTTATCGTCACGCCCAATATTCAGCCTGAGGTAATCCGCCGAGCGGTGGGTTACGGCATGACCGTCTGCCCGGGCTGCGCCACCGCCACTGAAGCCTTTGCTGCCCTCGATGCGGGCGCGCAGTCGCTCAAAATTTTCCCGTCGTCGGCTTTTGGACCGGACTACATCAAGGCGTTGAAAGCGGTATTGCCCGCCAGCGTGCCGGTCTTTGCCGTGGGCGGCGTAACGCCAGAAAACCTGGGTCAGTGGATGAGCGCTGGCTGTGTGGGCGCCGGACTGGGCAGCGATCTTTATCGCGCCGGACAGTCCGTGGAACGTACCGCACAGCAGGCGGCAGCATTTGTGAAAGCGTATCGAGAGGCAGTTAAATGAAAATAACCAAACTCACCACGTACCGTTTACCCCCGCGCTGGATGTTCCTGAAAATCGAAACCGATGAAGGAGTAGTAGGCTGGGGCGAACCCGTAATTGAAGGGCGCGCGCGCACCGTTGAAGCGGCGGTGCACGAGCTGGGTGAATACCTGATCGGTCAGGATCCGGCGCGCATTAATGACCTGTGGCAGGTGATGTACCGCGCGGGCTTCTACCGCGGTGGTCCGATCCTGATGAGCGCCATCGCCGGTATCGACCAGGCGCTGTGGGATATCAAAGGTAAAGTGCTGAACGCGCCGGTCTGGCAGCTCATGGGCGGCCTGGTGCGCGACAAAATCAAAGCCTACAGCTGGGTGGGCGGCGACCGTCCTGCGGAAGTGATCGACGGCATCACGCAGCTGCGCAACATCGGCTTTGACACCTTCAAGCTCAACGGCTGCGAAGAGATGGGCGTTATCGACAACTCGCGTGCGGTAGACCGGGCGGTCAACACCGTGGCGCAAATCCGTGAAGCCTTTGGCAACGAAATTGAGTTTGGCCTGGATTTCCACGGCCGCGTCAGCGCGCCGATGGCCAAAGTGCTGATTAAAGAGCTGGAGCCGTATCGCCCGCTGTTTATCGAAGAGCCGGTGTTGGCCGAGCAGGCGGAATACTATCCAAAACTGGCTGAACAGACCCACATTCCCATCGCGGCGGGTGAACGTATGTTCTCGCGCTTCGAGTTTAAACGCGTGCTTGAAGCGGGCGGGATTGCGATCCTGCAGCCTGACCTCTCTCACGCGGGCGGCATCACCGAGTGCTACAAAATTGCCGGGATGGCAGAAGCTTACGATGTGGCGCTGGCACCGCACTGCCCGCTCGGGCCGATTGCGCTGGCGGCCTGTCTGCACGTCGATTTCGTCTCCCGCAACGCGGTGTTCCAGGAACAGAGCATGGGAATTCACTATAACAAGGGCGCGGAACTGCTTGATTTTGTGAAAAACAAAGAAGACTTCTGCATGGAAGGCGGTTTCTTTAAACCGTTAACGAAGCCGGGCCTTGGCGTGGAAATTGACGAAGCCAAAGTCATTGAGCTGAGTAAAAATGCGCCGGACTGGCGTAACCCACTGTGGCGTCATGAGGACGGCAGCGTAGCGGAATGGTAATCGCCATCCCGTAGACCCGGTAAGCTTCCGGGCAAAAATCATACATACAAAAATATAACCCTCTGTAAATTACAGGGCATGGTGAGCGGCTTCGCTATGCCCAAAATCTGGAGACAGATTGCGATGGATATTCCAGTTACTGCTGCAAAAACCGGGCGTCGCCGCTACCTGACGCTGATTATGATCTTTATTACCGTGGTCATTTGCTATGTTGACCGCGCCAACCTCGCCGTGGCATCGGCCCATATTCAGGAAGAGTTTGGCATTACCAAAGCGGAAATGGGCTACGTCTTTTCGGCGTTTGCCTGGCTTTATACGCTCTGCCAGATCCCCGGCGGCTGGTTCCTTGACCGCGTGGGTTCACGTTTGACCTATTTTATCGCCATTTTAGGCTGGTCCGTGGCGACCCTGTTCCAGGGGTTCGCGACCGGGCTGATGTCGCTGATTGGCCTGCGCGCTATCACCGGGGTTTTCGAAGCGCCCGCGTTTCCAACCAACAACCGCATGGTGACCAGCTGGTTCCCTGAACACGAACGCGCGTCCGCCGTTGGCTTTTACACCTCCGGGCAGTTTGTCGGTCTGGCGTTCCTGACGCCGCTGCTGATCTGGATCCAGGAGCTGCTGAGCTGGCACTGGGTGTTCATCGTGACCGGCGGGATTGGTATTCTCTGGTCGCTGATCTGGTTTAAGGTTTATCAGCCGCCGCGTCTGACCAAAAGCATCACCAAAGCTGAACTGGACTACATCCGCGACGGTGGCGGTCTGGTGGACGGTGATGCGCCGGTGAAAAAAGAGGCGCGCCAGCCGCTGACCAAAGCGGACTGGAAGCTGGTCTTCCACCGTAAGCTGGTGGGCGTTTATCTGGGCCAGTTCGCGGTGACTTCTACGCTGTGGTTCTTCCTCACCTGGTTCCCGAACTACCTGACTCAGGAAAAGGGGATCACGGCGCTGAAGGCGGGCTTTATGACCACCGTGCCGTTTCTTGCGGCGTTTTTCGGCGTGCTGCTCTCCGGCTGGCTGGCCGATAAGCTGGTGAAAAGAGGGTGCTCGCTGGGCGTGGCGCGTAAAACGCCGATTATCTGCGGGCTGCTGATCTCAACCTGCATCATGGGCGCCAACTACACTAACGATCCGGTGTGGATTATGACCCTGATGGCGGTGGCGTTCTTTGGTAACGGTTTCGCCTCTATTACCTGGTCGCTGGTGTCGTCCCTTGCGCCGATGCGGCTGATTGGCCTGACCGGCGGCGTGTTCAACTTTGTCGGCGGACTGGGCGGGATAACCGTACCGCTGGTCATCGGCTACCTGGCGCAGGACTACGGCTTCGGCCCGGCGCTGGTCTACATCTCTGCCGTGGCCCTGATCGGGGCACTCTCCTACATTCTGCTGGTGGGCGATGTGAAACGAGTAGGCTAATCCCTACGGATGTTTTACCCTGATGCACTCACCGTGCATCAGGGTATCCTCATGAAACAAATCACCTTCACCTCCCGCAACCACCAGCTGACCAACATCAATACCTGGACGCCGGACAGCCAGTGGCTGGTCTACGACGTGCGCCCGTCCGGGGCGTCGTTCACCGGTGAAACCATCGAGCGGGTCAATGTCGGTACGGGTGAGGTAGAGGAGATTTATCGCGCCACTGATGGCGCGCACGTCGGCGTGGTGACCGTTCATCCTGCACAAGAGAAATATGTCTTTATCCACGGCCCGAAAAACCCGGACGCAGGCTGGCACTACGATTTTCATCATCGCCAGGGGGTGATTGCGCAAAACGGCCAGGTGAGCAATCTGGACGCGATGGATATCACTGCTCCTTACACCGCAGGCGCGCTGCGCGGCGGAAGCCACGTGCACGTCTTCAGCCCGAACGGGCAGCTCGTCAGCTTCACCTATAACGACCATGTTCTGCACGAGCGCGATCCGAAGCTCGATTTACGCAACGTTGGCGTGGCGGCACCGTTTGGCCCGGTGAAACCGCAGGGGAATCATCCTCGTGAATATTCAGGTACTTTCTGGAGCGTGCTGGTCAGCCGCACGACGCCCAACCCGCAGCCGGGCAGCGATGAAATCAACCGCGCCTACGAAGAGGGCTGGGTGGGCAACGACAGGCTGGCGTTTATCGGAGATACCCTCTCCGCGCAGGGCGAAAAAGTGCCGGAACTGTTCATTGTTAACCTGCCAGAAGATGAACAGAGCTGGAAACGCGCGGGCGATACGCCGCTGCAGGGCACCGCTGAAGCCATGCCAGCGCCGCCTGCAGGGGTGAAGCAGCGTCGTCTGACCTTTACCCATCACAAGGCATACCCGGGGCTGATGAACGTGCCGCGCCACTGGGTGCGCAGTAATCCGCAGGGGACGCAAATCGCGTTTCTGATGCGTGATGATAACGGCGTTGTGCAGCTGTGGCTGATCTCACCTGAAGGTGGCGAGCCGCGCCAGTTAACGCACACCGAAAGCGGTATTCAGTCGGCATTCAACTGGCATCCTTCGGGCGATCGACTGGGATTCGTGCTCGAAAATCGGATCGCCTGCTGCGACGTGCAGACCGGGGAGGTGACGTTTTTGACGTCCGATCACGGCAACCCGCCGTCTGCTGATGCGGTCGTATTTTCCCCGGACGGGCGCGTTATTGCCTGGATGGAAGAGACGGGCGGTTTCCGTCAGCTTTGGGTAACGGAAACCGCGCAGAACTAGCGCGGCGGCATCTCTGCGGGCGGGATGACGGCGTTGGTCGCCAGATTTTCCTGCTCGCTTTTCTCAACGCGTGAGCGCACGGAGCTGTCCGTGCGGAACATGTCCCACGGCAGCAGCAGCGTATCGGCCACCGCCGTAAACGGCATATCCAGGATAACCAGGGATTTGGTGCCCCAGTTCGTATCGTCATCGGAGATCATCGCCGCGCTGGCGCGCGTCCCCGGATATGTTCCTTCTTTACCGCCGGTGTGAGACATCACGCTCGAACACCCGCAAAGTAAAACTACCCCGCTGAACGTCGTCAGCTTTATCAGAACATTTTTCATCATCACTCAGTCATCGTTAATGGCACTGCATAGACCTGCAACTCAGGGTTATAGCGAGCCTTATCCAAAATGAATAGCCCGATAACCCCGCACTGTGGCAGCCATCGCAATTTAACTCTTTGTGCTGTTGCCCCAGAGTCTATGCGACAACCAGCAAAGTGCAAAAAAATCTCGCATAAATAGTCTTGAAAAGCCTGATTACAGACCCATTTTAAGAATGTGACCCGATAACGAACACGCCTGACGGGTGTTCGGGGCGCAAAGGCCTGTCCATGGTGGAAGGCTAAAATTTCTCGCTGATTTCAGGAGTTTTATTTATGCGTAACTTCGATCTTTCTCCGCTATACCGTTCTGCAATTGGTTTTGACCGCCTGTTTAACCATTTAGAAAATAACCAAAGCCAGAGCAACGGCTACCCTCCATACAATGTTGAGCTGGTTGACGAAAACCACTATCGCATCGCGATTGCCGTCGCCGGTTTTGCAGAAAACGAACTGGAGATCACCGCGCAGGACAACCTGCTGGTGGTGAAAGGTTCCCATACGGCCGAGCAGAAAGAACGTACCTACCTTTACCAGGGCATCGCCGAGCGCAACTTTGAACGCAAGTTCCAGTTAGCCGAGAACATTCACGTTAAAGGCGCGAACCTGGTTAACGGCCTGCTGTTTATCGAACTGGAACGCGTGATTCCGGAAGAGAAAAAACCGCGCCGTATCGAAATTAACTAATTACGCGGGTCGCGTAAGCGGCCCACCCGGACTTGCTTGCCGTAACGGGAGCATATGCGAATCCATCAGGATTTGCAGGAACAACTGCGCACAAAATTAAACTGTGCCGAACTCGCTTCTCAGAAGGAGATTTAGTATGCGTAACTATGATTTATCCCCCCTGCTGCGTCAGTGGATTGGTTTTGACAAGCTGGCTAACGCCCTGCAAAGCACCACCGAGCAACAGACGTTTCCGCCGTACAACATCGAAAAAAGCGATGATAACCACTATCGCATCACCCTCGCGCTGGCCGGGTTCCGCCAGGAAGATCTGGATATCCAGCTTGAAGGCACGCGCCTGACCGTGAAGGGGACGCCGGAAAAACAGGAAACCGAAACCAAATGGCTGCATCAGGGGCTGGTGAATCAGCCGTTTAGCCTGAGCTTTACCCTGGCTGACCATATGGAAGTGTCCGGCGCGACGTTTACCAACGGGCTGCTGCATATTGACCTGATCCGTAACGTGCCGGAAGCCATTGCGCCGCAGCGTATCGCCATTAGCGAGCGGCCGGCGTTGAATAGCTGATAGTGTGCGGGCTGGTGCCCTCACCATGGCCCTCTCCCACAGGGAGAAGATGAAAAGATAAGGCCCTGCCCCGGCAGGGCTTTTTTGTGCGCCATCGCCCATACAATCGCATCCGGCTCTGAGAGAATCCTTAGCATAACTAAGGTTATACACAGGATGTGGATCATGAGTGATATCGCGTTAACCGTAAGCGTGTTGGCCCTGGTCGCGGTTGTGGGCCTGTGGATAGGCAATATCAAAATCCGTGGCGTCGGGTTTGGGATTGGCGGGGTGTTGTTTGGCGGCATTTTTGTCGGGCACTTTGCCGACACGCTCGGACTGGTTCTCAGCGCCGATATGCTCCACTTTATTCAGGAGTTCGGCCTGATCCTCTTCGTCTATACCATCGGGATTCAGGTAGGGCCGGGCTTTTTCGCATCCCTGCGCGTCTCCGGGCTACGGCTCAATCTGTTTGCCCTCGGCATTGTGGTGATGGGCGGGCTGGTCACCGCGATCCTGCACAAAATCTTTGCTATCCCGCTGCCCGTGGTGCTGGGCATTTTCTCCGGCGCAGTCACCAACACGCCAGCGCTCGGTGCGGGGCAGCAAATCCTGCGCGATCTGGGCATTGAACCCGGCATTGTCGACCAGATGGGGATGAGCTACGCCATGGCCTATCCGTTTGGGATCTGCGGCATTCTGCTCTCCATGTGGCTGGTACGCGTCCTGTTTCGCGTTAACGTCGACAAAGAGGCGAAGGACCACGAAACCACGCTTACCAACGGCCATATGCCGATCAAAACCATCAACATTCGCGTCGATAACCCCAACCTGAACAACATGGCGATTCAGGACGTGCCGATCCTGAATAGCGCCAATATCATCTGCTCCCGCCTTAAGCGCGACGACGTGCTGATGGTGCCTGCGCCCGGCACGATGATTCGGCAAGGTGACTTGCTGCACCTGGTCGGCCAGCCGAGGGATTTGAACAACGCGCGGCTGGTAATTGGTCAGGAAGTGGATACCTCGCTTTCAACCCGCGGCACCGACATGCGTGTTGAGCGTGTTGTGGTGACCAACGAGCATGTTCTTGGCAAGAAAATACGCGATCTGCAGGTGAAAGAGCGCTACGACGTGGTGATCTCCCGCCTTAACCGTGCAGGTGTCGAACTGGTCGCCAGCCCGGAGGCCAGCCTGCAGTTCGGGGATATCCTCAACCTGGTCGGGCGCCCGTCGTCCATCGACGCCGTGGCGGATATGGTGGGTAACGCCCAGCAAAAACTGCAGCAGGTGCAGATGCTGCCAGTGTTTATCGGCATCGGGCTCGGCGTGCTGCTCGGCTCGATTCCGCTATATGTACCGGGCTTCCCGGTGGCGCTCAAGCTCGGCCTGGCAGGCGGGCCGCTAATTATGGCGCTGATCCTCGGACGTATCGGCTGTATCGGGAAGCTCTACTGGTTTATGCCGCCGAGTGCCAACCTGGCGCTGCGCGAGCTGGGCATTGTGCTATTCCTGGCGGTTGTCGGGCTGAAGTCCGGCGGGGATTTTGTCGATACCCTGGTCAAGGGCGAAGGGATGAGCTGGGTCGGCTATGGCATCTTCATCACCGCGATCCCTCTGCTGACGGTGGCAATCCTGGCGCGAATGTTCGCCAAAATGAACTATCTGACGCTGTGCGGCATGCTGGCGGGCTCTATGACCGATCCGCCCGCCCTGGCCTTTGCCAACAACCTGCACGCCACCAGCGGCGCGGCCGCGCTCTCCTATGCCACCGTCTATCCGCTGGTGATGTTCCTGCGCATCATCACCCCGCAGCTACTGGCCGTGCTGTTCTGGGGGATGGGCTAACAGGTCTTCCGGGTGGATGCGCCGCAGATGGTAGTCCACCTGGTAATCGCTGGTATTTCGGAACATCACGGAATAATTGAGAAACTCGCCGCTGTCGCTGTAGGAAAGAGAGGTAATCCGCAGCAGCGGCGTCTGTTCCGGCAGGTTCATATAACCGGCAAGCTGTTTATCTGCCAGCACCGGCGTCAGGCTCTCATAGTTGCCGCTGATGGTGATCCCGCACTCCTTCTCGATGTAATCAAACTTAGACCCCTCAAGATGCGCCAGCGACAGATTGCGGAACAGCTTCACCGGCATAAAGCTGTCCTCCAGCATCAGCGGCTTTCCGTCCACGTAGCGCACCCGCCGTGAAAAGTAGATCCGCTCATCCACCTGGATCCGCAGCTGGCTGGCGATGGCGGGCGGGGCGGGCATCACTTCGAACTGCAGCACCTTGCTCTGCACCTCTTTCCCCTGCTGACGCAGCACCTCCACCAGCCCGGTCAGGTTAGTGGTTTCGTGGTGAACGTCTTTGCGCGAGACAAACGTTCCGCTACCGTGTCGGCGCTCAACCAGCCCCCAGCTCACCAGCAGATCCAGCGCCTTGCGGATGGTCATGCGCGCCACGCCAAACTCCTGCGCCAGCGCTTTTTCGCCGGGTAGCGGGCTGCCGATGTTGTAGTCCGATGAATTCAGCCGCAGCCGCAATCTGTCGGCAATGGATTTGTAGATCACCAGTAGACCTCTCTGCCCGTATCAGGGCGTGGATTGCATCCTGACATGTCCATATTTACAGCGAAAAGTAGACCTGATTGGTCAAAATAAAACCATGAATGCGATCACGAATCGCAGCGGCACGCCATGTTCGCGCATCAGTTAATTCTTATGCTCACCTCAGGCCAGCACAAAACCATAAAGGCCTCTACCCCTACAGGTTGTTACGTGAGGATTTAAAAATGCTCAGTCAAATACAACGTTTTGGCGGCGCCATGTTTACCCCGGTTTTGCTGTTTCCATTCGCCGGGATCGTGGTGGGAATCGCCATCATGCTTCGCAACCCGCTGTTTGTCGGCGAAGCCTTAACCGCCCCCGATCATCTTTTCGCGCAGATTGTTCACATCATTGAAGAGGGCGGCTGGGCGGTGTTTCGCAATATGCCGCTGATTTTTGCCGTTGGCCTGCCGATTGGCCTGGCGAAGCAGGCGCAGGGCCGCGCCTGTCTGGCGGTGCTGATTAGCTTCCTGACCTGGAACTACTTCATTAACGCGATGGGGATGACCTGGGGCCACTTCTTTGGCGTCGACTTCTCCGCCGAACCGACGGCGGGTAGCGGCCTGGCGATGATTGCCGGGATCAAAACGCTCGATACCAGCATCATCGGTGCCATTGTGATCTCAGGCATCGTCACCGCCATCCACAACCGCTATTTCGACAAGCCGCTGCCGGTGTTTCTGGGGATTTTCCAGGGCAGCTCGTTTGTCGTTATCCTCGCGTTCTTCGTCATGATCCCCTGCGCCTGGCTGACGCTGCTGGGCTGGCCGAAAGTGCAGATGGGCATTGAGTCCCTGCAGGCGTTCCTGCGCTCTGCCGGGGCGCTGGGCGTGTGGGTGTATACCTTCCTGGAACGCATTCTGATCCCAACCGGATTGCACCACTTCGTCTACGGTCCGTTCATCTTCGGCCCGGCGGCGGTGGAGGGCGGGATTCAGGTCTACTGGGCGCAGCACCTCCAGGAGTTCAGCCAGAGCACCCTGCCGCTGAAAACCCTCTTCCCGGAAGGCGGATTCGCGCTGCACGGCAACTCAAAAGTGTTTGGCTCGGTCGGGATTGCCTTCGCTATCTGGTACACCGCGTCGCCAGAAAACCGCGTCAAGGTGGCGGGCCTGCTGGTTCCGGCCACGCTCACCGCCGTGCTGGTGGGCATTACCGAACCGCTTGAGTTCACCTTCCTGTTTATCTCGCCGCTGCTGTTTGCCGTTCACGCCGTGCTGGCGGCCACCATGGCGACGGTGATGTACGCCTTCGGCGTGGTCGGGAACATGGGCGGCGGCCTGCTGGACCAGTTCCTGCCGCAAAACTGGATCCCGATGTTCCATAACCACGCCTCGACGGTATTCACCCAGATTGGCATCGGCGTCTGCTTCACCGGTATCTACTTCGTGGTCTTCAAAACGCTGATCGAACGTCTGAACCTGAAAACGCCGGGCCGGGAAGAGAGCGAAATCAAACTCTACAGCAAGGCCGACTATAAGGCGGCACGCGGGCAAACCACCGCCCCGGCAGCGGCCAGCCAGCAGGTCGGGCAGGCCGCCGGATTCCTGCAGGCGCTCGGCGGCGCAGCAAATATCGAAAACATCAACAACTGCGCCACCCGCCTGCGTATCGCGCTGGTGGATATGGCGAAAACCCAAAGCGATGACGTCTTCAAAGCCCTCGGCGCCCATGGCGTGGTGCGACGCGGCAACGGTATTCAGGTGATTGTCGGCCTGCACGTTCCTCAGGTGCGCGACCAGCTTGAATCGCTGATGAAAACTCCTTTAACGAATGAACACACCACCCTGACAGAGGCTATATCATGAAAAAATTCTCAGTTGTCATTGCAGGCGGCGGCAGCACCTTTACGCCTGGTATCGTCCTGATGCTGTTAGCCAACCGTGACCGTTTCCCGCTGCGCGCCCTGAAGTTCTATGACAACGATGGCGCACGTCAGGAGACCATCGCCGAAGCGTGCAGAATTATCCTCAGGGAGCAGGCTCCGGAGATTGAATTCAGCTATACCACCGACCCTAAAGCGGCGTTTACCGATGTGGATTTCGTAATGGCGCACATCCGCGTGGGCAAATACCCGATGCGTGAAAAAGATGAAAAAATCCCGCTGCGCCACGGCGTACTGGGCCAGGAAACCTGCGGACCGGGCGGGATTTCCTACGGCATGCGCTCTATCGGCGGCGTGCTGGAGCTGGTGGATTATATGGAGCAGTACTCCCCGAACGCGTGGATGCTGAACTACTCCAACCCGGCGGCGATTGTCGCGGAAGCCACGCGCCGCCTGCGTCCGAACGCTAAAATCCTCAACATCTGCGATATGCCGATCGGCATTGAAGGGCGCATGGCGCAGATTGTCGGCCTGAAGGACCGCAAAGAAATGCGCGTGCGCTACTACGGCCTGAACCACTTCGGCTGGTGGACGTCGATTGAAGATCTGAACGGCAACGATCTGATGCCGAAGCTGCGCGAATACGTGGCGAAAAACGGCTATGTCCCGCCTTCAGAAGACGCGCATACCGAAGCGAGCTGGAACGATACCTTTGCCAAAGCAAAAGACGTGCAGGCGCTGGATCCGGACACCATGCCGAACACCTACCTGAAGTATTACCTGTTCCCGGACTACGTGGTCGCGCATTCCAACCCGGAACGCACCCGCGCCAATGAAGTGATGGATCACCGTGAGAAGCACGTGTTCAGCGCCTGCCGGGCGATTATCGAAGCCGGTAACTCCGCCGCCGGTGAGCTGGAAATCGATGAACATGCGTCGTACATCGTCGATCTGGCAACCGCGATTGCCTTCAACACCCAGGAGCGGATGCTGCTGATAGTGCCAAACAACGGAGCCATCCATAACTTTGACGCCGATGCGATGGTGGAAATTCCGTGCCTGGTCGGCCATAACGGACCGGAACCGCTGACCGTAGGCGATATTCCACACTTCCAGAAAGGGTTGATGAGCCAGCAGGTGGCGGTGGAAAAACTGGTGGTGGACGCCTGGGAGCAGCGCTCGTACCAGAAGCTCTGGCAGGCGATCACCCTGTCGAAAACCGTACCGAGCGCCTCCGTCGCGAAAGCGATTCTGGATGACCTGATCGAGGCCAACAAAGAGTACTGGCCAGAGCTGCACTAATCGTCCTGACCGGCATCGCCCGATGCCGGTCTCCTTGTCCTTGTCGTTTTACGCTATGCTGAAGCCTGCCCGTAGCACGACAAGGAACCTTCATGAAAATTTCCCGCCTCGGCGAAGCGCCGGACTACCGCTTCTCTCTGGCTAATGAACGCACGTTTTTAGCGTGGATCCGCACCGCGCTGGGCTTTCTTGCCGCCGGCGTCGGCCTCGACCAGCTCGCGCCTGATTTCGCCACGCCGCTGATCCGCGAGGTGCTGGCGCTGCTGCTGTGCCTGTTCGCGGGCGTGCTGGCGATTTACGGCTATCTGCGCTGGCTGCGCAATGAGAAGGCGATGCGTCTGAAGCAGGATCTGCCCTATACGCGCGGGCTGCTGATTATCAGCACGATTCTGCTGACGGTGGCGGGCGTGGTAATGGTGCTGGTGTTCTATGGCGGATAGCCGCAAAGCGCGGCGCGAAGCGGACCCCGGCCTGCAGCCGGAGCGGACGTCGCTCGCCTGGCTGCGCACGCTGCTGGGGTATAGCGCGCTGATTGCTCTGGCGATTAAGCACAACTGGCACCGCACCGGGGTGCCATTCTGGATTTCTATTGTTGTGCTGGCGCTGGTGGCCATCATTTTATGGCGCTATACCCGCAGTCGTAACCTGATGGACGTGGCGCAGAACGATTTTGTACAGCCTAAAGCGGTGCGGGATAAATTCCTGATTGCGCTGGCCGTGCTGTCGCTGTCACTGCTGTTTGCCGTAACCCACATTCAGCAAATTGTGAGCTTATAAGCCCGGTGGCGGCTGCGCCTTACCGGGCCTACGGTTAACGGCTTTTTGCTAAATACTTCGCCATCTCGTCTTCCGGCACCATGCCGCCGCCGGTCGCCCACACCAGATGGGTGACGTTGGCATCAGCCTGAACACGCAGCGGCCCGGCCATCCCCGCCAGCGCCGACGGTTCCAGCCGAATGCCTTCCTCCTGCGCCAGCCAGCCGAGCATGTCGTACATGCTTTGATCGGAAAGGGTATAGAACCCGTCGAGCAGGCGCTCCATCGCGCGGCCCACGAAGCCGGACGCGCGCCCGACAGCCAGACCGTCCGCCGCCGTCACGTTATCAATGCCCAGATCCTGCACGGCAATCTCATCGTGCAGGCCGGTATAAACCCCCAGCAGCATGCACGGTGAGTGCGTTGGCTCCGCGAAGAAGCAGTGAACGTTGTCGCCAAAGGCCAGCTTCAGGCCAAACGCCACCCCGCCTGGACCCCCACCGACGCCGCATGGCAGGTAGACGTACAACGGATGATCGGCATCCACCACGCGGCTCTGTTCAGCAAACTGCGCCTTCAGGCGCTCGCCTGCAACGGCATAGCCCAGGAACAGGGTGCGGGAGTTTTCATCGTCAATGAAGAAGCAGTTCGGATCGCTTTCCGCCGCTTTGCGTCCCTGCTCCACCGCCACGCCATAATCCTGTTCATATTCCACGACGATGACGCCGTGGCTGCGCAGTTTGGCCTTCTTCCACTCGCGGGCGTCGGCGGACATATGTACTGTCACCTTAAAGCCGATGCGGGCGCTCATAATGCCGATGGACATCCCGAGGTTGCCGGTTGAGCCCACCGCAATGCTGTACTGGCTGAAGAAGTCCTTAAAGCGCGGCTCCAGCAGAATGCTGTAGTCGTCGTCGATGCTCAGCAACCCGGCTTCCAGCGCCAGTTTCTCCGCGTGGGTCAGTACCTCGTAGATGCCGCCGCGCGCTTTGATCGAGCCGGAGATCGGCAAATGGCTGTCTTTTTTCAGCAGCAGCGTGCCGGGAATGGATTTTACAGATTCTTTCTCCAGTCGCGCCTGCATTGCCGGAATGGCGACCAGTTCAGATTCAATAATCCCGCCCGTTGCCGCCGTTTCCGGGAAGGCTTTCGCCAGATACGGCGCGAAGCGGTTCAGGCGCGCGTGGGCGTCGTCAACGTCGGCTTTGGTCAGCCCGACGTAGGGCAACCCCTCTGCCAGCGTGGTGGTTCGCGGGTTAAGCCAGGTAGTTTCTTTCAGGGCAATCAGATCCTCAACCAGAGGAAACTGTGCGGTTAAAGTGGTGATAGTTGCGTTTTCCATAATACGTCTCTTCGCGCTCAGATAATGAAAGAAAGCAGGAATGTGCCGCCAAGTGCAAGCACCGAGGCGATAAACGTCGCCGTCGTATAGTATTTGAAGGTCTCATTCAGGGTCGCGCCGCAGTATTGCTTCACCAGCCAGAACAGGGAATCGGTCACGATCGTGCAGCCAATGGCGCCGGAACCGATGGCAATGGTGATGATCTCCGGGCTTACGTTCGGATAGAGCGGCAGCATCGGCGCGACTATCGCCGTCGCACCCATCATTGCCACCGTTGCGGAGCCGACGGCGGCATGCAGCACCAGCGCCACCAGCCAGGCGAGCAGGATAGGGTGCATGTGCAGGTTCGAGAGAATATGCGCCAGCGAGTCCGCCAGCCCGCTGGTTTTCAGGATGGCGTTAAACGCGCCGCCCGCGCCGATAATCAGCAAAATGTTGGCGATAGAGCCGAAGCCGTGCTCGGTGTGCGTCAGCATCGTGCCCATGCCCATATGCTGGCGGATCCCCAGCAGGTAGTAGGCGACAAACACGGCGATAAACATGGCGGTGATCGGGTTGCCGATAAACTCCAGCAGCGTATAGAGCGTGCCTTCTTTCGACATATTCAGCTCGGCGATGGTTTTCACCAGCATCAGGGCAATCGGCAGGAGCACCGTGAACAGCGTGGCGCCCAGCGACGGCAGGGTGTGTTCTTCTCGCACCTTCAGGTCTGAAAATTCCGCCGGAACCGGTTTAAACGGCAGACGATTGCCGAGCAGCTTCAGGAACAGCGGGCCACCGACCAGAGACGCCATCAGGCCCACCATCAAACCATAGACAATGACCGTACCGACGTCTGCGCCTAATTTATTGGTCACAAACAGCGCGGCCGGATGCGGCGGCACCACACAGTGCACCACCATCAGCGCGGTACAGAGCGGAATGGCCAGCTTGAGCAGCGACGTGTTGGTCTTTTTGGCGATGGAAAACGCCAGCGGGATCAGCAGTACCACGCCCACTTCCACGAACAGCGTAATGCCGCAGATAAGGCCTACCAGAACCATAATCACGTCCGCCGACAGCCAGCGGCAGCGCTGCAGTGCGATCCCAATGCGCTCGGCCGCGCCGGAGACTTCCATCATTTTGCCGAGAATGGTGCCAAGACCAATCACCGCCGCCAGGAAGCCCAGCGTGCCGCCAATTCCGCTCTCGATGGCGTTCACCATATCCAGCGGGCTCATCCCCATCATCGCACCGACGAAAAAGCTCGCCAGCAGCAGCGCGAGGAACGGGTGAAACTTCAGCTTAACGATGGTTAAAACAATCAACATAATGCTGACCAGCAGCGTTATCACAACCCAGACCGGCGATCCCATATTTCACCTCACCCTTATGTCATCTGAGGGTATTGGACGAAAAAACGGCGTGAGCTGACAAACGATAAAAATTGGCGTTCAGGTGAGCCAGATTGGATCAACTGAGTGACTGCGCTCTAAAAAGTGCACTTAATCCGTATTAGGTTCACATAAATTCACTCTTGAGCGGTATGCTGAGCGCAGAAACCACGCGTGAGAATTGTGATGACCGATGTGAATGAAGCCAGAAACCGGCTTTTAAACGGCTGGCAGCTGTCGAAAATGTACACCTTTGAAGTGGCCGCCCGGCATGAGTCCTTCGCTCTGGCGGCGGAGGAGCTGTCGCTCAGCCCCAGCGCGGTGAGCCACCGCATCAACCTGCTTGAAGAGGAACTGGGTATTCAGCTGTTTGTTCGCTCGCACCGTAAAGTCGAGCTGACGCAGGAAGGAAAGCGCGTTTACTGGACGCTAAAATCATCCCTCGATACCCTGAATCAGGAGATCCTGGACATCAAAAACCAGGCGCTCTCCGGCACGCTGACGGTTTACTCCCGCCCGTCGATCGCCCAGTGCTGGCTGGTGCCTATGCTGGGGGACTTTACCCGCCGCTACCCGTCGATTTCACTTACCATTCTGACCGGCAATGATTACGTCAATATGCAGCGAACGGGGGTCGATCTGGCGCTCTATTTCGACGATACGCCGCCAAACCACCTCTCTCATCACTTTCTGATGGACGAGGAAATTTTGCCCGTCTGCTCATCGCAATATGCCCGCGAGCATGAACTGCTGAAAAACGCCCATAACCTCAGCCACTGCACGTTACTGCACGACCGTCAGGCCTGGAGCAACGATTCCGGTACGGATGAGTGGCTGAGCTGGGCGCAGCATTTTGCGGTGAATATGCCGCCATCGACGGGTATCGGTTTCGATCGTTCCGATTTAGCGATTATTGCAGCCATCAACCACGTGGGCGTTGCGATGGGCAGAAAGCGGCTGGTGCAGAAACGGCTTGAACGGGGCGAGCTGATCGCCCCGTTTGGGGAAAAGACCCTGAAGTGCCATCAGCACTATTACATCTCAACGCTTCCTGGCCGCCAGTGGCCGAAAATAGACGCCTTTATCGGCTGTCTGAGAGAGCTGGCGGGTTGAAGAATTATTACGCTTTCGCTCTACACCAAATGTGAAAAAGCGTGCTAAATACAGGTAATGCTTTCGATTTATCCAGGGTAAACCGTGCTAAAGCCTCTTATTGCTACCGCGTTACTGATCTCTTCCGGCTGGGCCATTGCCGCCGAGCCGCCGCTGTCGGCTGCCCATTATGCGCAGCAGCTGGGCGTTGGGATGGATGTGGACTGGGCGCGTACCGAGCGCGGCATACGCGAATTCGACCCGCTGGTGGTACGTGATTTTCGTGCAAAAGGTATTACCCACGTGCGCATCCGCGTGGCCGACGAGCCGACGGAAGCGCGGCTGATCCACCTGCGCAAGCTGGTGGAAGCCTGCGAGCAGTATGGCGTGATCCCGATTATCGCTTATCAGGCCGATGAATATAAAAACGACCCGAAAGCCGATAACGAAAAAGAGACAATCAACTGGTGGATTGCCGTGGCGCACTATTTTGGTCAGAGCTATCCGCTGCTGGGTTTTGACCTCATCTATGAGCCGGCCGACAAGCTCAACCATAACCTGGCGTCGCTAAACCGCGTGTATGAAAAAACCATTAAAGCGATCCACGACATAGATCCGCAGCGCATGATCTTTATCGCGCCACGCCTGCGCGCCGCGCCGGAGGATTTATCCAGCCTGAAGCTGCCCGCGCACAGTCAAAACTACCTGCTGGCGGAGTGGCATATTTTCCCGTGGGGGCCGCTGAAAAATAGCGGTAAATACCCGTGGACGTCCGGCACGGCGGCGGAGAAGGCGGCTATCCGTAACCGCATCAATACCGCGCTGCGCTGGCAGCAAAAAACCGGGCACGTTAGCTGGGTCGGGGGCTGGGGCGTGGGGGAGTCAAACCACCTCACGCCAACCGCGTCGCAAATGGCCTTCGCCACCTTTATGGCCTGCGAGCTGCAAAAGGCGAAAATCCCGTACGCGTTGAACGCGGACTTCCAGTTTTACGACGGGGAAGAGGGTGCATGGCGGCCAGCGCCAGAGCCGTTGTTGCAGGCGATGATTGCGCCCGTCTGTGAAAAGCCCGGCGAGAAGCCGGGCCATCATGCGGTTAAACCGGCTGCTCGTGATGCGGGACGCGCGACGCCAGCGGCAGCCAGCACAGTAAAATCAGCAACCCCATCAGCGTCATCAGCAGGCCCAAACTAGCCTGCCCGGTCTGCGGCATCATGGCCGAGAGCCAGGCCAGCGCGCCGGAGCCGATGTTCTGCAAACCGCCCACCAGCGCGCCCGCCGTGCCAGCGAGGAACGGGAACGGCTCCATCGCGCCGCTGGTGGCGAGCGGGAACAGCATTCCTGCGCCGAAGAAGAACAGTGCCGCCGGGATGAGCAACGTCCAGACCGACATCACGTCAAACAGCCCCGGGATCCACATCATCAGACCCGCCAGCAGACAGCTGATCACCGACTGCCACATCAGCGTGGAGAAACGCTTGTTCGGGCGTCCGGCAAACCATGCGCCGAAGAATGCCGCCGGGATCGGCAGAATAAACAGAATGCTCACCACCATGCTGCTCAGGCCCAGCCCCGCGCCCAGCAGCACGCCGGAACAGGCTTCGAACACCGCAATGCCCGCCAGACCGCCGATCAGCATCAGCAGGTAGCAGGTAAACGCCCCGTTACCGAACAGCGTTTTGTAGCTGGCAATAAGTTTCGTGCGCGGCGCGTCTTTTGGGCGGGTTTCCGGCATCCAGCGCGCCATGCTGAAGGTGACAATGACGCAGAGCACCAGCAGGAAGGCGTAGCAGGCGCGCCAGGACCACATTGTGTCCAGCAGGCCGCCAATCAGCGGAGCGAGAAGCGGGCTGACCAGAATACCCATATTCAACAGGCTGTTGGCATGACGGAGCTGGGTACCCTGATACATATCGCGCGGTAAGGTACGCGCCATCACTCCGCCGACGCCGGTCCCGACGCCCTGCAGGGCGCTGGCGGCAATCAGTACGGTCAGGCTATGGGTGGTAATGGCAATCACCGTCGCCACCATGAAAATGCTCATGCCCACCAGGATCACCGGGCGACGCCCGACGCGGTCGGAGAGCGGGCCGTAGAAGAGTTGCGAAACGCCATAGGTCAGCAGGTACGCTGCCATCACGCTCTGCACCGCACCCTCGCGGACGTTCAATTCCTTTGCCATGTCGGCGATAGCCGGAATGTAGATGGTTTGCGCCATCTGACCGACGGCCACCAGTAACACCAGCATCAACAATAAGTTAACGTTCCTTTGTTTTTTCATGTCGCTGAATACTTTTGCCAAAAGAGAAAAATGAAGAATAAGTGACTACGCATTCCCATAAATGCGCGAGGAATCTACCACAGACAGATGGCAATTTAAGCATTGTCGCGGTGAATGAAAAAACCGGGAAAGGCAGGATTTGTAAACAATAACGGCAACTAATGTTGCCAGTGATTTACGCCAGACGCAGCAGAATGGCACCGCCGGCAATACCCAGCGCCGCCGCGATGCGCAGGCCCGCAACCTTTTCTTTTAAAAGGACAAACGCGATCAGCGCGCCAAAGAGAATCGAGGTTTCACGCAGCGCCGCGACCACCGCCAGCGGTGCCTGCGTCATTGCCCACAGCGCCAGGCCATAAGATCCCATGGTCCCCACGCCGCCGAGCAGCCCCTTTTTCCAGTGCAGACGCAGGTAGCTGGACGCCTCGCGCCGACGCGCCACCATCGCCCAGCTTAGCAGGCAGAAGCCGTTCATAAAGAAGGTCCAGAGCGTGTAGCCCAGCGCGGTGTCCGACAGCCGCACGCCGGTACCATCCACCAGCGTATACCCGGCAATAAAGCAGGCGTTCAGAAGCGCGAGCCAGATCCCTTTGCGCGACTGCATGCGGCCATTCATCGCCATCGCCAGAATCGACAGGCAAATGACCCCGATGCCGGACCAGGCGAGCCAGGAGAGATGGTCCCCGAGCGCCAGCACGCTGATCGTCGCCACCAGCAGCGGGGCGGTGCCGCGCATCAGCGGATAGGTCTGGCTCATGTCCGAGACCTGATAGGTCTTCGCCACCAGCACGGTGTAGACCACCTGTAAGGCGCAGGAGACGATCAAAAACGGCCAGCTTGCCGCAGAAGGTTGTGGTGAGAAGGGCAGTAAAATCAGGGCAATAATCGCGGCTGAGCCGCTAACGCCGATCGCAGAGTAGAGCTTATCCGTTCCGGCTTTAACGATGGCGTTCCAGCTGGCATGCAGCAGTGCGGCGAAAAGCAAAATGCAGAAAACGGTGATGGTCATGGCGTATCGGGTGATGAATTGTCACTCAACTGTAACATTCACATCCTGATGCCGCCAGCCGGTTACACCGCACAAAAAAGGCGGTGCGTCACCCGCGGTTCGTCCGAGACCAGCGTAAAACCGGCTCGATTGTAAAATCCGTATGCGCTGTCCGGCGCGTGGGTATTGAGAAAATCAAACCAGATGCTGGCATCGGCCATCACCACGGTTAAAAGCTGTTTGCCAATGCCCAGCCCGCGACACTTCTCGCTGACATAGAGATGGCGAATGCGCCCGGCACGCGGCTGCTGGCTGAACGGATCGCGGTTGAGGCCGCATACGCCGACCAGCCTGCCGTTAAGAAATGCGCCCAGCAGCTTTTCACCCGGCGCGTTAAAGCGGTTTTCACCCCGCAGCCAGTTTTCTTCCAGCCTGCGCAGCATGTTGAAATTCAACGCGATACTTTCGGCCTTCAGGGCGATATACCCCGGCTCATCGGGCGTGACAGGCTCAATTAACAGACGCGACATAGCATTCCCTCGTTATTAAAGAGGGGCGGTTGCCCGCCCCTCTCAGGTGCGACTTGAACCTGAATTACCGAACGTATTTCAGGACAGCATCAAGCAGTTGCAGTACTGCAACAATGAGTTTGAGGATAAGTATCACCATATCCACTACGCTCATACGCGTCTCCTTTTGGTTAAAAGGAGCACGATGCTGGCGTACCTTTCCGCCGCCTGTTGCCAGCACCTGGATTGACGTAACACAGTGTGCTCACTTCAGGGGTTAAGGCACTGACGGCACCACCCGTTTCAGCCAGGACTTCGTTGCGCCGGTAGAACTGCGGCCCCCTCGCTCACTGCGAACACCCTCAGTATAGATAAATACTGTATGTATGAACAGTATTTTTTGGACAAAAATCGGAAGGTGATCCATACTCAAAAACGTCAAAATCCGTGCCGGAATTGCGCGTTCGTGTTCGATCGCGTATACTTTTGACGTTGACGTAACACAGTGTGTTCTGCGGCAACCAACCGCAAAACCCTGATAAAAACCTCGCTTAGGCGGGGTTTTTTGTTTTCTGGCCTGCCAAAAAAACTGCTGTATAAGCGAGGGTTCTGCTGTTTGGCTTCGATGTGGACTAGTTAAGATAGCTTAGGAGAGGTATTAGACTCATTTTGTAAGATAACACCACTAAATTTATAAACTAATATAACCACTAATAGTCCTCAAGTAATTAAATTGTTTCTCCTATAATAGTAATGGATAAAAGTGAGCTAATTTATTTTTTATATGAATCTTTGGTTTAAATAATTTTACTGATTTGAATCCCAGAGATTTTCATTGTATATTTCTTGAGTCGCAAATACTGTATGGATACATTATGCAAGCTTCTGATTATTTAAAGATGAAGTTCCAGGGTGACAGGCAGTTAGCACTTTATGGACAGCAAGGCGTTGCAGGGACATGGAGAGCATTAAAGGGAGTCGGTTCTGATATTTACTCAGGAATAGAACGTGTAAGTTGGTACTCATCATGCGTAATCCCCAGCTATCACGATGTGTGTGATGAGCTTCTCTCAGAAGAAAAGAGAATGTATCTCTCAATTCTCTCGCTTTACCGTTATCGTGATGTAATAGCCCACATGTTCTATCTTTATTTTGAAAGTGTTATTACCGATTCTGAAAATGGAAATGAACAAAATCGCGTTCGTGAGATGGATTCAAAAGTAACCGGGCTTGTTAATAATGTCCCGACCAGCAAAGCCGCGCGTATAGCAATAGCATGGGGGCTGGCCAAATCCCTTTCCGAATCAGGCCTGCTGTCTGAAATCGTCGTCGAACGGCTTGCACGCCGCGTACCTAACGTTGTCATGGCGCTTCAATTGATTGGAACGGAACAGAAGTGCGCTCTTGCCGCGCGTCGCCTGAAAACATTGGACCCTAAGTATTACGCCACCCTCTATGCCGCACAACTGGAGATGCTTTACTACTTTTTTGAACCATTCCTGTCTGAACTCATTAAGAAGGTCCAGATGGGATTCTATAAGGATTTCGATGCAATTTATAACGACTTAAAGGGTAATGAGCATGTTTAAGAGTTTGTTATCAATTCTGTTTACGGAAATTTTATTTCCCGTTTATATTTTTGCGTGCGCCTCTTTGTTTCTGTGGTTGGTGCCTGACCACTGGGTATTACTAACATTCATTTCTCTCATTGTATTTATTATTGTTCATCCTATGATTTTTGGCCGCTTTGATAAGTACGATTAGATTTTTAAAAAGGATTTTTTATGTCAAACCCAGCTTATTTGTTTTTAACAGATGAAAATGGTTCTCCCATGGTTGGTCCTTGCCTTGTGTCAGGGCGCGAGGGTGCAATTGAACTTAAATCGTTCACTCATAATGTCAATATCCCAGTCAACGGGAACACCGGGAAACTGACGGGCACGCGTATACACATGCCCATCATGTTCCAGAAAGAATTTGATCGTGTAACACCACTTCTCTTTCGCGCGCTGATTACGGGAAGGACGCTCCAGTCAGCCATTATTAAGATGTATCAGATTAATGAGGCGGGTTTAGAACAGGAATATTTTAATATCCTTCTGGAAAATGTGAAAATAACCTCAATCACACCAGACCTTTATCCCGGCGCTAACACCGGAACACACCTTGAAACGGTTCTCATACGCTACGAGAAAATCACCTGGAAGCATTGCGATGGAAATGTCATCTATAGTGACTCCTGGAATGAGCGAGCAACGTACTGAAACGTGATCCCTGACGCATTTTTGCGCAGATGAAAATATTTCCATTGTCACGCCCTAAAACCTGTGTTTGTATAAATTCAATCAATGATTCCAAACACAGGTCCCCAATGACTTCATCCATCTTCACTTCGACCCTACTAAAAACTGCGCAACCTGCCGCAGTGGTCGTCGTGCGTGTGGTGGTGGTCGTCGGCAATGCGCCGTAGGGACTGGATCAACACACGAATCCAAAACCCCGCCGGCGCAAACCGGGCGGGGTTTTTCGTTTAGGACCCTCCCCGGAACGTCGGCCCAGAAGAAAAGGACTGGAGCATGGCAAGTTCGGGCACAACATCCACCAAGACGCGTTTCACCGGCGCGCAGCTGATCGTTCATTTGCTGGAACGGCAGGGCATCACCACGGTTGCGGGCATCCCGGGCGGCACGGTGCTGCCGCTGTACGATGCGTTAAGCCAAAGCACGCAGATCCGGCACGTGCTGGCGCGTCACGAGCAGGGGGCAGGCTTTATCGCTCAGGGCATGGCGCGTACGCAGGGCAAACCGGCAGTCTGTATGGCCTGCAGCGGCCCCGGCGCAACCAACCTGGTGACCGCCATAGCCGACGCGCGCCTCGACTCCATTCCGCTGATCTGCATTACCGGCCAGGTGCCGTCCTCAATGATCGGCACCGACGCGTTCCAGGAAGTGGACACCTACGGCATCTCTATCCCCATCACCAAACATAACTATTTAGTTCGCGATATCAGCGAGCTGCCTCAGGTTATCAGCGATGCATTCCGCATTGCGCAGTCTGGCCGCCCGGGCCCGGTGTGGATAGACATTCCTAAGGATGTCCAGACCGCAGAGATCGAGATCGACGTTTTGCCGGAACCAGGCGAGCGGGCACCTGCGCCAGAATTCAGCGCTGAGAGCGTGCGCGATGCCGCAGCCATGATTAACGCCGCCAAACGCCCGGTGCTCTACCTGGGCGGCGGAGCGATTAACGCCGCAGATGAAATCCGTCAGTTCGCTGAAAAAACCAACCTGCCTACCACGATGACCCTGATGGCGCTGGGCATGCTGCCTAAAGCGCATCCGCTGTCATTGGGCATGCTGGGCATGCACGGTGCGCGCAGCACCAACTACATCCTGCAAGAGGCGGATTTGCTGATTGTTATGGGTGCCCGTTTTGATGACCGGGCGATTGGCAAAACCGAGCAGTTCTGCCCGAACGCCAAAATCATTCACGTGGATATCGACCGCGCCGAGCTGGGTAAAATCAAGCAGCCGCACGTGGCTATTCAGGGCGACGTGGCCGACGTGCTGGCGCAGCTGATCCCGCAGACGGACGCAGCCGACCGCGCCGACTGGCGTCAGCTGGTGGCGGATCTGCAGCGCGAGTTCCCGGGAGCCATCCCAACCGAAGGCGACCCGCTGAGCCACTACGGGCTGATCAACGCCGTGGCCGCCTGCGTGGACGACAGCGCAATTATCACCACCGACGTGGGCCAGCATCAGATGTGGACCGCGCAGGCGTATCCGCTGAACCGTCCACGCCAGTGGCTGACCTCCGGCGGCCTCGGCACCATGGGCTTCGGCCTGCCAGCGGCAGTAGGCGCTGCGCTCGCCAACCCGGACCGCAAGGTTATCTGCTTCTCCGGCGACGGCAGCCTGATGATGAACATTCAGGAAATGGCGACGGCGGCCGAAAACCAGTTAGACGTGAAAATCATCCTGATGAACAACGAGGCGCTGGGGCTGGTGCACCAGCAGCAGAGCCTGTTCTACAAGCAGGGCGTGTTTGCGGCGACCTATCCGGGAATGATTAACTTTATGCAGATTGCCGCCGGTTTTGGCCTGCACACCTGCGATCTGAACGCCGAAGAAGACGCCCACGCGGCGCTGCAGGCGGCGATTTCTCGTCCAGGCCCGGCGCTTATCCACGTGCGTATCGACCCTGAACAAAAAGTGTATCCGATGGTGCCGCCGGGGGCGGCAAATACTGAGATGGTGGGAGAATAAGCCATGCAGAAACAACATGATAACGTCATTCTGGAACTCACCGTCCGCAACCACCCTGGCGTCATGACCCACGTCTGCGGGCTCTTTGCCCGCCGGGCGTTTAACGTGGAAGGCATTCTTTGTCTGCCGATTCAGGGCAGCGAGCACAGCCGCATCTGGCTGCTGGTCAACGACGATCAGCGTCTGGAGCAGATGATGGCGCAGATCGATAAGCTGGAAGACGTCACCAAAGTGGCGCGCAACCAGTCCGATCCCACCATGTTTAACAAAATTGCGGTGTTTTTCGAATAAAGATCGCTTAAGGTAAGCGTCTTTCGCTCTTGTAGGCCGGATAAGCGCAGCGCCATCCGGCTTTTTCAGACCGCAGGAACACACATGACTACCATCGCTCTCATCGACGACCATCTTATCGTCCGCTCCGGCTTTGCCCAGCTTCTGAACCTCGAACCGGATTTTCAGGTCGTGGCCGAGTTTGGCTCCGGTCGCGAGGCGCTGGCGGGCCTGCCGGGGCGCGGGGTGCAGGTCATTATCTGTGATATCTCGATGCCGGATCTCTCCGGGCTGGAGCTGCTAAGCCAGCTGCCGAAGGGCATGGCGACGATTATGCTGTCGGTCCACGACAGCCCGGCGCTGGTCGAGCAGGCGCTCAACGCGGGCGCGCGCGGCTTTCTCTCCAAACGCTGTAGCCCGGACGAACTGATCGCCGCCGTGCGCACCGTCTCCACCGGCGGCTGCTATTTAACGCCGGATATCGCCATCAAGCTGGCGGCCGGAAGGCAGGATCCGCTCACCAGGCGCGAGCGTCAGGTTGCGGAAAAACTCGCGCAGGGCATGTCGGTGAAAGAGATTGCCGCCGAGCTGGAACTGTCCCCGAAAACCGTGCACGTTCACCGCGCCAATCTGATGGAAAAACTTAACGTCAGCAACGACGTCGAGCTGGCGCGCCGCATGTTCGACAGCTGGCAATGAGTCCCGCTTTTTCACGGCTGATCGCCGTTGTTGCCAGCTTTTTTATCTTCTCCGCCGCGTGGTTTTGCCTGTGGAGCATCAGCCTGCACCTGGTGGAACGCCCGGAGCTGGCGGTGCTGCTGTTTCCCTTCGGCCTGCGTCTGGGGCTAATGCTCCAGTGCCCGCGCGTCTACTGGCCGGTTTTGCTCGGCGCAGAGTGGCTGATGCTGGTCTGGCTGGCGCAGGAAGTGGCCCTCGCGCATCTGCCCTTATTGATGACCGGAAGCCTGCTTACGCTTCTCCCGGTTGCGCTCATTTCCCGCTACCGCCACCAGCGCGACTGGCGCACGCTGCTGCGTCAGGGGGCGGCGCTGATTGCCGCCGCGTTGTTACAATCCCTGCCGTGGATCGGCGAGAAGGAGATGCTTAACGCCCTGCTGCTGACCCTTACCGGCGGTCTGACCCTCGCACCGACCTGCCTGGTTTTCTGGCACTACCTCACCAGCACCGTCTGGCAGCCGCTCGGTCCGGCGCTGGTTTCCCAACCGGTGAACTGGCGCGCCCGGCACCTCATCTGGTATCTGCTGCTGTTTGTGGTGAGCCTGTGGCTCCAGCTTGGCCTGCCCGCCGAGCTTTCACGCTTCACGCCGTTTTGTCTGGCGCTTCCAATAATTGCCCTGGCCTGGCACTACGGCTGGCAGGGGGCGCTGATCGCCACGCTGATGAACGCCATCGCGCTGATTGCCAGCCAGACCTGGCACGATCATCCTGTAGATTTACTGCTCTCCCTGCTGGCCCAGAGCCTGACCGGGCTGCTGCTCGGCGCGGGCATTCAGCGCCTGCGCGAGCTGAACCAGTCCCTGCAAACCGAGCTGGCCCGCAACCGCCGTCTGGCGGAGCGTCTGCTGGAGACGGAAGAGAGCGTGCGGCAGGAGGTGGCCCGCGAGCTGCACGACGATATCGGCCAGACCATCACCGCTATCCGCACCCAGGCGGGCATTGTCCAGCGCCTGGCGGCGGAAAACGCGGGCGTGAAGCAGGGCGGGGCGCATATCGAACAGCTTTCGCTGGGCGTCTATGATTCCGTTCGTCGCCTGTTAGGACGGCTGCGCCCGCGCCAGCTCGACGATCTCTCGCTGGAGCAGGCGGTGCGTTCTCTGATGCGCGAGATGGAGCTGGAAAGCCGCGGCATTGTCAGCCATCTCGACTGGCGCATTAACGAATCTTCGCTCAGCGAAGGCCAGCGCGTGACGCTGTTCCGCGTCTGTCAGGAGGGGCTGAACAATATCGTCAAACACGCCAGCGCCAGCGCGGTCACCATCCAGGGCTGGCAGCAGGATGAGCGCCTGATGCTGGTGATTGAAGACGACGGTTGCGGCCTGCCGCCGGGCTCCGGCCAGCAGGGGTTTGGCCTGGCGGGGATGCGCGAGCGCGTCAAGGCGTTGGGCGGCACGCTGACCCTCTCCTGCACCCATGGGACGCGCATCAGCGTCAGCCTGCCGCTACGGAGTTACCATGTTTAAAACCCCTGCCAGCGCCGCACCAATTGGCGACAAAGCGGAAATCGACGCCCGCTACCGTTACTGGCGTCGCCATATCCTGATGACCATCTGGCTCGGCTACGCGCTGTTCTACTTCACCCGCAAAAGCTTCAACGCTGCCGCGCCGGAAATCCTCGCCAGCGGCGTGATGACGCGCACCGATATCGGCCTGCTGGCGACGCTGTTTTACATCACCTACGGCCTGTCGAAGTTCTTCTCCGGCATCGTCAGCGACCGCTCCAACGCGCGCTATTTTATGGGCGTTGGGCTGATCGCCACCGGCGTAGTGAACATCCTGTTTGGCTTCTCCACCTCGCTGTGGGCCTTCGCCCTGCTGTGGGCGCTGAACGCCTTTTTCCAGGGTTGGGGCGCACCGGTCTGCGCCCGCCTGCTCACCGCCTGGTACTCGCGCAACGAGCGCGGCGGCTGGTGGGCAATCTGGAACACTGCGCATAACGTCGGCGGGGCGCTTATCCCGATGGTAGTGGGCGCCGCGGCGCTGCACTACGGCTGGCGCGCGGGGATGATGATTGCGGGTGGCCTCGCGATTGTCGCCGGGCTGTTCCTCTGCTGGCGCCTGCGCGACCGACCGCAAACCGTCGGCCTGCCTGCGGTGGGCGACTGGCGGCACGACGAGATGGAAATTGCCCAGCAGCAGGAGGGCGCGGGGCTGACCCGCAGGGAGATCCTCACCCGATACGTGCTGAAAAACCCGTACATCTGGCTGCTGTCGCTCTGCTACGTGCTGGTCTACGTAGTGCGCGCGGCGATCAACGACTGGGGCAACCTGTACATGTCCGAGACGCTCGGCGTAGACCTGGTGACCGCCAACTCGGCGGTGACCATGTTCGAGCTGGGCGGGTTTATCGGCGCGCTGGTGGCGGGCTGGGGCTCGGACAAGCTTTTCAACGGCAACCGTGGCCCGATGAACCTGATTTTCGCCGCCGGGATTTTGCTCTCCGTGGGCTCGCTGTGGCTGATGCCGTTCGCCAGCTACGTGATGCAGGCGGCGTGCTTCTTCACCATCGGCTTTTTCGTGTTTGGCCCGCAGATGCTGATCGGCATGGCGGCGGCGGAGTGCTCGCACAAAGAGGCGGCAGGCGCGGCGACGGGCTTTGTCGGGCTGTTTGCCTACCTCGGCGCGTCGCTCTCCGGCTGGCCGCTGGCGTGGGTGATCGACGTCTGGCACTGGAGCGGTTTCTTTGCGGTGATTGCCATCGCGGCGGGGATCTCAGCGCTGCTTTTGCTGCCGTTTTTGCACGCGCAGGCACCGCGCGAAGCGTGACGCGCCTCACCTTTTGCTGCCGAGACGCGCAAAACTAAGAAATTTTCCCGGTTTCACCTGGACGCTGTCTCAGGCATCTCTCCCGGCTGATTTTTACAATGCTGCAAAAATCAGCTCAGGAGTAAACCAACCATGCTGGCCTTCTTAAACCAGGTGCGCAAGCCGACCCTGGATCTGCCGCTCGACGTGCGGCGCAAGATGTGGTTCAAACCGTTCATGCAGTCCTATCTGGTGGTCTTCATCGGCTACCTGACCATGTACCTGATCCGCAAAAACTTTAACATTGCGCAGAACGACATGATCTCAACCTACGGGCTGAGCATGACGCAGCTGGGGATGATCGGCCTGGGCTTCTCCATCACCTACGGCGTGGGGAAAACCGTCGTTTCCTATTATGCGGACGGCAAAAACACCAAGCAGTTCCTGCCGTTTATGCTGATCCTCTCCGCTATCTGTATGCTCGGCTTCAGCGCCAGCATGGGTGCGGGCTCCGTCAGCCTGTTCCTGATGATCGCCTTCTATGCCCTGAGCGGTTTCTTTCAGAGTACCGGCGGGTCGTGCAGCTACTCCACCATCACCAAATGGACGCCGCGCCGCAAGCGTGGTTCGTACCTCGGCATGTGGAACATCTCCCACAACCTCGGCGGGGCGGGTGCAGCAGGCGTGGCGCTGTTTGGCGCAAACTATCTGTTCGACGGCCACGTAATCGGCATGTTTATCTTCCCGTCGATTATCGCCCTGATTGTTGGCTTTATCGGCCTGCGCTTCGGCAGCGACTCCCCGGAATCTTACGGCCTCGGCAAAGCTGAAGAGCTGTTCGGCGAGGAGATCAGCGAAGAGGACAAAGAGACAGAAGAGAACGAGATGTCCAAATGGCAGATCTTTGTGGAGTACGTGCTGAAAAACAAAGTGATCTGGCTGCTGTGCTTCTCAAATATCTTCCTGTACGTGGTGCGCATCGGTATCGACCAGTGGTCCACCGTGTATGCCTTCCAGGAGCTGAAGCTATCTAAAGAAGTGGCGATTCAGGGCTTTACCCTGTTCGAAGTGGGCGCGCTGGTCGGCACCCTGCTGTGGGGCTGGCTCTCCGACCTCGCCAACGGCCGTCGCGCGCTGGTGGCCTGCGTCGCGCTGGCGCTGATTATCGCCACGCTCGGCGTCTACCAGCACGCCAGCAACCAGTACGTTTACCTGGCGTCCCTGTTCGCGCTCGGCTTCCTGGTGTTTGGTCCGCAATTACTGATCGGCGTGGCGGCAGTGGGCTTCGTCCCGAAAAAAGCGATCGGCGCCGCCGATGGGATTAAAGGCACCTTCGCCTACCTGATCGGCGACAGCTTCGCCAAGCTGGGCCTGGGGATGATCGCCGACGGAACGCCGATTTTCGGCCTCACCGGCTGGGCGGGCACCTTCGCGGCGCTGGATGCGGCGGCGATCGGCTGTATCGTCCTGATGGCGATGGTGGCGGTGCTGGAAGAACGTAAGATTCGCCGTGAGAATCGTGCGCAGAAGCAGAAATTGAAAGCGGCCTGAGTGTGCAGGTAACTTCTTTGCCCGGTGTGTGATGCCGGGCTTTTTTGTTTTGTACGTTACGCCTTTACCCCGTTTTACACACCCGCTCCTCTCCATGCTCTACAGTGTTTTTGCTGCCGCCTTTCGTGCAGCCTTAGCCCCTTTGCTAACGGAGAACCTGCATGTTGACCCGACGATTGTCCTGCCTGGCGCTGCTGATGGCGCTGGCCTCCCCCGCAATGGCTGCGGATGCCCCTGGCTACGGCGAGAAGCTGGAGGGTTTTGACTACGGTTGGCCGGTAAAACACTTTACCTTTACCTCGCAAAACCAGCCTCTGGATATGGCCTACCTGGACGTTAAGCCGGAAAACCCCAATGGCCGCACCGTGGTGCTGATGCACGGCAAAAACTTCTGCGCCGGTACATGGGACGGTACGATCCGCGCGCTTTCAGCCAGCGGGTATCGGGTGATTGCTCCCGACCAGATCGGCTTCTGTAAATCCACCAAGCCGGAGCGGTATCAGTACACCTTCCAGCAGCTGGCGGATAACACCCACGCGCTGCTGAAATCGCTCGGCGTCGATCGCGTGACGGTCATCGGCCACTCGACCGGCGGCATGCTGGCGACCCGCTACGCGCTGATGTGGCCGCAGCAGGTGGAACAGCTGGTGATGGTCAATCCGATAGGCCTGGAAGACTGGAAAGCGCGCGGCGTGCCGCATATTACGGTCGACCAGTGGTACCAGCGCGAGCTGAAGGTCAGCGCCGACGGCATTCGCCAGTACGAGAAAAACACCTACTACGCCGGGGAGTGGAAGCCGGAATACGAGCGCTGGGTGACCATGCTTGCCGGGCTGAACAACGGGCCGGGTAAAGAACGCGTGGCCTGGAACTCGGCGCTGCTCTACGACATGATCTACACCCAGCCGGTGATCTACGAATTTAGCGACCTGAAGATGCCGGTATTATTGATGATCGGCACGAAGGACAACACCGCCATCGGGAAAGATCTCGCCCCGCCGGAGATCCGCAAGACGCTCGGCAACTATGCGGTGCTGGGTAAAGAGACGGCGAAACGCATTCCCCACGCGACGCTGGTGGAATTTAACGACATGGGCCACGCGCCGCAGATGCAGGATCCCGCACGCTTCCACGAGGCGCTGCTGAAGGGGCTTCAGGCTCGCTAACTGGTCTCCAGCAACAGCCCGCGCAGCCACGCCTGCGCGGGATTGCTTTCATCGCATTTATCCAGCTTTTTTCGGTTCACTATTCTGGCCGTACCCGCTGTCGACACGGTGCGTTTCCCGCTATGATGAGCGGCTAGTCTAAGGAGAACGCATGGTCTGGATAATGCTGGCAACGCTTGCCGTGGTGTTTGTGGTTGGGTTTCGCGTCCTGACCTCAGATTCCCGCCGCGCCATCAAACGTTTAAGCGAACGGCTGGGGATTACCCCGATGCCGGTTGAGTCGATGATCGATCAGTTTGGTAAAACGCCGGGCAATGAGTTTATCCGCTACCTTGAGCGACCTGACGAAGCGCATCTGCAAAACGCCGCGCAGGTGCTGCTCATCTGGCAGGTCTGCATTGTCGACGGTAGCGAAGAGAATTTGCATACCTGGCACCGTATGCTGCGTAAAGCCCGCCTGGCCGCGCCGATCACCGATGCACAAATCCGCCTCGCCCTCGGCTTTATGCGCGAGATGGAGCCCGATCCGCAGGAGCTTAACGCCTTCCAGCTGCGCTACAACCAGCTTTTCCTGCCGGAAGAGGGCGTGTTTTACCTGCACTGATCCCCTGTAAAAACGACAAAAGTTGTCAAATCGTTAAATTCGTCACACTTTTGATGATAAACTGCGCGACTTTTCCGCACGTTTTTTTCTTCAGGTGACGCCATGACAGAACATATCCAGCCCACGACCAGACCGCAGACAAAAGAGGTTTCGCGCCCCAACTGGTCGGCGGTTTTCTCCGTGGCGTTCTGCGTCGCCTGCCTGATTACCGTTGAGTTTCTGCCGGTGAGCCTCCTGACACCGATGGCGCAGGATCTGGGTATTTCCGAGGGCGTGGCGGGCCAGTCCGTTACCGTCACCGCCTTCGTGGCGATGTTCGCCAGCCTGTTTATCACCCAGGTGATTGGTTCTATTGACCGCCGCAAAGTGGTCATTCTGTTCAGCGTGCTGCTGACGCTCTCCTGCCTGCTGGTCTCCTTCGCGGAAAGCTTCACCCTGCTGCTGCTCGGTCGCGCCTGTCTCGGGCTTGGGCTCGGCGGATTTTGGGCGATGTCGGCCTCGCTGACCATGCGCCTGGTGCCCGCGCGCACGGTGCCAAAAGCGCTTTCCGTCATCTTCGGTGCGGTGTCTATTGCGCTGGTGATTGCCGCGCCGCTCGGCAGCTTCCTCGGTGGGATTATCGGCTGGCGTAACGTCTTTAACGCCGCGGCGGTGATGGGCGTGCTGTGCATTATCTGGGTGTGGAAGGCGCTGCCGTCGCTGCCGGGCGAGGCGGCGCATCATAAGCAGAACATGTTCGCGCTGCTGAAGCGCCCCGGCGTGCTGGCGGGGATGACCGCCATCTTCATGGCCTTTGCCGGACAGTTTGCCTTCTTTACCTACATCCGCCCGGTATTTATGACTATGGCGGGCTTTGACGTCGACGGCCTGACGCTGGTGCTGCTGAGCTTCGGTATCGCCAGCTTTGTCGGCACCTCGCTGTCGTCGCAGTTCCTGAAACGCTCCCTGAAGGTCGCTCTGGCGGGCGCGCCGCTGGTGCTGGCTGTCAGTGCCACGGTGCTGGTGCTGTGGGGCAGCGACAAGTGGGTAGCGTCGGCGATCGCTATTATCTGGGGCTTTGCCTTTGCGCTGGTGCCGGTGGGCTGGTCGACGTGGATCACCCGAACGCTTGCCGATCAGGCGGAAAAAGCCGGGTCGATTCAGGTGGCGGTGATCCAGCTGGCGAACACCTGCGGCGCGGCGGTGGGTGGCGTAGCGCTCGACCACCTGGGGCTGACCTCGCCGCTGGTGATTTCCGGTACGCTGATGTTGCTGACGGCGCTGCTGGTGGCGGGGAAGGTGAAGGCGCGCTGATTGATTAATAGTCACCCCATCGATATACTTGTACCGTAACTTGTACAGGAGGAAATATGCAGGTTGTGACTTTTACCGAAGCACGAAGCCGACTCAAAGATGTGTTGGACGACGTGAATGACAACGTGGAGACCACCATCATCAGCCGCCGAAACGGGGGGGATGCGGTGGTGATGTCTTTACAGCACTACAACTCGATGATGGAAACCATCCATCTGATGAGTTCGCCTGCCAATGCCAGTCGACTGATGGAGTCAATCGCACAGGTAAATACCGGAAAAACCACGCAGAGGGATTTGATAGATGACCAGGCTACTGATTTGGACTGATAACGGCTGGGATGATTACCTGTGGTGGCAGGAGCAGGATAAGAAAACGCTTCGCAGAATCAATAAATTGATTGAAGATGCGAAGCGTCAACCCTTTAATGGCCTGGGTAAGCCGGAACCGCTTAAGGGTAATCTTTCCGGATACTGGTTCCGCCGAATCAATGATACTGACCGTCTGGTTTACGGGGTGTCGGATAGCGCTCTCACTATTTTAATGTGCCGCTATCACTATTATTCGTAGATCATGCCGATGCCTTCACCCGTCTTCTCGAATCCATCGAAATCAGCACCACCGACGACACAATCAGCAGCGTCCCCAGCCAGTCCGGCAGGGTGAACGCCACGCCCAGCAACACCACCGACAGCAGCGCGCTGCTCAGCGGCTCGGCGCAGCTCAGAATGCTCGCCTTCGGCCCGCCGATCATCTGCGCGCCCTTCAGATACAGGCTGAACGTCAGCGCCGTGCCGATCACCACCAGGTAGAAAAACGCCAGCAGCAGGCCGCCGTCAATCACAAAGGTGGTCCCGCGTCCGGCGTAGAACGGCGTCAGCATCAATCCCGCAATCAGCATACTCCAGCCGACAATTGGCAGCGTACCGTAGCGGGCAATCAGCGCTGACGGATAGGTCGTATAAAACGCGGCGGCAAACGCCGAAGCGATGCCGAAGAACAGCGCGGCAGGCGAGATGGAGAGCGAAGTCGGATCGCCGTGGGTGACCAACAGGAAAGTACCGATCAGCGACGTAAAAATCGCTGACAGGACAAACACGCCGGGACGCGTTTTCCGCGCCAGGGCGAACCACGCCACGATGATGGTCGGCGACAGAAACTGCAGCACGGTGGCGGTAGCGGCGTTGGATTTTTCAATCGTCAGCAGGAAGGTGAGCTGCACGGTGAGCGCGCCGACCAGCGAGAAAAACAGCAGGCTGAGAGCGTCTTTGCGATGCTTGATGACCGAGAAAATCTTGTCGCCGTGAACGAAGGAGAGCGTCAGGAGGATCACGCCGGTAAACAGCAGGCGAATCATGGTCAGGTAAGGCGAAGAAATGTGGCTTTTCTCCATGATGTACTGTGCACAAACCCCGGAACTGCCCCATAAAACGGCGGCGATCAGGACGTTTAGCATCCCTTTGCGTGTGGAACCCATGTTCTCCCCTGTTATGTTGGTTTTTTTGTAGCATAACATGGGATCTTGCCGGGTGGCGCTGCGCTTACCCGGCCTACAAGGTTGTGTAGGCCCGTGCAAGCGCAGCGCCGCCGGGCGAAATAAACGGCGCTGTACTAGAACCACGCCTCCCACATCGCGCCAACGTTGAAGTCGTCGAGCGTTTCGTCTTTGGTGTTGTTCACGCGCGCGGTGCGTTCGTTATCCACCTTGCCGCCGGTCACGTAGAAGCGCAGCATCGGACGGAACTCCGGCCCCATGGCGATAGACATGTTCTGCGACAGGGTCAGCTTCCAGCCCTTGTTGTCGCCGCCGTTGTCGTAATCAACGTGCTGCCAGCCCGCTTCCAGCCAGGTGGAGTGAACGTCGTTCCACCAGTGCATCGGACGCACGATGGCGTTGTAGTTCTTGCGATTATCGGTCTTATCACGGCTGTTATCGTAGTCGTGGAAGGCGAGGATGTACTCCACCTGCGTGGCCTGAGTGAATTTGTAAAGCCCTTCGAAGCTGGCGTAGACCGTGGTCAGATCCTCTGTTTTGTTGAATACGCTGTTGTCCGCGTTATCGGAGTAGCGGGCGATGACCTTGTTCACGCCGCTGTCGTTGGTGTGGCTCAGCACCACGCCGCCCTGCCAGGCGTTCAGACGCTCATCGCTCTCCACCGCTTTTGAATCAAAGCCGTAGTTGGCGTACAGCTCCAGATCCAGCGGACCGACCTTCATGCCGTGGATTTTCGAGGTGGCCGCGTAGTTGCCTTTATCGCCCGTGCCGGAACCGCCGGTACAGGTGATGCGCGACGGGTTCGCTTCATCTTCCATTACTTCCGGACTACAGGATTCCACCGCCGCCACGGCGGCTACGTCAAACTGCACGCCGCCGATGTCGAAGTTTTTCACCCCGGCGCCCTGGCCGTCGTGGTTCATCCAGAAGTAATCGTTGATGCCCTGCTGCGGACGCTGGTGGAAGTCACGACCGGCCCAGAAGTAGGCGTTCGGGTTGGAGGCCATAATGTTGGTCACCCCCGCGTAGGCTTTTTTCAGGTTAACTTCGTCGCCCCAGTGGTCGATCATCACGTTGATGTCCCAGATGGTGCCGTTGTCCCCCTTGAAGGCCTTGGAGAGCTGGAATTCCCCGCCGTTGCCTTCGTTGCCCAGACGACCAATCGCGGACGCGCCGTTGTAGGAGCCGTCCACCGCCACGTATTTCTGATCGGCGGCCTGGAAGTGCGCGCCGTAGCGGGCGTAGCCGGTAAATTTAATCCCGAACGGGATCGCCATATCGGGAGATTGCGCCGCGCTTTGCGGCTCGGTCACCACGTCCGCTTTTTTCGCAACCGCGGCATCCATTTTGGCCTGACGCTCGGCGAGGGCTTTATCCACCGCTTTTGCCACAATGGCGTCGATTTGCTCCTGCGTAAATTCTTGTGCGAGTACAGAAATTGGGCAAAGCGCGGCGATAACCGCCATGGTTAATGGAAGTTTTTTAATCGTATTCATGGTTATCTCAATATAGTTTAATTTTATTCAGACAATAACCATCCCGCTCCGATCTGACAGAGTATGTCGCTATCATCAGAACAAGTGGATCTCTATTTAGGGTACAGAGGTATTACATTAACTTTATTTCGCCATAGACTATCTCTGATATAAATGAATAATTTCTTCAGACAATTCACGCGCTAATAAGGAATTCATTAAATGATCCTGCGCGTGCACCATGATTAACGTCATCGGCTGGCGGCCTTCGCCCGCATCCTGCTCGATCAGTTTGGTCTGCATCTTGTGCGCCTGGCGCGCGTAGCCGTCGGCTTCGCGCAGCAGGCTTTTGGCCTCGTCAAAGTTGCCCTGACGCGCCGCGTGCAGGGCTTCAAAGCACAGGCTGCGGGACTGTCCGGCATTGACGATAATTTCCATTACGGCTTCTTCTAATGCGATCATCATTATTACTCTTTTTCAAAACTATTATTTAAGGCGGTGGCGGCAAACCACTCTCCGCTTTTCTTGATGGTGCGCTGCTGCGTTTTAAAATCGAGCTGGATAAATCCGTAGCGATTTTTATAGGCATTACACCACGACCAGTTATCAATAAACGTCCACATATGGTAGCCAAGGCAATTACACCCTTCGCTAATGCCTGTATGCAGCCAGGCTAGATGTTCGGAAATAAAGTCGATGCGGTATTGATCGTTAATCTGGCCGTTTTCAATAAAGCGCTGCTCGTTTTCGACGCCCATGCCGTTTTCAGAAATAAAGCAGCGTGGGTTGCCGTAATTGTCGCGCAGGTTAACCAGAATATCGTAAATACCCGGCTCGTAGATTTCCCAGCCGCGGTACGGGTTCATCTTGCGGCCCGGCATCTCGTAGCTATCAAAGAACCATTCCGGCATAAACGGCGCCTGCGGGTTCACCGCGCTGTCGCGACACTTCACGCGACGCGGCTGATAGTAGTTAATGCCGAGCAGATCGATTTTCCCTTCCGCGATCAGGGCGCTGTCTTCCGGCTTGCAGGCAGGCAGCTGATCGTACGCTTTCAGCAGCGCCACCAGGTCCGCCGGGTATTCACCGCGCAGCACCGGGTCGAGGAAGCTGCGGTTAAACATCAGGTCCGCAATGTGCGCCGCCTTCACGTCCGCCGGGTTCTGCGAGCGCGGGTAGGACGGCGTCAGGTTCAGCACGATGCCAATCTCCCCCGCGTAATGCCCGGCGCGGTAAGCCTGAACCGCCTTCGCATGGGCCAGCACGGTGTGATATGCCACGGTGGCTGCCCGACGAAAATCCACCACGTTCGGGTAGTGGAAATCGTACAGATAACCGCCTTCCACCGGCACGATCGGCTCGTTGAAGGTAAACCAGTGCAGCACGCGATCGCCAAACAGCTCAAAGCAGATCTGCGCATAGCGGGCGTAAGCATCCACCACGTCGCGATTTTCCCAGCCGCCAATCTCCTGCATCGCCATCGGCATGTCGAAATGGAACAGGGTGATAAACGGTGTAATGCCCTGTTCATTCAGCTCATCAATGACCTGATTGTAAAAATCGACCGCTTCCGGGTTCACTTCACCGATACCGTCGGGGATCAGGCGCGCCCAGCTAATCGAGGTACGAAAGCTGTTGTGGTTCAGCTGCTTTAACAGCTGAATGTCCGTTTTCCAGTGCTGATAAAACGTGGAGGTCTGCTGCGGCCCCACGCCGTTGTGAAAACGGTTCGGCTCGCGGGCAAACCAGTAATCCCACGTGGTTTCCCCCTCTCTTGCCCCTTCGGTCTGGAGAGCAGAGCTTGCGCTGCCCCACCAGAAGTTATCGGGAAATGCGTATTTCATGACCACTCCTCTTTGACTTAATTGCTTGTCGCTTCAGCGGTACCGACGGTTGCCTGGGCCTTCTGCTCTTCATTTTTGATGAGCGTACGCTCATAGGCGCGCAGGAACGGCAGGTACATCAGCGCGGACATCACCATACAGACCAGGCACATCACCACCGGGCTCAGCGCCCAGTTCGCCGCCCACGAGGCACCAATCGGTGCAGGGGTGGTCCACGGGGTCAACGACACAACCTGTGCCAGCCAGCCGAGTTTGGTTGCACCGTACGCCAGGCAGGCGTTGACCAACGGAACAAACACGAACGGGATAAACAGCATCGGGTTCATGATGATCGGCGCGCCGAACAGAATCGGTTCGTTGATGTTAAAGAAGCTTGGCACAACGCCCATTTTGCCGATGGTGCGCAGGTGGGTAACGCGGCTGCGCAGCAGCAGGAAGGCCAGCGGCAGCGTGGAGCCTACGCCGCCAATCAGCAGGTAGTGATCCCAGAAGCCCTGCAGGTAAACGTGCGGCAGCGCCGCGCCTGCGGCGAGTGCCGCCTGGTTTGCAGAGAGGTTCGCCATCCAGAACGGGTTCATGATGCCGGTGACAATCAGCGAGCCGTGAATACCGGCGAACCAGAAGATCTGGCACAGCAGCACGGAGAGCAGAATCGCGGGCAGGGAGTCAGACGCGGATACCAGCGGCTCCAGCAGGTGCATGATCGCCTGCGGGATGATCATCCCGGTCTGCGCTTCAATGAACAGGTTCAGCGGGTGCAGCGTACCGATCACCACCATCACCGGGATCAGGATTTCGAACGAGCGCGCCACGCCGGTTGGCACTTCCTTTGGCAGGCGGATGGTCACGTTGTTCTGCTTCAGCCACGCATAGACGCGGGTGGAGTAGATGGCGGTGATTAGCGCGGTGAAGATGCCCTGACCGGAGAGATACTGGGTCGAGATTTTGCCATCGGCATACGGCGCGGCGACCAGCAGGAAGGCCATAAAGGCCAGCAGGCCGGACATCACCGGGTCGAGGTTAAACTGACGCCCCAGGCTCGCCCCAATCCCCACCGAGATGAAGAAGGTCATGACGCCCATGCTGAGGTTAAACGGCAGCATCAGCTGCTCGCGGTAGGTCTGGGAGAAATCCAGCCAGCCGCGGGCGAAGCTGTTGGTGGTATCCGCCGAGAACGGCGGGAAGATGAACACCAGCATAAACGAGCCGATGATCATAAACGGCAGCGCGGCGGTAAAACCGTCGCGGATGGCAATCACATACTTTTGCTGACCCAGCTTTGCGGCCAGCGGGGTAATTGACTGCTCAATCACCGCGACCATGGATTGATATAACGAACTCATGTGAACACCTTTTAGTGTGCCGCTTCGATGAGCGACAGAGCATAGTCCAGTACTTTATCGCCACGCTGCATGCCGTAGTCCATCATGTCGATGGGCTGCACCGGAATGCCATGCGTCGCCGCCTTGTCTGAGAGTGTCTGTAACATGTATTTCACTTGCGGTCCGAGAAGTACCACCTGGTATTGCGGAAACTGCGTATCAAATTCGGAAACACCGTACGCATCTATCTTCACCGGCACACCACGTTCTTTCGCGACATCGACCATTTTGCTGACTAACAGGCTGGTGGACATCCCGGCAGAACAGCACAGCATAATCTTGAACATCGACAACCATCCTCTAAATGTAAAAAGTTATTGCGAGGATGATTGGACATGATACGGAAACCGGTTTCCATTCATAAAAGACAGAAGTGTGACAACCATCAAGATCCGTTACTTATGAGGCTAATTAACCGGATGTGGGTCACATAATTTGGCTGTTTTTACGTCATTTTGAGTGGAAACGGAAAATCGGTTTCCATGGAAAACGGAAACGGATATACTCCGTTCTGGCTATAATATGAGCCGTAGCGGTGATGGAATTTGCAGGCACGAAGTCAGCCTGCCAGGGGAAAGAGATGTCGACAATCAATGATGTATCACGTCTTGCCGGGGTGTCTAAAGCCACGGTATCGCGAGTGTTGAGTGGGTCACGTGGCGTAAAGGAAGCCAGCCGTCAGGCCGTTCTGAAGGCAGCGGATGAGCTGAACTATCGTCCCAACGTGATTGCCCAGTCGCTGCTGAGCCAGTCGACGGGCTGCATTGGGGTGATTTGCGCACAGGAAAATATTAACCAGACCACCGGTTATCTGTACGCGCTGGAAAAACAGCTCAGCCAGCATCAAAAACACCTGCTGCTGCGCTTCGCCCATAGCAAAGCGGAAGTGATGAACGCGCTCGAAGAACTCTCCTGCGGCCTGTGTGACGACATCCTGGTGATTGGCGCGCGTTTCCCGCTGGACGTGGAGATGGAAAACGTCATTCTGGTTGACTGTATGGAAGCTGAAAACACCAACAGCATCCAGTTCGACCACGCCTTTGCCGCCGAAACCGCCTGTAACTATCTCACCAGCCAGGGACGTCGCCAGATTGCCCTGATCCACCCGCACGGTAGCGGGTTTGCCGACCAGGTGCTGCTTGGCTACAAGCACGCGCTGGAGAAAAACTTCCTGCCCTTTAATCGCAACCTGGTCTTTATGGACGCGACATCCTCATCCGTAGCGCTGCAGGAGTTGCTCAACAACGCCAGTACTCTCAATTTCAACGCGCTGCTGGTGGCGGACGAGCAGGAAGCCCAGCGGGTCATCCCGCAGCTTCAGGCGTTTAATAAATCGGTGCCGGACGACATCATGGTCTTCAGCCTGGGCGGATCGCTGCATCTGCCGGGTATTCCGGTGATCCCGGCCATCGAGTATTCAATGGACGCCATGGCAGCGCGTATCGTGAGCTGGCTGACCGAGAAAACGCAGATGCTCGGGTCCTATGTTCTGCGTGGGGATTTGATTATTCCGGATGTGCGGAAGCGGTAAAACATTTTCCAGGCCGGGTGAGCGCAGCGCCGCCCGGCGAGAACTCAGTAATCTTCCATACAATCCACCTGACTGACTGCATCCCAGTAGGCGTCCGGGTTGTCGCGCTTCACGGCGGTAACGGCATTTTTGATCAGCAGCTGGTTGGCCTCCGACGACAAAATCATCTCCTGCCAGGCCTTATCGCTCTGTTTTTTCTGTGGCGTACAGGCTTTCTTAATATCTTTCATAACCTGCTGCTTTATTTGCGCCTCTTTCGCTGGGTCATCCTTTTCCTGGGCATGGACGAACGCGGCGAAGAGCAGACAAACCAGCAGGCAGACCAGGTGCGCAGCTTTCATCAAAACCCCCTTGAGAAGTCACAGGCTTCCCATGAAATATATCGTTACCTTCAGTGTTACGACGCCAGCCGAAAGTATGAATTTTCTCCAGGGTGTGGGTATGCGATAGTGAAACGGCAGAAAAAATAAGGAGAAAAATATGCATCTGAGCATTACTGATAACGTCACGACGCAGGAGAAAGAGGAGTTACTAACGGGACTGAGGGCTTTTAACGGACAGTTTCTCGATCTGACTAACTTTAGCGGCGATATTGGCGTTTACGTGCGTGACGATAAAGGCGTCATGCTCGGCGGGCTAATAGGCGTGCGTAAAGGCGACTGGCTGAATATCGACTTTCTCTGGGTGAGTGACACCGTGCGGGGTAACGGCGTGGGTAGCCAGCTTATCAAAACGGCCGAAGAGGAAGCCAGACGCAAAGGCTGCAAGCACGCGCTGGTGGATACCGCCAGCTTCCAGGCGCGCCCGTTCTATGAAAAACAGGGGTACCAGCTGCAGATGTCTTTGCAGGATTATCTTTATCCGGGCATGCAGCGGCATTATCTGGCGAAAGCGCTTTAAGTCCGCTGCGGTGATTATGGATTCTGCTATTTATTGCGAGTCGCTTTCCTAATTTGAAGCATGCTGCTTGTCTTCTTTTCAGGCCCTGGCGCATGCTTTGGCCTGGTCAAATAAAGCATGGAGATGTCAATGGAACGGACAGCAAAACTCTTCAAAAAGGGGCGAAATCAGGCCGTGATGCTGCCTGCTGAATTCGCGTTTGATACGGAGAGTGTCTACATCCGGCGGGATGAGGAAGGGAATGTTGTTTTGGCGGCAAAACCTGTTCAGACAAAGAGTTGGGATAATTTTTTCCGTCTGCTGGCAGTTACGGACGTACCGGATTCGTTTCTGAGCAAAGAGGAACGTAATCAGAGTGTTACGACAAGAGACCCTCTGGATGGAGCCTGTTCATGAGGCATATGCTGGATACGAATATTGTAAGTCACTTATTTAAACGACACCCGGAGGTTGTAAGCAGAATGACATGCCTGACTCCGGGAGACGTTTGTATCTCAAGCATTACCGAAGCAGAACTGCTATATGGCGCAGATAAGAAGAAAAGCAGTAGATTGAAAGAAACAATTCAGGAGTTTCTCAATACCATCACGATTTGCGACTGGGACAGTGACGCCGCCGCAACGTACGGTGAACTCCGTGCCGCAATGGAGAAAAAAGGGAAAGTGATGGGCGATCTCGATCAGCTGATCGCTGCACATGCTATCAGCCGGGGGACAACGATTGTGACCAACGATCGTGCATTCAGAATGGTGCAGGAGCTTGCCGTCGAGGACTGGACGACAACGTCATGATCCCTGTTGCCGGGTGACGCCGGCATTCCCCCATATAACTTATCCTTCTTATTGATTCTTTTTCGTTTTTTATTTCACCGCCTCGTTGTCGATATAGTCACTACAACATTCAGCAAAAGGATCTGTCTCGTGAAACGTCGATTGGGTGCTCTGGTACTCGCTGGCCTGCTGCTGGCAGGGTGCGATCAAAGTGGCAGCGATGCCAAACACATAAAAGTGGGCGTCATCAACGGCGCTGAACAGGACGTGGCGGAAGTCGCCAAAAAGGTGGCGAAAGAAAAATATGGCCTGGACGTGGAGCTGGTGGGCTTCAGCGGCTCGCTGTTGCCCAACGATGCCACCAACCAGGGGGAACTGGATGCCAACGTCTTCCAGCATCGCCCTTTCCTTGCGGAAGATAACAAGGCGCATGGCTACAAGCTGGTCGCCGTGGCCAACACCTTTGTTTTCCCGATGGCCGGCTATTCCCGCAAAATCAAATCCGTGTCTGACCTGAAGGACGGGGCGACCATTGCCATTCCAAACGATCCGACCAACCTAGGCCGCGCGCTGCTGCTGCTGCAAAAAGAGAAGCTCATTACCCTGAAGCCGGACACCGGGCTGCTGCCGACGGCGCTGGATATTACCGCCAACCCAAAACAGCTGAAAATCATGGAACTGGAAGGGGCGCAGCTGCCGCGCGTGCTGGACGACCCGAAAGTGGATGTCGCCATCATTAGCACCACCTATATTCAGCAAACCGGGCTGTCGCCGGTGCATGACAGCGTCTTTATCGAAGATAAAAACTCGCCGTACGTGAACATCGTGGTGACGCGAGAAGACAACAAAGACGCCGAGAACGTGAAGGAATTTATCCAGTCATATCAGTCACCTGAAGTGGCGAAAGCGGCGGAGACGATCTTTAACGGCGGGGCGGTGCCGGGCTGGTAAGGCACTGGCAGAAAACGCGGTGATGAAATTGGCCCGAATCCATCGGTAATCGCCCTTTAACCCACAGCGTGACGCGCGGCGGCTGGCTATCCTCCTTATCACACCAACCGGAGGATAGCCCATGAACATTACCCACATTCGCAACGCCACCCAGCTGATTACCTACGCCGGAAAACGCCTTTTAATCGACCCGATGCTGGCACCGAAAGGCGCTTATCCGGGCTTTCCCGGCACGGCGCATGCCGATATTCGCAACCCGACGGCCGAACTCCCCGTTGACGTCAACACGCTGCTGGACGCCGACGCGGTGATCGTCACCCATACCCATGACGATCACTGGGATCGCACTGCGGCGGAGCTGATCGCCAAAGACAAACCGATCTACGTGCAAAACGACCGCGACGCCGCGCTGCTGCGCAGCCAGGGGTTTAGCAACCTGACGGTCATGACCGACGCGACCACCTTCGGCGACATCCAGATTACGAAAACGGACGGCGGCCAGCACGGTACCGACCGCGCTTACGCCGTGCCGGAGCTGGCGGAGCGGCTGGGCGAGGCCTGTGGCGTGGTGCTGCGTCATCCTGAAGAGAAGACGCTCTATCTTGCCGGGGATACCATCTGGCGCGAAGAGGTGGCAGCCGATCTGCAAAAGCACCAGCCGGATGTAGTGGTACTGAACGCCGGGTATGCCCACGTCATCGGCTTTGGGCCCATTATTATGGGGCAGGAGGATGTGCTCAACGTCCACTTCCTGCTGCCGCAGGCTAAAATCGTCGCGAGCCACATGGAGGCGATTAACCACTGCCTGTTGACCCGCAGCGCGCTGCGTGAGTACGTTGAGGCCAATCAGGTGAGCGATGCGGTGAGCATTCCCCAGGATGGCGAAACCATTATATTCTGAGTGCGTTAACGGGAAAGGAGAGACAGATGTCGCTAATCAACGTCGCGATTGTCGCGGTAGACGGGTTCAGCCCGTTCCACTACTCTGTTCCCTGCATTCTGTTTGGTGATTCGGTCTCCGGCGAAAAGCGCTTTAACGTGACGATCTGCGCCGAAACGCCGGGGTTTCTTACCTCAAAAGACGGTTTCGCCCTCAACGCCACGCAGGATTACACCGCCATCGGGCAGGCCGAGATTGTCGTGGTGCCCTACTGGCAGCACGTCCTTGAGCGTCCGCCTCAGGCGCTGCTCGACAGCCTGGTGCAGGCGAGAGACAACGGCGCGGAAATCGTCGGCCTGTGTCTGGGGTCTTTTGTGCTGGCCTATGCGGGCATCCTCGACGGTAAACGGGCCGCCACCCACTGGGAGTTTGAACATCAGTTTCAGTCGCTCTTTCCGGACGTCCAGCTGGATATCAATGCCCTCTACGTGGATGACGGCAATATCATCACCTCTGCCGGTACTGCGGCTGCGCTGGACTGCTGTCTGTATATCATTCGCCAGCGTTTTGGCAGTGTGGTCGCCAACCAGATTGCCCGTCGGATGATTGTGCCGCCTCATCGCGAGGGCGGGCAGGCGCAGTTCATCGCCCAGCCGGTTCCGAAAGATACCCGTGACGCACGTATTAACTGCCTGATTGACTACCTGCAGCAGCACATCAACGAACCGCATAGTCTGGACTCGCTGGCAGAGGTGGTTTCGATGAGCCGTCGCACGCTGACCCGCCATTTTATTAAAGCCACGGGCATGAGCGTCGCCGACTGGCTTACCGCCGAACGCCTGCGGCGCAGCCAGATATTACTTGAAGCCGGAAATATGCCCGTTGAGAGCGTGGCAGAGCTGGTGGGATTTAATTCCGCCGTCACCTGGCGACAGCAGTTTAAGGCGCGCTTTGGGGTAAGCCCTGCTGAATGGCGAAAAACGTTTCGTCTGCACATTTAATGTATTACAGCTAACTTAAGATTTAAGAGTGAGTTAAACATTTCTTATTTTTTGTTAATCGACTTCTTACGTTTCTAAAATAATCTTTTTTTAAGATGCCATAACCTAAATTAGATATACTCGCCTTAAGAATGCTCTTATATTGTACAAATTATAATTGCGTCTTAATTTTGTGGCATGGATGAACACGTCTAAAATAAAAAACAAAATAATTTCATTAAGAAATTATGCTATTGCTATGTTCCTGGCTGCGCTATTTTCAGCAAGCGCTCACGCTGCACCGCTGTCGCCAGCCGATCGCGATGCCATTCAACAGCAACAGCAACAGCTTTTACTCCAGAACCAGCAACAGCGTGAAGAGCTTGAGCGGAGTATTCTCCTGCCCGAACCCGCCAGACCACGGACTGTTACCGGCTCCGGGCCTTGTTTCACCATTAACGACATTACGCTTTCCGGCGCGACCTTAATCTCCCCAAAAACCCAGCATAGCCTTGTTGCGCCGTGGCAGGGCCAGTGTCTGGATATGGCGAAAATAACGGAGCTTCTGGCCCATATTTCTGACTGGTATATCAGCCGGGGATATATCACCAGCCGCGCCTTTCTTACCGAGCAGGATCTCTCCGGTGGTCAGCTGAATATTGTTGTACTGGAAGGCCGGCTGGAAGCAATCCGTCTGGAAGGTGAAACGCCGCGGATGCTGAAAATGGCGTTTCCGGGGCGCGTGGGACGCATCCTTAATTTACGCGACATCGAACAGGGCATGGAGCAAATAAACCGTTTGCGCGCCGAGCCGGTTCAAATTGAAATTCTGCCGGGGACGCAGGCCGGATATTCGATTGTTAATCTCACGGCAAAACCGGAATTTCCCTTAAGTGCATCCGTAAGCCTGGATAATAGCGGCCAGAAGAGCACCGGTGAAGACCAGCTGAACGGCGTACTCACCGCGAATAATATGCTGGGGCTGGCGGATAAATGGTTTGTCAGCGGCGGGCGCAGCAGTGATTTTGCCAGCGCGTACGATGCGCAGAATTTTCAGGCGGGCGTCAGCGTGCCGTTTGGCTATGGCTTGCTGGACTACAGCTACGCCTGGAGTAACTACCGCACCACCATCAATAACCAGGGGTTCAACTGGCTCTCCACGGGCGATACCAAAACCCACCGCGTCAACGCGTCGTGGGTAGTTTTCCGCAACGGGGATGTGAAAACCGGCATCGCGGCAGGCGTGGTTCAACGTTCAAGCCGTAACTGGCTTAACGACGCGCCGCTTCAGAGCAGCACGCGCAATCTCTCCAGCCTGATCCTTGGGGTTACCCACACGCAAAAAATGCTGGGCGGCGTGGCGACCTTCAACCCGACCTGGAGCCACGGCATGCCGTGGTTCAATGCCGAAACCGACGAAAATAAATCCGGCGATATGCCGCGGGCAGAATTCCGCAAATGGAGCCTGAACGCCAGCTTCCAGCGTCCTGTCGCCCGTAACGCCTGGTGGCTGACCAGCGCCTACGGCCAGTGGTCGCCTGACAGGCTGTACGGCTCCGAGCGCCTGACGCTCGGCGGTGAAAGCTCCGTGCGTGGTTTTAAAGAGCAGTATCTGTCCGGGGATAACGGCGGCTACTGGCGTAACGAGCTGGGTTACTCCCTCTTCACCCTCCCGGTGATTGGCGCGGTGAGCGCAACGGTCGCCGTTGACGGCGGCTGGCTGGAAAAAGACAGTCAGGACCGCTTTGCCTCCGGCACGTTATGGGGAGCCTCTGTGGGGCTGAGCAGCACAGGACGCTGGTACAGCAGCCAGGTTTCAGTCGGCACGCCGCTGCACTACCCCGACTGGCTCGGCCCGGATCATGTGAGCGTTAACTGGCGCATTGCCTTTATGCTTTAAGAGACTCTACGACTATGGATACCCGCCACCCACCCGTTCGTTTCTCGCAGCGTCTGATTAGCTGGATTGTCTGCGGCTTAATGGTCTGGCAGCCGATGGCACCCGCCGTCGCGGCGGCGCTCACGCCGACCGGGCAGACCACGGTGGATCAGGCGGGGAACGGGGTGCCGGTCATCAATATCGCCACGCCGAACGGGGCGGGCATTTCGCATAACCAGTTCCAGGATTACAACGTCGGCAAAGAGGGGCTTATCCTCAACAACGGCACGGACCGCTTAACCCAGACCCAGCTGGGCGGGCTTATCCAGAACAACCCCAACCTGCAGGCCGGGCGGGAAGCGAAAGGCATCATCAACGAAGTCACGGGAGCTAACCGCTCCCAGCTTCAGGGCTATACGGAAGTCGCCGGCAAGGCGGCAAACGTCATGGTGGCTAACCCGTACGGTATCACCTGTAACGGGTGCGGATTTATCAACACCCCCAACGCCACGCTGACCACGGGTAAACCGCAGTTTGACGCTAACGGTAACCTGCTGGCGCTGGATGTAACGAAAGGCGCCATCACGGTCGAAGGCCAGGGGCTGGATGCCAGCAAGAGCGACGCGCTGTCGATTATTGCGCGCGCAACGGAAGTGAACGCCGCGATTCACGCGAACGACCTGACGGTAACGGCAGGGGCAAACCGGGTGGGCGCGGATGGCAGCATTAAGCCGATTGCCGGTGAGGGCGCTGCGCCCGTGGTGGCCGTGGATACTGGCGCACTCGGCGGGATGTATGCCAACCGTATCCGTCTGGTCTCCAGCGAGAAGGGGGTTGGAGTAAACCTCGGCAACCTCACCGCGCGCCAGGGGGATATTCAGCTTGATGCGGGCGGCAAACTGACGGTCACGAACAGCGTGGCCAGCGGATCGATCGCCGCGAATGGCGCGGGGGTGACTCTCAACGGTAGCCATCAGGCCGGTGGCGCGCTGAACGTGACCAGCTCGCAGGATGTGGCACTCAATAACAGCACGCTCGCCAGCAGTGGCGACATGCGCCTTTCCGGTGAGGGGAAAGTGCAGATCGCGGGCGGCAGTGTGACCAGTAAAGGTGTGCTCAGCGTGGCGGCCGGAAAGGATATCGCGCTGACCCATACCCGCAGTGGAAGCGATACCCGCACGACGCTGACCAGCGGCGGCACGCTGTCAGCCACGGGCAGTGCGATCTCGGCAGGGGAGAACCTGGCGCTGAGCGGCGGACAGCTGGTACTGGACGGCCAGAGCCGGGCCGATGCCACGGATGATATCCGCCTGACGGGCAGCACTGTCAGTAACCAGGGACAGGTGAATGCGGGGGGCGACCTTATGCTCTCCGGCGACAGGGTGTCAAACGGCGGGCAGCTGGCGGCGAAAGGCCATCTGGATGTGAACGCCGGAGACCTGACGAACGGCGGCACGGCGCAGGGTAACGAAATCACCCTGAAGGGCCAGACGGTCATCAATAATGGCACCCTGCAGAGCGCCGGAAAACTGACGTTAAATGCCGATACTCTGGAGCAACAGGGCACGCTGAGTGCGAAAGGCGATGCGAACGTCACGGCGCAGCAAACCCTGCGTAACGGTGGCAGCCTGCTGGCTGACGGCGCGATGAACGTGACCGCAGGCACCCTTGAACAGAACGGCACCCTGTCCGGCGCGACGGCGCTGACGGCGCAGGCCGATACCCTGACGAGCGGTCAGGCGTCCCGTATCACCAGCCAGGGCAACGTCCAGCTTACCGCGACCCGCAGCGCCAGCCTGAACGGGCAGACGGACGCGGCGGGAGCATTAACCGTTTCCACCCGCGATCTGATCACCGATCGGGATGCCCACCTGCAGAGCGGGCAGGCGCTTACTCTTCAGGCGCAGAATGCGACGCTGAACGGCACCCAGGCGGCGAAAGGGGCGCTGTCGGTGACGGCGGGCACGCTGATGCACGCCGGGAAATCCACTGCTAACACCCTGAGTTTTAACGCGACCAACGACCTGACCAGCAGCGGGGAACTTTCCGCCGGTACGCTCAGCCTCAGTGGAGAGAACATCCTCCACTCCGGCGTCGCAAAAGCGGACCGCATGACCCTGACGGCAGCCGACCGCATCACCACCCGTGGTTCGCTGGTGGCCGATAGCCTGTCGCTGGACGGTGCGTCGGTAGAGAACGGCGGGCTGCTGCAGGGAACCACTCTGCTCAATCTGAAGACCGGATCGCTCGCGAACCTGGCCGGGGGCTCAATCTACAGCGCGCAGGATTTAACGCTGAACATACCCGTGCTGGCTAACAGCGGGCTTATCACCACCGACGGCACGCTGCGCGTCACAGGCGACACGCTGACAAATCAGGGTGAAATCAACGGCGTCAAGCTGGCGTAACGACGGACAGCTTATCGGCAACAACGTCATTATTACGTCCGGCCAGGGGCAAAATAGCGGCCTGTTGCAGGGCGATACCGGCCTTAAACTTACCGTTACCGGCCTCGATAACGATCGAGCAGGCAAGATAGTCAGCGGCGGGCTGCTGGATATCACCGGCCACGAGCTGAAAAACAATGGCCTGATGCAGGGGCAGAGCGCGCTTCTGCACGGCGCGGATTTCACTAATGCGGGTTCGCTGACGGGCAAAGGCGATCTGACGCTGAATGTGGATAATACCGCGATCGTCACCGGGCAAATGCTGAGCCAGGGCACGCTGCAGCTTGCCGCGAATCATCTTGATAATAGCGGTATTCTGGCGGCGAATGCGGTGAGCGCGAGCGCCGGAGAGCTGAACAATACCGGGACGCTGCAAAGTAATGGTGCCCTGGATCTCGTGGCGGACGCGTTCAGCAACGTTGGTACGCTTCTGGCCAAACAGGCGCTGAATCTCACGAGCGCAATGCTGACGAACAGCGGCGTGATCCAGGGCGACACGCTGACCCTCGCGGTAAAAAATGCGCTAACCAACCGGGACACGGGCAAAGTCCTTGCCACCCAGGCGCTGGCTTTTGACGGCAATACGTTAACCAACAGCGGCACGCTGGCGGCAGATAATGCGCGTCTGGCTCTCGAGATCCTGAATAATAGCGGCCTGGTGCAGGGTAACAACGGGCTGGCGATCCAGGGACAAGCGGCACAGACCTCGGGCCTGAGAAGTGCCAACGTCGCGCAGACGCCTGCTGCCAGAGTGATTAATAACCTGATCGGCGGACAGCTGTTAAGCGGCGGTGATTTAGCGCTAGCCGCGGATAAGGGCGATAACGCTGGCACGCTACAGGGCCGGACGCTGAATGTTAAGGCCGGAAGCTGGAATAACGAGGGGACATTGCTCGGCCAGCAAGGCGCGAGCCTGAACGTCAGCAGCACGCTGGCAAACAGTGGAACGTTACTCAGCCAGGCCGGGTTTGATATTCAAGCTGGCGCTTTAGAAAACCGCGGGCAGCTGGCGGCGGGCACGCTTAACCTGCAATCGGACAGCATCAGCAACAGCGGTTTATTACAGGGCAGCGCGGCGTTGACGTTCAAAACCCGGGCTCTGGATAACTTTACCGGTGGACAAATCCTTACCGGCGGCTCGCTCAATCTCGATCTGCCGCAGTTTACTAACGGCGGGCTCGTTCAGGCGAGCCAGGACATGACGCTGACGACCGGCAGCTTTGACAACCTGGGCACGTTGTCTGCCGGGGCATTAAACCTTAACGTCGCGCAACAGCTGAGTAACCAGAGCGGGGGCAAGCTGCTGGCGGCTCGTCAGCTTAGCAGCCAGAGCGCCAGCCTGACGAATAACGGCGTGCTTGCCGCGAAGAGTGTCGATCTCACCAGCGGCCAGATCGACAACAACGGCATCCTGCAGGGAGACAGCGCGCTGGGGCTGCACACGCCGCGGCTCAACAACCTTACGAATGGGCAAATTATTAGCGGCAGCTCGCTGAATCTCTCCATCCCGCAGATGGTCAACCAGGGGCTGATGTCTGTAAAAGAGGCGCTGATCCTTTCCGGAGCAACCCTGGATAACCAGGGCACGCTACAAGGGAGCCGCGTGGGGCTAAGCTTCTCCGGCGACGTCATGAACCGCGGCAATGCGCGCCTGGTGGCACAAAAAGATCTGACCCTGAGCGCGGCCAGTCTTAACAACCAGGGCACGTTAGCGGGAGAGTCGGTGGATATCATCACCAACCTGCTGACCAACGTCGGCTTGCTGCAGGGCAACAGCGCGCTGGCGCTGAACTCCCTCACGCCATCCACCCTGGCGATTAACAATAAAACCGGCGGGCAAATGATTACCGGCGGGGCGCTGACGCTCTCTTTGCCGCAGTTGACCAACCAGGGGCTGCTGCTTTCTCAGCAGGGGCTCACGCTTAATCTTGATAATCTCGATAACCAGGGCATTGTGCAGGCGCGCGATCTGGGCCTGAACATCGTCAACCAGCTGACGAACCAACAAAGTGGACGGCTGCTCGCTCAGCAGGGGGTGACTCTGACGGCCGCACGGCTGGATAACGCAGGTCAGCTGGCGGCGAGTAATGCCACGCTGGCAGTCAATATCCTGAATAACCGCGGCGTGCTTCAGGGTGACGGCGGGTTGTCGATTACCGCACCGACGCTGAACAACCTGACGGGCGCGAAACTGCTGACCGGCGGACAGCTGACGCTTAAGGCCGGTCAGCTCGCGAATGGCGGGATAATGCAGGGGCAATGGCTCGGTGTGAACGCGAGTGGCTGGAACAACAGCGGCAGCGCGCTCGGTATCGACGGAGTGACCGCGCAGGTTGATAACCAGTTGACCAACACGGGTCGCCTGCTTGGCCAGGGGAGTACGCGCGTCACTGCGGGGGCGCTGAATAACCAAGGCTCGCTGCTGGTTGATGGTGATCTGATACTGGACGGCGGCAGCCTGTCAAACGGGGGCAGTCTTCAGGGCGCTACCCTGACGGTTAATAGCGCTACGGTCGATAACGCCGGTTCCGTGATTGGTCTCAACGCCCTTACGCTTCAACCGCTTCAGGGGCTGACCAACCGGGCCGGTGCGTCGATGAAAACCCAGGGAACGCTGCTGGCGGGTGGACAGAGCATCACGAATGATGGTCTGTGGCAGTCGCAATACCTGAAGGTTAACGCGCGGCAGTTACAGAACAACGGCACGCTGCAAAGCGCGGGAAATATGGATCTCGCGCTGACCGCCTCTCTGATCAATACGGGCTCAATGGTGGCAAACGGGACGGCCACGTTCGGGGCGCCAACGCTGAAAAACCAGGGGCAAATGCTGGCGAAGAAGATGTCGCTGTCGGGCGGTTCGCTCAGTAACAGCGGCAACATCAGCGGTGCTGACGGCCTTGGCGTCACGCTCAGCGGCGATCTTGACCAGCTGGCGGGTGCGAAGCTGTTAAGCAACGGCCTGCTCAGCATGGGCGCCAATATCCTGACCAACCTCGGCCATATTCAGGGGAACACCCTGACGCTGAATGCCGGAAGCCTGAATAACCAGGGCCGCATGGAGGCCAATACCGCACTCAACGCCACGCTGCGCGGTAACGTCGATAACGGACGCAATGCCGTGATGCTGAGTCAGGGTACGTTCCAGCTGGGCGCACAGACGCTGAATAATGACGGTACGCTACAGGGGAACGGTAATACGCAGCTCGACCTGCGCGAACGCGGCAGTAATCAGGGGCAGTTACTCAGTGGCGCAACGCTGACGCTGAATACGCCGGGGTTGAGCAACAGCGGCTGGGTGCAGGGTTTTGCCCTGTGGCTCAACGCCGGTTCGCTGAATAACAGCGGTACGGTGCTGGCGCAGCAGCAGGGAACGCTGGGTGGGAACTATATTGTAAACAACGGCATGCTGCAGGGCGCGAACCTGACGGTTAATCCGGGCCAGCTCGATAATAACGGTACGGTATACGCCACCCAGAATCTGGGGATCGATGCCTCGCAGGTCAATAACGCTGCTGCAGCCCGGATGCTGAGCCAGGGTAACCTGGCGATTAACGCCGGGAATACCAGCCTGCAGGGGCAGGTTGTGGCGCTGGGTGACCTCTCCCTCGCGAGCAAGGCTTCCTATAATCAGCTGACTACGCTGGCCGCGGGGAATACGTTGTCCGTCACCAGCCAGGGCGATATTACGACCAATGGCCTGATGCAGGGCAAGGGGATACAGCTTTCCGCTGCGGGTACGCTGAATAATAACGGCCAGCTGCGGGCGGGCTATGGTGAAAGCCAGCTCAGCGCAGGGCAGCTAAACCTGAATGGTACTGGCAGCGTCGAGGCGGGCGGTACGCTGCGCCTGAGCAGCCTGAACGGTATTAATAACGCAGGGTTTGTCGGAACCGCAGGCGATCTGATTGCCAGCGCCGGAAGCACGCTACTGAATAGTGCCCTGCTGTACGCGGGCAATAATATGAGCCTGCTGGCGAACAGTATCCGTAACGCGCGCGGCGATATTCTGGCCGGCAACAACCTGTGGATGCAGCGCGACAGCGCGGGTAACGCTAACGCGGAAGTCGTGAATACTTCAGGCAGTATTGAAACCCAGCGTGGCGACATTTCGATTCTGACCGGGCATTTAGTAAATGAGCGTGATGGGCTCAATGCTGTGCAGAGCGAAACGAATATCGCGCCGTCCTGGGTTAAGGGGGGAACGGCAGATATTCCAGTGGACTGGATTTCCTCTTCCGGTACCGGCAAGTACGGTATGTATGTGACGGAAGGACAGCGTTATCACGGTCACGGTGATGACTGGTACCAAATGCTTGGCAACTATGCGCCTTATGAAGATGCAGATGTTCAAAAAGTTGCCGTTAAAACCGTTTCGGTTTCCGTGAGCGCGAAGGGGCAGCAGTCCCGCATTGCGGCTGGCAGAGACATCATTGCCCGGTCTGATAACGTTGAAAATATGGCGTCGTCGATTCTGGCGAACAGAAATATTCAGCTTTCAGGAAGTACCTTAAATAACCAGTCATGGCTAAACGGCACGTCGACGGTTTATAACGTTTATCGCTATGGGGTAGGCAATAAATATGCCCCCAGACCTGATGAGACCACGCGAAGCTATGACAAGCTGGTATCAAAATCGATTAGCTATGTTCTTGACAGTGTGACCACTGAAGGGACCAGCGGAGACGTTTATCGCGCCGTTATCCAGGCCGGCGGTGCGGTAGTCGCCAGCTTCAGCAACAATATAAGCAATACCTCCACCACGGCGAACGCTCCGGGCTATAAGCCTGAGCTCAGTGCCCCCGGGTTGAACCTGTCGGGCGGCCCGACGGTTGCGTCTGGCGCTAAGGCCACCGGACTTGGCGCGGCAACCAACCAGAGCGTTACAGCACCCCAGGCAACCATTAACCTGCCCGGCGGTGGGAATGGCATAGGTAATGCGGAAGCGCTCACCAGTCGCAATGCCGGTAATAACGGTCTGGCATCGATTGATAACCGTCCACAGAGCATCGGTGATTTTGGCCAGGCTGGCGGCAAGCTGGCCGACGTTCACCTGCAGGCAGCAGGTTTAACCACCCAGAACGGTGCGAACGGTACGCCGGTTGATTTAACCGGGACCGGTGCAGCCCTGGTGGTTCCCGGCAGCGCGGGTGGCAAGCATACGACTATTGCCAGCGATGCCGTGGCGCTGGCGGGGCAGCAGCAGTCGGGGACAAGCGGGACGTCTGCGCTGGCTTCCCGGGATAAGATCGGTGAAATCGCTGCGGTAACGGCTCAGATCATTTCGCTTTCCAGCGGCGGGAAAACGCCTCCGCCACCGGGTTATAACTACCGCCCTGTTTCGCTTACCGATATCTCGTCAGTTGCCCCAGCGCTGACCAGCAATGGTTCGCCGATTAAGCTGAGCGACTATCCGCTACCGGTCAGTAATAACGGCTATTTTGTGGCAAACCGCGATCCGAAAAGCCCGTATCTCATTGTTACCAACCCGAAACTGGCGGGCTTAGGGCAGCTGGACAGCAGCCTGTTTAATGATTTGTACAAGCTCGCCGGGACGACGCCGCCTTCGGCGCCGCAGGAAACCCGAACAACTTATACCGATGCCACGCAGTTCCTGGGGTCGGATTATTTCCTGGCGCGTCTGAATCTGCGTCCGGAATATGATTACCGTTTCCTGGGCGATGCGGCCTTTGACACCCGCTACGTCAGTAATCAGATCCTGAACGAGACCGGTAGCCGCTACGTTAACGGCGTGGGCTCCGACCTTGAGCAAATGCAGTATCTGATCGACCGTGCCGCTCAGGCCCGGGATAAGCTGGGGTTACAGCTCGGCGTCAGCCTGTCGGAAGAGCAGGTTGCCTCGCTGGATTCCAGTATCCTGTGGTGGGAAAACACGGTGATCGAGGGGCAAAATGTCCTCGTGCCAAGGCTGTACCTGTCGGCGAAGGACGTGGCGTTTAACAAAGGGAGCATCATCGCCGGGAACCAGGTGATCCTTAATGCCGGCAGCATCACGAATGATGGCAGTACGCTGCAGGGTAAAAGCCTGCTGGCAGCCAGCAGCCAGAGCACAATCAACAACATCAATGGCGGCCTGATCGGTTCCAGCGGAAGCCTGCAGCTTAGCGCCCTGGGCGATATCAATAACGTGGGTTCCACCATCAGCGGGCAGACGGTTAGCCTTGAGAGCGTGGGGGGCAGCATTATTAACCAGACGCTGACCAACCAGTGGACTATCTCGGGCGCCACGAACGGATGGAACAGCCAGGCCGTCTCGCTGACGCAAACCGACCTGGGCGCTCTTGCCTCCATCAACGCGACGGACAGCCTGACCCTGAGCGCCGGGAAAGATATCATCAATACCGGCGCTAACCTCAGCGCGGGTGGCGATATGTTGTTAAAAGCGCTGGATGATATCTCTATTACCGGGAATCAGCTGGTAACGCGCGATCGTTTTGGTCGCAATCTTAATGAGACCGTCACCAACCAGGGCAGTACGGTAAACAGCGGGGGCAACCTTGGCCTGCAGGCGGGGCACGATCTGAGCGTTACGGGCAGTAATCTGACTGCCGGAGGCAGCGCTGCGCTTTGGGCGGGCAACGATCTGGTGCTGGATGTGGCGCAGAATAGCCGCCACAGCCAGACCGCGAAAACGGATTCCCTGAAGACGGATAATACGCGTACAGTCATTAGCGCTGGCGACGATCTGACGCTGGCCGCAGGCCGCGATCTGCGCAGTAACGCCGCAGCGCTTGCCGCACAGGAGCGCGTGGGGCTGCAGGCTGGGCGGGATATCGATCTGCTGGCGGCAGAGTCCACAACCAGCGATAAATACAGCGCGAAGAAAAAAGTCGAGATCAATCAGTCCGTTCGCCAGCAGGGAACCGAGATCGCCAGCGGGGCGAATACGCAGATCCTCGCCGGACGCGATGTCACCACCGAAGCCGCGCAGGTGACGGCGAAGGGCGATATCGGCGTGGCGGCAGGCCGCGACGTCAGTCTCGATACCGCAACCGAAAGCGATTATCACTACAAAGAGGAGACCAAAACTAAAAAAGGACTCTTCAAGAAAACCACTACGCACACTATCGATGAGGAGAGTGCGACTTACGAGAAAGGATCGTCATTCAGCGGAAATAACGTCACTGTTACAGCCGGAAATGATGTGACAGTGAAGGGGTCCTCGATCATTGGTGATAGTGATGTTGTTCTCAAAGCGGGTAACGATGTCAATGTTGTGGCCGCGACCAATGAGCAATCTTCATATCATTTGAAAGAGAAGAAAACCAGCGGCCTGATGGGTAGCGGTGGTATCGGCTTTACGATCGGGACCAATTCCACTCGTCACCGGGTTAACGAAGACGGCACGACGCAAAGCCAGAGCGTGAGTACCATCGGCTCCACTGGCGGTAATGTCAGCATTATTGCGGACAGCAAAGCACATATTAGCGGTGCAGATGTAATCGCTGCTAAAAACCTGAATGTAGCTGCCGGAGAAATTGCAGTTGACCCGGGCAATGATTTGCTTCGCCGAAAAGAAACGTATGAACAGAAGAAGAGTGGCCTGACGCTGTCCGTTTCGTCTGCCATTACTGATGCGGCAATGGCGGCAAATAACGCCATTAAGCGCGGCACTGAAGTCAGCAACGATCGCCTGAAGGCACTTTATGGCGTAAAAGCCGCGCAGGAAGCCTGGGTTGCCGGCTCTGGCGTGGCTTCCATGGCTGGTGGTGCTGTCGGTGGTGACATGAATGCTGTTCGGGTTGAACTGAATATTGGCTCAAGCAAAAGCAAATCCACTTCTGAACTGAAGCAAAATGAAGTCCGAGGCAGCACGCTCACAGCCGGAGGCGACGTGAATATGGTCGCTACCGGAAAAAATGGGGCGAGCGGCGATTTGCATATTACAGGCAGTGGTGTAACGGGAAATAACGTTACGCTAGTGGCGCAGAACGATCTGATACTTAATGCTGCCTCCAATAATCGTGATCAAAAAAGCTCTAACAACAGTAGTGGGTGGGCTGCTGGTGTGCATGTCTCGGTCGGAAAGGAAACAGGGATTGGTGTTCAGGCGAGTGGCTATCAGTCCAAAGGTGGTGATGACGGGAAAACGACTGAGCATGTGAATAGCCGTGTCAATGCCCGCGACGATCTAAGCATGAGCAGCGGACGTGACATGGTCATTGCCGGTGCGCAGGCGCTGGGTGACAAAATTACTGCCGATGCGGGCCGCGACCTGCTGATAACCAGCCTGCAGGATACTGATGACTACCGCAGCTGGCAGAAAGACGTCAGCGGGGGAGCCAGTTTCACGTTCGGTACCATGACGGGGTCAGCTTCACTCAACATCAGTAACAGCAAAACTAAAAGTGAGTATGCGAGCGTCGGTGAGCAGAGTGGCCTTTTTGCGGGGGAAAAGGGTTTTGATATCACCGTCGGCAAACACACGCAGCTGGACGGGGCTGTCATCGCCAGCACATCTACAGCGGATAAAAACTCTCTGGAAACGGGCACTCTTGGCTGGCGTGACATCCATAACAATGCCGAATATAGCTCAGACACGAAAGGAATCAGTGCAGGATACGCAGGCGACAAGAATGGAAGCGGCGGTAGCGCAGTACCAGTTATTGGAATAGGGGCGCAGGGTGATAAGTCCGGCACGACACATTCTGCAATAGCTGACGGCGCAATAACCATTCGTGAAAAGGAAAATCAACAACAGGATGTCGCTGAGTTAAGTCGCGATACGAATAACGCCAACGGCCATATTGATAAGATCTTCGACAAAGAAAAAGTTCAGGAGCAGCAGGAATTAGCTGGCCTGTTCGGCCAGATCGCGAATCAGGCTGCTGGCGACCTCGGCGCTAAAATGGGCTGGGGTGCAGACAGCAAAGAGAAAGCCGCTATTCATGGCGTAATTGGTGCGCTTCAAGCGAGCCTGGGTGGCGGAAATGCCCTGGCTGGCGGTGTTGCAGGTCTTAGCAGCGAAGCCTTTGGCGAAATGGTAACGGATTATCTGGGCACCCATACGTCACTCGGTGAAAGTGAGAAAGGGGCGATTGTTCAGTGGGCGGCAGCGATAAGCGGCGCCACCATTGGCGGGATCATTGCCGGAACGAACGGGGCGCAGTCGGGGGCGGCGGCTTCAATAGATTCTGTGCGTTACAACTACCTTAATCATAAAGAGGCCGAGCGTAAAAAACAGGTTGAATATCAGCTTGAGAACGGTGATTTAACCGCAGAAGAACGTCAGACGCTAACGCAGGAACTGGCTGATATCAACGCCATGGATAAAGCCCGCGATCAGCAAATTTTGGATGTCTGTACCCAAGGAAACAAGAGCAGTGCAGGCTGTGGACAACTTGTTGTACAAGCACAGAAAGCATTGGAAGGATATGGCGATAGCGCAGCGGGTTATAGATTATCATACAAGGACATCTTCCCAGAAGATTACAGTAATGCTGCCGCAATTATGGAAGGTCTTGATTCTGGGAGCATAACTCGCGATGCGGCAATTAAGGGTATAGTTGATAGCACTGGCAAAAAATGGGATGAAGTGGCTAAAGCCTATGATGACGCAATGCAGACACATGCGATTGTGAGCATCATTGCAGGAATGAAAGGAACTGATTCTGTAACACCAAAAACAACTGTTGTTGAAACGGCATCCGGTCAAAAAGCTACAATAAAAACCACAGGTAACGTTGCAGAAGTAACTTATCCTGACGGAATTAGCTTTAAAATAAACCAACCTGCTCATCTTTCAACACTTGATGGCTACTCGCAGAAAAAAGGCATAACTGGCGCGCATAATGCAGAGGAATTTTATGCTGCGGCAAAAAAATACAATGTCAAAATTGTTAGTAAAACGTATACTGAGACAAAAGGAATAACTCAAGTAACTTATCAGATACCGTCCTACGATAGAGCCGGAAATGTGACTGGATACAAAGCTGCAGAGTTACCTAAAACTATTTATGATCCTAATGTTTTCACTGATAGCAAAATGTTGGAGTTAGGACAACAAGCAGCAGCCAGCGGTTATGAGGCAGCTATGAAACAGGGGTTGCAGGCATATGATGCCCATGCTGGGGGTGTGAGTTTTAGAGTTTATATCGATAAAGCTACTGGCATGGTCAATAATTTCCATCCTCAGTGAAAGGTAATAAAATGAGCAAAGAGTTATTTGGACAACCATATGATAAAAATGATCCATATTGGATTGTTAAGTCATACTTCGATCGAATGTACGGAAGTGGATTGTTCATTAAGGCTATCGGTTACATGGCCGAAAAAAATAGTTTCCATCTTGATGGCGCATATTGCAGCTTTCCTGATATGGACAGTTGCTTTGAGGAAGAGCATTTTGAAGGGGTTGAATTTTCATATGGCTATCCTCCAGATGATAGCGATACGATCATTGTAAGTGAAAGTATTTGCTATAAATACCTTGCAAAAGCTTGCGATAAATATTTAAAGTATCATCCAGAAGATGATTTAAAAGTCAACTCCATTTTGGGAAGATCATTTCTTAAAAATGGTTAATTGATGACTAGATTCTCTTTTATGATCACCTTGAGTCTTGAAGTCAATGGTTTCTTTATATAGGATTACATTTTAATTAAAACCTTTGACTATTTAAGCTGTGGGTGATCGCTAAAGATTATCATTGAGACGTAATCGAAAATTCATCTCCTTATGCTCGTATGAGTAACTTTTTTTAATTAAAGATAGAGCGATTGTCAGGGCTATAATATATGGAAATTAATACTTTAAAAATTTTCATATTTTTAATTCCACCTAAGATTAGGTAATTTTATTCTTCTCAACCATTAATGATTGATTTGCATCTTTCAGAGAGTTGATTAATCTCCGGCGGTCTGGCCTCACCAGCCCCTTTATATGGTTAAGCAGGGCTGGGTATCTGGGGTTCTTTATTGGCATGATTCGCTGAAGCGAGATGCGGAAAAACAGTCTCCGTACTCCTGGAGACTACCCCAGCCTCTCCACCCTCGTCTCCCCCTCCGCCATAGACAGCTGATACAGCGAAAACGATCTCTGCTTCTCAATCAGCTTCGCCAGCTCCGGCGAGTGGCTGGTGAGCCAGATCTGCGAGTAGCGGCTGGCCTCGGCGATTAAGCTCGCCAGCGCGGGCAGCATCTGCGGGTGCAGGCTGTTTTCCGGTTCGTTCAGTGCGATAAACGCCGGTGGGCGCGGGCTTAACAGCGCCACCGCCAGGCACAGAAAGCGCAGGGTGCCGTCGGAGAACTCCGCCGGTTCCAGCGGCCTGCTCAGCCCCTCGCGCTGCATCATCATGCGAAAACGTCCGCCGGTGTTGTCGCTGTAAAACACGCAGCCGGGGAAGGCCTGGTCGAGAATGCGCATCAGCAGCAGCTCGTCGCCAATCTCCACGATGGTCTGAAATGCGGCCGCCAGGTTAGCGCCGTCGCTGGCCAGCACCGGAGAGCGGAAACCGACCTGTGGGGCGCGCATCGCCGAGCCGGATGAGACGGAAAACTCATGATAAAAGCGCCAGTTACGCAGGGATTCGCGCATCTGCGACACTTCCGGGTAAAGATGTGGTTCACCGAGCTGCCCGAATACCGATTCGTTCTCATACAGCGTGCCGCTGTGGGTCACTTTCTCGTGATGCACGTTGTTCAGAAACACCGCCTGATTCCTGCGCTTCATCAGCTGTGACGACGGTCGACGGTGCTGGCCGCTCAGCCAGATGGACTCCTCTTTGATCACCGGGTCGAGCTGAAACTGCGAGGGATAGGGCAGCTTCTCCACAAACCCGACCTGCAGCTCGTATTCGTAAGTCTCTGTTTCCACCGCCAGATTCATCCGCCGCAGCCGGTCGCTACGGGTTTTGCCTGCCCAGAACACCTTCAGAATGCCGCCCTCGTTCGCCAGCGCCTGGGAAAACTGCCCCTGGGCGGCGCTGTGCATCAGGTGTATCGCCTTGTAAATATTGGATTTCCCGGTGCCGTTCGGCCCGAAGACGATATTGAGCTGCTCCAGATCCAGCGACATCTCGCGGATGGAGCGGTAGTTTTGGATGTGCAGGGTGTTGATCACAGGCAGGCCCCTTTTTGCAGAATAAGCCTGTATATAATCACAGTCTTTAAGATGAAATGCAAAAAAGAGACGACAGTGAGGATGTCGTCTAAACGGGGTACTGCTTTGGGCCTCTATGGGTCAATGGGGCCTTCGCATTTTATGATCACTTGACTGCCAGACGCAGACTCAAATCATCAGGATAGGGATCAAAGTAGTTTTGCGTCATCAGATACCGGTCGGGGTATTCGGCCAGGTAGTGCTTCAGCAGCGTGATCGGGGCGAGGATAGGCAACTGTCCGTTGCGATAGTGCAGGATCACGTCGCGCAGCTCGCCGCGCTGGCGGGTGTTGAGCTGGTTACGAAAATACCCCTGAATATGCATCAGCACGTTGGTGTGATTCTTCCGCGAGGCGGGTTTTTTCAGGATCGTCATCAGCTTTTCCCGGTACGCCACGAAGAAGGCGTCCAGGTCTTCCCACTCGTGCAGCGAGGCAACGAACGGGCCGATTTCACGGTAGCCTGCCTGATGGTGCGCCAGCAGCTGGAGCTTATAGCGGCTGTGGAAGTCCAGCAGCGCGCGGCGCGTGAGGCCATTTTTACGCAGCGTGTTCAGTTCGTGCAGCGCAAAAACGCGCTCGACGAAGTTTTCCCGCAGCACCGGGTCGTGCAGGCGTCCGTCTTCTTCCACAGGCAGCCACGGCCAGGTTTCAAGGAGGGCGGCGGTGAACAGCCCGACCCCCTCCTTGCGGCCCCGGTTGCCGTTTTCATCGTACAGCCGCACGCGTTCCATGCCGCAGCTTGGTGATTTTGCGCAGACGATAAAACCAGCGAGATCGCCGATTTTCGGCAAAAAGTCTGCCGTAAAGTCAGCCATTTTCTGCGTGAGGTCATCATGAGGCGGCTTGCTGAAACGGAGTTGAGTTTCGCCGCAGTCCGTCAGCGTCAGGCGTATGGCCGGGCGAGGGGTCGGCAGGCCAATGGCCATTTCCGGGCAGACGGGCCTGAAATTCACCCACTGGGCCAGCTCATCCATGACGAAGCCCATACGCTTGTGTCCGCCGTCAAAGCGAACGGCGGAGCCGGTCAAACATCCGCTAATACCGAGCACAGGTTTCGTTGTCATGGTGTAGTCCTCCCGTTCATATAACTAAAACTTACACAACATGACTAATTTGTCCAAGTATTCGCGGAACTATTTTTTATAATTCTTTAAAATCAAGGCGTCTCAACTGCCCTTGTAGGTTGAGTAGCCGTACTGGCTCAGCAGAAGCGGGATGTGCAGCTTTTCGTTAGTGCGGGTCACGGTAAACAGCACCGGGACTTCCGGGAAGAAGGAGTCCAGCTTTTTGCCGTGGAAGTATTCTGCGGTTTTAAAGGTCACTTTGTACACGCCGGGCTGCATGTCCTGATCCTGCGGATAGAGCGATTTGATGCGACCGTCATGGTCGGTTTTACCGCTGGCAATTTGAGTCCACTTGTCCTGCTGTTGCTTTTCGAGGGTCACGGTCACGTCCGACGGTGGCATCCCGGTTTGCTGGTCGAGAATGTGGACGCTCAGCGTGCCGGCAGGGGCGCTAAAGGCAGCAGGGGCAAAGGCCATCGAGGCCAGGATCAGCAGAGGGGCAGTTTTTTTCATGGTGTTTTCCTGTGGAGTTATTCGTCACAGGAAAACGTTAGCATCTGCGGCGCGGGAAAATATTCAACTTTTCGTGAAGATTCCCGCAGGAGAAAATTATCAGAGGATAATCACTTCAAGCGATACCTGCTGCTGCCACTGCTCCACCTGCTTTTTCCGCCCGGCGTTGAGTTTGCCGCTGGTGACCAGAAGCCATTTGCGCTCCGGGAAAATTTCCGGTGCCAGCGCGTCAGGCGGAACAGGCAGGATGTCGATGCGGTGGCCCTGCCCGGTGCGCGTCAGGGCTTCGAGCCAGATCTCGCATGGGTCGTTCAGGTGCCAGCCGCTGAGCAGAATATTATCGCCCGGCGCTTTTTTATCGCCTTCGAGGCAAAACGAGGTGTAGGCGATGATGATGCCGTCGAGGATCGCGCGTAGGGTCATGGCGGCGGCGACGTTGGCCGAAACCTGGCTGCGCAGCGGACGCAGTACGTTCGCGACCAGCTCTGGCCTTGGGTATTCGCGTCCGGCGTCGTAAATCATCTGGCGCAGGGACTCGACTTTGCCGTCCTGCAGGCGTTGCAGCATGTTTTGTTGCAGGGTTTGCCAGTTGTTGGTCCGCCCCGGCGTCGGACGTTCCAGCAGCGGTTTGACCTGGCCGATCGGGACGCCTTTTTTTACCCAGTCGAGAATTTTTAGCGCCTGCTGGACGTCCTCATCGCTGTACTGGCGGTGGCCGCCTTCCGTGCGCTTTGGCTTGAGTAAACCATAGCGACGCTGCCACGCCCGCAGGGTGGTGGCGGTGATGCCGCTGAGTCTGGCGAATTCGCCGATGGAGTAAGCCATGTCCGTGTCCAGAGTGAAGGAATACTCTCAATATACTACGAATTTTCCCGAACGGGATGAAGCGCCGAAACGGTGCACTACACTTAACGTCCAACCGGCAAATGAAAGGAATTCTCATGAAGCTATGGCCTGTTGTGACCGGTGTTGCCATTGCGCTGACGCTGGTCGCCTGTAAATCCCCTACGCCGCCGAAAGGTGTGCAGCCTATTACCAACTTTGAAGCCAGCCGCTATCTCGGCAAATGGTACGAAGTCGCCCGTCTGGAAAACCGCTTTGAACGCGGGCTGGAGCAGGTGACGGCGACCTATGGCGAGCGCAGCGACGGCGGCATCAGCGTGCTTAACCGGGGTTTTGATCCGGTGAAGAACAAGTGGAGCGAGAGCGAAGGGAAAGCGTACTTTACCGGCGAGCCGACCACCGCCGCGCTGAAGGTGTCGTTCTTCGGCCCGTTCTACGGCGGATATAACGTGATCAGGCTGGACGATAAGTACCAGTACGCGCTGGTGAGCGGCCCCAACCGTGACTACCTGTGGATCCTGTCGCGCACGCCAACCATCCCGGATGCGGTGAAGCAGGATTACCTGAACACCGCGCGCAGCCTGGGCTTCCGGGTTGATCAGCTGGTGTGGGTGAAGCAGTAAAAATCGTGCTTTCGTCGTAGGGTATTATTGACCGTGCGCTCAAGTCCGGGCCTGCGTTCCGGCCTTCGTGCTGGTGGGCAAACAGCTGACCTTGCCCGGCGCAACCTGGTCTATACGGCTGTAAGACAGTCCCCTCTCCCTTAAGGGAGAGGGTTAGGGTGAGGGGGAGCAAGCCGCACAGAGTGACTTGCATTAGTTGGGTTTTCCAAACATGATCCCCCCATGAAAATAGAAACCGCATACCCCACACACTTCGAACGCCTGGTCACTATCTGGGAATCTTCCGTTCGCGCCACCCATCACTTTCTACAGGAAAGCGATATTGCGGCGCTGCGCCCGTTATTGCTCAACGCGTATCTGCCAAACCTCACCGTCGTGATGGCCCGCGATGACGCAGGCGTTATTCACGGATTTTTAGGCGTGGATGAAAACCGCATTGAAATGCTTTTTGTGGATGACGCGAGCCGGGGGAAGGGCGTTGGGAAATTGCTGCTGAAACACGCCATCGCAGAGTTTGGCGTGGACGAAGTTGACGTGAATGAGCAGAATCCGCAGGGCGTGGAATTTTATCGCCATATGGGGTTTGAGCAGGTCGGACGCTCGGAACTGGACGGGCAGGGGAATCCGTTTCCGTTGTTACATATGCGGTTGGGTGGGGGAAAACAATTAGCAGATAAATTTAAACATTAGCGTAATTTCTGGAAAATATAATTTCACTCTTGTCATTCATTAAAAAAATAATTGTATTAAGTTATAGTGATATTAATATGGCTCTCACAAAAGGAGAGCGCAGATGAGTGATGCAATAAAGATAGGCGGAGTCCGACTACTAACGCTCGGTGAAATTAATCTTGCTAAAACGCTTTATGGTTTAAGTATTCGTTATAATGAAGTGTGGATTCATCGGGGAAGTTATCTGCCCTTCAATATGCAGAACTTCAGAACCGCAATGACGCCAAATGGTGAGATTTACTTTATGGAAGGTACGTATGAAAACGACTTTTCCATGTCCCATCAAAGAATGTCTCGTATCGTCGGAGCACATCTTTTTCTGCACGAAATGATGCATGTCTGGCAGCATCAGCACGGTATGATGGTACGCCTTCGAGGAGCATTCTCATGGGCTGTCGACTATTCCTACCATTTAGATAAACATCACTTGCTTGATTACGGTCTCGAGCAACAAGCCTCAATCGTCAGTGATTTCTGGCTGCTCAATACCTATGGGTTTGACCCCCGCAGTAACCTGCATAAGCTCATTGATTACGACCCATCGGAACAAAAACAGGATCTTCTCAGGCGGTATGAAGCTATTTTAGGAGACTTTCCACAGTGAAACTAAAAATTCTATTCATTCCGATTATCTCAATGCTGACCGGTTGTCCGGGTGAAAACCTGAATATTCCTGAACAGCGAACGATCATGATAAATGGCAATCATTTTTGTTTTAGTGTTGACGAAAAAGATATTTTGAATGGATATACTATTTCGTCTATGCAACACGGTGAATATAAAGAATTTGCGGCCGAATTTCAAAGACGTTCATATCCAGATAGTTGTATCGAGATTGCCCTGCCAGCTGGCTATGCCTATGAAATCTCTTATACCTTGAATGAGCGAAATTATTACTATCCATTTTTCAAGGATAATGACGGCAGAGTCATAAATTATCATTAAGAGGAAAGTCAATGTCATCACCCGCATACATGTTTCTTTATGATGAAAATGGAAATCCGATCAAAGGCAGCTGCAATGTTTCGGGCAGAGAAGGTGCGATTGAGATCCTTAACAGCAATTACCACATCCATCAGGTTTGCAGCACCAGCACGGGCAATCTTATGGGGGCCAGAGAACATGGGGCATTCACTATCCATAAGCAGATCGACAAAACGTCCCCTTACTTTGCTGATGCCTTATGTCAAAGCAAAAGGTTACAGAAAGCGGTTATCCACTACTACGATGTGAACGAAGCAGGATTCGAATTCGAGGTGTACCGTATAACGCTGGATAGTATCGTGATTATGTCTGTTGATGCTGCCCATACCTGGGTTCCGGGGGCGCCTGGTCATAATATGATGGAAAGCATCGGGATTCGTTATCGTGGTATCGAGTGGTTTTATCTGGAGGGGCATATCAAATATGAGGATCACTGGAATAAGGTGCCTCAGTGAATCCGTTAGCGAGAATGGTGTTTTATTCAACTTAATTAATATTATGAGTTTTATTTTCAATGGCAGTTGTTCGGCAAAACCGAACAACTGAATTTTCGACCAGCTCACCTTCATCAAAAATATTCTTGATATGCCCACTTATCGTTGCCTGTGAAAGCCACAATGTATCGTTTTTGAAGCGGTATCCAATGCGAAATTTTTTATCCTTGCTGGTAAACATGACGAACTCATCGGCTGGTGAATTGATTAATTCTTCATATATCATGCTGCCCCCGCCTCATTAGGTTGATACCTTAAGCTCGTAGTATGTCAGAAACAGCCGCTAAGCCAGGTGGTTTGTGTTTGAATTTGCGAGGCACTTTCCAGGGCGGGGAGTTTGGATCGCCGCATGCGCGTCCACTATCTCAACGAGTTTTGCTTTCATCCGTTTATAATCGTCCTGCAACCGCGGCTCCTGATCTTTATACACCACCAGAACGATGCACCCTTTCATGACCTTTACCGTAACCTGCTGTCCGGTATCAAACCCCGCCGCGTGCAGCCACTTGCCGGAAAGGATGATTTTCGGCCTTGATTTGACGAAAACATTCGAGCGGTATCCCTCAATTAACTCGCGCTCGGTTCCGGATTGGTCGGTGTCTGGGGTAGTATGCGAATCAGCCATAATCAACTCCTTGATAGTTGGTGAGGTTCGACGCCCTTGAGTGAGCCAACACTGCGGGGCGTTGTTAGTATTCCGAATCCATGTGGTGCCTCCCATGTAAGAGAAAAAGAAACCAAATTTTGACCGCACCAAAAGCACGATGAAGAACATCCGGTTCGAGGATGAGCTTTTGGAACAGATTGAAAAGGCTGCGGGGAAGGGGAATTTTAGTAAATGGGTGAAACAGGCTTGTAGGCTTAGGCTTTTGTGTAACTAGTCATCAAAACTTTATAGATAGTGTTAACTATGAAAAAGATAATAAGTTCGGAATATATGCTCCAAGCTTATCATTGATGATGATTTTATAATTATCAATTATATATTGAAAAATGAATCAGTCATTTTAACCGAATCTGCTTTTAAATCTTTGCGAACTCATTCGTCGTTGCATTTTACCATTACAAATGGGGCATAAATGTTGTTTCTTCCCTTCAATTTCCCATGTGTAATATTTTTTCTTAAAGGAAATATGACAGATATCACACTGTCTGGGCTTCAATATAGCACCAATAATGACCATTAAAATTACAGCACCTATAATCCATTCCATTACGGCTTCCCTTGATGATATTTTTGAAATGGGTGAGAGAATAGCACTCAATATTTAAATGAATAAGTGATCATGTTCACATAAGGTGACTGGAATGGATGAATATATCTATTAATGAAGTTTTTTATTAAAGCGGATTGCATTTTTGGCGGAAGATCACAGGAGT